>CAVUZC010000010.1:0-208495 GCA_963745965.1 uncultured Acidobacteriota bacterium
CTGCGGTGGGACAGGGAATTCGTCGATCCATATTGACTGTCTGGCGGAGAGGGAGGGATTCGAACCCCCGATACCCTTTCGAGTATGCCGGTTTTCAAGACCGGAGCCATCAACCGCTCGGCCACCTCTCCGCAGTCTGCCGGTCCTCTCTGATTGTACGTCGAAAACGTGTTGATTCACGGGCTCACGAGCCGACGAATGGCCGCGGCAAAGGGCTAAGGCGGGCCGTTGCGAAGCAAACATCTTTGGGCCAAATATCCTGAATCATCCTGGGCAACGCAACCTGATTGGCAGAAGAGCAGCGCCAGCGCGATGCCTTCGGGGCGTATTTATTCTCTTGACGAGTGAATCAGCCGGTGATGTACCCTTCCGCTGTGCCGCTTCCCCACGCAGAACGGGCCCCAGGCACAAATCTCTCAACCCTCGGCACTTTCTCGTGCGACATCGGAATTCCTCAGACCACGGGGGACTGCCCGCAGAAAAGGAGAAACATGATGAATATGCGAAGAAACTTGACCATTGCAAGCGCGGTTCTGGCCATGGTGGCCATCCCGCTTGTGGCACAGAGCAAGGCCAAAACAAGCACACCCGGGTCGATGGGAGCGTCCAGTCACGGCATCAAATGCATGGCCGGCGCTGGAAAGACGGCCTGCACCGCAGCAGATGTTCAAGACGTGAACCGGATGGTCGTGACCGGCCGGCGGATGCACAAACCGCTTGCCATGATCGGCTCTGTGCGGCTCGCCGGGCCGGATGGCACCCTGACCTGCTCGCAAACCAGCGGCGCGCCTTGTACCGACGAACAGACCGCCGCATTGCGTGACTACCTGGCCTCACAATCCAGTAGCACTTCCCGCCCCTTTTTCATCGTGCGCGAGGTTGACAAGAGTTCGCCGATGTAGGGCCGCATCGGCTACTGCGAACACCGGTTCGGATCATCATAAGCCTTGGTCCGAATCGAAGCCCTTGCGGCGCTCTCGCCGCAAGAATACCTGATGGTAAGCGCGCGATGGTTCCCTGCCCGCCGCCATCGCCGTATTCTTCTGCCTCTCGTGAGAAACGCTTGGGTGTGCTCGCAACAGGAGGGCTTTCCCGGGCACCCGGGAGGCGATGTACTGCAGCACATTTGCAGCAGCCAATCGCGCCACGCGACCATTTTCTGCGTTTCCTTATGCGTTCCTTATACCATTCGGCGCGCCTCATTTTAATCTGGAATTGAACTCCACCCACATCGGCGAACTGCAAGCTTCGCCGGGTGTTGATGCTCAATTCCCGACGAATGAGGAGACTCTATGGCAAAGTACAAACTTGAATACATTTGGCTTGACGGCAAGAAGCCGATTCCTGAGCTTCGCGGCAAAACCACCATCAAGTCCTTCGATAAAACGCCCACCCTCGCTGACCTGCCCCTGTGGGGATTTGACGGCAGCTCCACCATGCAGGCTGCGGGACACAAGTCCGACTGCATCCTGAAGCCGGTAGCTCTCTATCCCGACGCTGCGCGCAAGGACGCGTTCATCGTGATGAGCGAAGTCATGTTGCCCGATGGCACGCCGCATCCGACGAACATGCGCGCCACGGCGCCGGACGATGCCGATCTTTGGTTTGGCTTCGAGCAGGAGTACTTCCTTTATAAGGACGGCCGTCCGCTGGGATTTCCGGAAGAAGGTTTCCCCGGCCCGCAGGGGCCCTACTACTGCGGCGTCGGCTACAAGTACATGGGCTCGATCGCGCGCCAGATCGTCGAAGAGCACCTTGACCTTTGCCTGCACGCGGGCATCAACCACGAAGGCATCAACGCCGAAGTGGCCAAGGGGCAGTGGGAGTTCCAGATCTTCGGCAAAGGCACGCACAAGGCCGCCGACGACCTGTGGACCGCGCGCTACCTGATGATGCGCCTCTGCGAGAAGTACGAAGTGGACGTGCAACTGCACTGCAAGCCGATCCGCGGCGACTGGAACGGATCCGGCATGCACACCAACTTCTCTTGCAAGTACCTGCGCGAAGTGGGGGGCAAGGAGTACTTCGAGGCCCTGATGAAGGCCTTCGAGAAGAACATTCCCGATCACATCGCCGTCTACGGGCCGGACAATCACCTGCGCCTGACCGGACTGCACGAGACCCAGGCCATCGACAAGTTCAGCTACGGCCTCTCTGACCGCGGCGCTTCCGTCCGCATGCCGGTCAACTTCATCAAGCACGGCTATAAGGGCTACCTTGAAGATCGCCGTCCGAACTCCGAAGCCGATCCTTACCAGATCGTTGCCCAGATTTGTAAGACGGTCTCCGAAGTTGCTCATCTGACCACGAAGTAAACGGCTCGAACTCAACAAGAAATGGCGGCGCGGCCGGTGATTCGGCTGCGCCGCTTTTCTTTGTGCCAGACCCGGATGGCTTAAGAAGGTTTGCGGCTGGGACGCCTTTCTTGACCCCGCTGGTTCCTGCTCGTATCGTTAAGGCAGGATTATGAAGGCTTCCCCGAATTCGTCTCGCATCGGCATTGCGGTCGTGGTGATTCTTGGCACCATCGGCTGGCTGGCTTACACCGGCTACGGCTCCAGCAAGAGCTACTTCGTCAAGGTGCCCGAGCTGCTTTCGATGGGTAATGTCGCTTACACACGCAATCTTCGCGTAGACGGCTTCGTCGTGCCCGGCTCCATTGAGCACAATGGGCCGCACGTCGACTTCGTTCTCAACGAGTTCGAGAGCCACATGCCCAACGCCGCCAGCGGCCGCACCATCAAGGTGAGCTACAAAGGCACCGAGCCGCCGCCGGACACCTTCAAGGACGATTCGGAAGCCGTAGCCGCCGGCACTTATGGGCGCGACGGCGTCTTTCACGCCACCACGCTCCAGGCCAAGTGCGCCAGCAAGTATGCTCCGGCGCAGCCCGGCGCGCAGCCGTCGGCCCCGACCAAGTCGGCCAGCGCAGCGCCCGCGCCAGCCCCATCTGCCACAAACTGACCGAATGAACGCGAACGCAAGCGGCGCCGAACCCACAAATCACAGCGCTCGGCCCGCAGAGCACTGCGCGCGGCTCGATGAAGTATCGAAGCTCTTTGGCAGCTTTGCCGCGTTGCGACAAATTACGGTCACGCTCGAACCCGGCCGATGCTACGTTCTGCTGGGCGAAAACGGCGCAGGCAAATCCACGCTGCTGCGCATTCTGGCCGGCCTGCTGCGCCCGAGCTACGGCAAGGTGCGCCTGTTTGGCGGCGCGGAGCCGCACGAAGAGCGCGCGCGCATCGGCTACATGAGCCATGCGCCCATGCTTTACGACGAGCTGACCGCACAGGAGAACCTGCGCTACTTCGCGAGCCTCTATCCCGGCCGCGAATGCCTCGCACCGAGCGACGTTCTTCGCCAGGTAGGCCTCGACCCTGCATTGAACCGGCCTCTCGGCCACTACTCGCAGGGCATGAGACAGCGCACTTCGCTCGCCCGCGTGCTCATCTCCGCGCCGGAGTTGCTGCTGCTCGACGAGCCGTTTTCCAATATGGACGTGGAAAGCGCGCGGCAGATGGTCGATCTGCTGGCACGCTTCAGGCAGAGCGACCGCACTATCGTGCTGACCACGCACCAGCGCGAGCTGGCCGCGCCGATTGCCGATTGGGTGCTCACGCTTCACGCAGGCCGCGTGGCGTCATTTGAGCCGGGGAGCCCGACGCTATGAAGACCAACGGCGCGCGCTTTCTTGAGTCGCTCGGCATCGCCTTTGAACTGCGCGAGTACGAGGTCGATCCCAACGATCTGACCGCGATCACCGTCGCGAAGAAGATCGGGATGCCGCCGGAGCAGGTTTTCAAAACGCTGCTGACGACAACCGGAGCAGCCGATTACGCCTTCGCAGTGATTCCCGGGCGACGCTGAACTCGACTTCAAAAAACTCGCGCGCGCCGCAGGGTGGCGCAAGGCGGAGATGTCTCCGCTCAAGGACGTGCAGCCGCTCACGGGCTATATTCGCGGCGGCGTTACCATCTTCGGCGCGAAGAAGGCTTACCCGGTCTTCGTCGATGAGACGGCGATTCTCTTCGACAAGATCAGCGTTTCAGCGGGAACGCGCGGAACGCAACTGATCTTTTCGCCGGACGATTATTTGCGGGCCGCTGCGGCCATCGGCGAGCCGGTTGAGACTGCCGACCTGACAAAAGAAACGAAATTTCCGGAGGGACGTTCATGACGCGCGCCCTCTGGACTCATCTCGCGAAAGATCTGCGCATCGAGTGGCGCTCACTCGATGCGATGATCTCGATGCTGTTCTTCTCCGGACTGGTGGTGGTGCTTTTTTCCATTGCCTTCGATCCGCAGGGCCAGTTTGCGCAGCAGATCGCCGGCGGCGTGCTCTGCGTGGCCACCATGTTCGCCTCGGTGAGCGCGCTGAATCAGGCGTGGGCGCGCGAGATTCGCCACCAGGTGATGGATGCGCAGCGCATGGTCCCTGCGCCCAGCGCGGAGCTTTACCTTGCCAAGGCCATCGCCAACTTTCTCTTCGTCACCATCGTGCAGGTGATCCTCGCGCCGTTCTTCGTCGTGTTTTACAACCTGCACATCGCGGGTAACGCGTGGCTGCTTGCGCTGGTGCTGCCGCTGGGCACGTGGGCGTTGGTGGGCAACGGGGTCTTTTTTGCGGCGCTGGCCATGAGCAGCCGCAACCGCGAGTTTCTGCTCTCGCTGATTCTGTTTCCCATCTTCATTCCTGCGCTGCTGGCGATGGTGCAATCCACGACGGCGATTTTTACGGGCGACAGCGACCCGGCCCAGTGGATCAGGATGCTTCTCGGCTACGACATCATCTTTACGACGGCGAGTTTGCTGCTCTTCGACGTCGTCTTCCACGCGGAGTAGAAGCGTTCAATCGTGGGCGAATTGTTGCGCCGAAATGTTTATCATTTGGTAAAGGGGGGGGTGCCCCCCATATTTTTGATGGATGTTCTTTGGTTTCATCGGCTTAAGTTGCAGTTAAACCGATAAGATCCATGTTTTCAGCGAGTTGTGGCCATAATCTAGACATCAAAGGACTTACTGGATGGCCCCAGCCGGCTTGTGGCTGAGAACTCCTTTGTTTTCAATGAAACCATCCTCCCTGCCTTCGCGCCGGTCCTGCAAGATCTTGCTCTGTAAGGGGTTATTGGCAAAATACCGAAGAAATCATAGAAATTCGCGGTCGAAGATGCGAACGCGGGCGAGATCATCCGCCGCGGCCGGAGTTCTGCATGGAGCGATTCCAGAGCCAGTATGCACCGGGAAGGGCAAATGATCTGCAAAACGGATGAAAGAAATTTTGGTGGCGGGCTGTGGGAACCGCGTGGTCGGTAGGGTTTGGGGGATCTAACCTGAGATCTCCGTCTCTACTTTCCGTACGCGTGGTGCGTGGTTTCCCAGGTGCCCAAATGCGAGGCACCTGGGGCACCCTCAGACTCAGTGGGTGAGCTTACTTTTCAAGGCACCTCGGCCACCCGCCGGTTATTGATGCGAAAATACGAGAAAACGGTGCTGATCGCGCGAACCCATGTTCGGTAAAAATTGACGCAGGGGAAGATCGCGGCTCAGTGAGGAGCAAGCATGAAGAAGCTTTTCACCGTTCTACTGACGACCCTTTTCTTTGTTGGATCAAGTAAATCCAACGCAGTATCACAATCACATACACCAAGCGCGAGCGACCTTGATGCGCGTGGCAATGAAGCCGCCAGCCGGCAGGATTACGCTGCGGCGATGCATTTGTTTCGACAGGCAGCAGACCAGGGGTACGCCCCCGCGCAAAGCGACGTCGGCTGGTTATATGAGCGTGGCTTGGGAGTTCCGAAAGACCTTACACAGGCGGCGAGCTGGTACCTGAAAGCCGCAAACGGCGGTGATATGCAGGCCCAAAGCAATCTTGGATGGTCTTATCAAACTGGCGAGGGAGTGCCCCAGGATTACGTCGAGGCCATGAAGTGGTATCGAAAAGCGGCAGAGAAGGGAGACAACCTATCCCTGAATAATATTGGGTGGTTTTATTTGAACGGGATGGGAGTGAACAAAGACCTGGCTGAGTCTATGCGCTGGTTTCAGAAGGCAGCCGATCAAGGATACGCGGCTGCTCAAGCCCAAGTCGGATGGTTTTACCTTTTCGGCGTGGTTGTCTCGGAGGATTACGCTGCAGCCATGAAATGGTTCCGCCTGGCTGCGGCTCAAGGAGATGCTACCGGACAGAATCAAGTTGGATGGCTATATCAAAACGGGTTGGGGGTACCTCGGGATTTTTCAGAAGCTATGAAGTGGTACCAAAAGTCTGCCGCCCAAGGTTATGCCAATGCTCAATATAACGTAGGTTGGATATATGGTCACGCGGACCCACGCGATTACGGACAAGCCATGAAGTGGTATCGGAAAGCTGCAGCTCAGGGACAGCCGACGGCCATGAATAATATTGGGTTTCTATATCAGAACGGTTTGGGTGTTGCTCAAAGCTATGCTGAGGCGGCCAAATGGTATCGAGAAGGCGCTGCCGGGGGAGATTTCCGGGCACAATTTCACCTAGGGGATCTCTACGACCGAGGTTTGGGGGTACCACACGATGAAAACATGGCACGCCAATTCATGCAGCTGGCAGCATCTGCCGGGGATAGTGACGCCCTAAACTGGCTCTCCGAACATCCACAATAAATGTGCCTTGGTACGGGATGGGTTTTGGGGTATCTATTCTCTAAGATTCCCGTGTTTGCTTTCCGTGGGTCTTGATGCGTGGTTTCCCAGGTGCCCAAATGCGAGGCACCTGGGGCACCCATTTTCGCGTGCTATCCCACCCTAAGCGCAAAAGACACGCTTAGGATGGGGCACCCAGCCATCCCCCGTCCCCAACCGCGAGGGACCGGGGGGCACCCTCAGTTGAGTTATCTGTTCCGAGGTCGTTGCCACTCGTCTAGTTGGCGAGGATATGATTTGAGGGGCGTTCTGCTTTGGATTGCCGGCGCGGGCCGAAGGCTTTGCCGCGGCCCGGCTAAACAAGTCGTTACGAAACTCGCCAAGCACAGTGATTTGAGATGGCAGGGGCTGAAGCCCACACAGATTCTGCGAGACTTGCGGCCCGGCTAAAGCCGTGCCCTTGTTACAAAGCCTGGTCATGACCGAGTTTCGTAACAGACTGTAAAGCCGTGCCCTTGTTACAGAAGCTGGATTTTTGAAACACGTTCCAGGATGTTGTTGAGCCGAATCGTATTCCTACGGAGGAGCCATGACCATTTTCGATCGCCGCAGCTTTATCAAAGCTTCCATGCTGGCCGTTGCCGCCAGTTCGCTCCCGCTGCGCGGTGAGCCGCAACAGCCGGTGCGCTTCGCCGCCGTCGGCCTCGGCGACATCTCCGAAATCTTTATGCGGGCCTGCGCGCAGTCCTCGAAGTGCAAAACGACCGCGCTGGTGACCGGACACGCCGCCGAAAAGGCCCCGAAATACGAGGCTCTCTACGGAATCTCTCCGAAGGCCGTGTACAACTACGAGAACTACGACGAGATTGCGCATAACCCCGACATCGACGCGGTCTACATCGGCCTGCCGAACTCCATGCATGCCGAATACACGATCCGCGCGGCGCGCGCCGGCAAGCATGTGCTCTGCGAAAAGCCCATGGCCATCTCCTCTGCCGAGTGCCAGCAGATGATCGACGCCTGCCGCCAGCACAACGTGAAGCTGATGATTGCCTACCGCGTTCACTACGACCCCATGTGGCAGCAGATTCGCAAAATGGCGCGCGACGGAGAGCTCGGCCAGGTTCAAGGCTTTCAGGGAGGCTTCTACGGCGTGAAGACCGGCGGCTGGAGGCTCGACCGCAAGCTCGCCGGAGGCGGCTCGCTGCTCGACCTCGGGATTTATCCGCTGAACACCATCCGCTGGATCGCAGGCGAAGAACCCGTCTCGTTTTCCGCCCAGATAGGTACCCGCGCGGCCGATTCACGCTTTTCCACGGTCGAAGAGAGCATTGAGTTCTCGATGAAGTTCCCCTCTGGAGTGCTCGCGTCCAGTGGTTCGTCGTATGGCGAAATGGGCGGCGCGTATCTAAGCATCGATGGAGCCGACGGCAATCTCTGGGTCGAGCCAGCGTTTTACTACGAGGGGCTGAAGTTTCATGGCCAAACCCTCCATGGCGATGTCAGCCAGGCAAGCGCTGCCAAGCTGCCGTATCAGTTCGTCTTTGAGGCGGACCACTTCGCCGACTGCATCCGCAGCAATCGCGAACCGGACACGCCCGGCGAGGAAGGACTCAAGGATCTTGTCGCCATCGAGGGCATTTACCGCGCGGCCGGTGCGCCGATCGCCTAAAGCTGGTGCTCGGAAAGGCGGCCACAGTTCGCGCAGGGACACATGCAGATAGGTGCGGATTATGGACGGCCAGGCTTCAGGAATCCGGCTACTCTACGGCTGCGCTCCGGGGGGAACGAGCAAGGTGAGCGATTGGGGCACGATCTCGAGGCGTACAGGCAACGAGCCCAGCACCTCGCCGTCGGCTTCCACCATCAACTTTTCGTCCGTGCCATCGGGGGTGCGGCAGTCGATGCTCGGCGTCTCCAGCAGCTCGACTACGCCGTTGAAGGTGTGCCGCCCGGCCAGGGCCGCCATCATGAACCGGAGATAGTGCATACGGCTTTGCGTCTTGAAGGCCAGCAGGCTGAGGCTTTCATTGTTCAGGCTTGCGCCGGGAGCAAACTCGCGTAACGCGCCGCCGAAGGAGCGCACGCGCACGGCCAGCAACTGCGAGACGTGGACCGCGCGAGCGTCACCGTGGCCGTTGGCGGGCATTGCGGCCTCAAAGAGCGGATAGGAAAACGTGGCCCAGGTGCGGAAGAACTCGATGGCGTAGAGCAGGTAGCCCAGCCGGCGCTTCAACCCCGCGTCCATGCGCGCCATGACGAGAGCGTCGGGGCCGATGCCAGCGGCCACGATGAAGTAGCGCGAACAGGAGTTGCCGGCGAGATCCCGATAGTGAATGCGGCCCACGGAGATGCGTTCGGGCGCCGCGTCGAGCAGCTTGCGCGCGACTTTGGCGGGCGCGCCAAGCAGGCCGAGGTTTGCGGCCAAAGCATTCGCCGTTCCCAGAGGAATGACGCCGAGCGCAACGTCGGCGCCGACGAGACTCTGCACCGTCTCGTGTACGGTGCCGTCGCCGCCACAGGCCAGAACCGTGTCAAAGCCCGCGTCGACGGCTTCGCGAGCATGAAGCGTCGCTTCCCCGGATGCTGTGGTTTCGAAAGCTTCAGCGGCGACTCCTGCATTGCGAAAAACGGCGAGAGCCTGCCCGACGGCGGCCTTGCGCCGCGCCGAGTATTGGCCGGATGCCGGATTGTAGATGAGCGCCACTCGGCGCATGGAAGGTTTCACTTGAGCGGTGGGTCCTGTCGCATCAACTTGCTCTCAGGCACAACTAGTCTATCCTCGCAGATTTACCCGGATTGTGCAGGATGCGCCCGGATTCGGCATTACCAAAGAGGCACGGGAATTGTTTCGAAAGCTCGATCAGAAGTGAAACTGGAGCACGTGCCAGAAATGCCATACCGCATAGATGGCGAGCGCCGCAGCACCCTCGATCATCAAGGCCCAGGCAAAGCCCTTTGCCAGATTGCCGACGTCTTCGGCTGCTTTTTGCGGTACGGCGGCTTCGTTCGCAGTAACGCGCGGCGCGACTTGCATACGATGCGGTCGAGCCGCGTTTCTCGTGAGCGGAGACGGAACAACGTATGCGCGGGTGATGACTGTCAGGCGAGCCTCGTCAATTCGATGGATTGGCACGTTGGGGTCCCTTCTTTAGCTCCGGCCCGTGGTCTGGGTGAGCCGGGTTCGACGACCAGGAAGCCAACGTGCGGCGCTTCGCGATCGATGCCTGATTATGCAGTCGATTGGAGGCAGCAACCTGTGATGAGAGTCACCTTATACGGGCGGCAAGTCTGCGTCGGCGTCTGTTGGAAAAGGGAACTGAATTGGACGTTCGCTGGCCGAAAAGCACCGTTTGCCGAATCTCGCTATGATGCCAGTGAAAGGAACAGAATTCTATGCGTCCCAGTGGCAATACGATTTTGATTACTGGTGGGGGCTCCGGAATCGGCCGCGGACTGGCCGAATCGCTTCACGCGCTCGGCAACCAAGTGATTGTTGCCGGACGGCGGCAGCAGGCGCTCGACGAAACCACGGCCGCCAATCCCGTCATGAAGTCGCTCCAGTTCGACGTGCAGGACGCGGACTCCATACGCAACTTCGCCGCGAAAGCCGTGGCCGAGTTTCCTGCCCTCAACGTGCTCATTAACAACGCGGGGATCATGCGGCCGGAGAAGCTGCTGGCGCAGCAGGCCGATCTAGCGGACGCCGAAGCGACAGTGGCGACGAACCTGCTTGGGCCAATTCGGCTGACAGCGGCGCTGCTGCCACATTTCCAGAAGCACGCTCATGCGACGATCATGAATGTTACGTCGGGGCTGGCGTTTCTGCCGCTTGCTCTTACGCCCACTTATTGCGCCACCAAGGCGGCCATCCACTCTTACACGCTGTCGCTGCGCTACCAGCTTCGCAATACTGGGATTGAGGTTCTGGAGTTGATTCCGCCGTATGTGCAGACCCACCTGATGAGCGGCGCCGACGATCCGCGTGCTATGCCACTGAAGCAGTTCATCACCGAAGCGATGGGGATTCTGAAGCAGCAGCCCACGCCAGCTGAAATCTGCGTGGAGAATGTGAAGGGTTTGCGCTTTGCGGCCGAGTCGGGCAAGTTTGAGCAGATCTTCAATGGGCTGAATGCGGCGCGGGCAGACGGGGTTTAGCAGAACTGCCCCGCCCGAACGAAGTTCGCGATATTCACATAAGGTCGCGGCAATTCACATGGACCGAGCGGGCCGGAGTTGACCTACACTTTTCTCTATGGCCACTGCCCCCGACCTCACTCTCGAGACCGGACTGCCCGCGAACGTGGACGCGGAGAAGACCATCCTGGGCGCGATCCTGCTGGATAACGCCGCGCACGCCGAGGCCGCCGAGCACATCAAGCCCGACGATTTTTCGCTCGATTCGCATCGCCGCATCTTTTTGCGCATGGGCGAGCTGATCGACACGGGTCGGGCCGTCGATATCGTCACGCTCTCGCACGAGCTCTCGCGCTACAAAGAGGTCGAGGCTGTGGGTGGCGTGGCTTATCTTGCGTCGCTGACCGAGGGATTGCCGCGGCGGCCGGTGATCGAAGACTACATCCGCATCGTCAAGGACAAGAGCCTGCTGCGGCGGCTGATGGGCATCTGCTCGGCCGCGATCGCCAAGGCTGCCGATCAGAGCCAGGAAGCGATCAGCGTTCTCGACGAGACGGAGTCGCAACTGCTCGAAGTGAGCCAGGCTGGCATGACGCTGGGCCTGCAGCCGATCGATGTGATCGTGCGCGACTCCTTCGGGTCGATTGACAACCTGTACAAACAGGCCCGCGACGTGACGGGGCTGGCGACGGGCTTTACCGATTTCGATCGCATGACGAGCGGATTGCAGAAGGGCGAGCTGATCATTATTGCTGCGCGGCCTTCGATGGGCAAAACAGCGCTCGCCATCAACATTGCGGAGAATGCGGCGGTGCGCTACCAGGCGACGGTGGCCGTCTTCAGTTTGGAAATGAGCAAGGAATCGCTCTTGCGCCGCATGTTGGCCTCGCAGGCGGGCGTGGACCAGCGCAAGCTGCAAACGGGCTTCATCCCGCGCGAGGACCAGGCAAGGCTCCAGGACGCGCTGGGGCTGCTCGTCGATTCCCACATCTTCATCGACGACTCTGCCGGTTCGTCGCTGGCCGAGATGCGGGCCAAGGCGCGGCGGCTGAAGCAGAACAGGGGTGGACTCGATCTGGTGGTGATCGACTACCTGCAACTGATGTCGGCGACCATACCCGGAGTGAAGAAGGGCTACGAGAATCGCGTGCAGGAGGTTTCGGCAATCTCGCGCGGACTGAAGGCCATGGCCAAGGAGCTGCAGGTGCCGGTGGTAGCGCTGTCGCAGCTGTCACGAAGCAACGAAAAGCGCGACGACAAGCGGCCCATGCTGAGCGACCTGCGCGAGTCGGGCTCCATCGAGCAGGATGCCGACGTAGTCGTGTTCATTCACCGCGAGGCCTACTACAACCGCGACGAGGATCTTTCGCCGGAAGAGAAGGCCAAGTCGGAGATCATCATCGCCAAGCAGCGCAACGGCCCCACGGGCACAGTGCAGATGCACTTCGATTCGCGGTTTACGCGGTTCGATGGCGTGGATTCGCACCACGACGCGGAGTAAGGGCCGCTGGCGGCAGCGTCCGAATTTGAGAGGGTATCGCTATGTGGCCGACTGAGGATACTGCCGCTCGCCTATATAACTGTGCAAATCTCGGATTGATTTTCAGCCTCTGTTTCGGAGTGGCTTCCACGGTGTTGGTCGTTTGGATGGGAAACGTTAAAGAGGGCTACTCAAACGAAAGGATCGCAGCGACAACTGACCGCCTCACTAACGCACAGGAGGAATTAGCTCGGCTGCAAAAAGACGCGGCAGATGCTGAGGCTGCGCAAAAGCGTGTAGAAACAGATCTGGAGGCCCAAAAACAGCATACTGCGGAAGCCCAAAAGGCCGCGGCGGACGCGGCGTTAGAGTTAGCGAAGTTTAAAGCGCCGCGGATCCTGTCCCCAGAGAAACAAGAGGCAATCATTGCGGCATTAAGGCCCTTCGCGGGGCAGTCCTTTGCGTTGGCGGTTTTCCCCGATCCTGAACCTCTGGCATTAATAAGGTCGTTGGACACTCTGCTAAGGTCAGCTGGTTGGACGCGGGTACCCGCCCAGATACAGCGAGATGGTGGGATCCTTGTAGATGTAGAAGGAGAATCGGCAGCTAGTATTTTCGACTCGGGGGTCGATGCCTATATAGCGCCTGACGACACCCAGTCCGTAGGTGCTCGGCATGCATTCTGCCAATCCCTCGTCAGCGTTGGAATCCCGTGCCAAACCCACCACACTCCTCAACTTGCCGGTAAGACGCCGAGAGCCATCACGATCAGCGTCGGCAAGAAGCAGTAATTCCAAATTCGGCTATTACCGCGCCGCCAGCGGCGCACCTTGCGTCTGCTTCCCCTGCGTCGCTATCTTGATCGAAGCATGATGACGACCAGGAAAGCATCTTGATGGACGTACTGAAACGCCTTTTCGAGCAGCACTTTCATGCGCCGGCGGAGCGCGCAGAGCCGCTGCAGGGCCAGTTGGGCGGCTCGGGACGCAAAATCGTGCGGCTTTCGGGTGCGGGACAGAGCGCCATCGGCATCCTCTATCCCGTACGCGAAGAAAACATCGCGTTTCTCGAGTTTTCAAAGCACTTCCGCCGCCACGGGCTGGCAGTTCCCGAGATTTACGGGGAGGATTTGAGCCGCGGCGCTTATCTTGAAGAGGATCTGGGCGACACTACGCTCTTCGAATTCCTGAGCGAGCACCGCTCGGGAGATGCGATTGCGCCTGAGGTTGTGGAGGCCTATCGCAAAGTCGTGGCTGCTCTGCCGCGGTTTCAGGTGGAAGCGGGCCGCGACCTGAATTACAAAGTCTGCTATCCGCGCGCGAGCTTCGACCGGCAGTCGATCGCATGGGACCTGAACTACTTTAAGTACTATTTTCTGCGTCTGGCGGGCGTGCCGTTCAACGAGCAGGCGTTGGAACTGGACTTCAGCCGACTGACCAAGCTGCTGCTCGCAGCGCCGCGCGATTATTTTCTCTACCGCGATTTTCAGTCGCGCAACGTGATGCTGCGCGATGGGGAGCCATGGTTTCTCGACTACCAGGGCGGGCGCAAAGGTGCGTTGCAGTACGACATTGCGTCGCTGCTCTTCGACGCCAAGGCCGATCTGCCGCCTGCGCTGCGCCAGCAGTTGCTCGACCACTATCTCGACGCGCTGGCCGGATTCATCAAGCTCGATCGCGCGGCGTTCATGGAGCACTACTACGCCTACGTCTACGTGCGCATCCTGCAGGCGCTTGGGGCGTATGGGTTTCGCGGATTCTACGAGCGTAAGCCGCACTTTTTGGCGAGCGTTCCCTACGCGCTCAAGAACGTGCGGTGGCTGGCCGAGAACGTGAAGCTGCCGGTGACGCTGCCCGCGCTGCTCGACGCGCTGGACGCCATTGCGGGTTCTGAAAAGCTGCAACAAGTCTCCACGCCCGCGGCGGGATTGACGGTGCGCGTCTTCAGTTTCTCGTTTCATCAAGGGCTGCCCACCGATGAATCGGGCAACGGCGGAGGGTTTGTCTTCGATGCGCGCAGCTTGCCGAATCCGGGGCGCGAAGCCGAGTTCCGGCAATTGACGGGCCGGGACACGGCGGTGAAAGAGTATCTCGAGCGGCAGCCGGCCGTTCATGAATTTCTCGCTCATGTATCGGCGCTTGTGGATGCCAGCGTGGCGAATTACCGCGAGCGTGGGTTCTCGAACCTGATGGTTTCATTCGGCTGCACCGGCGGGCAGCACCGGTCGGTGTATCTCGCCGAGCGGCTGGCGGAGCACCTGCACGGCACCGAAGGCGTGAAGGTGGAGTTGCGGCACGTCGAAGTTGAAAGACGCGGGCTTGAAAAACCCGCGCGTGAGGATGCGCCAGCATGAAAGCGATGGTCTTTGCCGCCGGCTTGGGCACGCGATTGCGGCCGCTTACAAACGACCGTCCCAAGGCGTTGGTGATGCTCGGCGGGCGAACACTGCTTGAGATTACGCTGGCGCGGCTGCGGGCCTTCGGCGTTCGCGAGGTCATTGTCAACGCACACCACTTCGCGGACCAGATCGTGAGTTTTCTCGCGGCGAACGGCAACTTCGGCATGAGGGTCGAAGTTTCGCACGAAGAAGATTTACTCGATACGGGCGGCGGGCTGAAGAAGGCTGCGTGGTTCTTCCTCGAATCCGATGCCGATAAGAGTGAACCTTTCATGGTGCACAACGTGGACGTGCTCAGCACGATCGATCTTGCGCGCATGGTCGAGTTTCATCGGAAACGCAACGCGCTCGCCACGCTGGCCGTTGCCGATCGGTCGACTTCGCGGCCCTTGCTGTTTGATGACGAGGACCGATTTCATGGCCGCGGCGCCAAATCCGGGAGCACGCCGGAAAGTTCTGAGCAATCGCTCCAGCCGCTGGCGTTTTGCGGCATTCATGTTATCTCGCCCCGCATCTTCGCGAAGCTGGACGAGAGCGGCGCATTTTCGATCGTCGACGCGTACGTGCGGCTCGCGGCGCAGCGCGAAAGCATCCTTGCTTACCGCGCCGACGGGGTCTACTGGCGCGACCTCGGCAGACCGGAACATCTTGCCGAAGCCGAGCGCGATCTCGCTGACGGGACCTGCCTCGCAAATTGATTGGGAATGCGAGCAGCGCCAAAAGCAACCGCAGATCCCTCGACTGCGCTCGGGATGACAACCAATCTGGCGGACGAAGCTCCTCAGGAAAAGGCTCAAACTTCGTTGAGAATCAGCGCCACTCTTCCCACCAGCCAATCGCTGGGCGATTCTTCCTGATTCAGAGCGATGAGTTCGAGGGGAAACGCATTGTTGTGCGGGCGAAGGATGAGGCGGCTCGACTGGAACTCCGCATACCGAACCGTGAGGTGAGCGCCGTGGCGGATGGCGTAAAGGTTGGGGCGGCTGGGGCGGTACGGGAGCAGCGAATTGTAGTGGCGATCGAGGAGCACGAGGGCCTCCGGCAACACCAACGGTTCCATGGGAAGAGCATCTGCAGACGCAATGCGAACGGCGACAAAGCGCTGCCAGGCGCGGCGCACGTTTGTGGCCCGGGCGCGCACGGTTTCCAGAACCCCGGGCGGCAGGTGCAGCATGAGTTGGACCGCCGACGGGCGAACCATGGGCTCATACAGTGCCGTGGCGTGCGAAACCAATGGAATGGCTGTGGCGCTCTCATCCTCCTGCCATATGGCCTTCTGCGGCAGCGCCGGCAGCAGGTCGCCGATGGTCAGGCGCTGCGCGGCCAGAATCCGATCCATGGCTTCGAGCGAAAGCTGCCGCCGGCTGCGCAGGAAATTCGACAGGTGCGGCTGCCCAAAGCCGGTCTGGCGCGCAAGCAGCGATACGCTGAGCGTGCCCCGCTGAATCCTGCGCAGCAGTTCCAGGCGGAGTCGCTCGTGCATCTGGCTGAAGTTCATCTGTGGACAATTCGCCGCCAGCAATAGGCACAAGAGCATATTGCTTTCCCTTGGAAAACCTATCAGGGCATGTGTGCCTTCATTTTCAGCATTTGCTGGCCGGTTGGAAAGCGAACTACGGGAAATGTACGGCCCTACATTGACGGTAAAGAACCATATCCCTACATTAGGTTTACTTAATCACGCACTAGCTTGTGGGAATCTCGGGAAAAACGTTCTTTCGCTGTGGTTTGAGCGGGGGCGAATTACTGCCTCCGAATACAGAGGATGAACATTTGCCGGACCGGATTGTTGTGTTCCGGCTTTCCTTCACCCATCCTGGGGCCGCTCTGTCGGGAGCGCCGGGGAAGCAAGCTGGACGGGAAATTCCAGGATCTGCGCACAAATGCTCATGACAGACAACAGGAGAACACGGGTGGTAATCCTCCGTCAGAACAGAAGAAATCTGAACGGCCTGGCCCGGTTCTCTACACCCCAGGGAGCAACCAGAAGAATAAAACTCCACCGGGTAAAGAGAACAGCAACATGGAGACCCAGTCATGGAAGTGCGCGTACAACTGAAAGTTTGCGAAGGGTGCGGTTGCCTTTGGTATCGTGTCCAGACACACGACAGCGTGTATTGCAAGGAATGCACATCGAAATTGAGAGCATTTCCAACCCCGGAAAGCCGCAAGCGGCGCGGCCGGCCAGCGCGTAAGCAACTGGCAAAGGTTTGGGCGGTGGCCGAAGCCGTGGGAGGTGCGCAATGAGTGCAGCCCTCCAAATGCCTCTGAGATGGGAATCGGGCGCCAGCCACGCGGTCTGGTGCATCGAGCGCCACAGATGGGAACGAAAAACATCTGGGCAAAACGAAACCAGGCCTGCTGCGACGCCGCGGCCTGCGGCCAGTTTGGCGTTTTACCGCAGACATACTGAAAGCTTATTGAGACGGTATCTGTACGCTTCGATGCAGGTGGGCAGGGCGCCCTCAATCCTCGGTGACCCTGTGGCGCGGGGATGGGCATCGAGCCGTCCCGTGCGCACCTTCGAAGACGCGGTGATCTTCGTTCTCGATGTCGAGACATGCCTGAACAAGCTGCCGCTGCTCGATCGCGAGATTCTGAGCCGGGTGGTGCTGCAGGAGTACACCCAGGTGGAGGTGGCCGGCATGTTCGGGATGGCCATTCGCACCATGGGGTACAAGTACCCGCTGGCGCTCGACCGGCTGACCGAGAAGCTGCTGGCGGCAAGTTTGCTGGTTCTGCCATATGGCGAGGAGTTGGTAGAGGAGGACGAGGAAAGCGAAGACGAGTGATCAATGGAGGCAGAGGAGTTTGCGGGGCTAGCGGCGTGAGCGGCGTTAGCCCCGCATCGCTGTTGACCGGAGAGTGTCTGCCCGAGGGTTGCCATCGTCTCTCTGCGCGTTGGCTCAGTACAATGGCCTGAGTGACGGCCATGAAGCTGAGTGACGATGAAAACTGAAATGAGCAATCTGGTGCGGGAGCGGCTCGCGGAGGGCGTGCGCGTGATGGAAGCCGTGGCGCACGATGAGGCGCTGCATGATACGCTGACCGCCGCGGCTGATTCGACGGCGGAGGCGCTGCTCGCCGGCCGCAAGCTGATGGTGGCCGGCAACGGAGGCAGCGCAGCCGATGCGCAGCACCTGGCTACCGAGTTCGTTTGCCGGCTGGAGGGCGACCGGGCGGCGATGAGAGCCATGGCTCTGAGCACCGACACGTCGACGCTGACGGCAGTGAGCAACGATTACGGCTTCGAGCGCATTTTTGCCCGGCAAATTGAAGCGCACGGGCAGAAGGGCGACATTTTCATCGGCATCTCGACTTCGGGCAACTCGCCGAATGTGATTCGCGCATTGGAGCAATGCCGGGCGATGGGCGTGGTGACCATCGGGCTGACGGGAAAGATGGGCGGCAAGATGGCTCCGCTTTGCGATTATTGCCTGTGCATTCCGTCCGAGGTCACGATGTATATTCAGCAGGCACACCTGGCGCTCGAGCATGTTTTTACGCTGCTGGTGGAGCGGCGGTACCTCGAAGGACACGTGGGCCAATAACCACATATCGGCTCAATCGGCGGCGGCGTATTGATGCGTGGCAGGGAAAATGCGCTGGTACGCCGCGTAGACGCCTTCAAATACAGAATCCCAACTGGCAGTGACTGCGTAGGCGCGGGCGGCCTGGCGCATGGCGGCGTGGCGGGCGGGGTTGGCGAGGATCTCTCTGATTGCCGGCGCGAATTGCTCGTCGGGCACGATGCGGCCGGTCTCGCCGTCGCGGACGATGGAGCACGGGCCGCCGTCGGGCGTGACGATCGCCGGCACACCCGAGGCCAGCGCTTCCAGCACCACGTTGCCAAACGTATCCGTGTGCGACGGGAAGACGAAGAGGTCCATATTGGCGTAGGCACGGGCCAGCTCTTCCCCTCGCAACACACCCGTAAACTCTGCTCGATGCAGCCGTTCGCGCAGCCAGGCTTCGTCGCCGCCGTGACCAACAATCAGGAACTTCTCTTGGCCTTGAATTAGGTCCTTCTGGATTTGGACGAGCAGCCCGATGTTCTTTTCGATGGAAAGGCGGCCGACGAAGCCAAGGATGCGCTGTGGATCGTCGAGCGGGCGGGTGCGTCTTTGGGGATGGAAGAGTTCGGCGTCGACACCGCGGGGCATCAGGAAACAAGGCCGACCGGTCGAGCGCTCGAGCAGGGCGCAGAGTTGCGGGTTAGGAGCGAACAGCACCTTTGCGCGGGAGTAGAAGCGGGCGATTGCGAACAGCGAGAAACTTTCAATTTTGCGGGCGGCGGATTGGGAGCGACGCCGGGGCAGGAGGCGCAGAAACCAATCGGCACGCCGCGCGGCGTATTCGTGCACATTAGTGTGCCAGCTTGCGGCGAGCGGAATGCGTCGGCGGTGCGCGAGCCAGGCGGCGAGCAGACCGATCTCGCTGGGACCGGTGATGTGAATCAAATCGGGCTGGAAGCGGTCGAGGACGCTGGCTATGAGGCGGAGGTGGCGCGGGTACGCGGGGTCGAAGCGGAGATCTTTTTCAAGAGGGATGGAAAGAAAGCCGCGCGGCAGTTCGAGAGACCAGACGTTGCCGTCTTCGATGAGAGCCTGCGAGCGATGGCCAGCGCGGATGCAGAGGAAGGGCAGATTGCGGCGGCGCGCGAAGGCTTCAAAGTGGCGGCTGGTGTGCGCGACCCCGTTCACTTCGTGGAAGGAGTCGGGGAAGTAGGCGACGCGGGGCGAGGTCATGCTGTAAGCGGAGCCAGCACCGCTGTTCTACTCCTGCTCGCCGAGAGCCAGGCGGAGCTGGTGGGACTCGCTCCAGGCCATTTTGAGGCCGCCGGAGACGAACCCGTAGCCCATGAGCTGCACCATCGCAATGGTCCAGCGCATGACGTGTGGCGCCGCGCCTTTGGGCCACAGTTCGCTCAGGGGCCGGATTACGCCGTTCGCGTCGGGATGGTAAACGCGCTCGTCCCAGTTGCGCGAGCCTTGCGGAAATTCCGGATAGTGGCGCACAGCGTCGATGGTCGACTGCAGAATGCGGTGCTTCCACGGCTCGGCATACTGCGGCATGAACAGCACGTGGCTCTTCTTCTCGCGGCGGATCTCATGCACAAATTCGGTGAACGTCGCCGCGTTAGTGAGATTGACGTTCCCGTTCGGCTCCACGCCGTGGCGGTCGCCGCCGGAGATCAGCAGCATGTTCCACTTCTCGGCCAGGCGCCGCACCTCGCGGTTCTCGTCCCAGTTGCGCAGGCCGTTCAGCTCCAGCGCGTGAAAATATGCGCCGTTTTTCTGCAGGAACTCGTTCACCAAGAACTGATGCTTTTCCTTGCCGATCAGGTAGAGGTCCCATATGGGGTGATTGAAGACGAGGAGCACGTTGGGCTCGTCATTTAAAGCGACCAGGATTTCCGTCAGGCGCTTGTCGCTGGGGTTGGCGGTGTAGTCTTCGAGGATCGCCATCCACGCCGTGGCGCGGGCGCTGGGCAGGTTGTGCACGCCCAGGTGGAACGACTGCATGCCGCCGTAGGGCGCGCTCCATTCCACGGAGACAGGTATCTGGCGTGCGCTGGGCACGGTGCGCAAAAGCATCGGAGCCTTGATGTTGTCGTGATCGGTGAGGGAAACCATGGCGCCGAGGCCAAGCTTTTCGATCTGCCGGGTTTCAAGATCGAAGGCGAGCTTGGGAGTCATGGGCGGCGTCCAGTAGCTGGCCGCGTAGTTGATGCGCACGCCATGCATCTGCTCGGCGCGCCGCTCCATGCGCGAAAGCAAGGGGCGCATCACCGGGTATTGATTGCCAAAGTTAGCGAGGAAATCCAGGGTTTCCAACGACTGATTGGTGTGACTGTGCAGCGAGACCCCGGTCCGAAAGTCCCTCGCGGCGCCCGTATCGCGCCAGAGATACGAGATTGAGGAAGTCGGCATGGCAGCTCCTTGTCGCTCCGCGTTCGAGCTTCGGATTTCCACAGCTAGTATCCGATTCTGGCGGTGAATATCCGGTTAATGGGGCGCGAATTGCACTTCAATTGATGCGGACGTGGAATCAAGGAAGTTACCCAAATGCCGGAAAAAACAGGAGATTCCGTGCGCAAAGGCCATCGGACGGGAACGCAGACGAAATGAAGGGTTGGACCGCGGATATCGAGGCGGTTATGCCGTAGCCTTCATAGAAGGATAGCAGCGGCTGTCTCATCAATGGCGGCAGGTCTCAAAGAAAGCTTCCCACAGGGGCGTTACGGGGCGCACTCGCCACCTTTCATCCCGCACGGAATGCAATTCTCCGGCTTTTTGACACACCCGTCGTCAGCATCCACGAGCTCGCTCCCGACCAGATTTGAGAACACTTTCTTGGCCTCGATCTGTCCGAACTCAGATACCACGTTGCCAGTGGGCAATTCGATTACAAATGCCTCGAATGTGCCCATGCTCGCACAGCTTGAGTGCGGCGGCACCTCAACAGCGATGGCGAGGCGGTCAGAGCCTTGACCAAGCCACCCGATGGCGCCGACATTGGGAGCTTCTTGATCGAAGCATATGGGTTTAAACAAGCGGCGGCCGTTCGGCACAGGTTCGATGGCGCGGATACCAGACTCCGTGACATATACGACGCGAACATGGTAGGTGCCGACATTTCCACCGTTGCTATATGTCAGAAAGAAGGCCTTGGAATCCGGTGCCCAGGCAACCTCCGCGTTCACCAAGGCGCCAATCTTCGTCCGATAAACGTGCTTTCCTGCACGAATCAGAACGGTGTGAGTTTCATCGCTGTCGGGACTCTTTGGAGGCCTTACCACAATCGCCTTCGTGCCATCCGGTGAGGGGATCGTGATATCACCAGATGCCCATATCGACGTAGCGGAACGAGAATACATCGTATTCTCACCGGAGTTCGCTTGTGGCCAAGCCGGTATGGCAAGCAGGAAAGCCAGAAAGAGAAGTCTGGAATTCACACGGGAAGTGTAGCGCAAACGGTGGCGCATCGGTGGCACTAACTTGCACAGGCTTAGAAATCATTTTTCCGACGTTCACTTAAGCCGTGCCCTTTCAAAACCGATTGATAAGACGGTTTCTAGAGGTCCTTGGCTTTTCCCGGCCCGGGCTCTAGAAAATCGTCGATGTTCCAGCCTTCCATCAGATCTTCGTCGGGGCCGCGCCTTGCGCCCTTGGCCGTCAAAGCGGGTGCGGGCCCAGCGGAAAGATAATTCTCTGTCAATCCCTTGCGCAAAAGCTCGAAGGCCTGCTCCGGCGTGTCGGCGAATTGGAAGAGATCGAGATCCTTGGGCGAGATTGCGCCCGTGTCCACCAGCACCTCGAGATTGAAGACCCGCTTCCAATAGTCCGAGCCATAAATAAGGACGGTGATCTTCTTGTTGACTTTCCTGGTCTGCGCCAGCGTGAGGATCTCAAACATCTCGTCGAGGGTGCCGAAGCCGCCGGGAAAGACCACCAGCGCCTTGGCCAGATAGGCAAACCAGAGTTTGCGCATGAAGAAGTAGTGGAACTGGAAGTTGAGCGAGGGCGTGATGTAAGGATTCGGTCTCTGTTCGAAAGGCAGCAGAATATTCATGCCGATGGTTTTGCCGCCGGCTTCGTACGCGCCCCGGTTGGCCGCTTCCATAATGCCCGGACCACCGCCGGAGGTGACGACGAAGCGATGCTTGCGCGAGGGAATGGTCCTGGCCCACTGCGTGAGCAGTTGCGCAAGGCGGCGGGCGTCTTCGTAGTAGCGAGCCATTTCCACTGCCGCGACGGCGCGCTTGAGCTGCAGCTCCGATGCGTTGCCTTCTGCAATATCGGCGGCTTTAGCGGGCTGCTCGTGGCTGGGAGCGGGATCGACAGAGCCGGTATTCTCGAGAAGCTCCAGGTCGTGATCGGCCTCGGCGCGTCCGCAGAAACGGGCGGATCCGAAGAAGACAACTGTGTCCTGAATCTGTTCGCGGCGGAAGCGGGACAGCGGTTCGAGATACTCGGAGATGATGCGGATGGGACGGCCGTCGGCGCTATCGAGAAATGCGGAGTTCTCAAAGGCCAGCGGGGCAGTCGAGAGAAGCGGAGGCGCGCCGTTGCCGGGAATCACGGCACGGGGTGCTTCTGCCGCCGCGGTTTGAGTAACCTGGGCATCGCCCTGCGGCTTGCCGGCTTCCTGTTCTCTGTTCCCTGTTCTCTGTTCGTTGTCTTTCATCGTTCATCCATCCCGGCGCCGAAGAACATCCTGAAATGCGATCCACAGGTTCAGGAACCCCAATCCTGAAACCAGACCGCGCACTGCGCCAATCGTGGCCAGCTTTCCAAGCGCAGGAAGCAACTTCCAGAGGAAGTTATCGTCCCAGCACCACGGCGCGTAGAAGAGAGCCACCCCGACTGCCAAACGCAAAAACCAGACGACCATCCGAAACCAGCGGGGGGCGATGTGCCGCGGACGCATTTCGCGGGTGAACTCCAGCGGGACGCCTGTACCATATTCCGCTGGCGGATCGGCGGAGAATGGAGCCGGTCTCACACTGAACGTTGGCGATGGCGATTCCGGCTGCTGTGGCATTCGTTTGTTTCTATCCGCGGTCCACGTGTCCTTGCCGTAAGTCGCACATTCCGGGCCGCCGTTTGACGGCTCGGCGGGAGGACGCCGTATTGTCACGGTAACACAGCGCGGAAGAAAATTCAGGTGCGGCACAGGCGGCATCAACGCCCGTTGAGTGAATGCGAAATCGGCGAAGGTCTATAGTACCTGTGACGGAAGGCATCGGCTGCCGTCGAATCCATGTGCCAGCGTCGGTGCGGGTTCAAGGAGGATTGTATGAAGCTCATGTGCCCGGTTCTTTTTGCACTGTTGTTGAGCGCAGGTACGCTGGCTGCGCAGAGCTGGAACACTATAGAGCAAGGAAGATCCGTGGATTGCTTGAGTTCCATGCCGCTTCAGGGGACACCCCAGCAAGGCTCTGCGCAGACGAAAACTGTGTGCCAGCCGCAGGCTTTCATAGGTTGCCCGATTCGGATGCGGGCACAGCACATGGCGGATGGAGAGATGGTGAAGACCGGCAAGGCGAGGCCGCAAGGAATCGGTCAATGGCTGCGGCTCACGCTGATCGCTCCCGATTCGCGCAGGATCGTGAAGGCCACATTGACGATTCGCGGCTTGAGCCCGAAGGGCCGATCGGTAGAGGCGTTACGAAACGGGGACGATTCTTCCGACGCGGTCTCTCAGCAGACCGCCAGCTTCACTGCCGGACCCGACAGGCACGGCCTGGGCAATCTTTGGGTGCCGGGCATGACGGCTGTTCAAGTGATAGAAATCATCTCTGTGACGTACGCCGACGGCTCGACGTGGAAGCACACAGGGGATATGACCTGCCGGGTGACTCCCGAAGGATTCATGCCAGTCGATGGCCGTTAGGCAAACTCAACACCGCGAACAGCAATCTCCTAAAAGGCATAGAAGACGCCTGCCATAGGCTCAACGGATCCGGTATAGGCCCCAGTTGCCGGATATCCGCCGGGTGTTGCGATATCGGGCGCCTTATACAGGTTGTAGCGGAGCTGAACGCGGACTCCAAAGCGAGGCGTCAGGGAAAAATCCGAACCGCCTCCAAAAACAAAGACCATCCTGGTCCTGTTGGTGGTGGCATACGTGCTGGCGCCGGTGGTGAAAATGTTGAAACCGAGACCGCCGACCGCGAAGGCACGGATCCTGCCGAATTGTACCGATGGCACATATTCCGGAACGACCGCGATATTTTGGGCGGTGAGCGTCACAGGGTTATAGGGGAATGGGTTACTTGGGCCGTTAGGAGGAAAGGGGGGACAGATAATACTGCAGGTCGACGGGTCTGCCGCAAAGGTCTGATTGGCAGGACCAGCAGAAATGGCCAAGCCAAAGCCAACCCAGCGGCTCACAAGATCGCGTACCTCGAACATGCCGCCATAGGAGTTTTCCGGGGTCTGTTTCGTCCCGTTCCCTGCGGTGCTGCGGTTGAAGGCGCCATAGAAACCGGCAGAGACGTCGATCTGCGAATTGTCCGACTGCGCATTTTGCGACTGGGTGTTTGCCGGCTGCGGATTTGCCGGCTGAGCATCCGTCTGCGCATAGACCGGACTGGCTGCGGCCACAGCAAAAACTAAGGAAAGAAATGCGACCCCGCTGCATCTCATGATTTGAATTCGTACCCCCTGGCTTGGTTCCGGGTTGAGCGATGCACAACTCCAGAACATGAACGATGGCTGCTCCTTAGACGCATCAACGAAGCGAAGGCTCGCGCGAGCGATCCGTCGGAGCGGTGGCAGAAGCAGGTGCTTCCTTATTCTAACTAACCCACCACGGGCAGGCCCGCGAGCGCCATGGCAATTTCCTCTTCGGGGTATTCGAAGTTTTCGAGTTTGCCGGCGTCGTAGTCGATGTAGGACTGCATGTCGAAGTGGCCGTGACCGCTCAAGTTGAAGAGAATGACGCGCGGCTTGCCTTCTGCCTTGGCTTCGAGCGCCTGGCGAATGGCCTCGGCCACGGCGTGATTGGCTTCGGGCGCGGGGATGATTCCCTCGGCGCGCGCAAAGTTCACGCCCGCTGCGAAGGCATCGAGCTGCTGCACGGTGACGGCTTCAGCGAGTCCGAGATTCAGAACGTGCGAAACCAGCGGCGCCATGCCGTGATAGCGCAATCCGCCTGCGTGAATGCCCGGAGGAATAAAGGTGCTGCCGAGAGTGTGCATTTTGACCAGCGGCGTGAGATGGGCGGTGTCTCCAAAGTCGTAGGTGAAGCGGCCCTTCGTGAGGCTCGGGCAGGCGGCCGGTTCCACGGCCACGATCCGCGCGTGGCCTTTGCCCTTGAGCTTGCGGCCGAGGAACGGCATCACGAGGCCGGCGAAGTTCGAGCCGCCGCCCGTGCAGCCGATGATGACATCGGGATCGTCTCCGGCCATGGCCATTTGTTCAATCGCCTCCTGGCCGATGACGGTCTGGTGGAGCAGCACATGGTTGAGAACACTGCCCAGCGCGTAGTTGGTCTTAGGATCTTTGGCGGCGACTTCGACGGCTTCAGAGATGGCGATGCCGAGCGAGCCTCGCGAATCGGGATGCTGGGCGAGAATGGCACGGCCGGAGTCTGTAGCGTTGCTGGGGCTGGCGGTGACTGAAGCGCCGAAGGCTTCCATCAAAGCGCGGCGATAGGGCTTCTGATCGTAGCTGACGCGCACCATGAAGACGCGGCACTCGAGACCGAGGAATGCGCATGCCATGGACAGCGCCGATCCCCACTGCCCCGCTCCGGTTTCGGTGGAGAGGTGCGTGATGCCTGCCTGCTTGTTGTACCAAGCCTGGGGAACGGCGGTATTGAGCTTGTGCGAGCCGGCGGGCGAGACGCCTTCGTACTTGTAGTAAATGCGCGCTGGCGTGTCGAGCGCCTTCTCGAGCCGGCGGGCACGCATCAAGGGCGCGGGACGCCATTGCGCGTAGATCTGCCGCACTTCTTCGGGGATCTCGATCTCGCGCTCCTGGCTGACCTCCTGCATGATCAGCGCCATGGGAAACAGCGGCGCAAGATCGTCTGGGCCGAGCGGCTTGAGCGTGCCGGGATGGAGCGGCGGCGCGAGCGGCGCGGGCAGATCGGGAACGATGTTGTACCAGCTTTGCGGAATGCGGCTTTGCGGCAGGTTGTACTGGATGCTTTCCATGCCGAACATTGTACAGAAAACCATGGAAGCGGAATTGTGCGCGGCGCCACGCGCGGACCCTGAAACTGGTCGCATTTAATGGCCTCGCGAAAGGGCACGGCTTCAGCCGTGCCATGAAAGGCGCATAAACATTGGGGCTTCAGCCCCCGAGGGACGTTCTTCGTCGCCTCAATTTATGCGAGCGGGCGTTAACGCTGGCTCGCCTTTCCGGCAGCGACTTTGCGATTGAACTCGGCAGACTGGTTGCGCGGCACGCTGAGCGACTGCCAATGATCGCTGGCGAAGTGCTTGGCCAGGAGGACGATTTGTCCGACGTGGTACGACAAATGTCCTAACTGGCGATTGATGGCCTGCAGCACGGAGTGCGCCTCGCCGCGGATGGTGATGGTGCGGGCGAGATCGGCGTCGCTGAGCGGCTCGATGGCCGCGAAGAGCCGGCTCCAGCCGTCTTCCCACACTCGAATCAGCTCGGCCCGCGTGGCAAGCGGATCGACGAACTCGCTGTCACGGTCGCGGTCCGGCTTTTCGCCGTCGCTGGTCAGGAAGTCGGTCCAGCGCGAACGCATGTTTCCGGCCATGTGCTTCACGATGAGGGCAATGGAATTGTCTTCGGCGTCGAGCGTCGCGTAAAGCTGCTCGTCGCTAACCTGCGCCATCGCACGCTCGGCGAGGCTCTTGGAGAAGCGGAAGAGCGAGAGAGCGTCTTCAATAAATGAGGTTGTGAATTGGAGTGCCATGGGGAAGTCCTGGTGAGAGAGTGACCGTGCGAAGCTTTCGCTGCGGCGTTCGGGCGTTCGCGATCTTCATTCATCGTAGCGCCGATCCGCCCGGCTTTCTAATCGCAGTCCACGACTCTCGGAGAATTCGCGGCTCGATGCCGCATCCATTCCCTGGTTCCTTCGTAGCAGCAGGACTCGGCGGCGATGCGCGCGGCTTTGGTCAGCGCCTCGATGAATCCGAGTCCCTGCGATGCGTAATAGCAATACGCGCCGTGCAGGATGTCTCCCGCGCCCGCCGTGTCTACGGCTTCGACTTGCGGAACGGCCACTGTGGCTGAGAACTCGCCGGCAAGCACCTGGATGTGCGCGGGGCCATTGGTGGTAGCGATGTTCGTGACGCCCGCTTCCTTCAAAAACCGAAGGACGTCGCTTGCTGTGCTGCAGCCGGGAGGCATGAAATCGGCCGAGCAGATAGCCGCATCGACGTATCGCAACAGTTCATCGGTTCCGCTCTTCCAGCTTCCGCCGTCCAAGACCACCGGGGTTCCGCAGCCTTGCGCCGCAGCGGCCCACGCCTGGCACGCCTGCATGTGATGGCCATCGACCATGACGATGCTCGCCTGCCGGCAAAGTTCGGCGTCAACTTGGGTGGACGCCACGGAAATGCCCGCCGCATTCGCCGAGACGACGTTGCGATTTCCGGTTTTGTCGACAGTAACCGAGGAGATTGCCGGCACGCCGTCGAAATCGGGATTCAAGTCGACGAGGTGAACGGAGTGTTTCGCTAATTCGTTCAGGATCACGCCGGCCAGAGGGTTGCGTCCGACGGCGGTCACGAGTGTCACTTTGCCGCCCAGGTGCGCGCAGGCGATGGCCGCGTTCGTCGCAGGCCCTCCGGCAAAGACGCTCTGGCTTTGCGCGGCGATTTTCGTATTGGCCTCAGCGAAGCGATCGACGCGGTACACGATATCGATGGTGGAGAGGCCGACGAACAGGGCGCGTGGCATTAGAGATCGGCTCAAGGAAGCATCCAAGCCTGACTCGATTCTATTGCGGCAGATTCGAACGCCCTTGATGAGCAGATCGATACTTCGATCTCCATCGCCTTGTGAACGTGAGGCATTTTGGCGTCGAGAGAGTCACTGGGGTTTCCGCCGGCTTTTCCACAGAGAACGGCGAGACACCGCCGAAATCGACTTCGCTCGCGCGCAAAGGAACCTACTCCAGATACGACGCAATGACGGCGAGCGCGGCGATGGCCGCAGTTTCCACGCGCACGATGCGCGGCCCGAGCGACGCCGCACGCCAGCCGCTGGCGTCGAAGAGCGCTTCCTCCTGCGCCGCCCAACCGCCTTCGGGGCCGATGGCGATTTCGAGCGTGGGCATCTCCTCTTTGGCCGCCGCCATCGCTTCGTCGATCGCGTTACGCAATGTTGCGGTGCGTTCCTGCTCGGCGAGCACGATGCGAGCAGCGGCAGAAGCGGCGCGGACGCGGCTGGCAAGCGAAGCCGGATCGTGAACCAGCGGCACATCGGAGCGCCGCGCCTGCTGCGCGGCTTCGTGGGCAATGCGGCGCCATCGCTCGGCGCGCTTCTCCGCGGCCTTGGCCAGATGCTTCTCCGTGCGCTGCGACACAACCGGCGCGATGGCTGCGACGCCCAGCTCGGTGGCTTTCTCAATGGCCCATTCCATGCGGTCGAATTTGTAGATAGCGAGCACCAAGGTAACGGGCAGCGCGGGATCGGCCACAAGCTCTGAAGTGAGGTTGAAGCGGACTTCGCTTTTTTCGCCGGCGAGGGTGACGGCGG
The DNA here is from genome assembly GCA_963745965.1 of uncultured Acidobacteriota bacterium. GTDB lineage: Bacteria > Acidobacteriota > Terriglobia > Terriglobales > Acidobacteriaceae > Telmatobacter. The sequence continues at coordinate 28,835 of CAVUZC010000010.1, forward strand.
CTACCTGGGAGTGGAAGACACGGCCGCCGGCCACCACGTCGGCTTCCATGCCGGGTTGCGCGCGCAGCACGCGCGCCAGGTGTTCGGCTTGCGCGCCTTCGATGGTTGCGGTGGCTTCATCCCAATGTTCGGCGATCCAGCGACGGCGGGTCATGGGCTCTTGAGAAAGTGTACGCGTTTTGCTGCGGGGTGCGTTTTACCCGCATAAACACTAAGGGGAACGCTTTGAGCGTCCCCCTCGAGTGTTGCCTATTCAGTTGTTCGATCCGCGTTACTTTTTCTTCGCGGTCTTCTTGGCGGCCTTCTTGACGGCCTTCTTCGCTGGTTTCTTGGCTGCTTTCTTGGTTGCCATTTGCCTATTCTCCCTTTTCGATGGGTTGCATCGATTCTGCAATTAGAAACTGCAGTTGAAGAATGTATAGATTCATCAATCATCGATGTCAAGAAAAAAACGACATGAGAGTGAAAAAAATATCAACACCGTTCCGGCGCGAAAAACTGCTCGCAGAGGAAATCCTAGACGAAATTCGATGCGCGAACGGAAATTTTCGAGCGTGCGCACCGCGCGAGGACGATGCGCGCTTCACTTTTTGCATGCTGCATCGGCGCGTTCCTCGACGAATTGCGCGAGCGTTCCTGCGTCGCGACGCGCGATGAGACCGTCGAGATACGGCTCGCGATCTTTGGGTTTGGCCTTGCGTAAGGCTTCGTAGACACGCAGCGCGCCTTCGACACCGACCGGTATTCAGCGTGCCGCTGGTCCTTCTTGTCGGGATTCTCGATAACAAACGCAGCCTGGGCCATGAACATTCCTGTGAAGACTGTGGTGGAGTCCTTCTTGTCGCCCTTTGGAAGCTTGTCGAGGATTGAACAGAGATGCACCGTCAAGTCAGGGACATCGACAAACCACTTGATGACCCAAGCCTGCTGTTCCTTTGCCTGGGGACCGAGCGGGTCTGCCTGCCAGCTGTGAATGTAGCCGAGCGCCTGCTGACGCTCTTCAGCGGTAGATGGGCCGCGGCGGTCCTGAGCAAAGCAAACGGAGGATGAGAGTAAAAGCCCGCACGCGACGACAGCGGCTGAAATCTTCTCTGACGTCATGGCTTGATTCCTTGCCAGCCAAATTACGCCAGTCTGCGTATCGGGCGCAAGAGATTTCAAGTGTGCTGTGTTTGAGCTGCTGCGAAAAAGTCTCCGGGGTTGGGAGATAGAGTCTGCTGGGAAGCGCCGGCGAATATGGAACACGCAAGGCGCGGCCGTGGCCGCGCCTCGCGATGGTTACAGGAAGAAATCTTCCGCGGGCTAGAGCGCGTTTTCGCCGCGCTCGTCGTTGCGGATGCGGATGGCTTCCTGGACGGGACTGATAAAGATCTTGCCGTCCCCGATGCGGCCCGTGCGGGCGGCGCCCACAATGGCCTGGATGGCCTTTTCCTTCATGTTGTCGTGAACCACCATCTCGATCTTCACCTTGGGGAGAAGGTCGACGGTGTATTCACGGCCGCGGTAAAACTCGGTGTGGCCCTTTTGGCGGCCGTGGCCACGGGCTTCGAGAATCGTCATGCCTTCGATGCCTGCTTCGAGGAGAGCATCCTTGACGGCATCGAGCTTGGAAGGTTGCAGTACAGCTTCAATCTTGACCATAAAAACAAATTCCTTTTCCTCGTCCGATAGCGTAACAGGCCGGGTGGCCTGTTCGCCGCCCCCGGACGGTAACTTTCTGCGTCCTCCGGAAAAACCCCGAAGGTCCTCACTCGAATGTGTAGCCTTCCTCGCCGTGCTGCGAAAGATCGAGTCCGGCCATTTCGTGCTCCGGCGTTACCCGCAGTCCCATGATCTTATCGACAACGAAGAGCAGAATCAATGTGCCGACAATGGAGATGCCCCACGAAACGCCGACCGCGGTCAGCTGATTGAGCATCTGATGCCAATTGCCGTCGATCGCGCCGGTGGGCTTGCCGGGTCCGTAGACAGGGTTGATGACCCAGGTGGCGAAGATGCCGGTGAGCAGCGCGCCGAGCGTTCCTCCCGCGCCGTGCACGCCGAAGGCGTCCAGCGAGTCATCGTAGCCGAAGATGGACTTTACCTTGAAGACCATGAAGGAGCAGAAGAATCCCGCCGCAAGCCCGATGACGAGCGCCGACATGGGCTGCACGAATCCCGAAGCCGGAGTGATGGCGACTAGTCCGGCAACCGCGCCGGAGATTGCGCCGAGCGCCGTCGGTTTGCCGTTGTGCAACCACTCGAAGATCGTCCAGCCCAGAGCCGCGGCGGCCGTGGCAAAGTGCGTGTTGACGAAGGCGCTGGTGGCGAGGCCGTTCGCTGCCACCGCACTGCCCGCGTTAAACCCGAACCAGCCCACCCACAGCAGGCATGCGCCAATAAAACTCAGCACCAGCGAATGCGGCGGCATGGGCGTGTGCGGATAGCCGATGCGCTTGCCGAGATAGAGCGCGCAGACCAGCGCGGAGACGCCGCTGGTAATGTGCACCACGGTGCCGCCTGCGAAATCGAAGCTGGGAATATGCGTGCCGGCGGAGTTGAACAGGCCGCCCACGCCCCACACCATGTGCGCCATGGGGCAATAGATGAAAAGCGACCACAGTGAGAGGAACACGGCCATGGAGCTGAACTTCATGCGTTCGGCAAATGCGCCTGTGATGAGCGCCGGCGTGATGATCGCGAACATGAGCTGGTAGATCATATACGTCTGCTCGGGAACAGTCGGGCCGTAGTTGGGATTGGGGGTGAGCCCGACCCCACGCAGGAAAATATGATCGAAGCCGCCGATGAACATATTGCCGGGACCAAAGGCCAGCGAGTAGCCGACCAGCGCCCACAGAATGCTCACCAGGCCCATCATGGCGAAGCTCTGCATCATGGTGCCAAGAATGTTCTTTTTGCGCACCAGGCCACCATAGAAAAGCGCGAGCCCCGGGCCGGTCATCAGCAGCACCAGAGCTGAGGAGGTCAGCATCCACGCGTTGTCGCCGGACATCTGCGCGCTTGCCGTTGCGGCCTTCGACTGCTGAACGGCCTGCTCGAGTGCGGCAATCCGCGCCTGCGTATCGGCGGGGGTTGAGGCGGTAGTTGTGGGTTGAGCAAGCGCTAGAGCGGGAAATCCAAGCACCAGAAGAAAAAGCAGGAAACATCCAGACGTACGACGAAGCATGAGGTCTTTAACTCCCGTGAAGCAGAGGCGCGTCCTGGCGCCCTGCGCTTTGGCGGCTTATGGACCGCCGTTCTGGTTTAACGCACGAGAATACTCCCGCAGTTCATCATGGAGCCGCCGGAGTACAAAATACGGTTGAACCAGCCGGGCGCGAAAACGCCCGCCCTCTCAAAGGGGTGTAATACGTCTAAAGATTTCACGCACGGTATAAGGAATCCATGAAGAAATCAAAACTACTATGGATTTCTTACCGCTTCCATGCTTAATTGCAGTGTTTCCCGCCCGGAACCGCGCAAACCCTGATTTTACTTAAAATCGCTTTGCTCGCCCCGCGCCGCGCAAACAACCCGGCCTCTGCGACGGAGTTCTAAGTAGATGTGATTCGGCAGGGTCGGATTTCGCCCGTCTGCGCATCCTGGGCCCCGATTGCGCGCCGTTTCCGCGCGCTTGGCCTACAAATCCAGCCAAGGCAGAGGAGAATCGTATGAACAAGACTTTGACATTTCTCACGATGGGGATTTTCGCCGCCTCCGTGTCGCTCCCCGCGTTCGCCCAGGACAGAGTTGACAGCGAACTGACCCAAGCCACTCAAATCATCCACGAAATGACCGGGCCGCAATCCACTGCCGGCATTCCCGATTCAATTCTCCGCGATTCCAAGTGCATCGCGGTCATCCCCAAACTGCTCAAGGCCGGTTTCGGCATCGGCGGCGAGCACGGCAACGGCGTGGCCACCTGCAAACTTGAGAACGGCCGTTGGAGCCCGCCGGCTCCGTTCAGCATGAGCGGCGGCAGCCTCGGTCTGCAGATCGGCGGCGAGGAAGTGGGCTACGTAATGCTGGCCATGACCGACCAGGGAATGCAGGCGCTCATGTCAGGTCACTTCAAGGTGGGCGCGGGCGTCAACGCCGCCGCGGGACCGGTGGGCCGCGCCGCCTCAGCCTCAGCCGGATGGAAGGGCGCCGCGCTGCTCAGCTACTCGCGCGCTAAGGGCGTTTATGCAGGCGCTACGCTCAACGGCACCGAACTGAATCAGGATCACGACGCCACCAAACAGCTCTATGGTCATGAGATTCCGTTCGACACGATCCTTAAAGGTCAGGCCCACCCATCCAATCAGACTGCGACGCAGTTCGTGCGCACCGTCAATCACGCGGTCGAGCACGCCACTGCGGGAGAGTAGCCGGCTGCAGTGACTTCCAAAAATGCGGCGAGCGGGGCGCCAGGCTTACAGCGCTCCGTCGCCGCGCTCGTCGTTGCGGATACGGATGGCTTCGTCTACTTTGCTGATGAATATCTTGCCGTCGCCGATGTGGCCGGTGCGGGCGGCGCCAAGAATCGCATTCACCACCTTGTCCTGCAGCGCTTCGGTGGTCACGATCTCGAGCTTGATCTTGGGAATGAGATCGACCGTGTACTCGCGGCCGCGGTAAAACTCGGTGTGGCCTTTCTGACGGCCATGCCCGCGGGCTTCGAGAATCGTGATGCCTTCGATGCCGGCCTCGATCAGGGCCTCTTTCACGGTTTCGAGTTTAACGGGTTGGATGATTGCTTCAATCTTCACCATTTGCGGATTCCTCGTTCGGTAACCAATTAGGCCGAGTGGGCGGAAAAGCAGCATTCAGCTCTCGGCCATCAGAATCTCAGCTGCTCCATCCAGATTCAGGCCGCTTCACTCGGCGCAAAGCAGGCTGAAAGCTGACGGCTGATAGCTATGCGTTTAACTCGTAGCCTTCCTCGCCGTGCTGCGAGAGGTCGAGGCCGACCGTTTCGTCGGCAGACGACAGGCGCAGACCCATCGTGCGATCGACAAGGAACAATAACACCAGAGTGCCCGCGATGGCCAGTATCCAACCGATGCCAACGCCGACTGCCTGATTCACCACCTGATGCCAGTTGCCATCGATGGCGCCCGTGGCCCGCGGCACGCCGTTCCCGTCTTTGCCGAAGACCGCGTTGATCGCTCCCGAGGCAAGGAGGCCAGTGAGCAGCGCTCCGATGGTGCCGCCCATGCCGTGCACGCCGAAGGCATCGAGCGAATCGTCGTAGCCGAGCACCTTCTTGGCCTTGAGAACCATAAAGCCGCAGACCAGCCCGGCAATGGCGCCGATGAGCAGCGCCGACATGGGCTGCACGAATCCCGACGCCTGGGTAACGGTCGCCAGACCTGCAACGGCACCCGAAATCGCGCCCAGCGCCGAGGGCTTGCCGTTTTGCAGCCACTCCGCCAGAGACCAGGTGAGCGCGGCGGCGGCGGCGGCAAATTGCGTGTTGATGAAGGCGCTGGTGGCCAGCGGCCCCGCGGACAACGCGCTGCCCGCATTGAATCCGAACCACCCCACCCACAGCAGACATGCGCCGATGAAGCTCAGCACCATGGAGTGCGGCGCCATGTTGGCTTCAGGGTAGCCGGCGCGCTTGCCCAGGTAGAGCGCGCACACCAGCGCCGAGATACCGCTGGTGATGTGCACGACCGTGCCGCCCGCGAAGTCGAGGACCGGGAACTGGACACCGGCAGTATTGAAATTGAGCAGGCCGCCCACGCCCCAGATCATGTGCGCCATGGGGCAATAGACGATGAGGAACCAGAGGGAAAGAAACACGGCCACTGCGCTGAATTTGACGCGCTCGGCAAATGCGCCTGTGATGAGCGCGGGCGTGATGATGGCGAACATCAACTGGTAGACCATGAAGGTCTGCTCGGGAATGGTGGGGGCGTAGTTCGGGTTCGGAGAGAGCGAGACCCCGCGCAGGAAGAGGTGATCGAATCCTCCGATGAAGGCATTGCCGTGGCCGAAGGCGAGCGAGTAGCCGCAGACGGCCCAGAGAATCGTAATGACACCCATCATGGCAAAGCTCTGCATCATGGTGCCGAGAATGTTCTTGCGGCGCACGAGCCCGCCGTAGAAGAGCGTCAAGCCCGGGCCGGTCATCAGCAGAACCAGAGCCGCCGAGACCAGCACCCACGCGTTATCGCCGGACGATTGCGCGTGGTCGACCGCCTGCTGCAATGCGGCAATCTGGGCCTGGGTTGCCGGCGCACTCGCGCCGCGGTCGTTGGCGAAGTTTGGGGCCACGGCCCACGCGGGCATGGCAGCCAGCGCGATCAAAAAGAAGAATTGGATCAGTTTGCGTTTCATGAGGTTTCCACTCCAAAAGCGCATGCGCAGAGGGCGCTGAATTGGTTCCCGGTTCATTTCCGCCTCTAGCGGAGCAGAGACACGGTTCGGCTTGGCGGTGGCTGGACGCAGGCGAAACAGTCACCTGGAGCTGACAAAAGAAAACTAGATGCGCTTTGGGATCATTTTCATCAACGGAGACAAAAAACGCAAGGTTTTTCGCAAATCTTCACGCGTTCCTCAGCATTCTCGTGTTAATAAGCCTTCGCGGTCTGACCGCTTCTCCATAACTCTGTGGCTGCCTTCCGGCTGAAATCTTTTTCTCGGCGCGAGCGCCGCCTCAGCCCTGCCCGCAGTAGGTATGTCGGTTCAGCAATGCATCAATTCAAAATCTAAATATCTAACAGTTGGTCTTGGAGAAGAGATTCAAGGTATGCGGCGAGTTCGCTGACGTCGTATCTTCCATCTTCCCAGGCACGATCTGCCGATTGGAGCGCAGCATAATACGGCGCCCGATTCTCGCGAATGCGTTCGGGAACGATCTTTCTACCAGGAAGAAGGCCGCCGGCTTTCATGCAGAGCAGGTAATAGCAAGCCGCCCTCGCCGTTCTGCCATTGCCCTCTACGAAGGGATGAGTCCAGTTCAATCTCCAAAGCGCAAAAGCCGCAAGTAGTGTTGGATGATCGATAATTGTCCAGTTCTCATGGATTAAGGAAAAGAATCGATCCATATAGTCGGGAACATCCTTAAAATGCGGAGGGGTGTGATTCCCGACCGAGATGGGTTCCTTGCGATAACGCCCTCCAAACTGCGCAATATTCGAAACGGCAGCGTGGTTTAAGGACCAAAGAGTGTATTTGTCGAAGGCTTCAATCCCTTTGCATAGCCCGATTTGGATGCAATTGGAAAGCAAGTCGTACTGCCGCAATAAATTGTGCTTCTCGATTTCGTCGTAAAGGGCGGGGTCGTCTTTCTTTCTAACGGACATGTGGCCATTCACAGCGGACTTCTTGCAAAGGCCAGCTGCCGCTCTCCTAGCACTTCAGACTGATTCTTTTGGACGATTCTCTGACGCTCTCTTTTGTGATGTGTTCCGAATTGAAAGGTGCGTTGCCAAATGCAAAGCTGATTCTCTGCTCCTGCAGCTCTTCTTCACTCACCGTTTTTCCGCGAAACTCTCCCAAAAGCCGGACGAGTTCCGGATTGGGGGTAGGAACGTTGTCGAATTGTTTGCGGTCTGCCATTTGCTGGTCCCCCCTTCGTTATATTTTTCGATGCGAGATAATCATAACGCTTCCGCTATAGCGGTGCCGGCTTTCAATTTGATAATGTGAATCACGATCATCACCTAAGATTCTAAAGAGCTTTCGAGCCGACACTCTACGGCTCTTTCTCCTCCGCCGTCCCTCGAAATCGCCCCTGGCGTAAAATGGACACATGGCGTCCACGTTGGAGCGTGACCGGTATCTCTTCGGAGCTCTCGATAGCAGCGCAAAAAACCGGCTCAAGGTGAGAGAAGCCGACTACGGCTACGAGCCGCCGGAAGGCGTGTTTCTCACCACGCTGGATTTTGCCGTGAACTGGGTACGCAAGAACTCAGTGTGGCCCATGACCTTCGGCCTGGCCTGCTGCGCCATTGAAATGATGTCGATGGGAGCGTCGCGTTTTGACATTGCACGCTTCGGGGCAGAGGTCTTCCGGCCTTCGCCGCGGCAATCCGACCTGATGATCGTGGCCGGACGCGTCTCGCAGAAGATGGCGCCCGTGCTGCGCCGCCTCTACGACCAGATGCCCGAACCCAAATGGGTGATCTCGATGGGCGCGTGCGCAACCTCGGGCGGCGTCTTCAACAACTATGCGCTGGTGCAAGGCGTAAACCAGGTGGTGCCCGTGGATGTCTATGTGCCGGGCTGCCCGCCGCGCCCCGAGCAGCTGATGTACGCCATCACGCTCTTGCAGGAGAAGATCCAGCGCGAACCGCGCAGCCTGCTCAAGACCCTCAACGTCGGCTGATCGCGCGCGAATTTGTAATGTCGCGCAGCGACGCCAACTCGCTAACTTGCTCACGCGCCGCCGTCAGATCTTCGCAGCTTTGCCCCACTCCGAGAACACAAACTCCTTCAATGGCAAACGCGTCCGCGGCGCAACCTCCGTCTTCATCATCTGCTCATCGCCAAGCGCTCCCGGTTCGCCCTGATAACCCAATGCGATGGCCGCGCCGATCGTGTAATCCTCGGGAATCCCAAACGCCTTCCGCGCCGCTTCGGTGTCAAACCCCGCCATCTGATGAGCTGCCAACCCAAGGGCGGTTGCCTCCAGACACAGGCACTGAGTCGCCGCACCGAGGTCGTAAAGCGCCACGCGGTTCGGACTGCCGTTGTGATCGAATCTTGGTTTCGCGGCGTTGATCATCAGCACCGGAGCTGTGCGCGCCCACTTCTGGTTGAATTCGCCGAACGTGTCGAAGATCTTCTGCCAGGTGCTGTCGCCTTTGCGCCCCACGATGTATCGCCACGGCTGTTCGTTGTACGACGAAGCAGCCCACCGCGCCGCCTCAAAAACCTTGTGCAGCAATTCAGCGCTCACCTCGCGGTCGGCAAACGACCGCGGGCTCCAGCGATCGAGAAACACATCCAGCACTCCATCCACTCGCGGGGCTTTCTTCAGTTCATTCACATCCTTCGCGCTCGTTATCGCCTGCATGCAACACCTCTTCTCCAGTATGCCTATCGATCGTGCTTGCCGTTAGATTCGACCGTCTGCGCGGCGGATGCATTTCTGTGGTTGAGGGCTGTGCAGCCCTAGCTCCCTTGTTCCCTTGTTCCCTTGTTCCCTTGTTCCCTGTATTACGGATACATCCGGTGCAACATCCGCGGGAACGGAATGGTTTCGCGCACGTGGTCCAGAGCGCATATCCACGACACCATGCGCTCGATGCCCATGCCGAAGCCTGCGTGCGGCACCGAACCGTAGCGCCGCAAGTCAAGGTACCACTCGAACGCCTCACGCGGCAGCTTGTGCTCGTCGATGCGCGCGCTTAAAAGCTCGTAACTCGACACGCGCTGCGATCCGCCAATCACCTCGCCGTAGCCCTCCGGCGCCAGCACGTCCACGCAGAGCGCGTAGCGCGAGTCTTTCGGGTCCGGCTCCATGTAGAAGGCCTTCACGTTGGCCGGATAGCGATGCACCATCACCGGCCGATCGAACTGCTTGCTCAGCCACGTTTCTTGCGGCGAGCCGAAATCGTCTCCCCACTCGACGGCCACCAGGTCAGTGAAGTCTCCTCGTTCACCCAGCTGGTCGGTAAGATTAAAATCTCCATCTTTGTACGCCCTGTTCACCATCGAACATGCTTTGTCGTAGCTCAGCCGCGGGAACGGCGGCTTCACGGCTTCAAGCTTCGTAACGTCGCGCCCGATCACCTGCAACTCCGCCGCGCGATTCTTGAGCACACTTTGCACAATGTGCGAGATGTAGTTCTCGGCCAGCTCCATCAAGCCGTCGAGATCCAGAAAAGCCACCTCCGGCTCGACCATCCAGAACTCCGTCAGATGCCGGCGCGTCTTCGATTTCTCCGCGCGAAACGTAGGCCCGAAGCTGTACACCTTGCCCAGCGCCAGCGCCGTCGCCTCCACATAGAGCTGGCCGCTTTGCGTCAGGTACGCGGGATCGCCGAAGTAGTCCACGGGAAAAAGCGTCGACGTGCCCTCGCACGCGGCAGGCGTCAGAATCGGCGGATCGGTGCGGATGAAGCCGTTCATGTCGAAGTACTCGGCCGCCGCGCGCATGATCTCGGCGCGAATGCGCAGAATCGCCGCCTGCCGCGGGCTCCGCATCCACAAATGCCGCCGCTCCTGCAAGAAATCCACGCCATGTTCCTTGAGCGTGATCGGGTAAGGGTCCGACTCCGGCACGCGCTGCACCACCTCCACGTTCTCCACATCCAGCTCGTACCCACCCGGCGCGCGCTTGTCGGCGCGCACCTTTCCGGTCACGATGACGCTCGACTCCTGCGTCAGATGCTTGAGGGTCTCAAACACCTCCGGCGACACGCTCTTCACGTGCGCCACACCCTGAATCGACCCCGTCCCGTCGCGAAAGATCGGGAACACAAGCTTTCCGCTCTCGCGCAGGTTGTAGAGCCAGCCATGTAACGTGACGGATTGCCCTTCGTGCCGTCCAATTCCAGCAATGGTGGTTACGGGCGCGGCGGGCTTCAGGGATTCAGCTTGAGGTGCGGATTCTTCAGGCATCGTTCGTCCTTTATTTCAGAAATCGGCGGAAACGCGAAAGGGCGCGACTTCAGTCGTGCCGCAAGTGATTCAAACTCGACTCCGGGCTTTGGCCCCTGAACAATTTCCGGTCGCTTTCCCGGACGTTCCAGAATAACGCGCAACCAGGAGTCGCGTGCTGTGCGCACCGGCCCGTATGGCAATTTCATGCCATATCAATTGCTTTTGATGGCCATAAAGTGCATCCTAGTGGACAAAGGGGCCGCATGGCACAGGAAGCAGCGATCAACGAGCATCTGGACCTGAATGGCGAGGAGATGCATAAGACTCAGGCTGATCCCGACGCCGCCGAGCGCTTCATCACGGAAAAGCATCTGGGTGAGCGCATCCGCCGTCTGCGCCTCAAAAAATCCATGGGCCTGGTCGAGCTGGGCCGCCACACTGGCCTCTCCGCAAGTTTTTTGTCGCAGCTTGAAACCGGCCGCGTAGTCCCCACCCTCCGCAACCTGGCGCGCATCGCCATGGTTTTCTCAAAGGATCTTTCGTACTTCTTCGAGTCAGAGCCTGCGCCCGTCTTCCGCGTGCATCGCAAGAAGGACCGCGTGCGCATGCCGCAAACCGGCGTGGAGCCGCCGACGTATACGTTTGAAAGCCTCGGCTACATGGTTCCCGACCGGCACATGGACCCCTACTTCGCGGAGTTCCTGCCGCTGCCGGCGCAGGTCGAGCCCAAGTCGCACATGCACGCCGGATTCGAATTTCTCTATGTGCTCGCCGGCGAGCTTGCAGTGCGCCACGGCGAACACGAAGCCACGCTCGTGCCCGGCGACGGCGTCTACTTCGACGCAGGCACACCGCACTCCTACCGCTGCGCGGGAGCAAAGCCGGCTGAAGCGATCATCGTCACATTGAATCAGCCGCCCCAAGGGCAGGTGCAGCCCATCCGTCCGTCGGCAGCCGCCGCCCAGCGCCCCGCATTGGCCGCAGTCCCACGGACCCACTTCCCCGAAGGCCGATAAGCGGCATTGTTTCGGGACTGGTCGACAATCAACTAATCACACTCACTGGGCGTCCCACTCATCCTGGTATTGAGAGCTGTGCCCCATGTCTCGGCGGGTGGCCACGATTTAGGGGACAGATGATTCAACTGGGTGCCCCGATCCCTCGCATTTGGGGAGTGGGGGATGATCAAGACCGGCAGTTCTTGAATTATTGCTTGGTTTCCTGGCCTTCGCCGTACGTGGGATATGGCGCAGCCTCGGTGCTGGTCGGCATTGTGGCCAGAATCTTCAACTCGTTTGGTCTACTGCCTGCTGCCTGCTTCAATCATTCGATCAAGCGCCACACGCGCCCAGTGCTTGACTTCCGGCTTCACCTGGACGCGGTTCACCACGCGGCCTTCGACAAGGTTTTCGAGCGCCCACGCCAGGTGCTGCGGGCTGATGCGGTACATGGTGGTACAGAGGCAGCCGGCGTCGTTGAGCGAGACGATCTTCTTGCCCTCCGCCGCAAACCGCTTCGCCATGCGATTGACTAAGTGAATCTCAGTCCCGATGGCGAATGTGGTTCCCGCGGGCGCCTGCTCCACGCGCGCAATCAACTGCTCGGTCGAGCCGAGCATGTCGGCTTTCTGGCAAACCTCGTAGCGGCATTCGGGGTGCACAATCACCTGGATGCCGGGATACTTCGCCCGCGCCTGATCGACATGCGAGGGCAGGAAGCGCTGATGCACGGCGCAGTGGCCCTTCCATAGAAGCATCCGGCTGGCCGCCAATCGATCTTTGGTTTGCCCGCCCCAGAACGAACCGATCTGCACGGCCCACGGATCCCAGACCGTCATTTCGTCGAGCGGAATCCCCATGGAATGCCCCGTGTTGCGGCCCAGATGCTGATCCGGAAGAAATAAAACGCGCTTGCCGCGCGCAAATGCCCATTCCAGAGCCTTGCGCGCGCTCGACGAGGTGCACACTAACCCGCCGTGCTCGCCGCAGAATGCTTTGATGGCCGCGGTCGAGTTGATATACGTGACGGGAATTGTCTCGGCGTCGAGCCCCGCGCGTTCGAGCGCATCCCAACAGTCTTCGACCTGCGTGATCTCCGCCATATCGGCCATGGAGCAGCCGGCGTTCAAGTCGGGCAGAATCACCTGCTGGCCGTTCTGCGCAAGAACGTCCGCGCTCTCCGCCATAAAGTGCACGCCGCAGAAGACGATGTATTGCGCGCCGGTTGTGGCTGCGGTTTTCGAGAGCTTATAGCTGTCGCCGGTGAAGTCGGCAAAGCGCACCACCTCGTCGCGCTGATAGTGGTGGCCCAGAATCACCGTCGTCGCGCCCAGCTTGGCTCGCGCGGCGGCAATGCGCCCGTCCATAGAGTGGTCGGGCAGCGCCAGATAGTTTTCGAGAGAACAACTCTCGTTTGCCTCCGCAGAGGCAGCTTGGTCCAAAACCAGAGTCATATTCCGCCTTCAGTCCGCCCAAATACGCGATTCGGCGAACGGGGATGTTGAAAGCATTCCAACCGGCTGCAGCTTCTTCTTTTGGTTTTGGACGAGAGTGTCGCGAAAACCAGAAGAGAACGCGGGGCTGTTGCAGCCCGTTTCCTGTGGGATGTCACGAGAAACTCGGCGGTTGCAGTTACGCCCCACCGGCCCGCGCCGTCTCACCTTCTATTTATTGTAACGCCGTCTTAACTCGTCTTCGGGTCCGGAAAAATCAAGAATTGCTTGGAAATCCGCTTGTAGAACCTCAGGGCTTTCTTAACTGGCTTTCACAGCGTACCGGAAACTGGTATTGTTCTTCCGGAGCGGATGCTTTGGAGGGATGCCGTGCTCAAGAGTGTAATGCGCCATGCGCTGCATGGCATGGGTTTAGAAGTCCGGCGAATACGGCGTAGTTCCATTCGATCTGCAAATGATCCAGTGCCGCCGGCTCTTGACCCTATCTGGCCATTGCCGCGCTGTGCTAACGGCTTATCGGACCAAGAAATCAGAGATGCGTTCGCTCGCTTCCCACTTTGGCATTATGGCTACGAATTCGAGGGCGGACTGTCCTTCCACCCGCAACATCTGAATGCTAATCGGCTGACCGAGGAAGCGCATCGACCGCTTCAACGTTTCCGGCATTTTATGCCTTATCTGTTGGAAGCGATGGGCGGAACGCTGAAGGGCAAAAGGATTCTCGATATTGCGTGCAATTCTGGATTTTGGTCAATTCAATGCAGACTTCTGGGCGCCGAGGTCGTAGGATTTGACGCGCGACCGGAACTGATTGAGCAGGCCAACCTGATCAAATCCATCGCGGGACTGGACCAAGTGGATTTTCAGCTGCTCAACTTCGATGAAATGAAACCGGAAAGGCTTGGACGCTTTGATGCCGTTTTGAATCTCGGAATTCTCTATCATCTGCCTGATCCGCTCGCTGCGCTATTGGCGACTAAGGCGATGGCCAAATCCGCAATTATTCTTGACACCTCGGTATGGCGCTCGGGCGACCCAGTTGTTCACTATCGCTGGGAAGAGCCGGTTGACATCCGCGATGCAAGTACGGCTGGAATTGTGGGCTATCCCAGTGAAAGCGCAATCGAACTCATGCTCAAGCACATCCGCGTTTCAGCAATTCGCAGAATACCTTTGGCCAGCGCAGATATGCCTTCCGATTATGTTGAGGGCCGTAGAGCAGCATGGTCCATTAAGGTCTAACTCTTTTCGGCTTTCTTCGACTTCAGGCCACTCCTCCGACGCGTCTTAGCCTTGCGCGTCTTCTCCGGCGCGCGGCGCCTGTCGCTTTTTCTTTGCGCTGGTTCACCCCTACGTTAAGTGCATGGTGGCCCGTTCGGAAGCCCTGCGGCGCGGCCCGCCGTTTGTGAGCGCCACTTGCCGCCCATTATCATGAACTTGCATGGCAGCCCCACCACCAATCGAGATGGCCAACATCGGCATGGCCGACACGCTGATTCTGATGGTGCTGGCGCTGGTGGTCTTTGGGCCGCGCCGGCTACCGCAGATCGGGCGCCAGATCGGCAAGCTGATGTACGAGTTCCGCAAGGCGTCGAACGACTTCAAATTCCAGATGGAAGAGGAGTTACGCCAGACCGAGGAGGCCGACCGCCGCAAAAAGGAAGAAGAGGCACGGCAAAGGTCAATGGCTGCGGCGCAGACCGCTTCGCTATCTGGGCAGCCCGTCGAATCCGCCGCGAGCTCCGCAGTCCCGACAGCTGACTCGTCAGCGTCAACAACGGAATCTGCAAACGCAAATCCTTATCCGAGCGAATCGAGTTATCCCGACGCTGCTGCCGGGACGACGCAGCCAGTAGACCCAACGGCCGCGGCCGTCGAGGCCGCACGCCTGCGCATACAGCCGCCGTCGACAGGGGAAATTGTGGCAACCAACCGGCCAGGCGCAGTTTCCAACGCGCCCCAGCCTGAAAGTCAAGCTGACCCAAACCAGATCGCCGCAAATGAGGCCGCCAACGACAACGCCAGCGGCGCCCATGAAGCCGCCAATGAAGCAGATCGATCGGAGCCGCCCGCTCACCATGGTTGATCCCGAGCAAGCCATCGAGAAAGCACGCAAGGCCGTGACCGAGCGCGCCGAGCTGCCCGGCATGAGCTTGATGGAGCATCTGGAAGAGCTCCGCAAACGCATCGTGCACTCGGCCATCTATCTCGCCATTGGATTCTTCGTCGCGTACGCCTTCCACGAGCGCCTTTACGGCTATGTGCAGGCACCGCTCAACAGGCTTGGCATCAAGCTGAACTACACGCATCCCATGGATCCGCTGAATCTTTACCTGCAGGTAGCGCTCATCGGCGGAGCCATTCTTGCCTCGCCCTTCATCCTGTATCAGGTGTGGCTGTTCATCGCACCCGGCCTTTATCAAAAGGAGAAACGCTTCGTCATTCCCTTCATGGCCGCCACTGTGGGCCTGTTCCTCATCGGCGCGTGCTTCGGGTACTTCTACGTGCTTCCCGGCGCGCTCAAAATCCTTATCCTCGGCTTCGGCAGCCATTTCAACCCCGTGGTCACGATCGAGGAGTACACCGGCTTCTTTCTTTCGATCATTCTCGGCCTGGGCGTCAGCTTCGAACTGCCCATCCTCATCTTTTTCCTGGCCCTGTTCGGCATCGTCAGCCCGCGATTTTTGTGGAAGAACATCCGCTACGCGATTCTCGCGGTCTTTGTTGTGGCCGCCATCATCTGCCCCAGCCCCGACCCTTGGACGATGTGCATCTACGCGCTGCCGATGCTGGCGCTTTACCTCGTCGGCATCGCCGTGGCCTGGTGGGTGCACCCCGACCGCAAAAAGAAGAAGGAGGCCGCGGGGTGATGTTTTCTTTTTCCTGGCTTTGGACGCGGGCTGATGCACGGATATGGGTGCCCCAGGTCTCGCTTTTGAGACCTAGGATAGCACGGCTCTCGATCCTCCTCGTCACGATTGTTCTCTTCGCACCCCTCGCCGCCTCCGCTCAGCACTTCCCGGGCGGCACAGCCTACGAATACGCGCGCGAGTTTGCGGCGATTGGCCCGCGCTGGCCTACCGGCCCCGGCCACCTCAAAGCTGAGGAGTTTCTCCGCTCGCATTTCCTTAGCGCGCACGACCAGCTTGAAGAGGATACGTTCACAGCCGACACGCCCATCGGCCCGGTGCCCATGTGCAACTTCATCGTGCGCTTTGCCGGAACGAAGCCCGGCGCAATCGTGCTCGGCACGCACTACGAAACCAACTACCCGCTCCGCAACATCGACTTTGTCGGCGCGAACGACGGCGCTTCCACCACTGGCCTGCTAATGGCGATTGCCGATCAGCTTCGCGCACAGTCCGCCCATGGGGAAAAACTCGATGGCTATTCGGTATGGCTGGTTTTCTTCGATGGTGAAGAGGCCTTTGAGCAGTGGTCTCGTTCCGACTCGACTTACGGCAGCCGTCATCTCGCCGCGCGATGGGGCCGCGACGGGACACTCAAGCGAATTAAGGCATTCATGCTTGCCGACATGATTGGAGACAGGGATCTTGACATCCAGCGCGAGACGCACTCCACGGCGTGGCTGGTCGATCTGGTTGCGCAGGCGGCAAAGAAGTTCGGCTATCAGCGCTATTTTTTCCAGCAGTCGATGGACATTGAGGACGATCACTTGGCTTTTGTCGAGCGCGGCGTGCCGTCGATTGACGTGATCGATCTCGACTACGGGCCCAACAACAGCTACCACCACACCGTGCAGGATACGATGGATAAGATCAGCGCGCACAGTTTGACGATCGACGGCGATGTGTTTATGGAGACGATCCGGCTGATCGATCAGAAATGAGCCGGTAGCTCGTAGCCAGTAGCCCGTAGCTTCCGCATCGGCTGGAAGAGCTACAAGCTACCGGCTACAGGCTATCGGCTAAGAGCAACGCATGAGGAGCACGCACGTGTCACAAATCGAAATCGGCATTATTGGCGGCAGCGGACTTTACTCCATGCCGGGATTCACCAACGTCCACGAGGAGCGCGTCGAGACGCCCTTCGGATCGCCCTCGGACGCATTCGTTCTCGGGGAGCTTGAGGGCCGGCGGGTTGCATTCCTCGCTCGCCACGGCCGCGGCCATCGCATTCTGCCTTCTGAGCTCAACTTCCGCGCGAATATTTACGCGATGAAGAAGCTCGGCGTGGAGCGCATCGTCTCCGTCTCTGCCGTGGGTTCGCTCAAGGAAGAGCACAAGCCCACCGACTTCGTCGTGCCGGACCAGTTCATCGATCGCACCTTCAATCGCATCGCGACTTTCTTCGGCGAAGGCATTGTGGGCCACGTGGCCTTCGGCGATCCCGTCTGCGCGACTGTCGCCAAAGCCGCGACCGAGGCCTGCAAAACTGTTGGCGTGGTCGGCAAGCTTGGCGGCACCTACGTCTGCATGGAAGGCCCGCAATTCTCGACGAAAGCTGAGTCGAACCTCTATCGCAGTTGGGGCGCCGACGTGATCGGCATGACCAATCTGCAGGAGGCTAAGCTCGCCCGCGAAGCAGAAATCTGCTACGCCACCGTGGCCATGGTCACCGACTACGACTGCTGGCGCGAGGGCCACGACTCCGTAACGATTGAAGAGATCGTTGCCGTGCTGCACAAGAATGCCGATAACGCCTGCAAAGTGGTGAAAGCCGCCGTCGCCGCCATGCCGCACGAACGGAATTGTGCCTGCGCTTCGGCGGCAAAGTTTGCCGTGCTGACGCAGGCCAACGCGATTCCCGCCGCAGCCAAAGAGAAACTGAAGCTGCTCTTCGGCAAGTACCATGGCTGGTAGACTGCACAGCCTGGGCCACCTTACCGTTTGGGGCATCCAGGAAGCTGATAATGTTGCCGATTGAATACGAGTTCAGGTGGCAAAGCGTCTGGAGGCTTCTCTCCCTCGACGATGCCATGCCGTTTTTCGAAGAGATGTGGGTACCGTGCGAGCCGGAACCATTGTCAAAAGGGCTCAGAAGCGTTTTGCGGCAATGGGAAGGTAATTGCGAGTTTTTCCTCTGTAACCCGTCGATTGTCTCGTATCAGTGTTTTCGTTGGTTTGAAGCAAACATCGGCGCAACAGAACTCCAAGGGTTAATCCGCTGGGCAGATAGCATCTATAAAGGACTCGGAGGATCCAACCGCAACGCCGAGTGGTGGTGGAACATGGTGCCGCTCAATGCTTTGCGAGACCCTGCACAAAAAGAGCTGTTTACCCCTTGGATTATTGACTTCTTTCACAACGTACGGTCTAGAAAAATGGAATTTTGGCCACGCGTGAAGGATAAGTTGGAATCACAGTTTCGCACGCCGGTCACCGATTGGGATCGCGTCGCGCAGGCCATGCGGAACACCGATCGTGAAGCTGATCAGACCCAAATAGATCTAATTGTTAGGTTCAATGCTTTTGCATTCGCATGGGAAAAAGAGGCAGGCGCTCTAAGCACAGAACAGATGGATCAGCTTTTCCAGCTTGGTAATCGACTTGCTTCTGAACGCGATAAAGAACTTTGAGGCGTGGCATATCCAGGGTCATGGAGATTTTTTCTATTACCTTTCCTTCAGAGTGCCCCGGCCGCATGGAAGCGATGAAGCGAATTTGCACAGCTGGGTTCATTTAAGCAAGAAAGGAACAAATGTCCATCACCGTTGTCGGCAGCGTTGCTTACGATTCCATCGAAACCCCGGCCGGCCGTCGCGAGCGCTGCCTGGGCGGCGCCGCCACATACTTTTCTCTGGCTGCCAGCTTTTTTTGCGACGTGCGTGTGATCGCCGTCGTCGGCGAGGATTTTGGTCCCGAGCAGGAAGCCGTTTTCGCTGCCCGCAAGATTGACACCCGCGGCATTGAGCACACTGCCGGCAAAAGCTTCTTCTGGGAAGGGTCGTATCTTGAAAATCTGAACGAGGCCAAGACGCGCAACACCGAACTCAACGTCTTTGCCTCGTTCGAGCCCAAGATTCCCGCCGCTTACCGTGACTCCGAGTTTCTCTTCCTCGCCAACATCGATCCTGTGTTGCAGCGGCGCGTGCGCGAAGCGATGCCGGAAGTGAAGCTTGTCGCAGGCGACACCATGAACTACTGGATCAGGGACCATCGCCCGGCACTGCTTGAAGTTTTGAAGGGCCTCGACGTGCTCCTCATCAATGACACCGAGGCGCGCATGCTGGCCGCGAACAACAATCTGGTGCAGGCCGCGCGCGCGGTGATGGCGATGGGCCCGCTGTTTCTTGTGATCAAGCACGGCGAGTATGGCGCCACGTTCTTCCACGGCTCCGGGCAGGGCAAATTAGGCGTGCGCATATTCAAAGTTCCCGCTTTGCCGCTCGAGCAGGTCATCGATCCCACTGGCGCGGGCGACAGCTTCGCGGGCGGATTTTTCGGCTACCTCGCCGCACAGCCGGAGCTCACGCCGGGTGCGTTTCGCCGCGCGATGTTCTACGGCTCCGTAATGGGCTCCTTTGCCTGCGAGCGTTTTGGCACGGAGCGCTTGCAGCAACTTTCGCGCGATGAAATCGATGCGCGTTTCGATGTGTTCCGTGAGCTTACGCACCTTGAACCCGCGTAAATTGACTGATCGCCGCGTCTCGAACGCCGAAGGCCTTGCAGTACTGGCCTTCGCCATGGCAGCCTCGTTCGCCGCGATCATTTGGAGCTGGAATCATGGGGCGATGCTGAACTACGGCGATGCGGTTGCGCATCTACACATTGCGCGCCGCGTCTTCGACTCGCGGATTCCACGATTGACCGAGCTCGGTTCGGTGTGGCTGCCGCTGCCGCACATTCTGCTGATCCCTTTTGTGCAGAACTACGCTTGGTGGGCCAGCGGCCTCGCCGGAGTGATTCCTTCCGCATTGGCCTACATCGCCTCCTGCGCCGGCATCTATCGGCTCGCGCGCCACTGGCTCAACCCAGCGCCCTCCGCGCTCGCGCTCGCCTTCTTCGCGCTCAATCCGAATCTGCTCTACATGCAAACCACGGCCATGACCGAGCCGCTCTTCCTCTGCGAAGTGATCTGGATTGTGGTCTGGCTGGTGGAGTGGCGTTTATGCCTTGACGAAGACCCGGCGCAAGCCAGCCGCACGCAATGCCTCATTGCTGCCGCTCTCATCGCCGCTATCTTTACGCGGTACGACGGCTGGATTATTGCACTCATCGCCTGGACCGGAATTGGGCTTGCGCTGCTGAAGCGCAGCCGGCTGCGCCGCTCGCCGTATTTCTGGGTGGCCAGCGCTGCTCTGGTCGCTGCGCCGATCGCCTGGTTCGTTTACAACTCCGTGGGTTTCGGCGACTGGCTCGCCTTCGCGCGCGGTCCTTACTCTGCGAAGGCGATCGAGTTACGCACGTCTGCCGCCGGATCGGGTCCGCCGCATCCCGGCTGGCACAATCCATGGGTGGCGCTGCTCTTTTACCTCAAAGTCTCGGAGCTCGACGCTGTTCTTGCTCCTGCGTGGGCTAGCTTGTGGGGTAATCTCGTTCTCGCGGTCGCCGCGATCGGCTCCGTTGCCGCATGGTTCGCAGAAGAAAAGACGCAGCGCCGCAGCGCTCTCGCGTGGACCGCTCTTCTCTGGTTGCCCGTTCCCTTTTACATGTGGTCAGTCGCCTATGGATCGGTGCCCATCTTTTTTCCCGCGTGGTGGCCATTCACCCACTACAACACGCGCTACGGGCTTGAACTGCTTCCTGCGCTCGCAATCGGCGTGGGTTTCGCAGCGCGGTTTGCCATAGCCCCGCTCGGCCGCTGGCAGGGCCGCCGTTTCGCGCAGTTCCTGCCCGAAATTGCTTTCGCGCTCCTCTTCCTACTCGCAGGGGTCAACGTCTGGAGCCTTCTGCGCCAGGAGCCCATCGTCTATGCGGAGAGCACTTATAACCTCGAAGCTCGTCTCCCTTACGACGAAGCCATTCCTCAGTTGCTTCGCGATATGCTACGCACCGATCCCCGCGGCACCGTGCTGATGAACACCTCCATGTACCCGGAGATCGTCGCGTTCACGGGCATTCCCCTGCGGCAAACCATCAACGAGAGCGATCTTGAGATCTGGCGCGCCGCGCTTCTGGAGCCCGCGAGCCATGCCGCCATCGTGGTCGCCTTCGATGGCGACGAAGTCGATCGCGCCGTCAAGGCTCATCCCCAGGGGCTCGCCGTTGCCGGGCGCTTTTCGGCTGACAAACAGCCCTCCGCTACTGTCTATTACTCGACGGCGGATTTCCAACGCGCGACCCACACGTCCGTCATCGCTCCCAATTCCGATCCCGATGCAACCGGCGCGTTCCAATAAAAGCCCATGGGGAACGGCAACCTCGGCTCCGACTCCGCCATCGAATCCCTCGGTATTTACTCGCAGTTCACTCTCTACGCTTCAACCCAGCGCCTGACACCTGAAACCTGAGACCTTTATCATGCAACTTGGAGGAGTTTTGATCCCTTTCGCAAAAGCTCACGCTTGCGGCAACGATTTCCTGATCGTTGCCGACGATGCCGCGGGCAACCTCGATCGCGCTGAACTCACGCGCCGCCTTTGCTCGCGCAACACAGGAGTTGGCGCGGACGGAGTTGAATTCTTCGCATGGACCGGACCCAAGGCCGGCCGCGTTCGCCTTTATAACGCCGACGGCTCTATCGCCGAGATCAGCGGCAACGGGACGCGTTGCGTGGCTGCATGGATGGCAGAAACTTGCGGTGCGAAACCCGGCGAAGAGATCGAAATCGTCACGGATGCGGGTCCGCGTACCTGCCGCATCGATCGCGTGGATGCCGGCAACTCCTACAGCGTTGACGTCACAACCGGAATGGGTGTGCCCCGCTTTACGCCGCACACGCTCAAGCTTTCGGATGGCGATGAGTTGATTGGGGTCGAAGTGAATGTCGGCAATCCCCATTTCGTTACGCTCGTCGATAATCCGGCCTTCACTGTCGAGGGCAAGTCCTGGCAGAACCTGGGCGCGGAAATCTGCGCACACCGCGATTTTCCGCATCAGGCGAACGTGGAGTTTGTACGCATCGTCAGCGAGAACGAGATCGAAATCCGCATCTTCGAGCGCGGTGTGGGCCCCACGACCTCTTCCGGCACCGGAACTTGCGCATCCGCGACCGCCGCGCTCGCCCTTCGGCGGTGCGTCTCGCCGCTCACTGTCGTCGCTCCCGGCGGCGCACAGACCATTGCATGGAGCAGGCCCGGGGAGGAGTTGTTTCTTACTGGGCCGGCGATGCTGATCGCCCGCGGAGAGGCCTGGTGAAATGGCAAGCCTGCTTAAGCTGAAGGCCGTCGCGCCCAACGCCACAATCGGTATTGTCGCTCCCGCATCTCCGGCGAAGCCGGAGCGTGTGGCACGCGGCGTCGCAGCTTTGCAAACTCTTGGCTTCGCCATCAAACCCGGTCCTAACGCTCTGCAGCGCGGACCGCTTTATTTTGCCGGATCTGCCGCCGACCGGCTCGCCGATCTACATGCGGCGTTTTCCGATCCAGCGACGAGCGCCGTGATGGCAATCCGGGGCGGCTACGGATCGAATTACCTCCTTGAAGGCCTCGATCTCAAGACCATCAAAGCGCATTCCAAGCCGTTTTTCGGCTATAGCGACCTGACCGGCGTTCAGCTTTACCTTCTGGATAAGCTGGGCCTTCCCGCCTTCCACGGACCGATGCTCGCCGCCGATTTTTATCTCGAAGACGGCGTACATCTCGAAAGCTTTCGCGCGGCGCTCTCGGGCCAACCTTACACAGTCGGCGCCGCCGAAGGCCTTCGCATTCTGGAGCACGCTGCCTCTCAAAGAAACGTCACCGGCACGCTCTACGGCGGCTGCCTGAGCATTCTTGTCTCGTTGCTGGGCACGCCCTGGGAACCGGCAACCGAGAACAAGCTGCTCTTCCTCGAAGACACCGGCGTCAAGCCCTATCAGATCGATCGCATGTTGTGGCAGCTTCGCACGGCGGGAAAGTTCGCGGGCGTGACGGGGATCGTCTTCGGTGAAATGCAGGATTGCACTTCGCCTGGCGCGCAGCCGGACCTTGTCGATCGCGCCGTCCTGACCGCTCTCGACGGCCTCGATATTCCGATCGCTATCGGATTGCGCTCCGGTCATGTTTCGCGGCAGAATGTCACGCTCACTTTCGGAGTTCAGGCCGAGCTGAAATCTTCGAATGAGCCCACACTCACTCTTCTGGAACCCGCGGTGAGCGCATGACCGCGGAATCCCGCCACATCCATCTCATCGGCATCTGCGGCACGGCCATGGCCTCGCTCGCTGGTTTGCTTCAACTCCGTGGCCACCGCATTACCGGCTCCGACAAGGCGGCGTATCCGCCGATGAGCGATCTGCTGCGCTCGCTCGGTATTCCCATTTTCGAGCCCTATGCGGAAGCGAACCTTTCGCCCAGGCCCGATCTCGTCGTCGTCGGCAACGCGCTTTCGCGCGGCAATCCCGAGATTGAGCGGGTCCTCGATGAGCACATTCCCTTCACCTCAATGGCTGCGCTGCTGCGCGAAGAATTCTTAAGTGGCCCCTCGCCGTTGGTCGTAGCCGGAACCCACGGCAAGACCACCACGACCTCCATGCTCGCGTGGATCTACCAGACCGCTGCGTGCGAAAATTCCGCGCTGGAGCCATCGTTTCTGATCGGCGGCGTTGCGGAGAACTTCGGTACGAGCTTTCAGCTTCGCCCCACGCAGCCCTTCATCCTTGAAGGCGACGAGTACGACACGGCCTTCTTCGATAAGGGACCGAAATTCCTCCACTATTTTCCCGACGCGCTGATCCTCACGCATGTTGAGTTTGACCACGCCGACATCTATGCCGATCTGGAAGCCGTGAAGACCGCTTTCAAGCGCCTCGTGAATCTGGTTCCGCGCCGAGGGGTCATTGTGGCCTACGACGCGAGCGAGAACGTGACCGAATGCGTGAGCCGCGCCTTCTGCCGCGTGGAGCGCTACGGATTCAGCGCCGCCGCAAACTGGCGTATCCGCAACCTGCGCTACGCGGACGGTCAGACGCAATGGGAGGTGCATCGCGAAGGCGCTCTCTGGGGCGAGTTTGCGATGCGTGTTGCCGGCGAGCACAACGTTCTGAATGCTACGGCGGCCGCAGCGCTGGCCGCGAGTCAGGAGGTTTCAAGAGAATCGATTGCCGCGGCGCTGGCCACTTTCAAATCCGTTAAGCGCCGCCTCGAAGTGCGGGACCGCATCAACGGCATCACGATCATTGAGGATTTCGCACACCACCCGACCGCGATTCGCGAAACCCTTCGAGCGCTCCGTTCCGTGTATCCTTCGGGACGCATCTGGGCTGTCTTGGAGCCGCGCTCCAACACGCTGCGCCGCAAGGTTCTTGCGCCCGATCTCGTCGCGAGCCTTCGCCTTGCCGATCATGTAGTTCTGGCCGCCGTTTTCCAGCAGGAACGGATTCCCGATACCGAGCGCCTGCACCCCGAAGAAATCGTTCGCGCGCTCAACGATGCAGGAACTCCCGCCGCGCTGGAGCCCAATGCCGACGCAATCGTCGCAAGCATTGCGCCACAACTCGTCCCCGGCGACGTGGTGGTTCTTCTCTCAAACGGCGGCTTTGATGGCATCTATCTGAAACTTCCTGCGCGCCTGCGCGAGATCGATTCCCACGCCGCCACCGCATCATGAGTTAAGACACGAACGAAGGCACGCATGATCTGGTCTCTTCTCTTTCTCGCCAATATGATTATCCTGGGCATTCCATCGGCCCTGCTCTTCATTCCCTGGTGCTGGCTCACAGGCGACGTGCTGCCGCTCTACAAGGCCACGCGGTTCATGCTTTCGTCGAGCTGCCGCGTTGCCGGCGTGCGCTTTCGGCCTGAGGGTCTCGACCGCATCCCTCGCGATCGCGCCTGCATCTTCATGTCGAACCATGTCTCCAATCTCGATCCGCCAGCGCTCATCTCGTTGATCCCGGGGCGCACTTCGGCTTTCATGAAACGCTCGCTGATGAATCTGCCTATCCTCGGCACCGGCTTCCGCCAAGGGGAGTTCATTGCTGTGGACCGCACCGGCAATCCTGGTGACGCGCAGCACAGCGTAGCCGAAGCCCAGCGCGTGCTCGCCAAAGGCACCCACATCACCACGTTTGTCGAAGGCACTCGTTCGCCTGACGGCCGCATGTTGCCATTCAAGAAAGGGCCATTCTTCCTGGCCAAGGCAGCGGGCGCGCCCTGCATCCCTGTTTCGATTTATGGAACCGAGACGATTCTTCGCAAAGGCAGTCAGCGCATGAGCCCCGGCGATGCCCACGTGATCTTCCATGAGCCGATCGAACCGGCCAACTACGCCACGCGCGAAGAGTTAATGTCTGCCGTCCGAGCCGCCATTGCTTCCGGTCTGCCGGAGTGGATGCGCACTTGATCGCGCTGATGCGATACTTTCCATGTACCTCCGCTCCTGCTCGGCATGATTGTCTCGCTCCTCGTGTTCGTTACTATCCTCGCGCTCGCGCTT
This sequence comes from uncultured Acidobacteriota bacterium, assembly GCA_963745965.1. Lineage (GTDB taxonomy): Bacteria > Acidobacteriota > Terriglobia > Terriglobales > Acidobacteriaceae > Telmatobacter. The sequence goes on from CAVUZC010000010.1 coordinate 54,290, forward strand.
CCTGCGGCGTTGGTTCTTATTCCGTTCACTCTTCTCAACGGCAACGTGAGTCCGCTTTATGCAACCGGCTGCTGGATCGCACGCACCGCGATTCGAGTCGCCGGCATTCGCATTCAGGTCCGTGGCCGGGAGAACATTCCCGCCGGGCGCGCCTGCATCTTCATGGCTAACCACGTCTCCAATCTCGATCCGCCGGCGCTCATCCCTAACCTTCCTGGACGGACGTCGGTATTTCTCAAACGTTCGCTGATGAAGCTGCCCATCCTCGGCTACGCATTCGGGCTCGGGGAGTTTATCCCGGTGGATCGTGGCGGCGATGTGGAGAGCGCGCGGGACGCCGTTGCCGAGGCGCAGCGCGTTCTCGCGAAGGGGCTGCACATCACTACGTTTGTCGAAGGCGGCCGCTCATTTGACGGCCGTTTGCTGCCCTTTAAGAAGGGGCCCTTTTACCTTGCGAAGGATTCGGGCGCGCTTTGTATTCCCGTCTCGATTTACGGAACCGAACAGATTCTTCCTCGCGGAAGCTCGCGCATCCGGCCGGGAACGGCGCATGTCGTTTTTCATCCGCCGATCGATCCGGCGGACTACGCGACACGCGACGAATTATCGGATGCGGTGCGGGCGGCTGTTGCAGCAGGTTTGCCGGAGTGGATGCGGAGTTAACGCCACAAATCCCTGCAAGCGCACGCGCCGTTGATCGTGACTTGCGGGCTGCGGAAAGTGAAGATGTGAAAGCGTGAAGGTCGGCTCTTGTCGACGGTGCAGATAACTCAGGAAGAACGCACTGATCCCTGAAACCTGACCCCTGCGTCTACTGCTGTATCTGGGCGTTGTATCCGTCGCCCAGGAGCTTGTCGCGCCAGCGGATGGCTTCGTCCTGGCTTGAGAACGGTCCGACGCGTACGTGAATCAACCCATCGACGGGGTCGCGCAACGCCGTCACGGGGTATCCGCGCTTGCGTAGCGCCGTCTCCAGCACCTGGGCGTCCTCGGTGTGCGCGACAGCGGCAATCTGAACCATCAGTTGCAGCTGATTGGGCAGCATGGCGCGCAGAACGGGCGGCGCTCCCGGAGCCGCCTGACTCGTATTGCCCGCGCCGGGAAGCGCAGGCTGCACCTGCGCCGAATTAGTTCCTGCCGAGGCTCCGGGCACAAGGCCGCTTTGCCCGCTGGCAGCCTGGCCTGGCGCACTCGCACTGTCGGTCGCCGCGGGCGTTCCAGTGGCCGGGCTTGTGGAAGAAGCGTCGGTCTGCGGAGCCCCCGAGGTCTCGGCCGCCGATGGCTTGGGAATGGTGTCGTTGCCCTGCAGCGGTTCCTGATCGGGCGCGGGGGTCGATGATGCGATTTTCGCTGCAGGCATCGCCGGACTGCGGTGACCCACTGCGTATCCCCATCCAAAGCACACCGCGCAGACGACCACGAACACGAAGGAGACGCCGAACACCGCGCCCGCACCGAGTGTAACTTCGGTATCGCGCCGCGGCTTGTCGGCTTCGGATTCCTCTTCGTCGTCGAAATACTGACGCATGAATTGCCCGTGGTTCGCAGCTTGTTGCCGATTGCTCAAACGCCGCAGTCAGCCGGTAACGATTCACTTGGGGGCGGCCGCCTGCCGGCTACTAGCTTTTCTCCGTCTTGTCCAGGCCAGCCACCTTGTTCAACAGCGTCGTGAGCTCCAGCGGCAGCGGGAAAACGATCGTGGTGTTCTTCTCCACGCCGATGTCGGCCAAAGTCTGCAGATAACGCAATTGCAAGGTCATGGGCTGAGTCGCCATCAGCGACGCAGCATCCACCAGTTTTTGCGCTGCGGAGAATTCGCCTTCGGCGTGAATAATCTTGGAGCGCTTCTCGCGCTCGGCCTCGGCCTGCTTGGCGATCGCGCGCAGCATCTGCTCTGGCAGATCCACCTGCTTCACTTCCACGCTGACCACCTTCACGCCGAACGGCTCCGTGCGCTGATCGATGATCGATTGAATGCGCAGATTGAGCTTGTCGCGGTGGGCCAGCAGTTCGTCCAGCTCCACCTCGCCCAGCACCGAGCGCAGCGTGGTCTGCGAGAATTGCGAGGTCTGGTAAACGTAATTGGCCACCTTGATGGCGGCGTCGTTGGGATTCACTACGTAAAGGGTGACCACCGCGTTCACCTTGAGGGTGACGTTGTCGCGGGTGATGATGTCCTGGGGCGGCACCTCCAGAACTTCCTGGCGCAGCGAGATACGCACCATCTGCTGGATCGGCCGAAAAACAAAAATGAGACCGGGGCCTTTTGCTTCGGGGCCTACGCGACCCAGGGTAAATATGACCGCGCGTTCGTACTCACGAAGAATCTTGATGCAGTTCAGAGCGTAGAGCACGATGATCGCTAAGACGATTAGCACAGGCAGCGAAAAATCACCAACAGACATAAAACGTTCCTTTCCACTCAGCAGGGATTGTACTCCAACGCCGCACGAGGGCTCGCAAACCTGCGGAAAAGTGCGTTTGGGGCCTCATTGAAAATGAGAGCGCGGAAACAAGGGCCGAAGGGCCGTGAGCCGAACAATCGTTACCAGTTGATGGTATCCTTGGACCTCAAACAAGCCTAAGGAGAATGCAGATGGTTACACGAGAGTGGCTTCGGGCCAAAAGCGTATGGGTGCCGGCTTTTGCTCTGCTGATCGCATGCACGGCCGCCCGCGGGCAAAACGGCACGTGGAAGACGTACAGTTACCCAGCGGACGGATTCAGCATCAGCGCGCCAGCCGAACCGCAGATGAGCCAGCAGGATGTACCCACGGATTCGGGCACCTTCACTGTCCATATGCATGTTGTGTCGCTGGATAACGCGCAACTCGTCGCGGCAATGAATGACTACGGGAGCGCCGCGAATGGCAGAGATCCCCAGGCGATCGCGGATGGTGCAATGCATGGCGCCGTCAGCAACGTAAAGGCTCACCTTATTCAGAGCAGCAGGATCTCGATCGGCAACCACCCGGGAAACAGTTTCGAGGCAGAGGGCGATCAATTTCATTTGTCGGGCAGGATCTACGTCGTGGGCACCGTGCTCTATCAGTTGATGGTAATTACGCCGATCAACCAAAAGTACGCGGATATAGAGCGTTTCATGAATTCATTCCAGTTAATCCCGCGCAGCCAAAATTGAGAGCTCGGAGATTCGCACCGCTGGCCCGCTAGCTAGCTGACTTCGCCGGCCGGCTGATTCTCCGGTTCCACCTGCAGAAGCATCTCTTCGTGTCCCACTACGCGCAGGGCCGTGCCGGCGGCTACGGGCGCGGTGGCTACGGCTCGCCAAATCTCGCCTTCGACTAGCACGTGTCCATTCGGAGCAAGAGTTTCCATGGCTGTGGCTGTTGCACCCACCATGGCGTCCACGCCGAGCCGCGACTTGCGCCTGTGCGCCCGCCAAGCCAGGCTCACCAGGAACCAAGTGATGCCGCCGAAGGCGACACTGACGCTGATCGCCACCCAGGGGCTCACACGCAGCTGCGGCACTGGCGCGGCTACCAGCGTCAGGGTGCCAAAAGTCAGGCACACGATGCCGGCAATGGCCAGCGCGCCATGGCCGCCCACCTTTGCTTCCAGAATGAGCAACACCATGGCTGCGATGAGGAGCAGAACGGCCGTGTAGCGAATGGGCAGCAGGTCGAACGCAAAGATGGCAAGCAGCACCATCAACGTGCCAAGCGCCCCAGGCACGATGGTTCCCGGGGCGTTGAACTCGAGATAAATCAGGAGCGCTCCGCCAACAAGGAGCAGCAGTGCGATGTTTGGATTCACCAGCCATCCCAGCAACTCATCGCGCAGCGTGAGCTGGATGGGGACAATGCGCGCGCCGGCCACATGCAGCGTTGTGGTCGAGCCGTCCATGCGCGTTACGGTGCGCCCGTCGATTTTTTGCAGCAGGTCCGCATCGCTATTGGCGATTACATCGATCAGGTGCTGATTCAGCGCCTCCTCTGCGGTGTAGGAGTGCGACGATTTCTCGGCCGCCTGTGCAGCATCTGCGTTGCGCCCGCGCTTGGTCACATAGGAGCGCATGAAGGCTTCGGCGTCGTTCTCCACCTTCTGCATCTCGATGTCGTCGGGCTTGCCGCCCTCGAAGACCACGTGCGCGGCGCCGGCCTCGGTGCCCGGCGCCATGGCCGCTACGTCGGCTGACTCAAGAATGAAGAATCCTGCCGAGCCGGCGCGCGAACCCGATGGGGCGACGTACACGATGACCGGAATGCGCGAGCGCAGAATCGCTCCCACCATCGTGCGCATGGAGTCGACCAAGCCGCCGGGCGTGTCCATATCGATCAGGAGCGCCTGCGCACCGTCAGAGTTGGCGCGGTCCAGGGCCCGCGTCAGCTCGTCGGCGCTCACCGGCTGAATGGTGTCGTGCAGAACAAACTCATCGACCGTCGGCTGCTGGGTCGGCTGCTGAACATGAGCGGGCTGCTGCGCGAGACCTTGGGAAGAAACTCCCACCACCAGCAAAATCCACACCGCCGCCGCAATCGGCTTTGCGATCTTCCATCTGTAATTCGCCGCTTGATTCATGGCTCGCCTCTTTCCCAGCCAATCCTGCTGCCTCACGAACTCGCTGACGTGCAAAGGTACGCTTTGCGCACGCTAGCCCGCCGCCTCTTCACTTCTTCCCGGTCTGCGCCTGCACTTGCCGCACGATCTCTTTGGCTGACGGGTTCGCCGGATCCAATTTCAATGCATTGCCGGCTTCGGTGTTCGCCGCATCCAACTGTCGGGCTGCGAAGTCGAGCCGCGCCAGCACAAGGTACGCAGTTGCCGAAGGCGCCAGATCCAAAGATGCCTGTGCTTCCTTGCGCGCCGCGTTGGTGTCGCCGCTGCGCTCGCGCACCTGGGCGAGTCCCGCGTACGCCTCGGCATTTTTTCCGTCCGCCGCCAACGCCGACTGATACAACCTCTCGGCTTCGAGCAGCAATCCGCGATCCAGATAGCCCTTGGCCTGCGTGCACAGCGCCTGCGCGCGCTTTTGCGGCGAGAGCGCCGCCAGACGCCCCGCGCTCACCTCATCGAGCATGGCCGCCGCCTGCTTGAATGCTGCGGCATCGAAGGTACGGACAATGCGTTCCAGCGGGTCGTTACTCGATGCGGGAGGGGCTGCGGAACCGGCAGGTGTCTTCCAGGCTGCCTGGAGCTCCTGGGCTTCGCCGTCATTCGGCCGCAGCTTTAAATACTGCGCCATCTCATTGAGCGCCCCGGGGAGATTCCCGTTGCGCTTCAAGCTCACCGCAAGATTGAAGTGGTAGTCGGGAGCATTCGGGTCAGCCGCGGCTGCCTGGATGAAGAACGACGTGCCGTCTTTGTCCTGCCGGCTTAAGGCCACACCTTCATTATTCAGCACTTCGGGCAGCGGCAGCACCCGCGCGACTTCAGCAAAAGCGTCGGCTGCCTGCGCATAGTTGCCCGAGAACAGGAGCGAGAGCCCGCGATAAAAGCCTGCTTCCAGACCGTCCGCGCTGTTGCGATCCACCTTGGCAAAGGCCTCGGCCGCTTCAGCATATTGCTGCTGGTTGTAATCCTCGCGGCCCAGCGCCATCCACGCTGGACTGAACTCCGGGCTGAGCTTTACCGCTTGTTCCAGATGCCCCTGCCGCTCCGCCTGGTCCGGCTCTGTGATGCCGCGAATGTATTGCTCGAAGGCGTCCACCCGGACCTGGCGCCCCGCGGCGACAAACGTCTCTTCGTTGACGTTGAAGCCAGGGTCGAGCTGCCGCGTCAGCCGCCACGCCAAGGCGCTGAACACGCCCATCATGTCGCGCATCTCTCCGTGTACGCTCACCGGAGGCAACATGCGAAGGTTTGGCACGTCGACGAGCGACGCTTCGGCCGTAATGCCGGTTGCATCCGTAGTGAAGCTGCCCACGACGATCGAATCCGCATCCAGCGTCTGTGCCAGCTTGAGTGCGCTGGCCCGCGAAGGCTGGAATCCCTGCGGCAGGCCCAGATGGTCCAGCGCATAGATGCGGTCGGCGCGGCTGGTAGGCTCAAATCCCGCCGATGCAAAGCGCATGCTCAGAACCTCCGACGCCGCTTCGCGCACCCATTCGAGGCTCGGCTGCCCCGTGCGGTTGTCGAACGGCAGCACCAGCAGAACACTTCCGCCCGCGGAAGGCTTCGCTCCGCCGTCAGCAGCCCCTGAGCCAGCCTGTGCGCGCGCCCACGAACCGCAAAGCAGCAGGCAAGCCGCCGCCAAACCGCCGCTCACAGCCGCTCGGCCCAACGCACGCAATCGCATTCGCAGTACATGATTCACAACAGGAGATTATAGGCGGAGACGGCGCTTCTTCGTGCGACTCGGGAGCGAGTACGCCCCCGGAGGGCTTCGAAATCTGTTGGAGACACTGGACTTCGCCGGTATGATCATCGCAGCAGGACGTCGCAATCCGCTCCGCAAATCGCGCTTGTTAAAACCGCCCGAAGATAGCGGAGTCGCAGGGCGGAGCAGCCATGCAAGCTCATGTTGAAGTCATAACGATGCTGTTGCTGGTGGCCGCGGTAGTGGCGATGCTGACCCGGCGTCTTCAGCTGCCTTACAGCGTGGGCCTGGTCGTGGCGGGCATCGTTCTAGCGGCCATCCCGTACGTCCCGAAGGTCGTCCTCACCAAGGATCTGCTGTTCAATGCATTGCTTCCGCCGCTGCTTTTCGAAGCGGCGTTTCACATCCACTGGCCCGAGCTGCGGCGGAGTTTTCCCGTCATAGGGGTTCTGGTGACGCTGGGAGTCTTGTTGTCTGCGTTCATCACGGGCGCCGGAATGCACTACCTCGCGCATTGGCAATGGATCGCTGCGCTCATCTTTGGCGTGCTGATTGCCGCTACCGACCCAGTGTCGGTGATGGCCACGTTCAGAGAAGCCAAAGCTCGCGGACGGTTGCCGCTCCTCATCGAATCGGAAAGCCTGCTCAACGACGGCACAGCAGCGGTGGCATTCAGCGTGGCCGTCGCCGTGGCGTCAGGTCAGCAGTTCGGCGCGTGGCAAATTGCCTTTCGTCTCTTCACCACGATAGGCGGCGGCGTAATTTGCGGCGCCATCGTAGCCGCCGCGGCACATTTGCTTGCTGGCCGGACCACGGACCACCTGGTTGAGACCACCATTACGATGATCGCCGCCTACGGGTCGTTTCTGCTCGCCGAGCACTTCGGCTTTTCCGGCGTTCTGGCAACCATCACCGCGGGGCTGGTGGTGCGCAACTTTCCCTGGGGCGATGCCATTTCGCCTCGCGGCAAGGAGGCAATCCAGAATTTCTGGGAATTCGCCGCGTTTCTCGCAAACTCGTTTGTTTTCCTGTTGATTGGAATGCATGAAGCCAGCCAGAACATGCGTGCAGTATGGCTGCCGGCGATCATCGCCATCGCACTCGTGACGCTGGGGCGCGCCGCCGCCATCTATCCCTGCTGCCTGCTCTTCGCGCGATCATCGCTTCGCGTTAGCGCGAAGCATCAGCACATTCTCTTTTGGGGCGGATTGCGGGGCGCCCTGGCTTTAGCGCTCGCGCTCAGTCTCCCCGCAGATGTTCCGCTGCGCGAAAGCATCATCGGCATCAGCTTTGCGGTGGTGGCATTCTCTCTCTTTGTGCAGGGTCTCACAATCCCGCCGCTTCTCCGCAGAATGGGCGAGATCCCCGGCACGCGAGCAAAAGGCTGAAAGCCGCAGGCGGCGAAAGCCTGTCGCGTCGCCGGCAGATCGCCCGCGGTCATTCGGCTGCAACCAAGAATTCACTTGAGCCGTTGCCATGCTCGCCGGTACCATCAACGAACAAACCGCAGCAGGAAGGAACGCAATGAGCACTCCCCTCGACCCCAGGAAGGCAGCCTTTTACGGCCTGTTCGTCGCAGCCGCCTACGATATGTACGAAGTTAACCACGACGATCTGCGGCCCGCGCCCAAAAACATTCCAGATGGATGGGATCTCTCCGCCTGGATCGTCATGTCGGATTTTCTCTTCCAGATTGAAGATCCCAAGTTCTACGGCGTTGTGGTGCATGAGATCGCCAACCCCGACAATCGCATCATCGCCATCCGCGGCACGGAGGGGGTTATCGAATGGCTCGACGACGCCGCGTCCATCGTCATGGTGCCGTTCCGGCAGGTGCCTGCCGCGGGCCGTGTGGCCTTTGGTTTCGACAATATCTATTCCACAATGAAAGTCTTGCCTGTGCCGCACCCAAGGCCCGACAGGGCTGCCGTCTCCGAGGCCGAGCTAACCGGCTCCTTCGCCGATCAGCTCGAGCAGCTTGCCCAGCGTCGCGAGGCCGAGCGCGGCGTCGCACATGAAAAAGCAGCGGGCCGCGATCGCCGCGATCGTCCCACGGTGGTCACCGGCCACAGCCTTGGTTCCGCGCTTGCCACGCTCTTTGTTCTTGAGAACAGCGTGAAGCACAAGTTTGATATCCAGCTGATCAGCACCCTTGCCTCGCCAAAGGTCGGCAACCTCGAGTTCAAGCACGTTTTTGGCGGCTTGCCGATCACTTCCTGGCGCGTCGTGAATATTCACGATGTGGTTCCCAAGATTCCGCCAACGATCCCTTTCATCCTCGACTATGAGCACGTCGATGTTGTCTACGACTTCGATTCATGGCCGTTTGCGAAGAAGAATCTCGGCTGCTACCACAGCGTCCACACCTACCTGCACTGGCTGAACAACAGTCTTCCGTTAACTCGTGAATGTGATCCAGCTGGATCGGTGTAGAACGGGAAAGGCGCGCGGAGGGAGCAGCGCTGCCGTGGAAATCCCTTCGCTTGTCAGAAAATACGGCGAAGCCTCAGGAACATCGCAGGCAACGCAGCTCGTATGCTCGCACGATGTATTCAGTCCGCGTACGCTTCTTGTTCCACCTTCGCCGGCTGGACGAGCTGCTCCGGGTAATAGGCGTTGCGCACGTACTGCTTGATCATGCGATTGGTGTTGAAGTAGGAGCCGTTGAAGGCGAGTGTGGTTTTCATCAGCCGCGCCCATTTCTCCGGCGCGTCCCGGAAGAGCGGAACCACCGCCGTTTCGAGCTTGCGGTAGAGCGAGTTTGCCTCTTCTGCGTCATTGGCGCCGTCCTCAATAGCCCATCCCGTAAATCCTTCGATACAGCCCTCGATCCACCATCCATCCAGAATCGACAGGCTCGGGACCCCATTCATGGCCGCCTTCATGCCGCTGGTGCCGGAGGCCTCGTAGGGACGACGCGGCGTGTTCACCCACACATCCACACCCGCCGTCAGCCGCGCGCCCAGGTCCCAAGCATAGTTTTCGAGATAGACAATGCGCAACGAGCCGCTGGCGAGCCTTCCCGCTTCCGCGACCACCTGCTGGATAAGCGACTTGCCCGGATCGTCCTGTGGATGCGCTTTGCCGGCATAGAGGATCTGCAATCCTCCCGCCTTGGCCGCAATCTCCTTCAGCCGCTCAGTATCGTTGAACATCAACGTGGCCCGCTTGTAAGTGGCCACGCGCCGCGCAAAGCCTATGGTCAGCACTTTGGGGTCAAGCACCAGCCCGGTGCGCGATCCCACTTCAGCCAGCAACTCTTCCTTGGCGCGCGCGTGGGCTGACAGCATCACTGATTCGGGAATGTCGATCGCGTTGCGCAGGTAGAGGTTGTCGCGCCGCCATCCGGCAACATGCTCGTCCAGCACACGCGCCACCGGCTCGCTGATCCAGGTGGCCGCGTGTACGCCGTTGGTGATGTCGCCAATGCGGAACTCCGGAAACATGGCCCGCGAAACCTTGCCGTGCTGCATGGCCACAGCGTTGGCGTAGCGCGAAAAACGCAGCGCCAGCAGCGTCATGTTCAGCAGCCCGTCGCGGAAGCAGCCCAGTTTTTCGAGCTGCGCCGTGCGGTCGCCGCCCAGGATGCGAATGGACTGCTCGGTGGAGAAGCGGTCGTGCCCGGCAGGCACCGGCGTGTGCGTGGTGAACACGCATTTGCGCCGTACCTGCTCGATGTCCGTGTCAGTAGCGCCGTACTGCGGCCCACCGCCTAATTGGCTTTCCAGCAGCGCCAGCGTCAGCAGCGCCGCATGTCCCTCGTTCATGTGGTAGACGTTTACCCTGAGACCCAGCGCATGCGCCATGCGGATTCCGCCCATGCCCAGCACAATTTCCTGTTGCAGGCGGTAGTTGGTGTCGCCCCCATAGAGGTGGTCCGTCAGTCCCCGGTCCCATCCCGAGTTGCCATCCACATCGGTGTCCAGCAGATAGATCGGCACCACGTGCCCGGAACGCCCTTTGAGGTCGTAGCGCCACGCCCGCACCATGACCACACGCCCCTCGATCTGGACCGTGACCCGCGCTGCTTCCTCCGTGCAAAAGTCTGCTGGATTCCACGGCTGCACAGTCTCGCTTTGCACGCCTTGTGGATTCAGGTGCTGCTCGAAGTACCCTTTGCGGTGCAGCAGCGTAAATGCCGCCAGAGGCAGCTTCACGTCGGCAGCCGAACGCAGCGTGTCGCCTGCCAACACACCCAGACCACCCGAGTAGGTCGGCATCGATGGATGGATAGCAATCTCCATCGAGAAATAGGCCACATGGCCGGCATCAGGCAATGATTCGTAGGAAAATGGCGTCGAAGTGACTGATTCCATATATTTTGTCGTCCGTCACGCAGCGGCCCCAAAAACCCCAGCTCACTAGAGTTCCCCAGGCTTCTGCGCACGGTCCCCGGTTCGTTCATCGGGGCAAATACTCCCCAAGTTTAGCAAGGAATTCACGCCCGGGAAGGCCGTCAGCCGGAAGCGGGATACTCCATTCGTGGGAGAGACAAAGAAAACAATGGGTTAGCGGAACCAGAAATGTCGTATCGTAAGAACAAAGCCTTGGGAGTCGCTAAGAAATGTGCCAGGAACCTCAAAGAATCGTTGGCTTGCCGACTCGCGGACTTGCCAGTCCCCTTCCTCACTCCAGCCGGTGCGCCCCGTCAGAGGCATGGCATAGGTGAATCTGCGGAACGATCCCCGTCTGTTCCGCGTAACGCGCGCCCAGGGCTTCGGCGAAGGCCGCGGCTTCGGTCTGCTCCACAAGGTTGATCGTGCAGCCGCCAAATCCTCCGCCCGTGAGGCGCGCCCCGATCAGCCCCGGCAAATCCTGCGCCAGCGCCACCATGGCATCGGCTTCTGGGCAACTGCCCGCGAAATCCTGGCTGTAGCTGCGATGCGCCTCGGCCATCAGACACCCGAGTTCCTTCATGTCGCCGCGAAGAAGCGCGTCACATGCAGCCACGGTGCGCAGGTTCTCGCTGATCACGTGCCTGGCGCGCAGATAGCTCTTGGGCTCCATCTCACCGCGCCACTTTTCGAGATCTTCGAGCGTGCAATCGCGCAGAAACTTCACGCCGGGCTTGTGGCTTGCGATCACCGCGCAGGCCGCTTCTGACTCGCGGCGCCGCGTGGGATAGTCGCCGCCCGCGACAGAGTGCTTGACCATGGTATTCGCAATCACCAGCGCCACATGGCCGGGAATCGGGGCCAGTTTGAAGCTTAGATCGCGGCAATCGAGCAGCAGCGCGTGATCCTTTTGCGCATTGAGGCTAATGAATTGGTCCATAATGCCGCAGTTTGCGCCCACAAATTCGTTTTCAGCCCGCTGGCAGATCCGCGCGAGTTCTGGCCCTGGGTAAGTAGCTCCAACCAGCGAAAGCACCGCCAGCGCCGTCGCTACTTCAAGCGCCGCCGAGCTCGACAATCCCGATGCCAGCGGAACATCGCTCCAGATCGTCAGGTTGAACCCTGGGATCTTGTGGCCTTCGCCGGCAAGGATCGCTGCGACGCCCATCGGGTAGTCGGTCCAGTGATTGCGCCGTGCCGGCTGCACTCCGTCAAACAACTTCTCTTCGCGCTGGTTTTCGGAGTAGATCGCAATCTTGCCATCGGCGCGCGGCGAGATACCCGCAAGCGTCGCAAAGTTGATCGCCGCCGGCATCACAAAGCCTTCGGCGTAATCGGTGTGCTCGCCGATCAGATTCACGCGGCCCGGCGCGTTAAAGATTGCGGGCTCGGCCTTGAACCGCTCCCGGTGCATGGAACGAAACAGCTTCGGATCGTGCATAATGCTCAACCTCGTCCGGAATTCAAACCAAAAATCGAAATTACCCGGCCCCAAAAGTCACTCGACAAACTCTGGCGCGAATTCGGCGAGCTGCGACCATGCGCCCAGGGCAGTGGAAATGATAACGTTTTCTTTCTCGATCCAGATTACAGCCTTCGGGCACCGCGTGCTCGCCACCGATTGTCATCTTTTTGTTTTTCTCGCAGGGATGGGCATTCTCCCGCGCGAAGATACTCAGGCGCTCGCCACATCCGCGGACGCTGCGCTCAGGCGGTCCCAAATCTCGCCGATCCAGGCCTCGTGCTCCGGCTTCATCAGCACGGAGCGCAAGCAGGTGATGTTTTCGGGTTCATTGTTCGCGGTGGCGCTCGCTCCGAACCACGAGCCCGGCAGTTGCACCAAAGCCAGATGCAATCCCCGCTGCGCGCATGCATCAAAGACCCTCATAGCACTTTCCGAAGCGCCCGCAAAGTCCGCCGCACGCAGTGACAATGCCGCCCAGACCACAATGTCCAGTTCCGGCGGGCCGGCAACAAGCGAGGCGAACCGTCCGTCCTCACGCAGCCGGCGATCCAGTTCCTGCGCCGCGCGCCGTCCACACCGTAGTCCTTTGGCAAAGGCGCCGTCCGTGGTGAGCGGCAACAGTCGCTGCGTAGCCCAAAGCGCCACCGCCGCCGCTCCCGCGCGCGAACACTCCAGGCTGATCTCGCCGAGATGTAGATCCTTCGACGTGAAATAGGTATACGGCGAATCGTGCTTATAGAATCGCCCCACCGCTGGATCGCGGAACAGCACGCATCCGCACCCATAGGGCTGCAGCCCATGCTTGTGGGGATCGATCACGATCGAATCGGCCTGTTCCATCGCCGCATAGGCCCGCCGCGCTGGCTCACCGAGCGCGTCGGCAATCAGTCTGAAGTATCCGCCATAGGCTGCATCCACATGTACGCGCACGCCATAGCGCCCGGCCATGGCCAGAATCTCATCGAGCGCATCGACGGCGCCCATAGCCGTCGTGCCCATTGTCACCACGACGGTCCCCACATCCCCTTTGCGCAGTTCGTCTTCGAGCGCGTCCAGCCGCATCCGGCCGGCGCCATCCGCGGCCACAGATGAGTATTCCAGCTTCAGCACCCCTGAGATTCTCTGGTGCGTATAGTGTGCCTGTTCCGAGCCGACGATCCTCTGCCCCGGCCGCAACTGCCCCGCCATCCACAGAGCTTCGAGATTGGCAATGGTTCCACTTGACGTAAGGTGACCGAGGAACTCCGGCCATCCGAACATGGCAGCGATCTCGCGCACCGCTTCTACTTCCATGGCCGAGCTTGCCCGGCCGCCATCGAGCGCATGGTTGTTGGGATTGAGCCTCATGGCCAGGGCGTAGGCCGCCCGCGCCACCGGATGCGGCGGCTTGAGCATCTGCCCTGCATATAAGGGATGGAAGTACGGGTAGTTGTCGCCCAGCCGGTGAGCCGTCTCCGCGAGCACCCGCGCCATGGCCTCAGCGCTTTCGTTGTGCGCGGCGGCATAGGGCGGCAGCGAAGAGAACTCCGTCTCCAGCGCCTCGGTGGCCCGGGCCAGTAGTTCGATGTCAGGATCGTTCGGCATGGCGACCCCTCACCTTATCACATGCCGGGTTGGGACGCTAAAACACCGTGGATCAATTATTTAAGAACGGGAGAAGGCGGAAGGTACCGCGAAGAGACGCGCCCCGCTTTTTACTCAGACACACATTTCCTGTCGTAATATTTGACGCCAATGGTACACTATTGACAGCGTTAGATGACCGGGCGTGAGCAGTACTCGCCCAACCAAGCAAGATTCTGCCAGTGTTCGCTCCGATTCCTCCAGCGCAATTCAATCCAGGAAATACGAACAAGTATGGAACAAGGTACCGTGAAGTGGTTCAATGACGCGAAAGGTTTCGGCTTCATTTCGCGCCAGAACGGCGAAGATGTGTTCGTGCACTACTCCGCAATCAACAGCAGCGGCTTTAAGAGCTTGCAGGAAGGCCAAGCCGTGCAGTTCAACGTCGTGAAGGGTCCCAAGGGCTGGCAGGCTGCAGACGTTCAGCCTCTCTAAACCTGATCGGCCGGATTCCGGCAGAATCTGGAAGAACCAAAGAGGCTCGCAACCGCATCTGAGTGACCACTCGGACGCGCTGCGGGTCTTTTTGTGTCTTTTGGGACCAGAAGCGGCGGAGATTCAGCTCGATTGCTCCCAATGGTCGCAAAAGCGTTCGGCAGGATTATGATTTGCCTTCCGACATCTACCGGTCGGCATTCTTTCTCGCCAGACTCTTAGAAGGCCGGGGAGTATAGCGGCGAGTGACAGCAGAGGTCGATCAGTCTCACCGGCGCGGTCCGCTCGTCGGCACTGCGGGCAAATTCATCATTCTCCAAGTGAATCCACCGCAGTGAACGGGCTGCGATCCGCCAGCCCTGGCCTGGGACGGATTCGCGAATGCTCCGCACGGATTTCGGCCGCTGCTGCAATCTCTTCCGCACTGGCATTCTCTGCGCCAGCTTATCTCCCATCGGCTCGACTTTACGCACACTGAACATCTATCCTCAAAGGAAAGGCCGCAATACGCATTTCCATGGCCGGCACAGGGTTCCAGCACACAAATGAGCACGAACACGATCGCCATTCATCTGCCCGACGGCTCCGTTCGCGAGGTGCCTTCCGGCACAACGCCTCTCGACGTCGCCAACTCCATTTCGCCGCGCCTCGCCGCAGCCAGTATTGTTGCGCGCGTTCAGCCCATTACGGATTACATCCTTGCCAAATTGGAATCCACGGACGGGTCCGAAGCCTCGATGTATGCCGCGGAAGACGCCCGCGCCCCGCGGCTCGTCGATCTCTCTGCGCCGCTCACTACGAGTGTGAAGCTCGAGCTGTTGAAAGAAAACGATCCCGACGCGCTGAAAGTAGTGCGCCATTCGGCCGCGCACGTTTTGGCCACGGCGGTCCTCGAACTCTTCCCTGAGACGAAGCTCGGCCACGGCCCCGCCACCGACTCCGGCTTCTTCTACGACTTCTACCGCGAAAAGCCATTTACGCCCGAAGACCTCTCCGCCATCGAAAGCAAGATGGCCGAAGTGGTGGCGCGCGACGAAAAGTTCACGCGCGAATTCACTCCAAGAGAGAAAGCGCTGGAAGCGTTTGATAAAGACGGCGACTTCATGAAGACGCACTTCGTCACGAAGTTTACCGAGCCGGGCGCGCAAGTCAGTTTCTACCGCAACGGCAAATTCGTCGACTTCTGCCGCGGCCCGCACGTGCCCTCAACAGGCCGTGTGAAGGCCTTCAAAGTGACGAACCTTGCAGGCGCGTATTGGCTCGGCGACGAGAAGAACCCGCAACTGCAGCGTATCTACGGCACAGCGTTCTTCTCGAAGAAAGATTTGGACGAGCACTTTGCGCGTCTGGAAGAGGCCGCTCGCCGCGACCATCGCGTTCTCGGAAAGCAACTCGACCTCTTCAGCATTCAGGAACTGGCCGGGGCCGGCCTCATCTTCTGGCATCCCAAGGGCGCGATGATCCGCAAGATTATGGAAGACTGGATGCGCGAGGAATGCCTGCGCCGCGGTTATCAGCTCGTCTACACGCCGCACGTGGCGCGCGTAAACCTCTGGCAAACTTCAGGCCATGAGGGTTTCTACGCCGGTAACATGTTCACGCCCATGGAGCTTGACGATGCGATGTATCGCATGAAGCCCATGAACTGCCCGTTCCACATCCTCATCTACAAGAACACGCCGAAAAGCTACCGCGATCTGCCCGTGCGCTACGCCGAACTGGGCAATGTGTATCGCTATGAGCGCTCGGGAACCATGCACGGCCTGTTGCGCGTGCGCGGATTCACGCAGGACGACGCACACATCTTCTGCATGCCTTCGCAGATCGAAAGCGAAGTTTCTGCCTGCATCGACTTTGCCGAGGCAGTGCTCAAGACCTTCGGCTTCCAGGAGTTCAAAGTCGAGCTTTCGACCTGGGATCCGAACGACCGCGCGCACTACGCCGGCTCGAACGAGAATTGGGAACTCGCTATCCGCTCGCTCGACAACGTGCTCAAGGCGAAAGGGATTCCGTATAAGACCATCCCCGGCGAAGCTGCTTTCTACGGGCCGAAGATCGACGTAAAGCTGGTCGATGTTCTGGGCCGTCTGTGGCAACTCTCGACGGTGCAGTTCGACTTCAACCTTCCCGCGCGCTTTGAGCTTGAATACGTGGGCGAGGACGGAGAGCGCCATCAGCCTGTGATGGTGCACCGCGCTCTCTTCGGGTCGGTGGAACGGTTCTTTGGCGTGCTCATCGAGCACTACGCCGGAGCTTTTCCGCTTTGGCTTGCGCCGGTGCAGATCGGACTGGTGCCGATCAGCGAGCGGCACGTAGCCTATGCGCAGAAGGTCGAGACCGCGCTGAAAGACGCCGGATTCAGAGTCGAGACGGACGACCGCAACGAAAAGATGAACGCCAAGATCCGCGACTTCGCCAACCAGAAGACGCCCTACATTCTCGTCTTCGGCGACAAGGAAGAAGCAAGCGGCTCGGTCAGCGTCCGCACCCGCGGCAAAGGCGACCAGGGCTCGATGCCGCTCAAGGACTTCATCGCCAAAGCCACGGAACTTGTCTCGATGCAGTCGACCGAGTTGTAAAGCCTCCGTTTCATCGGAAACTCTGCTATCGTTCATCTACCGGGAATTCTCGTTCATGGACATCACGATAGTTCTGTCCCTACGCTTTGGTTCCGTTACTCGTGTCTGCCCGAATGCGGCTGTCGCAGTTCTCGCGGCATGTCTCGGCGTCCTTTGCTTCACGCCGGCAAAGCCCGCCGATGCGCAGCCCGCCTCAATCTGGCCACCTTCGTCCCAGCAAGCGACGCCGCCCCAGGCCCCCTCCGGCGCTCCTCAGTCCCAATCTGCGTCCCCAGCCCCAAAGCCAGGCGATTATGCAAAGGAAGCCATCGTCTTCGAAAAGCTCTACTTGCGGGTGCGTGAAGAGGCAGACGGTACAGGCATGAAGCAGATCACTGCGCGCATCCGCATTCAGTCCGACGCCGGCGTCAAAGCCATGGCGGTGCTTCCCTTCCCCTATACGGCGTCGAATCAGCAAATCAATGTCGCCTATGTGCGGGTCATCAAGCCCGATGGCTCGGTCGTAACGACGCCGGCCTACAACATCCAGGACATGCCCGCCGACGTCTCGCGCGAAGCTCCCATGTACTCCGACATTCACCAGAAGCACGTCGCCGTGAGAGGCCTGGGCGTTGGAGACACTCTGGAGTACCAGGTGATTCTCACTACCTTCAAGCCCGAGGTTCCCGGCCAGTTCTGGTTCGTGTACGACTTTACGAAAGAGCTCATCGTTCTTGACGAGCAACTTGATCTCGACGTTCCCGCAGACAAGCCGGTTACGGTTGCGTGCGCCGACTTGCAGCCGACCATCAAGACCGATGGTGGTCGCAAGCTTTATCACTGGTCGTATTCAAATCTTGCCAGGCCCGATCCCGACGCCGCGCCAAAATCCGAGAAAAGCTGGAAACCAGCCGTCCAGATCACGACGTTCACCACCTGGGAGCAGGTCGGCGCGTGGTATGCTTCGCTCGAAAAAGACTCCCTCACCGTCACACCCGCGATTCAGGCACGCGCCGATGCGCTTACAAAGGGACTGACTTCCGATCAGGACAAATTGCACGCCATTTTCAATGACGTGGCCCTGCACATCCACTACATAGGCCTCGAGTTCGGCATCGGCCGCTACCAGCCGCATGCGGCCGACGACGTTCTCTCCAACGAGTACGGCGACTGCAAGGACAAGCACACATTGCTTGCCGCGTTACTTAAAGCGGCAGGTATCGAAGCCTGGCCAGTTCTCATCTCCACGAAGCGTTATTTGGATCCAGCCACTCCTTCGCCCGCCCAGTTCGATCACGTCATCACCGTGGTCCCGACGAACGGCAAGCTTATTTGGATGGATTCCACCGAAGAAGTTGCGCCGGTCGGAGTACTGGCCGCGGTGCTGCGCGATAAGCAGGCTCTTGCGGTTCCTGTGGGCAAGCCGGCTTACCTCGTGCAAACTCCGGCCGATCTGCCTTCACCCCGAACGGTGCGAGCAGACGTCAAAGGTTCTTTATCCGACCAGGGCCAGTTCACCGGAAGATTCTCCGAATCGATGGACGGCGATATCGGGGTGGTCATGCGTGCCGCCTTCCGCGCGGTTTCGCAGTCGCAATGGAAGGATCTTGTAGAGAGTATCGCCCGCGGGGAAAATTTCGGTGGAGAGGTTTCGAACCCTCAGGTTTCCGACGTAGAGAAGATCGACGAGCCGTTCCGTTTCTCGTTCGACTACAAGCGGGAACAGTATTACAAGTGGGACGATAACGCCTCCTCGCATTGGATTGGCCCGCCTTTGCCGCCCATTGGCGGCGAATTGCCACCTGGCATCAAGGAGAAAATGCCCGCCGACGATCCCCCGCTCGGCGCTACCGGTGAAACCATCTACCGATCAAGCGTGCAACTACCTGTGGGCTGGTCAATGAAACTGCCCAGGAACGTTGACATTGTTCAGGACTGGGCCGAGTACCATGCGAGGTACACCTTCGCCGACGGCGTATTCACGGCGGAGCGCCGTGTCCTGATCAAGAAGAACACCGTCCCGCTCTCGCAGTGGTATGAATACTTCGTCTTCCGGCGCGGTCTGGACGACGATTGGAGCAATCAGGCCCTGATCTGGCCGTCGGCATCGCGCGGCCACCGTCATTGATCGCCGTACCGGCCTGGCTCCGCTAAACCACCATATCGGCCAAAAGCTTCTGCCGCCGCAGCTGGTCAGGCGTTAATCGCCATTCCTTCCAGGCGGCGTAGCCGTCAAGCATGGCCTCGATCACCTTGCGCTTTGTTGTTGGCTTGCGCCGGCCACCGCGGGCCTTTCCAACGTCTCCTTGATGTTCGCTTCAACCTCGTCTTTGCCGATCACGCCTTTTACGAACGCAAAAACCATGCCGTTCCGGGAGATGTAGTAGGTAGTAGGCAGGATCTCCGTTGCTCCGTACAGGGTGCTCACGTGGCCGTCGTCGATAAGAATTGGATAGTCAATCCCGGTTTTCTCGACGAACTGCTCAACCGTCTTGCTCCCGCCCTCGTCCATCGAGATTCCGATCACCTGGAGACCGCGGGGTCCGTATTCTTTCTGCAGTTGAATGAACCAGGGGATCTCCCGCCGGCACGGCCCACACCAGGTTGCCCAGAAATTGAGCACGACACCCTTGTCTCGAAAGCTGGAGAGACGCACTGGATTGCCATGCAGATCCCGCAGCGTGAAATCCGGCGCTGGATAGGGATGAGATGGGCGAAGCGTCCTCACGCGGATGACAAACAACAGAAACAGCGAGAAAAGGACAAGAAGCGAAGCTCGAGCGAGAAACCTGAATCTTGTCCTGCTCATCGGTCTCAGACCCCTGCTATTGCCTTCAGCAACTGCCACTGCCGGCTACGCGTTGATCGCCATTCCTTCCACCGCGGCGTAGCCATCCAGCATGGCCTCGCTCAGCGTGGGGTGCGCGTGGATCGTGAACATCAGCTCGTCCACCGTCCCTTCTAGCTCCATCACCGCGACTGCTTCGGCAATCAACTCCGTGGCCCGCGGCCCGATGATGTGCACGCCGAGAATCTCGCCGTACTTCGCATCGGCGATCACTTTCACAAAGCCGTCGTGGCTGGCTACGATCGTGGCCTTGGAGTTACCCGCAAACGGAAACTTGCCCACCTTGATTTCATAGCCCTTTTCTTTGGCCTGCGTTTCTGTCAGGCCCGCGCTGCCAATCTGCGGCTCGGTGTAGGTGCAGCACGGAATGCGATCGCGGCGCACTGGCCGGTACTTGCGACCGGCAATCCTCGCCATCGCCACCATGCCGCTCATGGCGCCCACATGCGCCAGTTGCGGCAGCCCGGCGACGATATCGCCAATGGCGTAGACGCCTGGCTCCGCTGTCTCCTGCGTTTCGCCGACCTTCACGAATCCGCGCTCAAGCTCGACCTTGGTTTTGTCCAGGCCGATCCCATCTGTCTGCGGCGCGCGGCCCACAGCCACAAGAAGTTTTTCGGCCTCTTTGACATTCGCCTTTCCATTGGCATCCGTATAGGTCACGCGCACGCCGGTCGCGGTCTTCTCCACTCCCTCAACCTTCGCGCCAGTCTGGGTTTCGATGCCGCGCTTGCGAAAGACGCGGGCGAGTTCTTTTGAGATTTCCTCGTCTTCGGGAGGAACCAGTCGCGGCAGAAACTCGAGAATCGTCACTTCGGTTCCGAAGCTGCGGAAGATCGAAGCAAACTCCACGCCGACCGCGCCCGCGCCGATCACGATGAGCGATTTGGGCGGCGCGTTCAAGTTCAAAATCTCGATGTTTGTCAGGATCGTATCGTCGGCCTTCAGTCCCGGCAAAAGTTTGGCCTGCGATCCGGTCGCCAGCAGCACGTTCCTCGCTTTTACTTGGCTTTTCGCGCCATTGGAGTCCACTTCGACCGTGTGCACGCCGTTTTTGGCTGGCCCAGTCAAACGTCCAAAACCAGAAAGAATGGAGATTCCGTGCTTCTTCATGAGGAATTCGAGGCCTTTAACGTGCTTGGCAATGATCGCGTTCTTGCGCGCGAGCACCGCGGCCCAATCGAGCTGGCGCGCCTCGATGCCCTTGATGCCGAACTCACCGGCGTCTTTCAGGTAGTCCCACAACTCGGCGTTGAAGAGGAGCGCCTTGGTGGGAATGCAACCCACGTGCAGGCAAGTCCCGCCGAGCTTGGGGCTGGCGTCGATCAGGGCGACTTTCAGCCCATATTCCGCGCCGCGAATCGCCGCCGTGTATCCGGCCGGCCCGCCGCCGATGACTGCCACGTCGTAAGTGGTTGCTGCGCTCGTTTCTGGCAAAGGAAGCTCCGTTCCGGCGCTCGGCTCGCGCGAGCACCGCGTTCCACGCTTAGTGTAAATGGGCTGCTGCTCGGCAATCCCCGTTCTCACCCGGCGATCGCAAGAGTTCCTTCAATCAATTCGATCGACTCACGCACCGTCTCGGCGTCATCGCCGAAGCGCTCAATCCAGTGCACCTCCGGCTCGCGGCGGAACCACGTCATCTGGCGCTTCGCATAGTTGCGATGGCCCTGCTGCGCAGCTTTGATTGCTTCGTCCACACTGAGCGTTCCGTCGAGCACAGCTCGCGCCTGCCTGTAGCCGAGAGAATCAAGCGCCTTCACCGGCCCGAATCGCGCGAGCAGCTCGCGGGTTTCCTCGACTAACCCCGCCCGGAACATCTCGGCGCAGCGTTGATTCAAACGCTCGTAAAGCTCGGCCCGCGGCGGGTTCAGGCCAATGCGCAACAATCGGAATCCGGTCAGTGGATCGCGCCCCATGACCTGCGACATTGGTTTCCGCGCCGCCAGGCAAACTTCAATGGCGCGAATCAATTTCGGCGTGTCGTTGGCGTGAATCCGCTCAGCCGTTGCTTTGTCCAGCTTGAACAGCAGGCGATGCAGCCAGGTTCCATCGTGCCGTTCCGCGCTCTGCCGCAAACGCCCACGCAGATCTTCGCGCCGCTCCGGCCCGGCAAAAAGTCCTTCCGTCAGCGCGCGCAGATACAGCCCTGTTCCGCCTGTCACAATCGGCAGGTGGTGCTCACGCACTCCAATCCTTTGGAGAAGCTCGCGGGCGAGTTTGCAGTACGCGCCCGCGGTGAACGGCTCATTTGGCTCGGCCACGTCGATCAGGTGGTGCGGCACGCGCGCGCGCTCCTCGTGCGTCGGCTTCGCCGTGCCCAGTTCCATGCCACGGTAAACGGCCACGGAATCGCAGCTCACGATTTCGCCATTGAAGCGTTCCGCCAGAGCCAGCGAGAGCGCGGTCTTCCCGCTGCCTGTCGGTCCCAGCAGAATGACAACGAGAGGTAGCTGGCTCATCTCTAAAACGTTGCGTTTCACTGAGCGCCGCCCCGTCTTCTCGTTCCCTTGTTCCCTTGGTCCCTTGGTCCCTGTATCTACCATCGCCACCATCCGGCAGGGAAGATCCACTTCGAATTGGTGTGCAGGAGCCACCACAAGCAGATCAAGCCCGCGAGGATCACCAGCCCCAAAAACTGATTCCGCCGGAACACGCGGGCCTGCCGCTCGCGCGCTTCTTGCTCGGCGACCTGCTGCTGATACGGCTTGATGCGGGCTTCAACCATGTCGTGCGATCCGGTACAAGGTGTTCTCGAACCAGTATAGGAGAACCTCGCTCGCACATTCGCTATACACGAGGCGAGTTCGCGTTAGCGTTTGACTTACCACCCCCGCTTTGCCGACGATGGTCTTTCAGGCTCTTGCACAAGATTGACGGGAAGGTAAGATCGCATGAAAGTTCTGATCCTTGGTTCGGGGGGCCGCGAGCATGCGCTGGCCTGGGCGATTGCGCGCAGCCCGCGCGTAACGGAAGTGGTCTGCGCTCCGGGCAATGGCGGCATGGCACAGATGGCCCGGTGCGTGCCTGTCGATCTCAAAGACATCGATGCCATGGTTCGCCTGGCCGAATCCGAGCGGCCCGCGCTCACCGTCGTCGGCCCGGAACTGCCGCTCTCGCTCGGCATCGTCGACTCACTCCGCGAGCGCGGAATGCGCGTCTTTGGCCCCACGCGCGCCGCCGCCATGCTTGAAACCAGCAAGGGCTTCGCCAAGCAGTTTCTTGAGCGCCACCATATCCCCACCGCGAATTACGCGGTCTGCACGAGCCTGGCCGAGGCGGAAGAATCCGTTGAGATGTTTCACCCGCCCATCGTGGTCAAGGCCGATGGGTTGTTTGCGGGCAAGGGCGTCATCATCTGTCCGTCGCGCCATACAGCTGTTGAAACCGCACAGGGGCTCTTCTCCGGCTCGCTGCTGGGCGAAGCCGCAAGCCAGGTTGTCATCGAGGAGTTCCTCGAGGGCGACGAAGTGAGCTTCCTTTGCCTGAGCGACGGCAAGCACGTTGCGCCGCTCGTCCCCGCGCAGGACCACAAGCGGATCGGCGAAGGCGATACCGGCCCCAACACCGGCGGAATGGGCGTTTACTCGACCGATACGCTGCTCGATCCGGCCATGGCCGAGTGGATTCTGCATCACATTGCCGAGCCGACTGTGGCTGGCATGGCCGATGAGGGAACACCGTTCACCGGCGTGCTCTACTGCGGGCTGATGATGACGGCGCGCGGCCCGCAGGTGCTCGAATTCAATGCGCGCTTCGGCGATCCAGAAACGCAGGCCATTTTGGTTCGCCTCGACTCGGATCTTGTGGACGCGCTCGAAGCCTGCGTCGATGGCCGCCTGGCCGAAACGCCGCTGCGCTGGTCAGCAGGCGCATCGGCTTGCGTCGTGGCCAGCTCAGGGGGCTATCCCGGCAGCTACAAATCCGGCCTTCCTATCGCCGGCCTCGCTGCCGCAGCGCAAGTTCCCGGCGTCGAAGTCTTTCATGCGGGCACAGCACTCAAGGACGGGCAGATTCTCACGGCCGGGGGACGAGTATTGGGCGTTACCGCCTCTGCGGACACACTCACCGATGCACTGGCCCGCGCTTATCAAGCCATGGCGGAGATCAGTTTTGAGGGCATGTATTTCCGGCGCGACATCGGGCACCGAGCGCTCACGCCCTCTCCCAAAAGTTCGCAACATCCATGACCCGTAAGCTGGAGCGAACCTGGCAGGGCGATTCACAGTACGGAATTCTCTCTTGCCAACCTCTGGGCCAAGGCTTGGCTTCGCGTCCAACCATCGCTTCTCGGCTCCAATTTGCACTTGACACGCCTAAAGCCTCGTAGCAATACTCTCTGTCTAGTTGCCAAACATTGATCTCTGCGCGCTATAAACCGCTGTGAAATTCGGCGCGGCCAAGGGGGGACGAGAGAATGCCTTACTGCAAGGCCTGCGGCCAGGCCGTATCTGGGACCGAAGTGTTTTGTTCAAAATGCGGCGCTCAGCAGACCCCTGCGCCGCCTGCCCCGATGGCGGCAACGGGTCAGCAATCGATGCCAGCGCCGCCCGCGCAACCCTATGCTGGGTACGTACCACCGCCCGGCATGGAGTTCAATGCTGTTTATTCTCCGGGCTTCAATCTCGCCGCCCTTCCGCCCAGTCGCATCGAGCAGCTCAAGGCACATCAATTGCGGGAGTATCCTACGGTCGTCGCGGTCCTATTACATTTCCTGACTTTAGGCATTTTCACGACCATTTACCACGGACTCAAGCACTCCCGGTTACCGTTGATCCGTTACGACGATTTTCGAGCGGGGAAGGCCATCGGTTTTCTCTTTATTCCCTTTTTCAATATTTATTGGTTTTTCATTTTCTGGCTTCGGCTGGTTGATCGCATCAATCTGCAGTTCCGGCTCCGTGGCATGCCCGATGGCGTCAGCCGCGGCTTAGTCTTAACGGCGTGTATCCTGGCGGTCATTCCGTATGTCGGCCTGGTTTCCTTTCTGATTCTTTTCCCAATTGCGTCGGGGCAAATTCAGTCGGCCTGCAACAATCTCGTGATGATGGCGCGCCAGCAGTATCCTGCTCCGGCGCCGTATGCTACCCCCGGGCAATTTAGCTGATTTTTCTCACGATTGGCCGCAGTCCGCGCCCTGTTCCATAACCGCGCCCTTGGGCGCAACTGGCGACGCTGGTGCATAGTGCCGGGGCTTTGTCTCCAGCTTCGGGGCGACCCTCTGTTCAGTCCTGCGCTGCGATGAGAGTCACTCTTTCGCTGCGCTGCGCACTGGAGCGGCGATCGGCGCGGCGACTGGGTTCGCCTGCTGCTTCTGAAAGCACGAGCGGCAAAGCACAGGTCTGCCCTGGGTTGGCTTAAAGGGAACGGTGGTTTCCGTAGCGCACTCGGAGCACGTAGTGCGCGTCTCGGGCCTGACCCGTTGGCTGCCTCGAGTGCGCTTCGCCTTGCACTGCTTGCAGTGCTTGGGGTCGTTTTTGAATTGCTTATCGTGGAAAAATAGCTGCTCACCGGCGGTAAATACGAACTCGGCGCCGCAGTCTACGCATTTCAAGACTCGATCCGTGAATTCCATGGCCAACTTGCCTCACAGGAATCACACCGAAATCGGTCTCGGCTCGATTACAAATTTGCCGGTCTCGGATGTCCCTGTCACTTCGGTTTCACAACAAGGGCCCGGACCGCGCTAAAAAGCAGGCGGAATACGAACTTATCCAGTTTACAAGACAACATAAGCCAACACGCCATCCGCGTGCTGAGCGGCCATTCGCGCTTCTCTGGCTCTGGGAGTTTCGGCGTCGTGCGGCGGGATCGTCGCGGTTGAGCCTGCCGCATGGCTGCGGAAGCTACCTTCTATCGAAACCGGAGAATCGCTTTGCTTTGCTGCGTCGCCGCGCCGTTCCCGTCTTTCTACTGAATCTTGGCGGCTCTCGCCTGTTACTCGAAAGCCGCCAGAACGGTCATATCGCGGCGGGTAAAGAGTTCAATCCTGCTCTTTACGAGCCTTCTTACGATTCCGCTTGCGCGCCAAGGCTGCCTTGACACGGCGCTTTTCACCAGGCTTCAGATAATAGGAGTGACGCTTGACTTCCTTGATGATGTCCTCCGTCTGAACCTTCCGTTTGAACCGGCGCAGCGCATTTTCCAGCGGTTCGCCTTCCTGAACGCGAACTTCAGCCAAGAATTACCACCCCCAAGCCTGCCTTTGTGGCTGCTACGATCATACCCGACTTTGAGCGGTGCAGCCAATCGAAGTGGTTGCAAGAATATCGGGATATTGGCCCCTCCGGTCCTTCGATTGGCGCCTCTTCAGGCACCACCCCGGGTGGAAGCCTCCATTCGGCTCCCGGCATTTAAACTTTCTGGAGAGGTCGCCACGCCGCTCCATGATCCGTACCTACCAGGGGCATACCCCAAAAATCCCCGCAAGCTGCTACGTTGACGTCTCGGCGCAGGTCCTGGGCGACGTCGTTCTCGGCGAGCGTTCCTCGGTCTGGATGAACGCTGTCCTGCGCGGCGATGTCCACTCCATCCGCGTCGGCTCCTGCTCCAACGTGCAGGATTGCAGCGTGCTCCACGGCCAGCGCAACCTCTATCCCGTCGTCGTGGGCGACTGGGTGACCATCGGCCACAACGCCACCGTCCACGGGTGCGTGGTGGAGGACCAGTGCCTCATCGGCATCGGCGCGCGCGTCCTCAACAACAGCCGCATCGGCGAGGGCTCGATCATTGCCGCTGGCTCTGTCGTCCCGGAGCATACCGTCGTACCACCGCGCACGCTCTGGGCCGGCGTTCCCGCCAAGCTCCGGCGCGAACTCACCGACAAGGACCGCGACCTGATCCGCGAGTACGCGCAGAATTACCTGGATTACGTCGAGATGTATCTGAGAGAGACGGCATAAGCGTACCGGTCCGACTTGGCTTGTTACCCTGGACACTCGACCTGACCTTCGGAGGATTTCCCATTATGGCCGCAGAGACTTCAACCGTTGCCACAAAACAATCCATTCACGTGTGGGAGGCGGGCGGCGCAGCCTCCGCCGATGCATTGGCCGCATGGGTAAGCGCGCGGCTTGCGGCGCATGAGGCCGCATTGGCGGCACTGCTTGCCGTCGAGGGCGAGCGCACGCCGGAGAACTCGCTGCAACACTACGATGCGGCGATCGAGCAGCTGAACCTGGCCGGCGCGCAGGCAGGACTGCTGAACTCCGTGGCCGCGGAGAGGGCTGTACGCGACCAGGCGCAGATGCAAGCGCAGCGCGTGGCGATGGCGGGCAGCACGCTGAGCCTCAATCGCGCGGTGTACGACGCGCTCGCGGCGATCAAGCTGGACGGCGCAAGCCCTGCGACGAAGCACTATGTGGAGCGGACGCTGCTCGGCTATCGGCTCGCGGGCGTGGACAAGGACGACGCAACGCGTGCGCGCATTCAGGCGCTGAACGAGAAGGCGACTCAGATCTCGCTCACCTTCAGCCGCAACATTCAGGAGGGCGGCAAGACGATTGAGGCCTCGCCGAATGAGTTAGAGGGTTTGCCTGCCGATTACATCGCGCGGCATCCGGCAGAGAAGGGCGAGGACGGCCAGGAGCGCGTGACGCTCACCACCGATCCGCCGGACATGATGCCGGTGATGACCTTTGCGGCGAGCGCGGAGCTGCGCGAGAGGATGTTCCTGGCCTACAACACGCGCGCGTTCCCTGAGAATCGCCAGCTCCTGCTCGATCTGCTGGCCACGCGACAGGAGATTGCCAGCGTCCTGGGCTTCCGCAGCTGGGCCGATCTGGCGACAGCCGACCAGATGATGGAGTCGGCGGCGAACGTACGGAGGTTCTTGGCCAAGCTCGATGAGGCCAGCCGCGAGGGCGCGCGCCACGAACATGCTGAGGTGCTTGCGTTCGCGCGCAAGCGGCAACCTGAACTTACCGAGATCGATATCGTGAGCCGCGGTTACTGGTACGAGCAGTTTCGGCGCACGAAGTACGACTTCGACTCGCAGTCGGTGCGGCCGTATTTTCCGTATGCGCGTGTGGAGGCAGGCGTGCTGGAGACGGCAGCGAAACTTTTCAAGGTCGAATTCCGGCCGTCGCAGGCGCCGGCGTGGGACAAGTCAGTTTCGGTGTATGAGGTATTCGAGGATGGGCAGCTGGTGGGGCGGTTTTACCTCGACATGCATCCGCGGGAAGGCAAGAGCAAGTGGTTCTCGGCGGCGCCGGTGGTCGCGGGCGTGCGCGGGCGCGTGCTGCCCGAAGCTGCGCTGATCTGCAACTTCCCGATGCCCGATGCGAATGATCCCGGACTGCTGCAATACTCCGATGTGGTCACGTTCTTCCATGAGTTCGGGCACCTGATGCACGCGATTCTCGGCGGCCACACGGAATGGGTGGGGCTTTCGGGATTTGCCACCGAAGGCGACTTCATCGAAGTGCCGTCGCAGATGCTCGAGGAGTTCTTCCGCGACGAGAAGCTGCTGCAGGCCTTCGCGAAGCACTACGAGACGGGCGCTATTCTTCCCTCAGAACTGATCCAAAACTTAAAGCGCAGTAGCGCGTTCGGGCGCGCGGACTGGATTCGAACCCAGCTCTACTACACAACGCTCTCGCTCGATCTGCACGATCAGGATCGGGCCAGCATCGATCTGGATACGATCACGCGCGATCTCTACAAGAGCTTTCAGCCGTGGACATGGGTCGAAGGCAACAAGATGTACGCGAGCTTCGGGCACCTGATCGGCTACTCGTCGAATTACTACACCTACATGTTCGATAAGGTGATC
The DNA here is from genome assembly GCA_963745965.1 of uncultured Acidobacteriota bacterium. Classification (GTDB taxonomy): domain Bacteria; phylum Acidobacteriota; class Terriglobia; order Terriglobales; family Acidobacteriaceae; genus Telmatobacter. The sequence goes on from CAVUZC010000010.1 coordinate 82,603, forward strand.
GCGCTCGATTTCTTCGTACAGTTCGACGCAGAAAATCTGCTGGGCTCGAATGCCGGCGAACGCTACCGACGGACGGTGCTGGAACAGGGCGGATCAAAACCTGGAAGAGCTCTGGTGCGCGACTTCCTCGGCCGCGACGAGGAGTTTGCGGCATTCAGCAAGTGGCTGAACGAAGAGTTTGAGGAGAACAGGCAATAGGCAGTAGGCAGTAGCCCTTGCCGGCAGCCAGTAGCCAGTAGCCGGGAGCGAATTGCCGGTTTTCCCATCTTGCGCTGGGAAATCAGGAATGCCGAATCGCACTAGCGGTAATGTTGCGCTTCAACCATGAAGATCGCGCTCTTTGGCCATTCAGCGTCGCCGATCACGATTTTCGTGTGCGCCGCATCCGTGATGCCCAGCGTGCGCAACGGTACGCGCACTTCAAGAGAATTGCCTCCCGCCTGAATCAAAGGATCGGGATCCGGGCCGGCCCAGGCCTGGAAGATCGTCTTGTTGGCGCGCTCCAGCATCAACCAATAGGAAACAAAAGGCCGATGGCTGTTGGCGCGCCCATTCGCATCGAATGTCGCCTGGTCGCCAATGTTGGCTGTGTCGTGCAGTACGAACTCACCCACACCGGAGACGCCGACTTTCATCACCGGCCATCCCATGGGCGGCTTCTCCGCCCGGGTGCCTGGGGCAGGCATGGGCTCCGATGAGTCGATGCGGATATACAAGAACGACTCATCCCAGGCGGCCCGCAACTGCCAGCCTTGCCTGGCGGCGGCCGCCTTGGTGAGTGCCGGCATCACATTTTGCCACGGCTCACCTGCGCGCTCAAAGGCTCCGGGGGACGGCGGAATCATGGCGTGAACGATGCTGCGGGGTATGGCTTATCGCTAAAAGCGAAGTCCTCGATCTTCCAAAGCCCGTCTTCTTTGACAAAGCGAAGGCTCAGGAACCCATCTGGAGCATACTGCCCGAGCAAAACTGCCTTATCTCCCTGCACGAATACTTTTGAGGCCGTGTAATGGACATCGGGCTGCGGGGGGATTTGGGCGCGCAGCTTCTCCGCTTCCGGCGCCTTTTCGCCGGACCACAAGCTGACAAACGTGTGGTTGGCGTCGCCGGTTTGAACGGCCTTCTCCAGTTGCTTGTAAACGGCGAGCACCTGGCCTTCAGGACTCTGCGCCGGGCAGCCCATGGCGCAGATCAAGAAACAGGAGCAGAGGAACTTTCGCATAGGCTGGAGGGTACCACAGGCGGCATACCCCAAGAGAAGCGCCGGAATGCGCTGCGCGGCGCGCCTGATTGAGGCGTCCGCTGCGAAACAAACGCGGCGGCAACGATCAGGCGATGGGCGCTATCAGCAGCACATCGATGGCCGGCGGCGGCGTGATCTCTGGCAATTCTCCATGCAGGCGCGTGCCTTTTGCCACTTCCATCAACACTTTGTTGACGGTGTCTTCCGTGCGCGTCGAATTTACGTGCAGCTTCCTGGTTGCCTGCATGGTTGTTGTAGCTAGAAGAAAGCGGTTCACGATTTTGAGTCCGGCTTCGTACACCAGTTCCGATCGCATAATTTGCCTCAATTCCCGGTATGGAGCGTTTCGAGTAGAAGCCACGCTCGACTTTCACACTGCTACGGCCTCATCGCGAGTTCACGGCGTTCTGTGCAGGATGGGTGCAGGATGTCGAGGAGGGCCGAAGGACGTAATAGATCGGATTGACGATCGCCTCTTTACTCAGCATACGCTGATCGCGCCGCTTTACCTAATCGGCCTATCAACACTGTCCTGCGGCGGGGCGTACAGTTATATCTAGTCGAAAGGAAACTTCGACACAGGACTTGCAACTGTTAGCCGGTTTCTGGAGTAGCCGCAGTGGAACGCAGAGGAGCCCATGACCTCCCGGCAACGATTTTCTCCGTTGTGCGATTTACATCACGTCTCCATGCGGCGCGTGATGCGAGAGGAAGACACGGAAGAAGTCCGATCCTACCATGTGTGTATGCGGCGCGATTGCACGCGGGTTTTCCGTGACTCCAACGGCTATTCGGATTGCGCCGAAGGCGAGTTCGACGAGTCACGCGCTTCCGTCCGGATATGTCCCGTCTGCGGCACCGCCACGTTTCTCGCGGAAGTGGATCACGATCGGAAGATAGAGACCTGGGAGTGTCCGCAGAAAAACTGCAACTTCTCGGAGCAATATCCATCTCCGTCGGCTCGATAGCAGGCCAAGCCTTCGGCAGGGCTGCGTGAGACGCAGCCCTGCAGCATTCTGCGGATCGGCAACGCGTGGGACTTCCTGGTTCCTGGCTTACGGCGTCTTCGCCGCCTGAAATCCTGCGATAATCTGCGTCATCAGGTCGTTCACTGTGCCCGGCGAGCTGGGCAGCAGGATCGTCGCTGACTTGCCCGTGACGCCTACCTCGCGCAACGTATCGAAATACTGCGTCATCAGGACCATCCCCATTACGTCCTGCGCGGTGCTGCCTTCCACGGCGCCCTTGAACGCTTCGACGGACGCCTGCAATCCCTTGATGATGGCCTGCCGCTGGCGCGCAACGCCGTCGCCCTGGAGAGCCTTGGACTCGGCTTCGGCTTCGGCCTGCTTCACCTTGAGAATCTTGTCGGCTTCGCCGCGGGCCTGGGCGGCGATCTGCTCGCGCTGCGCGGCGTTGATGTCGTTCATGGCCGCCTTCACCTTGGCGTCGGGCACAATGTCCGTAACGAGCGCGCGGAGAATGTTGTAGCCGAAGGTGTCCATCACGATGTCGAGGTCTTTTTTTACTGCGGCGGAGATCTGCTGCATCTGCTCGAAGGCCTCGTCGAGCGTGAGCGTGGGCACGTGGCCGAGGATGGAGTTGAAGACGTAGCTCTCGATCTGGGCCTGCGGATTGCTCAGTTTGTAATATGCGTCGAAAACCTTCTCCTCGACCACCTGGAACTGCACGGAGACAGGAATGGTGACGAAGACGTTGTCCTTGGTTTTGGTTTCGACATTGACGACGGCCTGGCGCACCTGCAGATCGACGAAGCGGACGGATTCGCACCAGGGGACCAGGAACTGCAGGCCGGGGCGCGCGATGCGGCTGAACTTGCCGAAGCGCTCGACCACGCCCGCGGTGTAGGTGCGCACGGTGTACATGGTTTTGAGAACCGTGACGAACGCAAAAAGCGCGAGAATGCCGAGGACGATGATGACAAAGGTTGTGACTGCCGAACTGTCCATAGCTTACTTCGATCCCTCCGCGACCGGGGCCGCGCCTACAGGCGGACCTCGGAAGCCAAATTTTTCCGGTGCAGGAATCATACCGCAGAGGGATGAAGGCGGGATTAGCGGAGTTGGCGGGATTCGCTTGCGGGCTGGCGGAGTGCTGAAAGTTTCCAAAGGCTAAACTGGAGGTTGATGGCGAAGCGAGGGGAGAAATCGAAGCCGGCGACGAAGCGAAAGGCTTCATTGCGGCGGCGACTGGCCGAGAAGCGGGACCCGCTTGCTTTTCGCGACAAGCGCGGGGCATTCGATATTGTCGGCGATGTTCACGGTTGTTTCGACGAGCTGCTGGCGCTTCTGGCAGCCATGGGCTACCGCATCGATCGGGTGGGTGAAAGCGTGATGGTGACTCCGCCGGCGGGCCGGACGCTGGCCTTTGTGGGAGATCTGGTGGATCGCGGTCCCGCCGCTCCCGCCGTGCTAAAGCTGGTGATGGCGATGGCGCGCGCGGGCACGGCGCTGTGCGTGACGGGCAATCGCGATGCAGAGCTTGTCCGTGCGCTGCGCGGACGCGTGTCGCGGGTCACTCGCGGCATGGCGCGATCGCTGGAGCAATTGGCAAGAGAACCGGAGAGTTTTCGCATTGAGGTGCGGGAGTTTCTGCACGGCCTGCCGGCGCACCTCGTTCTCGACGAGGGCCAGCTGGTAATTGCGCACGCCGGGTTGAAGGAATCGCTGCAGGGCCGCTCTTCGGCTGAGGCGCGCGCCTTTGCGCTGCACGGAGACGTGACCGGCGAAAAAGACGCCGATGGACTGCCGGTGCGCAGAGCCTGGGCGGCGAAGTATCGCGGCAAGGCGCTCGTGGTTCACGGGCACACTCCGGTGAGCGAGCCGGTATGGCTCAACAACACCGTCAATCTCGATACGGGGTGCGCCTACGGCGGGCAATTGACGGCGCTCCGCTATCCGGAGCGCACCACATTCTCCATTCCCGCGCGTGCGGTCTACTATCGGCCGCGCCGGCCGTTCCCGCCGAACCGCTTGCTCACGCTGGGGTGAGCCGAAATGCGGTCCTCGAAAACTGGACGGCTTTAAGACCGTCGATCAGCGGTCCGTAGGCGTGGAGTTTTTGCCTTTGGGGCCGGAGGTGAAGTGGCGCAGCACGAACTCCTGCGTAACGGTGCTCACGGTGCGCTCGATGGTGCTGATCATGACGTTTTCGCCAAACACCGTCCAGGTGCGGTCGGGTTGCGGATAGTAGAGGCTGGAGAAGCCCGCCGAAATGACGTCGCCGCCTACCGTAGAAAAGTTAGGTTCGCTGCGGCCATTGTCGCCTCTGCAGACGAAGGGGGCTGCAAGCGCATGTTTGAGGCGCGAGCGCGTGCTGCCCGTGCCCTGATAAAAGTAGCGCGGGTCCTGATGCAACAGCGAGGGCAGAACGGCCCCGCCGAAGAAAAGGTCGGTGAACCCGTCGGCGGCCACCGCGCCCACGCGCTGCCCGTAGCCTTCCGCGCCTTCCCGGTAGTCGGGAATTCTGACTCCCTGATTGACGCCGGCCATAAAGAATATACCGGCAATCGTGATGGGATCGGTTGAAACCTTGAGCGCGAGCTGGAATTTCAACTTGGCCGTCAGCGGCGGGGCCGAGGAATCGTAGACGACATAGAAGTTTGGAATGACGCCGAAGAGGCGCTGCTCCTCCGCCATCTCCACTTCTTCCGTGGCGATCTCCACGGACGAAGAGGACACGGTGACCGATTGTACCCCGGCTTCCAACTCCATCTTGATGCCAGAAACAATTTCGACCTGGCCGGGAGCAATCTCGATCGGCGGCGATACCCAATCGGCAAGTCCCTTTGCCTTGATAGAGAGATGATAGCCGGCTCCCGGCTTCACATTTGTAAATTCGAAAAACCCATTGTCGTTGGCAGTAGTTTGCTTCTTGTTCGCGGGATCTTTGCCCTCCAGCACTACCGTTGCGCCCGGTATCACCTCATCCTGTACATCCATGACGGTGCCAGTGATCGAGCCCAACTGCGGCACGATAGCTGGTGCAATTTGCTGGAGCACGGCGCCGGAATTTTCTGCCGGAGTGGCAGACTGCTGAGACGCAGGCGCTTGCTGGATTGCTTGAAGCGGCTGCGCGTCCGGAAAAGCCGGTGCGCCAGGAGAAGATGGCGGCTGCGCGTGCAACGCAAGTGCTGCGGCCAGGAATAAGCCTCCGGCGAGAGGCGTCAGTTTCGAGATGCGTAGGCCCGTCCGCATATGTTTACCGAGTGGAAATACTCTCAGGCTCCTGTGAATCCCAAATAAAGAAGGAGCAACTCCTCATTGTCCCTGGCCCGAAATGCACGAAAGGAGTTTATGAAAGCGTCGAGACCGGTGGGTGAGTCTTCCAGACCGGAGCCGCCGGAGGTTGGTTTCAGCGGGGCCGGTTGGCCATCGAGACGGCTCAAGTATTCACTTAGCCCAGTTGCGAGACGCTTTGAAAACTGTTTTCTCTATGATAGACGAATCTGCGCAGCAGGCGTTTAGGTCCGCTCATCATCAAAAGACCGCGGCGCAGAGAGAGGCTTGCGTCAAGCGGTTCCTCGCGGCAGCTTTCGATCCTCACTGCGGAGGCTCCCGGTCGCTTTGCTGCTGCTTTTTCTGTCTGGCTGCGGCGTCTGCAGCACGCATCTGCGCATCGAGACCGTGGGTGGGATCTTTGTGGAAGAACCTGCGCGAGATGTCGGGCCAGAATTCCTGGAGTTCCGAACCTAACGCGCCCTCGATGGTGACCGTGAGACCAATGCGGAAAGTATGCGCGGACTCGTTCTGGTTGCATGCAGGATAGTAAAGATTGGATATTGCGCCGCCGATCAAATTGCCAAAGACATTCGAATAGTTCGGCTCACGTTTGCCGGTGTTGTCGTGGCGCGAGACTACGGCGGACTCGAGCGGATTCAGAATGCGGTGGCCGATGGTTCCGTGGCCGAGGCGAAAGTAGCGCGGGTCCTGGTGAAGGAGAGACGGCAAGATGGCATTGCCGAAGGTGTGGCCGATGACGTTGTCGCCATAGGCGGCGGCCGCGCGCTTGGCGTATCCTTCGGGGCCCCAGCCGAAGCCGCAATTGGAGTCGTTCACCTCGCCGATTCCAGCGATGAACATGGCAAGACCGAAGACGTATGGGTCTGTGGCGGCACGGAACTGGAGCTTGAACTTTTGCGCAGAGCTGAGGGAAACGGCGTCTCTGTGGTAGGTGACGTTGAAGGCAGGGATGATGCCGACCGTCCGTTGGTGCTCCTGCTCCTTGATCTGCTCCGCGGCCTTCTGGCGCTGAGTTTCCCGGACATTCGTCTGCGGCGCGTTCTGGGCCTGGCCGGATTGCGCAGCAGCCGCGGGAGCAGATCCGGGAGCGTCGGGCAGAGCAGCGTAGGCGGTGTTCTCCGAGCTTGAGCCTGGCTGCTGCGCCTGACAAAACAGTGGACAAACGATCAGGGGAAAAACCGCAGCAATAATAGTCCGAGCGAAGTTGAAACGGAATCGCATTCTTACTTACAGGTAAAACCATGAACTCATGGTTGTGAATGATGATGTCGATGAATCAGGTGGCTGTCGATGTCGGGCCAGAACTCGCGAAAGACATTGGTGAGCGCGTCGCGCCCGAGGGCATACGCATATTTCTCCTCGAAGCCCGTGGCGGTCTGGGTCTGGCTGGGATAGTAAGACAGTGAAATTGCCTGCGAAATACCCCGGCCCAGAATCTCAGAGGCATTGAAGCTGTTTTTCCCATGATAGTTCGGTGTGATGAGTATACGCGTGGCGGCATAAACTCCGCGCTTGCGAATTCCCCCTTCGCCCATGGCGAAGTAGCGTTCGTCCTGATGAAAGACCGTGGGCATGATCCAGTCGACCCAATAGTTGCCATCGGTCTTGTCGGTAAAGCCGCGCCAGGAATAGGCCCAGAAGCCAGGAATTCCTTTCCCAAGCTGCGGGTGCGCATCGTCGCCTTCGGCTAGGAGAGAAGTGATGCCGACGAAGACAAACGCGGAGTAATCGAAGCTGTTGCGGGTGGCGACGCCGAAGGCTTCACGTGGCGTGGACGGCGGCGGAATCACTCCCGCGCTCACGGCGCGATAGTTGGGCATGATGCCGAGAATGCGTTTGGGCTGCGGCAGCGGTTTGTGCGCCGGCGGGTTGTTGGTTGCAGGCTGCGGCGCGGCAGAGCTTGAGCCGGTTGGGCCTTGGCCCTGTGCCGGAGAGGGCGGCTGCGAGGGTGCGGTTTGAGGCTGCGGCGCCTGGGGAAGCTCCACTGCAGCCACGGCTGTGCCGGTGTTCTGCTGCTGTGCTTCAAGTTGAGCGGAGAGGGCCGCAAGGGCTATCCAGGAGAAGACTGGTCCGGTGATCAGCCAAGTGCGAAGACGCATTCGTTTCCCTTCGTTTGATCGAAGCCCACAGTAGCCAACCACGGCCGCAGGCAACAGATTTGGTCGGCATACAAATCGATCGAATCGAAGGGGCCCTTTATCGAGCACTTTGACCGCATCTTGCGAATAAACAATCGATTGTTTCCAGTAGTTAGACGCATTCCCGGGGCACAAGACGCTGGAATTCCCGGCTAAGGTCAGAATCGCATATCGAGACGGGAAATCGGCCCTTTAGTCTCCAATTTCCTGTCGAGATCGAAACAGGCGGTATCAGGCCGCAAAGTCGATGAATCCGCGTTCCGGGTCAGTGGAAACCAGCTTGACCGTGACTTTGTCGCCCACATCCAGCCCCTTGCCGCCGCGCACCAACATGCCTTCGACGTGCGGATCGAGCGCGCGCACAAAGGTTCCGTACTGGTTCACGCCCGTCACGATCGCGGAGTAGCTCTGGCCGATGTGCGGATGCAGCGCCACGGCGGCGATGCGCTTCTGCATGTCGCGCTCCACTTTGCGCGCAGCGTCTTCCCGCTCCGTACAGCGCTGTGCGATGGCGTTGAGCTGATCTTCGGAGTAGGGTTGCGTCTGCTTCGCGAGCCACGCTTTGAGCAATCGCTGCGTGACTACATCGGGAAAGCGGCGGTTGGGCGCGGTGGAGTGCGTGTAGTCCTGCACTGCCAGGCCGAAGTGGCCGGGCGACGGCTCCTTCGGCTTTACGAGAACATATTCGCCAGGACCCATGAGCTTGATCACGGCCAGCGAGACATCGGGAAAGCGATCGGGATCCTTTTGCTTTTCCGCGAGCAGAACGTCGTTGAGTGCCTTCGAGTCGGGCTCGGCGGGGAGCGTATAGCCTTTTGCCTTCGCCAATTCGACAATGCGATCCCAGCGCTTGGGCGTGCGCACAATGCGGCGGATGGAGGCGACGCCCGCATCTTCGAAGGTTCGCGCGATCACGCCGTTTGCCGCAATCATGAACTCTTCAATCAGGCTCGTGGCGCGGTTCTTCTGGATGGGAGTAATACCGGTGATCTGCTCGTTGATCAGCACCGGCCGCGTCTCAATGGTTTCTAAATCGAGCGCTCCGTGCTGGAAGCGGTTGCCCTCCATGCGCTGCGCGGCCGCGTCCTGTAGCTTGAGCTGCGCGGCCAGCTCGGCACTAGCAGCCACTTTGGGCGGAGCGTCGGCTTTGCCTTCGAGCCATGCGCCGATGCTCGGGTAGGCGAGCTGTGCTCGATTGCGCACCAGCGCGCGGTAGGCCTTTCCATTGGAGGCAGTGCCATCGGCCGCAATCGCAATCTCGATCACAATGGCCGCGCGGTCTTGGCTTTCGTTGAGAGACGAGATGCCCTCGGAAAGCGCCGTGGGAAGCATGGGAAAAACTGCGACGCCTGTGTAGACCGAGGTAGTTTCGCTCTGCGCGTGCTTGTCGAGCAGCGTGTCCTTGGCTACACGCGCATCCACGTCGGCTACGCCCACGAGGACCCGGATGCGGCCGTCGGGCAACTGCTCGGCCCACTCGATCTGGTCGAGATCCTTCGAGGTGTCGTTGTCGATCGAGGACCAGAGCAGGCTGCGCAGGTCGGCAATTCCGTTGCTGGCGCTCGGCGCGGGCTGATTCCGGATCGCGTCGAGTTCGGTGTCGGTTCCGGGAGGAAAGTCGGGCTGGAATCCGCGCTCGATCATCGTCGCGTGCGCTGCGGCAATCAGGTTGAAGTGATTTGCATGATTGGAATGCATAAGAGATCGTGCTCCTGCGAGGCGATAGCCTTCAATGTGCGCGAAATTTCAGGCTAACACGCAGGGGCGGCGCTTCGCGCTGTATTCCTATCGCATGGAAATACCGATGTGCGTTGGTGGGTGATGAGTTGATTCACGCGTGTCGGCGAGTGATTAAAGTACCGAGGTTCATCAGCGGTTATTCAGGCACTTAGGCCACCTTGCGGGCGATCGGGCGTATCGTGTGGAAAAGATTTGTTGACAGGAAAATCCGGTTCCGATAGCGTTGCCGAAAATCTCCTCCAGGGGTGGATCACTTGAAACATCCAACCTTCGCAATCAGTCCTGTCGCAGCGGCAGCCGGATTTTTGGCTCTCGCTGGACTTGCCGCAACGCTTGCTGCGCAAACCAACAACGCAGCCACGGACAACTCTGAATCACAGGCGCGCGAGACATGGCGCGAGACAATGCATCGGATCCACACGCCGTGGGCGGGGTGTTTCCATGCCTCGTATCCCAGCACGCTATGGGAGCCGGTAACGTGCGATGCGCCGCCGGGATACCGGTCTGCGCTGCCCAAGGCCGTGAACCGCGAGCAAGTCGTCGGCAATGGGTACGACTATGTGGCTGAAGCTCCATCGGGCCATTTGCTTTCTTCAGTCGTGGGAAGTTTCCCAACGGTCACCGGCGTGAAAACGGAAAGCAGCGTCGGCGTTCGACTCTTTGGCGATGGCGGCATTCTGGGAACGAATGAATATACGCTGCAGGTGAACACCAATTTTTCTCGTACCGCCGCATGCGCCGGATATACGAATTGCTTTGCCTGGCAGCAATATGTGATGTCGACGAACACGCCGGTATCGCTGACCAGCAGCCGGCTGAGCAACAAGACTGAGGTGTTTATTGAATATTGGCTGATCGATTTCGGCGTTCACAATGGGTCGGATATTTGTCCCAGTGGATATCTTGACGCCGGCAAGGATGCACAGGGACCAGGCGACGATTGCGTGCAGAATACCCCGGCTACGGCGATCGCCAATGGACAACTGCCGATTACGGATTTGGCGAGCCTGACGTTATCGGGTTCGGCAACGGCCAACGGAACCGACGCGGCAACCGTCGCTTTTGACGGCGAGGCCTTCACTGCGACCGTCAGCGATAGTCTCACGGACATCTCCAGCGGCTGGAACATGGCTGAGTTCAATGTGCTGGGCAACGCAGGCGGATCGAGAGCCAACTTCAACAGCGGCTCGTCGCTCACGGTGAAGGTCGCGGTAAGCGATGGATCGACGACGGCTCCAACATGCGTATCGCCCTCGAGCGAACAGGGCACGACGGGAGAGACCAATAACCTGACGCTCCACTCGTGCAGTGCCACGGGCGGAGCGGCTCCATTCATTCAGTTCACCGAATCGGATTGAGCGCAGATCGATTGTGACGACCGACAAACCGGCTGCCGAGGCATCGAGTTTCGGCAGCCGGTTTTTTGTAAGGATAGGATGTTTTTCGTTACTTAACGGGCGCACCTTTGCCAGTGCACGCGTCCCAGCCCGTGGCGGCGAACCAGCCCTGGTACAGGCCGCAACTGCCGTAGGTGATGTCGCGGAAACTCACACCGCTGCCCCCACTGTAGAGGGTGGTCAGTTCGGCGGTGCTGGAGCCGGCGAACTTGCCCACGTTGTTCACCACACCGGCCGTAAGCGGCGCAGCGACGCTGGTGCCGCCGAAGACGCACCAGTTGCCGCCGCTGGTGATGCAATCGTCGCCAATGTCGTCGGTTTCGAAGCTGTCGTAGACCCATACGCCGGTGTTGGGATTGGCGTCCGCGGCCACATCGGGCACGGCACGGTTGGGCACGCCCTTGAGAGCAGTGACCGTCTTCTGCCAGGAGGGCTTGGGCTCAAACTGGCTGACACCGCCGCCGCCGTCCTCCCACGCGAGCTCGGCCTGGAAGTTGAGGAAGGTCGAGTTCCCCAGACTGCGCGAGATGGTGGTGCCACCCACGGCCACAACATTGGGGCTGGCGGAGGGATACTCCACACCCCAGGTATCGCCGGCGGAGGCAAAGAATACAACGTTCTTGACGTTGAAGAGGGCGTCGAACTGCGTTTCAACGCTGGCTTCGCCGCCGCCCCAACTCATGGAAACCTCGCCTGCTCCCTTACTGTTGGAGGGACACGTGGTGGTTTGGCCGCAGGCAACGAGACTGCTCGCCACCTGAACCGCCTGGAAGAGATCGCCAAAGGCGGGGGAATTGGCTTCAACCAGGTAAATGGTGGCGCCGGGCGCCATGGCGTGCGCCATTTCTATGTCGAGAGCGGACTCGGAGGCCCAGCACAGCCAGCCGCCCTCAAGACCGCAGAGCGGGTCGGGACCGGGATTGGCGCCACCGGCATAGACCACATGGAAGGACGAGGGGGTGGGCAGGGGCAATCCGAACTGCGCGGAGTATGCCTCGAGATCGTCGAATGCCGTGGGATAGTCGTAGGCATCCACAATAGCGATTGTCCTGGAGCCGCCGGTGGCGTTCTGGCTGACCAGGCCAGGATTGCAGCCTAAGGTATTTGGGGCCAAGCCGTAGAGGCAGGCCAGCGACGCGGGGGTTTCGTAGTAGTAGCCTGCGACGGGCGGCGTGGGCGCGCTGACGACGTCTTTGGAGATTCCGAACTCGCGCGCGTTGGGGCCGGCAGGAACAAACACCCGGTACTTGGTGTGCGCGAATTTGCCTTCGTCGCCGGGTTGGGGAATGCTGACATCGGGAGTGACGACGTGGCCGCTGCGAACCTGCGCCGGCGCGTAGAGGGGATTGTTCATGGTGTCGGCGCCTTCACCGGATTGAGCCGGCAAGGCAACCGATACCATCAAGAGACAGGCTGAGCAGACAATTGTTTTCAAGACTCCTCCATTCTCTGGAAGCGCCCCGGGGGGACGCAGGTTGAACTGGGCGATGCGCGGGAGTTCGTGGGGAATCCCGAAACCTTGTAACAAACCTTTGGTAGGCGAAGCAGAGAACGATCCCCCAGAAGCTGCCCGAATACCGGGTGATGCGGTAATGCGGCCAGTATAGCGAGCGGGGTTGCGGGTCACAAGCGCATTTTCCAGTTACATTTCTCTAATTACATTTCCTTGACACAATTGTTGCGAGCCCCGGGAAACCGCGATGGCGATCGTGGTTAACCTGTCACCGGGGGGTGTAGATTTGGGAGCGCTGACCGAGAGAGTCGCCCGAGAAAAGTCTGCTTACGACGAGGGCGGCGTGTATGCCAACTCCCATGCCTTGCAAACTCGGTTTTCGCACGTCTTCAGATGCCCGAACTCTCTCCATGCGGAGCAGCATCTGGATGCGCTTGTCGCTGAATTTGCGGAGAACAGAGACATTCTGGACTACGGCTGCCTCGACGGAGCGATGACGCCTCGCTACCTGCAGATGAAGCCCCGCAGCATCACTGGAATCGACATTTCAACAAATGGCATTGCCAAGGCCAATTCGAATTGGGGACACGCAGCGAAGTTCTGCATGGGCGATGTGCATAAGATGCCTTTTCCCGATCAGTCCTTCGACGTGGTGGTGGGGCGTTCGATTCTGCATCATCTCGATCTTCCCTTGGCGTACAAGGAGATCCTGCGTGTGCTGCGCCCGGGTGGACGGGCCATTTTTATGGAACCGCTCGGGGACAACCCCGGCGCGAAACTCCTGAGAGCGCTCACGCCCACGACGCGGACCGCGGATGAAAAAGCACTCAGCCGCAACAATATCGTTCAGGCAGATTGCTTATTCGCTGGCTCTTCGCATCTTTTCTTTAATCTGGTTTCGGTGCCCACAGCGCTGCTCACATCGCTGACACCGCTCGGCCCGGATAATTTTCTGCTACGGGCCGCCGACCGATTCGACCGGTTCTTCGCGCAGACGCCGCTCAAGTACTGGATGCGGTCTGTTGTCCTGTGCTGGCAAGCCGGCTAGAGCACAACTGAAGGGCTTCCGTCTCGAGCACATCTCGGGTGCGGTCCGTTACTGAATGCCGAGGTCGGAGAGGACTTTCGGTTTGGCTTCTTCGACGGCGAGCAGGTTGTGGCAGGCCGAACAGTCCTGCGTGATGCTGGTGCCGTCTTTGGCGGCGTGGTCGCCGTCGTGGCAGCGGAAGCAGCCGGGATACTGCTGGTGGCCAATGTGGTTGGGATGCGTTCCCCACGTCACCTTCATGAACGGGAAGACGTTCTGGCTGTAGAGCAGGTAGAGCTCCTGCCCGGCGGCCTGAACCAGGGCTGCCTTTTGCTGGAGCACCTCGGGATGCTGGCTGCGATAGAAGGCCTCTAGCTGCTGCGGTATCTGCGCGCGTGCTTCCTCCTGGCTGGCGTAGGGGGCTTTCAGCAGTTCCAGGCCCTCCTTGTGGATGAAGGGCAGCGAGGGGCTGATGACGCCGTCGGCCATGGCGCGATTGATGGCGTCTTCTGCCGTAACAAAGGTGTGCGCGGCGCGATTGTGGCAGTCGATGCAATCCATGACGCGGCGCTCGCCCCTGGGCTGGGCGCCATTGAGGGCGGATGCGATGTAGGTGGATTTGGAGCCGTCGGGATTGGTGCGTTCAACCCAGGGAATCGTGGTGCGCGTGGGATCGGTGGCGATGTATTCGATGTGGCCCAGGTGCACCCCGTGAATGCCGCTGCGATGCGAGAACGAGTCCTCGCCGCCCAGGTGCAGAATCAGCACGGTCTGCGTCTCGGTATTCTGTTCGTCGTCGGCAAATTCGGACTTGACCAGCAGGACGTCGCCGTCAAATCGCCTCGGAGTGTGGCAGCTCTCGCAGGTGTAACGCGCGGGGCGCAGGCTGGTGACGGGCGAAGGAATTGGCGTGGGGTAGTTGGGAATGATTTTTGGCGCGAGCGGCGCCAGCGGATGGAGCGTGACTTCGACCAGTTGCTTGGTGCCGTTGATCTTGGCGCTGAAGTAGGCCTCAACGCCGGTTCCGATGTGGCACTCGACGCAGGCCACGTGCGAGTGAGGAGAGATCTGGTAGGCGGTGTACTCGGGCTTCATCACGTGGCAGGAGCGTCCGCAGAACTGCGGCGAATCCATGTACTCCGCGCTGTGATAGCTGGCTGTGGCGACGACCAGGAAATTGACGATGGTGGCCACGAGCACGATGTCGATGCCATGGCGGAAAACGCGGTCGTTCAGATCGATTCTGGGGAATGCAGCGGGGATCTCGCCCGCCTTTTGCAGCTTCTTGCGGCGCAGGTAAATGCCGACGGGGATCAGCGCCAGGCCCAGCAGGAAAAGCCCCGGAAGCAGCAGGAAGAAGATGATGCCGAGATAGGGATTATCGCTGAGATGGCCAGAGAGCTCAGCCAGCCAGTAGCTGATCATGGTGACGCCCGACGCGGTGGTGATGGCGCCGCCGGCCAGGCTCAACGGATTATTCCCGAAAAACAGCGCGGGACGAAGCCATTCTTCGCGGAATCTCTCAAACATCGGCACGATAGTTCGACCTCCATGCAGAGGCGGGTTCGCCAGCCATTGGCGAACCCGCCGTCGATCGGTTGCGCCGAATTGAATGCGGCGCCGCATTTGGAGTATCCAGACCGAGGCTACAGCCCCGCCCAATCAGCTCCGGATATGGCCCGGCGATCCACGCACTGCGTGGGCTCCCCGGCCGTGCCCTTGTTACAGACCTTGCTACAGACCTCACGCGATGTAATTTTCGCAGCCCGTGATGCTTACTTCAGGGTCTTGAAATAGGCGGCGACGCTCTTCACTTGCGCGTCACTCAGGCCGGCGATGGGCTTCATCTTGCTTTTGCCATTCTTCACAACGGCCTCAATCTGAGCAACAGTGAGGGCCTTGATGGACGGATCGGAGGCGGGCTTGATGCCCATCATTTTGGCCATTCCGGGGCTAGGCGTGCCGGTGGGGCCATGACACATGGCGCACTTGGCTTTGTAGGTGGCTGCGCCGTCCTGGGCGAAGCACATGACGCCGGCCAGCGCTACGGCTGCGGCCAGCACAAGTTGGGAACGAAGCATTTTCTTCATTGAAAACTCCTTCAAAAAATTTTGCTCGGCCCTACGCGCAATCCCGCGCTTGCCGTGTGGTACATGGCTCAGGCCCGCGCTACCGGCACTGTGCTGCATGGGGCCATGGTAGCAGGGTTCTCGCCAACCGGCGTGATACAAAGATCGACCATGCCGGTTGGTGGTTGCTCTGGCGCTTTTCCTTTCTCTAGTTCATCGGTTTCTCTATCTCTTGCACGTTCTCTTGCGCTTGCTTTACTTCAGAATTCCTTGCGGCTTACTTTGCCAGGGACCTGAAGTAATCCACGGATGCCTTGATTTCGGCATCGGAGAGTTTGGTCTTGAAGGCCGGCATCTTGCCTTTGCCGTTGGCAGTGATGGCGATCATCTGCGCGACGCTCTCGGCTTTCACTGCCGGGTCGCTGGCCGGCCTGACGCCCATGTTTTTCGCAATGCCGGGGTTCGGCATTCCCAATGCGCCGTGACACATCGCGCACTTGGCTTTGTAAACCGCTTCGCCGGTCTGGGCGAAGCCCGCTGCGCCGGACAGTAAAAGCACTACCGCCAGCGCCGAATACATGCGCATGGTCCTGTTCATCGTACGTCTCCCGAATTCTTCCCGGCCAGTCTGCGCGTGGCAATCCCTGTCGCGTGCGGCTTCTTCCAGGAGGTTCTTGTTACACCCCTTGCCGGATCGGCACATCGAAGGTCCGGCAACTCATCAAAACAACGGGGTGAGCTTTTGAAACTGCGGGCCCAGCTCACCCCAACCTGGCTAACAGCCAGGTCCTGCATCAGAACTGATAGTGCACTCCAAGAACAAGATTGTTGGCGTGGAAGTTGCGCGGCGCCGTGAACCCGTAAACCGGCGTGCCTGCTGACATGGCGGTGTTCGGCTCGCTGCTGCAAGCGACTACGGGCGCCGTTGTGGAACCAACGGCAAGGCCGGGGTTGGCGTTGCAATACTGTGCACCGGACTGGCCACCCTCACCGTAGCCGTAGTAGTCGTATTCGCCCTTCCAGGTCAGGTTGGGGTGCATCGTCCATGCAAGGTTCACAAACGGAGTCTGGTACCTGGACACCAGAGAACCGTTGACGTCGCCGGCATCGGTAAAGAACCGGCTGCCGTTTACATCGCTGACGCGGTAGCCGAGATTGGAGTGAATTTTCTTGTTGGGCGCGTACATGAACGCCGCGGATACGAATTGCGTCGGCGCATCCTCGAAGTCCCGGGCTGGACCGACGAGTACTGTGTTCGAACTATGGCCGGCAGCGACAGGGCCGCACAGCGCTCCGGTCGGGGTAGCAGCGGCAGGCGCGACGGTCGTGCCCGGCATGGTGGTGGCTGCGCCCTGGAAGCAGATGTTGTCTGCCATGTACACGTCGTTATAGGAGTAGTTGAAATCGAGGCCGTAGCGGTCGTTCGGGAAGAGCTCGGTTGCGAGGCTGAACACGCGCGAATGGTCTACGTGATCGAGCGGGCCGTAGTAGGCCGTGGTATTGCCCGGGAAGTTCTGGTTGTTGTTCGTGTTGTTGTGCCGTTCCAGGTCGTTGAAGGCACCGGAGACGGTGGCCCAGGTCTTGGGGCGGTAGATGGTGTGCATCCTGTAGTGACGGAGCTGACGGAATCCCATGGGCGTGAAGGCATTGTCGTTGTACATGGCTTCGACGCTGCCGTTGATGTTCCATTTGCTCGTCGGCCGCAGGGCGGCGGTGACGATCGCGCCGTTCTCGTGGATTGTCACTTCGCCGGAGGTCGTGTTGTTGGCCGGAATCGGAACGTTGTGCGCCGCGGCTCCCTGGCCCTCGGAGATCAGGTGATCCTGATAGCGGTAGGTGAGCGAGAAGGTGGAGCGAGGCGTCGCGTCCCAACTCACGGTGAGGTTGTTGGTCGTGAACCTCTGGCCGAAGTAGGCAGGCAATGCATTGCCCGCGCCGATGCCAGCGCTGCCTTCAAAGGGCGACGAGGTGCTGCTGGTGGTTGTCGTCGAGGTCAAGCCTGTGTAGTTGATGGTTTCCTCGCCCGCCGTCTTGGGAACGGTCACGGTGGTACTGCTTGTAAACTCCGAGGCACCCGGCTGACGAACATTCGAGTAATTGATCTGGTCTTCGACGCTCACGGTTTTGGTGACTGCCCAGACGACGCCATAGTCGAAAGCCATCACTTCCCGCTTGGCGCTGGCAAAGGCCGCATAGGCGAGCTCGCGATCCCCCGCCGATGCCGTCGCCTCCAAGCCCTGGAAGGCCTCGTAGTAATTTGGCAGGTTCATGTTCGCGCTGGTGTAGCGGATGTCGCCGTTCATCGCGACATTCTTAAGACTCGAGCTTTGCAGCCGGAGGATCTCGGTGGGGAAGATCTCGCGCGTCGGCTGATACCGGACGTAGCTGCTGATGACGCCGCACGCCGGATCGATGATCGGCAAGCCGCCACTGGGATTGGCATAAAGAATCGTGGACGTATTCATCATGCTGCTCGTGTCGCTCGGAGTGCCCGTGGTCGTGGTGGGGACACCGCAGGCGCCGGCCGTGATTGTGTTGACGCCGGTCTTGGTGGTGTAGCTGCCACTGGGGTCGAATGCGCCCGCGCTGTTGTACCCGTACGGCGTGAAGCTCTGATAGCTGGCAAGCAGGGCAACCTTGGTTCCGTCCGCCTCCTGCACGGTGAAACTCTGGGGCGCCATCGTGAACCAGGAGTCGCCCCTGTAGTGGTCGATCTGCTCCTCAAAGGTCAGCTTGGTGCCTCGGACGGGCTTCCAATCGACCCCTGCCAGGAAGTCGTCGGTGCTGTTGCGCTGGTACTCCTGAAGGATCACTTCCGCTCCGGCCACCGAATTGCCGCTTGGTGTCATGCTCGGGCCCTGCATCACGTTCTGCGAGTACCCGAAGCGAAAGGTCACCCGGGAGAGCGGAAGCACGGTGAGATTGGTGTCTGTCATGCGCCGCACGGTGTTGAACAGGAAGGGCGATTGATTCACTTGCGGCCACGCATACGGAGTGGTCGAGCCGCTGATGGGAATTGAATAGCCAGTAGGAATACCGGGGTTGCCGAGCAGATCGTAGTCGAAGTACGTGCGGTCGCGGCGGAACATTCCGGAAAATTCGTACCACTTTGCTTTGGAGAAAGACATCGTGGCAACGTCGTTGGGGTCGCCGCCAAAGCCGGTGGCAAACACGCGCATGTCGTCGAGCAGAAGTTTCTTTGTGCCCGGCAGTGCGTGCAGCTCGAAGGTCTCGCCCTGCACGCGCGGGCCGGACTGCAGGTTCACCATCGTGTCGTACATGGAGCCGCTGCCGAACAGGCCGCTCACGCGCCCGCCCAGATCGATCGACTCATGCACCTCATACCCGCTGGGCACGCTCATCTGCGTTGCCGGCGCCGGAGCAAGCGGATCCTGGGCTACGGCGATACACGCGGCCCCCAGGAGCATCGCGATCAGTACGCCAAGAAACATGGCAAACGATGGCTGTTGATTGAGAAGCCGTGAAAACCAGCTTGCGTTCTCGTTCTTCATATGAAGCCTCACAAATAAAACTCGTTCCCGCGTCGAACCTTTGAAACCCCGTGCAAAACCTTTTCGGGAGCCGGCCGCGCCCTGGGAAAATTCGCTCAGGACGCGGCTCCACTCCTCACCTGAGAAACGCCGCATTGATGTTCGAACCATGAATGTAGGTGTGGCAGCTTGTGCAGGGCACGCTGTCGGACGATCCCTGGCCCTGGCCATGAATGGCGCCGGCAGCTACCGCGCTATGGCACTGGTTGCACAGCACGTTGATGTTCGGCATGTTCAGCAACCGCGCGTTCTGCGAACCATGCGGCGTGTGGCAGGCCAGACAGCCCTCAGCCTTGACCGGAGCGTGCTCGTAAACGAACGGCCCGCGCACGTCGGTGTGGCACTTGGTGCAGATCATGTTCTGATCGGCCGTCGCCCTCAGATTGTTGTTGCCGAAGGTGCCGTGCGGATCGTGGCAGTCGCTGCACTTCACCAGGCCCTCTTCAACCCTGTGGTGGAAGGGCATGTTGAACTGCGCCTTCTGGTCGGCGTGGCACTGGAAGCAGAGCGTCGGCTGCGGAGCCTTGAGCAGCGCCTCTTCCTTGCTGCCGTGAATGTCGTGGCAGGCGATGCAGCTCACGTTGGCCTTAGCGTGCGGCGAGCGCTCGAAGTCGGGATGCGCGCCGGCGTGACAGCTAAGGCACTTCTCGTCCACGTCCTTGGCCGAGGCCTTCGACGGATTGAAGATCTTGGTCACGTCGCCGCCGCCGGCCACATGCTCGCTGCCCGCCCCATGGCAGTTCTCGCACGTCGCGCCGTTGGCGTTGCCGGGCATCAGGGCCATTTTGGTGTGGGGGTTCGAGGCAAATTTCTTCGACACCTCTTCATGACAGGAGGCGCAGGTGTCGGAGCCGACAAACTCGGCATGCGCGGCGCCCTTGGAAGGCGCTTCAGAGGATTTGGCTCCGGACGGAGGAGCCGCCAGCGCCGTGGCACAGAGCGCGCCCGCGCCCAGCAGAACCATCAAAAATACTTGCAGCCCCTTGAGACCCCTGGGAGCCGCACCGAACCTTCGCGTCAACGGCCGATTCGTATCCATGCAAAATACCGCCTTCAAAAAAACTAACTGGCACAGCCTGCAACCAACTCCAGCAGCCATTCCATGCTAGCCGCTGCATGTGAGCGTGAGCACCGCCGGTGCTTCGCGCAGCAGGCTGCCGGTGCGGAACATCACCACATGTAGGTGAGATTACGGGTTTGTCATTGCTACGGGCGGTGACGTTTATCACAGCCACTGAGAAGGTCAATCCAGAGCGGCAAACTCTGAGAAAGCAAAGATTTTCTCGTTGCGGATGACGCGGATCGGAGTTGGGTCGTCACAGGCCGCGATCCTGCTTCCGATAAACGTGAGTCCCATCACATCCAAAGGGGTATAGGGTCAAGCAGACTCAACGTGGGGAGTTCTCATCCCCCGGGATCTGGCAAGCATCACGATTCCCGCCGCGGCATGGGGCAAGACAGGCCGGACGCGGCGGCAAATGGGCCGCGTCGGGACGAACGGAAGCAAACGATGGCGGAGACGCAGACTACTTTGGAGGAGCAGGCCCGGCAACGCAATCCGGGCCGACCGGCGCCTTTAGGTTGCGCGGCTTGCGCCAATCGCCGGCCCGGCTGGTTTTGTTCGTTGGGCAGCGCCGTGCTGGCCGATCTGGAACTGGCCACAAGCACCATAGCACTGCCCGCACAAGCTTCCCTGTTCTCGCAAGGCGAAGATGCCCGGTGCCTCTACCTGATCTGCAGCGGATATATCAAGTTGTCCGCCGGCCGGCCGGAGGAACGGGAAATGATCGTGCGCGTCGCCGGCCCCGGATCGATGCTTGGGCTTTACGCGGTGCTTTCGCACGGAGTCTACGAGGTCTCCGCGGAGTCGCTGACCCAGGCCCAACTGCGTCCTGTGGAGCGCGAGCGGTTCCTCAACTTCCTGCGCAGCCATAAGGAAGCCCAGACGCGGGCCGTGCAATGCATCTGCCAGGAATACCGGTTCGCGCTGCAGGATGCCTGCCGCATCGCGCTGGCCGAGACCGTGGCCGCACGGCTGGCCCGGTTGCTGGTCGAGCTGGCACATCAGATCGGCGAGCACACGGAGAACAGCGAATTTCGATTCCCGCTGCTGCTGACGCATGAAGAGATGGCCTCCATGACCTGCACCACCCGCGAAACCGTCACCCGCACTCTGGGCCAGTTCCGCAAAGAGCACTGGATCTCGATTGAGGACGGGATGTTGACCTTGCACAATCCCGACCGGCTGCAGGGGCTGCTGTAGCATTGAGCAGAGCTGGCTTCTCGGTCTTTCCGCTCCCAACTTACCGGTTCCCCAAGTCTAAGAGCTATCATTTTGAGAGAGCCATCCTCCCCAGGGTTGGAGCCTATTCTGCGTATGAATCGTCTTTTTGCCTGTCTTTCCATTGTGCTGCTTGCAAGCGTTTTTGCCGCTGCACAAAGCCCTGATTCCACCACCACCGAGTCTTCGGCGGCTACCGAACCCGGCGTCACCACCACGGTTGCCCCTGAAGTGGCGCAGTTCCAGAAGATCGAGGACGCGTGGTCCGACGCCGTGAACCGGCGCGACCAGTACGCGCTGGAACTGGTGCTTTCGCCTTTGTTCGTCGACGTCTCAGCGCAGGGCGACGTGACCACCCGCAACCAGCAGGTAGTGCAGGTGATCAGCGGCCAGGACAAGTCGGTTTACCTGACCCAGAAGGTGATCACGGTGCGCGCGCTGGGCGATATCGCCGTGGCCAACGGCACCTACACCCTGCAACACAAGGTGGGCTCGGCCGAGATGGCCGAGAAGGGCGTGTTTACGCACGTCTTTGAGCGCGTGCGCGGCGGCTGGGTATGCATCAACTCGCAGCGCACCGTGCTGCGCCAGGAAAACAGCAAACAGCGGAAGCAATCCACGTCCGATTCGCCCTTCCATATTCCGTTCCTGATGAAGGGCGATAAGGGACCGCAGTAGGCGGCCCGGACCGTAGCTAACTCTTGCTGCGCGCTACCTTGCCAGAATCTCTTCGAGTACAGGCGTGAGATCGCGGCCACCGTAAAGAATGCGCAAAATCTCGACCTTGTCTTCGCCAACGCGAAACAGAATCGTTGCGCGGTGTTCAAATCCGATCCTTCTCAGACCGGGAACGCGACCGGGAACAACAGTTCCCCGCGCCGGGAGAGTGCTGAGGCTCAGGCAAAAGTGTTCCAGCCGGTTCAAATAGCGATCGGCCGTCTCCATGCTTGACTCTCTTGCAATGTGAGAAAAAAGTTCATCGAGGTCGGCCACGGCGGCGGCCAGAAATCGGACCTCGAATCGCTTCACGGGGTGGTCTCATTGGACGGACGGCCGTACTTAGCTCGAAGCTCACGAAAGACCTGCGCGGCAGGGATACTGGCCCTCGGATCGGCCAGCGCCTCCTCAGCCATGCGTGTTAGCCACTCGTTCACGCCGGTCTCTTCGCGCTGAAGAGCGAGCAGGCCGGCGCGGATCACCTCGTCTGCGCTTTCATACGAGCCAGACTCGACCCGCTCTTCCACTGCCCGCCGAAGCACGCCCAGATCGACGCGGATTGTATTTTGCGCCGAGGCCATTTTCGCCCTTTCATTCCTATTCTACTGCCATTCCAGTTGCGGAGCCCGAGCGTGCGCAGCCGAATCTTTATCAATATTTCATGGGCCGAAGGCGATGATAGCCGGATGACGACCACTCGCGAATCGCCTGACGCCAATCTTGTGCTCACGCTCGAAGAGATCGCCCATCTGGCGGCGGAAGAGGGCAAGCCGGCCGACACGCTGATGAACCTGGTGGCGCTCATCGCATCGCGCTTCAGGACCGACGTCTGTTCGGCGTACCTGCTGGAGCCGGACCGCGCGAATCTGGTGCTGGCCGCCACGCTCGGGCTGCATCCGCGGTGCATCGGCGCGCTGCGTATGCCGCTGAATGAAGGGCTCTCGGGGCTTGTCGCCGAGCAGTTGCTTCCCGTCGCCGTGGCCGATGCGCGCAAGCATCCGCGCTACAAATACTTCAAGGAATCGGGCGAAGAGGAGTACCACTCGTTTCTCGGGGTGCCGCTGATCGACCGCGGCGTGCTGCAGGGCGTGCTCGTGATCCAGACCAAGGAGCCGCGCGTTTTTCGCGAGCACGAGATTCGCATGTTGGCCGAGGCCGCAAGCCAGGTAGCTCCGGTGGTGAGCGAGGCGCGGACGCTCGACCGCTTCATCGCCCCGGCGCAGGAGAAGTTGTGGGAGCTGGCGCGCAATGTGTGGTGGAGCTGGGACCAGGAATGCGTGAGCCTGTTCCGCGATCTGAATCCGGTGCGCTGGCGCGAACTGAATCAAAATCCGATTGCGCTGTTGAACGAGATTCCTCTCGCCGAGATTGAACGGCGGGCCGCAGAGATCGCGTTGCATAGCCGCATCAACTACGCTTATCGCCGCCAGCAGGAGTATTTGAACGACGACCACACGTGGGGCGCGGGAAACGCGGGCGTGTTGCGGCCGCGGCCGGTAGCCTATTTCTCCGCCGAGTTCGGATTGCACGAGTCGCTTCCTATTTACTCTGGCGGCTTGGGCATACTCGCCGGCGACCACATCAAGAGCGCGTCGGATCTGGACATTCCACTCATCGGCGTCGGCCTTTTTTACGGGCAAGGTTATTTTTTGCAGCGGCTCGACGGAGCCGGCTGGCAGCGCGAGGAATATCTCGAAACCGACATCGGCCAACTGCCCATGCAGCCGGCGATCGGCGCCAATGGCGAGCCGGTGGTCGTCGAGATCGCCACGCGCGGCAGCTCCATCCGCGCCAAGGTGTGGCGCGTGCGCGTGGGCCGCTGCGATCTTCTGCTGCTGGATTCGAACGTGGCCGGCAATGCGCCGGAGGATCTCAACACCACGTCGCGGCTCTATGGCGGCGATGCGCGCACCCGTATCCGGCAGGAATTGCTGCTGGGCGTGGGCGGCTTTCGGGCTCTCAAAGCCATGGGCATAACGCCGGGCGTACTGCATTTGAACGAAGGCCACAGCGGGTTCGCGGTCTTTGAGGCCATCCGCACGCGCATGGAAGAGGAGGGCCTGGATTTTTATGCGGCCGCGCGCCAGATTCCGCGGGAAGTGATCTTTACCACGCACACGCCTGTGCCTGCGGGTCACGACCGCTTCAGCGCCGACCTGATCGAAGAGCACCTGGGGCCGCTGCGCGATGCGATGGGAATTTCGCACGAAAACCTGATGGGCTTCGGACGCGAACATCCTACAGATTCTGGCGAGCCGTTTTGCATGACGGTGCTGGGCCTGAAGCTGGCGCGGCGCGTGAACGCGGTCAGCTCGCTGCACGGCGAAGTTTCGCGCGCAATGTGGAGAGGCCTGTATCCGGAAAAGCCGGAAGACGCGGTGCCGATCGGCCACGTGACCAACGGCGTGCATGTGCCGTCGTGGCTGGCGCCGCAGATGCGCCGCCTCTACGATCGGCATCTTGGCGTGGGCTGGCATCGCGTGAGCGGCGCCGCGAAAACCTGGGAAGCGATTGAGACCGTGGACGACGGCGAGCTATGGGAGACGCACCTGAGCCTGAAGGGCCAACTCCTGAGCTTCGTTCGCCGCCGCGCACGGGAGCAGGCGGCGCGGCGCGGCGAGCCGGAGCAGGCGCTGAAGCATCTTGACAAGGTGCTCTCGCCCGACGCTCTGACCATCGGCTTTGCGCGGCGCTTCGCCACCTATAAGCGCGCGAATCTTCTGCTCGCCGATATGGAGCAGTTGGCCCGGATGGTGAACGACGCCAAGCGGCCCGTGCAGTTCGTCTTTGCCGGCAAGGCGCACCCGCACGACGAACCGGGCAAGCGCGTGCTGCAGCTGATCGCCGAGATGATGCGCAACAGCGATTTTGCCGGCAAATTCCTCTTCGTCGAGGACTACGACATTGACGTGGGCCGTTTCCTTGTGCGGGGCGTGGACGTTTGGCTGAATAATCCGCGGCGGCCGCTCGAAGCTTCGGGCACGAGCGGCATGAAGGTGGTGCTCAACGGCGGTCTCAACCTTTCCATTCTCGATGGATGGTGGGCCGAGGCCTATGACGGGCTCAACGGATTCGCGATTGGAACGGGGAGAACGCACTCCAATATGGATATGCACGATAAGCGCGACGGCGAGGCGCTTTATCGCGTGCTGCTCGACGAAGTCATTCCGCTCTACTACAGCCGCGACCGCGATGGCCTGCCGCGCGGCTGGATCAAGCGCATGAAGCGGACGATCCGAACGCTGGGATGGCGCTTCAACGCCGACCGCATGGTGATGGATTACACGACGAAGTGCTATATTCCCGCGGCGGGCGGGACATCGAGCGAGGTGCGCACGCCAGCGTAGGGGACAGATGCTACTGTCGAAAGATTTGTGCCGCCATTTTCAGGATGGGTGTATATTGGGATGTGTACGGTGATTTACCGTACAATGGTGGAGGCGTAGATATGGCCCTTGCTCTGCGCACGGAAAGAACCGAGGCGCGACTGCTGCCCGAGCAGAAGAGACGGATAGAACGCGCGGCTCAGCTGAAGGGACTGTCGCTCTCCGACTTCATCGTGCAGCATGCGGACGAAGCAGCGAAAAGAACCATCGAAGAGCACACTAGCTGGACGTTGGGAAGCCGGGACGCTGAGGCTTTTGTACGGGCTTTGCTCAACCCTGCCAAGCCCAGCCCGCGGATGAAAGAAGCTGTCCGCCGCTACAAGCGGCAGGTTGCGGGATGACGGACGCCTAAGAAAGTGACTGGCACGTACAGGATCGAACCGCTCGGGACCGATCATGACCGCACGAGTTTCCGCTGTGGTGTCGCAGAGCTGGACGCTTACCTTGAGCAGCGCGCGGGGCAGGACGCAAAACGGCATTTGGCCGCTGTATTCATTCTCGCCGCGGATAGCCGCACGATCAACGGCTTCTATAGCCTCTCCTCACATTCGATCCTTGCAACGGAGTTACCGCCTGAGTTCGCAAAGAAGCTTCCGCGGTTTCCGCTGCCTGTTACGCTCCTCGGTCGAATGGCTGTAGCACAATCGGTGCAAGGCTTGGGATGGGGCGAATTCCTGCTGATTGACGCTTTGCATCGCGCCCTTCAGGGATCGCGCCACGTCGCCTCATGGGCAGTGGTAGTGGATGCGAAGGCCGGTGCGCGGAGTTTCTATCTGAAGCACGACTTCATTCCGTTCCCCCAGCATCCCGACCGGCTCTTTCTTCCCATGAAGACGATTGAAATGATGTTCGCTTCGTGAAGCGTCGCATCCGGCGTTTCGCCACTAGCTCACCAGTTCCATCTCTCTGAGCGACTCGGTATACGGCGCGCGCAACACGCCGCGCTCGGTGATGATGGCGGCGATGTACTTGGCCGGGGTCACGTCGAAGGCTGGGTTGCGGATGCCGACGCCATCGGGCGTTACCTGCTTGCCGGCGTGATGCGTCACTTCCTTCGCGGAACGCTCTTCGATGGGGATCTGCTCGCCGGTGGGGGTGGCGAGGTCGATGGTGGACCACGGCGCGGCGACATAAAACGGGATGCCGTGCTCGCGCGCGAGAATCGCCACGTTGTAGGTGCCGATCTTGTTGGCCGTGTCGCCGTTGGCGGCAATGCGGTCCGCGCCCACCACAACGGCCTGAATCTTTCCCTGCCGCATGATGCTGGCAGCCATGTTGTCGCAGATAACCGTCGTGGGAATATGATCGGCCATCAGTTCCCACGCCGTCAGCCGCGAGCCCTGCAGAAACGGCCGCGTCTCGTCCGCGTAAACCTGAATCTTTTTGCCGCGCTCGACGGCCCCGCGGATCACTCCCAGCGCTGTGCCATAGCCGCAAGTGGCGAGCGCTCCGGCGTTACAGTGGGTGAGTACACCGCCCTCGTTCGGCATCAGTTCGGCGCCATGCGCGCCCATCGCCTTGCAGGCCGCGATGTCTTCTTCGTACATCGCGTGCGCCTCGGCCAGGATTTTTTCCTGAATCTGGCCGAGAGATGCGCCGGAGGCCAGCAGCCGGGCAAACAAGTTCTTCATCCGGTCGATGGCCCAGAAAAGATTGACGGCGGTGGGACGAGTTGCGGCAAGACGCACACAAATGCGCTCGAACTCAGGAGCGAACTCCTCGGTGGTGCGAGCTTTCGTGTTCTTCGCGCCCAGCGCGACGCCGTAGGCCGCCGAGACGCCGATAGCCGGAGCGCCCCGCACGACCATCGTCGTGATCACGTCGGCGACCTGTTCGTAATTCGTAGCAAGCACGTAGCTCTCTTCGAGCGGGAGCTTAGTCTGATCGAGAAAGCGGACGCCTTCCGGGGTCCAGGCGAGTGTAGGAATCATGCACTTCCAGTGTAATTCGATCAGGCGCCAGATTTCAGGCAATAAGTTTTTGCAAGGCGAGCACAGAGGCGCGGACGACATCATCCCCCGTGACGATCCCGATCACGTTCGGCAGTCCTGGCTTATAAGGCCCCATCGGAACCTATGTGAGTCATATATCTCAGAACTTAGCAGGCATTTCCTCCTCTCAACCTATCTAACCGAGAAAGAGTGAAGGCGAGAAAGGGAAAAACATCTACCCGCCTCGATTTCCGGATCGCATTCCGGCACTCGGGCATCTAATGCGGCCACCAAGTCGGACCCGTACTATCTATCCCTGGAACGAGCGAGAGCACCACAAGTCTGTAACGAGTAAATCAATTTATTTCGTGAAAAATCTCTGCGACAGCTCTCCATCTGGGAAATCGGGCCCCAGTATCTTCCCAGTTACTCGTCTAAGTCAAAGGGGAAAGTCAATTTCAGGCTTTCCTCAGCCGATTAATTGCATTATGCTTGTCACATGGCAATTGAGAATATCCTCTCCGAAATCGACGCCGAGATAGCCCGCCTGCAGCGCGCACGCGCTCTGCTGGCCACACTCGACAGTGCATCCACCAAAACCGCACGTAGCACGAAGAAGGCGAAGGCTCCGGTCGCAGTCAAGTCCAGGAAAAGACGGAGACTGAGCGCCGAAGCGCGCAAAAAAATCTCGGAAGCGCAGCAGAGGCGCTGGGCGAAGCAAAAGGCTAAGGCGAAGTAGAACGCCTTGTCTGGGAGAGCGGCTCAGACCGCTCTTAAGCTTCGAGCGGGCCCAAGTAGATTTGCCACTGGATCCCGATCTCCCAGGGTTGAAGGATCGGCTGATCGCATTTTCCCAGAACGTTGTCCCTTCGTCTGGCACCCGATTTGGGCGGCATTTCTATCTCATTCAGTCACCCACCGTTCGGCCTCTCAAGCCGCGCGGGAGAGGTGTATCTCCGCATCGCCAAACTTCGTTGGTCACTGGACCTGAGCGGCCTGACCTGAAAAAATCTTGCATTCGGCGCGGCACAGGTCTAATGTGTTGCCATTCTTCGAGCGATCCCGAATGCGACCGATCTCATAAGGGGCAATGCATCACACCGCGCGAGAATGGGACCCAATAAGAAGGTGGGGCCCACAACGCCGGCCAATTAACAATCCTGGTTTTATGAGACCGGTTCCGGGCAGAGGTGGTGCGATGAGCCGTACTTCTTTCCTTTCTGCAATAGCCTTTTGGGGCTTTCTTCTGGCCGTCCCGGTGAGCGCGCAAACCGCGCAAACAGGCGCGCAAAACACACCGCAGACACTGAAAGCTACTTACGACCAGGCCATGATTGCGAAGGACTGGCCGGCCGCACTTGCGGCCGCTCAGCAACTGGTGGACGCGAATGCCACATCGGCCAATCTGTTCCTGCTCGGAAACGCGCAACTCTACGCCACAACCGGGAAAAGCGATACTGGCCCGATGGAAACGGCTCTTGCCACTTATGACCGCGCCCTCGCCGCGGCCGAGCAGGAGAAGCCCGCGGAGGGCCAGCCGGATACTGCGTGGAAAGACGGCGTGTCGAGGATCTATATCGGGAGGGGCAATGCCCTGCTCAGGCTGAAGCGCAATGCGGAGGCGATCGACAGCTATAACCGTTCCGCCGAGCTGTCTTCAAACCCCGGGCTGGCGTACTTCAACGTCTGCGCGGTGCTTTACAACATCGGCGACACAGCGAATTCGGCGGCCGCTTGCCGCAAGTGCGTGCAGGCCGACCCCACGCGCGCCAATGCCTGGTTCGTTCTCGGCTCGGACCTTTTTGCCGATGCCAGTGTCGTCGCCCATGGCAAGGTTTCGATCACAGAAGAATGCCGCCACGCGCTCCAGAAGTATCTCGAACTCGCCCCCGACGGTCCTCACGCCGCCGATGTAAAAGCCATGCTGGATATGGCCGCGAAGTAGAAACAGTTATTAGTGGTTAGTTGTCAGCTTTGCCCTACACCGCTCATGACCAGCATGTGCGGTTCGGTCATCTCTTCGATGGCCGAGCGAAGCCCCTCGCGGCCCAGGCCCGAGTCCTTGACTCCGCCAAAAGGCATCGAATCCAGCCGCCAGGTCGGCGTGTCGCCCACAATCAGCGCTCCAACTTCAAGCTCGCGATACGCAGTGAGAATGCGCCGGGCATCGTGGGTCAGCAGCCCGGCCTGCAATCCATACTTGGAGTGGTTCACCCGCGCCAGCGCGTCTTCGAAATCGTCGTACGGCTCAATCGCCACCACCGGGCCAAAAACTTCTTCGTCGTGCAGCTTCATGCCCGGCGCGGTCCCGGTCAGGATCGCCGGCGTCATCATCGACCCTTTGCGCTCGCCGCCGGACACCAGCTTGGCCCCGCCGGCAACCGCCTCCTTGGTCCAGCCATCGAGGCGTTCCGCTTCGCTTGCGCGGATCAGCGGACCCACCTCCGTCGCCTCATGCGACGGATCGCCCAGCGCGAGTTTACCGGCAACCTCCACAACCTTCCAAAGAAATGTCTGGAAGATGCTGCGCTCCACATAGACGCGCTGCGTGCTGACGCACGATTGCCCCGCGAAATTGAAGGCCGAATGCGCGGTGCGCAGCGCGGCGTCGTCAAGGTCTTTCCAGTCGCTGTGAACGATGAGCGCGGCGTTGCCGCCCAGCTCGAGCAGCACGCGCTTGCGGCCCGAGTGCGCCTTCAGTTGCCAACCCACTTTGGCCGAGCCGGTAAAACTCACCAGCTTGATGCGGTCTTCTTTTTCCGCGAGCCATGCCGTGTCGGCGTTGTCGAGCGGCAGCACGGCCAGGGCTTCCTCCGGCCAACCCGCTTTCAGAATCACTTCACCCAGCGCGAGCGCCGTGAACGTACCCTCCGGCGCAGGCTTCAAGATGAAGGGGCATCCCGCGGCGATCGCCGGCGCAACTTTATGCGCGGCCAGGTTCAGCGGATAATTGAACGGCGTAATGGCCAACACCGGCCCGATGGGAAAACGCTGCACCAGCCCCCAGCGGCCCTCGTTGCCCTCCGTTAAATCGAGAGGAATGCTTTCGCCGCCCAACCGTGCCGCCTCTTCCGCCGCGGTCTTGAAGGTGAGCACAGCGCGATCCACTTCGATGCGCGCCTGCCGCACGGGCTTGCCCGTCTCGGCCAAAATCAGCTTGGCAAAGCGCTCCTTTTGCTCAATCAGCGCTGCGGCCACATCCTCCAGAATTTCGCGGCGCTTCCAGCGCGGCAATGCGCGCGTCCTTCGCAGGCTCGCCACGGCGTGGTGCACGGCCTGGCGCGCATCAGCCCGCGTGGCTTTGGTAATGCGGCCCACCAGCCCCTGATCCCACGGCGAGCGCACTTCCAGCGCTTCGCCGTCGGTCCACTCCTTGCCGCACAGCAGAAATCCCGTCTGCGATCCCGGCCGCATCTTCATGGGGAAACTCCTCGAGCAAAACGTCTACGTCGATGGTAATGCTCCCGGCCGGGAATGGGTCCGATTTCCAACTTCGAGCGTCGCCTGTCGCCCCAATTCGGAACCTCATCGCGATCGAAAAAAATTTGGGGGCTTCGTCCCGTTCCGCGATCTAGCGGATGCGGTATATTGACTGCACCTTCTGGTTGCACCCTGGTCTCGTCACGAAAACTCAGTTGTAAGGATGAAGTCATGACCGAAATTCCCGGAAACCAGCCGCCTCTCGCCGATCCTTCGCAGCCTGCCACGCCTGCGCAACCGTATACACCGCCTGTCGCGACATCGGCCGAGCCAACCGCCGTGCAGCCTCCTGCGCCGCCGTACGCGCCTCCCGCCGCACCCTACCCGCAAGCGGTGTACCCTCCGCCCAAGAAGGGGACGAGCGCGCTGAAGATCGTTCTCATCATCGTGGGCATCTTTGTCGGCCTCGGAATCATTGCCGCCGGATTTATGGGCTACGCAGTCTACAAGGTCGCCAAGTCAGCAAATATGACCACAAGCTCGCAGCCGGTGACGGCAGCCGACCTGGGCGTTCCTCTCTATCCCGGAGCCGTGCCGGGCAAATCGGTTCACATGACGATCATGGGCAAGGACATGATCACGGCGAACTTTGTCACCGCCGATCCCAAGGACCAGGTGATCGCGTTCTACAAGAGCAATCTCGGCGCTGGTGCGGTAGAAGTCACCAGCTTCAACGGAGAATCGCTTAGATTGGATAAGGGCGCGGGTGAATCTGTTACGGTGAGCGTTTCAGATCAGCCGGGCAGCATGGTTGGCAGAACACAAATCATCGTGGTGAACATCGGTAAGGCCTCGGCGCCGCCACAACAATGATGGGCCAGGGTGCCCTCTACGCTCATGCTGCTTTCCGGCCCTGTGCCAGGAAATACAGGCTGGCGCTATGCCTCTTCAGTTCGGACTAAAAGAGGCGGCTTGGTCGCTGAGGTGCGACTGAGCCTTTCAGCGATGCGGTGTCCATACGCAGTGCAGGGACGCTCGACGAGCCCATAGCTCAGAATGCCCACAAGAGGAAGTAAAAGCGCACCTATCTTCGGAAGCGGAATGTAGAGCACGCTTTGCTGCCAGAGGTAGAGGCTGTATGAAATGACCCCGAGAAACTTCAGGTGTTTCCACTCCAGGACCTTGCTGGCCCGGCTCAAAGGCGAGACACTGGTGCTGACCATCATCGCGGCCATCGTCACCGACTCGCTCAGCGGAATCAGCAACTGGTAGCGATACATCTGCCAGAGAAAAAGCGGAACCAGCATCCAGAACAGCAGAGTTCCGTAGCGCACGAACCATCCCCGAAAGCGTTCAGACTGCATGAGCAAAGCGAAGATGCATCCCACAAGCAACGCATCGCAACGAACCTCCGTCCGCAGGTCGACAACAATGTTGTCGTAGCTTTGCCAATGGAAGAACCGGAAGACGGCGCAGGAGATTGCGCCCGCGGAAGCAATCCAAATGGCCCTTCTTTTCCCACAGAGCGCCAGGATCGGAGGCCAGGCCAGGTAAAACTGTTCCTCCAGCGACAGAGACCAGAAGTGACTGGTGCGAAAATTTTGCGCTGTCTCGTGCGCGGGGTAGTAATTGCGAAAAAAAAACAGGCAGGACCAGGCATCCTGGCGGATAAATGTGCCGTGCGCAATCAATCCGGCAATTGCCAGCGTGAGCAAGTACAACCAGGCAACCGGCATCAGCCGGAAAAAGCGGCGCACATAAAATAGCCGAAGCTCGATTTTCTCTTCGCTAAGCAGTCTGCTCGTGATCAGGTAACCGCTGAGTACAAAGAATAACGCCACGCCGTGCTGGCTAAGATCCAGCCAGAGGTAGCCACCATAAAGATGGCCAAGCAGAGAAATCTGCATATGCGTGACGAGAACTAACAGGATCGCGATTCCCCGCCAGCCATCGAGAGTTGGGATCCGATTCATACCGATTCACTAGAATGAAGTCGCACGGGATTTCACTCCAAAGACTTACTCCCGGTCTCGGGATTGATTCATAAACTCCTACGATACACTTGATTCCATGATTCACGAAGGCCGCAGCTCAAAGCTCGGCTGCGATCCTCAAAAGGCGCTCGCGCATCTGCCTACGTGCGACTCAAAGCAGTGAAAAGCTTTTTGAGGAAGGGGCATATTAATGCGCCCTTCCATCCGCCGCAGGGGCCAACGGCGGTACACGGTCTCGCAGGTCTCCCACAAGGAGATGGCCTTGCTAGGCCTCTTCATTTCGGACTACAAGAGGCGGCTTGGTCGCAGAGGCGCGACTGAGCCTTTCAGCGATTCGGCGTCCATACGCAGTGCAAGGACGCTCGACGAGCCCATAGCTCAGAATGCCCACAAGAGGAAGTAAAAGCGCGCCTATCTTCGGGAGCGGAATGTAGAGCACGCTTTCCTGCCAGAGGTAGAGGCTGTACGAAATGACGCCGAGAAACTTCAGGTGTTTCCACTCCAGTAATCTGCCGGGAAAACTTGAAGGCGAGAGGCTTGTGCAGACGATCATCGTGGCCATCGTCACCGATTCGGTGAGAGGAATGAGCGATTGATAGCGATACATGTGCCAGAGGAGAACCGGAACCAACACCCAAAACAGCAAAGACCCATATCGCGTGATCCATTCACGAATATGCTCGGACTGCTCGGATTGCATGAGCAGGGCGACGAGGCAGCCCACAAGCAAAGCATCGCAACGGACCTCGGTCCGCGCGCGGAGAGGCGTATCGCTATAAGCACTCCAATGAAAGAAGCGGAAGACGGCGCAGGAAATCGCGCCCGCGGTAGCCACCCAAATCGCCCTTTTCTTTCCCGCCAACGCAAGTATCGGCGGCCAAACCAGGTAAAACTGCTCTTCGAGCGACAGCGACCAGAATTGCAGGGTCCGGAAATCAAATGTCGTCTCGTGAATCCCCGGGTAGTAATTCCGGTAGAAGAAGAGACATGCCAAGGCATCCCGCCACACAAACGTGCGGTGCGCAAGGTGTTCCGCGATGGGCAGTGTAAGCAGATATAGCCAAGCAACGGGCATCAGCCGGAAAAAGCGGCGCAGGTAAAATCCCCGAAAATCTATCTTCTCTTCGCTGAGCAACCTGCTTGTGATCAGATAACCGCTCAGCACAAAGAAGAGCGTTACGCCATGCTGGCCAAGGTTCATCCAGGAGAAACCACCAAGCACATCGAGAAGCAAAGATATCTGCAAATGTGTGGCGAGAACCAGCAGGATCGCAATTCCCCGCCAGCCATCGAGAGTTGGGATGCGATTCATATCTATTTACTAGAGAGTATGCCACTCTGCGAGTTCCATCAAAGACCAATTGCCGCGCAACTCTAGGCCATTCCACCCTCCCACGCTACACTGACGCTATGATTCACGACGGTCGCAGCAGCAAGCTCCCCTTCGACCCTAAAAAGGCGCTGGCACATCTACGCGCGAGCGACGCGAAGCTTGCCGCGCTCATCGGCCGCGTTGGTCCGTTCACCCTCCGTCTCGATGACTCTGTCTCGCCCTTTGAGTCGCTGCTTGAATCCATCCTCTACCAGCAGTTGCACGGCAAAGCCGCGGCCACCATCCACCGCCGCGTGCGCGAGTATTTCGGTGGCGACCCCACGCCGCAGCTTCTGCTCGACACGCCCGATGATCCGCTCCGCGCCGCCGGCGTCTCCGGCAACAAGATCAAGGCTCTCCGCGACCTCGCCGCCAAAACGCTCGACGGTACGGTGCCCACGCACGCCGCCATCCTCAAGATGCCGGATGCCGACATCGTCGAGCGCCTCACCGAAGTGCGTGGCATCGGCTCCTGGACCGTGGAGATGCTGCTCATCTTCCGCCTGGGCCGGCCCGACGTGCTGCCCGTAACCGATTACGGGGTGCGCAAAGGCTTCGCGTTGACCTTCCAGCGCGTGCCTAAATCGCGCCCGCTTGAAGCCGCCGACCTGCCCAAACCAGACGTCCTGTTCCGCCGCGGCCGGCACTGGGCGCCCTACCGCTCCGTAGCCAGCTGGTATCTGTGGCGCGCTTGCGACCTCGCGAAAAGGAGTGTGCCCACGGGCCGCTCCGCGCGGTAGCGCGCCGTTCGCGTCAACCTATGGCGTGGAACCAACTTGGTTCCCGAGCGTCTATTAGTTTGTAGAGCGTCTACGGTCGCGTTTAGACTGGTAAGCACTGAGTTTACGATCCTTTGTGCCAAGCTGAAAGTGGTAAGCATGCATTCGTGGCGTGCATTGGGTGCAGATGTGAATGTTGAATTCCTCAAGCCGAAATTGAATGGAGCGCGCTTCGAGGGCCACGCTGTGCCTTTGGAGCTGTTCAAAGATTTTGCGGCCTTGCAGGAAATGCTGGTCGAGGTTGCCAAAGCTGAATATAAGAAAGAGCATCCGCAGCGGGAGAGAATTCCGAGGAATTTTACTGCCGAAATCGATCTGCGTCTCACCGGCATCGAAGATGGCTGTGCCCTCCTCAGCATTTGCCTTGTGGTTGCGGGGCAGCTCTTCCCCAATTCTCCGAATCTGGTTTACTTCGAGCGCGCGCGAGCGGCCGTCATTGAATCGATTGCCGCAGCCGATTCGGGAGCGGTGCCACGCATCGCCCCGGACCTTCTGAACTACTTTGATCGATTTGGTCGTAGCCTGCGACCCGGGGAGTCAATTTCCTTCCATCAGGACGAACGCGACGTCGCGCTAACACCCGAAATCCGGCAACGTCTTATGGTTCACGCTCAAGCCAAGGAATGGAGCGAGGAAGCAGCATTACGGGTTCGGGTTTCGGAGGTGGACAAGTCAAAGGGAACTTTCCAACTCGAGCTTCCTACCGGTGCAAAGCTCATAGGTGGAGAACTCGCCGAGCCTTATCGCGCCGTCATTCTTGAGGCCTTTAGTCGCTACGAGGCCGGAAGAGAGAATTACGTCCTTGTCCAGGGTGTCTTCCGCCGTGAACGGGGCGGCCAACTCAGAGCCATTGAGTCTATCGAGCATGTGACCCCACTTGACCCGCTCGATGTGGTCCTTCGGCTAGACGAGCTTAGTAAGCTACAGGAGGGGTGGCTCAACGGTGAGGGAGTTCCTCCTTCCCCGGCATTGCTTGACACACTAAAGAAAGCATTTGAGGATAGCTTCGATTCGGATTTGCCGTTACCCTACCTCTACCCAACCGAAGAGGGAGGAATCCAGGCTGAATGGACGCTCAACGGCTGGGAAATTTCCTTGGAATTTGAACCGGAGGGCCAGAAGGCGGAGTACGAGGCGATCAACTTAAAGGATGCTTCTTCACAGTCATTCGAACTGAATCCAGCGGACCAGAGTGGATGGCAGCGACTAAACGAAGAACTCAAGTCTATAGGGCGGCCAGAGAAGCAGACGCTTGCAAGCTGAGACTCTGCTGCTACGTCAAGTCCATCCGAGCTTCGTCCAAGAGGGGCGCTTCTCCTCGCAGGTATTCGTTCCAACCAAGAAGGATGAAGGCAAGCTATCCGTTTATCACGGAGAGCAGATTCAGGCCGAACCGTCATGGAGGCATTACACCACCGAATTGGGAATGAGCTCCGTTGGCGTCATCGCCGTTACCGTGCAGGAATGCAATGCCGAGCAGCTACCCTCGGAGCATGATGCTGTTCCCTACCCTGAGCATTGTTTCATCGACTTCCGAGACCCCGATCTCAGCAAAAGCGCAATCAAGAGGAAAGCCGACAATCTTGCGACACATGCACGGAACCGTGGCTGGCTTTTTCAGGCCACTTAGTGGGTCCGAGGCACATTCGGTCCTTCCGACCGCGGCAAGCTCCGACAGCTTGACCAAAGAGGGCTCTGGCTGTTCCATCTCACAGCTGTTTCCGACTAAACGCTGCCGCTCCGAGCATTAACTCAGGATCACCGCCGTACAATAGCGACAGCGTCCGCATCAGCGCACGCTGTCGGAATCCTTCATGCCTCCTGCCCACCGTTTCATCTGCATTCACGGCCACTTTTATCAGCCGCCGCGGGAAAATCCCTGGCTGGAGGCTGTCGAGACGCAGGACACCGCCGCACCCTACCACGACTGGAACGAGCGCATCTGCGCCGAATCTTACGCGCCCAACGGCGCGGCGCGCGTGGTGAACGCGAAAAACCAGATCATGCGCATCGTGAACAACTACGCGCGCATGAGCTTCAACTTCGGCCCCACGCTGCTGAACTGGCTCAGGGAAAACGCGCCGCGCACCTATCGCATGATCCTTGAAGGCGAAGCCCGCAGCCGCCAGCGCTACCGCAGCCACAGCTCCGCCTTAGCGCAGGTCTATAACCACGTCATCATGCCGCTGGCGAATGCACGCGACAAGGCGACGCAAATCCGCTGGGGCATTGCCGACTACGAAAAAAGCTTCGGCGAGCCGCCCGAGGGCATGTGGCTGGCAGAGACCGCGGCAGACAACGCGACCCTCGAAGCGCTTGCCGACAACGGCATCCGCTTCACCATCCTCGCCCCGCACCAGTGCAAGCGCATTCGCCCTCTCGAAAGCAATGGAAACGGCGACGAAAACCACTGGATCGACACACCCAACGCTTCCGTCGACACCACCCGTCCGTATCTCGTCCGCTTCGCTTCCGGCGCATCCATTGCCGTTTTCTTTTACAACGGTCCCGCATCGCGCGCCGTTGCCTTTGAGCGTTTGCTCGACTCCGGCGACAACTTCGTGGCGCGCCTCAAGAGCGGATTCAACGACAACTTGCAGCCGCAATTAGTACATATCGCCACGGACGGTGAGTCTTACGGCCACCATCACAAGCACGGCGATATGGCCCTGGCTTACGCGCTGCGTTTGCTCGAACAGGACAAATCCGTCAAACTCACGAACTACGCCGCGTTTCTCGCGCAGTTTCCGCCCGAGTTCGAGTGCGAAATCGAGGAAGATACTTCGTGGAGTTGTGCGCATGGCGTGGAGCGCTGGCGCTCCAACTGCGGGTGCAACGGCGGCCGATCCGGCGGGACGCAGGAGTGGCGCGAGCCCTTGCGCAAGGCTCTCGACGACCTGCGCGACGCGTTGATCCCGCTGACCGAGCAGCACGGAGCGCGCCTTTTTCGCAACGTCTGGGCCGCGCGCGACGCCTACATACAGGTAGTGCTCGACCGCAGCACGGAATCCGTCGATCTATTTTTGGCTGCGCACCGGGCGCACCCGCTGAACGACGCCGAGCGCGTGCGCGCCCTTGAACTGATGGAGATGCAGCGCCACGCGCAACTCATGTACACCAGTTGCGGCTGGTTCTTCGACGACATCGCCGGGATCGAAACCGTGCAGATCATCGCCTATGCGGCACGCGTGTTGCAGCTCGCGGGCCAGGTTTTCGGTGAACAGGCCGCCCCGCTCGAGCCGGCCTTCCTCACGCGCCTCGCGCAAGCCCGCTCCAACGATCCTGCCGCCGGCGACGGCGCCGCTATCTACAAGAAGTGCGTCGCCACGCAGATGCTCAATCTCGAACAGGTCACCGCGCACTACGCCATCAGTTCCGTCTTCTCCACGTTTGCCGATGAGACGGAGCTTTACTGCTTCCGCATGCGCCGCATCTCCTACGAGATTCACACCTCCGGCAGGGGGCGTCTTGCGCTCGGCCGCGTCCACGCTGCCAGCTCCATCACCGGCCACGCGCAGGAGTTCTCTTTTGCAGTTCTGCACTTTGGCGATCAGAACATCACCGCGGCCGTCAAGGCCTACAGCCAGGCCGAAGCCGCCGCGTTTGAGGCTTTCTCAGCCGCCGCCGCGGGCCACGTGCAGCGCGCCGATTTCCCCGAGGTGATTCGTCTGCTCGACCGCTTCTACGGCCACGCCGACTACTCGCTCACCTCGCTCTTCTCCGACGAGCAGCGCCGCATCGTGCAGTTCATCCTCAACTCCACGCTTTCCGACATCGAGAACTCGCTCACCACCATCTACCAGGACCATGCGAGCCTGCTGCATTATCTGGCACACGCGGGCCTGCCCAAGCCGCCCGCGCTCACGCTCGCCGCCGGCTTCGCCATCAATGCCGGCTTGCGCCGCGTACTCGAAATCGATCCCGTCGACGTGGCGCAGATGCGCTCCTTCCTCGCGCTCGCCAACTCCGACCAGGTGCCGCTCGATAGCGCCACGCTCTCCTACATCGCCGACCAGCGCATGAAGCGCGCCATGGTCGAGCTGCAAATGTCCTCAGGGTCGCTCGAAATGCTCGATCGCGCGCTGCAGCTGGCGCACACACTGGCAGAGTTGCCCTTCGATCTCAATCTCTGGCAGGCGCAAAACATCTGGTACGAAATTCTGAGCACGTCAAGCTACGCGCTCTCCGCGCTCGCGCCCGAAGAGCGCCCGCTCTGGGACAAGGATTTCAACGAATTGGGCGCGTGCCTCAGCTTCGACTGCGAAGCAATCAGCGCCCTGGAAGAGGCCGGCGCGGCCATGGCGAACGATTAAATCCGCTCCATTTTCACAAGCCGGCCATCCTTCAGTTCGAACTGTTCCCCGCGCCACACAATCGTGTTTCCGGCAAAGCCGGCTACCCATAGGCCCATGGCAATCGCGTCGCGCAGCGGCAGCAGCCATAGGTATGCGAGCACATCGTGATCGCCCAGCACTTCTGCGCCGACGGTCATGGCCTGCGCCAGGCGCAGAAAGAAACTCAACCCCACGAGCCACAGGCTCACCGGGCTCAACCCGCTTGCCAGCACATTGAGGAGCGCCCACGCGAACCCATGCGTGAAGATCAGACCCGCGTATCCAGCGGGCCGCGCGTCCCGAACGGTGCGCAGCCAGCGCAACTGGTGATCGACGAAGCCGCGCCAGTCGTAAGCCGGCACGCTGGTTTCAACCACCTCCGTCGTCAGCGCCACGCGATAGCCAGCCCGCGTCACGCGTGCGCCCATCTCATAATCGTCGGCGAGTTGATCCACCAAGGCCAGCAGGCCGCCTGCTTTTTCGAGCGCTTCGCGCCGCACTGCGAGCGTTGAGCCCAGCCCGTAATGCAATCCGCCCTCGATCCACTTTGAAACGAGTACGCCGGGAATGAAATCCGTAGCAATGCCCAGCGCTTCAAGCCGCGAGGCCAGCGTGCCGTGCGCGCGTCCACGATAGAGCGCCGTCACCAGCCCCACTGGTTTTCGAGCGGACCAGCTTTGAAAGGGCACGGCTTTAGCCGTGCCATCCTCACCGGCCCATGAATCCATGCGGGCTTTAGCCCCTGAGGAAACTTCCTCGGGAGCGAAGCACGCCATCACGCGCTCCAGATAGTGCGGCCCCACGGTAATGTCCGAGTCGTTGATGAGCAGCACGTCGTAGCGCGCGTGGCGGGCGAGTTGCGCGAGTGTGCTCACTTTCCCGTTTGTGCCCAGCCGTTCAGGGCACTCGATCAGCTGGAGAGCGCGTTCGGGAAACTCGCCTGCGAGCTCCTTCACTGCTGGCGCCGCGGGATCGTCGAGAGAGCTTACGCCGAACAGCAGCTCGAAATCGCCTGCATAGTCCTGCCGGCAATGGCTGCGGAACGCATCCATCATTTCGGGGTCGAGCCCCTTGAGGGACTTCAAAATGCTGATGCTGGGCGCGAACTCAGCCTTCACGCCCCGCCGCTCGCGAAGAAAGATCCGCGCCGCAGCGATGCCGGCGAGAAAATACCCCATCCCAGCCACGGCCAGCGCCGTCGTCAAGATTTCAATTGCCTGCGCCAGGATGTGCGGCATGAAGGCAGTTTACAGGTTTCAGGTGTCAGGTTTCAGTTGTTTCGTAACACTGCAATCATCAGCGAATAACCGAACGTGAGCGATTTTGGTCCGAACCCGACAGCAGAATCTCGGTATGAAATCGGATCGCCGAGTCTGACCCCTGAAACCTGACACCTGTCTTCATTCGTATCTCAGCGCCTCAATCGGATCGAGGTTCGCCGCCTTCCACGCCGGGTAGATGCCAAAGACCAAACCAATCATGCAGGAAACGGCAAAAGCAATAACCACCCAGGTAAACGAAAGCGCCGCATGGAGAAACGAGACGGCAAAGTGCAGAATCAGCGTGAGCAACGCCCCTGTCAAAATTCCCAATAATCCGCCTACCATGCACAACGTCACGGCTTCCAGCGTGAATTGCGCCAGGATATTTTTCTTGGTCGCGCCAATCGCCTTGCGCACGCCGATCTCGCGCGTTCGCTCCGTGACGGAAACCAGCATGATGTTCATCACGCCCACGCCGCCTACCATAAGCCCCACGCACGACACAGCAACCATGAAGAGAAACAGCCCGCCGGTAAGCTGATTCCAAAGCCGCATCAGCGCGTCGGGACTGAAAATGGCGAAG
This sequence comes from uncultured Acidobacteriota bacterium, assembly GCA_963745965.1. GTDB lineage: Bacteria > Acidobacteriota > Terriglobia > Terriglobales > Acidobacteriaceae > Telmatobacter. The sequence goes on from CAVUZC010000010.1 coordinate 123,542, forward strand.
TTATCGTCCTGATCGTTACGCAGCTTACGCCTGACCCGCAGCAGCTCGCGCACCTCTTCGGTCACAAGCTGTCTGTTTGCAGGATTGTCGTATTTCACCACGAGCCAATAATCGGTAATCTCCGGGTGAATCTTCCTGAAAGTCTCCAGCGGGAAAAACGCCTGGTTATCCTGCGTGTTGCGTCCGCTGCCAAAGGGCTGCGGCTGCACGTCCATCACGCCAATCACGGTGAAGACGTCGCCCTCGCATTCCACTTCTTTACCAATCGGGTCCTCGCCCACAAAGAGATCCTCCGCCGCATCGTGGCCCAGAACCGTCACATTCGCGCGGCGCTGCTCCTCACTCTCGGTCCACATGCGGCCTTCCAGCAGCGGCACAGCCTGCACCTGCGTCACGGCCGTGGTCGCGCCGCTCAGGATCGTGTTCTCGATCTTGTGCGTTCCGTGTTTCAGCGACACGCTCCCCAGGCCGGTTTGCCAATTCTGATACGTCAACTCGGGGTCCGACGCCTCCACGTGCGGCAGCGCGCGGATCGCGATGGCGTCGTCGTACGTCAGCTTCTTGCGATTGAGTTCCTCGGTTGTCGGCCGGTGGCCAAAGGGCTCAAATTGAAAGATCCACAAGGCGTTCGTGCCCAGCGTATTCACCCAGCGGTCGATGTTCGAGTTGAGCCCGTTGATTGCCGACGAAATCAGAATCACGGTCGCAATACCGATCAAAATGCCGAGAATGGTCAGCCCGGAGCGCATCTTGTTCTTACGCAGCGTATCCAGCGCCATCTTGACGGATTCTCGGGATTGGCCGGTGGATTTCATAGCTCCGCTCTCAGCGCTGCAATCGGATCCAGCATGCTCGCCTTGTGCGCGGGATAGACGCCGAAAAACAACCCTACCGACGCCGCGACAAACAGGCCGACCGCGATCGACCACAAAGCCACTACCGACGGAAATCCAATGGACAGCGTGACGGCCTTGGCCGCGCCGATACCAAAAATGACGCCCAGCAAGCCTCCGATGAATGCCAAAACTGCCGACTCAATGAGAAATTGCAGCAGCACATCTTTCCGCCGCGCGCCCAGCGCCTTGCGCACGCCGATCTCGCGCGTCCGCTCCGTCACCGAAACCAGCATGATGTTCATGATGACGATGCCGCCGATCACGAGCGAGATGGCGGCGATGGCCGCCACCACCGCGCCGAAATTGTTCAGGACCTGGCCAAGCAAATTCTGGAACGTGGCGCTCGAATCGATGCTGAACGCATCTTTCACGCCAGGCGCCAAGTGCCGCCGCGTCCGCATAATCGTGCGCAGCTCGTCGCTCACCGCGTCCATCACCGCGCCGCCGCCGCCCGCGTCCACATAGATTGTCAGGCTCTGGTTCGATCCGTATCTTTCAAGAAACGTGGTCAGCGGAATCGCCACCCAATTGTCCATGCTATTGCCGAACATCTTCCCCTGGCTCTGGCCCACGCCGATCACGGTATACGGTTCGCCGTCCACGCGAATCTCTTTGCCCAGCGGATCGCCCGGCCCCAGCACGTTGTCCTCGATATCGGAGCCAACGATCGCCACATGCGCCGAGTGCGTATCCTCCATCTCCGTGAACGACCGCCCCGTCGCGATGTCCAGGTTCGAAAGCGCGGGCATGGTCCACGTCCATCCGCGCACCTGCGTGTCGGTGGTGGAGTGCGTGCCGCGCACCACCTGTCCCGTGCCGTTCGACCGCTGTGCGCCCACCGAGACGCACGATTTGCAATCGGCGAGAATGGCGCGGTAGTCGTCGTAGGTGATGTCTTTGCGCTTTTGAAACTCGACGAACTCATCGATGGTGATGTACGTCTGCGGCATCTTGCTGATCGTGATCACCGCCGCGCCGTACGTGTTTACCTTCGAAGTGACAAACTGTTTGGCGCCGTTGGTCAGCGTGACCACCATGATGACCGAAGCCACGCCGATGATGACGCCCAGCAGCGTCAGCACGCTGCGCATCTTGTTGGCCCACAGCGATTCGAACGCGAGTTTAAAGGCTTCTTTGAGAGGCATGGCTTCCCGCTTTAATGATACGCAGGCGCGCCATGGGCAGTTCCGGCCGCCTCCCTATGCAGGTTTGATGAGCTGCCGGGTAGGCGGTTTTGAAAGGGCACGGCTTCAGCCGTGCCGCAACTTGCCGCAAAATAGCCCATGAGAACGTGGGCTTTACCCGCTGCGGGGCGTTTTACATTCACTGAATCGCGTTGATGAGGACTTCTGGCCCTTACTTCCCTGAGCTTCCGAACCCTTTGGCCGCGCGCGCCGAGTCCTCCAGTGTGTCTACCTCTTGGACGGGCCCCGTGAGAACAGGTACCGGAACCATCTGCGCAATTTTTTCGCCGGCCTGGAGTTCCACAGTCGCGTCGCCGAGGTTGGTCATCACGATCAGGATTTCGCCGCGATAGCCGGCGTCGATCACGCCGCCCGTGGTCGCCAGCCCGCGCGCCGCCATCGACGACCGGTCGCGCACCAGCAGCCCCAGCGGAGCGCCGGTCTCAGGATGCCGCGCCTCGACGGCAATTCCCGTCCGCACCTTCACGGTTGCCCGGGGCGCAAGCACCACGCCTTCGAGCGCAAACACGTCGTATCCCAAATCCTCACCCGGATGCGCCACTGCGGGAAGCCGCGCCCCGAGCTGTAGCAGATTTACCTTTAAAGATATGAGCGATGCTTTTGGTTGATTTTCGATTGAACTGGGCTTGACCCAGCGCTTTCGGCTCCGAGCCCCGACTGCTTCATCGAGGAGCCCGGGATCATCGATCCGAAGATCGGGAAAGAGCACAAGATTCTCGTTGTGAGGTGTATTGGTGGGCGGCATTTTGATCGTCCGTATCTGATCGTAGAAAATGCCGCCGCTAGTGGCAATTGTTGTTTGAGGATTGGGCACGCGTTGTCCACAGTGCATTTCAAAAAGCCGTGCAAAAACCTCTGGTAATTGTGCCGCTCTCCCTAAAACTGATCGGCCCCGTCAGGTGTTCTCCTGAGCGGGGCCGATTCGATTCGGCAAAAGGACTCGTAAGCCGAATTCTGTTTATGCGGTCATTCCTCTAGACGCCGCGTTGCCGCGGACGTTCATCAGCGACCTACCCGGAGGTTTCAACAAGTGCTCAAGCCGTTTTGCCGCATCGGGCCGATGCGCAGCCGGCGCCTGGCTCTTGGCCCCGGCTTCCCTCCCTATTTGGTCTTGCTCCGTGTGGGGTTTACCCTGCCACTGGCATTACTGCCAGCGCGGTGCGCTCTTACCGCACCTTTTCACCCTTACCATTGCATGGAGCAGCAACTCTTTGGCGTTCCCAATGGACTGCTCCAAAGGTCTGCCCCACGCAGTGGCTGCTCCATGCAATGGCGGTATGTTTTCTGTGGCACTGGCCGTCCATGAGCCTTTACGCTCACGTCCCGGACGTTATCCGGCACACTGCCCTGCGGAGTTCGGACTTTCCTCTCCCGGAAATCCCTGCTTGCGCAAGGACTTCCAGCAGCGACCGCCCGGTCCTCCTGCCAAGGTCTATTTTAGCGTGAATTCGCGTTTACCAGGATTCTTCCGTTGAAGGACGGTCCTTCAAATCTGCAATCGCAAGAGAAAGTTTACTTCTCTTTGAACACAGCCAACTTATAAGACTTGATCTGAAACCTTGCCTTTTCCCCGTCGAGCAGGGACATACCGAAGCCCGAAGCTGGCCTCTTATTGTTAGAGACTTGAGAATCGAACTCCTCCTGGGTTCGGGCTTGTTGTTGACCAAAGGTTCTGGCCTGCAGGAAGTAGGTAACCCCAGCCTCAGCTTCGAAGGAGCGAATCGCAATAGTGTGCAGCATCGGACCAGTCGAACAGAAATGATGCTGGCCGGGGTCGACCTGCAGGGTAAAGTATGTTTTAGGCTTAGTGGCGCCGATCCATTTGCCATCCATTGCGAATCGTTGTGTTCGGCATCCCAGGCAGGAAAACTCAGGTTCGATAAAAACAATCAGCGCCTTGCCGGCATCAGGAGCGGACAGAACGGCTGTGCTTTCCTGTTCTGTGACCTCGAATTTTGTTTTGTCATCCCCGCAGGAATCCGGCAACGTGCGGTCTTTTGCCATGGCCGCAGACGCCAGGGAAAAACAAAAGAAGATTGCAAACAGCTTCAATTTCATGAGGAGCCTCCAAGCTGGTTTTGAAGTCAAGGCATTTTATAGCAGTCGACCCCAACCGGCCAAACCCGTCCGCCTCGCTTCCGGTACCGCGAATCTGGATCGCGGTGCGCAGAGGAATCCACCTAAACTCCGCTAACCCCGCCAGTTCCGCTTCTTCTGGATCACATCCCCGGATGCGTCACATCATTTGCATGGGGAATCAGATCGACATACACCTCGTTCGGAATGTGCGTTTGCCAATGGTTCGTAGCCCGCGCCAGCAGAACCATCCCGAAGAAGATATACGCAATCACACATGCAGCCGCGACCGGCGAAAGCGCGCGGCGCAGCCAGCGCTGTCCACGGGCCTTATTCTCGTCTTCCTTACGCATCTGCCTATCCATCTGTACCTTAGCTTTCCCGAAGTTGGCTCAATGCCGCAGCAATCTTCAGCTTCAGGTCGGGCAGGTCGAGCAACACCAGGTTCCACACGATATTCAGGTCCACTTCTTCGTAGGCGTGCGTGAGCCGGTTTCGCGTGGCGTAAATTTTTGCCAGTGGAATCTCCGGATGCTTGGCGACAAAGTCTGCGGATTCCGCCAACAGCCGATGCGCCGCCTCGCCGATGATTCCGAGGTTGCGCAGCACGCCATCCTGCAGAAGAGTGTCTGCCGAAAAATCGGCTGCGGATTTGCCGGCGGCATAACGCTCGATTCGTTCGAGGGCGACAAGGATGTGTTCGAGATAATCCTGAGTGCGTTCCGGGTGCGTGCTCATACCGGGAGGGCCTCTTCGATCACCTTTTGACGGAACTTCGAGGGCAGAAAGCCGGGCGTCAGCAGGTCGACCTTCACTCCGGTTCGCGCTTCGATCTCAATTTGCAATCCGGCCAAATCGAGCAGGGTGGTTCGTGGCGCAGGATCGACGAGAATATCCAAGTCGCTGTCCTCGGTATCTTCGCCGCGCAGCACGCTGCCGAAGACACGCGGATTGGCCATGCCCGCGCGCAAAACCAGCTCGCGGATGGTATCTCGATGCTGCGGCAATGCCTCAGAAGGCCTCATGGAATTCGTCTGACTGTAACATCCTGCTCGATTCCATGGTAACGCGAATCCGCAATACCGCGCCGATTTCAACCTGGCCTGGCCAAACTCCGCTAACGCCGCTAACCCCACCAACTCCGCTAACTCCGCTCTTTTTCGCCGTTCACATCCCCGGATGCGTCACATCATTCGCCCGCGGAATCAGATCCAGATACACCTCGTTCGGAATGTGCGTCTGCCAATGATCCGTCGCTCGCGCCAGCAGAACCATCCCGAGAAAGATATACGCAATCAGGCAAGCCACCGCGACTGGCGAAAGCGCGCGGCGCAGCCAGCGCTGAGCGGGCGCGGCAGCGCGCCGCGGCGGCAGCGCCAGTTGCAGCGCATCTTGCGCGGGACACACGGCGATGCATTCCATGCACGCGGCGCATTCCACGGAGCGAATTTGAATCAGTTGATCCACCGGCAGGCTGGCCGGGCAGGCCTTCGCGCATTTCGCGCAGTCGATGCACGCCTCCGCATCGCGGCGAATCTTGATTGGGCTCGCGAGTGACACCAGGCCCATCAGCGCGCCGTAGGGGCACAGATAACGGCACCAGAAATTCTTGACGAGTATCGACCCACCCACCAGAACCGCCATCACAACGGCCGCCGTCTCTCCCATGCCGCGGAAGAAGTTGAGCATCTTCACATCGGCAATCAGCCCATACGGCGTGGCCATGAACTCCCCGAGCGCTTCAGCCGACATGGTGACGACGGCCAGCATAAACAAGCCCAGCAGAACGTATTTCAGGCCGCGCAGAGGAATGTCGAGCCAGCGCCAAAGTTGAAGATTGCGCCCAAAAATCTTGCGGCCGAGCTTCCACAGCGCCTCGGAGAATGTTCCCACTGGGCAGAGCCACGAACAGAAAGCCTTCTTCGCGAGGAGGCTCATCAGCACGAATGCCATGAACAGAAACATGGCTGCCGGATGAATGGCGGGCACGCGGCCGGTGGTGAAAAACGCCTTTGTGTTCATCATGCCGGCAATCGGCAGCCAGCCTTCGACGCCGGCGGGGCGCGAAACTGCGAGTCCATGACCGCCGCGCTCAAAGTACCGCACCCAAAGATAGAACTGCGCGCCGAGCCATGCATTGAGGACGACAAAAATGCCCTGCGCGATGTGCCGGATGCGCTGCGAACGGTCGGGCCAACCACCGGGACTCGCCCGGCGATGCAGCTTTTTTCTGGCTGGGCTGCTCTCGATTTGGTCCAGCGCTGCGCTCGCCATGTTTCCCCTCGTTAGTAGCAGGGTAGTTTGGCGGCAGGGAGGGGTCAGCGACTTAGGTCACATGGGTTTTCTTAAGGCTATTCTTCCTTATCGAGCCAGGAGCGCTTCCTGACGAAGAAAACGAACTCACCGGGTTTGGCGGTGTAATGGGTAACGCTGCACTCGTTGGGAGCGACCAGGCCCGACTTCAGAATTTTAGAAATTGAGTACCAGACGTCTCGTCTCTTGTCGCTTTCTTTAGCAATAGCGCAGTTGATGTAGATGTCCATGTCCATGTTGTACGTGGCCTTCACTGCAATCTTTTGGGCGTCGGCAGGAAGCGTCACGACGACGCTGCCGTCATCGCCGATGTGTACCCATTCGTTATGAATGGTCTCATCGCCATCGACGCGCACCAGATAGTTGTCGGCTTGGACTGGTTGGCCGGTTTTTCCGTCGAGCAGCCGGATGTGAATGGTGTTTGGGTCTTGGGCGTGGAGGCCTATGCCCAGTGCGGCAGCGCACAAAACAGTGACGAAAGCGCGGGGAAACGACATTTCGCTTCGCTCCAATCAAAGACAACCGCAGATCGCTCGACTCGACCGCCGGGCGGCCTCGCTCAGGAGGACAAAGCTATCTTATGCGCTTCGGATGCCTACTTAGGAAACGAAAATTCGGCGCGCGTCTTGAAAGTTACCAGGAAGAATACGGTTGCCCATCGGTGCCCGTCTCGGTCGAGCCGGAGTGGACATCGGTAATGCCGGACTCGGTTTCGTCGATCGAATACATGGCGTCGCTGGTATCGGGCACCCAGGTATCTTTGCTGCGCGTTATGGGGTCTTCGGGAATTGCCTTCAGGTAACCGTCCTGCACCAGATCGTCGAGAGACTGCGGCGCCTTCTGCTTGTCCATGGTGTAGCTGTCGATAGCCGTGCGCATGGTCTGCAGGTCTTCCTTGAGGGCGGCCTCGCGCGCGTGCCTGACGGCGCCCGCGTACTGGGAGACGGCCATTGTGAGAAGGATCATGATGATCGCCATCACGATGACCAGTTCGATCAAAGTGAAGCCCGCGGATTGTCTGCGTCGGATGGTCATATCGTTTGAGTGATTAGTGGCTAGTGATGAGTGGTTAGCTGCTTCTCCCGCACGATTGAACTAACCACTATCCACTAAACACTAACCACTGTCTCTCTTCACCACGTGTTGTATTTCGTTCCATCGAGCGCCGTCTTCTCCGACTTTGAATACACGTCGAAGACGCTTTGCCCGCCCCATGAATCCGAGTCGGGATCATCCTGCATGGAGCGCAATCCCCAATCGGTGTCTCCGGTCATGGGATCTTTGGGAATCTTGCGCAAAAACCTCAGCTTCTTGCCTTGCACTTCGACGCCGTCCACCAAAGTCTGCAGGTCTGGCGGGTAGTTCTGGCTATCGACCTTGGTCTGAAATGCGCCGCGGTCAGCCGCGTCCTTGTACTTGTCGATCGCGGTGCGCATCATCCAAAGGTCGTAATGCAGCTCCCGTTCTTTTTGCCGCTTCACCTGGAAGCGCACCAGCGGCACGGCAGCCGACATAAGAATCGTGAGGATGGTCACCGTGACGATCAGCTCCGCCAGCGTCAGTCCGCGTTCGCCTGCGCGCATCGCACCCGTCCCCACCAATATCGCGCGTCTCCGTTGCATCGCTGTTACTACTCCCTACTTCACCACCACCAGGGTGGACTGCAAGGGACCAACCTGGACCTGTTGCTGCGAACTGTTCATCACCGCCGCCCGCGTGAGCGATAGGCCGGATTGCCCTTGCGCCTTGGCCTGGAAAGTGAGCGCGCAGACAACGCCCGTGCCCGTAACCCCATGTGTGCCGGGCGGCCGCGCGATACTGATCACCACCGTTCCCTTCGGCTCTTCCACGTGGCTGATTCCGGTTGGCTGCCCGTCGCGTCCCAGCAGATCGCCGGCCGTCGCACCCGTCAATTGCAGCTTGGTGGGGTCGTACTGCAACTGCAACGCGACGGAAGTGACGTCAGCACCTCCATTCAACATCACCGGAACCTGGAACGAGCTTCCCACTGCCACTGGCGTTGCAGGAACATTGAGAGACAGGCTCGCGCTGGCAGGCGCGGCTATAGGTGCAGTTGGTGCGGCAGCCTTACCCGCCGGAGTTGCCGGCGCGGTCGCCGGTGCCGCAGTTGCCTGCCCCGGAGGCGTGGTTGGCGGCCTCGCATTTGTGGCCGCGGCGGGCGGAGCCGTAGTCTGCGGCGGCGGAACGATAGGCGCGCCGGGAGCGGGCGCTGCTTTCTGCGCCGTGGCAGCCGGGCCTCCTGGGGTCCCCAAATCGGCGCGCAGTTGCGCGAGCATCTGCGGCGCTGCCTCAAGCGCGCTTTGCGCGGGCATCGATTCCACAAACGTGCCCCGGTTCGCGGCCGGGCTTCCTTCCGGCAAGGCAGCCGGCACAAGTTGCGAATTATTACCGTTGTTTTCGTGCCGCAGCTCGATCGACTGCTGTCCCGCACCGGTGTCGATCACGCGCAGATTCGCCTGATCCAACTCCTGCGAGCGCACGATATGCGGCACCACCACGAAGACAAGATCGTCGTCCTGGATGGTGTGATCCTTCGATCCGAAGATGTACTTGAGGATCGGGATGGCGCTCAATCCCGGGATGCCGTTCCAGTTCTGCGACTCCTGATCGTCCTCAATGCCACCCAGAATGCTGGCCTCGCCTTCGCGCAGGCGGATCACCTGGTCTATCACGCGCTGGCTGATGATCGGCTCGGTCACACCTTCGATGGTCGACTCGCCGCTTACCGCCGAAACTTCGATCTTGATCTTCAGCGTTACGTCGTGGTCGTAGTGAACGCTGGGCGTCATTTCAATGTTCACGCCGACGTCCTGGTATTGGAACTGGGTCTGCGCGTAGCCAAAGGACGCGGTAGCCGAGATACCTGGCGCCGAGTAAGAACCGGTAGCGATCGGAATCTTCGAGCCGATCTTCATCGTCGCCTTCTGCGCGTCTGTAGCGCGGATGCGCGGGCTCTGCAGAATCTTGGTGTTGTCGTCGGTGAGCAGCAGGTTCAGCGTCGCCGACCCTACTGTGACGGCGAAGTTGTTCGAGTTCAAATGCGCCAGGTTGTAGAGCGTCGGGCTCGTGGTCGTGGTGGTGCCGGTCGTGCTGTTTGTGGTGTTGTTGCAGTTGTTGCTTGACGCGCAGGAGGGCTGCAAAGCCACGCCAAACTGTTGCGGCCATGACAAGCCCAGCGTCCTCTCCCAGTTCTTGCTTACCTCCAGCACCCCGATATCGACCACCACCTCGCCGCGCGGCTTGTCGAGGTTTTCAATCAACTGCTGCGCCAGGAGCAGTTCGTCGGGCGAGCCGCGCATCACGATCGCGTTTTGGCTCTGCACCGGGAATGCCTTGGCCGTGGGCATCACATTGCGAATCGCCGTGGCCACGTCGTTCAGATCGTTTTGCTGCCAGGCGTTGGTCAAATAGAAGGTCTGCACCGCCTGTTCCTCCATGTCGCGTCGTTTGGAGGGGGTATTCTGCGCCACGAAAATGGTGTTGCTCGTCACCGGCCGCCAGAAAGTATTGGACATCACGCCGATAATGCGCAGTGCGTCGAGGAGCGAAACGTTATTCAGGTCCACTTCGATGCGCGTCGAGCGATAGTCGGGGTCGAAGAGCACGTTGATGCCGGCCGCCTTGCCCACGGTCTCGTACACCACCTTGGAGTCCTCGGTCATGTGCAGAGTGAGGGGCTCGTTCGACATGGGCTTGAGCTCGGGCGGGGCCTCAATGTTGCTAAGATCCGCGGCCTCCTCGGTGGGAATGGGCATTGCTTCTTCGGGCACGGGCGCGCTCTGGCCCTGCTTACGGCGGATGATTTGGATCTCCTGCTGCGCGGCTTCGTTGCTGGGGTCGATCTCGGCAGCGTGCAGAAACTCCGCCAACGCTCCCTGGTTGTCTCCGGCCTGCTCCAGCTTGCGCCCCTTCGTCACGTGGACGGATGAAGCCGTAACCCGTATGCGCGTCAGTGCGATCCTGAAGCGCTCATCTTTGGGGTTGCGATTGGCCGCCTTCTCGTAGTCGGCCAAGGCAATGTCGTAGTCCCCACGGGCCTCGGCGGCCTGGCCCTGCTTGAAATCGGAGTTTGACGATTCGGCGTGGGCTCTGGCAGCCGGCAAGACAAGGCCGGCCGCCGCGGCAAACAGGGCGATGGAAAATAAAGTTCTCGATGTCATGATTCTGGCTGGTCCCGAAGCGGGCGTGCGATTCATCCTGCTCCCCGGCGTTTTTACGGGTTCGCACGCGCCCTTCCCCGCGGCCTTCTTGAATCCAATCTGCAGGCCTGCGGCGGGGATCCTGGCTGGATTCCTCGTGCCTAAACTCGGCGCATAACGCTGCTTCATTCTAACAAAGCCACGCTGCCGCCCATCGCCATCCGCTGCGAACCGACCGCCGTTTGCTGTCTGCTGTTGGCCGTTCACTGACCCCTGACACCTGAAACCTGACACCTGTTCACCGGCCATTGACCACTGACCACTGATCACTGACCGCTGCTTCTTGCTACGATGATCTTTCGAGGAATCCATCCCGTGCCCCGCCAAACCAGCCACGTCACCGCTCCCAAAGACGCGCCGGCCGCCAAAAAAGCGGCCAAGCCGCGCGATCCCGTGGCCAGCGGCGAGCGCGACGCCGCCCACAACCGCGCCGCAAGCCACAACTACTTCTTTCTTGAGAAGTTCGAGGCCGGCGTGGCGCTGCGCGGCACTGAGGTCAAATCCATCCGCGAGGGCAAGGCCAATCTCCGCGACGCCTACGGGCTCATCAAAGACGGCGAAGCTTTCCTCTTGAACATGCATATCGGGCCTTACTCCCACGGGAATATCGCCAACCACGACGAGACACGTACGCGGAAACTCCTTCTCCATAGTGAAGAAGTTCGCAAACTACTCTCCAAGACGCAGATCAAGGGGCATACGCTCATCCCCACTCGGCTCTACTTCCGCAAAGGGAGGGTGAAATGCGAGCTGGCCCTCGCCAAAGGCAAGCAGGACTGGGACAAGCGCGAGACGGAGCGCCGCCGCGAAGCCGACAGAGAAGCCACCGCCGCCATCAAAGCCAACAAGCACCGCGGCGGCCGGTAAAGGCAGCTTCCAGCAGCCAGCCCTTTGAATTCCGCCCCCGAAAAGCCCAGGGGGTCGAGAGCAGGAGACACGCCGCCGGTGCCAATCAAGCGGCAATCTCCCCATTGACGGTGATCCGGCCGAAATGTCGAATCCTAAGGTAGGTCACCACTCGGATCATTGTTTAGCGGGCTGAAACTCCCGGGCCTTTGCTGCTTCGTTCATTAGCTTTTGAGTCTGTTGTCTCAGCGAATAGATATCAGCCTAGTTTGGCTCGAAGTCAAAGACCCCATGATCGATGTTGTATGCCTGACGAGAGATGGCGAGCGCCTGCCGCGCGGCCTCGGACAGGCGCCGATAGCGAAACGCCGATGCCAGGGCATCATAAGGTTCCATGAGAAACATTTGCGTTGGTTCGTCTTTCCAGTCCTTGTGAAGGACGGGATGATCGACGCGGGAGTTGGCGATCTGAAAAAGCTCCCGGACGCCTTTGTTGAAGTCTCCGCAGGAAAACTCCCAACGCGCCTGCTCTACATCGAGTCCGCCGCCAAATTCCCACCACTGCGAGAGGTTGAGCTTTTGGTGAAGGCCGAAGACACGGCGCCGCCATCCATTGCAGATTACTTCCGCACTTGAAGCATCTCCGCTCTCACGAAGGCTGCGGGCGCGCCCCAAATCGTATTCGTAGAAATTCGCCTGGAGGTCATCCTTAGGCATCATACTGGTTGCGCCCCGATAGTCGCTCGCCGCCTGCGCGTATTGGCCTGCCTCTTCCTCCCGGGCTGCGAGGTCGCTGCGGCTCAACTCAAAGTTATGATTGCCTGCTGACAGCGAGGACAGAGTTTCAATGAGTTGTTCTGCCCGGCGAGCGGCTAGGAGCGCACGGGGAGGGTCTTTCATTTCATCATATAGACGCTTCAAAGATTCCTCGGCTTCCTGCTGTATCTCCGGAGGATTACCAGTCTGGGCCAGGTGCAAGTATTCCTTTTCTGCTTCGGCAAGCGCACCGGAATCCTGCAAGGCCTCTGCCAAGTGCTGCCGCGCTTCATAAAAGTCGGGATCAAGATTGAGTGCAGCGCGGTAGTGCTCGATTGCTGCATTCAGGTTTCTGGGATGATTCTGAAAGAAGGGTCTGGTGTACCTGCGGTCGTCGTTCGCCATTCCGGCGAGGTATTGAAGGCCCAGAGAACCCGGTTCGAGGGAGACGGCAGCGTTGGCGCATTCCATCTGTTTCGTGTACGAGTTGAAGGTGAAATCGAGCTCCATGTTGTCGTAGGCCCTTGCTACGCCGGCGAGCAAAACGCCGACATTCGTGCTGTCGCACGCGAGCTTTGGAACCTCGGGGTCCGATAAGCCACCGGGTTGAATGTTGCTGAGGTTGGGAACAACGATGATCCCTCCCCTTGGAACCTCTTTGGGCAGAGGATTAGGTAGTACGATTAGCACCCGTTGCGCTTGCGCCGGGAGCGGATGCGTGGAAAATTCTCGATCAATCGCTTCGATGGCCAGGGGCCACAGCAGGCTGAAACTTTTGTGGGAATCGAGGCTCAGAATCGGCGAGATGCAGGCGATTTGTCCTGTGGGCAGCGTCCGCATTTCGAAGGTCAGGTCTTCACGCGGTTCAAGCAGCGCTGCGCGCCGAGTTTCGAGCGGCACCTGCATATTAAATACAGTGTGGATGACTGGCAATGGCTGCTGAGCGGCTTGGGTTGGGCAAAGTGGATAGTGCGACTGGGCTGAGGCTCCACAACTGAGGCTTACGAGAGACAAGCCGTATACAGCCATGCGTATGAAAAATGGGGGATCAAATCTCATTAACTTGCACCGATCGTGTTCTCTTACCGCCAGGACCTAAGTTCAACCGTCCTGTAAAGACCAATGGTATTGCGCGGCGGGCGAGCCCTGTGGGACGATTGTGACACTTTCTCGACTGTCACAATCCGGCATTGAAAACGCAGGCAAACAAGTCGCGTGACAGGGGCGCGGGAGTATTGTCGGCACTGTTTCATTTACCCATTCGGTAACCGCCGGAAATCAGCAGAACTCACCGTCGAAGATCCGCATTCGCGGATACTGGGCCGGTCCTCACGCCCGGCGCGTAATGCGGGGACCAGGCCCGCGCAGGATCATTACGGTCAGCGCCGCTTGCACGACGAGCGCCAGAGCAATCAGCAGAATGTAGCCCTCGAGGTTGGCTCCTGTCACCACGCCCATCAGCGCGCGGGCCGACAGCGACAGAATTCCCAGGCAGCCCGCCAGCGCGACAAAGCGCAGCCATCCGGGCCCGCGCCGGTTCAGCACGATCAGCGTGATGGCCGCCTGCCAGACGATCAATCCGGCGATCCCTTCGCGCCCCACGTAGCCCGGATGGCGCAGCCGCAGATCCATCAGCCCCAGCCACGATCCGGACAGGAGCGTGAAGAAGCAGATCGACTTCAGCACCCAGCCCAGCCGCCGCGGAACAAAACTCAGAACCTGGCGCATATACCAGAACCTCGCTTGGAGTCCGCCCAGCCGCGGCGCTATCTCCTCGCAATACTCCTCGTGGAGATCGCCGGTAACCGACTCGCGATCGCGCTCCGGCAAGAGGAATTTCAGCAGCCGTTCCATCCACCGCGGTGGCTCCATCCGATTCATGCCATCACCTCCACGGGCCACGCAACCCCGCGCCACATCTGCTCCAGAACCACGCGCGCTTCTCTCAAGGCATTGGCTCCCGGCGCGGTCAACCGGTAAAACCGCCGCGCCCGCCCGCCGCGCGCCGGGGTTCCCGCTTCAAGACGCGAACGGACCAGCCCCTCGGCTTCCAGCCGGTCCAGCGTGGCATACACCGCGCCGGCGGAAACGCTGCGGTTCTCCCGAGATTCGCCTGCACCGTGCGCAGCACCGCCCGCCCGTAGGCCTCCTCGCCGGTAGCCAAAACCGCCAGCAAAACGATCTGCTCGAATGTGCCCAGAAGCGCCGCCATGTATACAATGTAGACATAGACGGTAGGATTGTCAACTGCCTTCACAGGAAGCCGCGTTCAACGAGTGAGCAAAACATGGGCCGCATCATTCACAGCCGACGCGCTTGCTTGCCCTGGCTCCAGGTGGTGAAATGGAGGCGCCTCAATTCCATTCCGTGGAGCGCGCCGTAGCCAGCGTGGAGCGAAAAAGGTTCTTTGTTGTAAGGGACTCATGCAATGAGCGAGCCAGAAACCACATCGCTTCCTGAAAACGCCTATCGCCCGCTCGAACCCGGCGAGATTTACAAACCAATTGTCCAGGCCCCCATGCACGCGCCGGAGCTGACGGCGCGCGCCATTCTGTGGGGCGTGTTTTTCTGCGTCGTCTTCACGGTCGCGTCGGCCTATTCGGCGCTCAAGGTGGGGCAGGGGATGGAAGCATCGATCCCGATCTCCATCCTCGCCATCGGCCTGGCGCGCATGTACAAGCGCCGCTCGAGTCTGCTTGAAAACGTCATCCTCACCGGCACGGGCGGCGCGTCGGCCGCGGTCGTGGCAGGCGCGGTATTCACGATTCCTGCGCTCTACATCCTTCACCTCAGTCCCAATCCCCTCCAGACCGTTTTCATCTGTCTCGCCGGCGGCTGCCTGGGCGTGCTCTTCATCATTCCTCTGCGACGCTTCTTCGTGCGCGAGATGCACGGCCAGTTTCCATTCCCTGAGGCCACGGCCATCACCGAAGTTCTGGTCACCGGCGAACGCGGCGGCTCCCAAGCCAAGCTGCTGCTTCAGGCCACCTGCATCGCCGGCGTCTACGACTTCTTTGTCACCACGTTTCACGTCTGGCGCGAGTCCATCAACCTGCAATTCATCCCGGCCGTGCGCACGCTTGCCGACCGTGGCCGCATGGTCTTCAACTTCGATGCCATCGGCTTCATCCTCGGCCTGGGCTACGTGATGGGACTGCGCAGCGCCATCGTCTTCTGTGCCGGCGGCGTACTCTCGAACTTCGTTCTCGTCCCGCTCATCTGGTTCATCGGCAGCCATGTTAACGCGCCCGTCTATCCCGGCATGATGCCCGTCTCCGCGATGACCGCCGGGCAAATCTATTCGAACTACGTGCGCTACATCGGCGTAGGCGCCATCGCCACAGCCGGCATCTTCGGCATCGCCAAATCGCTGCGCGTCATCGCCGGCTCGTTCGGCATTGCTCTCCGCGCATTTCATGGCCGCGCCGCCGACACCTCCGCCCGCACCGATCGCGACATCTCCATGGTCACGATTCTTCTCGGCATTGTCCTCAGCGCGCTGGCCGTCGCCATCTTCTTCTCGCGTTTTCAGGTTTCGTGGACCATCCTCATCTGGGGACTCGCGCTCACCCTGCTCTTTGCCTTCTTCTTTGCATCCGTCGCGGCCAATGCCATCGCCACCACCGCAAACAATCCTGCTTCCGGCATGACCATGCTCACCGTCATCATCACTTCGGTGGTGCTTGTGCGATTCGGACTCTCCGGCACGACGGGCATGTTCTTTGTGATGGCCATTGCAGGCATGGTTTGCACGGCGCTCTGCGTCTCCGGCCAGTTCATCACCGACCTCAAAACCGGCTACTGGCTCGGCAACACGCCGGCCGCGCAGGAAAAGGTGAAGTTCATCGGCATACTTGCCGCCGCCGCTGCCGCCGGGCTCACCATCGTCCTGCTGGCGCACACCTTCCAGTTCGGCGAGCAGGCCGCAGGCGATATGCGTCCGGTTCTCGCCGCGCCGCAAGCCTCCATCATGAAGGCGCTGGTCGTCGGATTTATGAGTCATCAACCAGTCACGTATCTTCTCTTCGGCGTGGGCGCGCTGATGACTGTGATTCTGGAGATGCTCGGCAAGTCGTCGATGGTCTTCGCGCTTGGCATGTACCTGCCGCTGAGCCTCACCACGCCCATTCTCTCGGGCGGTATTCTTTCGCACTTCGTGCATCGCCGCGCAGAGAAGATCGGCGGCGATGCGGGCAGCGGCATTCGCGAGCGCGGCGTGATTCTGGCTTCGGGATTGATGGCGGGCGGCGCGCTCGGCGGCGTGCTCGGCGCAGCCCTGCGCCTCGTGCCGGGCTTCCGCGAAGATTTGATCCAAACGCCGTTCTATGCCATCGATCCCGTCTCGCAGTCGGTTTCCGCATTGCTTTTCATCGGCCTTTGCGCGTACGTTTGGCGCGGTAGCATCAAAACGAAGGGTAATGGTTCAGCTTGACGCGTCGCGAAAGAGCACGACTTTACAGGCTGCTAAAAACTGCCGGAGCCGTGTTCTGTAATAAGGGCACGGCTTTAGCCGGGCCGCAACGGCCTCAAAACGATTTCGGGCTTTAGCCCCTGCGGAATGGTTTTCTTTAAACTGAGACACTGCAAAGCGGAGAAGAAAGCATCATGAACCAACTCGATTTCTTCATCGCCGAAGCGGTTCTCGGCATCGACACGCTCTGGGGCGGCGACGTGATGTGCGCCTCGGGCACCGGCCGCTTCATCGCCGATTCGTGGTTCTCCGACGAGCCGCTGCCCGCCGCTTACACGCAGCCGGCGGCGGAGCGCCTGCGCGAGTCCGGCGGCGTTGGCGGCAAGACGGTCGACCACTACGCCGTGGACGCCTATCTCCGCGCCGTCGATCTTCCCGCCGCCATCGCTGGTCTGCGTAAGGAAGCTGCTAACTGTTCTGAACCGCGCCGCGCTTATCTAGTGGGCCTCGCCGATTCGCTCAACGTGATGTGGGCCCTCGCCATGGAAGTTCTCGGCAAAGGCGATCCGGTTCCCTACACGAGCGCGGTCGTTGCCTCCACCGCCAAGCCGCCCGAGCCTTCACGTCCCGAGGCCAAGCGCGACCGCGTCGCCGAACTGCTCGGCCGTGCCGGCCACTCGCCCACGCAATCCGGCGGCATTCTTGCCGCGGTCGATGCCTGGCGTCGCCAGCGCGTCACGCCCATGGCTTCTGTGAAGGCTCTCGGTCAGGCCGTGATAGCACACTTCGACGCGCTCTCGGCCAAAAATCTTGTCCCGCATCTTCCGCAGGAGCTCGCCGCCGTCCCCCGCGCCAACATCGACTTTCTGCCGATCAAGGAGGCATGGTTCTCCGGCTCCATGAATTACATCGGCCGCGCTCGCACCGCGTCAGGTTCGCCGCTCTATGAAGCCAGCTACGAGATCAACGCGAGCCTTGAGATTTCGTATCCCGAATTCGAGCAGCTCGTCAGCCACGAAGTCGTACCGGGCCACGTGACGACCTTCGCCTATTTGCAAGATTTATATGTGCGCGGCAAGGCGGGCTTCGAGGCCACGGTCCTCACCATGAACACCCGCGCCGCCACGCTCTTTGAGGGCATCGCCAACAACGCCATCCTCATCGCTCACGGCGTCACAGAAGTCGATCAACTACCCGATGATGATCTCCAGATCGGCGTGCTGCTCGCTCTGCTGCAGGACGACGCCAAGAATCAGTCCTCTTATATGACATGGGGCGAGGGCCGCGCGCGAGAAGAAGTCGCTGCCACGCTGCGCCGCGATTTTCTCGTTACGGAAGAGCGCGCAGGCAAGCTCTCCGGCGCGTGGGGCCAGCATCCGCTACTGGGGAGAATGTATCTGCCCGCCTACCGCGCCGGCACCGACAAAGTCGCCGCCCTGCGCCGCAAGCACGCAGCAACTAAGGTGCTTCCGGCGCTCTACGGCTGCCACGGCCTCGTCGACATCGAGACCATCGATCAGTTGTTGAAGGGATAGGGGCTGGAGGTTCGCGTAACCTTTCTGGTCTGTTTCCTGAAAAGAGACCTAAAGTCCGTAGACTTAAACGCCGCATTTTTGTTTGGATGGCTTGTAATGCCTTCCCAGGACAAGCGCGGAATTCAGAAACGCTTCGGAGCGCGTGTTAGGGAGCTACGCCAAAATAAGGGACTCTCGCAAGAAGAACTCGCTCTGGCATGCGGGCTTGACCGCACTTATGTTGGCAGTGTCGAACGCGGCGAGCGTAACATCAGCCTCGTCAACATCCATCTCATCGCTTCGGCATTGAGAGTTCCCATGAGAACGCTATTCGATGCCTGAACGCCAGAAACTTCCCCAGGCACTCCTCGAACGGATCAACTCGATAACAAACAAGCGCGCCCGCGTCGTTCTCGATACTCTCGTCAAGAAGGGGAGTATCTCGACAACCGAGTTGCAGGCTGCAGGTTACGACCATCCTCCCCGCGCGGCACGCGACGTTGTGGAGCTTGGTATCGCTCTCAAACGGGTAACCATCAGACGGAAGGACGGCCAGCGAATTGCGTCTTACGTGTTCGATGAGCGCGAGCTCGATCCCCTGAAGACGGGCCGCGTCGTATTGGCAAAGAAAGAACGCGAGGCCATCATCGAGCGGAATGGGTCGAAGTGCGGATTTTGCGGCTGCAAGTCGAATCTCCAAGTCGACCACAGAATCCCGTACGAAGTTGCCGGGGAATCCCAACGTTACGAAGATGACCCGTACCAGGTGGTCGACGGATCGTGCAATCGCAAGAAGTCATGGGACTGCGAGCACTGTGAGAACTGGACGAGGATTAAAGATTTGGAAATCTGCCAAACGTGCTACTGGGCAAGTCCCGACAATTACACACACGTTGCCCTGCGGCCCGAGCGCCGCATTGATATCGTATGGACGGGTGACGAAGTTAAGGCGTTTGAGGATATCGAAGCGGCAGCACGCCGTGCGGGGAGAAGCGTCGGGGAACAGATCAAAACAATGATCCGGTAATGAGCCGAGGCTCCTCGAACTCGTGAAGCGTCATCACCGTTTCATCTTGAGCGGCTGGAACGAGATTGTGGGATATGTAGAGCGATTCGATGGTGGTGTGATCCTCGCCGTTCAGCGTCGCTTGGCTCGACCGGCCCACATCAAGTAATACGCGCGACGCGAGGGCGTTGGGTAGGCGGTCGCCATACGTCCTGTCCCCGCACGACCCGTCGTAGCTCAGGATGAACGGATTGCCCCGGTCATTCAAGACGGACAGCCCTTCGACGATCCGCGACCGCGTCACGCCATCGATATAGCGGGAATCGCGGCCGTCGCTTGTGCCTTGATAGGGAGGATCGAGATAGAAGAAATCCTCCGGCTCCGACTTCTGAAATAGTTCCATGAAATCGGCACAAACCACTTCCGTCTTTCCATGCAACAGACGGTGGGCGCCCAACAACTCTTTTCGCATTGTCCCCGGCAGCGTTCCCGTCCGACGCTTGTCAGGTGATTGATTGAACTCTCCGGCTGGGTTGAAACGCACGGCGTTTTTCACGCATCGCGCCAAGAGATACAGAAGCTTTGCGGGACGCCGGTCCGCATTGAACTCGCTCCGAATTTTGTAATACTCGTCAATCGGATGCTTCCGCTCCCTATGCCACAACTCCTCGTATTCGTCCGCCATCGAAATCGGATTTGCGATGATGTACCGCCAGAGATCCACGAGCGGTTCCAATTTGTCGCCAAGTACGAACCTCTTGAATTTCCCGTACCGAGCTGCCGCGAGTGTGACAGCGCCCGACCCGACGAACGGTTCGACAAGTCTTTCGTAGTGTCCCGACTCGACATGGCTCAAAATCGCCTGCGCGAGCCGACGCTTGCTACCCTGATACGGAATCGGATGTGGAACAGCGAACCGCAAATCTTACCTCGAAACGATACGTAAAGTCATCTTACACCATGGTCACTCTATAGTCATATTCTCTTCCAAACGCGTCAGAAAAGTCACCACAGTTTCCCACTGCGCGTTCCTATGGTTTTCATTAAGGATGTTGTGGGCCTCAGGTTCCGTTTTTGGGACATCGGCAGTTGAAACTGTGGAGGATTCTACGGCACGCTCTTCGCCATCGCTACCTTTTGCGAAACTCGCGTTGGGGCATCGTGCTGACTTGCTGCCGTTACGCGCCCGCCAGCGCCGCCTGCTCCAAGCCGGAATCGGCCTCAGGTTGGCTCTCACTCGCTGCCGGCGGCGCGACCGGCACATGCGCCAGCTCCCATGCCGAGCGGTCTTTGAGCAGGCGAGCCACCAGAGCCGTATGCATGGCGTGGCCGGCGCGCATGGCCACCACGTGGCCTTCGAGGCGGCGGCCGGCGAGCGCCAGGTCGCCGATCAAATCCAGCACCTTGTGCCGCACATACTCATCGCTAAAACGCAGCGGCCCATTCTCCGGGCCATCCTTGCCCAGCACGATCGCATTCTCCGGGCTCGCGCCGCGAATCAATCCCATGTCGCGCAGCTTGCGCTCGTCGGATTTGTAGCCAAAGGTGCGCGCCGGAGCAATTTCAATCCCGTACATCTCCGCCGCGAGATCGACGCAGGTCTTTTGCTGGCCGATAGGCGCGGGAAAGTCGATGGTATACGTGATGCGGTAGCCGCTGCCAGGATAGACGCCGATGAACTTCTCGCCCTCGTGCACTTCTACCGGCTGCAGAATGCGCAGCGTCTCGCGCCGGCGCCGCTGCTGCGCGAATGCCCACCCGCTGGAAGGCCTCCACGTAAGGCAATGCGCTGCCGTCGAGAATCGGCAGCTCCAGGTTATCGATCTCCACAATCACGTTATCGACGCCTGAGCCGATGAAGGCAGACAGCAGATGTTCGGTGGTCGAGATGAGCACGCCCTGGCGCATCAAGCTCGTGGCGTAGCTAACTTTCGCGACGTTGCGCCCGGTAGCCGGAATCTCGAAGTTGTCGAGGTCAGTGCGCCGAAAGACGATGCCCGAACCGGCGGCGGCGGGCAGCAGCCTCATGGTGACGGGAGCGCCAGAATGCAGCCCAACGCCCGAAAACTCGAGCGGAGCCGCGATCGTCTGTTCGAAATGCGCCGGTTGAGCTCAGAGAGTTTCTCCAGACGGCAGAAGCCATATCCGCTGTTTAGATTAGACGGCAGCGGGGTAATCCTGTCCTGTGGCATTTTTGCCACAGTGTGCTGTTTCGGACGCACTCCGCCGCCGTCCTCGCCGATGGGCGTGAAAGGCCACCCTAAGCGTCGTAGAATCAGAAGGTATCCTCGCCATCCGAATGACAGGCAGGCGCGGAGAGGAAAAGCCCCCATGCCAGGAGCACTCAGAAACCGACTTCCCGATGCGCGCCTTGCTGGCCGGGGCGCGGCGCAAAGAGCGTTCGCTGCTCGATTTCGCGCGCAAGCTCGTGCAGGCCGAGTCGCCCTCCGACGAGAAATCTGCCGTCGATACCTGCATGGCGCTTGCTGCCGCGCAATTCAAGCAACTTGGAGGCCGCGTCAAGTTCCATCGCCAACCGCGCCACGGCGACATTCTCGAGATCCACTTCGGCCCGCGCCGATCCGCCCGCGCCGACGTCAAGCCCATCCTGCTTCTCGGCCATCTCGATACGGTGTGGCCTCTCGGCACACTCCAGTCGATGCCCTGCCGGGTGCGCGACGGCCGTCTTTGGGGCCCCGGCACCCTCGACATGAAAACCGGCGTGGCCATGGCCGCAACCGCCATCGAGTTGCTCATCGAAGCCGATCTGCTGCGCCGCGAAATCGTCGTTCTGCTCAATAGCGACGAAGAGATCGGCAGTCCCGCGTCGCGGCCTATCACCGAAGAGATCGCGCGCCAATGCGAAGCGGTTTACGTGCTCGAACCCGCGCAGGGGCTGGCCTACAAAACCGCGCGCAAGGGCACCGGCGACTGGCGCATCGAGGTCAAAGGCATCGCCGCTCATGCAGGCGTTGACTTTCAAAAGGGCGCGAATGCTCTTGTAGAACTCGCGCATGTGATCGAAACCGTGAGCGGCTGGACCGACTTCAAGCGCGGCCTCACGGTAAGCGTTGACGTGGCCGCCGGCGGCACGAAAAGCAACGTCATTCCCGCCGGAGCGTGGGCCGATATCGACATCCGCATTCCGCGCCTGGCCGACGGTCCCCGCATTACGCGCAGGTTTGCCGCGCTCCGGCCAGCCAACCCGCGCTGCACGCTCACAGTGACTGGCGGAATCAATCGCCCGCCCATGGAACGCAGCCGCGGAACCGTTCAGCTCTTTCGCAAGGCGCAGTTGCTGGCCTGCGAATTGGGGTTCGCGCTCGACGAAGCCTCCAGCGGCGGTGGCTCCGACGGCAATTTCACGGCGGCCCTGGGCATTCCCACGCTCGACGGCATGGGCGCGGTCGGCGAAGGCGCGCACGCCGCGCACGAGTCGGTTCTGGTCGAGCACCTCGCGCCGCGCACCGCTCTGCTGGCGGGCATGTTGATGGGCTGAGGCCATCCCGGTTCGGCCGTAGCCGCAGCCGTTCCGGGCGTTTTCCGATCCCGCGCTGTTCCAGCAGCCTCGAATTCATTGTTGATAAGGACTAGGCCTCACCTGATACACTCCTGTTCGACATCCTGTCGGAGTTTAAATACCACATGAAACGCTTCTCCCTCGCCCTCATCCTGGCGGCAGCAACACTCGCCGCAAGCGCACAAACTTCTTCAAAACCCTCCACCGCGACCGCTCCCAAGAAAGCGACCTCGACCACTTCCAAGAGCACTTCGGCGACGAGCACCGCAGCCGCCAAAACGCCCGAGCCCTGGGTCAAGCTACCTCCCGGCGTGCCTGTGGTGAAGCACGGTCTCGTCAGAACTGTCCCCATCGTCGTGCACTACTACGACATCAAGGTCGGCGCCGGCGCCGTGGGCGAACCGGACAAGATGTGGCACCTCAAGTACACCGGATGGCGCGCGGCAGACGGCGTGATGTTCGATACCTGGGAGAATCACAAACGGCCTAAGATGGGCGCTGACGGCAAGCCCGAGCTTGGCCCCGACAAGAAGCCGGTCATGGGCGACGCAGAGCCGTTGGCAATTCCCCAGGGAATCGGCGCTGTGATTCCCGGATTCGATTTCGGCCTCACCGGCATGAGGATCGGTGGCAAGCGCCGCATCTTCATTCCCTGGCAGCTGGCCTATGGCAGTCGCGTCATTCCCGACCGGCCCGACCATCCGGGCATTCCTGCCAAGTCCGACCTCATCTTCGACGTGGAACTGGTGGAAGTCACCGACATGCCGCAGCGTCCGATGATGCCCATGATGCCGCCGCATGGCGTTCCGCCGCATCCTGGCGCCACTGCGCCTGGCCAGCATCCGACCCCCACCGCGCCTGCAGGCACGGCTCCGGCGCAGCCCGCGACACCCGCGCCTTCAGCGAAACCTGCGACGCCTCCGCCGGCAACTGCACCATCAGCTCCCACGAAGCCGCAATCGAAGTAAGACGGCTCAAAACTCGAAGCCCCATCCTTTTTTGTCCGCCACGGCGGACGGAAAGGATGGGGCTTTGATTTTTCGCCTGAGATTTTGCCGTCGCTATGATGGCATGCCAACCGGCAGTTCCGGCGTAGCCGAGAGCAACTGCTGCGTGTAGGCCTCGCGTGGATGCGCGCACAACTCCTCTGCCTCGCCTGTTTCCACCAGCCGCCCGTGCTCCATCACCGCAATGCGCGTGCTCAGATAGCGCACCAGCGGCATGGCGTGCGAAATAAACAGGTAGGTCAATCCGTGCTCGCGCTGCAAGCGGCGCAGCAGGTTTACGATCTGCGCCCCCACGCTAACGTCCAATGCAGAAACAGGTTCATCCAAAACGAGGAAAAACGGCCTCAGCGCCAGCGCGCGCGCAATGTTAATCCTCTGCCGCTGCCCGCCGGAAAACTCGTGCGGATAGCGGCGGAGCGCGGACTCGTCGAGTCCGACTTCCCCAAGCAGCTCGACAACTTTTGCGCGCAGCGCAGCACGCCGAGGGGTGCCCCATCCTCGCCGCGTTTTTGTTTTTGCGGCTAGGGTTGGGTTCTCGTCCATCCCCGCTGCCATCCCGTGAATCACCAGCGGCTCGCTCACAATATCGAGCACCGTCATGCGCGGATTGAGCGCCGCATACGGGTCCTGAAAAACCGGTTGCATCTCACGCCTGATGCGCCGCATCTCGGCGCCCGAAGCCTGTGCCACATTCACGCCGGCCACACGCACTGTGCCCGCGCTCGGCTTCGTCAGTCCCAGAATCATGCGCGCCATGGTTGTCTTGCCCGATCCCGACTCGCCGACCAGCCCCAGAGTCTCGCCCGCGTCGATCGTAAACGACACATTCTCGACAACGGTCTGCTCGGTGACGCGCAGTCCCGCACGGCGCGGATAGCTCTTCGAAACCGAGATGACCTCAACCAGCGGCATGACTTGATGCTACACGCGCGGCAATCGCCAGCGGAGATTGTAGCGCCGATCTCCAGATCGGCTGTCGTGCGGGTCTCCAGACCCGCGCAATTCGACCTCCGTCGCCCAAGCCTCTTCTTTGAGAAAGGTCGTGCTGGCTCGTTACAGCTTCGGGTGCAGCTTCTCGAAGCCCGTCGCCTGCTGATAAGCGCGCGCAAAAGCGGCCACCTTCGCGTCCTGGTAAAGCCCGCCCAGGAAGGTAATCGAAACCGGCGTCCCCGGCCCGCCGATGTTGTCGTTGTCGCCGGTGTCGACTGCCGGAGGCGGTGGCGCGTCGGGCCCGCGCAGGCCGTTGGGGACAATGACCGCAGGGTTTCCGGTGAGGTTCGTCGCGATCAGTTGCGCCTTGGTCGACGGCGTGACGATTACGTCGACTGCCTCGAAGAGTGCAGCCATGCCCCGCACGGCCAGTGTGCGCGCGCGGTTGGCCTGGATGTACTCGACCGCAGGGTAAAAGCGCAACATGCGGAAGTAGTTGGGCCAGTCCTCCGGCCCTTGCTCGGTCAGCAGGCGATCGCGGCCGGTCATCGTCAGGCCGTCGAAGGCCGCGGCAGCTTCTGCCGTAAGCAGCGGAATGAAGGCCTCCCACGGCAGCTTCGGCAGCTCGACGGGGATGAGATTGACGCCCATGGCGCGCAGCTTGTCGAGCGTGGCAAGATTGAAACGCCGGTCGTACTCGCGTCGCGCGCGGTCTGCGACCATCTCGGCATTCGCGTCTTCGCGCTTTGTTTTGTCGTCGGCAGATTCGCCCGGTGTCGCATCCTTGAGTTTCAACGGCGGCAGGGGATCGAACTCGCTTTTCAAGTAGCCCACGCGGAGCGATTTCCAATCCAGGCTCGGATTCCACTCGAAGCTCGCCGCCGCTGCCGAAATATCTTTTCCGTCCGGCCCGGCGATTGCCTCGAGTACCAAGGCACAATCGTCTACCGAGCGGCAAATCGGCCCCAGCTTGTCCATCGTCCAGCTCAGCGCCATCGCGCCGGTGCGCGGAACCAGGCCGAAGCTCGGCCGCAGACCGGAGCAGCCGCAGCGCGTCGAAGGCGATGAGATCGATCCCAGTGTTTCTGATCCCAGCGCAAACCCCACGCACCCCGCAGCCACCGCGCTCGCCGATCCCGCCGACGATCCGCTCGATCCCAGCGCCGGATTCCACGGGTTGCGCGTGCGCCCGCCAAACCACTTGTCACCCATCGCCAGCGCGCCCAGCGTGAACTTCGCAATCAGAACGGCTCCGGCCGCGTCCAGCCGTTGCACCACAGTGGCGTCTTCATCGAACGACTGTTGCTCGAACCCTCCCGCACCCCATGTCGTCGGATAGCCCCGAACCGCCAACAGATCTTTCGCGCCCCACGGAATCCCATGGAGCGGCCCGCGATAATGCCCATTGGCAATTTCTTTGTCTGCTTGTTTCGCCTGCGCGATGGCGCGCTCTTCGGTAAGCGTAATGACGAAATGCAGCTTCGGGTCGTAGCGTTTGAGGCGGGCAAGATACATCTGCGTCAGCTGCAGCGAAGTAACAACGCCGCTCTGCAAAAGACTTCGGAGCTTATCGATCGTGGCGAACGCCAGGTCTTCGATCTCTGCAGATGTGATACCTGAGCCCCTTTTCGGGGGACGAGGAAACACGTCGATGTCCTGATTGGACTCATCGGGCATCACCTCCGCGCGGACCTCCGAAACGCAGTAATTGCCTGCCGCAGTGTCCAATGCTTTTCCCGGATGAAACACATACGCCGGCGGCACATCGTTTGTGAGCTTCAGCGCGCGAATCTCCGCGTACCCATCGCGCTGATCGCTCAGCCCATCGAGCATCATCCGCTTCTGCGCGGCCGTGAATGGCCCCACACCCGCCAGCTCCGCAGCCCGGTCGATCATCTCCTCGGTAATCTTTGGCAGCGCCGGCGGCTTGGTCCCTGAATCCGCAGCCGTCCCCGGGTTCGGCGTCCCACTCGGCCTCGAATTCGAGCCCGCGCCAGAACCAGAACCCTCCTGCCCCTGCGCGGCCAGCGTGTACAAAATCCCCGGCAGCAGCGGCGAAACCATTCCCGCCCGTGTGCAGGCATTCAAAAAAGCCCGTCGATCGAAGCTCATGCGCAGCATCCTTTCGTGGTCACTTGCCCGCTTCGACCACCAGCGCCTCGGCGCGGTGCAGCGCGTCGCGGCGCTTCTGCTTTTCGCTTTCGATGTCGGCGGGAGCCGTCTTCGATCCGCCGATGCGCCGCTTAGGATCGCTCAGCCAGCTCTCAAACACCTTGTCGAGCGCGACGAGGTCGGCCTGCGCCTGGGCCTGCGCTTTGTCGAGATGCGTTAGCTCGGAGTCGATCATCTGCGGGTAGTAGCTGAGGCGGTCGCCGCTTTGCATAGCGTCGATTAACGCTAAGGAAGGACCGGCCACAGGGCCGGTGGCCTGCATGGCGTCGTAAGCGCCGCGCAGGAGCGTCATCCTGCCGGCGAATCCGTCGATGCGCTCGCGGTGCGCGGTAAGTCCCTTCGCACGCCCCACTTCGACAACAACCTTGGCCGCGGTGCTCTCGGGCGGCACGGGAATCACCGTCGTCAGCGTGTTGCCTTCGAATCGCCAGCCGCCTCGCTCGCCCGGTTTCACGAAAGGCACCGCCCTGCCGTTCACCTTCACAGCAACCGGCGGCCAGTCCGCGGGCAGCCGCAGCTCATAGCCGCGCGTCTTCAGCATTCCCGGGTAGCTGCCTTCCACCGGCCCAATCTCCACACGCAACGTGTCGCCGGCTTGGGTCGCTTTGATCGGCGTGCGCGCAAAAACGCCCCTCTGATAATCGACAGACACGCCTGAATCCTCATAGACCGAATAGCTCGAGATCTCGCCCGGCTTCAGCGGCCACACATTCACAATCAGCGGATCGACGGGCTTCTCGCCCGTGTGCAGCATCGCCGGCTGCATGGGCACAATCGCCCCGGCTTTTACGTACACCGGAATCTGGCTGATGGTGAACCGCCGGGTCCGCTCGCTGGCCCGGTGAAATGCTTGCCCGTCGGCCACTCAATCCAGTCGCCTTTGGGCAGATATACCTGCTCGGTCGCGAGGCTGGAGATTCGGTCGGCTGGCGCGGTGACGGGGCTGACGATCATCTGGTCGCCGAACTGGTACTCGTTTTTGCTGGTGTAGGCGGCATTGTCCTCTGGCCAGTCGTAGTAGAGCGGCCGCAGGAATGCGACGCCTGTGTCGTAGGTGCGCCGCGCTTCGGTATAGAGATAGGGCTGCATGGCCTCGCGCAACTGGAACGCCGAGCGCATGACCGACGAATACGGTTCGGGATACGCCCAGATGCGGCGCTCGGCGTCGGGATTCTTGGTGGTGTGTGTGCGCAGAATCGGCGAGAAGATGCCGAACTGCACCCACCGCGTGAAGAGCTCCGGATCGACCGCGCCGGGCATGTGGCCGCCGATGTCATGGCTCCAGTAGGCATAACCAACGTTGGCCGCCGTGGCCGTGAACCACGGCTGGAAGGCGAGCGACGGCCATACCGAGATCGTGTCGCCCGAAAATCCAATCTGGTAGCGATGATTGCCCAGCCCGCCCCAGCGATGGAAGAGCAGCGGACGCTTGCCCTCGCGCTGCTGGTCTGTGAAGTGCATGTAATTGAGCCACCATGTGTTACTCAGGCCTGGCACCTTGCTCATCATGGGCTGCTGCTGCCAGTCAAGCCACCAGAAATCCACGCCCTGTTTTTCCAGCGGATGCAGAACCAGGTCGAGATAATTCGTCGCCCATTTCTTGTTCGTCGGGTCGAACGGAACGTACTGCTTTGTTGCCGGGTCGATGCCCATGGCGCGCGCCATCGCCGGATACGCAGCTTCCCACGGCTGAATGCCCGAGGCCGGGTGCAGGTTCATCGTGACCTTCAAACCGTCCTGGTGCAGGTACTTCAAAAACGCATCGGGATCGGGAAACAGCACCTTGTTCCAGGTGTAGCCGGTCCAGCCCAGCATCTGACCCGACTGGTCGACCGCGCCCATCGCTTTCAACTGCTGATCGTTCAGGTGCCAGTCCATGTCGATCACGAGCACATCTAGCGGCGTATCGTTTTCGCGGAAGCCCTTTACCAGTTCGTCCAGCTCCTGGTCGCTGTAAGCCCAGTAGCGCGACCACCACACGCCGAAGGCAAAACGTGGCGGCAGCGGAATGCGGCCCGCGACTTTAACAAAGTCGCTCAGAGCCTGCTTGTAGTCGTGGCCGTAGCCGAAGAAGTACCAATCGGTGTACTTGCCCGGCGCTTCGTGGGCGGGCCGTTCCATCACCCAGGGCCACGGGCTCTTCTCGCCGTAGAGAAAACGGAAATCGGTGGAGTCGAAGAGCGGCCGTGCGGAGTCGTCCACCACTGTCCAGCCCGCGCGAGAGACCAAGCCCGGCTCGATGGGCTGTTGCGTCTTCGAGCCCAGCGCCTGGTCTAAAGTGCGCGTTGTGCCCATCAGGTTTTCGGTGTCTTTGTCGCCGGGACGCCAGACGGCCAATTTGTCATCGCTGTCGAATGAGATCGACAGGTTGTCATGGGTGAAATGACCATCGCCCGTCGGGGCGTAGCTCAGCGTGATTGCGTCTGTCTTGATGGTCAGGGTGGCGCTGAGGCCCGTCGTGAGCTTCTTGTCAAAACGCGGCACCGGCAGGCGCCGATTGATGAACACCATCGACGCGTGATCTTCGAACTTTCCGTCCGCCGACCACTCCATGCGGATCAACTGCGGGGTGAGCACGGTGAAGCGCGCATGGCCAAAGGTGACCACGGCTTTCGGGTCGGCCACGGGATTATCCGGCGGCGGCACTTCGCGGACCCCAAGCCGCTGCGCCACCGGCTTTGCCGTTTCCGTCTTCGCAGCCGTCTGCGCTGCCAGGCCAGTTCCCGTCACCAGTAAAACCCCCATCCAAAACCAGGAAAAAATCCGCACGGCTTTCCTCCTCAGTCAATTTCCAAAGGCAAGGCTACCACTATGGAGTAAAGAGATGGTTTGGCGGGCTACGGGTTGTTTAGACCTTCGGCGTCCGTGCGGCCTAATCCACCGGCCTGCATTTTACCTCGCCGGCAACCGCTCGAATGGATGGCCGTGGCAACAGCTTCACTTCTACGGGATATTGCAGGACGGAGTGCGTTTCCAAGGTCGCCAGCGCAATGGGCTGGTCAGTCTTCTCACCAACATAGCCGGTGCACGCAGGGATATCCGAGGGCGCCAACCCAAGGTTTGCTCTTAAAATGTTCCAGCAACTTTGTCCGTCGTTGGGAATGGAACAGTCTCCATGGACGACGCGTAGATACCGCAGCGACAACTTACCATCGGCAGTGTGTCCAAAATCAAAACCAGGCCCGCCATAATAGGGCAAAGCTGCTGAATCCCTGAAGATGTTCTTTCCCGTCTTCCAGTCGACAATGCGGAAAGGCAAACCGCCATCTTCACCGTCTGCTGCTGTCAGGAACAGAAGCGATCCCTTAACGCCGAGGAATCCCCACGAGTCCTTAGTGATGAATCGTTCTTTCGGTCCATGGGCCGAGCGGCAGGCCGGAGGGTGCCCCTTTAAGAAGGCGATAATCGTAACCCACTCGGCTCCTTCTAACCCTGGATCGTCCAATTCTTTGACCATGAACCCCGGGAAGTAGCTACAGGAAAGCTGGACGTGCTGAGGGTCCCCCGGCATCAGGTTGCGAGAGGGCCCTAGATCGACAGCGGTTTTTCGAACAGGCGTATCGAAGGATTCGGCACGGGAGACGACGCCCGAAGCCAAGCATCCAATCGCGACAACTGTGATGAGGATCGCCGCTCTTGCGGCATGGGTGGGGACCATGAAGAGCAGTGTAATCCCTGCCCGCGATGGTATGGCCGGCAAACCGGAAATTACTCGATTGCCTGATCCTGTTCAATCGCGTCCAGCGAATATGATGAGGACCAGATGCAATGGACAGCACCTCATCCATGACCCCATCGATCTTCATTTCGGCGGGCGAAGCCAGCGGCGAGTTTTATGGGGCCGAGTTGGCCTCTGCGCTGTCGCACTCCCCAACTCCAAAAGCTAAAACAGCGGAGCTGTGGGGGATGGGCGGGGCGAGGATGGCGGCGGCTGGCGTCGACTGCATCGTGCGCGCGGAAGACATGGCCGTGATGGGATTTACCGAGGTGGTCAAGCACCTGCCGCGCATCTATCGCGAGTTCCGCAAGCTCAAGCGCGCGATTCGCGAGCGGCGGCCGGCCGTGGCCGTGCTCATCGACTTTCCCGAGATCCATTTCCGGCTGGCTCGGGAGTTTCACCGGCTGGGCATTCCCGTGGTTTACTTTGTCAGCCCGCAGTTGTGGGCCTGGAAACAGCATCGCATCCGGCTGGTGCAAAAATTCGTCAAACGAATGTTGGTCATCTTCCCGTTTGAAGAAAAGTTCTACCGCGAGCGCGGCGTGCAGGCGGAGTTCGTCGGGCACCCTTTGGCCGATCTGCCGTTGCCGGCGGTGAGCCGCGAGGATTTTGCGGCGGAAAACGGGCTGGATGCAGGCAAAACGTGGATCGGCATCCTGCCCGGCAGCAGGCTGAAGGAGATTGAAGCCAATTTGCCGGAGATGCTGGAGGCGGCGCGGGGACTGTCAGCGCCCCGAACCGCAGATCCTTCGACTCCGTCCGCCCCGGCGGACTCCGCTCAGGATGACAGCGTCGTGGGTGAGGCCGATTCTGAGAAGCGTGGCTTTGAGTTCCTGTTTCCGCTGGCGCCTACGCTCGATGCGGACCAGCGCAAAGTCGTGGCGCAAAAGGCAGAGAACCTCAGTGGCGGGCTGCGTATTCGTTTGGTCGATGATGCGCAGGCCGTACTCCATCACGCCCGCGCCTCCGTCGTTGCCAGCGGAACGGCCACCGTCGAAGCCGCTCTGATCGGTAACCCCTTTGTTGTGGTCTACCGGGTCTCCCGGCTCACGTATGCTATCGCCAGGCGTCTGGTGAAGGTGCCGCACGTGGCCATGGCCAACCTGATCGCCGGCAAGCGCGTGGTTCCCGAGCTGATTCAGCATGACTTCACGGCGGAAAACGTCATCCAACATCTCAGGCGGTTGCTACCGGATGGTCCCGCTCGCGAGTCCATGATGAAAGAACTGGGGGCCGTTCGCGAAGCATTGCACCTACATCCAGCTGCCGGACAACAGCAAAGCTCCAGGGCAATTGATACCGTTGCGGCCATTGTTTTGAGGGAGTTGGAAGCGGCTCGCACTGTAGCTCCCTGAAGGCCGCGCAACGTTGAACAAACCCGCCGGGTTTGCCCGGTCCACGAGAATAAACGGCAAGGCGATGACCAATTTCATGGTTCGACACTCGGAACGCCCTCGCTCTCCTCAGTCCTCTCGTTCGTTTACGGGCAGCTTTTTGGGCGCGGCCAGACTGACGCTCCTGGTCTTTCTCTGCGCGGCCTTCGCAGCCCGGCCCGCCATGGCGCAACGCCCGGCTCTCAACATAAGCGGCTATGTGATCGACGCCGAGCTGGACACCGCGACCCATCACCTTGCCGCCACGGCCGCCGTCAGCTTTACTGCGCCCGCCAACATGGAAGTGGTCACCTTCGGTTTTCATCCCGCGCTGAAAGTTGCCAAGATCACCGACGATGACGGCAAGCTCCTGGACGGCGAGCGCACGGCCGACGGGTCGGTGCGTGTCACGCCTTCCGCGCCGTTCGTCGCCGGCCAAACCTACCACTGGACCTTTGTGTACGACGGCACGATCACCGGCAACGAAGACGGTCCGGTCGAAGGACTGAAGCTGGCCGCGATCCAGGAGCCGATCAGCTATTTGCTTTACCCGGGGCGCTGGTTCCCCATGACCGGTTACTTGACCGACCGTTTCACCGCCGAGATGCACATTCGCGTGCCGCAGGGGATGAGAGTGTTTGCCAGCGGCGCGACGGGGCTGCCGCAAACCGCGACGCTCGCGAACGGCAAGCCCGGCACGGAATACGACTTCAAGTGGACCAAGCCCGGCTTTCCCGGCACCGTCATCGCTGGCCGCTACGTCGATCCGTTTTCCTCGGGCGCAGGGAATGTGAAGGTCTATCTCACTATCGATCACCAGGCCTCGGGCAATCAGCTGGCGCAGACCGCGACCAGCGAGTACAACTTCTTTACCGACGACTTCGGCTTGCCCGAGACTCCCCGCATCAACATCGTGGAGCTGCCCAGCGACGTGATCGTTGCCGCATGGGCTCCGGAGCTGGCCAGTATTCCCGGCAACCGCGTGAGCGATAAATCCTCGGTTCGCTGGCTCGCGAATACCATCGCCCACCAGTGGTGGGGATCGGAGATCAGCCCGAAGAATCTAAACGACGCCTGGATCACGAACGGCATGTCGCGTTACGCCGAGTTGATGTATGTCGAAGATCAGAGCGGCAAAAGCGCGCTGCATGCCGCGCTGGAAGACGTGGCCGCCGGCGCCCTGGCCTACGACACCATTCCCCTCTCGAGCGACGCCCGCCTCGATCCCTTCTCGCCGCAGTTCCAGTCCATGACCCTCGAAAAGGGCGCGATGATCTTCCACATGCTGCGTGGCGAGGTCGGCGACCCGATGTTTCTCAACATCCTCAAGGCCGCGCTCAGCCAGTTTACCGATACTTCTATCACCACCGATGACTTTGAGAAGATCGCCGAACAGACCAGCCAGCAGCAGTTGATTGCGTTCTTTTCGCAATGGGTAGACGGCACCGGCGCGCCAACCTTCACCGATAAGTATGCGGTCTACCGGCTGGGCAACAATAAGGGATTCCGCACTATCGGCGAGATCAACCAGGATCTCGATCTTTTCCGCATGCCGGTGGAACTGCGCATCGAGACCGAGGGCAAAACCGAGACCAGGAAGATTGACGTGGTAGGGACCGACACGCAATACGTGGTCGATACCTTTGGCCGCCCGCGGCGCATCAGCATCGATCCCGGCGACTGGGTCCTCAAGTCCACGCCCGACCTACAGGTGCGCATCGCCATCCTGAAAGGCCAGCAACTGGTGGCTCAGGGAGACCTGGTGGGCGCCATCGCCGAATACAAGAAGGCCCTCGATTCCAACCCTCTGAGTTCGCTCGCCAGCTACCGCATCGGCGAAGTCCTCTTCACGCAGCGTAATTACCAGGCCTCGGTGAACGCCTTCCGCGACTCGCTGCGCGGTGACGACGAGCCGCCGTGGACTGAGGTCTGGAGCCACATCGCGATCGGCAAGATCTTCGATTTGACCGGCCAGCGCGACCGGGCAGTCAACGAGTACCGCCTCGCCGTCCAGACCAACGACAACACCCAGGGCGCGGTGAACGAAGCCCGCCAGTATCTGCAAAGGCCCTTCAAACGCCCCGAAGACAGCAATTAGACATGGAGAGACTACCCGCCCTTGCGGAACCGGGAGGGAGCACCGCATAAAACGGCGGGCCAGTTCGCCAACCGGTCGACAACTCGGGGCTTCGCGAGCTCGGGGTTTCGCGGCGTGTTTTCTCCGGCGTCAGCTCGACTGCTGCCGCCGCGGCCTGAGGATGACGATTGCCTCCGTCTTCATTTGCACTAACTGGCAGTCGCACCGGTTCGCCAGAACGGTGATGGCAACGCGCCAGATGGGGAGATGGTGTGCCATGATATCCTCGACAACCACGGCTCCGCCTTCTTTCAGCAGCGGCAGCGCAAAGTGAATCGTATTGAGGTTCGCCAGCGGAAAATGCAGGCCATCGTCGATCACCAGATCCAGGGGAGGAAGCTTTGCGGCTAGCTCCTTGAAGGTTTCAGGCTTTGTCTGGTCCACGAAAAAGGTCCGGATTCTTTCTTCGGTAAACAAAATGCTCTCGTCGATGTCGGCGCCGTACACGTTGGCGCGCGGCGCCCAGTCCCGGAAGGCCCTTTCCGCCGCCCCCGGAGAGCCGGTCGTCCCCATGGTGGAATGAATGCGCGGGTTGTTCGTTCCCAAGCCGATCTCAAGGATGTTGAGCGGCGCGTCCCGCCGAAGAAGAGATGCGTAGGCGACGTGATAATTGTGCTTGCTCGATTTGTCCGAGCCGTACTTACAAAAAAGGTCCGCAAGATCGCGGGAGTCTCCGGTTTCAGTAAAGACGCTCGTCCAGTCCTCGAGGGCCACTTGCGTATGCGCGTCCAGCGCGTCGATGACTCCCGACTGGTCCTGAATGGGAATTCGTCTGATCTCGATACTGACAGAGCGAAGCAGCCTCTTGATCCAGACTTTCGGAGTTGCAATCACTCGTCCCTCTCTCAACCCGGATTCCCGTTTTGGCTTTGCGGTCGGGGCAAGTATACAGCGCTACCGCCGTTGCTGCTGGCCTTCGCGCGCGCCGTTAAAATTGAACCGGTGAGTCAGCCTTGAAAGTCCAGATGCTACTTATCTGACCGGGCTCTGCCCGTTGAACCTAGTCGAACGTCCACTCCTCAGGCTACGCAGCCGTTTCC
Source organism: uncultured Acidobacteriota bacterium (assembly GCA_963745965.1). Classification (GTDB taxonomy): domain Bacteria; phylum Acidobacteriota; class Terriglobia; order Terriglobales; family Acidobacteriaceae; genus Telmatobacter. The sequence goes on from CAVUZC010000010.1 coordinate 158,682, forward strand.
GCCGCGGCGTCTCGATTTAGAGGTTCATCAACCGATCATCGGAGAATAGGTGCTTGTTCACGCCGCTTTCATAGCCCAGGTCGTGAGCAGCTCTAAGACCTCGATCTGGGTAGCACGGCCATTGTTTATGGGAAATTATTTACCACTTTCCCCTTGCAATAGACAGCAGACTATCCTCTCACTCGCCAGTTAACTCATTGAAAATAAACGGCAATGTTTTGGCCCGCTATTTGCATGGATAGGTGCGTCACCCATCGTGTCTGCCGTCGGCGGGGGTTTTGGGGATTCGATTCGGGCTGGCGAAACGACACGGGATTATTTGTAGAGACGAGGCACACTGATGAATTGCGCAAAGACCCTTCGCTTTCCCCTTCTTGCTTTGGTTGCCGGCATCATCATGGCTATTCCCGCATCGGCTTCCGATCTCGCTTGGACCGTGACAAACCCTGATTCCTGGGGCTCTAGTTCTAATATGGGCAACTTTGCCGACGTTTTTACGGTGAATAGCAATGAGACATTGAACGCGATCGGCATTCCTGTGCCCCCTGTTGACGGCTACGGCGGCGGCTACAGCACCTACGTGAATGTGGGATTGTTCGACTCGAGCAACAATGAGCTGGTCGACAACATCGTGCTCAATCCATTCGATATCACGCAGAGCGGCGGTTACTTCTGGGTGACGACTGCCCCCATCGCGCTTTCCGCAGGTCAAACCTACACTGTGGTGGTCTACAACAACGGTTCTAATCCGGCCTACGGCTACAGCACCACCGCGCCCTTCACAACGTCCGGCTGGGCCACATTCGATAGCAGTGAATTCCTCGCCGGGAGCCCCGGCGGTGTGGTCAATCCCACCAGCGACAACACGAAGGACAACAACTTCTTCGACATCGGCATGGAAGGCTCGTCGAGCACCGTGCCCGAGCCGGAATCGCTCCTTCTGCTTGGCTCCGGCTTGATCGGCATGGCTGGATTCCTGCGGTTCAAGCGGCGCAAGCAGTAATCGGATTCATCGGAAACGAAGCGGTCTTCTCAAACCCCGGCGCTCTACCGCGCCGGGGTTGTTGTTTTTGGGGGCGAGATCGAACGATTCTCTCTCAACCGGCCGGGCCCTCCATCAACGTCATCTGAACCATCTCGATTCCCGGAGCCAAGATATTTCTTCTCCGCCCAGTGCTGACAAGGCACACTGAATGTATGTCCGCGCGCACCTCCGGCAACGCGCCTTCCATCGTGCTGCTGATCGACGACGATCTGGTCAGCCGCGAAGTTGCTGCCACGGTTCTCTCCATGGCAGGCTACTCCGTGCACACCGCGGAAGATGGCGCGGCAGCTTTAGCTCTGCTCACGGCCGGCGAGGGACGACCCGAGCCGGCCCAGTCGCGTGGAATCCAGCCCGACGCCATCCTGATGGACGCGCAGATGCCCGGCCTCAGCGGGACCGGGTTAATTGCCGCCCTTCGCGCGCGCACGCAGGCACGGATCTTTGCCGTCAGCGCCAGCCAACCGCCTGATGACATCGTATCCGCAGCTGACGGCTTTCTCCTCAAGCCCTTCAGCGCCGAAGCCGTCGCCAAGCTCCTTGAGAGCGGCGCGCCTGAGTCCGCTCCATCGCTGCTCGATGCCAGCGATCCCGTGGTCAGCGCGGAGGTTCTTGCCCAACTTCGCAAGCTGATGCCCGAGCCCGCGGTGCGCAAGCTCTACGAGACCGTTGTCGCCGATCTGGGGCGGCGCATCGATGCGCTCGCCGAAGCCATGGCGAAGGGCGACAGCGCCGAGGTCCGGCGTATCGGCCACACCATCAAAGGCGGCTGCGGCATGGCCGGAGCGGTCGAGGCCGCCCGGCTGGGGGCGCTGATCGAAGCCTGGGACGCCAGGACCGGGGATAACCACCTGGATAACAGGAACGTAATCCTGCGCGATTTGCGTACCGCAGCCCGAAGGTTAAAGAATATGCTGGATGCGGGGATGCCTGCCTGACCTGTTGTGCCTGGAGCCTGTTATTGAAAGGCTCTAGCAATGCACGGCAGAGCTTGCACGGAGGCAGAAAGACACGATGAGCCGATTGATTCGAATTGTTCTTGCGGATGACCACCCGGTCGTCCGCGTTGGCGTGCGCAACATGCTTACCGAAGCCGAAGGCTTCGAAGTCGTAGGCGAAGCGAACGATGGCGATGAAGCCATCACCGAAACCCTGGAAAAACAGCCCGATATTCTGCTTCTCGACGTATCGATGCCACGGCTGCCGGGCCTGGACGCCATGCGCGCCATTATGAACGGCCCTTCCACGGCCAAGATCCTGCTGCTCACCTCCACCATCACATCGCAGCAGATCATCGAGGCGCTGCAAATCGGCGCGCGCGGCATCGTGCACAAAGACGCGCTCAGCAACCACCTGCAGACCGCTCTGCGCACGGTGCATGGCGGCGATTACTGGATCGGCGGCAAGCGCGTGGTCAATCTGGTTTCCGCGCTGCACGACCTGATGCAGCAGGCTGCCACGCCGCAGCACAAGACCTATGGCCTCACCCCGCGCGAGCTTGAAGTTGTCGGCTGCATCGTCGAGGGCTGCTCCAACCGGGATATCGCCAAGCAGTTCACCCTGAGCGAAGAGACGGTCAAACGCCATCTCTCCAATATCTTCGACAAGACCGGCGTCTCTACGCGGCTGGAGCTCGCACTCTTCGCCATCGCGCATCACCTGGTCACTCCGCAAGCCTGAGACGGCGCGCCCATGGGTGAACTAAGCAGAATCGGCATTGCCCTCGATTCCGATCTCCTGAAGCGGTTCGACCGCTCCATCGAGAAGAGCGGCTACACCAATCGGTCCGAAGCCTTTCGCGACCTGATCCGCGACCGCTTGGTCCGCGAGCACATTGCGGCACCCGAGGCGACCGTGGTCGGCTCCGTCACGCTCATCTACAACCATCACGCCCATGGCATCACCGAGAAGCTCACCGAGGCCCAGCACGCGCACCACGACCTGGTTGTCTCCACTACGCATGCTCATCTCGATCACGATTCCTGTCTCGAAGTCCTGATCGTCCACGGAAAGGCCGCGCACGTGGAACGCTTCGCCGACATCCTGATCGGGCTAAAAGGCGTCCAGCACGGCCGCCTGGTGATGACTGTTCCCACACTCGACGCGGAACACGCGCACGAGCCTACGCACGATCATCCGCATAAGCATAGCCATTAGATAAAGCGTTGTTCGCTTCTACCTTGCCAAACTGAAGGTCCGCTCCAGCGAGAACCGCATTTGAAACGGTTCGTCTGGGTGAAACACGTTGCCGAATTGCGCCGCGGCGGTCGGCGTGATGCGGGAGATATAGGCGTAAGTAATGTCATCATTGCGGCGATCGAGCAGATTCAAAAAATCGGCGGCAACGCGCCAATTCTTATTGATTTGATAACCGGCGCCGGCATTGATCAATAACGTCGCTGCCGAGCGATTGATTCCGTCGGAGGTCAAGTCGCGGGGCCCGAAGTAACGCAGGCGCGTGGTCGCCGTCAGGCCTTTCCAATCGTGCAGAGTGACCCCCGAAGAGATCACCACTCTCACCGCTTCGGGAACCAGCTTGCCGCCCGCAAGCTGCTCGGGATAGCTGAGGCCATTCGTTGCCGAGATGTTGGTATACGCGGCATCGGCCGGATCGATTTGGGCAAATTGCGCGCGCGAGTCCGCCATGTCCAGATCCACCGCCCAATGCTCGGTCGGCGTGTAATAGTTGGCCCACTCGACCCCATAGCGGTTGCTCGACTGTTCTGAAGCAACCGTGCCGCCGGTATCGCCATCCTGCTCGAGTTCGGAGTCGCTGCGCAGGTACCAGAGCGAAAGCGTGCTCTCAAGATGCACGACGGTCGCGGTGCGCACGCCGAATTCGCCGCCCTTGAGCTGGACCAGTGGCGAGATTGGCGTCGAGGGAGTGGGGAAAGGATACTCCGGCGAGATCGGTTCCTCATGCTGCGTTGCGCCACGCGCGTCGTTCGAGTGATAACTGAAGCCGCCCTGCACGTAGAACTCCGTATTCGACCAAGGACCGAAGATCAAACTCAATTTTGGCTGAGGCAGAAACTTGTTGGCCGAACCGGAGTTGAGTTGGGCAAAGTTGACCTCCGGAGTGGAAGTCAATTCGCTGGCGACATAACCCGGAGTCAGGCTGGTGACAAGATATTTCGCGTCATCGCCGCGTAGGGCTGCGACCGAACGGAATTTCGCGGTCCACTCGATCTTGTTCTCCGCATAGACGCCTGCGAGCGTGTCTGTGAACTTGTTTAAATCCGTGGCCGCGGGCAGGACAGCCGCCAGGTTCGGATCATCGGCGCATGCCGCGTCGGTGTTTTCATTATCGACGGCTTCGTCATTGCACGCGTTGCTGTCGCTCTTGTTCGTGCGCACGCGATCTGCGGTCCGATAAAGGCCGTTGTGGACCCAATCGTTTCGCACCTGCAGGCCGATGGTATTCTCCACCTTGCGGCCAAGCCATTGGCTGAATATCGTGTGGCGCGCATCCAGCCCCGCGACCCATCGCCTGTCCTGCTGTTCGAACTGGTCGCCCTTCACGGGGTCATCGAGATAGTACGTGAAGTCGGAGAACAAATTCAGATCGTAATAAAAGCCATAGGCCGCGATTCTGGTCACGGATTTTGCGCCCTGACGATGCCACTCTCCCTGCAGGCTGTAACGCTGGCTCTCGCCGCCATCGGTGGGATCCAACGTGCCGAAATAACCAACGAGAGGAACGGCTCTAACGGGAATCTGATCGCTCGAGTGCCATGTTCCACGGTAGGCACGGGCCGTGACGCTGACACCGTCGGCGCCTTCGCCCTGGCTATAGGTCGCGAGGCCGTTGTACTTGTAGTAATTATCCTCGTGCGTCGACCACGGGCCGTTGTCGTGATATACCTCTCCGCCATAGAGCAAATTGCCCGCGCCAACGTTGCGCGACACGCCGAAGACGCTGCGCCCATAGCCATACATGCCTCCTTCTAACTTGATGAAGTTCAGTGGGAGCGTCTTCGAGAACTCCAAATGCGCCGATCCAGCCGCGCCAAAGTTGCCGACATCCGCGTAATATGGGCCTTTCTCGAAGTTGACCCGCTCCACAAACTCCGGAATGACGGTGTTCATGTCCGCGTAACCCTCGCCGTGTGCGTGCGACGGCAGGTTCAGCGGCATGTCGTCGAGGAAGATGGCAAAGTCCGTACCGTGGTCGAGGTTGAAGCCGCGCAGAAAATATTGGTTGGCCTTGCCGCCGCCGGCATGTTGCGTGACGATGAGCCCCGGCACCGCCTCGAGAACCTCTCCCGAACGCAGAATCGGCCGGTCCTCAAGTTCAACTGCGCCCACCGTTCCCTGAGCGGCGGAGGCGGCGATTCCGATCAGGTCATCCGCGCGGCCCTGCACGTCGATCGTGGTGCTCAGGGCGCGCACCGCCAGAACGATGCGCAGCGGGGCCGGCGGGGCCGTTGCCGAAATGGTGACGGAAATTTCTTTGGTTTCGAATGCGGGCTTCGACACGGCGAGTCGATAGCAGCCTGCCGCAAGCCCAGTGAAGCTGAAGACGCCGTTCGCATCCGCGTGCGCCGTCTTCAGCACGGCGCCGTCCGCGCTGCGGAGCTCGACGGCCGCACCTCGAAGCACCGCGCCAGACGTGTCGACGACCATTCCCGACACCATCGCCTGTCCCGCCTTGGGACCACCTATTCCTGGGACAGAGACTCTTGGCGCCGCAGCTGCCTGCGACCTTAGCCCCGCACAAAGCGCAAGCAGACCGATGACTGCGACTTTCGCGAACTTGCGAGGCATGAGAGCACCGTACATGCGGGGAGGCGCCGCTGCCAGTGCGTCGCGTCACACGATTATCATAATCGTGCTACCAGATGGAACGGAAAGCTGCATTCTTCCAGCTCAGTTCCGCAGAAGTTATTTTGCCTGCGAAACCGCCCGGGATGCGGTATCCGGCACCTGCGCGGCCTGCGTCGATCGCCGCACCACGAGGCGGGTTGCAATCGGCCACTCGCGCTTGGCGGCTTTGGCGTGGCCCGGCTCGATCCCGGCGCGCAACGCCTCCACGGCCGCCGTGGCCAGGTCGCGGCACGACATCTGCACCGTGGTCAGCGGCGGCAGCATGAACTGCGCAAGGTGAATGTCGTCGAATCCAACCACCGAAATATTCCTGGGAACCTTGTGCGTGGTTTCGTCGAGCGCATGCAGCACGCCAATGGCCGTCATATCGTTCGAGCAGACGACCGCCGTCGGCAGGTCCGCCGCCTTCAACAACCTCTCCATCGCGGCTTTGCCGCTCTCCATCGTGTGCTTGCCTTCGACGATGGCTGCGGCCGGAACCGCGAGGCCCTGCTCGGCCATCGCGCTCTTGAACGCATCGCGCCGCGTGGCTGCGGTGCGCATGTTGAGCGGCCCGGAGATAAACGCGATCCGCCGGTGCCCTAGCACAGCCAGGTGCTCGACAGCCTGGCGAATCCCTTCGCCGTAGTTCACTTTCAGCACGCGGACGTTCGGCAAATCCGGTCCAGCGTCCACAAACACCAGCGGAAATCCCTGCTTCACCAGCTTCTGGACCAGCTCTTCCTCGATGCCGAAGGTCATTACCGCTACGCCGTCTATCTTGCGCTCGATCATGCGCCGGATCAGTAGTTCGGTGCGCTCGGGATCGTAGTTCGTCGAGCCGATCATCACCTCATAGCCCTGCTCCACGGAAAGGTTGTCGAACTCCTGCACCAGCTCAGGGAAAAAAGGATTGGTGATTTCGGAAACAATGAGGCCCAGAATGCGGCTGCGGCCGGACACCAGCGCCCGCGCCTGCGTGTTCGGGATGTAGCCTACTTCGTCCACGGCCTTCCATACGCGCTCGGCCAGCGCGGGATCAACCGTGGCAATGCGATTGACCACGCGCGATACGGTGGCGATGGAAACACGCGCATGACGCGCCACATCGTGAATGTTCACGGTCGCGCGCCGCCCGCGCGGTGGTTGTTTCGAGCGGGTCATGAATAGGCAATTGTACGCTTTCCCGGGCGATCTCAAGCACTTATAACGACACGGTTATCCGCGCCAACACGCCTCGCCGTACAATCACTCTGAACGCGTGCGCGTGCGATGCTTAAAATGAGGTGAATCCGCGCTTTGCCGCCTACTCTCGCAACTCTGGCTTTCGACCCGGCCGATCCCAGGGCCGCCCTCGCGCAACTGCCGCAGTCGCAGGCGGTGTATGCCTTGCATGGCGCGGATGAACGCGCCGAGCCCTACATCGGCCGCACGCCCAATTTGCGCGCGCGCCTCGAACGGCTGCTTCAACCCTCACCGAAGCACCCGCGCCGCCTGTATCTGGCCGGCATGGTGCGTGAGATCCGCTGGCAACTCACAGGCTCGGAGTTCGAATCTCTCGTGGTTCAGTTTGATCTACTCCAAAACCAATACGGCACGAAGTGCATAGAACGCATGCACCTCCGTCATCCGGCCTTCGTGCGCTTTCTCGGCGGCAATCCCTACCCCCGCATCACGGTCACCCACAGGCCCAGCATGCGCGAGGCCGACTGGGCTTACGGGCCGTTCCCTTCGCGTGCCGCCGCCGAACGCTTTTCAGAAGAGGCGCTCAAGCTCTTCCTCCTGCGCCGCTGCACAGACGATCTTGCGCCCGATCCCGCGCATCCCGGTTGCGTCTACTCCGAGATGAAGATGTGTCTCGCGCCCTGCTACAAAGGCTGCACGGACGAGCGTTATGCCGATGAGGCCGCGGCCGTTCAGAATTTTCTTACCACCCGCGGGGAGAGCCGTCTCGTCCAACTCCGCGCCCAGCGTGACCAGGCCTCGGCCGCGCTGGCCTTTGAATCTGCCGCCGCGTTACATGCGCAAGTCGAGCGCGTCGAGGCCGTGCGCTCGCTGGCCGCCGAACTGGTGCGCCCGCTGAGCCAGCTTCGCGCCGTGATCCTGCAAGCCTCGGCAAACCCGGATGAAGTCGCCGTCTTTCTCTTCGAGAAGGGCTGTTTTCGCGGCCCCACCGCATTCTCAACCCTCGGCATGCGAATCCAGAACGAGCAATCCGGCTCAACGTCGCTCTTCGCGCAACCGTTGGCAGTGGAACCCGTGCCTGAAAAGCAGGGAGAAAGACAGGGATTAGGGAACAGGGATCAGGGATCAGAAGAGCAGGGAATTGAGGGCATGCAGACTGGGGTTAAAGATTCACAGACAGGCCAAAGCTCTACCGAGCAGGCGTTGTCAAGAATGGAACCCTCCCCATCCGAAAGAGAGCTTCAGGGTCAGCACGAAGTGTCAGAGCGCGACTTCAGTCGTGCCAACAAAGACGCAAAAACCGAAGGGGCTTTAGCCCCTGCCACTCCAATCGCGCCCGCCAAAATCCCGCGCACCCAACTCGAATCCCGTCTCGAATCCGTTCTCGCCGAGCTCTCCGCGCCGGCCGCCCCGCCCTCGGCCACAATCCGCCAGGGCCATCTCGCTCTGCTCAAGCGCTGGTACTACCGCCCAGAGGCTCGCCGCGCCGGCGAAATCTTCTTTCCCGATGCCGAAAACCGCTGGCCGATCAAAGCCATTCTGCGCGGCATCGGTCGCGTGGCGGCAAAGTCGCTAACACCGGCGGCAATAAGCAAGTAAATTTCCGATCGTTTCTAGAAACCGGGGTACAATTCCGTGTTATCTCAACGCGTCGATGAAACCTCGCTATCGCATAGTCTCTGATTTCGGTTGGTTCGCTGCTTTGGCCATTCCGATTGCGTTTTGGCCGCTCTGCAGCGTGAGCCAGGAAGCTGTTTCCCGTTCCGCTGCGGATTCAAATGCGAAAATCCGTGAGGCTCTTATCAAAGTGGGCAAGCTGCCTCCCGACCCCTGTGGCCCGCCGTACGAAGAGACGCCGGATGCTGACAATCTCGAAGCGGCCGTTTTTAGTAGCGCCTCGGACGCGGTGGTGCAGGCGCTGAATGAAGCATCCGGTGACTCGGCTGCAGCCAGCGAACGGGCAAGAGCGGCGCTTGCAAAGATCGGGCAATTGAGTGGCGAGGTCAACGCGGCTTGGCCAGCGGAGAATCGTTTCCACTTCGCCGTGCTCGAAGATGCTCCGTTGATCGTCGTCACAGTCGGCATTCGCGTCGATGAGCAGTTTTTCGCTTTTGGAGTGCCGGAGGCCGAGGACTCTAACAAGCCAAACAAGCTATGGCGTGAAGTTGGCTCGGGGAAGAAGATCGCGCAACACCTTGATTTGTTTCCCTTGCATCGTGGCCCGGGCCGCGCTGCCAGATTTCTCGCTGCCTCGGTTTTTAGCGGTTGCGCAGGCAGTCTAGGCGTCGCATATAACGCATGGCAGTGGGACGCTGCCGAGTCGGAAGACGTCGATGAAATCATCGATCTGCAAGGCTCCTGGGGACTCGATGACAAGGTACCCGGGTTCGAGACGATTGGCAAACTCAGCACCGACGGCGCTCTTATCACCTTGCCTTACTGCGAGTTCACACCGATCGACACTTGGGATAATCCAAACCTCTGCGTTGTCGACACCTACGATCTTTCCGGAGACGCTGTGAAGTTCCGGTTAAGATCCTACAATCGGCCCGATCTTTTACCGATCGCCAAGGCGATCGAGTATGCCGAGAAGCGGGACTACCCCGCCGCCCTTGCATATTGCGCAACTCCGCAGATCGCACGGCACTTGGTAGACGAAGTTCCGCCTTATGTTTTCGCCGACGATCTGCGAGTGAAAAAGCTCTCAAGCAGAGAGGAACGAGTATCCTTCGGTTGGGATGAGGGGTACGAGTTTGTGGTCGCAAAACATGGCGACCGATGGTTGATCGTTAGCTTTACCGAAAAGTAATGAGGGCACAGCTTCGCGATCCGAAATCTCTGCTCGGGTTGTGTCTTACGCTCAACTTGCACACCGACGAAGGCGAGCACATAGGCGCGCTAAAGCCAGTCGCCGCCTGATAAACTGTCCCCGCAAGGTATTGGATCGTAAAGCACATGGTTGAGCTGCTGCCCTCTATTCTTTCCGCGGATTTTGCCCGCCTGGCCGACCAGATTGCCGCGGCCGAGCGCGGCGGAGGCACGACCATCCACGTCGACATCATGGACGGCCATTTCGTGCCCAATATCACCATCGGCCCGCCGGTGGTGAAGAGCCTGCGTAAGGCCACCAAGCTGCCGCTCGATTGCCATCTGATGATCGAGAACCCAAACGATTTCATCGCGGAATTTGCCGATGCCGGCGCCGACTGGGTCAGCGTGCATTACGAAGCCTGCACCCACCTGCACCGCACGCTGGAACTGATTCTGCACCATCGCATGAAGCCGGGCGTGGTCCTGAATCCGGCCACGCGCGTGGACGTGATTGAGGAAATCCTGCCCATGGTGCATCACGTCCTCATCATGAGCGTGAACCCCGGCTTCGGCGGCCAGGAGTTTATCCCCTTCTCGCTCGATAAGATCCGCCGCCTGGCCGCCATGCGCGACGAGCTGGGCTTGCAGTTCAAGATCGAAGTGGATGGCGGCGTGGCTCACGACACTGTCGCATACATCGTCCAAGCAGGAGCCGAGCTGCTGGTTGCGGGCAACGCGGTCTTTGGCGCGGGCGAGCCGGAACGCGATGCGCGCGCCCTGCTGGCTGCGGCGCGCCAGGCAGAGTCGGCAAGCACTGACGTGGACAGAAAGAGTAAAATTCACTAAAAGCGCAGGATTCAAGCGGACCGCCTCACTCGAGGCGTTTTTCAATGAGGTGGTATGAACAAGTTGTTTCTTAGAATGGTCGCTGTGGCACTGGCCGCGTTGTTTTTGGGCGGTGTTGCGGTGAAAGCCCAGAGCCAGAACACCCAGAATCAGGACGACGTCGAACGGCCGAAGTATAGAAAGCAAAAGAAGCAGAAGAAAGCCTACGATCTCAGCGCCAATCCTCTGGCCGGCGTGCAATCCAAGCAGCCCGACAAGGAGCTCTACGACAAAGCCATGATCGCCCTCAAGAAGGGCCGCTATGACGTGGCGCGACTCGACCTGCAGACCCTGCTCAATACCTATCCCGATTCGGAATATCGCATGAGAGCAAAGCTCTCTGTCGGCGACACCTGGTTCAAGGAGGGCGGATCGGCAGCCTTCACCCAGGCAGAGGCCGAGTACGAGGATTTCATCACCTTCTTCCCCAATGCTCCCGAGGCCGCCGAGGCCAAGATGAAGGTGGCCGACATCTACTACCAGCAGATGGAAAAGCCCGACCGCGACTTTACAAATGCACAAAATGCCGAGCGGGAGTACCGGGACATGATCAACATGTTCCCGGATTCCACGCTGATCCCGCGCGCCAAGCAGAGACTGCGTGACGTGCAGGAGGTGCTGGCGGAGCGGGAGTTCCAGATCGGCGACTATTACGAGACGCGCGGCAATTTTGTGGCCGCCATCGCGCGCCTGCAAACCGTAGCCGACACCTATCCGCTCTACTCCAAGAGCGACCAGGTGCTCCTCGGCATTGGCGATGCTTACGCCGGCGAGGCCCACAACATTCAGATTGCTCCGAACCTTTCCGGCGCGTTCCGCGAGCGCATGGTGGCCATGTACCAGGAAAAGGCCGCAGCGGCCTACGACAAGGTGATTACGCGTTACCCCATGGCGCCGCACGTTGAGGACGCCCGCGACCGCCTGGTGGCCATGGACCGCCCCATTCCCGAGCCCACCCAGGCGGCCATCGCCGAGAACGACGCCGAAGAGCGCAGCCGCCAGCCGCTGCACTTTACCGATTCCATTCTGGGCCTCGTCAAGCGCGGCCCCACAGTGGTTGAGGCCGTGCACGTCGGCGAGCCTTCGCTCGACGATCCCAAGCGCGTGCTGGCGCCCGATGTTGCCAATCAGAACCGTGCCATGATCATCGAGGCCGTCAATCAGGGCAGGCCTGCGGCGCCCGCCGCAGCGGTTACGCCCACCGGGCCCAATGAACCGCCGCGCAGCGATCAGCCCTCCACCGCGCCGCTATCCACCGGGTCGCCAGCGGGAGGCACCGGAGTGGGCGTCGAGATCGTGAACGCGCCTAACTCCGCGCAGCCCTCCACTGGTGCTGAACAGCCTGCGCAATCCGATCCCAACGCCCTGGTCAAGCCGATTGTCGCCACCACCAATTCGCTGCCTGCAGCCGAAGCTCCCTCTGAGGCCCCCGCCCCGGTCAACGACATCAAGCCCGGCGAGAACCCGCCATCAACTGCCGTCGCAACAGGCCGCAAGCCGAAGAAGCCCAAGCTCGACCAGAGCGAGGATTCCTCCAGCAAAAAGAAAAAGAAGAAGGGCTTAGCCAAGGTGTTCTAAGCCGCAGAAACTAAAAATGATTCATCCAAGGGCCGCCATCAGGCGGCCCTTGGCGCCTTTGCAGGCATACTGCGGAATCCAGATCGGTATTACAATGTAAATAGAGGTAATACCTATGGCATCCCCGGCGACCACCGTCACCAGCAAAGGACAGGTCACGATTCCTAAGCGCATCCGCGAATCCATGAATCTTGAGTCCGGCAGCCGTGTCGTCTTCGATGTGAACGAACAAGGCGAGATCGTGCTGCGCCGCGAGGATGGAGTCAAACCGCGGCCACCGATTCGCCTAGACGAGGTGATTGGTTCTGCCACAGTGAAATGGCATGGAACCACGGACGAGTATATGGAATGGCTTCGCGGTTACTCCGATGATCCTCGTTGATTCCTGTGTGCTTCTGGATCTAATCGGCAACGACCCTGTGTGGCAGCCCTGGTCAGCCCGCCAAATTGCCTCCCAATCGCTGGTCGAAGACCTTTTCGTGAATCCTATCGTCTATGCCGAAATCTCTGTGCGTTACGGCCATGAAAGTGAGGTCGATCGCGTCCTCAACGCGGCTGGACTCGAATTCATGGGCATTCCCCGTCAAGCGGCATTCCTTGCGGCCAAGGCCTACCAGCACTACCGCAGCAGGGGTGGTTCCCGCACTAGTCTTCTGCCTGATTTCTTCATCGGCGCACACGCGGCGGTCCTCGGCGCAACCCTCCTCACGCGCGACACCCGCCGCTACGCCACCTACTTCCCGTCCGTCCCGCTCATTGCGCCGTGAATCGCGCTCCGCATCTGCTACCCTGAAACGTGGCCCCTCGCACTGAAAACCCCTCTATTCATGGGCGTTTTCCCGAAATCTCCCGGGGCTCACGCGAGACAAAATGCCTCACGATCTGCCCAAAGCCTACGACCCAACCGCCATTGAGGATCACTGGGCCAGTTACTGGGTCCGCGAGAGTCTGTTCACGGTTCCGACGCCAGGTTCCAGCACGACTCCCGTCCAAGACCAACGCCCGGGCGGCCAGTCCCCCTTTACCATTCTTTTGCCGCCGCCCAACGTCACTGGCCGTCTGCACATGGGCCATATGCTCAACCAGACGGAGATGGACATCCTCACCCGCTGGCGGCGCATGAGCGGCCGCCTCGCGCTGTGGGTTCCCGGCACCGATCACGCGGGCATCGCCACGCAGATGATGGTCGAGCGCCAGCTCGCCGAGGAAGGCACGTCGCGCCAGAAACTCGGCCGCGATGCCTTCGTCGAGCGCGTATGGGTGTGGAAGCGGCACTACGGCGGCGCGATTCTCGAACAGATGAAGCGTCTCGGCGTCTCCGTCGACTGGAGCCGCGAATACTTCACCATGGACGAACGCCTCTCCATTTCCGTCCGGGAGGCCTTCGTCCGCCTCTATCATCAAGGCCTGATCTATCGCGGCGCTTACATCGTCAACTGGTGCCCGCGCTGCCAAACCGCCATCAGCGATCTCGAAGTCGTGCACCAGGAGCAGAAGGGCCATCTCTGGGAAATCCGCTATCCGGTGCTGGGCGACGGCGGCAACCCAACCGGCGAGTTCATCACAGTAGCCACCACGCGCCCCGAAACCATGCTCGGCGATACGGCGGTCGCGATTCATCCCGAGGACGAGCGCTACCTGCACCTCCACGGCAAAAAGCTGTTGTTGCCGCTTGTGAACCGCGAGATTCCCATCGTGGTCGATCCTTGGGTGAGCCGCGAGTTCGGCACCGGCGCCGTCAAGGTCACGCCCGCGCACGATCCCAATGACTTCGCACTCGGCGAGCGCCATCATCTGCCCTCCATCAACGTGATGGACGACCGCGCCCACATCAACGAAAATGGTGGTCCTTACACCGGTCTCGATCGCTATGTAGCCCGCAAGAAGATCGTCGCCGACCTTGAAGCGCAGGGGCTTCTCGGGGCCGTCAAGGATTACACCAACAACGTGGGCCACTGCGACCGCTGCAAGACAGTCGTGGAGCCGCGTCTTTCGATGCAGTGGTTTATCGCCGTCAACAAAGAGCCAAAGGGCGGAGGCGAGTCGATGGCGGCGAAAGCCATCGCCGCCGTCAAGCCCGATGCCGAGGGCAAGAAGGCGATCAAATTCACGCCCGAGAACTACGAGAAGATCTATCTGAATTGGATGGAAGACATCCACGACTGGTGCATCTCGCGCCAATTGTGGTGGGGCCATCGCATTCCCGCGTGGCACTGCTCCGCCTGCCACAAGATCACCGTGCCGCAGCCGGGCTCGGCCGGCGATCCAGCGGCCTGCGACTACTGCGGGTCAGAAAAGATCACACAGGAAACCGACGTTCTCGACACCTGGTTCTCTGCGGGCCTCCTCCCCGTCTCCGTCTTCGGCTGGCCAAATCTTCCCGGTGCACTGGAAATGGGTGCCCCTGGTCCCTCGCACTTGGGGACCAGGGAGGGAAGCCGCGCCGATGCAGCCCTGAGCCGAGCAGATTTCGACGCCTTCTATCCTACGTCGCTTCTCGTTACCGGCTTCGACATTCTTTTCTTTTGGGTCGCCCGCATGATCATGATGGGCTGCTGGTTTTCGAAAGAAATCCCCATGCCCGACGGCAGCCCGCGTCCGCTCGCCGAGTCTGTGCCATTCCGCGAAGTCTACATTCACGCTCTCGTCCGCGACGCCAACCGCGAGAAGATGTCCAAGACCAAGGGCAACGTCATCGACCCCATCGAGATCGTGAAGCAGTACGGGACAGACGCGGTCCGCTTCACGCTCGCGTCGATGGCTTCGCCCGGCACCGACATCGCCTTCAACGTAGCACGCACTGAAGGCTACCGCGCCTTCGCCAACAAAATCTGGAATGCCGCCCGCTTCATCTTCATGAACGTGGATAAAGCCGCGGAGGCAGGGATCAAAGTCGATCCCTCAGCCCTAGGCTTTATGCCTTCAGCACCTGACGGCGCCCCGCTGGAAGACCGTTGGATAGTGGCCGAGTTGCATGCTGCAGCAACAGAGGTGAACAGGTCGCTTGAGGCATACCGCTTTGATGATGCAGCCAGTGCCATTTACAAGTTTTTCTGGGGATGTTTCTGTGATTGGTACATAGAAATCATCAAGCAGCGCCTCGATTTTTCTGATCCGGCGAAAGAGGTCTTAACCCACGCCGCCCTCACAATGCTAGTTCAGATATTTGAAGCTGCTCTGCGACTACTTTCGCCTTTTATGCCCTTCATTACCGAGGAACTTTGGTATGTGGCTTACGATGGTCAGCCGACGGAGAAGTCGATAGCACTGACGAAATATCCTATCGGCGATCCCAAATATCAAATGGACTCAGGAACGGGATTCGCCGATCAAGTTACGCTTGATTTTATTGATATCAATCGATTAATGAACCAGTTACAGAACCTCATCACTGAAATCCGCGCGCTGCGCAAGGAAATCGGCGTGGAAGAAAAAGTGGCCGTGCCGATCGAAATCCGCACCGATGCGGCTTCTCGCAAAATCGCCGAGGAAAATCACGACATTATCGAGCGCCTCGCCCGCGTAAGTGAAGTACGTTTCGTCGACCAGATCGCGGTCGGCCTTTCCAAACATTCCACGCCCGCCTTCGACGTCGCCGTGATCTACGAAAAGAAGATCGACCCCGCCGCCGATCTCGAACGCAAGACCAAGGAGATCGCTAAGCTGGAGAAGAACATCGCGGCTGCAGATCGTCAGCTGAATAACCCCGGCTTCCTCGCCAAAGCTCCGAATGAAGTAGTCGAGGGGCTTAAAAAGCAACGGGAAGAGAACCAGCGCCTTCTCGACAAACTCCGCGAAGACCTCGACGGCCTTTCCA
Source organism: uncultured Acidobacteriota bacterium (assembly GCA_963745965.1). GTDB lineage: Bacteria > Acidobacteriota > Terriglobia > Terriglobales > Acidobacteriaceae > Telmatobacter. The sequence goes on from CAVUZC010000010.1 coordinate 174,806, forward strand.
GGTGACCCCGCGCCATGCCCTGCGTCTGCGATAGCTGCGAACAACACGCGCGTACTATGGGTCTGGACCAATGCCCCCGCACGCGCGCAGCTCTGCGCAAAGGCTACCGCACTGCGGCCAAGCTCTGGCACCCCGACCGCTTCGAGCGCGACCCCGCCAAGCGCACTTATGCCGAGGAGCACTTCAAACAGATTCAGATCGCCTATCGCGAGCTGACCGAGCACTTCGACAATCCCGTCCTATGGCTGATCGAGACTGCATCCAGCACGACTCGCGACGTGGAGCCTTTCAACGCCGCCTCGTACCACGCCGAGCCGGACCGCAACGATTCCGATAATGCTTCGCCCCAAGGTGCGCCGCGCGCTGTCCGGTTCACGCCGCCCATCTTCTTTGGCGGTGCGCCCGGTTGTTACGTCGCTCCCGACTTTTCTGCGAGTGCCGACCACATCATCATGGAGCATGTGCGCGAGCCAGACTGCGCTCTCGCCATCGTCGACCTCACCGGTCCAGGATCGCCGCCGGGAACGCTCGCCCAGTTCATTCTTCTTACAGACCAGGGTGTCGTTGTCCGCGACATCCGCAATATCGTTTCTCTCCTCTGGTACTCGGACATGGGCGAAGTCCGGCTCGCTCTAAAGCGCCGCAGCGCCCTCGCCGGAGTGGCCCACAGAATCTTCGAGCGCCTCTCCGGCACCGAACAGAAATACGCGCTTGAAATCTGGCGCAGCAATGGAACTCTCTTTCACTCGATCGCCGGCCAGGTAGATGACAGCATCAAGAAAATCATCTACAACTTTCTCCAGCAAAAGCGGCCCGCGCCGCACCGCTAAAATAATAGAGGGCCCTGGAAATTGGAAGAGCATCGCCGCGTTGCCGAAGCGATGAAGCCGTGGACTTCGCACGAACGAGCTAGGAGCTAAAAGCTAGCAGCTAGAAGCTGATTTATGGACTGGAAGAGCCACCGCATCGACGCCTTGCTGCAGCAGGCCCTTGAAGAGGACCAGGCCTGGCGCGACGCGACCACGCATCTGACCATCGATTCCGGCTTGCGCGCCGCCGCATCCGTCATCGCCCGCGAGGAGCTGGTCGTCGCTGGCCTGGGAGCTATTCCCCGCTTTTTTGAGATTTATGCCCGCCTCGATGCGCGGCCGAACGCACGGACCCGCTTTGAAGTTGTAAGTCATCCCGAGATTTTCGATGGCGTCAGAGCCCGGAAGGGCCAGGTGCTGGCCGTGATTCGCCATAACGCGCAGGCGCTGCTCAGTTGCGAGCGCGTCATTCTCAACCTTCTGCAGCATCTGAGCGGGATTGCCACGCTCACGCGCAAATACGCCGACGCGATCCAGGGCACGGCCGCCCGCGTGCTCGACACGCGCAAGACCGTACCCGGCATGAGGGCGCTCGAAAAATACGCCGTGCTTTGCGGCGGCGGCACCAACCATCGCATCGATCTCGCTTCCGGGATTTTGATCAAGAACAATCACATCGCGCTTGGGGGCGGCATCGCAGCGGCACTCAAGCGCGCGCTGGAGTCGCGCAAGCCCGGCCAGCGCGTGCAGGTTGAGGTGCGCACGCCGCAGGAGCTCGATGAAGCTCTGGCCAACGGCGCCGAGGCCATCCTTCTCGACAACATGACGCCGAAACAGGTGAAGGCGTCGGTTGAACGCATCAAGAAGGAGACCGGCCGCTGGATTCCTACGGAAGCCTCGGGAGGCATCGTGCTTGAAAATATCCGCGCGTACGCCGAAACCGGCGTGGACTTCATCAGCGTGGGCGCGCTCACTCACTCTGCCCGCGCCGCCGATATTTCCATGTCCATCGCCGCCGAGCCGAACCAGGATAATCTGCGAGGAAGCTACGGCTACGACGGCCACGGAATCTGATGCGCGAGAATTGCGCAAAGTACCATGTTCGGCCTACTACTGATCCGGCCCCGGAGGGGCCGAGGAAAATAGCCCAGGACTGCGTCCACCGCGGCGGACGCAGTCCTGGGTAGAGCGCGAAAAATGGCGGCAGCCCCGTAGGGGCGGCGCGATTACATCGGCCGCCAATGCCTTTGAATCAGCGGCAGCTTTCATCCACACCGGAATGATCCCGCGAAACACAGCAGTCGCCAATGTACGATCTAACCACTCTCGAAGCTTCGCTCGCCGGCACGATCTTCGCCGGCAAACTGAACTACGCGCGCACCACCCAATCCACCAACTCCGACGCACTCGCCGCAGCCCGCCGCGCCGCGCCACACGGCTCCGTCTACTTCACCGATGAGCAGCTTGCCGGCCGCGGGCGCGGCGATCACGCATGGCTCTCCGCCGCCGGTGAAGGAGTTTATGCCAGCGTTTTGCTGCGCCCGCAGATTCCCACCGCGCGCCTACCACTCCTGCCGCTCGCCGCGGGGCTGGCCGCAGCGAATGCGATCCGCGCCACAGCTTTGCTCGCCGTCGATCTTCGCTGGCCCAACGATCTGCTGATCGGACCGCGCAAAGCCGGAGGCATCCTCGTTGAAGCACGGACCGAGTCCAAAGGTCTGCCCCACGCAGTGGTGGTCGGCATCGGCATCAACGTGCATCAACGCGTGTTTCCGTCTGACCTCGCCACGCCAGCCACGTCATTGGATCTGGAATCGGAACATCGCATCTCCCGCCAGGCGCTTCTGGTTGCGCTGCTAAAATCGCTGCAGCAGGAAATGCTCGTCCTCGAGAATCCGGATGCGGCAAAAGAAATCATTGCGCGTGTCGAAGAGACGTCTGCCTGGATACGGGACCGCAGCGTAGAAGTGCACGGCCCGCAAGCCTGCACAGGCGTCACGGCTGGACTCGATGAGAACGGATTCTTGCGCGTGATCACTGCGGAAGGGCTCGTCACCGCGCAGACAGGCGGCCTCCGCGAAAGACCAGCTGCTAGCTCCTAGCCACTAGCTTCTAGCCTCGTATCGCGGAATCACAGAATGTGGCCCCTGCACTGAATAAGCTAGAGGCTAGAAGCTAAAAGCCAGGAGCTGTTTTCCATATGCTGCTCGCTCTCGACGTCGGCAATACCAATACGACCCTTGGCCTCTACAAGCTCGACGGCGCAAAGGCCGAGCTTGCCGCCAACTGGCGCGTCACCACGCATCGCGCGCAAACCGTCGACGAGTACGGCGTCTTCTTCGTGAATCTTTTCGAAATGCACGGCATGTCGCCGAAGCAGGTGACGGACATCATCATCGCTTCGGTGGTACCACCCGTCGACTCCACGCTGCGCCAGGTGTGTGAGAGTTATTTCCACGTTGAGCCGATGTTCGTCGAGCCGGGCATCAAGACCGGTATGAAGATGCTCATCGACAATCCCACCGAGCTTGGCGCCGACCGCCTGTGCGACTGCGTCGCCGCCTACGAGCGTTACGGTGGCCCGTGCATCGTGGTCGACTTCGGCACCGCGACCAAATTTGAAGTCATCTCCGCCAAGGGAGAGTACCTGGGCGGCGCCATCGCGCCCGGTCTCGGCCTCAGCGCCGATGCGCTCTTCACACGCGCCGCGCGCCTTTACCGCGTCGACATCAAACGCCCCGAAAAGGTCGTCGGCACCAACACCGTCGCACACCTGCAGAGCGGGCTCTACTTCGGCTATATCGGTCTCGTCGACGGCATCCTCGAGCGCATCCTGAAAGAGACAGGCGCTTCAAAGGAACGGCCTCCGCGCATTGTTGCCAGCGGCGGCCTCGCGCGCCTCATCGCTCCCGATTCGCGCTACATTCAGGAGATCGACGATATGCTCACGCTCGATGGCCTGCGCATTCTCTTCGAGCGCAACCGCCGTGCCGGCCCTCGGCGCCGCGCGAAGTAAGCACCGGCTCTCGTGAGAGATCGGAAATCGCACGTCACAACTTCGCCTCAATCTCCTCCGGCGCAGGCACCTGCGCGCGCAGGCTCTTCGACGTCAGCTCGTCTGCCTTGCGCAATCCGGGAAAGATCGTGGACCACAATCCGGCCACGGCTAGCGCACCGACGCCGCCGATCACCGTCGCCCGCACCGCGCCCCACCACTGCGCCGTCAATCCGCTCTCAAATTCGCCAAGCTCGTTCGACGCCCCAATGAACAGGGAATTCACCGCGCTCACGCGTCCGCGCATCTCCGATGGCGTAGCCAGTTGCAGCAGCGACCCGCGAATAATCACGCTGATGGTATCGGCAGCGCCCGCCACGGCCAGCGAAGCCAGCGACAGCCACAATGTATGCGACAAGCCGAAGACCACCGTGGCCGCGCCGAAGATCGATACGCAGGTAAACAGCCAGCGCCCCGCGCGACGCCGCAGCGGAAACCGCGCCATCACCAGCGACATCGTCACTGCGCCCAGGGCCGGCGCCGCGCGCAGCATCCCCAGTCCCAGCGGGCCCTGGTGCAGAATCTCATGCGCAAAGATCGGCATCAGCGCCGTGGCTCCGCCCAGCAGCACAACAAACAAATCCAGCGAGAACGATCCCAGCAGCAACTGTGCGCGCCGCACATATTCAAAGCCTGCCAGCAGCACTTTCAGCGATAGATCGCGATGCTCCATGCGACCCGGCCGCACGCCCAATGTGCCCACCAGGACGAGAAACCAACCCAGCGTTCCCAGCGTGAACACGTATACAATGCCCGCGCCCTCGAGATGCGAGCCGGGCACAAATTGCGTGAGCGGAAACGTGAACAACAGCCCGCCCAGCGCCGGCCCGGTAATATTCGCGAGCTGAAAGATCGCGCCGCTCCACGTCACCGCATTCACAAAATGCGTCTCGGGAACCAGATGCGGAATCAGCGCCGAACTCGCCGGCCCTGAAAACGCGCGCCCCGTGCCGACGAAAAACAGAACCGCGTAGATCGCCAGAATGTTTTGCGTGTTGTTGCGCGCGAGCATCGTCAGCGCCGCCGTGCAAATACATTGCAGGGAGTAGCAGGTCAGGATCACGCGCCGCCGGTCGAAGCGATCGGCCACGTGCCCCGCCGGCAGCAGGAAGAGAAGCCCGGGCAGAAAAAGCGCCAGCCCCGTGTAGCCCAGATCGATGGCGCGATGCGTGATCGAATACACCTGCCATGCCACGGCCACAGACTGTGCCTCGGCTCCGAGGATCACCATTCCGCGTGCAAGTTGATAGCGCCTGAAGTCGCGCGAGGCAAACGCCTCAAGGCCGCGCCGCGGCTCAGGGAAAGAAGGCGTCATCATCTGTTCTCAGGGTATAACGGCCCGCAACGTGGGGAGTAGGCGTCCTCAATGTCCCACCACCAGTGCACCTCGATACTCTGATGTTTGAGTGCTTGACGGCGCAGTTCTGGTTATTGCCTTTCCTCTTCGAGCGACTCCTTTGGCAAGCCAAGTCGGTAAAACTCTTTCGGGCCAAACTTCTTAAAGCATCTGTCGAGGAACTTATAACCCTTCTCGGAAACGCGAGAGAACGAGATTTTACCTCTTGGCCTCGGAGGAATGAGAACGGAAATCGCGTGTTGGTTGCCTACTCCTGGCGCCTTTGAGCCAAGCCGCGCCGCCTCGTACACATCGTAGAGAGCATGACTCAAGGGAAGATCGCCCTCGTGATCCCTCTGAAACAGAACTGATTCCGCAATGTCGCTCCCGCTGCCTATTACGGCAAAATGCTCACTGGCTTCCACGGAACAATCGTCGCAAACTTTATAGATTCTCTGCGCCCCGTCTATGAATGAGCATAAGAGTAGCTGGCACCCGAGATCTAACCTTTGAATATCTGCAATGATTTCCTCGAACTGCCTTTCCGGTAAGATTTGTTTGCCGTTTGTTAGAAAGTCTTTGTAGGTCATACCCAACAAAGCACCCACATATTCATTTGCAATTTTGTACTTTTGCAGAATTGGCGGCCTCTTTACGTGCTCAAAGATAGTGGTATCTGTGATTTTGATCTTTCTGTTCTTCAAACTGCGGAGATATTCCGCATATGTGTCGACGAGTTCAAACGCTCGCGTGAGCGTGCCCGCAATAAGGACGGCCCATTCATCCCCAATCCAATACAACTTGTCCTGAATCTCGGCACCCGAAGACGAGTTCTCAATTCGCCAGTCGCTCGAAATCACGATGCGTAACTTCCCACGATCCTGGGCAGCAGCAGCAATGCAGAGAGTCACAGATTCCCCCAAAGATGTTGCCGCTTCCTTTTGAACAGCTCTAGGTGAACGGCCTAGTTATCATTGGACACCCCTCGCCGCACCCCTAGTCAAGGGGAGAATCCTGGCTGTATTCGGCGGTTGCTACCCGCCATGAAACAATGAGTCCGTACAGCCATGACCGACGAAACGCTTCCACCATCCGCGCCCACTCCAGCTGAACCAGCCGCCGCCTCTGACCAAGATCAAAGCCTGGACGGCGAGTCCTCCTTCGGGGAGCTGCTCTCCGCATTCGAGCGCTCGCACACGCATCGCGCCGCGACCAAACAGCTCGAAGGCACGGTCGTCTCGCTCTCCGCCGATCAGGTCATCCTCGACATCGGCTACAAGATAGAAGGCGTTCTGCCGCGCTCTTCATTTCCCGATCATGCTCAGGACGTAAAGGCGGGCGACCGCTTTCCCGTCTCAATCACCGGCCGCAACGAGGAGGGCTACTACGAGCTTTCGCGCTTCCGCGTCGCGCAGCCGCGTGATTGGTCGGGCATCGAGCACGCTTTTGCCGAAAAGACTGCCGTGGCCGGCACCGTCACCGAACTCGTCAAAGGCGGCCTCAGCGTTGACATCGGCGTCCGCGCCTTCATGCCCGCCAGCCGCAGCGGCACGCGCGATGCGGCCGAACTCGAAGCCCTCGTCGGTCAGCCCATCAACTGCCGCATCACCAAACTCGACGTGGCCGATGAAAATGTCGTTGTCGATCGCCGCGTGGTTCTTGAAGAGCAGGCGCGTGGCGCGCTTGCCGATCGCCGCGCCGCGCTCCAGGTGGGCGCGACTGTCACGGGCACCGTGCGCACCATCATGCCCTACGGCGCGTTCGTCGAAATCGAACCCGGACTCGACGGCCTGCTCCACATCAGCGACATCTCGCGCGCCCGCGTCGCCAAGCCGGAAGACGTGCTCTCCGTCGGCCAGGAACTCACTCTGCGCATTCTGAAAATTGACCCCGACACCGGAAAAATCTCATTGGGCCTCAAGCAGCTCCTGCCCGAGCCGTGGGAGTCCGCCGCCGAGCGCTACCTGCCCGGTCAGCGCATCAGTGGTTCAGTTACACGCCTCACCGACTTTGGCGCATTCATCGAGCTTGAGCCCGGACTCGAAGGCCTCATCCACATCTCGGAGATGGCGTGGGACAAAAAAGTCCGCCATCCCGGCGATCTCTTGCGCCAAGGTGACCGCGTCGACGCCGTCATTCTCTCCGTCAAGCCGCCCACCGGCACAGAGCCGGGCCGCATCGCGCTCGGCCTCAAGCAAACCCTCGCCGACCCCTGGCCCGAAGCCAACAAAAAATTCCCTGTCGGATCGCAAATCGAAGGCCCCATCACCAAAATCATGAACTTTGGCGCATTCGTTGAGATTGTTCCCGGGGTCGAGGGCCTCGTACACGTCAGCGAGATCGTTGCCGACCGCCGCATCAATCATCCGCGCGACGTCCTGCGCGACGGCCAGCGCGTCAAAGCCCTCGTTCTCGCCATCGATTCCGAGAAGCGCCAGATCAAGCTCTCGATGAAGCAGTTGATCCCCACCTCGATCGACGAGTACATCGCCGAGCACAAAGCAGGCGACCGCGTCTCCGGCCGCGTGGTAGAACTGACGGCCTCCGGCGCAATCGTTGAACTAGGTGAGGGAATTCGTGCGGCCTGCGGTGCGGGTACTGGCCGTACGGGCAATGCGCCTCCGGCGTCGGAATCATCGCATAAAGCCGCCGCGCCTGAATCGCAATCCGCCAAGCCCGACCTATCGCAGCTCTCCTCGATGCTGAAAGACCGCTGGAAAGGCAGCGCCCCCGCGCCCTCAGCCGCACCGGAACCACTAGCCGAAAGCCAGGTCCGCAACTTCAAAATCACAAAACTATCCGCCGATACAAAGAAGATCGAAGTGGAGTTGGCATAGGGTCGCTGACGCATTAGAGGATTGGCGCATCATTCGGACGTTGGATAGACTGGCAAACCATGGGGATTCTTTTCGTCCTTATCATCTACGCGGTGGTGCTCACATTTGGCGCAGCGGTGGGATCGTCAATTCTCGGAGCCGTTACTTACCGTCTCACGAAGGACTCGGGACCGAAGCGCAAGTCCGCAATCACTGCATCCAGATTGTTCCCATTTGCATGCGTGGCCTTCGCCGGGATCTGGTTCATCGGCTATGCAGTCATCAACTATGCCGTATTCCACCGCGATGCCGGGTTGGGCGATTCCTGGCAAACTCCGCTTCCGAACGGGTACGCGCTCATGATGATCGATACCACTGACCAGGGCACTGTATACAACCCCAGGACGCAACCAAACCAAGATTCAGTTATAGGCAAAGAGGACACAGTTTTCGGGGTGCGGGAACTCCAGGTGTCAAAGGCCCTCATATTTGGCGCGCGGGACACCGGCTACTTCAGCCGGATTGGTCGGGATTCAAAATATGTTGACAGTTACTTTGAGCTGGATACTTCGCATGGAAAACGCGCCGACTTCGGATCGCTTGCCGATCTCAGACTTGATGCAGCCCGACAAGGTATATCTCTCAACCTTCGCGATTTCGATTCTGTCTTTAACGATTACAGAAACACTTGGTTCGACTATCTGGCTCTAGTGTCCTGTCTCTGAAATAAGTTGCATAACTTCCGTGGGGCCCTTCATCGGATAGAGTGGGAGGAACTCCGATGGGGCGGCCGCTCATTCCGTTGTCGGTCAACGCCGAAGATCAGTCGCAGATGGTGGCGTGGACCAGGAGACCGAAGACCGCGCAGGCTCTAGCCATGCGCTCGCGCATCGTTCTGCTTGCCGCAGATGGGTTGAGCAACACAAGCATAGCGCGCCAGTTGAACCTGACTCTGCAGACCGTGGGCAAGTGGCGGCGGCGTTATCTGGATCAGGGTTTGGATGGTCTTCTCGATGAGCCGCGGCCGGGCACCTCGCGTAAGCTCTCCGACAAGGATGTCGAGCGGGTACTGGCTCTAACCCTGGAGTCGACCCCCAGCGATGCTACGCACTGGTCCACACGCTCCATGGCTAAGCGTGCCGGCCTCAGCCGTGCCTCGATTCATCGCATCTGGCAAGCCTTCTCCCTGGCGCCGCACCGCTCCGAGACGTTCAAGCTATCCAAAGACCCGCTGTTTATCGAAAAAGTGCGTGACATCGTCGGCCTGTATCTGGCGCCGCCGGATCGCGCTCTGGTTTTATGCGTCGACGAAAAAAGCCAGATTCAGGCCCTGGACCGCACCGCTCCGCTGTTGCCCATGCGCCCCGGACAGATCGAACGCCGCTCCCACGACTACGTCCGCCATGGAACAACCAGCTTGTTTGCTGCCCTGGATACAAAAACAGGCAAGGTGATCGGACAGACGCAACAGCGCCATCGCTCCGAGGAGTTCCGCAAGTTCCTCGACACCATCGAAGCCAACGTTCCCGCCGACCTCGATATACACCTGATTTTGGACAACTACGGAACCCACAAGACGGCGTTGATTCGCAACTGGCTGGCCAAGAGGCCGCGCTACCACCTGCACTTCACGCCCACTTCCGCCAGTTGGCTTAATCTGGTCGAGCGATGGTTTGCCGCACTGACCGAAAAGCAATTGCGGCGAGGTGTGCATCGCTCCACCAAAGACCTGAAGAATGCTATCGCGGCCTTCATCCAAAACCACAACCGTGATCCAAAACCCTTCGTCTGGCACAAAACCGCCGACCAGATCCTCGATTCCATCGCTCGCTTTTGTGTGCGAACTTTAGAGACAGGACACTAGCGGTTCTCCTGCTCGTGCCTTTGGCCGGCTTCATTGTGTTAGCGACATGGATTTGGAGGCTGCAAAAAGAGAGCGCTCCGCAGCCGCAGTGTAGTTGACCGATCAGGGATGGATTGAGACAGACCGGCCAAGCGGCCCTCACAAATACACCTCATCCAAATAGCACCATCGCCAGTCTTCGCCACGCTCGGCGCTCTGGATCAGCGGATGCTCGGTCTCATGAAAGTGCGCCCGCGCGTGCCGGTTCTTCGACGAGTCGCAGCAGCCCACGTGCCCGCACTCCAAACACATTCTCAGGTGCAGCCACGTGTCGCCCATCTTCAGGCACTCCTCGCAGCCCTTGGTGCGCGGCTTCACGCCTTTCTTGATTGTCGAACCGTGTGTGCATTGTGCTGCCATCGGTGACCTCCTCCGGCTTTCACTGAATATAGCGCACCTGCGGCCTTTCCGCGATCCGGTGCAGTGGATCAGTTTTTGGGGAGGAGACCATCCCTCAGGGGCTAAAGCCCTAGCTGAGTATGAATCATAAGCGGCACGACTGAAGTCGTGCCCTTTCACGGCAGCTTCAGGTTATCCCGCTATCGGTGTACGCTTTCGTGGCCTGGCATGGCATCCACTATCCTTACGTTTATGCAGCTTCCCGTGCGCGATGCCGAACTTGTACAGATTATGGATGCTTCGCTTGCCGAGGCAGCGCGTCGCGCCGGAGCGTTTCTCGCCTGCCGCATCGGCTGCACGCAATGCTGCCACGGAGCCTTCGCCATCAACGCGCTCGACTTCGCGCGGCTGCGCGCTGGAATGGACGAGTTGCGCGCCACGAATTCCGCGCGCGCCGCTGAAATCGAGAACCGCGCCCGCACATGGCTTGCGGAGCACGGCGCAGATTTCCCCGGCGACCGAAAGACCGGCGCACTTGGCAATTCAGACGAAGACCAGGAACGATTTGAGGACTTTGCCAACGATGCCGCCTGCCCCGCGCTCGATCCCGCGACCGGCCGCTGCGATGTGTACGCGTGGCGCCCCATGACCTGCCGCGTCTTCGGCCCTCCCGTTCGTGCCGCGGGCGACGACGGCGCGGAAGGCCTGGGCCATTGCGAACTGTGCTTCATAGGCGCAACTCCCGAGCAGGTCGCCGCCTGCGAAATGCCCGTCCCGCACGCGCTCGAAGCAGAATTGCTCCGGGAAATGGATGAGGAATTCGCAACCGTAGTGGCATTCGCATTGTTGCGTGAGAAAGATCGCGGATCATTCCCGGAGGGCCAAGACTCAGGGGCTAAAGCCCACACCTAGTTGTGCGATTTTTGCGGCCCGGCTGAAGCCGTGCCCTTGTTACAAAACTTGTCTCCAGCGTTTCTTCGCCAAGTTGTGAGGTCGCACGTTTCACGACGGCTTAAAACTGACCTGCTACACGTACAATCTCTCTTTCGCTCACCGCGATAAACTGATCTTTGCAAACTCCCATGCCAATGCGTCCCTGCTGGGCCGAGATTCGCACCCGCGCTCTCGAAGAGAACTTCCGCTTCCTTGCGCGTCTTGCCGCGCCGCACGCCGAATTGCTCGCCATAGTAAAGGCCAACGCCTACGGCCACTCGCTGGATCTTTGTGCGCCCGCGGTTGTTCGCGCCGGAGCCAAATGGCTCGGCGTCACCAGCGTAGAAGAAGGCATCGCCACGCGTGCCTTGTGCCCGGACACGCGCGTGCTCATCATGTCGGGAATCGCGCGCGGCCAAGCCGCCGCGGCAATTCAGTTTGAACTCACACCCATCGCCTGGGAGCTGTGGCAGCTTGCCGAGCTGGAATCCGCCGCACGCTCCGCCGGCGCAGCGCCCGGTTCCGTCGCAGTGCATCTTGAGATCGACACCGGGATGAGCCGCCAGGGAGTGTTGCCCGGCGAGCTCGCCCAAATCTTCGCGCGCTTTGCGCCCGGCTCGCCGCTGCGCCTCGAGAGCGTGATGACGCATCTCTTCGCCGCCGATGAAGCCGACGGCCAGATCACCCGCGAGCAGCTTGCGTGTCTCGACGGCGTCCTCGGCCGCATCTCCGCCGCCGGACTCTTTGCCGAGTGGCTCAGCGTAGGCGCTTCGGCCGCGCTGCTTGCAGATCAGGCGCAACCCATCGCCCAGCTCGCCGAGCGCCACGGCATGAAGGCCATGGTGCGTCCCGGCCTCGCGCTTTACGGCGTCGTTCCGGAATTCGATCCCTCATTTGATTCGGAGCCGTCTTCACTCACAGCCGCGCGCGCAGCGCTCCAGCCGGTGCTCGCATGGAAATCCTCCGTCATCGGCGTGCGTTCCGTGGCCGCCGGCGCGAGCATCGGCTACAACGCCACCTTCGTCGCCACCGAGCCCATGCGCGTGGCACTCGTCGCCGTAGGTTATGCCGACGGACTCGATCGCGCGCTCAGCAATCGCTTCGAGCTTATCGTTCGCGGCCAGCGCGCGCCGCTCGTGGGTCGCGTGAGCATGGATCAGTCAGTCATCGATATCACGGAGATTCCCGGCGTCGAAGCCGGCGATGAAGTCGTGCTCATCGGCACGCAAGGCAGTGAGACCATCACCTCGCAAGACCACGCTCGCGCTACAGGCACGATTCCCTGGGAGGTTTTCACGCGCATTAGCACGCGCGTGGCGCGGACGGCAGTTTGAATCCGCTCCGTGCGGAAGGCTTATCGCGCCGTCTCCGCGGGTGTCGTGCACAGCCCCGCCGCGCATTGCACCGCCGCAATCATGGCTTCGGGCCCAATGCACGAGTTCAGCAGCATGTGGTAAAGCCGGCGCGAGCACCACTCCTGCTGGTAGAACTTGCGGATCACCGCCGCGCGCCGCCGGTCGATGGCCGCCAGATCCTGCTCGGCGTGTTGCGCCCGTTCGGGAAAGGCGCGCGCATACCAGTCCTTCTTCGCGCTCGGCGTGGCGTACACAAAAACATGAAAGCACCCCGGCCGCCCGGCCAGCGCGCACGCCGATCCGCGGCCCACAAGCACGCAGTTGCCCTGCTCGGCGGCTTGCAGAATCTCTTGCCGAATCAGCTCCAGCATGCGCTCGGAATCGAATACCTTCTCCTCGCCACCCGGCACTGGCGCGTACACCGGATCGTTCCATAAGAGTTTGCCGTAGCGGTGGTACCACGGGTCCAGCCGCTCGTCGAACTTCGCCGCAGTCTTCGGGTCCACGCCGGCCATGCGCGCCGCGCCGGCCACCAGCTCTGAGTCCAGCAGCCGCCAGCCCAGCCGCTCCGCCAGGTGGTGCGCAAACTCAGCTCCGTGCGAGCCGTACTCGCGCTCAACCGTAATCACCCTGACCGGTGTATGCACCATGCCCCGAGCCCCCTGCACTTGGATGCACCCGCTCCAGACCCCGCGCGGAATCGCACTCGAAGCATACAACGGATGCAGCAGAAAAGAAAACAGGCGCGTGGGTTCGTTGGAGAGAAAGCGGCTTGCAAGGGCTGAAGCTCAAGCTCGGTTTTGGAGCTTCTGTTGCAGGAGCGATGAGTCTGCCGGGCAGTCTTGAAGGAAGACCCGTGGCTAAAGCCACACAGAAGCGAGGGCTTGAGTCGGGAGGCTAAAGCCTCCCGCTCCCTCCGGCGGATCGAAAGCTAGATCTTTCAGCAATCTGCGAAGTCCTGCCCCGTTCACGCCAGTAATGCACATTGCGGCTTACTGCGTCACCGGCTGTGCCGGCAGTGCCTTCGAGCTCTTCAGATGGCGTTCGTTCGGCGCGTTCTGATCCGCCTTCGCTGCCGGTTCGGCTGCGGCGCTGTCGCTAGCCAATCCCTTCTTGATGCGCAGATCGCCGTTGTCGGTGCTGAGCGTAATGTGCGCAGCGCCCCCGCCAATACGCGCGGTGAACGATTTGTTCTCGCCCCCGCTGAACGCGATCGGCAGATCCGTCACCACGTCGCCGTTATGGGTCTGCCCGCTCACCGTAGCCGAGGCATTGGGCGGCAGCGTAATCTCTACGTCGCCTTTGCTGTTTCTCGCTTCCACGTTGTACGTGCCCACGGGGGCAATGCGGATGGCCCCGTCGCGATCTTCCACACGGATATCGCCTTCGATCTGGCTCAAATCCACGTCCTTGGAATGCGTCGTCACGTGAACATCGCCCTTGGCTCCGGCGATGCGCAAATCATCGTCGTTGAGCGTCAGGCTGCCCGGCAGCGCCGCCGCGTCCAGCGAAGTGACCGAAGTATGCAGATGCACCGGCCCAGTCACGTTTTCCATCGATACGTCGCCGGGTATATCGCCGTTCTGCGAGATGCCGCCCTTGATTCCGGTCAATGTGATGTCGTCTACGTCGCCTTCCATCGTCAGGTCGCCCTGAATATCCTGCGCGGCGAGCAGATGGTGCCTGCCGCGGACGAAGTGCGTGACCACCGGGCCTGAGATCGCGTTCAGGTGCACGTCGCCCCGCGCCGTAATGTCGATGCCCGCGCCCAGCCCGCTCGCCGTCACGTTGTCCCAGCCCGCGTTCACCGTTATATGAGCCGTTTTGGGCACGGCGACCGACAGATTCACGCGTCCCTTGTCGTCGCTCGACTGCGATTGAATCACCACCGCGTTGCCGTTCACCGTTACCTTCGCGGCTTCGGCATCGAAGATTTTTTGGGCGGCATCGTCCGAGCCGGCGTACGCAACCTCGTGCGCCTGCACTTCCAGATTCGTCTGATTGTTCCCCGTAATGCTCACGTCACCGCGCGGATTGCGAATCTCAATGAATGCATTCGCCGGAATCTGCTGCTTCTGGACCGGCTGATCCAAGTCGTGCTCCGGAGGCCGGAAGGCGTTGAAGAAATCGTTATCGCCGATGTCGCCGTGCCAAGGGCCCAGGAAGAAGTGGTTGTGCGCCGCAGAAATCATGCCCACAAACGCAAGAAAGATCAGAATTCCGACGAAGCTTCCCTTGCGCCGCACCGGTATCCCGCGATGCATATCGAGCGCCCACTCGCCCAGCAGGACCACTCCCGCGCCGATCAGCAGGACTGGCCACCATTGCCCGTACCACGAGAAAAACACGCCCGCGTCTATGCGGCCGGTGACGATCAACAGCGCAATGACGCCGGCGCAGATCAGCAGCAGCGGGCCCACAACGGACGGCACACGCGGGCCGTAGATGCCCTGGTATTGCGTCTTCCACGCATAACGCTGCGCCTTCCACGCGTCGCGCTGTGCGCGCCACGCCGCTCTTTGCTGTTCTTTATGGGCGCGCCATTGGGCCTTGGAATCGTAAGGCGGCGGCGTGCCGGGCGGCACGTTGGGCGGCATATTTGGAGGTACGCTGCTCATGATTGCCCTCCCTCTTTCTTCTTCTCAAGCTCCTCCCACGGCGACGGCACAGGAGTCGTGCTGGCTGGCGTCACGCGCAGTCCGCCACCCTGAGCCGGAGCGCCTGAACTCGCAGCCGGATTGTTTGCCGGATTCGCTCCCGGATTCGCTGCCTGATTCATTCCCGGTCCCGACCAGGGAGACTGCGGATAACCTTCCGAGGCCAGCGCGGCACGTTCGGCCAGCATCAGCACGCCGGCCAGGATCATGTAGAGAGGCCAGCTTTGGCCCCAGCCCAGAATGTCCCTCTGCGCCAGCAAGGCGTTTACGCCCACGAGCAGCAAGAATGCCGGCCCCCACAACCTGCGAATCAGCATAGACCGGTTCATTTCTTATCTCCTTGGGAATTGCCGTGTGAGCCATTTGGCGGGACGCCCTGCGCTTCGTTCAGCCGGTTCACAATCATCCACACGCCCAGCCCGATCAGCAGCAGCGGCCAGAAGTACTCAAAGACATGCCAGGAAAACCACGAGAACTGCCCAAGCAGAAACATCACACCCAAACCAATCAAAATCACAGCTCCCACCGGCGCGCGACGCTGCCAATATACCGGATACATCGGCGGCACGGGCGGGATCGGTGGAATGGGCGGAATCGGCGGAAAGCCAGGTCCCGCGGCTCCGGGTGGCGGCGGGTAACTCCCGCCATAAGGAGATTGATACGGATTCTGATAGGGAACGCCCTGCGGTGGAACCTGATACGTGGCCTGATTTGCCGCCTGTCCCGGTGCGCCCTGAGGGGGAACCTGGTAAGGGGCCTGCTGCGCGCCCGGCGGCATGGGTCCCTGCGGCGGTCGCCCGCCCGACACAATCGCGTGGCTCAATTCGTTTAGTCCCAGCGGATCGGGCAACGGATCGCCGTCGCGCCGTGCTTTCGCCGTGTGAAAGGCGTCGAACATCTGGTAGAAGATCCACGCCATCACAAAAAGCCCGAACACGCCGTAGATGTGGGTCATGCTGACCAGCACCGCGAAGATTGCCACGTGAATCAGCCCTTTTACAAACTGGCCGTTGTACATGGCGCCTACGCCCGGAATCGCGCCCAGCACGGCCGCCAGCCCGGGGCTCGGTCCGCCCAGCGGCGGCGGCACATACGCACGTTGCGCGTTTGCCGCGGTTTGCCACGCCGTCAAGCACGGGTCGCAGAAAACCTGCCCGCCCGATCCCTTGCGCACGCAAGCCTGGCACAGCGCCTTGCCGCAGTTCTGGCAATATGCCGCAGCCGTTACACCGCTATGATTGACGCAATCCATGGTGTGCTCCTTTCCAACCTACGAACCATGTAGCCCCTGGACTGCATGGACCCCTCTGAAAACGTAAGCGACGTTTCCAAAAACTCACGATTGCCACCGCGAACCGCTTCCCGGTTTTCTTGTTCTCCGCCGCGGCGGATTCCCTTGTTCCCTCGGTCCCTGTTGTTCCGCGTCTCACCCGGCGTCACCGGCTGCGTCTGCTGTGGCTGCCCAACGCCGTTGTCTTCACTCTCGTCCCGGCTGCGGAACTCGCGCACCCGCGCCTCTACCTCGTGCACAAAATGCAGGTGGTCGTAGTAGCGCACGATCGGCACTGAAGCCATGTTCAGCTGCCGTTCCATGTAGGACCGCACCGCGACCGGCCTCAGGTCGGCGAGCCGCAGACGGTTCACATCCGCACCCACCAAATTCAGCGTGAGCGCAATCGAGAAGAAGGCCATCGCGGCCGTCATCAGCAGCCGCGGCCCCGCGCTGGCCCGCATCCTTGCCGCAAATCCAGCCTGTTGCCAGACTGGCGGCACGAAGGCCGGAATCCCGCCAGCCGCAGCCGGCAATCCACTCACTTCATGTCCCAAATCCGAACCCGGCCCGGTAGTCGCCAGAATCTTCTCCAGCAGCCCCTCTGGCGGCTCCGGCTCCGGCGACAAAAACTCCAGCCACTGACGGCCCTTGCGCGCCTCCTCGTACATCTCGGCGCAAGCCGGGCAGACCAATTTATGCGCGGCGAACCGCGCTTCTTCCTCGGGGCTCAGCAGCCCATCCAATGCATCGGTCAGTTGCGCTTCCCACTCGTTGCAAGCAGGTGCGCCCGGAATGTGTGTGCCTTCTGCCATGGCTACATCACCTCCTTCTTGGTACGTTCCAGGAGCCGCGCCAGTTCCGCTCGGCCGCGGCTGATCCGCGACTTCACGGTACCTTCGGGAATCCCCAAAACCTGCGCGATTTCCTTGTAATCCATATCCTGCAAATCCCTCAGAATCACCGCCTCGCGCAGATCGGCGCTCACTTTCATCAGTGCCATCTCGACCATCTTTTTCAACTCGTTGCGGGCTGCGGCCTCGTGGGGAGAAGCTGCGCCGTCCGCCAGCCGCTCGGCGACGCTCAGGCGTGGCCGAAGATCTTCGCTCTGGTCCCAACCCTCGTCCAGGGAACCCGTTGCCCGCTGGTTCCGCGTCCGCCGGAAGTTGTCCACCAGCAGATTCCGGGTCATGGTGGTAATCCACACCGGCAGGCTGCCGCGCGTCGAGTCAAAACTGCTCAGATTCGTATAAATCTTCAGGAAAACGTCCTGGGTCAGGTCTTCAGCGTCGGCCGAGTTGCCTGTAAACCGGTAACACAGCCCGTACACACGCTTTTGATGCGCCCGGACCATCTCGGCCCATGCGCCGGAATCGCCGTTCATCGAGCGGCGGACGATCTCGGCCCAATCCGGCTCCAGAGCTCTTACCCCCGTACTTCCTGCTCGGCTTACCAGTCTCTCTCGGCTGGCCGGCGTCGCCTCCCTCGGGGAAACATCCATTTCGATTGCAGCGCACCGGCTCTCATCGTACCGCGCCCCATCGCGTTGTGCCTGGCCTCCGCGGTCCGTGCTCACCGGCTGTTGCTTGCCGCCCGACCACCCCCAGCGTTGCCACAAGGCCGGAGCCGACGCAGCGGCTGCCACATCCTTACCACCGCTCTCTTTGGTCCGCCCCACCGCAGGTGGCTTGGGCTGCCGCACCGCAGGTGCTGCCATGCCCCAGCTTAATGTAGCGACACCCGTCATGGAGATTGAGTACGCAAAATCCCCCCAATCCGTTCCCTCGGCGCTTCGACCCGACCAAACCATCCCAACCTTCACAAAGAACCAGGTCCGGTTTTTCTGCCGCCTGGACATAGGGCTCTCAAAAGGCTGCGAAGGATACCCCAGATACCGCAATGGTGCAGTTTTCGGCAGAGCGGTTATTCGCCCAGAACCCGAGATTCTGTCTCAGTGATTGCTTGTGCGGACTAGGCAAGAACCTCGAAGCTACGGCTTCGAGTATCCTTCGAGCTGCGACAACTCTCCCGAATTTTCTGAAGTGACCGGGGGACATCCATGGATCGAAAACGTCTATTTCGGCGTGGCTTCACTTGCGGAGAAACTTTGAGCCCAATTCCCCGATTCAACACCGTCCCGCTCGTCTGCCTAGCCGTGCTCTGCGCCAGCGGTCAGGCGTTCGCCCAGTTTTACGGCCCTACGAGCTGCACGGAATCCGACGTGGAGACCAACCTCCGCTTTTATCAGGCGCCGAACGACATGCATGTAGTGGCTATCGAGTATCGCAACGCCAGCGATAAAACCTGCGTTCTCGACCCCCTTGAACCCCTTGCGCCCGAAGATGCCGAGGGCGCAAAAGGAGTGCAAATCTACGGGCCCTTAGATTTGAAGCAGGGCGAAGTCGTTCACAGCTCGTTCCGATGGAGCACCGCGAATCCCAAGTCGGCGATTCACTGCCGGTTCTTGGAATCTCTCCCCTTCCTGTCGCCTCCGCTTCGAAACCCGCTCCAGTGGGTCGGCGCGCAGATTTTGCTCCCTCCTGCCTGTTCCAAGGTGCGGCAGACAGACTATCTTCCCGGTCCGTTTGTTCCAGACTGGAAGCCGGATGACACCGCTCTGAAGCCGCTTCCATCCGCCCCTGTTATCACTGCGGATAAACAGACCTATTACTCGCACGAGCCTATCGAGCTGCACGTCAAGCTCACCGACCGCCCGGCTTCCGATGCGGCATGTCCTTACCTGGTTGAGAAAGTGGAGGATTCCGACGGCAACACCCGTCTCACCCAAGTCGACTGTCATCCCGAGATTCCGGACGCCGAGCCGTGGACAGGGCCCGCGAACGAATTCAATATCCGCGTCGGCGGCAACCTCAGTTATGGCGTGGACGGGCTCGGCGAAAACACCTTCACCATTTACCAGGTCGCCGACCCGACTCCTTATGGCGAACTGCGTCTCGTCCCATCTAACCCAGTCACCGTGAAGATCGTTCCCTCTCCCGACGCCTGCCAGCCCAACGACCTGGCGCCCGCGCTGCACTTCTATCGGACTCCCGACAAAATGGCGATTGTCGCCTTGGATTACACCAATACCAGTGGTAGCGCGTGCAAGTTACTACCGTTGTGGGTGAAGAACCACGTGACGCAGGATTCTCCCACCATCGTCATCTACCCGAACAGGACTGTGCACGCCTCGTACAGATGGAGCATGGAAGACGACGGCGCTGCGAAAGGCTGCCAAATGTTTTCAGGATTCTCGGCCTATCAACCCGCCCCGGGGGTTTCGATCCTTTCGCCAACCCTCATGCCTAACCCGTGCCCGATGTCGGTGAAGGATGAATTCCAGCCCGGCACGTTTGTTCCGGACTGGACGACAGCGAAGATGAAGGCTTCGCCGATACCTCCGGGCCCCTTGCTGATTGCACCCAAAACGACTTACGACGAGGGTGAAATCATCGAGCTGCGGCTTCGCACTGGAATGCCGACCGAAAAGTGCCCCGTGCTGTTCGAATCAATACGCGATGATCGAGGATACAAACTGCGCGAGATTACCGTGGGCGCTGCCAATACGCCGAATGGCTGCAAGCCGTACAACCCATGGCCATGGCACGGAAAATGGCTCGGACCGGCGAACGAGTTTCCGATCGAAGTCGAACCCAACGGGGTACCCGGCCTGGATACCCCGGGCAAGCGGACTCTCGCTGTCTCCGAGCTGGCCGGGACCGCGCCGGACGGAGAACTGCGGCTGGTTTCCTCGAATGCCGTCACTCTGGACGTAGTTGACCCTGCGACGATCCAGCGAAACTGGGGCCAAACTGTGGAAGGTATGCGGGCCGATCTGACGCTTGACAAGCTAAGCTATCCGCTGGGCGAGGACATTCCGCTTCATCTGGCCTTCGAGGATATTTCGGCGATTGGACCGGTATATGGCAGGCCATTTGCCCAATGGCGCTGTGCGTTCGATCATCTTCTTTCGCCGGAAATCGACTACAAAGTGACAGTTAAAAATGAAGACGGATCGAAGCCCGAGTATTTTGAATTGCCTCTCTTGAACGAATCCAGCGGACCCTGTGGGGCGCTTCCACCAACACCTCTCAAGCAGGGAAAGATCGTCCCGGTAGAGGATACGCTGATGCGCCTGGGATTGTTACCGAGTCAACCGGGAACGTACAGAATTACAGTAAGCTGGAGCGCCTATAAGAATTCCGGCTCTGACGCGGACCAAGCTGCATCGGCGCCAACCACCTCTGTGGAGCAGAAACCCTTTGTGACTGTCACCTCAGTGCCGCTAATGTTGCGGATTGTGCCGTCGGAGACCCCCAGGTAACAACCATCTTCTTCATCCCCACTCTCCGATCGTGATGTCGTTCCTGGATCGATCCGCTCACCCGGAGTAATGGTCGATCTGCGCCAACAGGCGCGGTCATCGACCCGCCCCCAGGTTCGACTGGCCGTTCTGAACGTATCGACGCCTAACGGGAAACTGCACCACCTTCCCCAAATGCCTTCGTGCGACCGCACGATGATCATCCCTCCTCCGCGTATACTGGCGCGTACCGGGGGAACACAATGCAGGCCGCTCTGCGCCCCATGAATCTGGGCGAGATCCTCGACCGCACCTTTGAGATCTACCGCAAGCGATTCCTGCTGTTTGCCGGCATTGCAGCCCTGCCCGCGGCCGCCATGCTTGCTCTCCATCTGGCCGACGTTACCTGGCTGCATTCGGAGCGATGGTTCGGCGCGGAGAATGATCCCGGATCGAGAATCGCCGCAGGCTGGCTCGTCGCTTACCTGTACTACCACATCTCCGGTCTGGCATGGCTCCTGTTTCAACCCGCATTTGTGTGTGCCGCCTCGCGGGAGCTCTTCGCTGAGAGCAATTCGATTTTGAACTCCCTCCGCCTTCTCGGCGCGCGCTGGCTCACCTACCTCTGGGTCGCGTTTCTCCGCCACTGCGCGCAACTGATCGTTCCAGAGATACTGGCGTTCGCGCTGATAGCCGCACTCGCTATTCTCGACAAGCAACTCGGATTGTTCAAAGACCCTTCGACCGGAGGGTTCATGGCGCTTGCGATCATTGCTGGCATTTTCGTGGCTTTTCTCTGGGTCGGCATCTCGTTTGCATTCGCCATGCCGGCAGCAGCTCTTGAGCAGACCAGCGGCTGGAAGTCGCTCGGCCGCAGTTGGCGGCTCACCAGAAAAAGCCGCTGGCGCATTTTCGTCGCCTGGATCATGGCGGTTATTTTTGCTCTGGTGCTCGAGGGCGTAGGGGCGTTTCTCGCCTGGGGGATCGCAACCCTCACCTACACCGGCCACCACGCCGGCGGCTTCAACCCGCAGCTTTACGAAGTGCTCGTCTATCTCTTCTACGCCCTCGCCGCAGTCGTCGTCGGACCGCTCTATCCTATCGCCCTCACGCTCCTCTATTACGACCAGCGCTCGCGCAAGGAAGGCTACGATGTGGAGCGGATGATGGAAGCGGCAGGCCTGCTCGCGCCGGCGACCGCCCCGGAGAGGCGACCGACCATAGCCCAGGACAAGCCCGCCGAGGCGGGCGCTGTCCTGGGAAAGCTATGAGCGATAGTCCGCGCCCCGGAGGGCCGCTCGAATCCTTGCCCCTATTTCTTGTGTGCGCCTACCTCGCAAATATTCCGCCTTCGCCTGCATCCTCCTGCTTCTGGAGTCATCTGAGAAAATGATGGGAGTGATTCCACAGCAACATCCTGAATCCAGACGCAGGTTGGCGCTGCGTTTCCCGCGCGTTTTCCTGCTGCTTCTGTCCGGCATTTGCGCCGGAGCCGCAGCCTCCCACGCGCAGAACGCCACCTCGGCGCAAAATCCCTTCTATGGCAGCATCACCGCGCAGCCCGTCACGAGCGAGCCGCTCAATCTCTCGCTCGACGACGCCATTCGCCGCGGACTCACGAACAACCTGGGCCTGAAAGAAGCCGAAGCCGGGGAAAAGGCGCTGCACGGCGAGAGAAATGAAGCGCTGCAGGAGTTTCTGCCCACCATCTCGCTCACCGGCGACACCGGCTTCTACATGCACAATCTCGCCGCGCAGGGCTTCAGCCCCAAAACCATTGCCGAGTTCGGCAGCAAGATTCCCGCAGGACTTTCAGAAATCACGCGCGACGACCTCACGGAGGGCCAGCTCCACCTGAGCCAAATCCTCTTTTCCGGCCCGGTGATCCAGGGATGGAAAGCCGCCGGCGCGGCCGAGCGCTCGGCCTATTTCAGCAAGATGACGGCGCGCGGCGAAGTCGTGCAGCAGGTCGCTGTCGCCTATCTGCGCGCCGTTGCCGATCAGTCCGAAGTGGACAACGCCAACGCCCAGGTCGCGGAAGCGCAGGTCCTGCTCGATCACGCGCACGCGGCGCACGAGGCCGGCACCGTGGCCAACCTGGATGAACTGCGGGCGCGCGTGCAGCTTGAGGCGCAGCAACAGGCGCTGATCGCGGCCCAGAACAGCCAGGCCAAAGACCTTATCCTGCTCAAGCGCGAAATCGGCGTCGATCCCGGCCATGAGATCGCTCTCACCGACGCCGCGCCCTACAGCGACCTCGCCGAGCAAACGCCCGAAGAAGTTCGCGCGCTCGCCTACCGCAGCCGTCAGGACTACCAGAACCTGCTCAATCAGGCCGTCGAATACAAAGCCGTACACTCCGTCTATCGCAGCCAGCGGCTGCCCACGCTCAACTTTAACGGCTACTACGGCACCAGCACCGTCAACGGCGCGGGCACCCACGGCAACTTTGCCGCCATCGGCACGCTCAACTTTCCCATCTTCCGCGAAGCGCGCCTGCGCGGCGACGAGGACGCATCGAAGGCGCAACTCGACTCGATCACCGCGCAGCTCGCCGACCTGCGCAACCACATCGACGAACAGGTCCGCGCCGCGCTTCTCGATGTAAGCGCCAACCAGCAGCTCGTTGACGTAGCCCGCTCCAATGTCGACCTCGCCACGCGCGCCCTGAGCGATGAAACCGACCGCGTGAACGCCGGCGTCGACGACAATCTGCCTCTGGTCACCGCGCAGGCCACGCTCGCCGCCGCCCAATCCAACCTCGTCGAAAGCCTCTACCAGTACAACGTGTCGAAATTGTTGCTCGCCCGCGCCTCCGGCGTCCTGGAGCAGCAATACCGCGTCTACCTTGGCCGCTAGGTCCCCGCCCGCTTGGCACTGGCCCCAGCCAGTCGCCTTCCGGCTCGATTTTGTCTATTCTGGATAGAGCACCACCACGGGAGTTTCTCGCCTCAATGAACCACCTGCAGTTTGCTGCCTTCGATTTCCATAAATCCCCACGACCAATTCGGCTTCTTTTACTTCTGTTCTGCCTGATCGCGATCCCCACCGCCCACGCGCAGGATCAGACTGGCCACGAGCACGACATCTTCACCGTCGTCGGCCCCAACGGCGGCGACGCCCGCGCCTTCGCCTCCGTGCCCGGCGAGCCGGGCCATCTCTACCTCGGCACCACCAACAGCTGGCTCTACGAGTCGCGCGACGAAGGCGCATCCTGGCATCGTCTCGCCAAGCTCGGCCGCGGCGACGGCTTCGTCATCGACCACGTCATCGTCGACCCCGACAACCCCACCACCCTCTACGCTGGCGCCTGGAAGGACTCGAACGACGGCGGCATCTGGATCAGCCACGACGCCGGCCACACCTGGACCGAAATCCCGCTCTTCGAGGGCCAGCCCGTGCTCTCGCTCGCCGAAGCTCCCTCCGACCCAACCATCCTCGTCGCCGGAACCTTGCAGAGCGTCTTCCGCTCCACCGACTCCGGCGCCGACTGGACCCGGATCAGCCCGCCCCACAGCCGCGAAATCCACGAAATCGAATCCCTCGCCATCGATCCCAAGAATCCCGCCATCATCTACGCCGGAACCTGGCACCTGCCCTGGAAAACCACCGATGGCGGCAAAACCTGGCGCAACATCAAGCAGGGTGTCATCGTCGATTCCGACGTCTTCTCCATCATCGTTGACCCCAAAAACACCCGCACCGTCTACCTAAGCGCCTGCAGCGGCATCTATAAAAGCCAAAACGCCGGCCTTCTCTTCCACAAAATTCACGGCATCCCGTCTGAAGCCCGCCGCACCCGCGTCCTCCGCCAGGACCCTGCGCACCTCAACGTCGTCTACGCCGGAACCACTGAGGGCCTCTACAAAACGACCGACGCCGGCCGCACCTTCGAGCGCATGACCGACCCCGACGTCATCGTCAACGACGTCTACGTCGATCCCGCCAACTCCGATCGCGTCCTCCTCGCCACCGACCGCAGCGGCGTCCTCGTGAGCAACGACGCCGCCCACACCTTTACTCAATCCAACGCCGGCATCTCCGAGCGCAAAATCGCCGGCCTCGTCGTTGACCGCAACGATCCCCAGCGCCTCTACGCCGGCGTGGTCAACGACAAGCGCTTCGGCGGCGTCTTCCGTTCCGAGGACGGCGGCGCGCACTGGCAGCAGATCGCTGACGGCCTCGACGGCCGCGACGTCTTCTCTCTCGCCCAAACCAACGACGGCAGCATCGTAGCCGGCACCAACCACGGCATCTTCGTCCTCGGCAACGGCAGCAACACCCCCGCCCCCGAAACACAAGTCGCCAGCAACTCTGTCGGTTCCGAAAATGTTGGGGTGCTCCCAGTCTCGTCCGCCGCGGTGGAGAAACCGGGGAATGAAGAACCTCCATCCACCACCGATCCCGTCGCCGCACCCGCCCTGACCCCGACCTGGCAGCCCCGCAACACCCTCGCCAACACCATCCTCAAAACCACCACCCAGGATCTCAGCGGCACCAACGTCAACACCGAAAAAGAAGTCGCCGCCCCGCCCGTCGAACTCGAAAGCCTCATCAACGCCCTCGACGTCTCGGGCCCCGTCTGGGTCGCGGCCACCAGCTACGGCCTCGTCACCAGCCACGACCAGGGCGCAACCTGGCAGGGCGGACCGGTCATGGGCGAGGGCAACTTCCTCTCCGTCACCGCTCACGGCAACGATCTGGTCGCCGCGCGCGACGACTCCGTGGTCATCTCCCACGACGCTGGCCAGTCCTGGTGGCCCCTCGGCATCCCCACCATGCTCACCCACATTCATCGCGTAGCCTTTGCGCCCGACGGCACGCTTTGGCTGGGCGCGCGCGAGGGCGTCTACTTCACCCGCAACCTCGGCAAAACCTGGCTCTGGATTCACCGCCTCCCGCTCAACGACATCGACGATCTCAGCGTCGACCCGGTCTCCAAACGCATCCTCGTCAGCTCCAATTTGAGCGACCAGATCTACGCCATCGATCCCAAAACCATGACCTGGGTCTGGTGGAAAACCGGCTTCCAGATCGCCCTCATCCGCGCCGCCGGCGACCATTTAGTAGCCGCATCGCTGGACGACGGCGTCCTGATCGGCCCGAAAGTCCCGCCGGCGTCAGCGCCTGTCGCGGACGAGCCCACAAAGTAAAAAGGCAACGGAGCAAGAAAAAGTAGCGCCGGTTTCCCAACCGGCTGTAGCGCGGGTCTCCTGACCCGCGCAGTAAGTCGAGTCAGCAAGTCAGCAATGCAGCAGTCTGCCCAGTAAACCCCTCCCGAAGGGAGGGAACAAAAATAGCCCAGGGCAAAACCCTGGGATAAGGTCCGTTTTGTGAAAGAAATTGCGTACGCGGCGATACGAAACAGGCGAACCTCCAAGCTCTCTTCAGCAGCGGCAGGAAGCCCACGCTCTGACAAAAAACTCGACAGCGAGGGACTCCTCAAACCTCGCAAAAATCTGCGCCAAATGCGGGTTTCAGAGGGCCCGGAAGGCCAAAAACCGGCAAAAATCGGGCTTTCACGCACAAAAACCTAAGAAAATTGTGGAAAACCGGCGTTTTTTGATTGACTTTCATTGCCCGAAAGCCGCATTGTAACCATCGGCAGGGTTCTTCGTAGCCGCATGAATACAGGGGTTCCGCGCACTCAGTCCCACCGGCCACCCTCCATGCGGTAAGCGCACAACAGGCGGAAGCCCACCACAGCGGCGGCCCGAAGGGCTCGCACAGAAGGAGAGAAACACATGGCAACAGGACTGACCAAGACAGCGCTGACTCGGCAACTGGCTGAGAAGCTCGAACTGACCAACAAGCAGGCGGCGGCCTTCCTGGATCTGCTGGCGGAGACGGCGATCAAGGAAACCAAGAAGAACGGCGTCTTTGTGCTGCCCGGCATCGGCCGCCTGGTGAAGGCGGAGCGCAAGGCTCGCATGGGCCGCAACCCCCAGACCGGCGAGGCCATCAAGATCAAGGCCAAGACCGTGGTGAAGTTCCGCGTGGCCAAGGCCGCCAAGGACACCATCGCGCCCCCGAAGAAGTAGTTTTTCTGGTTTCGGATGCGAAAGGGGAAGAGCCTCGCGCTTTTCCCCTTTTGTTTTTGCGCTGGTTTTTTGCGCCGTGTCGAGCTTGCGCATTCGGATCTCGGATCCGGTTCAATCAGACCGCGTTCGCCTTGGCTTCTCCGCGCGGCATCAGTGCCTTCACGATCAGCGAAGCTCCGAAGACGACGAGCACTGTTTTGATCATCAGCAAATTGTCGTAGGTCCACGACAGAAAGCCAGCGTGAAAAAGATCCCGATGGGATTCAGTTCGGTTCCCATAGCGACGAGCCAGTGGGGCTTATGCCGGCGCGGCGAGGAAGACTGGAGCGCAGGCGCGGGACAATCCGCGGTACCGCGCGCAGATATTCGCGGTACGGCTCGCCGAGTTTTGCCGCGAGAAATGCCTCTTCGCCCAGAATCAGGCGCAGAAAATGGATGGTGAGCAAAACCATCGTGAAGAGCGCGCCCGAGGGCGGCATCAGCAGCGAAATGGCCAGGATCATGAACCAGCCGCCGACGTAGAGCGGATTGCGCATATAGCGGTAAGGGCCAGCGGCCGTGACCGCGCGGCCCTGCATGTCGCCGTGGTGCACCACGCCGTAGCCGAGATAAGCAACGCCCCAGACGCGCAGCACCGCGCCGATGAGCGCGGCGATTGCGCCGCAGACGATGACGATGGGTGTGGCGTGGTAAAGCTCACGAGTCCCATACGACTGATCTCAAGCGCCAGCCACTCGAGGGTAGAGATTCTCCGGCTGAGATCGTGCGTGCCGATCCACGGCGCCCAAAAGCCTAAAAATAAAATGACGATTTGAATCCACATCCGCAGACGAAATTCGATTGCGCTTGCTTTCATGCCGTTCTCCCGCCAGAATAGCGTTCTCTCTCAAGGGTACTCGGGCCGCCGCGATCCGGATAAGATTAAGCTGTTCTCGGATTGCGCCAATCAGTATTGAAGCGGCATAGTGCTACAGGAGTGAAGCATGAAGAGATTGGTGTTGGCTTCCGTTCTTTGCGGTTTCGCGCTTGCCGCGGGGGCCGTTGCAACGGGTCAAAATGTCGCAGAGGCAGACAACCACGCCTCCCAACCAGGGGAAAGCTGCCGGCTCACCGGCGCAAACTTCAGCGCCCAAACTAGACGAGCAGCTTTTCAGAGCCATCGAGAATGCCGACATCGCGGCGCTTGCACAACTGCTCGACCAGGGGGCGCATGTGGATGCGCGGAACGAACAGGGATATACGCCGCTGATGGGTGCAGCGGGCATGGGACGCATCGACATGGTGAAACTGCTGCTCGACAGAGGCGCGAACCCGGCCCTGCAGGATCAAACCGCGCGCACCGCGCTGCACTACGCGGCAATGACCGGAGATCTGGACGCGGCAAAGCTGTTGATCGACAAAAACGCGCCGGTGAACGCAAAAGACAACGATGGATTCACGCCGCTGATGTATAGCATTGTTTCGCACAACGTGGATTTGGTGGATCTGCTGATCGAGAAGGGCGCAGACGTGGAGGCGCACGACAGCCATGGCTTTACCTCGCTGATGGCGGCCTCGGGCGGAGGATTTGCGGACATCGTGAAGGCGCTTCTCGATCACGGCGCGAATGTGAACGACAAAAGCGGCGATGGGACTACGGCGCTCGCTCTCGCCACCGGCAACCATCACGCGGACGTTGCGGATCTGCTGCGGGCCAAAGGGGCGCAGTAGAGCCCGCGCCGGTAAAAGACTCCCCTCAGAGGCTAAAGCCCTTTACATTTTGTGCACTGATTGTGGCGCGACTGAAAGTCGTTCCCTTTCGCGCCGGAGGCAATTTTGCCAGCTTTACTTGAGCTGCTCGATTTTGGTGCCGTCGGGGATCTTGACCTGGAACTGGCTGTCGGAGAGCTCGATATTTTCCTTCACATCGATGACGGTGAGCGTCAGTTGAATTCCTTCTTTGGGGCGCTTGATGGTCACGCGGGAGGGGTACCTGCCTGCCGTGAATCGGGCGTAGTTGCTGTAGGTGACCTGGGTTTCGAGATTGCCTTCGCTATCGTAGATGTCCTGGTTGTACGGGAGCATGTCGTCGCGGCGGAATGTGATCACGCGAACCGGGGTGATTTCTCTGCCGGACTTGGGTCGCATCACGCTCAGCACATATTCCGGCTCAATATAAAGATGCTTCTTGGCCAGGTCCTCAACGGTTTCAGTATCGTTCACCACCATGTACTCATCGTCCGGATTAAGGCCGCGGACTGTGATCGCGTCCAGGAAGAAGTCGGGGCGCAGGTTGAGCAGGGGGCTCTTGGGATTCTTGTCTGTGACGGTGTTCGCGCCTTCGATGGCGAGATTCTTCGAAGGAATCACGAGCGTAAAGTTGTTGCCGTCGCTGGCCATGTTAAAGATGGGCACGCCAAAATAGGTTCCCGCCACGCGCAGCATTTTGGGCTTGCGCATCAGGATGTATCCGCGGCAGGAAGGAAAGTCCCTCTCCAGGCCTTCGGCGGTTTTGAATTCGGTGGCTTGAATCTCCACAGTGGCCGTCAGAGTATGCAGCGCGTCCCAGCGCTGATCGAGCTGGTTGACCAATTCCTGCGGTGTCGCGGAGAGCACGATGGCCGGCGCTTTCGGCACAGGTAGATGGCGCTTGGTGGGGATGAGCGAACAACCCGCAATCAGAAGCGGAAATGCGAAGAGCGCGACGCGGGCGGAACGATGCACGATCTTCACCGTTCGCCTGCTTTCTTTTGCGCGAGCCGGTACGCGGCCACGTTGCGGTTGTGTTCATCGAGAGTTTCCGCGAAGAGCGAATGACCCTGGGCGTTGGTTCCGGCAGCAACAAAGTAGAGATAGTTCGTCCTGGCCGGATCCATGGCGGCACGCAGCGCGGGAACGCCCGGATTTGCTACGGGGCCCGGCGGCAGGCCGGCGTGGAGATAGGTGTTATAGGGCGTATCGCGGGTGAGATCGCTGGCATAGATGGCGCCGCGCCACTTGCCCTCGAGCTCCAGCCCGTAGATCACCGAGGGATCGGTGCCGAGGGGTATGTTTTTGGCGAGGCGATTGTCCAGAACACTCGCCACCAAAGGCCGGTCGGCATCCACGGCGGTCTCGCGCTCCACCAGCGAGGCGAGGGTCACGATGTGGTGCACATCCCGTTTCAATCCCAGTTGTGCTGCCACCGCGCGGAAGCGGTGCACCATGGCCGCCACCATCTGCGCATCGGTGGCATTGGGCGGAAACTTGTAGGTATCCGGGAACAGGTAGCCTTCGAGGCTTGTGGCGCGCGGATCGAGATCGGCGATCAGGCTCACCTGGCTCACTGCGGCGGCCATAAACCGATCATGCGTTCCCAGACCAGCCTGTTCAACGCGCGCGGCGACGTCAAAGAGGTTCGCGCCCTCCGGCACAGTCACGGATATGGTGGCCACGTCGCCGTGGGCAATCCGCGCGTAGACTTCGAGGGCCGGGGCCGGATGATCGAACTGATAGACACCCGCCTGGAGTTTTCTGCGCCACAGGACGCGTACCAGATCGAATGCGTAGCGGGTGCGCACCACGCCTGCCGCCTCGAGCTTGCCGCCAATAGCCCTGGTGGACGATCCGGGCGCGACGGTCACGAGAGTCGCTGTTTCCGGCCCGTAGGGCATGAGCACCAACCAGGCAGCCCCGCCCCCGGCAAGGAAAGCGAGCAGAAACAAGGTCTTCAGGAAGCGGCCGGCGCCCTTGGTTTGTCCGCTGCTCGGTCTGCGCCCTGCCATCCTGCCGATGAAAACCCTTCTGCTTGAAAAATGACGTGAGAATCCCGGCGGGGATTCTCTATCTATTGATTGTACCGGGGTAACAGGCGATTCTGGCCCCGTTCTGTTTTTGCAGGTGCCTAATCCCAGGGATCGATCAGCCGGACGCCGGTGTGTTCAAAGTGCCGCACATTGTGGGTGGCAACAGCAAACCCACGCGCAGCTGCGCAGGCGGCGATGTACGCGTCCGGTGCAGTGGCGCGCTTTCCAAACTTCTCGCAATGCACCGCAATGCCGGCCAGCTTGTCGGCAGCGGCGGCATCGAACGCGAGGGTGCGGTCCTTAAACAGATCGAGTACCTGTTCGATCTGGGCGGCAAGCACGTTCTTGCGCTTACCATCCGGCATTTTAAGCACGCCAACGCGAAGTTCGGCGCGCGTGATGGCGGTGATGAACAAAGTTTCGGCACTCTGGTTATCGAGCCACTCCATCACCTTTGGCGCCGGCTTCGTCTTGAGCGGTTCGGATATCAGGTTGGTGTCGAGCACGATCACTCGAAGTCTGCTCCGTGGATATCGCTCCGCTGGCGGGTGATTTCAAGATCATCCATCCCTCCGGCTTCTTGAGCAATGCGGTGAATCTCGGAACCGATCTTCAGGCGCTTGGGCGGCCGGACGTGCTCTTCCAGAATCATGCGTATCTCAGCCTCGGTGGAGCGGCCGTGATTGGCGGCCCGCACACGCAAAGCTCGGTGAATCTCTTCGGAGAGGTTGCGGACAGTCAGGTTTGCCATGATTGCACATCCATCACAATGCATTCAATGCTAGCACATTATATAATGTGCTAGCAAACCCAGCAAACGCTGCTTCAGTGCGCGAAGAATCTCCAAGGGCGCTAGCTTTAGGCTAGGAGCTGGAAGCTAGGAGCTAAAAGCTGAGTCTTTCTCGCTATCTCGGCCTCAATATCGGCAATCGCCGCATTGGCGTGGCCGTGTCCGATGAGTTGGGGTTGACGG
Organism: uncultured Acidobacteriota bacterium; assembly: GCA_963745965.1. GTDB lineage: Bacteria > Acidobacteriota > Terriglobia > Terriglobales > Acidobacteriaceae > Telmatobacter. The sequence continues at coordinate 206,360 of CAVUZC010000010.1, forward strand.
CGCAACCGGTTCTGACGCTGGAGCGGCGCAGCAGCCGGCGAGAGGATTTGCGTTCGCTGGCGCGACTCTGCCGGCGGTTCGCAGTGGCAGGGATCGTCGTGGGAGATCCCAGGCATCTCTCGGGAGACGCGAGCCCGCAGGCGGAGAGGAATCGCAAGTTCTCCGAAGAACTGGGCGAGTTGACGGGTTTGCCCATTCACTTTTGGGACGAGCGGCTGACCAGCCACGAGGCCCACCGGATCCTCTACGAAGCGGGCCATGCGCGGCAGGCGCACCGGAAGGTGGTGGACCAGGTGGCGGCGGTGCTGATACTGCAATCGTTTATGGAAGACAGGGAGCGAGGGAACAAGGGAGCAGGGGAGCACCAGGGGATCGAGGAGTAATCTCTCCGCGCAGGTTTGCTTGCTCCCTCGGTCCCTTGTTCCCTGCCTTTATAATGAGATTTCAGGACGTTGATCTTTTGCGGCCGTTTTTTCTCACCGCCGACCGGAACACGGATGCCCGAGCACATCAAAAAGAAACTCCAGGAGGAGATCAAGCAGCTCGAGTACGAGCTGACCTCCGAACTCCCGGCCGAGATCAAGAAGGCGCGGGCGCTGGGCGATCTCTCGGAGAACGCCGAATACCACATGGCCAAGCAGCGACAGGAGTTTGTGAATGCGCGGCTGGGCCAGCTCAAGAAGCGCATGGCCGAGCTTTCGCTGGTGAATCTGGCGAACATTCCCAGGGACAAGGCGGGATTCGGGTCCACAGTGGTGGTTTACGACGCGACCAAAGAGGAAGAGATCGAGTACCGCCTGGTGACCAGCGAGGAAGCCGACGTTACAAAAGGACTGATTTCGACGACGTCGCCGATCGGTCGCGGCATTGTGGGCAAGAAGGTGGGCGACACGGCCACCATCGTGACGCCCAACGGCAAACGCGAGCTCGAGATCCTGAAGCTGACGACGATTCACGACGAGGCCGCCGAAGCAGAAGGCGGAGCCGCGGCTACCGCAGCCGGGTAACGCAAAAAAAAGCTATTAGCTTCTAGCCTCTAGCTACTAGCTCCTTCACGGGAAAACAATGGAGCCGGTTCTAGCATGGAGAGGCTGGCAGCTAGAAGCTAGGAGCTAGAAGCCTAAATGACGTGGACAAGTGCTTTTGGCCGTGCCTGCGGATGGTTGCTCGACCGCATCGTGCATGGATTGGCGCTCACCCGCATTTCGCCGAATGCGCTCACCTTCATCGGCCTCGTCATCAACATCGTCGCGGCATTTTTCTTTGGCCACGCCAACGCGACCAACGCGGACAAGATGTTCTTCTATGCCGGCGTGGTGATCTTTGGCGCGGGCATCTTCGATATGGTCGACGGCCGCGTGGCGCGGCGCACCAACATGGTCACGGTCTTCGGTTCGTTCTTCGATTCCGTCATCGACCGCTACTCCGACGTAGTGCTGTTCTTCGGTTTGCTGGTCTACTACGGCCGTATCAATCGCTTTCGCTACGTGGTGCTGGTGGCGTTTGTGATGGTCACGTCGCTCATGGTCAGCTACACGCGGGCGCGGGCCGAAGCGCTCATCGGCCAGTGCAAGGTGGGCTTCATGGAGCGGCCGGAGCGCATCGTGCTCATCCTGCTGGGCGCGCTCTTCAACCACTGGGGCGTCATGGCCCCGGTACTGTGGCTGCTGGCCGTGCTTTCCACCATCACCGTCGCGCACCGCATTGTTTACACCTACCAGAACACCAAACATCTGGCGCCGCTGAGCTGAGAAGAACAGGGGGCACGTGTCAGGCTTCAGGTGTCAGGTCGGTTGCGATTGCCGGCGATTGCATGTCAAGCAGAAACCTGTTGCCGGCCGGTTACGTGCAATACACCAAAAGTGGAGCGTGCTGTTACAAAAGAGAGAGCAGCACCGGCCAGCATCACGCGGGACCAGTGCATCTGAATCGACATGAGCACACAAAAGGCAACCTTTGGCGCGGGATGTTTTTGGGGCGTGGAAGCGGCCTTTGCGGCCATTCCAGGCGTGACGGCGACAGCAGTGGGTTACGAGGGCGGAGCACTTGCGAATCCCACGTACAAGGACGTGTGTACCGATAAGACCGGGCACGCGGAAGTGGTGGACCTCGATTTCGATCCGGAGAAGGTGAGCT
>CAVUZC010000011.1:0-373634 GCA_963745965.1 uncultured Acidobacteriota bacterium
TGCGCCCGGCCAACCTTGTGCGCAGCAGCAGACGGCATCCGTTCAGCCGCAACTCACTCCCGCGCAGCAGGAGGAGCAGCAGCTTGCGGCCAGGGACCGTGAATTGACCTTTGACTCCCGCTTCGCGTCGAATCTAGTCTCAGAGGTACGGCGGACAAGACGCCTCAGCAAGAACGCTCCGCAGCCTTGGCGGAGAACGAAGGCGCACCCAATTCACAACAAAGTGGAAGCTCCTTTTCGGCGACGCCGGATCGCGCAGCGAGCAGCCTAATTGCGCCACGCGCGGCGGCCGATCCGCCCGCCACTCACGCCGCGCAAGCGTCCGCCCAACATAGGGCCGAAGTGAACATCGACGCGGCCACGGGACAGCCTTACGTGGTCTACGAGGGAAGCACCTTGGACACCGTTCTGATGAATCGTCTCGATGGAGATGCACCCGGCCCGATAAAGGTACTCGTGTCGAATCCCATCTACTCGCACGACCGCCAGCACGTGCTCATTCCCGATGGAACGATCGTGCTGGGCGAGGCGCGCAAGATCGGCGCCGCCGGCTTCGGCCAGCAGCGCCGCATGGCGGTCGTCTTTCACCGCATGATTATGCCCGACGGCTACAGCGTGGACCTCGACCAGTTTCACGGCCTCGACCAGATTGGAGAGGAGGGGCTAAAAGACAAGGTCAACAATCATTACTTCCAAATATTCGGAACCTCGATTGCGCTGGGAGTCATCTCCGGCGCTGGCGAGATCGAGCAGGGCGGCGGGACCATCTCGACCAGCGGATCGCAGGCATTTGCAACTGGGGCGTCATCAAGCCTCTCGCAGTCGGCGACTACCGTTCTTGACCGCTTCATTCAGATTCCCCCGACCATTACGATCCGCGAGGGCCACCGCGTCAAGGTCTACTTCACGCAGGATATGCTGCTGCCCGCGTATGAGAACCACACCATTCCACAGACGTTTTGAAGGAGTCGTTCATGTACAGCACGATCAAACTCTTCGCGCTTACGGCAATTCTTTCGTTTGCGGCCATCGGATGCCAGAGCCACCAAGCCAAGGTCGATGCGCTCCAGAAGCAGTACGACCAACTGGCAAAGCAGTTTCATGAAGACTGCTCTGCCGAGTACCTGGATGTTCCGCCCAAAATTAGTCCGAAATGTTCGGAGGAAGACAAAAGAGTCAAAGACGCTTGGGACAGAGTTCAGGCCGAACGCGCGACGAAGTAATTACGGAGGAACAAAATGAAATCCTCGCTCACGCTCGCACTCGTTGCGGCGGCCGGACTTGTGTCGCCCGCGCACGCCCAGTTCGGCTCTGGGATCGTCTTCGATCCCACGCAGTCGGGCCATGCCATCCAACAAATTGCGCAGGCCAACCAGCTCTACACCACAACAGTTGAGACCACACGAAACGTCATCGCCGCCTACAACCTTGCACAGCGCATGGCGAACCTTCCGCAGACGCTCTACACCTCCTACAGCAACCTGGGGCGCCAGCAATGGACCATGCTGACAATGCCCGCGAATACCTATGGCAATTCCCTTGTATGGATGAACTCAGCTTCCACGGGATACGGCGCAGCCGCGGCGAACCAGACGGCCAGCATCCCACGCACGGGCCAGATCTCAGGATTCAGCTCACTCAGTTCCCAAGGCCAGCAAGACATTGCGGCACGCGGCGCGACAGTCGATCTTGCCGATGCCGTGGACGCCAGCAGTTTACAAACCATTGGCGCCATCCGCGCGAACGCCGCGCAGCGGGAGGCCGACATCAGCCAGCTCGAAGCCGCCAGCCACTCGACGGACCCGGCCCAACATACCGAGATGGCGACCTTGCAACGGATCAACCAAGCGCTTCTGATCGAGTTGCGCACCCAACAGGAGACCAACGAGATACTCCAGGCCCAGGCGTTGCAACAGCTCATCGGTCAGAAGGTCCAGCAGGACAATCTGAAGTCGCTCTTCCAGCTTGGTAATAGCTACCAACAGAACTTCAATACTGTTACCCCGCAACAGACAAGCGCCGGCACGCAATGGGCATTCCATTACTGAGCAAAAGGAGGCCAAAGATGGATTTCCTCATCCTCATCAAGAACGGGTGCGACAACCTGACGGCAACGGCATCGCCGTCCGTCGATTCGCTGGGGCTTCGCATGGTGCTCTCGCTTGCCACCATCATGCTCGTTTGGTTCGGCGTGCAGGAGGCGCTCGCCTCCGCTCAGGGCGGCCCCGGCTTCAACGTGGGGAAGTTCCTGAGCTTCTTCCTGCTCATCACCTTCGCCTACAGCTTTGTTAAGTTCTACGACGGCTCGATTCCGGGCATCGGGTACTCGCTCAAGGGCTTCGTGAGCGGTGGAACAAGCAGCCTGGTCGATTACATCGGCAACGACTCGACGCAGGAGGTCCAAAACACCATCCGTACCGCCCTTGCACAGGTGGGTAATCTATCGCCATCCTTCACCGAACCATACAAGCTGCTCTGCACCTATACCGTGCAGGTCATTCTCAGCATTTTGACCGCGTTGATCGGTGTCATCATCGCCTACGGAGCGATCGGGGCGACGATCATCGGACTGCTCGGTCCAATCTTCATCCCGTGGATGGTCTTCGACAAAACAGACTTCCTGTTCTGGGGTTGGCTCCGCGCCTTTCTCGGCTTCGAGTTCTACAAGGTCGTGGCCGCGGCAACTATGAGCGTGATGAGCCACCTGCTCATTACGTATCTCACCAGCGGAGCGATGAACCTAAACAGTCCAGAAAAGCTGGTTACGCTCATGCCTGGCCTGCTCATATTGTGCATCGTTGCCGGCTTCGTTCTTCTCAAAATTCCTACCATGACGGCAACGCTCTTCTCCGGCCATACGGGCGGCCACGGTATTGGAATGGGCGGACTGCTTACGGCAGCGATTATCAGAGCCATATAGGCCCAATGGAGGCGATCCAATGGCAACCACGACGACATCTTCACCGGAGATTACCCGCGCTGCTCAACGCTACCTTGAGCAGTACGGCGATCCGCTGGTGATGAACACCTATCTCAAAGTCACGATTCTTGTCCTCGCCGGCATCGTGATCCTGCTCGGGGCGCTCGTCTATCGCAGTCAGATGGCGCTGGCCAGCGTCCACCCGCTCATCATACGGATCAACGACGTTGGCCGGGCCGAAGCGATCGACTACCGCAACTTCAAATACCACCCCGAGGAAGCCGAGAACAAGTATTATCTGACCCGCTGGACCGAACTCTATTTCAGCCGCAACCGCTTCACCATTGAGCGCGACCAGACGAACTCTCTTTACTTCCTCAACGGCGACGTACAACGGGCTGTAATCGACCAGGAGCGCAAGGACGACGTTATCGGCAAGTACACCGCCGATAGCTCGCTCCCCTTCGTCGATGTGGAGGTCAAGAACGTGATCCTCGACGATCTGCGGCAGTCGCCTTATTCGGCGCGGATCGAGTTCGAGAAGATCTTCACGAACCCGGCGGATCACTCCGAACTCAAACGGGAGCAATGGACAGCCAGCGTCACTTACGTCTTCAGCGAGAAGGTAAAGAACCAAGAGCTTGCCGTGAATCCCCTCGGATTGACCATCGTCCGCTTCAGGGCCGACCAGGCGTTCGATTAACCGAAGTCACATCCCAAACACGAGGCTTGTCATGTCCACACGCGGCCACAAATCGCGCGAGCTACGCCCTTCGTTTCTTCGCAGACGGCACAACGCCTCTTCACGCGCGATGAGGCGGTATGGCCCATCGCTTCGGACTGTCCTTGCACGGGCGGCAATCAGACGATTCCGCCGCCAACGGCGAGGCGCAGGTTTGCCAGGAACACCGTGGTCGATTCTGACCATGAAGCGCTCGTCCCGCCGTTTCCTCCCTTGCTTGTCCGGTCACACGCTTCGGGCCTTATCCGACGCCCGGCGGCACTGCGCCGCTCTGCTTTCCGGACTCCTCTCCCAAAGCGAGTTTGGGCCCCTGCTCCAGAATGCGCGGCTTGGCGCTTGGGAGTCGGGCTCCTCGCTGGGGCTTCGCCAGAGAGTGACCCGGCCAAGCCGGGAATTCAACTCAAGGAGACTCACCATGTATCAGAACCGCATCTCGCTCATCGGATTCCTCGGCCAAGACGCCAGCACCTACACCGCCAACAACGCCAGCTTCACCGTGCTCTCGCTTGCCACGAAGTCGTCGTACAGGGACAAGAAGTCGGGCGAATACAAGGGTCACACCGAGTGGCATCGCTGCATCGTTTGGGGCAAGTTGGCCGAGTACGCGAAGACGCTCACGAAGGGAGCGCATCTGGCTATCGAAGGGGAGTTGCGCAGCCGCGAGCGCGTGGACAAAAAGACCGGCGCCAAGCAGCGCGTATGGGAAGTGCGCGTGGCTTCGATCCTGAAGCTCGACCGCGTCGAGAAGGCCGCCCCGGAAGAGGCGGCAGATGATGAACTCAACCCCGAGGAAGAGGCGGCGTAAGCCGTCCTCTTCTTTGCTCGCGGAAGCCCGTTGACCTGCCGGGCTTCCAACCTTGCGAGGCATCCTCTATGAGTTTTGAATTGATCCGCCCATTCTTCCGGCCCATCGAGCCGCTTCTACTCGACGACGACGTGAGTGAAATCATGGGCAATCCCAACGCGACCTGGTACGCCGAGCGCGAAGGCATCATGGAGCGCCAACACGGCGTTGCCTTCGAGTCCGGCAGTCTGCGCACCGGCCTCGAAGTGATCGCCAACAACCTGGGCAAACGGCTCGACGAAGACAATCCGCTGCTCAACGCGCAGCTCCCGGACGGAAGCCGCATCTGCGCCTACATTCCGCCTGCGGTCAAGCCTGCGCCGGGGCTCACCATCCGCAAGTTCACCAGCCGCCGTTTCACCACAGATGACCTGATCGCTCGCGGTACTCTTACCGCGGTGCTTGCGGAGTTCCTTGCCGCCCAGATTCGTGCTGGCAAGACGCTGCTCATCAGCGGCGGCACCGGTACCGGAAAGACCACCCTGTTGAACGTCCTCGCGCAGGCGATTCCCGATGACGAACGGATTGTCACCATTGAAGACACAGCGGAGTTGCTGATCAACAAGCCGAATATCGTACCCTTCGAGTGCCAGACCGACACCTTCAAGCAGCCGGTCACCTTCGAGGAACTCCTCAAGACATCTCTCCGCTGCCGTCCCGACCGGATCATCCTGGGCGAGGTCCGCGGCACCGAAGCGCGGACGCTGCTCGACTCCTTCAACACCGGTCACTCCGGCTCGCTCGCCACCATCCACGCCAACTCGGCGGCGAAGGCGCTACGCCGCTTCGCCAACCTTGTTCTCCGCAGCCATCAGCAAACCACCTACGAGGACGTGGAAGCCGAAATCGGCGAGGCCGTCGATTATGTCGTCCACATCGAGCGGCAGCCGGGTCGCCGCTTCGTCCGCGAAGTCCTCCGACTGGACGACTATGACCGCCGCACACAGCAGTTTCAGACGGAGTACGTCTATCGGGCCGAAGAACAGCCAGCGGCGGAGGCGATCCCATGCTGAAGACGATGCGCAAGTCTGCCGCTGCGACCGATGAATCCGGTCGGATTCTCGCCGCCCTTCGGGCCGGCGTTGACCCCGGCGAACTCGCTCGTGAACTGGCTCGCCGTCACCCCGGCGATGCAGGCTTCGCGCGCCGCCTTGTAGACACCGCATCGGCTCGCCTTTGGCTCGCCGATGATGCTCCCATCGCGGACGTTCTCACCATGCTCGAAGTCCGCCATCGCTTCGAGCTTTCCCCGCTCGATTGCCGCGCCTATGCGGTCGAGATTCTCTGGGCGGCACAGCGCCCCGTTGGCGCCCGCAATGCACGCCCCATTCCAACCCTTAAGGAGGCTCGTTATGCCGCTGCTTGAGATCGTCCAAACCACCCACATTAACGCCACCGTTCGCCTCGAAGAATCGACCGCTGCACTGGTCGATCAGTACGCGGCCTTTCTCCATGCAGGAGCGGATGAAGTTGTGGACAAGGCGCTCGTCTATGTTTTTGCCAAGGACCGCGACTTCCAGGACTTCCTACGAACCCCAGAAGCCGCTCACGTTCCGCAGAGCCTTCGCATCCGGCGATTCAGCGGCAATGGCGCATCCGCCGTGCCGGCCAACGGAACAGCGAAGGCTCCGAAATCAGCGGAGGCGGTGCATGATCCGCGCCCACGCAGCAGGGATGGAGCGGCCTGATGCCCGTTCGGTGCTCCGCACCGGGTTTATCTCGACACTCCATCCCTCGCAGGGTGCTGCCGAGCTGCAACTCGAACTGCTCAATCTGAACAATGACCTTCTCACTCTTGGCTCCGAAGATCATGCGGCGCAGCTTCTCGACGACCAGCTTCAGATGTTCGACCTGCCGGGTATGTGAATCGAGGCTCTCGCGCTGCGCAACGACCAATGCCTTCAAGGCTTCGATGTCGAGCTGATCGAGGTTGGGAAGAGCGGCAGCAACCATGAGCAGAGTATGCCATGAGACGGTGTGGAAAACATCTATAAAAGGCGCATGAATACAGGAGAATCATGCTTGTCACTTATACTGCGATCTGCGGCGTCCAAGTTCTTTCCGGCCTGCGCCAATCGATGCCCTCCATCAGCATCGACAGTTGCGCACGCGTCAGAGAAACCGTTCCTTCCTTCGCTTGCGGCCAGATGAAGCGTCCGCGCTCAAGCCGCTTCGCGAACAAACAGAGCCCGTCTTCATCGGCCCATAAAATCTTGATCGTGTCGCCCCTGCGTCCGCGAAAAACAAAGACGTGTCCGGAAAACGGTTGCTGCTTGAGGATCATCTGCACCTGCGCACTCAGCCCAGGAAAGCCCCGCCGCATATCGGTCACTCCGGCAGCGATCCAGATGCGTGTGCCTGTACGCAGCTCGATCACTTGCGCGGAATCTCCACTCCCGGGTTCCCTTGCAAGCGGTCGTTGCTTGCAAGGGTGGTGAGAATCGCTTGCAGCGCCGCACGGTCCGCACCGTGCCCCACGGTGATCGCGACGCGGCCCGGAAACTCGATGTGAATCGTGCCCGATGGCGCGGATGCTTCTCGGCTTACGGTCTGCTGCCGCTCAACCAGGCTCCTTGAACCCGTCGCCGAAACAATTACCGGCAACAGCGATGATGCCTGCTCTCCGGCCTCCACCAACTCTCCGACGCGATAGGCTCGCCGCCACTGAAACACCTGATGCGAGTTCACGCCCTCGGCCAGCGCAACCCGTGCCACGCTCTGCCCCGGCTGAAACGTCATCTCCACAATCCGTCGCTTCTCCGCGACGGAACGCCGTACACGCACCTTGCTCGCTTCCATGTCTCCATGGTTGCAATCCGGCGAACACCTGTCGAGGGTGGAAACACAAGACGCTTACGTTGAAGCTGTTGGTGGCGGAACTGAGTCTGCATGGTGAAGCGCTGAAGGCAGTGATCCGAAAAAACGGCTGGAGCTTGCCGGTCTAAGAGGAGACGTGGCGTTCGTTTCGGCCGAGTTCCGGTTGAGCGAACGCACGGCCTGCAAGCTGCTGGACGTGGAGCGGTCGAGCTACCGGTATGAGCCTCGCCCGGACCGCAACATCGAACTACGCGAGGCGCTGGTAAAGCTGGCTCGTCAGAAGCCGCGTTATGGCTATCGACGGCTGCATGCGCTTTTGAGTCGTCGTGGTCACGAGGTGAACGTGAAGCGTGTCTACCGGCTGTATCTGGAAGAGAAGTTGTCGGTTCGGCGCAGGAAGCGCAAGCGTCTGGTGCGGGATCGTGCTCTGTCGCCGCGACTGATCCGGCCCAACCAGGAATGGGCGATGGACCAGTTTTCTATGCTTGGACTCAATCCCCCCAGACCTGCGCCACCCGCCTGCGTATGTAAATCACAACGTGCATTGCTGCCGCGATCGCTATGAAAAATCAATCCGGCCAGCTTGCCGGGATTGCGCTTGAACCACGCCATCTCCAGAGCATCGATCACCAGGTCGCGCTGCATGTCCTGCCTCATCGACCAGCCCACCACCTTGCGGCTGAACAGATCGATCACTACCGCAAGAAACAGCCAGCCTTCTTCGGTCGCGATATAGGTCAGATCGCCAACCAGGCCTGGTTGGGCGCAGCTACCGTGAACTTGCGATCAAGCACATTGGGCGCAATCGGAAGACCGTGCTTGCTGTCGGTGGTGGCAACGCGGAACTTTCGCTTGCCGCGCGCCTGAATGCCAGCTTCTGCATCAGCGGTTGCACCCGCAGTTTACCCACGCGAATGCTCTGCGCCGCAGTTGACGCCAGATCCGCGGCCACCCATACGCACCGCGATTCTCCGCGTAAACGGCGCTGATGTGAACCAGAAGCGCTTCGTCGCTGAGGTGACGACGCTGAGCAATATGGAGCAATCTTCATGTGCTCGGCTCCTTTCCTCCGAGCCTTGGTTCGTTGAGCGAACCAAGGCTACCCGGCGGCAATGGAGCCGACATGGTTATCTAATCAGCCAGGATTAACCGCCCCCCTCTATTGCCAGACTCTAACCAACGAGGATCTAAGGCCTTGGAGGATCTCCTTCTTTTCCGTAGGGTAAGCTGTGGGTCTTTGCTCCACAAAATTGATGAGAGATGATCGGTCTGATTTAAGGAGAGGCAAGTCTTTTGGATCACCCCAGAACAGGCTCTCCTTCGCGGTATTTAACCAGTCGGTTATTTCCTTTGGATGCTCGTGCATATACGCAAAAAATGAGTCTGGACAGCTGTAGAGCAGGAAAGCAAGATTGTCCATCGGGGTCAGAAAGTCTCCAGAACTATTCTCAAATTCAGCGGAAGCCTCCGACATTACGGTAGGGCCAAGTGAAGCACAGAAATCTTTGGGCCCATTCTTACCAGTTGCCGCCTTTGATTGGCTCAATAGTATCTTCCGAATCTCACAGACAAAGTGCATGTCGGAGGAACAGTTAATTTTCTGCGCAACCCCGCTTAGGTCAGTTGGTGTAAGTGGGCTGGGGAAATAGGGTCCTAATGTCTTTAAGATGGACGACATCCAACCCTCTGATACATTGGGATTCTCTGAAAAGACCTTCTCGGCGGTAACAGGACATAACTCAACTGCCAAGATTGCTCGTAATGTGGCATGCTGAACGGAAAGCGTATCCTGATCTTCTTTGCTGAACTTCGATAGATTACCGTAGAGTTCGATCGCATCCCGCAAAGCTGTATATCCTTCTCTTGAACACTGCGGCTTCTCAGCGCTAGCCACCCTCGCAGCTCCCATCATCATAAAGAATAACGATACGGAGAGTGTCCACAACCGGAAAACTGTCATACTCTACTCCTTCACTACTCAACTGCAATAGCCGCTTGGCTCCACGAAAGGTCGCTGTTTCCATATCAGCTCGATTTTACGTCTCTGTTCTAGAGCGCTTTTCATGTCCGTTTAGCCTCCGTGGATCTGGCATTACCTCCTCGATTTTCTCGCCCTCATCGACACGTTAGTGCGTGTCGTTTCACGAGGTCCTAGAAAAGTTGACAGAAGGGAAGGATACCGATCTAACCTCCCGCTGTCGGAGAGCCTCTTCCGGATGGCAAGGGTGATTTGATTGGTGTATCAATTTCGTCGGAGGATGAAGGATTGATTACGACTCTGATTCTCAACTGCTCAATCGGCTTGTGATTATCTTTTGCTACATCTGAAAACATGGATCTGGCTTTCGCGATAAAGTCTCTGCTGCCCTGGATGGAATTCTTGGCGCGAGATGAGCCGAACAATTGGCATCCTTCTGAGTCGACGGCGGTATTTCCGACATGACCATAGATGGATGTACGACCATCTATCCCTCCTTTGGTTTCGCTCTGGGTAAGTTCATATAAAGCGGGTGTCCCATTGCTCAAAGAGGTCTTATATTCGGCGTCGTAAGTACCTGGGTTAATTCTTCCTGCCACACGTTTCGGGTTTGGATCATCACCCTTCAAAGGTAGCTCCAATGAATACCCATTGATAGACCTATCATTGCCTCCACGCATTTGAACTGTACCGGTTGTCGATTTCTGTGTCGTCGTGTCCCTATCGATCGTTATCGTTATGTCTGGTCCCTGCTGATGCCCATCGGCATCAGCGCTTGTCAAAGGGTTGTCACGCACGTATGTATAGAGGTTGAGGCTCTGCGGATCATCCAGCTTTGCATAAGGCACGGGCTCTTCTTTCGCACTCCAGTCCGGCGACATGAACCGCCCTACGGCTGATGAGTAATACCGCGCCTCAAAGTAGTCATTCCCAGTTTCTGCGTCGCGTTCTTTGCCGGTGAAGTGGTGTTCGGTAGGAGTAGTGGCGTCGCCCGTGCAGTTGAGGCCATCGCCGTAGGGCAGGCTCTGGCAGCTCTGCTCGTAGACGCCTGCGGAGTCGGTCTGCACGCGCCGCGAGCCGAGCCAGTCGTTGAGCATGTAGTGCGGGCCGGCGGTGTCGTCCTTATCGAACGTAGCCATGAGCTGGCCGGCGGCCCAGACATTGGTGTGCGCCCAGGTCATGCCTCCCTTGCCGTCAGAACCCATCTCGGTAAGCTGCTCACCCCCGGGGCCGATGATGTAGTCGGCCGTGGTTTGAAAGCCGTTCACCGTGGGGTCGCAGCTCATGGACGTGATGGTGCTTTTGGCCACGCGGATTCCGTCAGCGTCATAGAGGTAGCCGGTCATCACGGTCATGCCGGCGACGGGCGTAGAGGCCACGGCGCAGAGGCGGCCTTCGGCGTCGTAGAGATAAGTGTTCTTGCCGTCGTAGATCACATTGCCATTAGCGTCGTAGGTGTAGGTGCCCTGGACGTTGGACACCGAGGCTGAGTAGATCTGATTGTTGTTAGCCGTGGTCATGGTGGCCGTGGCGATGGTGGTCGTGGCGCCGTTGGGAGCCTGACATGTGCTGGCGCCGCCGCCAGAGGTGGCCAGCGAGGAGCCCATCTGCTGCAAACGGTTGCCGAACGGGTCGTAGCTCCAGCAGTAGAAGGGCTGGTTCGCTGTGCCGGTTACCCAGTTGGTTTGCTTTGCGGTCTCCACGCGGTGCAGCGAGTCGTAGTTGAACGACCATGCTCCCATGATGTTCCCACTCTTGGTCGCGACGGAGGAATCGGAGTAGGAGAGCACATCGCCGGCAGCGTCGTAGACGATGGAGTAGCTATACAGGTTGCCGGTGCCGGTAGTGGTGTTGGAGCCGCCGTCAAAGGGGGTGGCGGGGATGGGCGGAAAGGCGAAGGAGGGCTCGGCGAATCCAGCGTTACTGGTGCTGGAGAGAGAGTAGGTGTAATCGCTTGTGGAGCCGGTGGTGGTAGTGACCATGTACACGGTTCCATCGGCCGCGGACAGATTGATGTTGGGGAAGGAGCCTTGAGCGAGGTTGGCAGCGATGGTTTCAGGGGTGGAATCGGCGTTATAGGAGACCGTGTCGCTGTAGAGCGTGTTCCCTTCGGTGACCGAGAGAACTACAGAGCCGGAGTCAAAGACCTGCGTGGAGGAAACGACGAGGTTGACAGTGGTGCTCTCGGTGAGGCTGCCGGTCGCCGCAGTGGTGTTGCTGCCGCTCATGACGCCTGCGATCGTGATGGGGTAGGTTCCGGGCGGCGTGCCGGCGGGCACGGAGACCGTGAGCGTGGATGTGCCGGAGGAAAGAGCCGCAGGGCTGATTGTGGCCACCGCTCCGCCCAGGTCGCCGGTTGCGGCGAGGTCGATCGTGTTCATCCCCGGAATGTTGCCCGGAATGTTGACTGCGATGGCCGAAGTCCCGCTGCTGCCGGCTGCTACCGTAAGCGAAGCTGGCGATGCGGAAAGGCTGAAGCTATCCACGTAAAGCGTGAACGATGTCTGGTAGGCGGAACTCCCGCTCACGCCGATGACGGTGACGGTGTACTGTCCGCCGGGCACAGTTGAGGCCACTTCCAGATTGGGACCACAGGAGCCGCTGGAGATGGGCTGCGAACGCCAGCAAGGAGGCACACTGATTCCGACACCCGCGGGGACATTGCTGAACTGAAGACCGAACGAATTAAGGGTGCCTCCGTTAAAGACGGAAAGCGTCACCGGAACAATGATGGCGGGGCCGTTAGGCAACATGGAGACCGAGGCAGGCGCCGAGATCGTGAAACTGGGCGGGGCAGACGAGGACGCTCCAACAGCTCGAATGCGCTGGTCGGTCATATCCGCGAGATAGAAGTTGCCGGCACTGTCAACCGCGACGCTGGTCGGCAGGTCGAGTTCCGCGGTGATTGCCGGACATTCATCGCCCACGGAATCGGTTTCCTGTGCGCATCCCGAGCCTCCGCCAGCCACTGTCGAGATATACCCGTTGAAAGCTGTCACTTCGCGAATGCGATTATTGTAAAGGTCGGCGATATAGACATTGCCTGTCGTATCTACGGCGACTCCAAATGGGTAGGAAACCTGCGCGCTGGCCGCCAACCCATCGTCACCGAAAGATCCGGCTGTACCAGTGCCGGCGATTCTATAGATGTTGCCCACCACGGGCGTCACACCAGGATTCTCTAGTTCGATGAGGCTGGCCAGCGCCGCTCCTTGCCGGTAAACCGCGCGAATCATGTCGTGACCGGAGTCCGCGATATACATGTTGCCGGAAGCGTCCAGGGTTACCCCTCTCGGGTAGCTCAGGCCCGCGTCAGTCGCCGGGCATCCGTCCCCTACGGAGTCTAATGGCCCGGAACATCCTGTCCCCGCTCCACCAGCGACAGTCGAGATCGTACCAGTGGAAACATTCACCTCACGAATGCGCTGATCATTGATGTCCGCTACATAGACGTTTCCGGCGCTATCTACGGCGATTCCCGCTGGGTTAACAAATTCCGCGCTGGTTGCAGGGCATCCGTCCCCTACGGAATCAGTTTGCTGGGAACATCCCGTCCCTCCTCCGGCAATCGTCGAAATCACACCGGATGGAGTAACCTTGCGAATTCGATTGTTGTAGTAATCAGATATATATAGATTCCCTGATGGGTCGAGTACAGTTCCAAATGGGTTGTTGAGTTCCGCGCTGGTAGCAGGACATCCATCACCGATGGAATCAGTTTGTTGGGAGCATCCTGTCCCTCCCCCCGCGATCGTCGAAATAATTCCGGTAGAAGCAGTCAGCTTGCGAATTCGATTGTTTGCGAAGTCCGCAATATAAACGTTGTTGGAACTATCTAGCATGACACCGTATGGATAGTTGAGTTGTCCGCTGAGCGCCAATTCTCCATCGCTGTTATAGCCAGCAACGCCGGTGCCGGCGATTGTGTTGATGATGCCCGGACCAGGCAGGACAAGGGGCACTGCCGCACCAACGGTGAAGCTCTGCGGGATGCCTGTCGCCGCCGCGTAGCTCCCTGTCGCCGAAGCGTTGGCGGTCAAAGTGCAGGTGCCGGCCGCAATGAAATTGACTAAGCTGTTTCCGGATACAGTGCAAACGCCGCTCGTGCTCAAGGTCACCGACTCCGTCGGCGCACCAGTGCCCGAATAAGCGTACGTGGCCGTGAAGAAGCCGCCAACGGTCGGACTCGACGGAATGTTATTGATGCTGATCGTGGGCACAAGGACGATGGAAAGATTGACGGTCGCGCTCTGCGTGACTCCTGTGTCTGTGCCGGTTACGGTGATGGGATAGGGCCCACCGAGCGCCGTCCCCGCCGCCACCGCAAGCGTCATGGTTGTGGTCTGGGTTGACGCTGTGCAATTGGTCGTGGTGGAACCAAAGCTTGTAGTGACACCGGACGGCTGCCCGGTGGCCGAAAGGGTCACCGAATCGTCGGGAGCGCAAGGCACGCTCACCGTGACGGTGGAAGTGCCGCTGCTACCCGGTGCAACAGAGACCGACGTGGGCGAAGCGGAAATCGAGAACCTGGTTACAGAGATGGTCCAGGTTACCGATGCCGTGTAGCCACCGCCCGTTCCAGTGATCGTAATAGGATAGGAGCCGCTCGGCACGCTTGCCGCAGCATTGATGGTGACGACGTAAGAACCGGACCCGGGCGCGGCAATCTGGGTGGGGCTGATGGTTGCAGTAAGTCCGGTTTCGGAACTGGTGGCGCTCATCGTGATGGCCGCGCTGAATCCTCCCAAGAGGGTGTTCGATAGTGCTCCGCCCGGCCAACTTGATAACTGAAGACTGCCGCCGGATACCAATGCAAAGGAATTCCATTGCGATGGAATCGTGAAGCCAGGAACATTCAACGTAACGGTTGTGGTGGGCGATACAAGATAGCCCGATGCCGTGCCCTTCACCGTAATCGTGTAAGTGCCGGGCACGACCGAAGAAGCCACAGCGATGGTCATCGTGGAAGTTCCCGGAGTCGGGGGGGCAGGAAATGCGCTGAAGCTTACGGTCACGCCGGAAGGCATTCCGGTCGCCGTCAAAGCCGGGACCGCTTCATTAGGTCCGGTATTCATTGCGGCTGTAATCGTGGAGGTGCCGCTGCTGCCCGGCGCCACAGTGACCGATGCGGGCGAGGCAGAAAGCGTGTAGTTATTGACATACACAGAATAGGCTTGCTGCTCCGTCACACCGCCGCCGGTGCCCGTAACCGTAAATGAGTAGTTGCCTCCGACTGCCGTTGCAGCTGCGGTTATGGTCATGGTGAACGAGGCTGGCGGAGTAACGGGATTGGGACTGAAGCTAACGCTCACGCCCGCCGGCAAATTGCTCACCGATAAGCTCACAGGAGAGTTAAACCCACCGGAGACAGTAGTGGGGAGAGTCACTGAGGTGCTCCCGCCCGCATACACGGAAATGTAGTTCTGCTGGGCCCCAAGGGTGAACGGCGCAGTCACCGTGAGAGATACGGTTGTGCTATGGCTGGGCCCTCCGCCGTTCATCGCGCCAGACACAGTGATGGAGTAAGTTCCGGGTGCAACGCTCGAGGCCACAGTGATCGTCATGGTCGAGCTGACGGGGTTAGGATTGGCCGAGAGTGTCGAGGAGCTAAAGCTCACCGTCACTCCCGATGGTTGCCCCGTAGCTAACAGGTTAACTGTTGGCTCGGTTTGATTGGGCGGATCGAGCACCGTGATGGTTGACGTGCCAGTGCTGCCCGGCGATACGGAAACCGTCGTCGGCGACGCGGACATCGTGAAGTTGTATATAAACGGGCTCCACGTTGCCGTCTCTATGAGACCGCCACCAGTCCCCGTTAGGGTGATCGGGTGACTTCCGGCTGGCACGGCTGTCGTGGCACAGACTGTGATCGTGTCGTTGCTAGAATTGACTGTTGCTGTCAGGCCGGATTCCGAACTGCTTGCGCTCACCGTTACGGATGCATTAAATCCGCCGGATGGGGTGATGGTGTACCCCACCGTCTGGCAAGTGCCGGCATAGACGCCCGCGTCGGACTCCGGCAACTGCCATCCAATCGTGAAACTGCCAGTCCCGGTTACGATCAGAGTCACAACTGTGGTGCGCGTGAGGCTTCCAGATCCCGAGGTTGTGGCGCTCCCGCTCATTATGCCTGTGACCGTGATCGTGTAGGTCCCGGGCGCTGTCGTCGATGCCACGTTGAACGTGATCCCGGACGTAGCACCGGAGTAGGGCGACAAAGAACTTGAGCTGAGACTGATTGTCACTCCAGCCGGTTGCCCGCTTGCGGCGAGGGCGATAGTATTCACCCCAGGATAAGAGCCCGGCATACTGTTTGTGATCGTTGAAGAGCCGCTGCTGCCCTGCGCAACAGAAAGCGAAGCGGGTGCAGCGGAGATGCTGAAGCTGTCCACGTAAAGCTCGACGTTTATCGAGGAGTTTACGCTGCCGTTCGTCGCGGTGATCGTAAAGGTGTACGACCCACCGGCCAGAGGTGTCTGCTGTATGACAGTTACGGGGCAGGTACTCCCGGAGGCGGGCGTGCTGTTCCAGCAAGGGTTGGTATTGACCACAACACCCGAGGGGATGTTGCTCGGATTGAGCGCTATCGAACCAGTATTGGCTCCACTGGCGACCGTGATTGTGACCGGAAACGTTGTGGCCGGTCCCCCTGACAGCATCGAAATGTACTGGGGACCCGAGATGGTGAAGCTCTGCGTGGCGCTTGCTTGAGATTCAAGTACACAGAAAATGCAAACACTTAGCACCACAAATAGAACACGCGCAAAACGGGAACGCCGCGATGAACCACGATTTTGCAGCTTCTCGGAAGTCTTTCCGGCTTCGACCAGCTTTGCCTTGAGGGCCTGCTCCCGGGTGAAGCAAGTAAAAGTAGCGCGCTTTATCTGACCGCTCGCCTGCATCTTCATTCTCCCCTTCGCTTCACCTACCGCCGCCAGTGTCATACTCCGGCGCGTCTTTATTTATTGCTCGCCGCTCACTTACTCTGTTCGGATCCTGTGATGGGCACCGTTGCCGAGCTTGACGTAGGCGACGTCACGGGCTGTCCTGTATCCGATTCGCTCAAAATGCGCAGACGCTGATCGTAGATCCGGTACAACGTCAATGCGTTGTTTCCATAGGTCGCACTCTGCAGCGCTCCTTGCGGAGCGTACCCGAACGTGGTCGATCCCGTGAGCACGGATGGCACTGTGAACAGGTTCATATTCGACGATTTCCACGTGGCCCCAAGAGACTGCAGCCTTCCCGTCGTATAAGAGCCTGCATAGTAATTTGCGGTAAAGGTTAATAGGCCATTGCCCGCGCCCGGATTGCTTGCAGTCAACCCGCTCGTATAGCTCGTCAGATTGCCTCCGAGGTCATACCCGTATAAAATTTGATATGGCGTCGTAGTGGTCGTGCAATTGTTCGCGAGCGTGCACTGCTGCTCAGTCAGGATGCGATCCATGGAATCGTAGGCCAGGATTGCTTTCCCGGTAAAAATCGGACCATTCGCGGTTGTAATCGTCTGCAGGCTGCTTTGGGAATTGGCAGGACATGCTCCCTTCTGCGTCCACTCCATCGTCAAGTGTCCGATCGGATAAGTAACAGAGGAAGGTGAGTCATACTGATAGCACGAAGTCGGAGTCATACCATCGGAGTAGATTTTTGACAACACTCTGTTCAACTGGTCATAGGTGTATGTGGTTGTCACGCCCAGATTATTAATCTTCGATGTCAGATTTCCGTTGTTATCATAGCTGTAGCAACCCGCCCATAAACCACTCGTTCCGGGGCAGGTGAGGCTTGCCGGTTTATTTGTCGAGGTAGTCTCCGGATTGAAAGACGCAATCAGCCGCGACAAAGTGTCGTAGCTGAATGCGCGCTGAACAATTGAGGATGAACTTGATGTTCCCCCATACTGCTTAACACTGGCAAGATCGTTCAATGAATCGTACGTGTAATCGGTTTGCATCGTAGGTGGTGAAAAGCTCATAGGCAACGGTGCGCTTCCACTGGGCTCCATCACGTTCGTGAGTCGGCCAAGGCCATCCGAGTTGTGCTGCCAGTCGCTACCTGTTTCGTCCTCAAAATCTACCCAGCTGCCTGTTATAGTGCTACGTGATGCAGTGCGCGACAATTGGCCTTCGCAGTTGCCCTGACCGTTTGTCTTCTGCCCCATGTAGCACCAGTACTGCTTGCTAGACCCATCCTGTTGGGTTTGTACGGTCTTTCTTCCTAGAGAATCATACAAATATGTTGTATATGGCGGAGTGCCGCTTGTCGACCGAAACGGATTGCTCTGTTCCGAAACCCGTCCCAGAGAATCGTAGACGGTATCCGAGTAGGTAACTCCATCCGGATCCGAGGTGATTTGCGTTTCCACCTTTCGGCCCAGAGTGTCGGCTAAACCTGCTTCTGCATACATTACCGATCCCGTAATTGCCTTGTTAAATACGAAGCTCGGCGGGTTAAGATCATTTTTAGTACAGACTACATCGCTGGCGATATTGCAATAGGCGTAGAGCTCCGAACCGCCATTCGGCGGTGGATAAGTAATCGTTAATGGCCGTCTCATTTCATCATAAGTATATGAAGTCTCATTAGTATTTTGATCCCAATGATGCATTAGTTCGCCTGTGCCTGGATCGTAATTAAAGCTTTCACTGTGCGACACACTATTCCCTGTCGTTGGGTATTGAATACTTGTCGGGTAAAGCCCATTGCTGGGGTCATAAATAATTGTGGTGGAATTCCCGTTCAGATCGACTTTCTGGATTGGCATCGCATCGCTGTTGTAGTAGGTATGCGAGGTCGGATTAGCCGTTGAGGGAAGGACTACGGGGATGAGCAAATGCTTGACAGATGTCTGCACTCCAAGCAGGCCAGGCGCGTAGGCAGATTCATCGTACAGAAAGGTTGTTTGGGAGGCTGTGGTGGTTCCGATACCGCACGTGGGCGTGGCTTTAATCGAGTTAATTGATCCTCCGCTAAAGGTCGCACTGAGGCTGGGCAGATCAACCAAATTGGCCTGGTAGTGTTTAAAATTGGTCTGCCAGGAATTTGAGTAAGTTGAACTGCGAATCGCTACCGTAGGTGGTGGTGTGACAGGCGGTGTACTCACGGAAGCGAGAGGAGCCCAATCCGTCTCGCACTGCACGAGCTTTTGTCCCATGCTGAAATTGTAGGCAGTTCCCTTATAGTCCTGATAGGTTCCAAATGTATCAAAGTTTGAAACATCCTGACGGATCTGACCCGTGCCCCCCGAACCTGCATTTTCGACGGTGGTGACAGCTACCGGTACGACGCCGATCGCGATGTAGTTTGAAAAGTTAGTTGGGTTTGCATGATCGATGCCCGTGCTGGTGTATTGGGTAAGAACCTCTCTCAGGGGTGTTGGCGCTGGGTTCCCCTGCGAGGTGCCCTGGTAATAGCGGGTATCAGTTTCGTAAGGACCACACAGGGGCGCGCCATTCGTCGGACTGCCTATGAGATTAAAGATGTGGACAGTATCATTGTTTTGTGGATCAGTGACGGTGACCTGTCCAGAATTTGTTGTGCCTTCCCAACCCGATCCAATGTTCGTCTGATAGTGCCATGCAAGCGGGCCGACCAGATTGTTGGATTGGGCGAGCGCCTGAGCCGAACTCGGTGCGGAAACCTGTATCGTACGCCGCGTGATCAGGCGGCTTGACATGATATTGCTGAAGGGCCAACTCGGTATTCCGGAAGCGGGAATTTCGCCTGGAGGATTGCCGCACGCCAGGCGATAGCCACTGAATTGCGCGCTCTGCCCCTGACTCAACTGCTCAGTCGGGACAAGACATGGTTGGCTATTTGGTTTCGGATCGTTACAATCGCCATATATATAGGAAGTCACGGATCCCGTCGGCGTAGTGACGCTCGAAACCTGGCCGTAACTATCGTATTTGAAGATCCAGCTTGTTCCATTCGGGAGAATGGCGGCGGTCAATACAGGCCATGTTTCATTTTCAGTTTCATACTGACCGGTCACTCCTGTGTCCGGATTGCTTTGCAAGCTGCCGGTTTGCTGAACCGTAGGAAGAACAAGAGAAACGGCGATCTTTTCATAGCAGAATGTAATGGCAACTGTGCCGCCGCTTTGCCCGGGAAAGTAATACTTTTCACTGACGTTGTTTATTGTTACGGGGCTTCCGTTGATATTCTCGACATATGGCGCGGGGTATGGCTCAACTGGGCAGTCAATATCGTTCCATTTCGGCGTGGGCCATTGCTCATCGAACTGCGCATTCCTGAGTGGGTCTGGGTAGTAGGAAGTGTCCGTATCGACAATGCAGTTATAGGTCTGGACCGGTGCGACATAGCTTGGGTTAGGAATGACCCGTCCAATGCTATCAACAATGTAAGTTGCCGAGGCTGTTCCGTGGGCATAGTTCTCCCAGGAAGGTAGCTCGGGGTGGTAGAACTCTCCCGAGCCGGGCGGCTGCGCGCATGGTCCTTTCAGTTGTATCTGATTCCCATTGGGGTCAATGAGGCCCCCGACGTTGCCGTTCCTGTCGATAATCAGCGGAGAAGTCGATGCGGTCAGCATCAAATCGCTGCCGTCGACGCTGTATTTGATATTGCCGAGATAGGACTCTTGCGAGTTCGCGATACCTCCGGCAAGTGAGTGCGATGCGCCACTATCATCGATGGCCACAAAACGCGACAACTGAGCTTTCTCGATGGTGACTCGGTTCTCCTGCCAGGTTAGGCCGCCAGGGCTGATCATTACATGTGGCTGGCCCCATGGCGAACCGATTACTCCCGAGGGTACTTCATGTTGAAGCGTATCTAGCGGGCCACCGGAAACAGGAGGTGAGGACTGAAAGGTCGTCGAGTTGCTATGGATCGCAATCACTACCGGAGGGAGTCCTCCGCGCTGGTCATAGCTCAGCAACGGGATGTTTAGAACCAAATTGCCGTTGGCCAGATTAATCGTGTCAAAGTCAGTGCCATGAAAGGACTGGTAGCCCTGATACCCCTTGTCGAAATCTGCCTGTGCATGCAGAGCGCCATGCAGAAAGATCCCTATCGAGGCCACTACCGCACCGCTGTAGAGAGCACGGCCCAGCCTATTCATGAGAAAGTTAAGACAACAAACATTTGCGATCACAGATCAGTCCTCTTCAGAGAATCCGGACGTATGCGTTCAGGCTTGGTCATCTCATCCCTGAGTCAATGAGCGGCTCTTGTGGTGCAGCCGCTCATTGACCTGGAAAATGGTGCGTGCCATCGCACATTTTACTGCGTGATGGTGATAGGAATGCCTACAGTTGTACTGACATTTCCCGACGTCGCAACAACCGTAATCGTCGAACTGGTTGAGTTGGTACCCGAGGCGGCTGCACCCGATCCGCCGCATGCACTGAGCGAGGCAAGACCCATCACGCTTACCAGCACTAAGAACAACAGCCTGGAGCGATTGCGTTTGTTCATCCCGGCAAAACACAGCAGTGCGGCCAAAGCCGAGAGCGGAAAGACGGGTCGATTGCCGCGGCGGGCCATCGTATTCGACGCCGCAACAGAGATAGTCAGGTTGGTGCTCTGCGAGCCGTTGGCTGTGAGAGTCACCGTGGACGGCGTAAATGTGCAACTCGCATTCGCGGGAAGGTTCTGGCAGAAGAACGACACATTCCCCGAGAAGTTCTTTCCGGCGGTTACCATTACCAGCGTCGATCCCGAAGAACCCGCGTTGATGGCAATAGGTTGGCCGGCATGCGGTCTGGAGACGACTATGTCCGTGACGGGTTGTCCATTAGGACCAATACACCCCGAAGGATCGCTAGGTATATTGTTTGAGGTATTACAAAGGGTAACGCTCTCCTCCACCTGCACGCCAGTGAAGCCTGGGAAGTACGGGCCCGCCGAATTCGCGTATGAGCCGCCGTTACCTGGACACGCTCCGGTTGGGCTAAAGTTAGCGGTGATCGAGCAGCCGCCGGCCGGAACCAAATATTGCGCGCCGTTCTGCACGCACGAGCCGCCACTTTCCACCACTCGCTCGTAACTATCGCCGCCTCCCAGCGAAATGGGCACCGAAGCTTCCCCCCGGTTCCCGATGCCTATCTGGACTGTAAAGGTCGTTCCACTGCTGCTACACGCACTGTTATTGCCAGTGGTGTTCTCGGTGAAGGTGTAACTCTCAGGTAAGACCGCCGGGCTTACAGATAGTGGAGAAGCAGTTTCTGTCCCCACGGCGGCGGCGCCGGCCAGCGGCACCGCAACCGTCGACGCACCCGGAACATCCAGGGTTCCCAGTACAGTAATCCCCGTGCTGAACTGGCTGTTCGCCTGAGGAGTGAAAGCCACTACGAGAGTGCAGGTATTGGAGCTGCCAGGGGGAACAATTATACTAAGCCCATTCGCCGCCTCAATCGCGCTGGTCGATGTGCTCGAGCCGTTACTGCATATGATGGAATTTACGGCAAAGTCCAAAGAATCCGAAAGTTTCACCTGCGTGATTGTCATGGTCGAACTGCTGGTGTTAGTAAATGTGAAGGTTTCGGGGGGTATGGAGGAGTAGGTGTAGGTCGCGACGGACCCGAAGTTATATTGATTGTTCACACAGGCCGTGTTCTGGGGGGTGCAGTTCAATGTTGCGCCAAGATAGGTTGATCCCGCCGTTGCAGTCCCACTCACAACTACTTCCGTGCTTGTGACCAAAATATTCTGATATTCGGAGACGTTTTCTGTTCCAGCCGCCACAAGGCTTGCGGTTACCGTGTTCGTCTCATTTTGCTTTGGAGCATCTGAGGTCACAGGAGAGAACTGGAGCCATATCGTACAGCTAGCGCCTGGCAAAAGCACCTGATTAGAGCAATTATCATAGTTTTGCCCTGACGAGTTTTGGCCGTAGAGTACTTGAAATCCGGGGTCACTGAAAGTGATTGCCGGTCCAGCCATCGTCATCTGGTACTTCGTGTTGTTCGTCAATGCAAACGGTTGAAGTGGCGGAGCAGACGTCTGAACGGCAGGACATGTCGTGGGGGATGTCGGAGGATCGCAGGCCGTAGCGGAGCCAAAGTACTCGACAGATATTCCAGAACCCAAAGCTGTGAAATACGTATGCGGATTCAGATCCGTAACCGTAATCGGCGAGACATAGATTCCCGATGTTGCGGGATTCACTGCCGTACCATTTGTCGCGGGTGCTGCAGGATTCACGGCCAGACCGTTGATCGCCCAAACGGGGCTGGATGTTCCGGTAGGCGGGGCACTGAGTTGAATGGCAGGCTGTTCGCGCTGTAGGTTCGAGTAGAAGGCAAAGGTTCCAAAGACGTTGTCTTCGTAGACGTTGTATGTCGTCGGCCCGGTGTAGTTGTCACTTAGCTGCGGTCCGACGATGGTATAGGAGGCAGTACTGGTTTGGCTGCTCGTACTCGTCGTCGATTGCGTGTCTGTCCAGGTAAAACCCGTAGTAACTGAATATGAAGCCCCTACGCCGCCGCCACCTTCACCATTCGCATTGGGGCAACTCCCATCGCTTCCAAACTCTACGCACAGAGTATTCGAAATCGATGATGTGCTGGTAGAGTTTGCAGCGGTTCCGGTTGAGGTCGTATAGGCAACGCTCCCCGTATAGGTTTGCGGTTCTCCGTTGATGCCCGGTTCAGGGTACTGCACCGTGTTGAATGGGGTGAAGCGCTGTGCGGTGATCGGATTTGTGAACGCGCAAGAACCCGATACAAAGTTGCCCCCGGCATTGGTACAGGAGGTTGAGGTCGAGGCTGGGGGAGCGCAAAAATTCTTTGGCCAGGTGCAGGTGCCGGTAGTAGAAGAGTAGGTGCCTCCGGCCGCCTGGCAGCCGGAGGCGGTCAAATTCGTCGCCGGCAGTGGAGTTGCAGTAATCGATTCCGCATCGTTCGGGTCGAGGTTCACGCCATAGGAATACATATTTGACAAGCTCTGATGGCAGTAGAAGTTGGCGACCGTGTTTGCGGGTACGAGCGTCTGGGTCACGAATGGATCCGCGGAAAGGATATTGGCATAATCCTGAAGCGTCAGCATAGGGCCCAGCGGAAGATTCGTCACCGGATCATTGCCCCAGTTTGCTGTATCCCAGGAACGCGAGGTGTAAGGAAGCCATTGGGCACAGCTTTGGCCGGGAAAGTAAGGGTTTTTGAGGCACCAGACGGGGATTGCCACGATATTGGGGAAGGGGTACTGGTTGGGGTCGCAGCCCCCAACTGCCTGATAAGGAGTTCCAGTAAATTGGGAGTCGGTGACATCGCAACTATTTGACTGAACAGCAGTCAGGCTCAGCGCATTGGATCCACTTGCCTGCGTCGCCATCACCGGATTCAGCATGATGTAGATGACATCGTTGTCGTGATTGACCCCGAGAGCAGAACTCACCGGCCCCGGCGTCGAAATAGCGTTGTTGGTTTGTGTCTGGACCGAGACCGTCGAGCTTCCACCGGACGTCGCCGTCCAGCCTGCGGAAATCGTATCTCCAAAGCCCCAGTCACCAAAAAGAACACTACTAAAATCAGCACCAACCGTGACAGCGATACCGTAGTTCTGTTCAACGCTCGATCCAATGGTGTTGGAGGTTCCGACCAGGTCGCTTTGTGCATAGGTGACATTGCTGGCCGATCCAGGCGGCGCATAAACGACACCGAGAATCTGGTACTTGGGCAGGATGAAAGTGTTGGCGGTGCTTTGGCCATGCGCGAGCGCAGCCGGCATCGCCAGAATGCCAAGGAAGAGCAGGCAGGCAGTGACGGCGGGCCACATTGCCTTTTTCACTGCGTTGTCACAAAGCGACGTTATTACACGGACGAGATGCAGCATGACAATTCTCCATTCCTTGGTCATGTTGATTGAGGCACACAACAGCATTTCAATGGGGCCCGATACGGCTGGATGGACCGATACGTATGAATCCGGTTCAGTGAAAGAGCGGCACGCAGGGGCGAGCAACAGCCAGGTTTGCAAGAACTCCCGAGCGTGTCACGCCTGATCTGAAAGCAAGTGACGCCATCCGGGCGGGTTCGTGGAAGGTTTTCCGGAGTCGTTCGGTCGCAAGCTGCGAGGACGCAGCTTACGCAAGAAGGGCACCGGGGGAGGACGGGCAAAGAGAGATCAGCAACCGGGTGCGTACAGTGTAATTCCGAACTCGTAAAAAGAAGGAGCAAACGAGATTGCTCTCACCATTTACAGCAAGGAATCAGATCATTTTCCGAAATCGGAACGAGAGTAACAGACTACCCCACCTGGGTCAACAGTATTCTCGCTCGCGTTTTCCACAATAGAAATCTCCGCAGCAAGAGACTCATGAACGATTCAACAGGTGTCATCCTGAACCGCACGCATTCCGTCTATGCCTCTCATCGCAACGGACTAAAGGCCACACCGGCATGGAAGCCGCTGGGCGTGAGCTCGTGCGCGGGCGCGTTGGTGACGTTGGGTGAGTTCAACCAGAACTCGTAGTCGTAACCGGCGCGCAACTGCCAGCGACGGGCGAGACGGTAGTAGGCACCTCCGCTCGGTACAACCGCAAAGTAACTGCCGCTGCCGATGGAAAACGGGAACTGAATCTTGCCCAGACCGACCAGGCCTTCAGCGTAGAGTTGAAACTTGCCAAAGTTGCGGGAGCGGTATTGCGGGCCAGCCAGGTAATTCGATTCCGATTCACCGTGATAACTCTGAAAACTGAGGAAGCGCGCATTGGCTTCCACGCCGAGATGCTTTCCAAAAAAGTAATCGGCGAAGACGCCATAGCCGGTGAGCCGGTGATTCGATTGGTAGGGGAAGCTGGCGTTGAAGTTCGCGTACTCCGCTCCCACCCAGAATCCTCTGGTTGGCCCCGTAGCGGATGGAGCCGCCTGCGCGAAGGCGGCAACGGCGGGAAAGACCGCCGCGAGCGCCATTGCCAGGCCCAGGTTGCGCCAACGAGTTGACCTTGCGCCTGCGATCGTCATTGAGCCTTCGGTTACTGAGATCATTCTCGACTAATAGAGCGACTTCACATTCAGGGTTGCCGTTGCGTTCTGCGTGAACTGCTGCGATCCGTCTGTCATCGTAGCGGTGACGGTAATGGTTTGTGCGCCTACCGGCGTGCCGCCCGCGAGCGTGAGTGGTCCGCTGCATCCGGTGATCACGGTTCCGGAAACAAGAAGCGCAGCCATAACCAGGAACGGGAGAGGGCCTCTGCCCCGGCGGCGCGGAACGAAGAACAAGAAAAGGCAGGCAAGCACTGCGCCGCCTCCGGTGCGAACCATCCTGGCCGAGGACTTTGCATTTGGCGCGTTTGTTTGGACTGTGAGTGCAGAAGATCCACTCTGCGTCATCGTGTCCGAAGAAAATGCGCAGGTAGTGTTTGCAGGAAGCTGAGAACAACTGAGCAAAACCGGCAGACTGATGCCCATGGCCTGCGTGAATGTAACCGTGTACCTGGCCGACTCGCCTGTGTAGACCGATTGCGAGGATGGCGCGATGGAGATAGTGAAATTCGGCACGGTGATGACTTCATTCACGGCGCCGGAAGTGCTGGCGACGTAGTCGGCTGCACCGGAGTAAACAGCCGTCAGGCTGTGATTGCCCAGTGAGAGACTGCTGGTGGTGAAAATGGCCGCGCCGCTCGTTACGGACACCTGCCCAAGAAGAGTTCCGCCGTCGTAGAAACTGATTGTTCCGCTTGGCGCGCCAATGCCGCTGGTTACGGTAGCAGTGAGCGTAACGGTCTGGCCGAGATTGGCCGGGTTAGGAGACGCGGCGAGAACAGTCGAAGTAGCTGCTGAACTGACCATGACATCGACCTGATTCGACGTGGAAGATGCGTCGGTCGCGGAGCCGCTATATGTGGCCGAGAGAACGTAGCTGCCTACGGCCGGCGTGAGCGTGAGCGTGGCCACGCCATTCGCATTCAGGAATACCGTACCGAGCGACGTGCCGTTGTTGAGGAATGTCACCGTCCCGGCCGGAGTCGTGCCGCTCGTGGCAGTCACTGTGGCCGTGAGCGTCAGCGGCCGGGTGACCGTCAGAGACGCAGAGTTGGCAACGAGGATGGTCGTGGTTGGGACGGTGGTGACCGTCACCTGAACGGGCGGCGATGAAACGGAAGACGCATCGCTTGTCGATCCGCCGTAGCTGGCAGTAATGGAGTAGTTGCCGATGGCCGGCGTAAGCGTGAGTGCGGCCACGCCGTTTGCATTCAGTGATGCCGTCCCGAGCGTTGCGCCATTGTTGAGGAAGGTCACCGACCCAGCCGGAGTGGCGCCGCTCGCGGCGGTGACAGTGGCCGTGAGCGTGAGTGTCTGGCCGAGATCGAGCGTTGCGGCAGACGCCTGAAGCGCAGTGGTAGTGGCGATCTGGTTAACGGTCACTGCGATGGGCGGCGACGAGGCCGAAGGCTCGTCGGTGGTGGATCCGCCGTAACTGGCGGTGATGGAGTAGTCACCTATGGCCGGCGTCAAATTGAGAGTGGCTACGCCGTTCGCGTTCAGCGTTGCCGTGCCCAGCGAGACGGCTCCGTTGAGAAAGGTGACTGTGCCGGAGGGCGTGCCGCCGCTGGAGGCCGTAACGGTTGCGGTCAAGGTGAGGGTCTGGCCCAGGGTGAGCGTAGTTGGGACGGCGTTGAGTGTAGTGGTTGTTGGCAACACGATCGAAACGGACACCGGCGGCGACGTAGAGGCGGCAAACTCGCCACTGCCGGGATATGCAGCAGTGATGCTGTTGGCGCCAAGAGGCAGCAAGGAGGTTTGGATGGTGGCAATGCCCTGAGCGTTCAGCGTGCCGGTGCCCAGCGGCGCGGCGCCATCGAAGAACGTGACCGACCCGCCGGGGATGCCTCCGCCCGCCGCAGTCACGGTCGCGGCGAGAGTGACGGGTTGGCCCAGCCCCACAGTAGTGGCTGAGGCCTGCAGGCTGGTGGAAGTGGAGACGAGGCTGCCGACATTCACGGCAATCGGCGGCTCAGAAACCGAAGGCGCATCGGTGGACGAACCAGTGTAGTTGGCATCAATGGAGTAGGCTCCCGCCCCTGGCTGCAACGTGAGCGTGGCCACGCCATTGGAATTGAGAGTGGCTGTACCCAAGATATTTATTCCGTTCAGGAAGTAAACTATTCCCGTGGGAGTCGGCCCGCTCGCAGCCGTTACGGTTGCTGTCAGTGTCAGCGATTGGCCGACGGTCAGGCTCGTTGGTACGGCAGTGAGCGTCGTTGTGGTGGCTATTTGTGTCGAGTTTCCGTAGATATCAGAGGTGAATACGATAACGGAACTTGCTGTAGGGAGCACCGCGGCAAAGTCAGCAAATCCATCGCTGTTGAAATCGCCGACAGCGATGAATGGACAATCGATATTTCCTACACTCCATCCCTCCAATGCAGTATTAAATAGGCCATCATTCTGCTGTTGAATATACGCATAAACCTCTTCGTTACCCACAATCGGGACGAAGAGGTCCGGCACTCCGGTATTTTCAACATCGCCAAAAGTGATGTAGTTAGTAGCTAAGTACAACAACTGGTCCGGAAGAAGCGAGAAAGTTCCGTTGCCGCTGCCTTTGAATACAGTGATAGTTGGATAGTTTAGGTAAGAACCATTGAGATTCGCTACAGCCAGATCGAGAATCCCATTTCCAGTGAAATCGACGGCGGTAATGGATGTCGGAGAACCAGCCGTAGATAGAGTTTGAGGAACTGGAGTAAAGGTTCCGTCACCATTGCCAAGCAGAATGGTGACAGAACCGGGATCAGTGCTACCTGCTCCATCGAGAGCGACAGCCAAATCGGCCGTCCCGTCCCCGTTGAAGTCTCCAACAACGGCAGCGACGGGGGTTGCGGCAAATGTCGGGCTCTGTGCTGCCTGCGTAAAAGTGCCATCGCCCTTGCCCAGCAGAATTACTATGTTGTTTTCGCCAGGATTGACCACGGCCAGGTCAGCAATGCCGTCTCCGTTGAAGTCTCCGGTGATGACTTGAGTTGGACTGCCGGTTTCCTGAATGTTCTGTCCAAGTGTGAAGGTTCCGTCGCCATTGCCCAGCAGGATCTGAATCTGATTTACGCCGGGAAGAGCGATGGCGAGATCCTGCTTGCCGTCGTCATTGAAATCTCCCGCGACAATCGATCCGGCCGCCGCGTTGGTTGAGGGAACGGCGGGCGCGGCGTTAAACGTGCCATCGCCATTGCCCAGGAAAACATCGACTGAACTCGCCGGGGCAGCGGCGCCGCCGATAGCCACGGCCAGATCGGGCTTGCCGTCGCCGTTGAAGTCCGCAACCACATCTGCCTGGGGGTTCGGATCGGTCGGCAAAATAACAAAGGGGTACTGGGTGGCGTACGACCATGGCAGTTGGGTTCCGACGACAGTTAAGGTAGAAACCGTAGAAGAGCCTCCGGCGTAGGCATGCGTACCAAGAAAGACCGCTTTGATCTGATGCACACCGATGCTGGGGATGTATTTGAAAGTTGCGGTTCCCGAGGCAGTCAACTGCGCCATGCCGAGCAGATGTACGTCGGTGCACCAGGAAACGGAAGCATCGCAAAAGTCAACCTGACCGGGTGTGACGGGTGCGCCGCCCGACGTGACTGTAGCTGTCAGCGTTATGGCAGTGCCCGGATCGACCGCCGTAACCGGGCTTCCGCTCAAAGTGACGGCGAGTGTGGTTATGGTGGGAGCCTGCGCCTGCGCAGATGCGGCGGAGGCGCCAAGACACATGCTGATCGCCGCCACCTGGAGCCAGCTCTTCAAAGGGGGATCCTCCCAAACTCACTAGGGGCAGATGGATTTGCCGCATCCGTTGATTTCTTGCAAATATTTTACCCCACGCCGGCAGAACCGCCTCCCTGCACCGAGAACTGAAACGTCTATGACGTTCTCGGTCATGTTGGCCCGCTGAGGCAAAACCCAAAAGCTGTACCAGCTGAAACTAGAGATAGATTGGCAGTTGAGACCCTCCGGGGCGAACCACGAGGAGAATCAACATGCCGAAGAAGCAGCACTCGGAACAGGAAGTCATTTCCGCGCTCAAGCAGTATGAGTCGGGAGAGAAGACGGCCGACATTTGCCGCAAGCTGGGTGTCAGCCAAGCCACGTTCTACATGTGGAAAAAGCAGTATGCCGGGCTGGGCGTGCAGGAGCTGCGCGAGTTGCGTAGCCTGCGCGAAGAGAACGGCCGTCTGAAGCGGATCGTCGCCGATCTGACGCTGGACCGCCAGATCCTGCAGGAGATCGTATCAAAAAAGCTGTAAAGCCTCGCCAGCAGCGTCGGCTGGCGAGGTGGGCGCAGGAGACGTACCGGATTTCGAAGCGGCGAGCAGCGCGGGTGGTGGGGATCTCGTGGAGCACCATGCAGTACACGAGCAATAGACCGCTCCAGGAGGCGCTTCGTTGCCGATTGCGAGAACTTGCGGCGACACATGTGCGCTATGGGTATCGGCGCCTGACCGTGCTGCTGCGCCGGGAGGGTTGGAGGGTGAACGCCAAGCGGGTTTATCGGCTTTACGATCAGGAGAACCTTAAAGTGCGCAGCGTTGAGCGGAAGAAGATCAGCCGCAGGCAGCGCGTATCGCAGGGGCCGGCCACGGGTCCGAACCAGTGCTGGTCGGCCGATTTCGTCAGCGATAAGCTGACCGACGGGCGATCCTATCGCATCCTGACAGTGATCGATCAGTTCACCCGCGAGTGTGTCGCTTTGGAAGCAGATCGGTCCCTTCATGGTCGGAATGTGGTCGCTGCGCTCACTGGCGCCATTACGGAACCGTGGCAAGGCGCCGCGAAGCATCACTCTGGACAACGGCAGCGAGTTCACCGGACGGGCGCTGGAAGCCTGGGCGATTCAGCGCGGGGTCCAGCTATGCTTCATCCGCCCAGGACGCCCGGTGGAGAACGGCTTCATCGAAAGCTTCAACGGGCGACTGCGCGACGAGTGCCTGAACGTGGAGTGGTTCGGATCTCTTCATCATGCACGCGAAAGACTGGCGCAGTGGCGAAACCACTACAACCAGCAACGACCGCATAGCGCGTTGGATGATCGAACGCCGGCTTCGTTCGCCGGCGACCATGTAGCATCGGCAGCGTGCTTCACCCCGATCGAACGGGATCCGGCAAGCTGCGGACCGCGTCAAGGGTTCGCTGCGCCGGCAAACAACGCCGCCCTTGACCCGGTTCCTCGCTTGCCGGAAAATCTCCAATATCGGGGTGAAGCACTTTTTGAAATCGCGCACGCCAGGGGCTCTCTACTGAGTCTCTGGAGTGAACTTCAGGCCCGCCAATCAAGCTCGGGAGAGCCTTGACCGCCAAATTACTCCAGTTTCAACTGGTACAGCTTTTGGGCCTTGCCTCACAGTTGGAGTTGCGCCCAGCCGGCCACCCGATGGTGCCGGCAATTTCTCTTCCGTGGAATCGTAACGGTGGAATTCTCGAATGCGAGCAAAAGACCGCAGAGAATTCACAAAAAGGGCGGCGGGTTTTGAGCCGCCGCCCTTCAATGTTTTCGGTGAGATGGTTGCCGCGGGTTTATTGCTCGGCGATGCTAATCGCCGCATTATCGTCGTCCTGCGTGGTGCAGACGAGTTTGGCGGGGGTGATGACCGCACAGGTTAAATCGACGGGATCGCCCAGTTCGAAGATTCCGTAGGTTTGCCCCGTGGAATCCCATGAGTAGGATGCTGAGACGTTCTCGTCGAAGGTGAACCGGTTCTGGCCGGCGCTGCGCGCGGCGGAACGGAAGAGCACACCTATGCGTGAATTACGGCGTGCAGAGTGGGTGTTTCATTAAGCCCTGCAGAATCAAGCGAAATGATCGCTTTTCTGGTGCCGAAACCCGGTCAAATGTTCGCTTAAGTGGTGCGATTTGCCCCGCGAATGTTCGCTTGAGTGGTTGCGATTCTTCGAGACAAATACCGGGAAATTGACCGTTTGAAAGGCAAATGGAACCAAATAATTTCCCAAATTCGCGCGAAGCGTCGCCGAGAATTTCCCAAATACGCGTCAAAATGGCCCTTAGGTGTCCAAAATTGGGCGCGTTTTGGCGTTTTTTCGCACGCCAAACGCGCCCAGTTTTTAGTTGCCAGCTCTTGTGCCTCGTCACAGGGCATGAGCGGGGGTTCACCCAGTGGTGGGCCGCACACCGCAACCCGCCCGCCCATCTCCGGAAATCAAAGTTCGCGGCAAAGCTGCGCGTAAATCCCGCCAGACGCCGCCTCCATGCCCTACAGTTTTTCTTCAGACATGCCCAAGCTCGATTGGCTCACCCGTCCTGAAGACGAACGCATCACTCCAGCGCCCGAGGGCGCCGAAAGCCCTCCACCCGGATTTAGGACCCCAAGCGCCGGGCAATCGCATTTCAAAATAGCTCCAGTAGCCGATAGAGATAGTCGTCGTCCCAACCTGCGCGTTTGAACTTTCCGCGCAGCGAACCCTTCGATCCCTCTTTTTGCATGGCGTTGATGGCCATGTGGCGGAGCACGGCGAGGTTGTGCGGCCCGTGTCCTATTCGTGTCCGATCCTGATCCTCGTTCATCACCACGTCCAGCCGCCAGTGCAGGCTGTTTTCGATTTCCCAGTGCTGTCGTGCAACTTGGTTGAACCGCTCCGGCGACAGGACTCGACTGAGCAGGTAGTAGGCGGTTTCGGTCGTGGTTTTCTCCGCCGTCTCACGCACTCGAACCACTTTGCCGATGGCCTTCAGGCCCGGCCATTGGTGCTGTTTTTCGAGCCAGTCGATCTCGGTTGACACCGTCGCCGTGCGCGTCTCGATGCGTCCGTGATCGGCCTCGACCACGGGCGCTGTAGTATTTGCTTTCAACTCCGGATCGTCGAGCAGCAGGACCACATCGTCAAACAGCGTGCCTTGATTGCCTTCTTGAGCGCGTCGGCGGTCACGATCGCGCCTTTGAGGGCCAGCATCCTGAGCAGCCTGGGCACGGCCGTAATCTCGTTGGACTTGGCATCGGTGGCGACCTGCGCCAGCACCAGCCGCTGCTCCGAGCCCCAGGCCGAGACCATGTGCAGGGCCGACTTGCCGCTGGCGCGATCGAACGAACGCCGCAACACCTTGCCGTCGATGGCCACCACGCCTTGCAATTGCTCGGAAAACTGCGCCATGAACCGCTGAAACGCATCGCGAAACTGATCCGGATCGAGATTGCGGAACAGGCGGCTGAAGGTGTCGTGGCTGGGCAGGCCGTTGGCCAGGGTGAGAAAGCCGCGCAGAAAGGGCTCCTTGGCCTCGGCAAAAACTGCCATATCGACCGCACCCTGACCGCCGCACAGCACGCAACATAAAGCGATCATCAGCAGTTCGTGAAAGTCATGCAGCGCAGCATTACCGCTGCGCGGATCCTCAAGCCCTTCCCAACAGGCGCCAAACTGCTCCAGGGTTTCTTTGCGGGACATCAAGCCTCCTGCAAGAAACTTCAGCCCTGACAAATCCCTACGTAAGTGGCAATCCTGGTCCGTGCCCACTCTGGTTCAGACCATTTCCAAATGCGATTGCCCTGTCCCAACCGCCCTTTCATTCCTCTCCGCCGGGGTTCTTTGATAAACTGAATCTTCTGCGTACATTCGCAGGAATCACACAAACAAGTCCACCGTAGGAAGAGCCATGTCCATCCATCCCGTAATGCAGCGCCTGGCTGACAAGCTGAAGCGCACCGATTTGCCGGCGTTTGTGCCCGGAGACCAAGTACGCGTACAAGTAAAGATCAAGGAAGGCGATAAGGAAAGATTGCAGGCCTTCGAGGGCCTGGTGATCGCCATCAACAAAGGCCCCCAGGGTACGTTTACCGTGCGCAAGATGAGCTTCGGCCAGGGCGTAGAGCGCATCTTCCCCTTCAACTCCAAAGTCGTCGACAAGGTGGAGTTGATGCGCAGCTACAAGGTACGCCGCGCCAAGCTCTTCTACCTCCGCGGATTGCGCGGCAAGGCCGCCCGCCTCAGGGAACTCGACCGCGAGACCGGCAAGGTCCGCGCGTAAAGGCAGGTTTCAGGGGTCAGGTTTCAGGTTTCAGAGACCGTAGACCTGTGCCCGGCAAGGAATTCCTGGTGAACAACAACCCCGGCTCCGGCCGGGGTTGTTGTTTGTGTCTGGATTGGAAACCCGCAGACCCGTTGTCCTGCAGCCCCGAAGACCCGATCTGCCGCGGCTCGACTAGAATGTTCGGTGGTCTGAATTCGGGATTCTCCCCGCGTCGAAATTCGGGACCTTCCCCGCAATCAAAAGGAGCTGGCATGAAGATGAAACTGCATTTCGCCCTTCCGCTCTGCGCTTTTGTGCTCGCCGCGCCCGCGTTCGCCCAGCAGCTCTCCCGCACGTTACCGACGCCGCAGGTGGATCAGTGGCATCTTCAGCACTACCCTTTTGACAATCCCAGTCTGCCCGCCGAGCAGCGCATCGACAATCTGCTTTCGCTCATGACGGTCGAGGAGAAGATCGATTGCCTCGGCATGCTCACCGGAGTTCCGCGTCTCGGCGTTCCCAATATCGGCGGTTCCGAAGGCATTCACGGCGTGGTGCAGCGCGAAACGCGATGGGGACGCAAGCCGATCACTACGACACAATTTCCTCAGCCGCCGGGCATGGGCGCTACTTGGGACCCGGCGCTGGTACGCGAGGCTGCCGGAGTGGAAGGCTACGAGGCGCGCTTCATCTCGCAGACTCCGCAGTACGACCGGCAAATCCTGATGCTCTGGGGACCGCAAGCGGACCTCGACCGCGACCCGCGCTGGGGCCGCAGCGAAGAGGTCTACGGCGAAGATCCTTTCTTCAACGGCACCATGGCCACAGCTTTTGCGCGCGGACTAGAGGGCGACAATCCGAAATATTGGCAAGCGTCTCCGCTGCTCAAGCACTTTCTGGCCAACGAGAATGAAGATAACCGCAACAGCTCCTCGTCCAACTTCGACGAGCGGCTCTTCTGGGAGTACTACTCGGTTCCCTTCCGCATGGCCTTTCTGGACGGCGGCGCAAAAGCCGTGATGGCCTCCTATAACGCGTGGAACGGCACGCCCATGGCCATCAATCCCATTTTGCGCAGCATCGTCACCGACAAGTGGGGCGTCGACGTGATCTCAAGCGACGGCGGAGCGGTCACTCTGCTCGTCAATCCGCGCCATCTCTTTCCGAATCAGGAAGCCGCCGTGGTCGCCTGTCTCAAGGCCGGCATCAATCAGTTTCTGGATCGCTACAAGGACGAGGTCAAAGCGGCTCTCAAAGACGGCTCACTGAAGGAGTCCGATCTCGACGAGGCGCTGCGCCGCAAATTCCGCATCGAAATCAAGCTCGGCCTGCTCGATCCGCCGGAGATGGTTCCCTACACTGCCATCAAGGACTCGCCGATTCCGTGGGAGACGCGACCATGACAGGGCAGTCTCTCAGAAGATCGCGCTCGAGTCCGTGGTGCTGCTCAAGAATCAGGACAACTTCCTACCGCTCGATAAGACGAAGATCAAGTCCATCGCTGTCATCGGCCCTCTGGCCGATGTTGTGCACTGGGACTGGTACGGCGGCACGCCACCCTACGCCGTCACGCCGCTTGCCGGGATTCGCAACGAAGTTGGCCCGGACGTAAAGGTGAACTACGCCGCATACGATACCCCGGATGGCGAAGACGAAGCCCTCAAGGCGGCCAGCCAGTCCGATGTGGCCGTCGTTGTGGTCGGCAACAATCCTACTTGCGGCGACGAGGCCCACGCATGGTACGACGAGCCCGGCAACGGCGGCGGCGTCACCCTGCCCTGCACCGATCCCGGCGACGGACGCGAAGGCCGCGATCGCGAATCGATGAGTCTCAATCAGGAGCAGATCGTCAAGCAGGTCTTCATCAAGAATCCCAGGACAGTGGTCATGCTCGTCACGAGCTTCCCCTACACGATCAACTGGACCGAGGCCAACGTGCCGACGATTCTCACCATGGCGCATGCTTCGCAGGACGAAGGCACCGCGCTCGCCCAGCGTCCTTTTTGGCGACTACAACCCCGGCGGCCATCTGGTGCGCACCTGGCCCAAGTCCGCTGACCAGCTCCCGCCGCGCATGGACTACAACATTCGCGACGGCTATACCTATATGTACTTCAAAGGCGAGCCACTCTATCCCTTCGGCTTCGGCCTCAGCTACACCACGTTCAAATTGTCGAACATCCGCACCAGCGCGCAGCGCGTCGCCAAAGACGGCACCGTGACGGTGAGCGTCGACGTCACCAACACTGGAAGCCGCGCCGGCGATCAAGTGATTCAGCTTTATGTTGAGCATCTGCACTCGGCCGTATCGCGCCCGCACCAGGAACTGGAAGGCTTTGCGCGCGTCTCGCTCGATCCGGGGCAAACCAAGATGGTTTCAATCGATCTTCCGGCTAAGCAGCTTGCCTACTGGGATGTGAAGACGCACGGCTTCCGCGTGGAAGCGGAGCCGGTGCGGCTGATGGTCGGAGATTCGTCGGCGAATCTGCCGCTCAAAACGACAATTCAGGTCGAGTAGCGCAGCGGAAGCGGAGTGCCTCCCTACTCGCGGCCATTCAACGTTACCGTGCTAGAATGCGGTAAGTTTTCAACCCTGTTCGAACGGCACGGGAACATGCAAAAGCTTTGGGCCCCCGGAAGCGCGCTCCTGCTGCCGGCTTCCCTCCACATTCGATCTCTGGTTTCAATCAACAGTTTCAGGAAAGGACGCTATGAAAGGCTCACGCCCTTACTCCCTCCATCAACTCAAAGGCGCTCTCCCCGGGCTGGTCTCTTTCATGGCCTGCGGAGTCGCCCTCGCCGCAATCGGCAATTTTGCCGCCCAAACCGCCCAGAGCCAGTCACCAATAAAGATGACGGTAAACACGCTCGGGGCAGAGACCACCAAGGAACCTCAAGCGGTAGTAACTCCCAGCTTCGCACTCACTTCTTCGCCCTCTACCCTGACGATTTCCTATGGTCAGTCAGGCAATGAAACTTTGACCCTGACTCCTGCTGGTAACTACCTGGGAATCGTCGATTTGGCTGCTTCGGTGCCGACTCTGGTGAACACCAATGCTCAGGGCTGCTTGTCCGGCACTGGCGTGGTCGGAAGCTCGGTGAGCGTAAGCGCAACAACCCCTGTCACTTTAACGATCTATACCTACCCAACCAACTGCCCGGTTGAGATCGGCGCACTTGGCAATCGGCTCGGAATCGGAAAGCAAGTCCCGGAAAACCACTCGCTGCCGGCGCGCGCCTCATTGGCAATTGGCGGCCTCTTTCTGGCTGGGTTGATCGGATACCGCGCTCGCAAACTGCGCGGTGTTGCTGCCATGATCGTCCTGGCTACCCTCGGCTTTACGCTCTCCGGCTGCGGCGGTTCGGGTGCCTCCAATAACCTTCCTCGCGGGAGCTACTCGATCACGATTTCCGGAACCGACTCACTGAACGCATCGCTCACAAGTTCGACCACCTTCACATTGGTCGTCCAATAAGTAGCACGAATCGTGTATCGCGAGTGGGCCATGTCTGGCCATCCGCAATGGAACGGGGTGGGCGGGGGCGCAGGTGTGAAGAGCCGTGCTTAACCACTGAAAACTGGGTGCCTCAGGTCAGTACTGGGGCACCGAATCGTCTCTTGAATAACCGGCGCCAGTGACATGCGGGCCACAGCAAGTTGCGGCTGAAGCAATGCGCATATAGGAAACGCGAAGTGACGCGCGTTTTCGCGGGGTGTGTGCGAGTAGCGCTCGGATGGGCGGAGCGTTGGGCGCATTTTTTGCTTTGAAGAGATCTGGACGCTAAAGCTGCTTCGCCGATCTGTTTCGTACGCTCTCAGCCGGTTGAGGTTTTGCGGAATTTGATCCGCCTAATCTCCTCCAGCCGCTGCGCCAACTGCTTTTCGCGCCCTTCCTGCGTAGGCTGATACCAGCGCCGGCCTTTGAGCGAATCGGGCAGGCAATCCATATCGGCGACTTTGTTCTCTTCATCGTGGGCGTAGCGATAGCCTTCGCTGTAGCCCAACTCTTTCATCAGCTTGGTTGGCGCGTTGCGCAGGTGCAGCGGAACCGGTTCCTGCCGTGTGTGCTCAATGCCGTCCTGCACCGCGCCCCAGGCCGTATACACGGAGTTCGATTTGGGCGCGAGCGCGAGATACACCACCGCTTCGGCCAGCGCCAGTTCGCCCTCCGGCGAACCGAGGAAATCGTAGGTATCCCTCGCCGAGAGGCACAGGTTCAGCGCCTCGGGCGCGGCCAGTCCGATATCTTCAATCGCCATGCGCACGATGCGCCGCGCAAGATAGAGCGGATCCTCGCCGCCTGCCAGCATGCGCCCCAGCCAATAAAGCGCGGCATCGGGATCGGAGTTGCGCACGCTCTTGTGCAGCGCAGAGATCAGGTTGAAATGCTCCTCGCCCTGTTTGTCGTACATCAACACGCGCTTCTGCACGGCTTCGGCAGCTACAGACTTTGTAATGCGACATCCCCCAGGGGCTAAAGCCCCGAGATCGTTTCCCTGCACTGACGGTACGCGACCCACGCCCTGCGTGGGTTCCCCGGTCGTGCCCTTTCGCGCCGAATCCGAGTCCGGCGCCTTGAGAGAAGGCTCCTGCGCGAGTTGCGCCGCAACCTCAAGCGCGTTGTAGGCGCTGCGGCAATCGCCGCTCGAATAGCTGGCGATCATTTCCAGCGCATCGTCGTCGGCCGTGAGTTCGAGCGAACCCAGCCCGCGTTCCTTGTCGACCAGCGCGCGCTTGAGCAATAAAACGATCTGCTCCTCTTTCAAAGGCTCGAGCACATACACGCGGCAGCGCGAGAGCAACGCCGAGATCACCTCGAACGAGGGATTCTCCGTTGTCGCACCGATCAGCCGAATCGTTCCGCGCTCTACATACGGCAGAAACGCGTCCTGCTGCGCCTTATTGAAGCGGTGAATCTCGTCGATGAAGAGAATCGTGCGCGAGTGCATCTCCGCCGCGCGCGCGGCGTCGACCATCACCTGCTTGATCTCTTTAATGCCGCTGGTGACCGCCGAGAATTCAATGAAGCTTGCCTTGGTGG
Organism: uncultured Acidobacteriota bacterium; assembly: GCA_963745965.1. Classification (GTDB taxonomy): domain Bacteria; phylum Acidobacteriota; class Terriglobia; order Terriglobales; family Acidobacteriaceae; genus Telmatobacter. The sequence continues at coordinate 38,251 of CAVUZC010000011.1, forward strand.
TTTCAGCAATGATCTTTGCGAGCGTGGTTTTGCCCACGCCCGGAGGGCCCCAAAAGATCATCGAGGTCGCATCGTCGCGCTCGATCTGTACGCGCAGCGGCTTACCGGGACCAACCAGATGCTCCTGGCCCACCAACTCGTCAAGGCTCCGCGGTCTCATCCTCTCCGCCAGCGGCGCCGCTCCGCGGGGGAAACTTTTGGATGAGGGTTGTGGCAGGGGTGCCGGCATTCCATCGAATAAACTCATCGCCGCGCCCCTCTTCGTTCCGCCGGCCGCTCGACCACAGCCGCCCGCTGCCGCGCCGCCTCATAAAGCAGCACACTGGCCGCGACCGCCGCATTCAAACTCTCCACCGGCCCCGGACATGCAATCGCGATCCGCGCGTCGGCTTTCGCAGTCAGACCGATGGGCACGCCGTTCCCCTCATTACCGATCACAAAAGCCACGTGCCCAGTCAGGTCCACGCGCTCCGCCGACTTCGCCGCGCGCGCGGCAGTCGCCACAATCTTCACGCCTGTCTCATGCAGTTCTTCAAAGCACTCGCGCTCGCTCACGGCCACCAGCGGCACGCGGAAGACGCTGCCTGCCGAAGCGCGCACCGCTTTCGGATTCCACGCGCTCACGGTTCCCGGCAGGCTCACTACGCCGCTCGCGCCGAAGGCCTCGGCCGACCGCACAATCGTTCCCAGATTTCCCGGGTCCTGCAGCCCGGCCAGCACAACCACAATCTCTGCTCCGCTGCGGTGTGTGCCCAGAATGTGCGCCCAGGTCCAATCGGGCGGCTCAACCAGCGCGGCAACTGTCTGCGGCGTTTCGGTGACCAGCGCCGATTCGAGCAAATTTTTCGGCAGGAGCAAAATCTCGGTCCGCGGCGGCACACGCAATGCTTCGAGCACTCGTTCGGAGCCTTGCGCAACAAAAATAGCCGCCACGCGCAGGCCAGCGCGCAGCGCTTCCTCGACCAGATGCGGCCCTTCAATCCCCGCAAGCCCCCGCGCACCGCGGCCCGGCGCAACCAGCGCCTTCCGCAGTTCCTTCAGTCGCGCATTGTCCTTGCTTTGAACTTCGCGAACCGGCATCGAAGCGCCCTCGAAGCGCTGTGCCGATTCTAAGAGCAGCTACTGGCTTCTAGCTACTAGCTCCAGTTTACGAAATAGCCTCTAAAGTTTTTCAGTGATCTGATCCGATCGGCCGCGATGTAGGCCTGGCGATCGGGAAAGCCCGCTCCCAGCGCGAGTTTTCTCATGTTCGGCCGAACTGGGGGAGACACGGCGAAGGCGTCGCGGCGGGCCAGTAAAATGTATACACTAAATCATTAGGGGGCAGATTCGCGAGGGACAGGTGAGGCCAAGGGTGCCTGCTGCGTCGAATGCCGATGCTTTGACCGTTTTTCCGAGGTTTATAACTCTGGTTCCACATGCAGTGGTATCCGGGTTGACGTCTACTAAGTATGGTATACACTAAACTCCGTGGCCAGTATCCAGCGCAAGATTATCCACGGACACCCCTATTACTACCTCGTCGAGTCGCGCCGCGTAAACGGCCGCCCGCGCCCCGTTGTCCTCCAGTATCTGGGCACAGCAGATAGCTTGCTTCGGCGCTTCCAGCAACCACACGCAGAACCAATCCGCGCCCGCCTGACCCAGTTCGGCGGCGTTGCCGCCCTCTATGATCTGGCCCAGCAGATCCGTCTGGTCGAGCTCATCGACGAACACGCCCCCAAGCGTCACCAGGGACCCTCTCTCGGCCAGTACATGCTGGTGGCAGCCATAAACCGCTGCCTGGCCCCAACCAGCAAGCGGCAGATGCCCGCCTGGCTGGGCGCGACGCCACTGCCACGGTGGTTGGGTGTTTCGGCCGAACAGTTCTCTGCGCAACGCTTCTGGGACAACATGGAGTTGCTGGGAGAGAACCAGATCTCGGCCATCAGCGAAGCGTTGACACGGCGGTTGCTGGAAAGGTTCCAACTCGACCTGAACAGCCTCATCTTCGACTGCACGAACTTTGATACCTTCATCGACACCGAGAACACCAGCAAACTACCGCAGCGGGGTCATGCCAAGAGCAAACGGGAGGACCTGCGCATCGTGGGCCTGGCGCTGCTGGTGAGCGTCGACTTTCACGTCCCCCTTTTGTGGAAGGTCTATCCGGGCAATCAGCATGACAGCGTGAGCTTTCGCGATGCACTGGAAGAGCTGACGCAGCGCTACAAGGTGCTGGCACAGCAGTGCCAGTCGATTACCCTTGTCTTCGACAAAGGCAACAACTCGGCAAGCAACCAGGAGATCCTGGATGCCAGCGGCTTCCATTTTGTGGGTTCGCTGGTCCCGACACACTACTCCGATCTGCTGGCGATTCCGTTGAAGAAGTTCGAGCCCCTCAAGGACACGCGTCTGGAGCCGGTACTGGCGCTGCGGCTAAACCGTGTGGTCTGGGAACAGGAACGTACCCTGGTGGTCACCTTCAGCCCGGAATTGCAGCGCAAGCAGATCCGGGGGATCGAACAGCACTTGGGGAAAAAGCGGCGGGCGCTGGAAGAACTGCAGGCAAAGCTGCGGCGCTCGCTAAGACCGGGCGCCAAGGGAAAAGGCTATACCCGCGAGAGTCTTGAAAAGCAGGTGAAGGAAATCTGTTCCGGCCAACACATCCACAAGATTCTTCCGGTAGCGGTGACAGGAGAGGGAAGGAATCTAAAAATCACCTACCACACGGATGCTGCCGCCTGGGCCCGCATCAAGCTGCAGTTAGGGAAACGGATACTGTTCACCGACCAGAAGGACTGGAGCAATGAACAGATTGTTCTGGGCTATCGCAGTCAGTCGCACGTCGAGGATGCCTTCCGGAGCATGAAGGATCCGTGCTTCCTGGGTTGGGAGCCCATGTTCCATTGGACTGATTCCAAGATACGGGTCCACGCCTTGTACTGTGTGCTGGCGCTGGTCCTGGGAAGCCTGTTGCAGCGCCGGGCGGCGAACAGCGGTTTGTCGCTGAGCATGCATGCGCTGCTCAAGACCCTCGGCGGAATCCAGGAAGTGACTAATCTGTTTCCAGCCGCAGGCAAGTCCGGCTCCCCCGGGCGACCACAGCTGAAGACGACCCTCACAGAGATGGACCCCACGCAGCAAGCGCTGTACCGCCTATTTGCGCTCGATGGCTACCGGCAAGCCTGATTGGGTCGATTTAGGCTATACAAGCTGATCCGTTCCAAAGCGCATCCTGGAGCGGGTTCTTCGCTTTTTCGCCACCGTATTTCGTAAACTGGAGCTAGCTTCCATCTGCTAATGCGATGAATTCGCAAAACTATCCAGCAAACATTTCCCCATCGATCAAGCCGATTCTGTATGCATCGCTCTCGGCACTGGGGGCTAGAAGCTGGCAGTTGGAGGCCAGGAGCTGCATGGCGCAACTTGCACCAAGGCAGGTGCTGTGATAGTTTCCGATCTTGGAGCATCTTCTTTTCTTCGGGAACCGAGGTAGGCCTGATTGTCGGCGGAAATCTTACGCGTTCATCCCGATGAACCCCAACCAGACCGGATCGATTACATCGTCTCCTGCCTGCGCAAAGGCGGTGTCGTCGCCCTGCCCACCGACACCTTTTACGGCTTGGCTGTAGACCCGGTGAACCTGCGCGCCGTCGAGCAGATTTATCAAATCAAAACCCGCCAGAAGCACAAGCCGCTTTCGCTCCTGATCGCCAACCTGGCGCAGGCCTACGAATTGGCGCGCTGCGCCGATTCGCTGCTCGACAAGCTGGCCGATCGCTTCTGGCCGGGCCCGCTCACACTCATTGTCCGTGCCGGAACCAAGCTGCCTCTGCGCTCCACGGCCAACACCGGCAACGTGGCCCTGCGCGTGCCCGACGCCGCTATTCCGCGCGCTGTTGTCGAGCGCCTCGGTTTGCCCATTACGGCCACCTCAGCCAATCTGCAGGGCGAGCCGGAGTGCACAAACTCAGCCAGCGTCCGCGACCAGATCGGCGACCGCATTCCGTTGATCGTCGACGGCGGACCCACCGGCCGCGCGCAGCCCACCACCATCGTCGATCTCTCGCTGGGAGAGGGGCGCTGGGCGGTGCTTCGCGAAGGCGCAATCCCCACTCACCAAATCGTCATGGCGCTGCAGCGGTGAGTAAAGCAGGGACCAGGGATTAGGGGCTAGGGAATAGGAAACAGACGGCGGACAGGAGTTGGGGTCGAAGATTAGGTGAACGACTGAGTGTCGAGAGCAGCGAGCGGTGCGAAACTGGAAATAGAGAACTGCGAACTTATCGCCGCCTCTGAAACCTGAAACTCGACACCTGACACCTGTCCCATGCCCGACCGCTCCAAGCCGAAATCCGCCGCCGCGGGCAAACCCATTCTTCGCGTCGCCATTGTGCTCGTGCTTGTCCTCACCGCCGGCGCAGTGGGCTGGACCTGGTGGGTCTACACGCAGATCGAGCGCTACGCGCATCAGGATCAGGCTGCGCCCGCCGACGCCATCGGCGTGCTGGGCGCGGCAGAGTATGACGGCCGCCCCTCCCCGGTCTTCCGCGCCCGTCTGGATCATGCCCTCGTGCTCTACGATCGCGGCATTGCTCCCCTCATCATCACACTCGGAGGCCCCGGCGGCGATCAGTACACCGAGGGCTCCGTGGGCCGCGAATACCTGATGAGCAAAGGCGTGCCGGAAACCGCCATCATTGCCGAGACCGAAAGCCGCAACACCGAGGAATCGGCCCGCCGCATCGCTGTCATCGCGCGCGTCAACGGACTACGCCGCCTTGTAGTTGTCAGCGACGACACGCACATGTTCCGCATTCACGCGATCTGCGCTGCCGAGGGCCTCGATGTGCTGACCTCGCCGCGTCCGCGCCCCGCCGCCAAAGATGCAACCGAGCAAGGCGAGCGCATCGCACACGAAATTCTCAGCTATACTTTCTGGCGATTGCATCTGCACTAAATCGGGGAACCAGGAAACGAGAGAGCAACGGAGCCGGTACGTCGCGAGGAAAAGACGCTTTGGTATTGCCTTGAGTCTCTGCTCTCAGTTGAGCAAGGACGCCGCAACCAACGTCCCAATGAAAACAATTTGAATCAGAGTGCGCACAGGCAGGCCGGGAACGGGCCGCCCGCCGATCGTCAGCTTTCGGCGCGCGGCGCGCATGTTCGCCGGAAAAAGCGCGACAAGCAGCAGAGCCAGACAGATGCACGCGATGCGCGCCGTCGCCGGCAACAAGAGCCCCAGAGCGCCCAACAATTCCAGCAATCCGGTGATTGTCACCAGAAGATCGGCACGCGGAAAGGACGGCGGCACCATGCGGATCAGGTCCGGACGCCGCTTGCCCCAGTGGGCAGATGCGGTCAGCAAAAACATCAGCGCCAGCGCGGCGCGAAGAACGAAGCTCAGATCTTGAAATGCCGCCACTCCCGCTCTTCCGGCGATCCAAAAGACCAAAGCAGAAGTCACGAGCACAATCAATGGCGCCATCATTCACTCCTTCAAGCTTCCTTGTCCGAAATGCCAGCGTACCTGAACCACTAGCCAATTCCCGGATGAGGAACGATGGCCAGCAAGAAAAGCGCAAAACCCGCCGCACTCGCCGTCGAGAGAAAATTCACCGCATCGTTATTCAACCAGCCGCATTCCTCGATTGTTGCTCCAAGCAGGCTGTCGAAGAACAAGCCAAACACGGCTCCAGCCCCACTGATCCAGAACGACTCCCAGCCGCCATGCATCGCCCAGCTTCCGGCTCCGGCAACGGTCGCAGCTGCGGCCATGCCGGCCAGCGAACCGACTGTGCTGACGCCGCCATCGCGTCCGGCCTCGACAGTCTTGAACGTAGTGATCAGGCGCGGGCGCCCGCCGAGCACCTGCCCAATCTCGGAAGAAACCGTGTCGGCCGCGGCCTCGGCCAGTGCCGCAAGGGAAAGAACCACGACCACATAGTGCGCCATCATCCCCGAAGCAAGGCCCGTATTCATGAGACCCATCTCCATCGGGCTGCTCGCGGCCATCGCGGCCACGCCCAGGTTGGCTGCAACTTGAGCTGCGGATCGTCCCCGGCGGCCTTCCGCGGTCCCGAGCTGCTCTTTCCTTTGCCGCCCCGCGCGTGTGGCCCCGAATGCCAGCAGTGAAACCGCAAGTACTGGCACCAGCGCCGTGTGCCATGGCTCATATGGAATCGTTCCCGTGGAAAACATCAGGCTGGCAGTGATGAGCGCGCCTGTCAGCGCAGCCGATGGCTTCGCTGCACGCAGAATCCAGGTCAACACTCCCAGAAGTGCGCTGGCCCCAATGGCCCAGACGGCCACCGCTGCCCCGTGCGATGCCCACCACCCGCACTCCAGCACCGCTTGGGTCCCCGCAAACGGCAGCACCGCAAGCAACACCGCTTTCGATTGCCACTTCAGTTTCTTCTCGACCACGCTCCATCGTATCCCGCGCCTGTACGCGGCGAAAATGCGCCCGCCCAGCCGGGTAACCAATCTTCTCTTACGGCGTCGCTGATTTATACGCGCCGAACGCCCCGGTTTGCGCCACCCGGCTGATTTACAATCAGCAAGAAAGCAGGAAATATTCCGCATGAGGCTTTTTCCCATGATTTCAGGCCACGGGCGTGTGTTTTGGGCCCAGGCAGGCGGAGCGCTGGCCATCGCCGCATTGATTGCCGGTTGCGGAGATAACTACCGGCCGACCATCACGCCCATCAACAGCAATGGGCCGGCCTCGCAGCCAGCTTCGTATGCCGTGGTGGTTTCAACCACAGGCTCGCCCTCCAGCGACGGCGTCGTCACCCTCATCGATTACTCGGGCGACACCATCATGACCGAGGCGACCATCGGTCCCGGTCCGAGCGCCTTTACCATCGATGCTTTCGGCTCCAACGGGTATACCCTGAACAGCAACAATACACTGTCCAATTTCGCAATTACCACCTCGCTGCAAACCAAGCAGGTTTCCTTTTCCTCGCTTTCGATCTCTTCCAACATCGTGAATCTCTCGCCGGCCAACCAGCTTTGGGCGACCGACCTAAACAACAATGCAGGCAGCCAGAACAACGATTTGGTCGATCTCTTCGGCGGATTGCCGGCAGCTTTCCAGAAAGCCGTTCCTGTGGCCTCGTCCGGGGTTGCCCCCACGTTGCCGGTCCTGGTTGCCGGAGCCAACGTCCAGAACGGGCAGCGCGTATACGCCGTCTCCCAGAACCTTCCCGACACGCCCGCGGGTGTGATCACCTGCAACAACCCGGCGAACTTCGCGTCGGTTCCCGACGGCGCGGCCACTCCGATCGAGCTCTCCACCGACACAGCAGATCCAGTCATCCCGGTGGGCGTGTGCCCCGTGTATGCCGTGCAGACTTCCGATGGGCAGCGGCTCTTTATCCTGAACCGGGGCGACGATACCATCACGGTCATCAACACGAACAAAAACACGCTGGATCAGTGCCCGGTAGCGCTGGTCGCGGGAGCGTGCCCTGCGCCGTACAACGTCAACCAGAACGGCCAGCCGATCACCTTCCATCCCGTCCTGCCGCTTTCCACGGCCTCCCTCACTGCCGCCAATGCGCCGCCTAACTGCAATATCGCGACGAATCCAACCTGCGGAATGGGCGCTGTCGCCGGTCCGGTGTACGCCGAATACAATGCCGCGACGCAGCAGCTTATCGTATCCAACTACGATGGCGGGACCATCAGTGTCATCGACGTCAGCCTGGACGTGTACGGCAACGACAGTACGAACTTCGGGACGACCTACACCATTCCCGTGGGCGCGACTGCCACTCCAAATCCGGCCAGCGTGACTGTACTTTTCGACGGCAGCAAGGCCTATACCGCAAACCAGAACGACGGAACCAGCAGCGGCTCAGTCACCGTGGTCAATCTCTCAACTCACACCGTGGAAAAGACGATTCCCGTCGCCGGCCATCCGCGCACCGTGGCGAGCACGCAGAACTCCGAATTCGCCAAGGTCTACGTAGACTCGCCCGACAGCCCGTTCATCACTGTCATCGAGTCCACACCGACGATCACCGACCAGGTCGATACGACCGTGCTGGTGGAGGGTTTGCCCATCGACCTCCGCGTCACCAGTCAAAACGGCTCGCCGGGCAACCCCGATTACTCGAGCCGCGTGCCCGGCTACGGGCAGCCGTGCTACTTGCCGGGAAGCGCGCCTCTCGCTTCGCTCACTGCCTGCCAAACGCAATAGCCGCGGCAAGATTTGATTTCACTGAAGGGGCCATTCCTCACCGGGAATGGCCCTTTGGCTGCATGAGGAGCTGATCGGGGCTATGGCGAATGCGGCAAAGATGCGTCTCGACCTCGTGCTCGTTGAGCGCGGCCTTGCCGCAAGCCGCGAGCGCGCCCGCGCCCTGATCCTCGCCGGCCGCGTCCTCGTTAACGAGCAGAAGATCGAGAAATCCGGAACCCCGGTTGCGCACGACGCTGCCATTCGTCTGCTCGGCGAAGACCTGCCTTATGTAAGCCGCGGCGGACTAAAACTTGCCGCCGCGTTGGAGCGCTGGAAGATTGACGTGAAGGGCTGCGCCTGCATCGACATCGGCGCTTCCACCGGCGGCTTCACCGACTGCCTGCTCCAACACGGCGCAGCGCACGTGACCGCAGTCGATACCGGCTTCGGCCAGATCGATGTGAAACTTCGCAACGATCCGCGCGTGCGCCTCATGGAGCGCACGAACGCACGGCTGCTCACTCCCGGCTCATTGGAAGAGTCAGTCCAAAACCAGAAAAAGAACCAGGAAAAGACTTTAGTGGTGATGGATGTTTCGTTCATCTCCGCCACGCTGGTGTTGCCGGCGGTATTTGCCGCCGCGCCGGCGCTGGTTGAAGCCGTCATCCTCGTCAAGCCGCAATTCGAGGCCGGCCGCGAGCATGTGGGCAAAGGCGGCATCGTGCGCGATCCCGCCGCGCATCGGTTGGCAATCGACCGCGTTGCGGACTGCGTGCGCTCGCTCGGCTGGACCGTCGTCGAAACCATCCCCTCGCCCATCACCGGCGCCGAAGGCAATCGCGAGTTTTTGCTTTACGCGAAACGTCGTCCCCAAAGCGATCCACAAAACACAGGACAGCTGGCCGCATCCGTTACACTCTAAACCAATGACGCACGTAGCCATCGTCAGCAAGCCCAATCGCGAGGAGCTTAAAAAACTCCTGCCCGAGTTGATTGCATGGCTGCGCCGGTGCGGATACGAACCCGTGCTCGATCGCGAAGGCGCGAGCTACACAGATGCTGCGCCAGCGGTTGACCGCGCGGAGTTACCTACGAAAGCGCCGGCTCTGGTCATCGTGCTGGGCGGCGATGGCACGCTGCTGGCCGCTGCGCGCATCTTTGCCACCGTCGGCACGCCTATTCTCAGCGTCAACCTGGGCTTTCTCGGATTTCTTACGGAAGTGCGTCTCGCCGATCTTTACACCACGCTTCAGAACTGGTGTGCCGGTTGCCACAGTGTCGACGAGCGCGCCATGCTGCATGCCGCGCTCTGGCGCGAGGGCTCCGAGCAGGCGAGCTTCGATGCGCTGAACGAGGTCGTCGTCTCCAAGGGCGACATCGCGCGCATGGGCGAATTCGCCGTGGAACTCGACGGCAAGAGCGTGGCGCGCTTCCGCGCCGACGGCGTCATCGTTTCCACGCCTACCGGCTCCACAGCTTACACGCTCGCCGCCGACGGCCCGATTCTCACTCCGGACGTCGATGCCATGGTGGTCACCCCCATCTGTCCCCACCTACTCACGCTGCGGCCCATCGTCGTGCGCGGCGACTCCTCACTCAACGTGCGCGTCGAGGGCGTGCCCGAAGTCGCGCTGTTGACCATCGACGGGCAACAGAAAGTCGATTTGCGCCGAGGCGATGAAATCCGTTGCCGCCGTTCCATCCACACGGTCAAGCTGGTGCGTCTGGGAGACAGTGGTTTCTTCGATGCGCTGCGCAATAAGTTGAGCTGGGGCCAGCTCTAAGCGGGATATTCTCTGCCTCAGCGGTAAACTTCCCGCCGGTTGCCGATCTGAATGACAAGAACGCTGAGCTTCCTGTCCTGAATGTCGCAGAGAATGCGATGGTCTCCGACGCGGTAGCGCCAGAATGCACCCAGTAAATTGCCCGTCAACGCTTTGCCGGCATCGCGTGGGTTGCGTCCTCCGGCAACTCGCTCGTCCATGTAATCGAGGATGCGCCGTACGATCTGCCTGTCGAGTTTGCGCAGTTGCCGCTTCGCAGTGTCGGTGTATTCAATTGTCCAAGCCAAGGTCTCTTCTCACGTCTTTCGCTGAATGGACCTTTTCCTTGCCTCTACGCACATTTTCCATCGTCGCTGAAGCAAGATAATAATCTTCCAGATCTTCGAGCCCGCTCACGATCATCTCCCGCAGATAGTATGCTTTTGTGCGGCCTGTCAACTCCGCGAGCCGGTCGAGCCTATGCTCGACAGCAGGGTCAAGCCGGACAGATGTAGCCATAGAGCTTCCTCGCGAATATACGCATTCAACGTATTCATTATATTCCCGACACACCGCGCCGTCAAAAAGCCGGAGATCGCTGGCCACTAGAGAATAGCTATTCTAGATTTACTTCCTCAGCTCCGCCAGCAGCACCTCGGCCTTGCCTGCAAGCGTGTGCGCGCCCTCTACATCGCCCGAAGCAAGTGCCGTGCGGGCCTGCTTCAAAAACTCTCGAATGTGGTCGGCGGTTTTTTGCTCGGGATCGCTCAACGGCCCAACGCTGTTCAGCCGCCGCTCAATGTCAGCGATCGAATTCTCCGTCTGCTGGCGAAGGCCCGCCGGATCGCCCGAGGAAAGCGTTCCAATCGCGCTCACCTCCGGACTTGCCGGCGTCGGCTCAGGCGCATTCGCCACATCGTCCGTAGTCGCAGCCTTATCCGCCGTCTTCTTGTGCCGCGGAGTGATCGGCTCCGATCCTTCAGGGAAGTTGTAGATGGGATATCCCGCAATGACGGTATCCTTGGGCGGCAAGGGAACGTCTACCACTTGAAGGGTTTGCGGAGGCTGAACGCTGGGCGTAAGCGCCGTGGCGGGCGCAACATGTTTTCTGTGAAATGGGATCTGAAAGCAGCCCGTGAGCAAAAGCGGCAGCAGCCATGCGACCTTACCGGCAGGCGACTTCATCTCCCCAACCCCAATTCGTCCTTAATGCTCGCCGGCTGCGAAGCCAGCGCCCCCCGGTCCGTGGCAACGAGCGGAATACGCAGCCGAAACTCCGTTCCACGAACTTGTCTTGATTGTACTTCTACGCTCCCATGATGTAACTGCAGGATGCGATAGGTCATCGCCAGTCCGATGCCGCTTCCCCCGCTCTTAGTCGTGAAGTACAAGTCAAAAATCTTATCCTGAATCTCTTCGGGAATCCCCTCGCCCTCGTCGGCAATGCGCAACACGGCAAACTTTGGTTTGGAGCGCACCGCACGCGGCCCATAGCCTGCGGAAGCAAAAAGCGCTTCGGGCTCCCGGCTCCGTTCCTCTTCGAGCGCCACCGCCAGCAACCCGCCCTGCGGCATGGCCTGCGCGCCATTCTCAATCACGTTCAACGCCGCCTGTTTCAGCAGATCGGCATCCACCTTGGCAATCAGCGGCATCTTGGGCATCGCGCTGGCAAGCCTGACATTCCGCGTCGACAGCTCTTCGGCAGCCAGCGCCAGCACATCCCCGATCACCAGCCGCAAATCCTGTTCGCGCAGGTCCAACTCCACCGGACGCGAAAAGTCCACCAGCGTCTGCACCACGCGGTCCAGCCGCCGAATCTCCGCATCGATCACGTCAAGGTGCCGGGTTGCCGGCCCCTGCCCATCGCCCAGTTTCGACTTCAGCAGCTCCAGATGCACCACAATGGCATTGATGGGATTCTTCACCTCGTGGCCCACGCCAGAGGTGAGCCGTCCGATCGCCGCCATGCGCCGCGATAACTCCAGCTCTGTCTCGATCTTCTCCGCCGACTCAAGATCGTGCAGCGTCACCAGGGCGCCCAGCCCAAGATGCGTTTCATCGTCGTGGATAAAATCCACTGAAGCCTGAATGCGCCGGCCGCTTTCGGTGCGAATCTCCTCCTGCACTAAACTCACGCCCGCCTCCACGGCATCGCGCACCGTGCGCCCCAGTACGGTCGTGTTGGGGAAAATCTCCCGTGCATGAAGGCCCAGAATACTGTCGCGATCGATGCCCAGGAACCTTCGCGCCGCCTCTGAAACCAGCACTGCGCGTTTATCGTCGGTGAACAGCAGAATTCCGTCCTGCAGATTGCCGAGAATCTGGTCCAGATTCTCGCGCAACGCAGAGTAGACCTCTTCTACATTGCGCATGCGCTGGCCAATCTTTTCGATCTTCGTCGAAACCTGCGCGGCGACGTCTTTTTTTGAACGCGCATCGCCCTCCGCAGGAGGTCCCTCCGTCGCTGTCAATCGATCCAGCTGCCGGCTGATCTCCGTAAGAGGCCGCAGAGCCAGATTACTGAGCAGGAAAGCCGATGCCAGCGACACGATCAGCGCCAGCGCCATCAGCCGCAGAGTTTTCTGTAACAGCGGCTGGTACACCGCGCGCAGAAGCGACGTGTGCACGCCAACATTGACGGTGGCAAACAGCTTGCCGTTATTCTCAATCGGCGCCGCCACGTTAAACACCGTGGGCCTTCCCAGCGCCTCGTTCATCATCGAAATAGGTCCGGCCTTGAGCAGCCTCTCGTAGCTGGGACGCGCGGGCAGCGGCTTGCCCTCGTTGTCGGGATTGGTGCTCAGCAGCGTCACGCCCTGGCTGTCGCCGATGTTCACGTCGTAGACCGTGGCCGAATAGCGGTTCACCGACTCGAGCGCCGCCTGCAACTCCAGATCGTTGCGAATGGTTTCGGCCACCAGTTCCTGAAGCTCGCCGGGATGGTTGGGATCGACGGTGCGGCCTCTGAGACCTCTCTCGAGCGCGTTCTGCAGCGCAAACCGAACCTGCCGCGCCACCATCAGATTGGTATCGTAGGTCTGCTGCACCGCGGCCTTCACCAACTGGTGCACGTACACCAGCGACACCAGCCCGGCGATCAGAAACACCAGGGCCGAAATCGCCAGCACGAGTTTGGTCTTGAGGCGCATGGATGGCCGCTGCCAAAAAATCTACATTGAACCGGCCGGGATCTCCCGCTCCTGCCCGTATGCCTTGAGCTTATTGTGCAGCGTCTTCAGGCTCACGCCCAGAATCTCCGCGGCGCGCGTCTTGTTTTGCCCCGTAACTTCGAGCGTGCGCAAAATCAACATCCGCTCAGCCTCATCGACCGTCGTCCCCACGCGCACCGCGATCATGTTCCCGTCGAGAGCCGGCGAATCCGATGACCGCACCGCTCCAAATCCCGCCGGCAGGTGCCCTGCGTCCAGCGGCGCGCCATCCGGGCACAACACCACCGCCCGCTCGATACTGTTGCGCAGCTCACGCGCGTTCCCCGGCCAGTTGTACGCCATCAGCCGTCCCAGCATGGCAGTCGAAACCCCGGACACCCTCCGCCCGTGCTTCTGGTTCATCTCGTTGATCATCGCCTCAGCCATGGCCGGCAAATCTTCCATGTGCTCGCGCAGCGGCGGCATGGCTATGTTGAAGACATTGAGCCGGTAGAAAAGATCGGCGCGCAGATGCCCCTGCGCCACCGCGTGGCGCGGATCGCGATTCGTGGCCGCAAGCACGCGCACATCCACGTCCTGCTCGGTGCGCGCGCCCAGCCGCCGCAGCTTCCGCTCTTCCAGCACACGGAGCAATTTGGCTTGCGTGCCTGCGGGCATCTCGCCTACCTCATCCAGTAGCAGCGTCCCGCCCGAGGCCAGCTCGAAGCAGCCGGCCCGGCGCTCGATCGCGCCTGTGAAGGAGCCCTTTTCGTGGCCAAAAAGCTCGCTCTCGATCAGCGTCTCCGGAATCGCCGCGCAATTCACCGCAACGAACGGTCTCGCCTTGCGCGGGCTCAACTGGTGCAACGTCCGCGCCACCAGCTCTTTGCCTGTACCGCTCTCGCCCGTGATCAGCACCGGCACGTTCGACGGCGCGATCTGTTCGATCAATCCGAAAATCTCGCGCATCTGCGCCGAGCTGCCCACCAGCGCGCCCAGCACACCAGTCTCGCGCAACCGTCGCCGCGCCACTTCCAGCTCGATGGTTGTCTCCCGCTGCCTTGTCGCGTTCGCCAGAATCGTCTTCAGCCGCGTCGCATCCACCGGCTTCTGCAGAAAGTCGTAGGCGCCCAGCTTCATGGCCTCCACAGCCAGCTGAATCGATCCCATCGCCGTCAGAACCACCACGGCCAAATTAGCGCTCACACCCGCGCCACCCTCAGACAGTTTGCCCAGCAGCGCCATGCCGTCCATCCGCGGCATCTTCAGGTCCGTCACCACAATCGCCGGATCCCACGCCAGCGTCTTTTCCCACGCCTCCACGCCATCGCGCGCGGTCTCGGTGCGGTATCCCCATCCGGAGATCAGCTCCGCGAGCCCCGCCAAGGCATTCGGTTCGTCCTCGGCGATCAGCACTTTTACTTCATTCGGCATAGGGCGTTCTCGTTCACAGACTAGCTTACGCTGTTGCCTCGCCGTTTCGCAGAAGGGATGGTCTGTCTTTGGCTGATGCGTCGCGCCAGGCTTGGCAAACAGGCCCGGCTACACTGGACCCATGCTCGACGTCGAGATTTCCCCCGCTGAAGCCGCTCAACTCTTGCGCCAGGAGGACGCCCGCCTGGTGGACGTGCGCGAGCCATGGGAGTTCGCCGCCACGCGCATTGAGGGCAGTCTGCACATGCCCATGGGTGAGGTGCCAAACCGCGCACACACCGAGCTCAACGCCAGCGAGCGCCACATCGTCGTATGCCATCTGGGCGTCCGTTCCCTGCACGTTGCCGCATGGCTGCGCCGCCAGGGCTTTGAGAAGGCACAATCCCTGCGCGGCGGCATTGACGCCTGGTCGATCGAAATCGATCCCCAGGTCGCGCGCTACTGAACGATCCATCAGCGCCCCTCCCGGCCTCGCCGATCTATACTCTCAACTGTCCGAATGTCGAAGGGAACGATCTCATGTCTTCTTCTGCAATTCAATTCGCCCGCCAGAATCACCCTCGCTTTCTCGATGAACTGAAGGCGCTCTTGCGCATTCCTTCGATCTCTACGCTGCCCGAGCACAACGCCGATTGCCGCAAGGCCGCCGAAAGCCTGCTCGCCGAGTTGAAGCGCATCGGCATGGAGAACGCCCGGCTCATCGAGGGTAAGGGCCATCCACTGGTCTACGCCGACTGGCTGCACGCTGCTGGCAAACCCGGGGTCCCCGCGGACAGGTCTTCGTCCGTGGGGTGGAAGCCCACGGTGCTCATCTACGGCCACTACGACGTGCAACCCCCCGATCCGCTCGACGAATGGCTCTCGCCGCCTTTCGAGCCCACCGAGCGCAATGGCAACCTCTACGCTCGTGGCGCGGCCGACGACAAGGGCCAGGTGGTTGCGCAAGTCAAAGCGCTGGAATCGCTGATGGCCGCCAACCACGCGCTGCCCATCAATGTGCGCGTGCTCTTCGAGGGCGAAGAAGAAGTGGCCGGTGAAACCATTTCCAAGTATGTCGCGTCCAAACCCGCCAATCTGAAGGCCGATTTCGCGCTCGTCTCCGACACTGAGCTTTTTGCTCCCGGCCTGCCCACGCTCTGCGTCGGCCTACGCGGCATGATCTACACCGAGATCGAAGTGCGCGGCGCGAAAAACGATCTGCACTCCGGCATGTACGGCGGCGCTGCGCCCAACCCTTTCGTCTCGCTCTGCCAAATCATCGCGAGACTCAAGGACGAGAACGGCCGCATTCTCATCCCCGGCTTCTACGAAGGCATCGTTCCCCCCAGCCCCGAAGAGCTGGCGGCTTGGCGCAGCCTTCCGTTCGATGAAGAGGAGTACCGCAAGGCCGAAGTCGGCTCAAAGCAACTCGTCGGCGAACCAGGCTACAGCGTTCTCGAGCGCACCTGGGCGCGGCCCACGCTCGACGTCCACGGCATGCCCGGCGGGTTTACCGGCGCTGGCACCAAAACCGTCATCCCGGCGAAAGCCGTCGCCAAAGTCTCCATGCGCCTGGTTCCCGGCATGGTCCCGGCCAAAACTTTCGGTCTCTATAAGAGCTATGTCGAAAAGATCGCACCCGCCGGCGTCGAGGTCGAAGTGCGGCTGATTCACTCCGGCGACGCCGGCCTGGTCCCCGTCAACAACCGTTTCATCCAGGCGGCCACGCGCGCGCTCCACGAGGTCTGGGGCAAAGAGACCGTCTTCATCCGCTCCGGCGGCTCCATTCCGATTGTCGGCGATTTCGACCGCCATCTGGGAATGCCCAGTGTGATGATGGGCTTTGGCCTTCCCGACGACAACATCCACGCCCCCAACGAGAAGTACTGCCTGAAGAACTTCGAACTGGGCATCGAATCAATCGTGCGCTTCCTCGAAGAAGCCGGCAAATAACCCGTCGCCCCAGGTCTCGCAATCGAGACTTGGGGTGCATGGCCTCTTCTGTTGGATGAAACCTGAAATGTCCAATAATAGATCAAAAACGCCAGTCTGGCTCAAGCTCGCTTTGGCGGTGCTTTATTGGGTGGAGCTTTGTGCGAAGCTTTGTTGCTATGCCCTAAGTCTTGCTGCCGTAGTGTCCCTATGTGCCGTAATCGCGGATTTGGGTCCGAACAGTTGGGACACTAAGTTCCGTGCGCTATTGTTGTTAGCACTCTTCATGGGCGCGGTGGCTGTGGCTGACCGCATCGCCTCCAGGGTTCATAAATGGCGGGAACGAATAAAGCCATGCACCCACGGAGTCAGCGCAGGTGCGGCTGGTGCATGTAGGGAGTGCCAACTGGCCAAAGAGCGTAAAGAACTAGAAGACAAAGCATCTCAGGCAGAATGGCAACGAAAAGCTGAAATACAGCGACACGCGGAGGCATTGCGGACGGATGAAATTCAACGTCTCTCTCATGCATGGCTCAGCAAATCTGAATCCTACTATTCGATGACATCGCAGCAGTTTGAAGATGCCATCGCTCAGCTTTTTCGTACACTCACATATGAGGTAAAACAGACTCCCTATTCTAATGATGGCGGAAAAGACGCAATCCTGTTCAAGGACGGTAAAAAGTACCTGGTTGAATGCAAAAGATATAATTCGGACAATTCCATTGGCCGCCCAGACATACAGAAATTTGCTGCGGCGATGCATGACGAGAAAGCAATTGGTGGATTTTATGTGAGTACCGGGAAATTTTCCCTCGATGCCAAGAGGTATGCAGGAGAGCACGACATTCTTCTGTATGATGCATTTACCTTTCCTACCCTCGTTCTTCAGGCCTACCCGATGCCAAAGGACGCAAAATCTGCCAAAACGCTGTGCTTAGAATGTGGCGCTGTGGTAGATTTCATGGTCGAGGACACTACCTCAGCGGCAAAATGCCCAAAGGGCCATAACGTCAGAAGCACGATTAAAACATCAGATTTGATGGCTAACTCAAATGGAATTCCACACTGTGAAAAATGCGGCTCCACAATGCGGGTAGTGAAAGGACGCCGGGGCTCTTTTTGGGGATGCTCCGGGTATCCAAAATGTAGATTTACGCGCAATATTTCTGACGATTTTCGGTCACGGCAGGTGACCCGCTCCCCAACCACGAAAAACCACCAGGAGGCCTGAGAAGCTGTGCCCCGTTCATCGCGTTTTTCGCGATGAGCGGGCGGGTGACGCCGGGTGCCGCACCCTTCCGCGTTCCTTGCGGAGGGGTCGGATTCCTCGGACGTCAATCGGTTATGTTGATGAGAAGACATGGGGGCAACCAGCCACGATGAGAGCTGTTCTCGACACCTCCGTAATTGTCTCGGCCATGCGCAACCGGCATGGCGCCAGCAATCGGCTGCTACAGTTGGCCTACGCCCGCTCGTTTCAGATGCTGGCTACGCCGGCCCTTTTCCTGGAATATGAGGATGTGCTGGGACGCGACGAACAGCGCGCCGTCCATGGCATGTCGCCTGAACGTACAGCTTCGTTCCTGATTGGAATTGCTGCTATCATTGAGCCAGTCAAGGTCTACTACCGCTGGAGACCGCAGATGCAGGACGTGAACGACGAGATGGTGCTCGATGCGGCAATCAACGGGCGCGCGGACGTGATCGTCACGCACAATCTCAGAGATTTTTTACCTGCTGCTTCACGATTTAACCTGCGTGTTGTGAGTCCCGCGAGTTTTGTAGCGGAGGTGCTGAAATGAATAAGACAACGATTCCGGTCAAGCTGCCTCCCTCCCTGGGAAATGCAGCTCGAAAGCTCGCCGAAGAAGATGGTGTTTCGCTGAACCAGTGGGTCTCCCTCGCGGTCGCGCAGAAGATCAGTTCGGTGGAAACCGCCGAAGCATTCTTCAAGCGGAGATCGCAGGGCGCGGATCAAGTGGATTTTCTGGAGATTCTGCGCAACGCCCCCGACCGCACACCCGATCCAGGCGATGAACTGGCCTCTGCCAACGTTCGATAGGCGGAATTCGCCCGTCGCTTCGTTGGACTCCGACGCTGCCGGCTTCGTCCTCGCTGGCGGCCAATCCGCCCGCATGGGCCGAGACAAGGCTCTTCTCCAATTCGCCGGCCGCCCATTGATCGCGCACGCTCTCGCCATACTCGAGCAAGCTGGCCTGCCCGCTGCGATCGCCGGCGCCGCACCCTCCGCCCGCGCCGCTCTCGGACAATTCGCTCCCCTCATCCAAGACGCCGCACCCGGCAAGGGGCCCCTCTCTGGCATCTGCTCCGCACTCGCCTCCAATTCCGCGCGCTACGCCGTCTTTCTACCCGTCGATCTTCCCTTCCTCCCGCCCTCGCTGCTTGCTTTTCTGCTTCGGCAGGCTCGAACGACCGGCAGCGCAGTCACCGTCCCTTCGCTGTCGAACTTTGCCCAAACCTTTCCCGCAGTCGTTGACCGCGCCGCCCTGCCTGCGCTGCAAAACGAGCTCAACTCCGGCCGATCCGGCTGCTTTTCCGCATTTCAAGCAGCCTCTGCAGCGCTCCATCAACCGTTCAGCGTTCTCGCCGTCGAACTTCTCCTTGCGTCCGGCCAACTCTCCGATCCGCAAGACCGCCCGCCCACCGATTGGTTCCTCAATCTGAATACGCCCGCCGACCTGGCCCGAGCCGAAACGCTGCACAAAGCCCCGTAAAACCGCCGCACATCGCGTAATCTGTTCTCACAGGAATGCCCGACGCTCCCTCCCAACCCGATCCTATCGAGCCGCTGCAGGAAGAACTCGACGCCCTTGCGCAGCCGGAAGACGACGCTGCGCCGCCGTCCATCGCTGCTCCGGGACCACCTTCACTCGATCCCCTCATCCAGTTCGATCGCGTTTCCATCGCGTTCGACGGCCGGCCCGTCCTCGAAGACGTCAGCTTCTCCGTCCAACGCGGGCAGACCCTGTGCATTCTCGGCCGCAGCGGTGTGGGCAAATCCGTCTCGCTGCGCATGATCATGGGTTTTCTCAAGCCCGACTCAGGTTCGATTCAAATCGAAGGCCGGGAGATCACCGGGTTGCCCGAAGAGGACATGCGCGACATTCGCAAACGCGTGACCATGGTCTTCCAAAACGGCGCTTTGTTTGACTCGCTCAGCGTGCGGGAGAATGTGGCCTTCCCTTTGCGCGAGCGCGGAGGCCTCGATGACGACCAGATCGACCAACTCGTCGACCGGCTCATCGGCCTGGTCGGCGCCGACGACGTCACAGAGGCAATGCCCGGCAGCCTCTCCACCGGCCGCAAGCGCGCCGTGGCCATGGCGCGAGCCCTGGCTGCGCAGCCCGAGATCGTCCTCTACGACGAGCCCACAACCATGGTCGATCCCCTCATCGCCCGCCGTCTGGGCGGCCTTATTCAGCGCCTCAAGCATCAACTCGGTTTCACCAGCATCGTGGTCACCCACGACACGCGTTTTGCCCGCGAGCTCGCCGATTCAGTCCTTTTCCTGCATCAGGGCAAAGCGCTCTTTTTCGGCCCGCTCCACGACTTTCTCGCCTCCCTAGACCCCGACATTCAACAATTTCTGGCGCTTGATGCCTATCTAACCCCCTCTCTATAAATAAGTTATTGTTTTTTGTAACGCTCGTACTGTACGATTCACATTAAGAGGAGTCAGTTACGATTGACCGTTCGGTAACATGGCTCTCGCTCTCTGTCGTAACCAGGAGCTTTGCAATTCTCTTGCAGCGTTTCGTTCCTGAGGGCGAATCTTGAAGGAGCTTGAGCACGTTCTTTTTGTGCTGAAAACGGTTCGCGGCGACCATAAACACCCCCCCCACGCCACGCACCTTCAATAACCCGCAAGGGTTGGCTTTTAGGTTCGGACTTCCCCTTGTTTTCGGGGCTGAGTAATCTTGCGTTTGGGGTTCCTCGTCTTCAAAACATATTCGATCGGGATCGAGTTCAGTTTGTGCCGGGATACACATCGCCCCTATGTCGAGGCGCAATTGCAACGCTGAGGTCTGCGTTTATATATGGCGAGTTCGGATTTTTGGCAAAGGCTTTCGACTTCCCTGGCTTTCTCAGCCGAAGGTGACTCCGCGTCTGCTGGGGCTCCCCCGCGAAATGCGCGGGGCACGACTAGACTTTGGGTATTTCTCGACATCCTCACGGTCCTGATCGCCACGTCCGTCACCACGATCTTCACATTCCATGTCACGCTTTTGCGCGGAGCCAGAGGTTTTTGGCAGGGGTCGCTGTTTTTCGGCCATTCGATGTGGATCTTGCTCGCCCTCATGTGCGGCTTCACCATGACGCTCATCGTCACCAGCCGCCGCATGAACCTGTACACGCCGGCGCGCCTCACGAATTTTCTCCACGAGCAACGGCTCAGCGCGCAGGCGTGTTTTACTTCAGGTCTGCTGCTCACCGGCGCGCTTTACATGGTGCATGCTATTTATATTCCGCGCAGCATCGTGCTGATTACCGTGTTCCTGGTTGCCGTCGGTCTGGGCCTGCGGCGGTTTGTCTATCGCGTGCTTCTCTATCGCCGCTTCGACCGCGGTCTGGACACTCGCAACGTACTCATCGTCGGCACCGGACCCGAGGCCCTTGCCCTGCGCAACCATCTCGACAGCATCAAGCATCTGGGATACACCTTCAAGGGATTCGTCGAGATTCCCGGCTCGGTTTACCGCGCGCCGGATGCGCCCAGCGACGTTGTCTGCACGCTCGATTCTCTCTTCCAGAACACCCGCAAGCAGTTTATCGACGAGATTTTTTTTGCCGCGCCCTGCGAACGCCGCATCGTGCAGGATGTGCTGGAGCAGTCGCGCATGCGCGGCGTGGATCTGCGCCTGTTTCCCGAGATGTACGACGGCATTCCCGGCGCCGGCATCGAGTACATCGGGCAGTTCCCTACCATGTCCCTGCACCGCGGCGAAGTGCCGGAGCTGGGTCTTTTCTTCAAGCGCGTCTTCGACACGGTCTTTTCCGTCCTCTCGCTGATCGCCCTCTCGCCCATGCTTACGGCCATCGCTATCGCTATTAAGCTCGACTCGCCCGGCCCCGTCTTCTACACCTCCGAACGCATCGGCAAAAAAGGCGTGGTCTTCCGCTGCATCAAGTTCCGCACCATGGTGCGCGACGCCGATAAGCGCCGCGCCGAAATCATGCACATGAACGAGCGCGACGGCGTGCTCTTCAAGGTGGCAAACGATCCCCGCATCACCCGTGTGGGACGCCTTCTGCGCAAGTATTCGCTCGACGAGCTGCCACAGTTCTTCAACGTTCTGTTGGGCGACATGAGCGTCGTCGGCCCGCGCCCTCCGCTCGCCGGCGAAGTGCATCGCTACGACCTCAGCCATCTCCGCCGTCTCGATGTCACTCCCGGCGTCACCGGTCTCTGGCAAGTGCAGGCGCGCCAGGACCCCTCGTTCGACAGCTATGTCTCCCTGGACGTCTCCTACATCGACAACTGGAGCGTCTGGCTGGATTTCAAGATCATCATGCGCACGATCGCGGTTGTCTTCCAGGGCACCGGCTCGTAATTCCCCTGGCGGTTCTGGTATTCCGAGTCGGCGCAAAACGCGTCGACAATAAAAGCGCCGTTTCCCTGAGGGAAACGGCGCTTGGCGTGAATCTCACGCGCTCAGTAACTTCGCTGTCTGTTGGTTAAAAGATCCCAAGCCGTTCCATGCTGGCGACCTCGGAAGATTGCATGGCGAGTTCGGATCGTTCCGTACTTGAAGCCTCAGGACGTCCACTGGAAATCCCTGAGGGTTCTGTGCTGGTGCTTTCCGCCCCACTCTTCGTCTCTTCGTTCAGGTTCTTGTTCGCGTCATCGGCCTCCGGCTTTTGGCCCGAAGCGGCCAGATGTCTCGCTCTCTTCTTCACGCCAAGATTGTTGATTGCATAATCGACATACGGCGACCTTAGCTCTGGAATCTCTCCCAGAAAGCGGCACGTCGCCACCACCTGGTCCACGATGAACTTCGGATGATAGGCGGCAAGCTCCATGCCCATCTCCTCCTTCACCAGGTACACGATGTACTTGAAGACGTCGTCGCGCAATGCCAGGCCATGCCGTGCGCACTCTCTCTCGAAGATCGACCGGTAATACACAAGATTCGGCGGGATGACCTCGATCTTGTACGGCAGACGGCGCAGGAATGCCGGATCCATCAGACTCTCCGGCTCCAGATTGGTCGAGAAGATCACGAGTTCTTCAAATGGAATGCTGAACGTCTTGCCGGTGTGCAACTTCATGTAGTCGACGCGATTTTCCAGCGGCACGATCCAGCGATTCAGCAAACTGGCCGGGCTCACCAGCTGCCGCCCGAAGTCGTCGATGAAAAAGCAGCCGCCCAGCGCCTTCATGTGCAGCGGCGCTTCGTAGTAGTGCCCCTCGCGGTCGTAGCGCAGGTCGAGCATTTCGAGCGTCAATTCGCCGCCGGTGATCACGAATGGCCGTTTGCACGCCACCCAGCGCATATCGTAGGTTTCGCGCCGGATGAATGAGTCGCCATCGTCCTTCTTCTCCAGCTCTGTGCTGACCCCAATGTGCACCCTGGGATCGTAGAACCGGATAATCTGTCCCTCGATCCAGACGGCGTATGGCACATAGATGATATCGCTGAAGACGCTGGCAAAACTCAGAGCGACAGATGTCTTGCCGTTGCCGGGTGCGCCGTAAAGCAGAATGGCCCGGCCGGAATTCAGCGCCGGCCCGGTCTGTTCCACGATGTCGTCGGCCAGAACCAGATCCTTGACGGCATTGCGAACGCGATCTGGAGAGATTCTTTCGTTGGTCGGCTTCTGGAGCGACATCATCTCCACAAAATCCGCCAGCGGCACGGGGGCCGGACCAACATATCCCGACCGGCTCATCTGGTCCACGGTCCAGCGCCGTCCTTCCTCCGTCAGCGCATAGACAATTCCCACCGCACTTTGCGGGTTGCGCGTTCCCAGCGTGTAGAGCAATTGCCGATCGATGGCCGTCCGCGTCAGGTCGTTGACGATCTGCGGCGCTAGTTTGAGCGCGTCGGTGTACTGTGGGACGGTGGTCAGTCCTAAGGTGTAAATCGACTTCATCAGCAGAGCCAGCAGCTCGGCTTCTTCAATGCCGGTCTCCGCAATGTTCTTCGGTTCCTTCGGAGCTCGATGGATGAACCGGTCCAGGGTGCGTTGATCGATGGCTCCGATCGCAACAAGATTATCGCCAAGACGTCCGCCCTCAGTCCGCATGCGCTCGAGCGCCCGGGGTATGTCGTCTTCCTTGATCAGCTTTGCTTTGATTAGCAGGTCGCCTAAGCGATTACGCGCTTCGATGGTGTCCTCCCCGGCAGTCATTCTGCCATATACTTCGGGCCCATCCCTGCGTTTCTTGAGGGGGATATGGGTGTGATCTAAGTTACCTCAGCACTAAAAAGATTAAGTGGCTGCTAATCAGGCCCGAAATAACCCATTTGTGGGGGGACGAATCCCCAGAACGTCGCGTTTACGGCCCACCGAGAAAATGCGCCGCCGATTTGCAGGAAATCAAAGCCGGAACTCGCTACACTAATCTGAAGCACTCAAATCGCTGGCAGAACGGAAGTGTATCGCGCCGATACCTACACAAAACGTTTACCAACAATGCTTTCATTATGAGCGTCATGGGCAGGATATTCGAGGCAAAAGCGTTGATCAGAATCTCTGAAGATAATAAGAATCCGCCGATCAATCGCCCCAAGTGGCACCTGCCGGAGTGCGTGTGAAGATTGCACTGGCCCAGATCGATCCCACCATCGGTGATTTCACCGGGAATCTCGAAAAGATCGTCGCCGCCAGCCGTCGCGCTGTGGACCAGGGCGCGCGCCTCGCTGTCTTCTCCGAGCTTGCCATCTGCGGTTACCCTCCCGCCGACCTGCTCGAAAAGCCCAGCTTCCTCGATCGCTGCCGTTCAGCCGTCGATGAGCTTGCCGCCGCCACTCACGATCTTCCCACTGCCGTCCTCGCCGGTGTCGCGCTGCCCAACAAGCGCAATGAAGGAATAGGCGGCAACCCCGCCGACCGCTCTTCGTCCGCAGGATGGAAACCGGCCGTCAATGCCGCCGTCCTTCTCGACAAGGGCCAACTGATCCTGGAACAGCACAAGCGGCTCCTGCCCTTCTACGACGTCTTCGACGAACAGCGCTACTTTTCGCCGGCCACATCGCAAAAAGTGATCGAGCTAGATGGCGTGCGCCTCGCCATCACCATCTGCGAAGACGCCTGGAACGACAAGAATTACTGGCAGCGCCGCCTCTACGCCGTCGATCCCATGGAAGAGCTGATGCGCCAGCAGCCGGCCCTGCACATCAACCTCTCTTCATCGCCCTATTGGCACAACAAGCGGACCCTCCGCCGCGAGATGCTGGCCTCCATCGCCCGCCGCGACGGCATTCCCGTGCTCCTGTCGAATCAGGCCGGCGGCAACGACAGCCTCATCTTCGACGGCTCATCCATGGCCCTCGACGCCCAGGGCGCACTGATCGCCCAGGCCGCTTCCTTCACCGAGGATCTCGTCGTCGTCGATCCTTTCCATGCCACTCCCATTCCGCCTCCCGAAGACGACGCGACCGAGGCCGCCTATCGCGCGCTCGTTCTCGGCACGCGCGATTATGTACGCAAATGCGGCTTCTCCAAAGCCGTCGTCGGCCTCAGTGGTGGCATCGACTCCGCGCTCGTTGCCGCCATCGCCGCTGAAGCCCTCGGCGCGGAAAACGTCATCGCCATCGGCATGCCCAGTCCCTATTCCTCTCAGGGATCGATCGACGACAGCCGCCAGCTCGCCGCCCATCTCGGCATTCGCTTTGAGACCATCTCCATCAGCTCCCTGTTCGCGGAGTTCACGCGTTCTCTCGATCCGCTCTTCCACGGCATGAAGGAAGACATCACGGAAGAAAACATCCAGCCGCGCATTCGCGGCACCATCCTCATGGCGCTCTCCAACAAACTCGGCGCCCTGGTTCTCACTACCGGCAACAAGTCCGAGATGGCCGTTGGCTATTGCACCCTCTACGGCGACATGGTCGGCGCTCTCGCCGTCATCGGCGATCTGGTCAAGACCCGCGTCTACGCCGTCTGCGAATGGCTCAACCGCGACAAGGAAGTCATACCAGCAGCCATTCTGACCAAGCCGCCCTCGGCCGAGCTGCGCCCCGGCCAGATGGACACCGATTCCCTTCCGCCTTACGACGTGCTCGATCCCATCGTCGAAGCCTACGTGGAGCGCTACGAGACCCCGGAGCGCATCGCCCGCGAGCACGGATTGCCGCTCGATCTCGTCCGCCAGGTGGTTCGCCTCATCGAGCGCTCCGAATACAAGCGCCAGCAGGCTGCTCCCGTCCTAAAAGTCACCGCGAAATCCTTCGGCATGGGCCGCCGCTTCCCCATCGCTGTCAAAGTCCAGGTGTAGACGGGCCGCGGCGCGATCCGCGACCAGGCGGCAAGCGAACCCGCATCGATGGAGATGCGGCTGGAAGCATCCACCCGCGTGATATGATTGGCCCACTTCAGGCGGGAATGTGTTTTTTGTTACGAACACATAGGACTCTCCTATCGCTGTTTCCCGCGCCAATCGTTTCGAGGTAACGAAAATGGCATCCTCTTCTCCTCTTGCCGCGCATGTTTTGCGCCGCGTCTCGATTCTTGCTTCTGCCGCAATCTTCTTCACGCTAGCTCTCCTTGGCAACCGTACCTGGGCCGCTGCCCCACTGCTGTTGCGCAGTCCCTCGCTCAGCCAAACCAGCATCGCCTTCCTTTACGCCGACGATATTTGGACGGTAGCAAGAGCCGGCGGCGTAGCAGAGCGCCTCACTTCGCGCAGCGACGTTACCGCTGGCCCCTACTACTCGCCGGATGGGTCGCGGATCGCCTACTCGCAGTCTGAAGGCGGGATGACGAATGTTTATGTCGTCGGCGCGGAGGGCGGCGTGCCGCTCCGCCTCACCTGGGACAACTCGGGACACATGGCATCCGGTAACTTCGCAGTGGGATGGACCGCCGATGGCAAGGATGTTCTCTTCGTCTCGATGCGCTCGAGCTACACAGATTTTTTAAAGCTTTATGAAGCAGACGCCGATGGCCACGGCACGCCTACCGCGCTGCCGCTGCCGAGCGTGGAAGAAGGCTCGATTTCGCCCGACGGCCAGACCCTGGCATACGTGCCCATATTGCAGTGGGAGGCGGCCTGGAAACACTACCGCGGTGGGCAGACCACACCCGTCTGGCTCGTGAACCTGAAGACTCTCGACATGGTGAAGATTCCCCGCGAGAATTCCAACGATTCCAGCCCGGTGTGGGAAGGCAAGACAGTCTATTTTCTTTCGGACCGCAATGGCCCGGTTGCGCTTTTTAGCTACGACACCACAACCCAGAAGATCGCACAGGTGGTGGAGAACAAGGGCTACGATCTGAAGAGCGTCGCGGCCGGACCCGGCGCACTAGTGTATGAGCAGTTCGGCTCTTTACATCTCTACGACCTGGCCACGCGCCAGCAGCATGAGGTTCCGGTCACGATCGAGGGCGATCTGCCGGAGTTGGCGCCCCACATGACCAACATTCGGCCCGACGAGGTCCAGCACCTCGACATTTCTCCTACAGGCGTGCGGCTGGTTGCCGAAGCTCACGGCGACATTTTTACGCTGCCCACCGACAAGGGCGACACGCGCAATCTGACTCGCACTCCGGGCGTTGCCGAGCGCGATCCGGCATGGTCGCCCGACGGCAAATCGATCGCCTACTTCAGCGACGCCTCCGGCGAATACCAGCTCTACATCCGCCCTCAGGATGGCCTCAAGCCGCCTACGGTCATCGACCTTGGACCCAATCCCTCGTATTTCTATAGCCCTCGATGGTCGCCCGACTCCAAGCTCATCGTCTACTCCGACAAGCACAACCGCCTGTGGTATGTGCCGGTCGCCGGCGGGAAGCCTACTCTGATCGACACCGGTATCTATCACGGCGATTTCCAACCCTCCTAGTCGCCCGACTCCAAGTGGATCGCCTACAAACGCGATCTTCCCAACCAGTACGACGCAATCTTTTTCTACAATCTGGAGACGCACAAATCCACGCAGATCACCGATGGCATGAGCGACGCCGGCAATCCGGTCTTCGATCCCAACGGCGAATATCTCTACTTCGCAGCCTCCACCAACGACGGCCCTTCGTCTGGTCCCGGTCTCGGAGCACTCGACCGCAGCACCACGAGCGGCATCTATGTCGTCGTGCTTTCCAAAACCGGGAAATCACCCCTGGCGCCTGAAACCGGCGACGAGAAAGCTGCCAGCGACGAAAAACCAACCGGCGACAAGAAGCCTGCAAACGACCAGAAGCCCGCGCCGGAACAAAAAATAGATTCAGGCGCCAAGCAACCCGCGGCTGCCGATGCCGCGCAGAAGAAGGAAACCGGCAAGCCCACCGTCATCGATCTCGACGGCATTCGCGATCGCATTCTTGCCCTGCCCATTCCCGCACGCAATTACGTCGATCTCGCCGTGGGCAAGACCGGCGTCATCTACTTTGCCGAGGGTCCGGCCGTGGGCCGTCCATCCGAATCCGACGGTCCGCCGATCCGCGTGCTGTGGCGCTTCACCACCGAATCGCGGAAACCCGAGCAGCTGCTCTACGGCATCAACTCCTTCGGCGTCTCGTTCAACGGCGAACATCTCTTCTATACCCAGGGGGAAGGCTGGTTCACCATCGCGGCCGCCGAGCTCAAGCCGGGCGGATCAGGCGGCAAGCCCGTCAACAACCACGAGATGTTTGCCACGGTCGATCCCCGCGCCGAATATGCCCAGATGTACCGCGAGACCTGGCACATCGAGCGCGACTTTTTCTACGATCCGCACCTGCACGGACTGGACCTGGATAAGATCGAAAAAAGGTATGAGCCTTACTTAGCCGGGCTTGCCTCCCGCCAGGAGTTCACCTATCTGTGCGAGGAGATGCTGGGCGAAATTGAAGTCGGGCACATGTTCATCGGTGGCCCGCATGAGCCTGCCAATGCGCCACGCACCGGTCTGCTCGGTTCCGATTACACGGTTGAGAATAACCGCTACCGGTTTGCCACCATCTACAACGGCCAGAACTGGACGCCCGGCCTGAAGGCGCCGCTTACCATGCCCGGAATTAACGTTCACACAGGCGACTACCTTCTCGCGGTTAACGGCCGGCCGCTCTTTGCCAGCGATAATCTTTACAGCTTTTTTGAAGGCGCGGCAGGCCGGCAAACCGTCATCACTGTCGGCGCCAAGCCGGACGCCTCCGACGCACGCGACGTTACCGTCGAGCCCGTCCCTGACGAATCCGGCTTGCGCAATCTTGCGTGGATCGACCACAACATCCAACTCGTCGATAAACTCTCCGGCGGCAAGGTGGCCTACGTCTACATGCCCAATACGGCTGGCGCCGGGTACGACAACTTCAACCGTTACTTCTATGCCCAGATCGACAAGCAAGGGCTGGTGCTCGACGAGCGCTATAACGAGGGCGGTCAGCTTGCCGATTACGTGGTGGAGGTGCTCGGCCGCCAGATGCTTTCCGCCGCCATCGAGCGCGACGGCAAGCCCGTCTATCAGCCACAGGGCGCGATCTTCGGCCCCAAGGCCATGATCATCAACCAGTCCGCGGGTTCGGGCGGTGACGCCATGCCCTGGTATTTTCACAAACAGAATCTGGGAACGCTGGTGGGCACAAGAACCTGGGGCGGACTTGTAGGCATTGGCGGCTACCCAACGCTCATCGACGGAGGTCATGTGATGGCTCCGCGTTACGCCATCTACGGTCTGCACGGCGCGTGGGAGGTCGAGGGCCACGGCATTCCACCGGACGTCGAGGTGGAGGAGCTTCCGAAGGATGTTGCCGAGGGGCACGACATGCAGCTCGAACGCGCTGTCGAGATTGTGATGCAGCAACTGAAAGAGCACCCGATGGTCTACCCGGTGGTCCCGCCCTATCCCAACTACCATCAGCATGATGGCCTTGGGACAAAATGATGCATTTCTGCTTCGGATAAGCCCGAAGCCGCGAGACCCAGGTTACGGTTGCTCGCGTGAATCGCAACCTGGGAATCCCGCGCGGCGGGTTACACGTGAGGAAATGACGCGTTCCATTTCGTGCGTTGCGGTTGTATCGGCAGCCAGTCGGGAGCATCTCAGAATTCATCCAAAGACCTCCCGCCCCAACCCCGCGTTATAAGCTAAGTTGAGGGAGTTTTTCCCCCGTCGAAGGAGTACATCTTGATCCGATCGCTAGTCCGTTCGCTCGGCGCCGCCGCGCTGATTGCCCTCTTTATTCCGGTCATCCAGGCCGCTGCCCAGCAGCATGTGCCGCCCGCGCCCGATTACGGCGCCCAGCAGACAAAGGTCCCGCCGGGCCAGCCCGCGGTGCCGTCGCAGCCTTCTGCCGAGCCCTCGGCTCCCGCGCCGTCCGGCGCGCCGACCTTCCCTAAACCCGATCCGGCAAGCTTCACCGCCGCTTCACCGACAAAGGAAACCGTCGACGCCTTCCTCACCGCCATCTGGGGCTTTGACGAGAATCGCGTCTGGCAGGTGGAGGCCATCCTTAAAACGCAGGCTGAAGGGGTGAGCAAAGTTGTCGTCTACGTCGGCGACAAGTCCGGCAAGCAGAAGCCCGGAGCGATCGTCTTCTTTGTCCTGCCCGATGGCAAGCACGGCATCACCGGCGAGTCGATCATGAATTTTGGCGATCATCCCTTCGCCGAGTACCGCCAGATTATCCAGGATCGCGCCAACGGCCCCTATCGCGGCGCTGCCTCAAAAGACCTTGAGCTTGCCGAGTTCGCTGACTTCCAGTGCCCGCACTGCAAAGAAGCACAGGCCAACATGGATAAGCTGGTCGCCGACTTCCCCAAGGCACGCATCGTTTTTCAAGTTTTTCCCATCGCCGCCATTCATCCTCAGTCCGTCCGAGCAACTGAGTACGGCCTTTGCGTGAATAAGCTGGGCGGCAGCGACGCCTTCTTCAAATACGCCGCCGCTGTCTTCGACGGTCAGGACGGCCTCGCCACCGCCGACGGAGCCACCCTCACCATCAACAATGCCGTCATCAAAGCCGGGCTCGAAACCGAAAAGGTCTCGGCCTGCGCAAGCGATCCGGCGATTAAGGCCCAGATCGATGCCTCCATCAAGCTCGCCACCGATCTCGGCATCGATGAAGTTCCCACCCTGGTCGTCAACGGCCGCGAGGTTCCAGCTAACATTCCTTATGACACGTTGAAGAAGATCATTGAGTACCAGGCCAAGATGGACGGCATTTCCCTCCAGTAAGCCGCGGGTTCCCGTCCTGGATTTCGGGGCGGGGACCCTCCTCTCCCGAAAGACTCATTTTGTCCGGCGATGGTTGAAGAGACTTCCCAGTGCCTGCACCCCGGCGCGTGCTTTGCACTGCGCCGCGGAACGGTTTGGGCCCCGCCGCCGCGCCGCTGGGTTCCAATTTCGGCGGTGTATAGTGAATTTGGTCTGCTGAACAATCAGCCGGAAGAGGATCTCGCTTATGACGAATGGTTCGACATCGGGAGGCGATCTTAGAGACTCTCGCTTCAAGCTCTCCGTGGTCATGCCCGTGTACAACGAGCGCGCGACTCTGCGGACGGTGATCGAACGCGTTCTCTCGTTGTCCCTGGACATGGAGTTGATTTGCGTCGATGACGGATCGAAGGATGGATCGGTGGAAGTCCTCAAAGAGCTCGCGTCGCAATATCCGCAAATACGGTTCTTGGAGCAGCCGCAAAATATGGGCAAGGGCGCTGCACTGCGCCGCGGCATTGCGGAAGCCACCGGCGATTATGTGATCGTTCAGGATGCGGACCTCGAATACGATCCGGAAGACTATCATCACCTCCTTGAGCCGCTCGTTGCCGGCAAGGCCGATGTCGTCTACGGATCGCGCTTCATGGGCGCGGCTCCGCACCGCGTGCTTTACTTCTGGCATTCGGTCGGCAACTCGCTGCTCACACTGCTCTCGAACTGCCTCACCAACATCAACCTCACGGACATGGAAACCTGCTACAAAATGTTCCGCCGCGAGGTCATCCAGTCCATCCCGATCGAGGAAAACCGCTTCGGATTCGAGCCGGAGATTACGGTCAAGATCGCCCGCCGGCATCTGCGCATTTACGAGGTGGGCATCAGCTACTGGGGCCGCACCTACGAAGAAGGCAAAAAGATCGGCTGGAAAGACGGCTTCCGCGCTCTTTATTGCCTGATCAAGTATTCGCTGAAATAGGTACTGCCGGCTTCGCAGCCCGCGCGCACGCGCTCAACCGCAATACGCGGACTTATACAATCAGGCCGCGGTTTCCACAGCCTCCTGAACCTGCCTCGCAATCCGCTGCCAGATCCAGACCGCCGTCGCGCTGGCCACGGCGATGCACAGGTCTTCCACCGGATAGCGGAATCGCGATGCGCCCCAGAAAATTTCGGCCGTGAGCACAAAATGCAGGATGCCCAGGTGAATCAACCAGCCCGGTTCGCCCCTGCGCAGAAACCCGATCGCCGTCGGAAAGCAGCCGAT
The DNA here is from genome assembly GCA_963745965.1 of uncultured Acidobacteriota bacterium. Lineage (GTDB taxonomy): Bacteria > Acidobacteriota > Terriglobia > Terriglobales > Acidobacteriaceae > Telmatobacter. The sequence goes on from CAVUZC010000011.1 coordinate 70,269, forward strand.
GGCAAACAAAATTAAGACGGGTCCCCACGTGAACAGCATTCCATACCGGTAGAGCTGCGGCGAGTTCGGCTGCAAGAACGGTGTCCACGAGCGGCGGAATTTCGACTCCTCGAGATACCACCACTTCTCGGGATGCCGGCGAATCCATTGGACAGCTAACTGCGTTTCCACGTGATCGCGCTTCACCTCGTCGTTCGGCGCAACAATCTGACTGCGATACTCCGGCAGTTCCGAAGTCGGATAGATCCAGTAGCCGTAAGCGGACGGATCGTTGGCCACGATGCGGTTGTAGCTGCCCAGCAGCACATCGCCGCCGCCGGTTTCAAACGGAATGAAGGCGTGAAACACCTCGTAGTTGCGAATCGCCCATGGCACAAGCATGAGACCGGCCACGAATGCGATGCAGATTCCGCGCAGCGCTAGCTGCGGTCTCTTGCGAAACTGCCACACGGCCCAGGGAATCACGAGACCGGCCATCAGCACGGCATTGCCCCGGGTCGACATCGCCAGCCCCAACACCGCGCCCGCTGCGATCGCCCATCCCCATCCTTCGCGCTCGGCGAACTCAAGGGCAAGCAGGATGAAGCAGCCAAAAAGCAGCGTGTATTGCGTCTCCGATCCCAACTCGGTCGCGTACAGAATCGCCGTCGGCCACACGCTATAGATGGCAGCCGAGAGCAATGCGGCTCGATCACCAAAACACTTCCGCGCGATGCCGAAGAGCACGAGGATCGTCATCGTGTCGAGCAGGCACTGCGACAATCGCACCACGGCGTAGCGATGACCAAAGATTCGGTACAGTCCCGCCCAGTACACCGACGTTGCAGGGGCGCGATAGGCCGTCAGGTGCTGGGCGAGCCGCCCGTCAGGCCCAACCACATCCGGGCTTCCTCCACTGAATCCTCTGCCCTGCGCCAAGTTCCAGGCGTACTCGTCATACTCGCTCGCATCGGAGCCCCGAGCCGGCGCCTTGGACCACCCTGACCGGCTAGTGACCGCGACCCGCGCCGCCATGCCCACAACCACGAAAAAGATCAGAAGCAGCAGATAGCGCCTGCTCAGCGGGCCGCGCTTGGCGCCGCCGTCGAAACCGCTTCGATCGTGAAGATTCACCCTAGTCCTCTCTCAATTCCCACCGGACTGCACAGGGAGGGCTCTATGTCCCTAGTCCCTAGTCCCTAGTCCCTAGTCCCTAGTCCCTAGTCCCTAGTCCCTAGTCCCTAGTCCCTAGTCCCTAGTCCCTAGTCCCTAGTCCCTGCTGTCTTATTCCTTCGCCGCATCCGTGTTCTTAATGAACGCCGCCACGCGATCGTGCAACTGCTTCACGCACTCCTCGCGCACATAGACCATGTGCCCGGATTCGTACCAGTCAAACTCCAAATTCTTCGCCAGCGACTGCGGAATCGGCAGGTGCCTGTCTTCGTACTGCGCGGCAAAGAACGGCGTGGCCAGGTCGTAATATCCGCCGTTCACCATCACCTTCAGCCGCGGATTGGTCTTCATCGCCGCGGCCAGGTCCGGGGCCACGTTCACGCTCGTGGGATTGTTGTTGTGCTTGAAATCCCAACTCGTGTCGAGATCGATCTCCGGGAGATACGTCATCCCCTCGCCGTATTTCAGGGTGCGGCGCACGTAATCGTTGAACAGCGACACATACGCCGACGAAATCGCCGAACTTTGCGGATCGTACTCCGCATTCTCGCTGAGTGGATCGAGGCTCGGTCCAGAGAAGCGCGTATCCAGGCGTCCCGTCGTCAAATCGCTATCGTCCTGCAGCGTCTTCTCGAACTCGGGACCGCTTACGCGCAGGTCCGCTTTGAGCAGATAGGCCACCGGCAATCCCGTGTATTCGTGCAGCTTTTGGGCCACCTGCTGCTTCTCATCTGCGCTTACGTCCGTGCCCAGGGCCAGCGCATGCGTATAAGGCCCCATGGCAAATTCTTCCACCTCGTTCAGGAACGGCTCCAGCGCGGCGGGCTGCGTCGGCAGCTTCTTGTGATACCAGGCTGTGGCCGCGTACGTCGGCAGCGCCAGCACATAAGGCAAATCCACGCCCGGATTCGCGGTTGGCCCGTCAATATCCGTTGTGAAGTTGAAGATCTGCGAGAGCAGAATCACGCCGTTCAAATCGGTGTCGTATTTGTTTTCGAGCAGGTTTGCCAGCACCGCCGAGCGCGTTGTCCCGTAGCTCTCGCCAAAGATGAACTTGGGCGAGTTCCAGCGCCCATACTTCGTATCGAAACGCTCGATAAATCGCGCAAATGCCGCCGCATCGCCGTCGATACTCCAGAACGCCTTCTGGCCTTCTTTGCCAATCAACTGCCCGAACCCGGTTCCCGGCATATCGACAAACACCAGATCGCTCACATCGAGCAGCGAATTCGGATTGTCCACCATTGTGTACGGCGCGGCGGGCAGGTGCGTGTCGCCGGCGGTCACCACATGCTTCGGCCCCAGCGAGCCCATGTGCAGCCACACCGTCGAGCTTCCCGGCCCGCCGTTATAGAAAAACGTGATGGGACGGTCCTCGGCCTTCGCGTCCTGTTTTGAAGTACGCCACGTAGAACATGCGCGCCACCGGAGGCGCATCCTTCGCCTTGTCCGGCGCTTCCAGCGCCAGTTGGCTTCCCGGCTGCGGCTTTCCGTCCGCTCCAAGCTGCGCATCCTGTTCGTCGGTTGAACCCACGGTGATGGTTCCAGCCATCGCGGTATACACAATGTGCTGCCCGCCCACGTCGATCGCGCCCTGCGTGGTCGAGTCGGGAGGCGGCGCGGCTTCGGCGGGCTTGTCGGATTTCGTGGTGGCCTTATTATCCTGGGCCAGGGCAGAACCAGCCAGTAGCGCCGCCGCTGCGCCAAAGCAACGGCAAATCGCCGGTCGAAAAGCATCATGATGTACTCTCCCAGGAGGAATTCGAGCGATAGATCAGTATAAAGCGGAGCAATTGCAACGGACGGATGTACCCATCGTTTCGTGCAGTTTAAAGCTCAAACTGCCGCAGCCAAGGCGCCATCAGCGCCGCCACTTTGCGCGGCTGTTCGTATGCCGCAAAGTGGCCTGCTCCGGCCAGCACATGCAATTCGCATCCGCCGGGGGCGGCGCGAAACGCCTCCATCTCCGCGGCACTCACCGAAGGGTCTTCGGCGCCGGCAATCGCCAGCACCGGAACGCGGATCGTCGCAACCGCCGGCACTGAGTCCGGCCGCGCAGCCAATCCCGCCTGCACGGCAACTTCGGCTTCGGGCGTCAGCGTCATGCGCGCACGAACCTCGGCAACAATCTCCGGCCGCTCGCGGCGCGAGCTTTCGCCGATGAGCGTCTGCGCCATTCCGTCAAAGAGCGCGGTTACGCCTTCGCGCCGCGCCCGCTGGATGATCTCGGCGCGGCGCGCCAGATTTTGCGGGTCCATCGGGCTGCGGCTTGGAACAGATGAAGACCAGCCCCGTCATGCGCTCCGGCGCTCGCCGCCATAGCTCCAGCAAAACGTATCCGCCAATCGAGCAGCCTGCAAACACAGCCTTGCGCAGCGAGAGCTGGTCCATTATGGCAAGCACATCCGTGGCCAGTTGCTCCATCGTGAGCACGGGCGCGTCAGGAACCATGCCGAAAGCACCTACCGGCAACCCAGAACCCAATTCCGAGACCCCATGCCCGCGCAGGTCGGGAACCACGGAGCGGATGCCGGCAAATTCTTTTGTAAGGGGACGCCAGTAGTCGCGGTCGAGAGGCGTGGGATGCAGAAACACCACCGCCGGCCCGGTGCCCGCGTCGGTGAATCCAAGCCCCGAGCCGTCCAAAACCGAAACTCCGTTCATATGGTTGGAGGATACGCTCCCGGCATGGATGGTGTCTCCTCAGGAATGCCGACCCAGAGAGCCAGGTAGGCCACGCCCACCAGTCCGGTTGTAAACAGAAGCCCAAGAACCGCGATGATCCGGACCACGGTCACATCCCATCCGTTCGCTCGCGCAAAGGCCTCGCACACTCCGCCGATCTGCCGGCCAAACCGCGGCCGGATCAACGGCTGCCCGCCCATCGGCTGCGCTGCCGCCACCGCCGCACCGCAATTCGAGCAGAAACGCGCGCTAACAGGAAGCCCAGTTCCGCAGCGCTGACAGAAGAGGTTCATAACCAGCCCTCCTGGGAAAACTCCAACTGGTTAGAATACGTAATTTTGCGCCCACCGGTTCCGTCGATCACATCCGTACCGCCGGTCTCCAGACCAGCTGTCGCGCGGGCGTTCGCGCCCGCATCGAAGGCGGGCGAACTACCTAATTCCGTGGTCCATGCACGAATCCCGCTTCCTCTCAATTCCCGCGATACGGTTCGCGCAGGTATTTCCTCGCCTCGCCAGCGCGCGAAGTGCTCGGCCCTGCATCGATCGCCTCCCGGTAATCCTGCAAAGCCACCTGCCGTTGGCCCAGCAGATCGTGGCACTCGCCGGCGTCGAGCAGCGACCGGATTTTCAACTCCGAGCCCACGCCCTCGGTTCCCGCGGCCCGTTCAAAGGCCTGCGCCGCCTCGTCATAGTGGCGCTGCCCGCGCAACGCGTCGCCGTATCCAAAGTATGCAAGTTCCAGCTTCGACGAAGCAAAATATCCCGGCTTGGCCGCATCGGCAAGCACCTGCCGGTAAGCGTACACGGCCACCATTCCCTCGCCGGCATCTCTTCTCAAATTGGCTTCCTCAAGGCAAAAGAGAAAATCGTGCGGATACTCGCTCTTCAATTCGCGCACCACCTCAATCGCTTCGTGATACTTCGCCTCGCGCCGCAAAAACAGCGCGATCACGGTGCGCGATTCGACGCTGGTGATCACGCCATGCTTGCCCGCGTCTTCCAGCATCGCCAGGCCGGCCGATTTCGACCCCGTGATTCCGGCAAAGCCGATCATCAGCTTGAACGGCCACGGCAGCGCCCCCACCACGTACTCGTAAACGCCCACAATCAACTTTGCGTCCTCGTACGCGGGGTCGATCTGCAACACGCGCGTGGCATCGTCCTTGGCCTTGGTCGCCAGGCGGAATCCCGCTCCAAACCCGCGCTCCACCATCGCCACATAGGTGCAGCGCAAACTGCGCACCCAGGCGCGGGCAAACAGCGCATCCACGTCGTTGGGATTCTTGCTCAAACGCCAGTCGGCCTCGCGGACTGCCTCATCCGAAAGCGCATAGATCTGGTCGCGCTTGGCAGGGTCCTCATTGGTCGCGTGTCTGCCGGTCAGGAATCCGTCGTTGGCATAGAACGTTGTATCCAGAAGATCCTGGCGGTACAGCTCCTGAAAGATCAGCACATTCACGAGATAAGCTGTGGCCTGCGGATCGCCGGGATGCTCCTCGTGAAACCGTTGGAAGTCCGCTACCGCGCAGGAGTAATTGAGATTGTAAAAGCACTCATACGCCGCGCGCACCTGCGGGTCGTAGTTCATCGGGTTGGTGTGCACCGTCGTCGCTGCGGCTCCAACAGCTGAGAGCAGCCCCACGATTCCCATCACCAACATCCGCGCCGCAAGCATTCCCAACTTCACTTCGCTTCCCTCACCACTATGGTACCGGCTTTGGCGGATCGCTCTCCAACCGGCGCTACCACCTCGATTCATGAAAGACGCGACCCGCAGGATGGCGCAAAAACCAGTGCAGCGCGCAAAAAGCCTCGGGGCCGCGGAATTGAGCAATCCTGCGGCCCCGAGGCTTCTTTCGTTGCGTACGCTCGCTATTCGCTGAGCCGCATCCTGGCAATCTCCTCGGTGCGGTGCGCGGCGCGCTCCAGGTTGTGCGCCATCTCCTGCGTGGCCAGATGCTGCTCCTCGGCCGCTGCAGCCATCTGGTGCGAAAGCCCCGAGAAGTTCTCCGTCTGCTCTGCAATGCTGTCGATGGCTCCGATCGCCGTGCTCACGTCGGCGCCAATCGCCGAAACCTTCGCCTGAATCTCCGAGGTCGCCGCGGCGGTCTGCTCCGCGAGCTTGCGCACCTCGCTGGCCACCACCGCGAAACCCTTGCCGTGCGCGCCCGCCCGTGCCGCCTCGATATTCGCGTTCAGCGCCAGTACGCTGGTCTGCGTGGCGATCGATGCGATCAGGTCCGCCACTTTGGCCACGCCGCTGCTCGACGTCTGCAGGCTCAGAATCGACGTCTTGCTCTCCGCGGCGGACTGGCGCGATCTCTCCGACGCGTTAGCAAGCTCCGCCGCGTTCCTGGCAATCTCTGCGATGCTAGCCTCGATCTCATGTGTGGCCGTAGCCACCATCTGCAAATTGCCATTCAAGTGTTCGATGTCGTTCCGCTGCGCCTGCTGCGCCTTCTTGAGCGCATCGATCGCCTGCTGCGTGCTGATGCCCCACAACAGCACAGCGCCCACGTACTCGCCGTGCTCGTCCACCATCGCCTCGATCTCCTGATCCAGCTTCACAGGGCCAAGTTCGATCGTGCTCTTGTGCGGCAGCTCGTGCCTTCCGTTAAGTTCCTTTGCGCCCAGAATCCTGTCGATCTTCGCGGGCTTCTTGTGCATCGCATGAATCGACTTTCCGATCAACTGATTCACCGGAAGCGGCAGATACGGCTGCAATGCGAGCAGCGTCTTGCGCGAAGACTTGTTCATGTAGCGCAGAATCAGATCCCGATCGCAGAACATCACGTTGGCCGGCAGCGCATCCAGCGCCTGCTCAAAACTACGATCCATCTCGACCGCCGGGCCGTCCTCGTCCAGAACACACTCGTCCAAAGCAGCAAGGGGCGGAGCCCCGCGACGGCCAAACAAGCCTCCGAGCACACCATGAGCCATAGCCGGTCTCCTTACAGGTACATCTCAAGTTTCGGGCGCAAGGAGCAGTACCAGCAGCTTCAGGTTCTCGAAGGATTGCGCATCAGTTCCAGAATCGAACCGAAGCGTTTCAATTTGGGAGAAACAAATTGCACAGCAGCCATTTCGCGGGTCGGTCCAGGACGATCGCGAAACGGTACGGCACGGGATCCTCTGCGGCTGCTGAAATATGCGGCGGGAGCGGACGAAGAGTCTTCGTGTACGAGACGTCTCGTATGAAAACCACAGGCTGCCAATCAGGGCATATTCGACGGAGCCGCCGTACCATCGGACCACTTGTCTGCCAGGACGAACAGAATCGTCACACGTTGCTCTGGGTCATTCGCCGCCATGATAGGCGAGTTAGGATCATCGGCCGCCCAGCTCTTCGTCATATCACCGGAGTAAAAAAACATCACGTGCGGATGCCAACTCTTACCCCGGTCGTTTAGGTACTGCTGCTTTGACATCATGTAAGCCATCGCGCCAGGTTCCAGCGCAGGCAGCTCCTTTTTATCCAGTGCCGCCGCTATATCCTGTGCGATTTCAGGCCTCGATTTTCCCGCCAGCACAAGCCTGGTCTTCATCAGATAAATGGGCGCAAAGCTCTTCGCAGCTTGGGCGTTGAAGCAATGGGGTGCCCGCATCTTCGGATTCCAGAACTCCGAATTATTCTCGTTCTGCGCCCACGACCGCTCCACGATGCAGAGAAAGCCATTCGTGCCCTTCACCGCGGTCTTATATCCCTCGCGTCCCAACACCATCACTTCGGCTCCATCGGAAATGGAAGCGGGTGCAGCGCTGCGGGCCAGCGCGATCTCGGATTTCTCGTCAGATATCAGGTACTGATCCAATGGGGCCATCGACGGATAGGCAGCTTTTCCAGCTTGTGCAATTGCCTGCCGGCCTGCTCCGGGTAAAACAATCTGCAGAGCAAATGCCAAAGCAATGATCTTGACGGCTTTCTTCCGCATCCCATCCTCCTCTTCCCCATCCGCGCATTTCGCGCCGGAGAGCATCGATCCCCAGAACGATTCCTCGATCGATTCGCAGATTGTAGTAAATGGGACAAAATGGGCGGCGTCAAGCAGAAGGGGTTAACTCACGACCGAATTACTTCAAGCGGTCAGATGCAGGCTGGCTGGAGTGTCTGAACTGTCGGTTACAGCAAATCACTTATTGAGAATGACTTGGGTACAGCTCGGAAGCATAGATATTGCAAAGCGGGCTTTCTCGTCAGTGAGTCGAATTTGCACGCAACTCCCATCGAGGGCCACAATGGTTGGCAATGCCATGGACATCTGAAATGCGCGCCAAATGCCTGGAGCGCACCCTGGCCGGCCTGGACTCCCTCGCCGCGCGCCGCGGCCGGGCTGCGGACCTGCCCGCCCATCTGCTCATCGGAATCGAGGGCGAAGAAGCTGCCTGCTTCTATCTGCTCCGCAAGGGCTATACCGTCGTGGCACGCCGCTGGTCGTCAGAGAAGCAGGCCGGCGACCTCGATTTGGTGGCCTGGCATGGACCGGTACTCTGCTTTTTTGAGGTCAAGACCCGCACCGCGCACGACCTGGCGCCCGCCGAAGCCGCCGTCGACTCGCATAAGCGCAACGTGCTCCGACGGCTGGCGCGGCAATACTTGCGGCAACTCAACCTTCCCGTCCGTCCCCAAGCGCGCTTCGACTTGATCAGCGTCTACACTCTTCCCGGCAAACCAGCCGAATTCATGCATTTCGAGGGTGCCTTCGGCTGGCGTGAATCCGTCCGCAGTGCGTGGAATGACTGAGGGATACCAAGGATCGGGCTTTCTATGGCTAAGGGCTGGAAACTTGTAGAAGGTCCTCGTAAACAAAAAAAGACGGCACGAACGGTCGAGCTGTCCGTGCCGGGAGGCCAGTGACGCAAACTACTTCCGGTTTGGAGGTTCACCTCCATCACCGGAATAAATACACGATAGCATAGATTTGAAAAAATGCAAATACAAAAATCAAAATTTATTTTCAAGTAATGCATAAACCATTTTCAGAAGGACGCATCAAAGACGTCTCCCAGAGTCGAGCTCTCTTTATCACCGGAATCCAAAAATGGGGGGAGCGTAATCAGCTCTCTCATCAGTGTCTCGCGCAGTTAAACGTTTTAGTATGAGCGCTGACTTGTAGTTTCTCGACAAGCCACTTGCCCGGGTGCTCCGTAGAATTCAGGGCTCAATTGGTATATCCGGCCGGGCGCACAGTCCTTGTTCGGGCACAATGTAACCCCCTCTCAGGGGCAAGAGACCATGCAAATCCATATTTGCGGAGAGAAGAACGGTTCCTTTAAGAAACTTCAAATTACCAGATTGTGAGAAGAAGCGAGGGCCTGTTACTTGGCAAGCCTCTGCGCCTGCGCCGCCAAATCGAAGTCCTTCCCGGTCAGCCCTCCGGCATCGTGGGTCACCAGCGCAAGCCGCACACGGTTGTAGCGGATGTCGATGTCCGGATGATGGCCGGCCTTCTCGGCCAACTCGCCCACGCGGTTCACAAAGCCGAGCGAAGCCACAAAATCGCTGAACTGAAACGTCTTCACCAGTTCGCCGCCCTCGATCTTCCAGCCTGCAAGGCCAACCAGGCGCGATTGGGCCTCTTCAGTGGTAAGTCTCTGCATTGCCTCAACTCCTCCTCGCATAAGACGAGCGGTACCAGCACGAGGATGCAGAATATCAGGCCCGTTCAGCCGAGCTGGCTCACCTTCACGTCGAGCGATGCAAAATCCGTTGTCCCAAGGCCACGCGCCGCAGCCATCGCGAGATACGGCAACCTGTCCGTGTTCAGGTCCCAGTATGCCTTCGCCACATAGGCGTCCATCGCCACCGGGTCTGTTCCCGCCACCAAGGTCTTCTTAAGCGCCACGTCTTCGAGATTCCCGCCCGTCGGCCCATTGCGAAGCAAGACGCGGTAGCAATCCAAAAACGTGACCGTGGGCAGCATGAAGTTGGCCAGATCCGCCAGACTCTGGTGAATCTGCTGGTGCAGGCGGTTGCGCTCGCCGCCCAAAATCCCGTACCAGTTCTTCATGCCCAGCGTAGCGCCAGTCAATACATGATGTTTTGCGATAGGCAGGTTGATCACCTTATCGGCTTCGAGAAACGGCGCAAAGACCGGCCAGCTCTTGAGCACCACGCCGCCTATCTCCACCTCGCGGAAGCCATCGGGATCGGGCAAAATCACTTCGGCGCCCTCAGCCCGCGCCGCCGCCTCAATGCCCGAGCGCTGGAAGCAGCGCCGGGGCTCGTTGCAGCTCACATCGGTTACGATCACGCGCCTGGCTCCGGCCTGCCAGCACTGCCGCACCACCTCGGCAACCAGTTCGGGATTGGTGTTCGCGGCCTGCTCCGGCGTGCGATCCCACGCGATGTTGGGCTTGATCACCACCACGTCCTGCTTGGCAATGAAGCGGCTCATGCCACCGAGATTTTCGATCGCCTGCCTCGCCAACGAGCGCGGCTCGCCGTTCTGGGCAACTGGGGTTTTGAGGGAAGGATCCTTGTCCGTGGCGTAGTAGACCACCGTCATCTGCGGAAGCCCGGCAGCGGCTGCCACGCGGTGATCGCGCCGCGCCTGCACGCTTCTGCCGGGGACGGGACGGCGGCTGCGCTCGCTCAACCAGAACGCCGCGCTCGTCGCGCCCGCAGCCACACCGCCTACGCGCAAGATGTCCAGCAGCACTTCGCGCCGCGTCATCTTCGGCGTCGCGCCTCGGTCGAGTGTGACAGGTTCCTTGTTTTCGCCGGGCATCTTCTCTCCTCTATACCTCGACCACGCGGATGCGTCCGGGATCGCAAGTTCCCAGCCGATGCGCGTCGTCGGCCGCCGTGGCAATGTACGCAGGCTTGCGGCCCGCCGCTTCAAGTGCCGGTATTCCTGCCTGCGCACGTTGCTTGTCAATCATTCCCCACGCGGTCTGATCGAGAGCCACGCGGTCTTCGCCGACAATCAGCGCATTGGGATACCAAAGCCGTTCAGGATGAAAGCCGGGGCCCCCGTCGTACACCGACGAAATCGCGTCGCCGACGGTGAACCACACCTTTTCGCGAATCTCAGGAATGCAGTTGAGGTCGGCCACCGCTGGATTACAACCGTTGGCGTGCAGCCAAAAAGGCTTATCGACCACGCCGTACATATTCTTCATCGAGAAAGTGACGCCCGCCATCTGGTGATCCTTGAGAATGGGCAGATTGATCACCATGGCGCACTCGCGGGTCAAAATCTTCGAGAGGCGAATGCGCGCAGTTCCCCACGCTGACTCCTGGTCTTCAAAACCCGCCACGTCGTTTCCATAGCAGCGCATGCGTGTTGCATCGGTGCCGATCGTCATGCCGCAGGCCTCGAGATCGCGTGCATTGCGATCCCATACGACGATGTTGCCGGGCTTCACGCCCGCCTGCTGCAAGCGTTCGGCAATGGCCAGCGTCAGCGCCGGGTGGGTTGAGATTCCGCGTCCGCCCAGGCCGTTCACCTTCAGGCCAATGGTTTTGCCGGCAAGAATGTTCGCAGGAATCACTCTCTTCCACGCTTCCACCGGCTTCTCCCTGCCCGTGTAGGCCGCCATCGCCTTGTCGAGCAGGTCGAGCACCTTCTGCTCGTCGGGTTGCGCACCCGCGCCGTGGAGCGAAGCGTCGTGGGCAATCACAACCTTCGATTTCCCCGCCGGTGCCGCCAACACAAACTTCTCAGCGGCAACCGAAGTGCCCAACAGCACGGCGCTAGTCGCTGCATCTTTCAAAAACTCTCTGCGATTCTTCATCTCTCCCCCGCCCTGTGCTGCCGGTCTTCTGACCGGCTGTAGTGCAGGTCTCCAGACCCGCGCCCTTCTGAAGATCAGTGCGAAATCACGCGGCCCGAGACTACAGCCTCGCCTCGACGCCCTTGGCCAGTGCCAGCAAGGCCTGCTCCGTGCCCGGCGTTGACTCATAGGCCACGATGCGCACCAGGTATGGGCCCTTGCGAAACGTTACACTCTGCGCATATGCCAGCCCCGCATCGCCCACCTGCACGCTGGTTGCGCCGTTCGACCCTCCCGACTCCAGAATCTTCCGCGCACCCGCGGCATCCGTCATCGTGTAAATATCGACGACAGCGTCCAACTGGCCCTGAGATTTGTAATCGGAGGTGGAAGTCGAAACCACGCCGGCGGCAAGGTACTGCTCGGCATCGCCGTCGATGTACTGCCAAAGGTCCTTCGCGGCAAAGACCCGCGTGTCGCTCGCTTTCTCCCATCCCGCCACCGCGCCTGACGGCGGAAATGGATCGATTGCTTTCTTTTTGCATCCCGCGCCCGCGGCCAATAACACCGCTGCAAGCGCCACCATCAACGGCTTCCATCTTTCCGGCCCAAACTTCCTCAACTTCGTTCTCCTTTACTTGCGCGTGAGCAAAATCTGACTCGAGGGGGAACGGCTTTCTCCAATGCTTGTCACGTACACCGCGGGGCGATCCTGCAACGGGCAGGCATATTCGCATGCGCCGCAGCCCACGCAGCGGCTGGGATCGACGCGCGGCTGCTTCAGCTTCTTCGTGTTGCCGGCTGTGTCCACCACATCGGCCTCCTGCACATAAATCGCCTTGGGAGACACCGGGCACCACTCCTCGCACACAATGCAATCGGTAGCCATCGCCCACGGCAGGCAGCGCCCGCGATCGTAAAACGCCGTGCCCAAGCGGATCGGCTGGTTCTGCGCCGCGCCAACGCCCACCACCCAGCCTTTTTCCTTCGGCGTAATCTGCCAGATCGCGCCGGTGGGGCAAACCTCCGAGCACAGCACGCAACTCGGCTCGCAATAGCCAATGCGCGGCGCCAGCGTCGGCGTCCACAAACCCTCCAGACCGGCTTCGGTGAGGGTCGGCTGCAGCGCGTTGTTGGGGCACACTTTCATGCACTCGCCGCAGCGGATACAGCGGGAAAGAAAATCCGGTTCATCGAGCGCGCCGGGCGGACGCAGCAGCCGCTCGTTGCGGCTTTTGGCCAGGCCGGTGTTGGCGCGTAACAGCGGCACCGCAACCGCGCCCGCCGCAATACCCGTCACGGTCCGCCGACGGCCAAGGTCGGGCGAGGCAACTTCTTTTTCTTTACGGAAAAATCGGAACGAAAGCGCAGCTTCGGGACAGCTACCCACGCAGTTCATGCACATCAGGCACTCGGATTTGCGCCACGGCACGCCGCCAATCGGATCGTCGCCGCCCTGGCAATGGAGCAGACAGCGGTTGCAGTTGTTGCAGCGCTCGGGGTCCTTGTGCAACCCGAGCACCGACCAGCGCGACACCGCGCCCAGCAGCGCTCCCAGCGGGCAGATCGAGCGGCACCAGAAGCGCGTGACGCGCAAACTTGCAGCCAGAATTACGAGAAACAAAACCCCCAGAAAAACACCCTGCGTAAAATGCGCCTGCCGGAATTCAAGCAGGAACGCGCCCAGCACTGTGTGAATGATTCCGCCCGCAGTCCTGACCGCCGCTATGTGACTCGTCTCCATCGGAGTCAGCACCGCGCGCACCAAGTAATTGAACGCGGGCAACAGTGAAAGCCCGATCGACCGCACCAATAAACTAAATGGATCGAGCCACCCAATGACCATCGACCCGAACGCCGCGGCAACCAGCCCGGCGAGCAGCACCACATACTTGATCGTCTGCCAGCGCTGGTAGCGGTTCGACTCAATGCGCTGCTTGCCGCGCTTCGCCTCCGATTTCCAGCCGCCGACAAAGTGCTGCAGCGTGCCCATGGGGCAGATCCAGCCGCAGAAGAATCGCCCGAGGAACAACGTGGGCACGAGAATGATGAGGCTCCAAAGCAGCCCGCGATAGAGCGCATGGCTGGCCAGGGCGTTGGTCAGCGCCACAAGCGGGTCCCACTCGAAAAATAGCCGCACCGGCCCGCGCACATGAATGTCGCTGGTCGTGCCCGGCATGGCGCGCAACGCAGTGAATACCAGCAGCAGAAGAAAGAGCAGCAGAAATAAAATCTGCGAAATCCGCCGCCATCGCTGCCATCGGGAACCCGTCACGCACTCCTCCATACGCCGCGTTGAGGCGTAGAGTTAAGCCGTAATGGACGATGATCGGCGCTCGGCCGAGAGCCTAACAGTGATCCGGGTCACGTTGCGCGTGAACTATAGGCAGGATGGAATTTAGGACGGTTTCGTATGGCCGTCCACGTTGCTCCCTAAGAAAGATGATTGATCAGCGACGCAATGCACGCCGCGCCGAAACCATTATCGATATTGACCACGCAGACGTTGGGCGCGCATGTATTCAACATTCCCAGCAGCGCCGCCACGCCGCCCAGCGACGCGCCGTACCCTACGCTGGTCGGCACGGCAATCACCGGCGCATGCACCAGTCCGCCGACGACCGTCGGCAGCGCGCCCTCCATGCCCGCGCAGACTACGAGCACGCGCGCCGACTTGAGCGTGTGCTGCTGCGCCAGCAGCCGATGAATGCCGGCCACGCCCACATCGGCTACCAGCTCCACGGTGTTGCCCATCAGGCGCGCCGTAACCGCGGCTTCTTCGGCCACAGGCAGATCGCTGGTTCCCGCGCACACCACGCCGACAATTCCCTTGCCCGCAGGCGCATCGCTTTGCTTGAGCGTGATGGCGTGCGCCATCTCATGGAACTCCGCGCGCGGCTCCAAAGCCTGAACCGCCGCGTACATCTCGTGCGATGCCCTCGTCGCCAGCACATTGCCGCCCGCCTTCGCCATGCGCTCGAAGATCGCCGCAACCTGCGCCGGCGTTTTTCTTTCTGAAAAGATCACCTCCGGCATGCCGGTGCGCAGCGCACGGTGATGATCGACCTTGGCAAAGCCCATATCCTCAAAGGGCATTTGGCGCAGACGCTCCAGCGCATCGGCCACGCTCGTCGATCCCGCATGAACTTCGTTCAACAACGATTTAATCTGCGCGCGGTCCATCAGCTTTTCCTCTTCGTCGCCAGTCCCGACTCGGCCCAGGCTTTCATCGCCGCCTGCATCACCTGCTTCAACGGAACACGATTCGTGCGCGCGAGATTCCGGCACACCTCGTACTCCGGCGACGCATTCGCCACTTCGCCCGAAGGCCAGCGCGCGATCTTGATGCGTACCTTGCCCCACTCCGTCACCACTTCGGCGAATTCGCGATCGAGCGGCATCTTGTTTTCCAGCCGCCAGCGCAATCCGATCGTGGTCGTTTCGCGCAGAAGCAGATCGCGCAGCGCTGGCATCTTCTCGGGACTCGAAAGCACCGTGACCTGCACGCCCATCCGGCCCTTCTTCATCTGTACCGGCGCGCTGTACACGTCCCACGCGCCGGCTTCGAGCAGTAACTCGCCCACGTAAGCCAGCAACTGCGGCGTCGAATCGTCAATCACTGTCTCGATCACCGCAATTGGCTCCGCGCCTTCAACCGCATCGCTCGCCTCGCCCACCAGCAGCCGCAGCAGGTTCGGCTCGCCCGGCGTATCGCGCCCCCCGGCCCCGTAACCGCGCGCCGCAACACGCATCGCCGGAAGCATCCCATATTGAACGTCCAACATGCGCAGCAGCGCCGCGCCCGTCGGCGTCACGCGCTCCATCGGTGGCCCCGCCGCGTACACAGGCGCATCGCCGAGCAGCGACAACGTGGCCGGCGCTGGCACCGGCAGCGTGCCGTGCTGGCACTGCACCGTACCGCTGCCCACGTTCAACGGCGATGCCATCCACCGATCCACCCCCAGCGCCTCGCAGCCCGCCGCCGCGCACACAATATCGACAATCGTGTCCACGGCGCCCACCTCGTGGAAATGCACCTTCTCGATCGGAATCGAGTGAATCGCCGCCTCCGCCTCGCCCAGCAACTGGAACGCGCGCATTGCCCGCCGTTTCACAGCGTCCTTCAGCGGCGCAGCCTCGATAATCGCGAGAATTGCGGACAACGACCGATGCGGCGCATGTTCGGGATGAGAATGCGCATGTCCGGCGTCGTGTGCGTTATGCTCGTGGCCGTGAGATTCGTTCGAGTGTGAATGCGAGTGCGTGGTTGCGCTTTCTAGTCCCTCGTCCCTAGTCCCTGGTCCCTGCTCTTCAGTTCCCTTGGTCCCTTGGTCCCTTGGTCCCTGCTCTTCCGCTCTCTCTTCGATCACATCGATTTTTATTCCTGCGAGGCCGCCGCGATCGACCTTGCGCATCTCTAGGCGCGCGCCCACGTTGAGCGCAGCCGCCGTCTCAGCAAGCACGTCGAACGGCACGCCGGCATCCACAAGCGCACCCAGCAGCATATCGCCGCTAATCCCGGAAAAGCACTCCAGATAACCGATCCGCATCGCTCTGTGATTCTAAATTGTGGGAGCCATAAGAAGGGAAATGCCGATTTGGGTGCCCCATCCTAAACGCGTACCTTGCGTTTCCCGTGGGATTAAAGTTAGGTTTACGCGCCGCGGCGCTGGAGAATCTCGACCGGCAACACCGCATTCATCGAGCCTGACCGGAACCCTTTGCAATCGAGGGTCACGTACTTGAATCCGGCCTGCTGCAGCGCCGCCGCAATTGCGTCCATCATCTCCATCGTGAGCGCTCGCGCCAGTTCGTCGCGCGCAATCTCCACGCGGGCCAGTTCCCCGTGGTGGCGCACGCGCAACTCGCGAAATCCCAGTTGCCGCAGGCTCTCTTCGCCGCGTTCCACCTGTTCGAGAACTTCGCGCGTCACCGTGCGCCCGTACTCCACGCGAGAAGAGAGGCATGGCGCAGCAGGGCGGTCCCACACCGGGTAGCCGGCAGCCTTCGCCAGTGCGCGCACTTCGAGCTTGGTCAATCCCGCATCGGCAAGCGGAGCCAGCACGGCATGTTGCTCGGCCGCGCGTTGCCCAGGCCGATAATCCCGCGTGTCGTCGGCGTTCATCCCATACGCAATGTGCGCAAATCCTCGACTCGCGCCCAGCTTTTCCATCACCAGGAACAGCTCGTCCTTGCAGTGAAAGCAGCGATTCGCATCGTTGCGCGCGTATTCTGGCCGGTCCAGTTCTTCCGTCGCAACAATTTCCAGCGGCATACCGAGCGATTGCGCAAAGGCGCGAGCCTGTTCCATATCGCGCCGCGCTAAAGAAGGCGAATCCGCTAATACGGCCAGCATCGACGAGCCGAGCACGCGATGCGCCGTGCCGGCCAGAAACGCCGAATCCACGCCGCCCGAGTAGGCCACCATCACGCTTTTGAGCTCGCCCAGCCGCGCTTCGAGCGCAAGCAATTTGGACTCCGCGCCGGCCACCGCAGCATTGACGGTGCTCTCTCGCTCCCTTGCTCTCTCGCTCCCTCGCTCCCTGATTGAGGCGCTCGCCATGGCTCCGATTATACCGTTGTTGCATTTCCGGCCGCGGATCGTCGCCCAGTTCTGACGCGCTACCGGTCAAGGTTGATCTATGCCCGTTTTTTACTTCGCGGTTGCTCCGGTAATGATGTGAGTCCGCGAACGAAAGAGGTGATAGTGCGTGAACGACACGTCATTCATACTGGTTGCGAAAGGAACGGGTGTATGTGCCGTGTTTGAGTACTCAAACGTATCAAGATATCGATTCATCGCCACCGAGTGAACCGGGCAAACGTAGGCCACGCCACCGATCTCGACCGAGGCAAACTCCACCAGCATCGACGATTCCCGAAAGAATCCCATGCCGCTGGTGGTTGCCAGTAGCGTCATGTGCCAGATCACGCCGCTTGCCGGATCGATTGCGATTTCGCCGTGATAAGCCGGCAACTCGGCGGGCCCGTCCGTGAATGTCACGGCAAAGTGGGATTTCGCGCTCGGCACCGAGTAGCTAAAAACCGCCAGAGGCCCGCGCGAACCGCGCTCCCAATGGCTCCAGACCACCTGGTCCTGGGAAATATCCGTCAGGATAAGTCCAAGAATCGGTCCGAACTCGCCGCTCGTATTCATTTGAATCGTGGCAGCATGCGGACCATTCACCGCTTGCGGAGAATTCGCAACCTCCGTTCCGCCTCGATAGGTCACTTCCTCGGTCGACGACCCCAGGTAGAACAGTTGCGGCTCCAGGGAATCGCTCGATCTACCGGGACCCAGCACCTCGTGCATGAAGCGCTGGTTTCGCATCGTCTCATGCAGATTGCCCAGCACATCCAGCGGATGCAAAAAGGAATCCGTTGTGAATGCGAACGATGTGGTCGTGCGATCCGCGAACAAATCTGGAAACCGGGGCAGAGTTTCCCTGACATAATTCCATGTGCGCGCGAACATCTGCTTGGTGCTCTCTGCGTCCGGTTGCGGCTGCAAGGGAGTCTCTGACGCGGGAGGCGCAAGAAACGCGGAGGCGTCGGCTACGGCCATCAGGGCCTTGCGTGAACGATCCCCGGAAAGTCCGGCCTGCCACTCCGCGATGCGAGCCGCACCGGCGCGCTCCGTCAGATGAACGCCTGCAATCCGGCGCGCAATCTTCGCATCGTTTTCCCATTGCAGATCTGTCAGCAGCCGGTCGAATTGATCGATGCTCAGACCCGTTGGCGCAGGCGGAGAAGCCGCAAAGCTCGCCGAAAGAGACGCGCACACGAGAAGCAAATATGTTCCTTTTCGCGCGCATCCTGCCACCAACTCCCAATCCGGCCTCATGGCGCACCATTATATAGAGGATGAGCACGCCCATATTGCGGGCGCAACTTCTCAACGGCTAAGCCCCACAGTCTGCACAACCGCATGAACCGGCAAGCTGATTCGATCGCCACACCTGGAGCCCGGTGGTCCTTCAGTTTGACGGCACGGCCTGTGCACAATAGCTTGAAAGAGAGCAAGTTGACATGCGAATCCGGTTCCCTCACCTGAAGGAGGTTGGGATGTTGTTCTTCTGTCTTAGAATAAGATTCCTCGGCGCTGCCCTTGCCGTCATGGCCGCAGCTGGTTTTGCCTACGCGCAAGGTGAATTGAGCACGTATCTGCAAGGATTTGAGAAGACGACAACTGTCAAGGTACTTCCCAACGGCCTCACGCTCATCATCTGCGAGCGCCATGAGGCGCCGGTCTTCAGTTACACCACCTTCATCGATGCAGGCGACGTGAACGACCCCTCCGGCGAGAGCGGCCTGGCGCACATGTTCGAGCACCTGGCTTTCAAAGGAACCACGCAGATCGGCACAAAAAACTACGCCGCCGAAAAAGTTGCGCTCGAAAAAGTGGAAGCTGCGAACAACGCTTACGAAGCTGAATACCTCAAGCCCATCGGCCGCGACGAGCAAAAGCTCGAGGAGCTGCACAAGGCTTTTCTCGCCGCCCAGGCCGAAGCCGAGAAATACGTCATCCCCAACCAGTTCACTGAAGTTGCCGAAGCCAACGGCGCGCACGATTTGAACGCTGAGACGGCGCTTGACGACACGCAATACTTCTGGTCGATGCCGGAAAATCGCCTGGAGTTATGGGCCTGGTTGGAGTCGGGCCGTCTCGCAGACGTCGTACCCCGCGAGTTCTACAAGGAGCGCGACGTCGTGATAGAAGAGCGGCGCATGCGCACCGATTCCGACCCGATCGGCCGGCTCGTCGAGCAGTTCCTGGCCACCGCCTATGTCGCCCACAATTACGGGCGCAGCTCCATCGGCTGGCCCAGCGAGGTTAGCCAGATCAACGCGACCGAAGCCATGGCCTTCCACAGAAAGTACTACGTGGGCGGCAACATCGTCGTGGCTGTCGTGGGCGACGTAGACACCAAAACCGCGCTGCCCATTCTCGAGAAATACTTCAGCCGTGTCCCGGCCGGGCCTAAGCCGGAAGAGATGACCACAGTTGAGCCCAGACAGTTCGCCGAGAAGTCCGTGGTTATCCGCGAGCAGACTCAGCCGTTTTACGTCGAGGGCTATCACCGGCCCAGCTATCGCGACCCCGACGACGCCGTGTACGACGCCATCGGCGACATCATGTCGAACGGCCGCGTTTCGCGTCTCTATCGCAGCTTGGTCGAGCAACAGCAGATCGCAGCCGAAGCGGCGGGTTTCAGTCCCTTCCCGGGCGAAAAATATCCCGGCCTGTTCGTTTTTTACGCCGTCCCGCTCCCCGGCCACACATCGGCCGAGATGAGCGACGCCATACGAAAAGAGATTGACAAGCTCAAGACCACCGACGTCACCGATGCGGAGCTTGAGATGTACAAGACGCGAGCGCGCGCCGATCTGCTGCGCGGTCTGGCCGACAATCAAGGGCTCGCCAACTCACTCGCCGAGTATCAGACTCGCTATGGCGATTGGCGCGAGCTATTCCTACAGCTCGACAAGGTGGACAAGGTGACGAAGGCCAATATCCGCCGCGTAGCCAATCAGGTGTTTGTGGATTCCAACCGCACCAGCGCCGAAATTGACACCGAGCCTCCGCCCGACGAAAAGAAGCCGGTGGATGCAAGGAACAATGGAGGCGCGCAATGAAGAGCAGAGATCAGGTTTCAGGTGTCAGGGGTCAGCTCGCAGTCTCCGGCAGAATCAGGACGGCGAAATGGCACGACTTTAGTCGTGCCGATAATCCGCACACCCAATCTACGGCTTGTCATCCTGAGCGAGTTCGCGCAAGCGAACGAGTCGAAGGATCTGCGGTTGCCTTTAGCGGCGTTTCGTTCCGCAAACTTCTTGCGCTAGCACTGTTGCTGTTTTCCCTTACAACGCTTTCCGCCCAGCAATCCAAACCGTGGGAGCAAATTCCCATCCCCAAGCTGCACGAGTTCCACCCGGAACAGCCCAAGCTCATCGAACTCAAAAACGGCATCGTCATCTTCCTTGAAGAAGACCACGAACTGCCGTTCGTCTCCGGCGAGGTGCTCATCCCCGGCGGCTCGCGCGAAGTCGATCCCGCCAAAGCCGGCCTCGTCGACATCTACAGCCAGGCGTGGCGCACCAGCGGCACGGCGAAGATGAGCGGCGACGCCATGGACGATTTCCTCGAAGCCAAGGCCGCGCACATTGAAACCAACGGCGACGACGATTCGACCGCACTTTCCTGGGATTCTCTGAAACAGGACTCAGACCAGGTCTTCTCGCTGGCCATGGACCTTCTTTTCCATCCCAGATTCAACGCGGAAAAACTGCAGCTTGCCCAACAGCAGGAGGCCACGGGCATCGTGCGCCGCAATGACGACGAAGACGGAATCGCCGAGCGCGAAGCCGCCAAGCTCGTCTACGGCGTCAACAGCCCTTACACGCGCCAGCCCGAGCTTGCCACCGTCGCGAAAATCACCCTCGCCGATCTCGACGCATGGCACGACCGCACGCTCAAAGGCAAGCTCATCGTCGGCGTCATCGGCGACTTCGATTCCGCCGCCATGGAGGCGAAAGTGCGCGCCGTCTTCGAACCGCTGCCGTCCGCGACCCCAGACCCTCCGCGCCACGATGAGTTTGCCAGCCCCAAGCACGGCTCTTACTTCATCGACAAGGAAGACGTGAACCAGTCGAACGTGCAGATCGTCGCTCTCGGCATCGACCGCCACAATCCCGACGTACCTGCGATCGTCGTGATGAATGAAATTCTCGGCGGGGGTTTCGGCAGCCGTCTTTTTCAAAAGGTGCGCACGCAGCTCGGTCTGGCCTACGCCGTCGGCGGCGGCTTCGACCTACCCTACGACCACCCCGGAGAATTCCGCGTAGAAGTGCTCACCAAGAGCGTCTCCACAGTCGACGCCACCAAGGCGGCTCTCGCGGAGATCGCCGGCCTCAACTCGCACCCGTTTACGGAGGCCGAGCTTAAACGCGCCAAGGATGACATCCTCAACTCCTTCCTCTTCCGTTACGACACGCGAGAGAAGATTCTCGACGAGCGCGAGCGCCTCGAGTTCTACGGCTACCCCGCCGACTATCTTGAGAGCTACCACGACGCCATCGAGAAGGTGACTCTTGCCGACGTAACCGCTGTCGCCAAAAAGTACATTCATCCTGACAAACTCGCCGTACTCGTCGTCGGCAACAACACAGAAATCAAGCCGCCGGTCAGCGATCTCGGCTTAGGCGCGCCGCAATCGATCGACATCGCAATCCCACACCCGCAGCGGCCACAACACACGCCCGGCGCAGACCAGTAAACGTACCGCGGGTCTCCGGACCCGCACATGGTTGGAAGCGAAGGAAGGACTGGAACACATCATGTTCGAGCGATACACCGAAAACGCCCGGCGCGTAATCTTCTTCGCACGTTTTGAGGCAAGCCAGGTTGGCTCACCAACGATCGAGACCGAACATCTACTCCTGGGGGTGTTGCGTGAGGATAAGGCGCTGACTAATCGCTTCATTCATTCACAGGCCACTGTTGAATCAATTCGAATGCGGATCAATCAGCACGCTGCCATCGGCGAGAGAATTGCGACGAGCGTCGACATCCCGCTGAGCGAGGAATCTAAACGCGTACTGGCACACGCTGCGGAGGAAGCGGAAAAACTTGGTCATAAGCACATCGGAACCGAACATCTCCTTCTCGGGTTGTTGCGCGAGAAGAAGTGTTTTGCAGCCAATATCCTTGAGGAGAGCGGCCTGGAATTGAAGCAAATTCGGGACGAGTTAGGGCGCGAGCCGCATAAGAGTGAATTTCGATCAGTCCTTGGAACAACAGCGGCGGACAATCCTGCCTTCCGTCTGCGGGCCGCCGGAGTCACCATAGCCCGTCCCGAAACCTGCGTCATCGACCCCGAAGTCGAGGTCGCGTCCGGCACGGTCATCGAACCCTACGTACAGCTACTCGGCCGCACGCGCGTCGGAAAGGATTGCCGTATCCGCTCCTTCTCCGTGATCGAAAACTGCACCCTCGGCAACGGCGTCCTCATCCGCCAACACTGCGTACTCGAGGATTCCACCGTTGCCGACAGCGCGCAAATCGGCCCCTTCGCGCACCTGCGCCCCGGCTCCGAGATCGGCGAAAGCGCGCACGTCGGCAACTTTGTCGAAACCAAAAAGGCGCGCCTCGGCAAAGGCGCCAAAGCCAACCACCTCACCTATCTCGGCGACGCGGACGTAGGCGAAGGCTCCAACATCGGCGCCGGCACCATCACCTGTAACTACGACGGCGTAAACAAACACAAGACAACGATCGGCAAGGGAGCATTTGTTGGCAGCGACTCCACCCTCGTCGCGCCGGTCACAGTCGGCGACGGCGCGTACATTGGCGCCGGTTCCTGCATCACCAAAGACGTTCCCGCCGACGCGCTCGCCGTCAGCCGTACCAAACAGGCCAACATTGAAGGCTGGGCCGCCGCGCGCCGCGCCAAGCGGCAATCGAAATCCTAGTAGTTCTACCAGGTTCGGCCTTATGCGACCGTCTTGGGGTAAATCGGTCTGGTTCCTCGCCAGCCGGCGGCCTGCCTCGCAAACCACGATGACGGAGATGGTTACCAACCTGAACGCAACACATTGAGAATACGCAGAGGAAATGCTACCCTAGGTCCACAAAAAGAACTCGGCCGCTCCTACCAGCGTTTGACGGTTCCGAGTTGCAAGATGCCGTCTCCCAGTGCAGTCGTGGCTTTATTCGTTGATAGAAAACTCTTGAGGGCTGCAAGATTATGCCGGCTTTTGCTTTACGACTGAGAACTCCTCGGCGTGCGCGGACAACGCCACGCTTCAGCAATTCAGAATTACGCAGACGCTTGCCTCTGTGGGCCACCGCAGCAGGCTCTTTGCGATCGTTGCCAGGTCAGAAAATCGCAGCCGGGGGGAATGGCCGGTCTTGAACAGAGCTGATCGGGGGTCCATGGTGCGTGAAAAAGACAAGAACGGGCATCTGGAACGACGGGGAGCAGAGCGCAAGAGTCCGGTTGCCGCAGCCGTTTCCAGCGTGGAGCACACCACGGAGAAGCCGGCTCGCGTTCTGATCGTCGACAACGAACCCCACCTGCGCACGATCATCGCCCTGGCTCTCGAGCGCCAGGGATGCACAGTCGATCTCGCCAGCGGCGGGCAGGAAGCCTTGAAGGCTTTGGAGCGCAACCATTTCAGCCTGGTGCTCACCGACATTCTGATGCCGGACATGAACGGCATCGACCTTTTGGTGCGCATTCACGCTCTCCGGCCCAATCTCCCCGTCGTCATCGTCACCGCCGTACACGATACCGCCATCGCGATCGATGCCATGCGCCGCGGAGCCTTCGATTATCTGCTGGAGCCTTTTACGCAGGAGCAACTGCTCGCCACGGTGGAGCGGGCACTCAATCACAGCCGCTCCCTCGAGGCAACTGCGAGCTACCACCAGAGTCTGGAAGAAATCGTTCGCGCCCGCACCGAGATGCTGCGCAAAGCCATGGAGGACCTGGAACACTCCTACGACGTGACCCTTGAAGCCCTCGGCGACGCTCTCGACCTCAAGGATTCTGAAACCAAAGGCCATTCCAAGCGCGTCACCGCCTATGCCATCGCCCTGGCGCGCGCCATGGGCATCCCGCAGGACGATATCAAGATGATCGCCCGAGGCGCTTTTCTGCACGACATCGGCAAGATGGCCATCCCCGATGAAGTTCTGCGCAAGCCCGGCTCTCTGACCCCCGAGGAGCGGGAAGTGATGCGCGAACACTGCACCCGCGGCTACCAGATGCTACGCAAGATCCCCTTCCTTGCCGGCGCCGCCGAGATCGTCTTCTGTCATCAGGAGCACTACGATGGTTCCGGTTATCCCAACGGCCTGCGGGGCAGCGAAATCCCTCTAGGCGCGCGATTGTTCGCAGTCGCCGACGCACTCGACGCCATCACCAGCGATCGTCCTTACCGTTCAGCCAACGATTTCGATGCTGCTCGTCAGGAAATCCTGCGCTGCTCCGGCACCCAATTCGATCCCATGATTGTTGAGGTTTTCATGAAGATCCCGAATGACCTCTGGCAGGAACTGCGTTCCGAGATTGTCGGTGAGGAGACTCGCCTCTCTCCCGTGGACGCAATCGAAGGCCCCAACGCCTAGCGCCATTCGTGCCGCCCGCACTAAAAAGGGCGGCCCAAAAGAGCCGCCCCCTCTCGAGTTTTGAAGGTTCTGGCTCGAGTAGCCAGATATCTCACGCTCCGAAGCGATGGAGTTTCTGAAATTCACAGGGTTCAACCTGTGTATTCCTTACTTTTCTACCGGTTCAATTTGTGAGTGAGTTGCCTTCCTGTCAGTTGAACTCACCGTCTCCGATTTGTTCTTTGACCATTAGGCTACTCCCTTCTGGGGAGGATTTCTCCTCCGTTGTCTCGATTAGATTCAGGCCCGCGCTTCAAGTTGTCCCGCGCGCATTCTGCTTGCCCCGAAACCGGAAAGAAATACCTCCCGCACTTCACAAGCCGCATCACAACAGAAGGACGGCTATCTCGAAGCGGAGCACAGATGGAACTGAGAAGCACAGCATACCGGCCGGGAGGCGCGATTCCTTCGCGTTATGCCTGCGATGGCGAGAATCTCTCTCCGAGTTTCACATGGTCAAATGCTCCTTCGCGCACCCAGTCGCTTGCGCTCGTCCTCCACGATCCGGACGCGCCGCGCGCCGGCGGCTTTACGCATTGGGTTGTCTACGGAATCCATCCTGCAACCCGCCAGATCGAGGAAAGTGCGTCGCGACCGGAGCCGCACACCGACTTCGGCGTTCAGGGGAAAAACGACGCCGGCTCTCTCGGCTATACGGGCCCATGTCCGCCCTCCGGAACCCATCGCTACACCGCGCGGCTTTATGCCTTGGATGTCGACCTGGAGCTGGAGCCGGGCGCTACCAGGCAGGAGCTTGAGAGAGCCATCGAAGGGCACATCCTCGATCAGGCTGCGCTCACTGGAACCTATGCCCGGAGTGCCGATCGAGAAAGACCAAAGGCCGCAGCATAGCTCAGTGAAGCGGGAAGGTTTTCAGGAGAGCGCATGATGGTTGAACACGAAGTTCATTGGACCTCTTGAACCAACCATCGCAGCTTGCCCCGTGCGAAAAGACCTGCTCTGTTCCACAAGTCCGGATAACCGTTTTGCGACTTTTTGCGTCTTTACTTGTAGGCCCCTTGCCTACTGGTTCCTTTGCTGGAATGTGCAGTGCTGTTGTTGACCGCGTGAGGTGGATTACAACGCAGGGATCTAAACGTCACTTTGATTGCCTGCAGCTTATTTACTTCGATTCGATTTGCAAGCCCTGCACGCCATTGTTGCCATAACGAATAACCCATGCGACCGACAACACCGCGGTAAGCGTGTGTCCTCGCCGCCGAACAGGAAATAGCACCCCCACCCAAGCGAGGATAGCGGAGCGATGAGCGAAGCGTTGCAACTGGATTCACAGACGGTGCCCGCAGAGAGCACCAGGTCGGCTCAAAAGCACTGGTTCGCGGTATATACCACCTACCGGCACGAAAAGCGCGTCGCTGCTCACTTTCAGAATCGGGCGATCGAGCACTACCTGCCCATTTACCGTGCGCAGCATCGCTGGAGAGACGTGTCGAGAGAAGAGCCGGACCTGCCGCTGTTTCCTTGCTACGTCTTCGTTCGCATCGCACGCGAACAACGCATCCCGGTTCTCGAAGTTCCGGGAGTGCTTTGGATGGTTGGAAACTCCGGTTCGCAACCCACCCCGCTTCCTGAGCTTGAAATCGAAACCCTGCGCGCTGCGCTCGATCCGTTCCGCGTCGAGCCACACCCCTATATCGCCGCCGGGCAGCGCGTTCGCGTTCGCACAGGAATGCTTGCCGGGTTGGAGGGAATCGTTGTGCGGCGCAGGAACAGCCTCCGCGTCGTCATCAGCCTGGAGCTCATTATGCAAAGCATCGCGGTTGAAGCCTCCGCCGACGATCTGGAACTAGTCGATCCGGCAGCAGCCTTGGCCGGCAGATCCGCGCTTCACGCCTCCGGAAAATTGGCGTTTTGCCCGTTGTGATCGATCCGCAGAAGCAAGATCGATCACGCGCGCGTCATGCGCTCTACTACTTGAGCAGAAGCTCTGCAATGCGGCCCGTCTGGGGTCTGCTGAATCGGATGCCCGCTCGCGTGTGCAGTGCGCGGCACGCGCGTACGACTCGCGCCTTCTCGGGGTAACTGGCCGTTGTGCACTCCCCATTCCGAGGGCGTCCTCTACCACAAACCTGTCATTGAACCGTCCCTCTAGCAACGTTATATTCCGTTTCGACACTTATTCAGGGCCACGTGGGGGAGCAAAAAAAACGGCCCCCGTTTCAGCGGGGGCCAAGTTGCCTTGGTTCTCTCGCGTTGCGAGAGCTTGATTGGCGGCCTTACGGCGGGGGGGCCGTTGGCGGGAGCAATGCCTCGGGGGGAGGATGTGAGCCGGGGTTTACGGCTGCTCCGCGCCTACAGCAGAAGTGCTCTGGGGGGACGCTTCTGCCCGGGCCGCCAAACTGTTTTCCATCAACATCACATGCACGCTGCTCTTCCGGACCCGCTCCGGCTTTTGATTCTGAGCCTCGTCGCCGGTTGCGGCGATTTGTGCGTTGCCAAGAGCCACAAAGTGCATGCGATAGATGGGAATCTGATGTTCAGTTACAAGGTAGCGCTCGACCGCTTCGGCCAGGCGCTGTGAATTCTGAATACCGGCGCTGCCTGCTGTCGGCGTGTGTGCTTCCAATTCCAAAATGTAGCCTTCATGGCCCGTAATGCTGGCGGCCAGCTGATCCAGTTGCGATTTCGAATCCGCCGTCAGAACTGCGTTGCTCCCGTGAAACTGAATTTCCAGATCGGAAACCTGCCGGTACTGGTCCAGACCGTTCACCGTCGTGTTAATCTGCTCGACATGGCCCGATGCCTGCTGCGCCGTATTGCTGGCGTTCGTCGCCTGCTCGTTGGCCACGTTCGCCTGTTGATTGGCGGCATCGGCTGAAGCCTGCGCCTTCTGGATTCCCGCCTGCGCCCGCGCATCCACGTCCTTGATGTCGCGAGCGTTGCGCGCATTCAATTCATCCAATTCTGAGAGGCGGTCGTTGATCGGGTCGGTCTGCCTCTTTACCCACTTCTTGCGGGCCATGGGATTCATGCGACCCCAGAATCCTTCTCTGCCTGGTGCCATTGGTTTCTCGGCCGACGGGGAGGGCTGCGGTTGCGTGGCCGAGGGAGAAGTGTTCTGGGAAACCGAAGCGGAAGGCTGTGACGGCTGCGTCGGCTGATTAGATTGCTGTGCCCAAACCGGAAATGCAAGTGCCGAGCCCAACATAAGGACTGCGGCATGGCGGGGAATCGAAATGTTTTTCAGTGAGTGCATGGATTTAACCCCTATGTAGCTTTTTTAGACTCCCGGCAGCCCACAGGCACGCCACCGGAGTGCATTCACCTGCTTGCCCACTACTAGAGCACGGCTCATGCCAAAGGGAAACCGCTCCGGCCGATAAGTTCTAAGTGATTGATTTATTGTTATCTTACGATAACATTTCGACCGATTAAACTTGCGGAAAAGGGTGCTCTTAGTTAGGTAAAAATTGCACGATTCGGAAGTTTCTACCTTGTAAGATTGGGTGCCGAACTACCTGGTTTCAACGCGGATGATGCGGACTTCAGGGTAGGCACCGTTCCACTGATCGGGTACCGTATCGAAGACCAGCCGGAAATCCTGCTGGTCGCCCGGCTTCAGCGGAGCCGCCGAAACCGGCTCGAGATCCACATAAGGTTCGCGTGTGCGGATCAGACGCAGCGGCTGCGTGTCGCTCCATGCTATCTCGTTCGCCGCATCCCGGAAGATCACCTGAACCGTAATTCCAGTCACGGTCCGGTTGCCGTGGTTTGCGATCTGCCCGTCGAGATAGGTCACTTTGCCGCCCGACAAATTCGACGACTCGCTCATCGCCAGATTGCCAATAGCAAGATTGGCAGCGTAAGGATCGATCGCTGCAGAAGCCGGCATCGCCTGCTGCGTGCTCTTCCCGTGCTCGTAATAGAGGAGCATTCCGGCCAGCGCGGCCAGCACGACGCCTATGGCGACAATCAGAGGCAGCCAGTTGCGCTCCGATTCCTCTGGCGGACGAACGAGTTGCGGACCTGAGCTCACGAGCAAGATTCTACACCGCGAGCGGCTGCAATCATGCGCCGCTCCAGCTTTATCCAGCCCGCGATGCCCTGCACTCGACTGTTAACAACGTTCGTGAAAAGCGGAGACGTTTTCCAGACATCCCGGCAGTACTCTAAGCGTCTAAACGAGCAACGGAGATATTGAAAGCGATCGTCGAGAGCCCGCCATCGAGCACGGCAAACCTGCTTGTTCTTTCACTTTTCTTGAAGGGCCAATCATGCGCATCACCACACACGCCGGAGCAAATTCCCAGCGAGGAACGATGCGCGGCGTTCCCAAATCGTCGATGGTTGCCGAGCGCGCCTATCAATGCCTCACGATCGCGTTCATGTTCCTGCTCCTGGCCAGCCTCTGACCGATCTGCACGAACCGCGAAAGGGCACGACCGGGAAACTCACGCAGTGCGTGGGTCGCGTGCCGAACGACGAGCTGAATCAACGAGGATATACATCCTGCGGAAGAAACTCAGTGGGCGGAGGTCTTGTAACAAGGGCACGGCTTTAGCCGGGCCAAAGATCGAGCAGAATGAGTGGGCTTCAGCCCCTGCCATGAGAGGTTTCCGCTGCTTTCAACCTTCGTTCGGAGATTTTCCGCAGTCTGTTTAGCCCCTGCGGAAGGATTTCCGCCGAACCACAGATCTTCACCCAAACCGCGCCCGCTTGATGGGCGATTGGCGGCAATCCTTGCCGCTCATGCGTACGCGCACGCACATCTCCGCCAGCCGCGAGAGCATCCGGTCGCCGATGCGATCGCCGAGCGTCTGCTCGCGCGCCGCGCGTTCGGCATCCGACATGCCGCCGCCGGCCGCAGGCAAATCGGCATAATTCGTCGTGACGATGGTGGTCTGGCGGTCGTTGTAGCGTGTGTTCAGGATGAGCGCCACCGTATCCCACACCCATTCGTTGGGCTTCTGCGCGCCCAGGTCGTCGAGCACCAGCACCTCAGCCGAAAAAATCGGCTGCAACAGTTCCAGCTCGGTCGTCCTCACCTCTGGGTTGTAACTGTTCTGGATGCTCTTAAGCAGCTCGCGGTAGTCGCAGAACAGTCCGTTCACGCCCCGCTCCCGCACCAGCCGCTGCAACACACCCACGGCCAGGTGCGTTTTGCCCACACCCATTGGCCCCGCGAAGAGCAACCCTTTGCCCGCGGTGCCCGCCGGATACTCGTCGACGAAGCGGCGCGCCGTCAGCAGCGCTTCTCCCAGCGACCGGTCGGCTTCGTGATAGATCTCGAACGAATCGAGCGTGCAATCGCGGTAGCGCGCCGGGATCTGCGCCGCAGTCAATCTGCGCCGCTCGCGTTCCGCTTCCTGGCACGAGCAGGTGCGGCTCACCCAGTTACCCTGGCCGTCGAGCATCCGCACCAGCCCCGTACCCTCGCAAATCGAACAAACACTCATCCCGTTTCCAGCCTAAAGCAATCGGCCTTCATCCCACTCGGTGCAGGTCCGGTGCCCCAATGTGGAAAAAGCGGCGCTCTAAGCCGATAGGCCGATAAGAAAGAAAGTTCGTCCATTGAAGCCTGTATGGACATCCCCACTCTCCCAGCAGCATCCAACAGGCCTAGGGCCCCATCGAGCAGGCGTTGCCGGATGGTTCCGTGTCTCTGAGGGATCGAATCACTTGAAGCTCAAACGAGGAGTGCAAAAACGATTGTGGCGTACGCGATCGCGCCGCATCGGTTTTGCGACTTGTGCATGGGCGCGTGGCGAAGATACGAGACTCTACAGCGGCCGAACTCTCCAGCGGCGTTCGCTTCAGAGATGCCAGCTTCAATTCGCACACGAGGAGGAATTTGAATGAAAACCGTTTTGTTGGCGGCGTGCAGCCTTTTGATCGTTCCAATGTCCTTGGCGGCGCAAAAATCAGCTGAAGCGATGTCCGATCAGCACTTTGTCGACTTTGCGGCCCAGACCGACATGGTCGAAGCGAACCTCGGCCAACTGGCGCAAACCGCGGCTGCTGACCAGGCCGTGAAGGACTATGCGCAAATGCTGGTGACGGATCACACCAAGGATTTCCAAATGCTCAAGGATGCCGCAAGCCAGGCAAATCTCAAAGTGCCCGACGCCATCGATGCGGAGCAAAACAAAGCGATGATTGCTCCATTTCAAAAGCTGAAGGGCGCCGCGTTTGATCGCCGCTACATCGCCGAGATGATTACGGGACACACAAAGGCGATTGCGATCTACAGGGCCGAAGCATCCGATGCCAAGAATGACAGCTTGAAATCCTACGCGACGGAAGCGCTGCCAGTTCTCGAAAAGCATCTATCCGGAGCCAAGGACCTCCAGAACAAAAAGCCTTCGTCAAAATAGACGGACTTTAGTTTAAGGAAAGAGACTCAGAACTTTGTCGATCGCCGCAATGATGTCGCCGGCCATGGCAACGTGCGAAGCGATCGACGATATCTGGCCGCGCAATTCCGTCAGGCCGTCGTTGGCCGATTTGATCTGTTTCTGAAGCGCAGCAAAGATATTTGTGTCCTGACTGAGCTTGTATTCGCCGTCCTGCGTCAGAACCTGATCAACCGTATACTTCCACGGATTCAGCGCTTCAACCGTCGCCGCATCCATCGTACTATCGAGCGCCGCCTGGATCTTGTCGGAAAGAACCTGGTATGCCGCTCGAACTTCCGGAGACAGCGGAATCGTGCAGGCCGGAACGGGAGTGCTTCCAATAGGGGTGGACATAACTTTGCTCCTTGGCGTCTATTTGGTTGGCAATGACGAGTAGAAGTTGCCAAGTGAGCTGCCCACATTGGCAAGATCGGTCAACTTATCTTTCAGGGATTCCGGGCTGCTCTGTTGCGCCTCAGCCGCAAGAGCGTGATGGGTGCGCGCCAGCTTGTCGATCGCTTCGCGCAGCGAGACCAGCCGCTCATGCGCCTCCTGCTGTTGCCGGGCGATCTCAGGCAGCTTCATCACCTCCGCCCGCCACGTTTGCGGATTTACATTCTTACCCGCTTCCTCGTCCTCAAGAATAAACTGCTTTTCGAGATTGAGGATGCGATCGTAATCGCGCTGCTCAATCGAATCAAGCGCTGCAATGTCGTTGTTGAGGATGGCACAGAAACTTTGAACCGCCGGGTCCATGGCTGCGATCTTCCCAGGAAGTTCTTTGGCCACGGTGCGGCCCACGAAATACTGACCGAACGCGTCGACAGCCGTGCTCACGCCGTTCCGGGCCTCCGCCGAGAGCAGCGGCGCAGTACCAGTCGTGGTGGTTGAGCTGGTTGAGCTGTTCGCGCCTGAAACCGTGGTGACGGTGGTCGTGGTGGTCGAGGATGCAGGAGCGTCGATCCCCAGAACCTTTTCGAAGGACGGCGCCAGATCGTTCCCGAAGGAGGTCAGGTCACTTCCCGTCGACTTTGCAGCAGCGTCCAGGTCTGCAGTGTCGGTGCTACGGGTGATCTCGATCAAAGATCTGGAGTAGACCTGCAGAGCCGCAAGAACTGCGAGCCTGGCCTGAATATCCTTTTCCGAAAGCAGCACGGGAACGTTGCGGGGGTTGTAACTTGCGTCCTTGTTCTCGTACGCGACCACCGCCTCGTAATCTTCGCGAATGTTATGGAGAGCCACCGCATCCCGGTATGCAGCAGCCGATTGATCGACCACGGGCGCCAGCGAAACCGAAACTGCATGAGCCTGTTTGTTGAGTCGCGGGTTCGAGCATCCGGCAACGCAAATACAAAGAGTCAGCGAGCCCACAACCAGCAGCCGAACACTCGCCATCCCTGCCCGCGGGACACGGGATCTCCCCACCCTGTCTGAGTCCATGGCTGAATTCTAGACGCAATTCGAAGGCACGAGAGGAAAAAAGAATTGCGCTCTTTAGGCCTGTCTGCTTATCCGGGCGCAACTGTTAATTGGCCGCCGACCACACCTCTGCAACAAGCAAGCCCCTGAGGAGGTTTCTCCGCCTCGCGCACGCGAAGCCAACAGCGCGTAAAGCCGCGGCATGATCCGGCAACTTGCGGACCTGAAGCCCGGTGAGCAATCCAAACGCCCGATAAAGCAGCCAAACGACAGGCCGCGCCACCCAACGGCCGAAGGCTCCTTCTGGGATCGCGAACTCCGACACCACCCAATGCGCCTCCGGCGACAAAGACCCGCGCAACCTGGCAGCCAGAGCGCGCACCTCTTGCTGTGTAAAACAATCGAGAAAAAAATGCGTAACAACCAGGTCGTAAGGAGCGTTTGCCGGCGGCCATTCGCGCGCGTCGGCATAATGCACCTGAACCCGCGTGGCGTCGGGGCCAGCGCGTTTCAGCAGCTCGCGCAGCATCTCCCGGCTGGCATCGACGGCATCGATTGCGACGATTGAATTAGCGCCAAGCAGCCGCGCTGTGAAGCGTCCGTCCCCATCGCCCAGCACCGCCGCGCGTCTGCATCCGGCCATCTCTCCCAGGAAAGCAAACCGGCAGCGCTCAAGCCACGGCCCGAACGTGAACATCTCCATCCAGCGATAGACGAGCGCGAGCCGATCAAAGTGCTCCGCACTTTTACCTCTTGGATGAGGACAGGGAGCAAGGGCGGAATTCATCTGAGCGTCCACGCAACCAAGAGCAATGGCACCGGTGTAAGCAGCGCAAGGTCCGCGGCAGAACGCAACGCCAGCGGAGTCAGGTGTGTTCGCGCGCCGTCGAGCAGCGCCAGCAGCAGCGCGCTGAAGGCCGCGGCAGCAAGCAGAGCAGCAGAGCGCGGCGCCGGAACCACAAACATCGACAACAATATCTCGACCGCCGCCAGACCCAGCGCAAATGCCCGAACAAGAGTCGATCCGCCCCCCGACTCCCAGCGCGCAATCGCGGTGCAGTTGAGCCACGCCAGACCCGCAAACCCGACAGCCGGAACCCACAAGGCCCACGCTGCAAGCCTGCTTGTCCCATCCCACGCAGCCAGTACGCACCCGGCCGTGAACAACACGCCAACCAGCAATTCCTTCCCCGGGAAAGCGCGCGGCCAGCGCAGCAGCAGCGGACGGCGCGCCGAGTGCACGCCCGAAAAATAGGCCAGCGCAGCGGCGCCCAGCAACGAGTCACTCGTATGCGGCATTGGCGGCGCCGACGAAACGAATATCACCACCGCGGCGCCGGCTGCGGCAATCACCAGCGGCAGCAACGCGCCTCGACGACGCCAGTGGATAAAGTGGCGCTCACGCAGCTTGTCGTGCGCAGATTCCCGCAAACCTCGCCATGCGTCGAGCAGGCGATCCGCCACATAAACAGACCACGTAACCAGCGCCACCAGCAGCATCGTCCGCAACGGCACAAGCACATGCCCGGCCCACGCAAACGCCAGCGTCCACACAACAGCCACTGTCGGCGCATCCAGGCTCGTCAGATGCCAAAGGCGCAGCGCACGCGGCGCATCCAAGATCCTTTGCGCCTTTGCAATGCGGTTCCTGGTAAAGTTCCCGGCTGGAGAAGATGCGACAGAAGACGGCACTGCTTCAATTTTATCTTCCGAACAGTCCCTTTAGCGTCTTCACCGGATTCTGCGCGCCGGATTTTCCTGTGATCCCGCTGGCCGCATTCTTCAGCATCTTGCCCATATCGGCGTGGATCGAGGGACTGGACGCCGTTCCCGTGATGGTGAGCGGAATTCCGCCGCCTGAACTGGAGCTGGAATTTGAACTCTTGCCGAGGAACCCGCCGATGGCGTTGCTCACCTGATTGCTTACCGCGGAGAGCGCGGCAATCTTTGCGCTCAGTTGGAAGTTGAGTTCTTCCGAGGGTGACACCGTGCCTTCGCCGGTCGCGGAACCTATCTTGGGGATCTCCGCGTCGATGTTCGTGAACCGCGTGCCTTGCGTCGATTGATTCACGTCGGCGCTCAGCTTTTGAATCTCCGTGCCGCCAGAGGTGCCGCCCAGCGGATTGATGCCCTGAATCTTTCCTCCAAGATCGAAGCCTGCGAGCCGGCTGTTGTCGAGCTCGACGGGCCCGGCGATGGTGATGCGCGTTGGCGGGGCCGGTAATGGCGAGGCTCGCATTGATCGTGCCGCCCTCAAGACGCGAGCCGCTGGGCAGCGTGACTCCGGCCGCAGGCAGCAGTTGCTTCCACTTGATCCACAGGAAGGTTGGGTGCGGAAAGATGCAGGTTGAGGACGGGCTCAACGCCTTTCTGTCCGAAAGCTGCCCGCAATGTGGACGGCAACTCCGCCGGTAGTGATGGCAATGTCGTTCACCTGGCCCGTACGCGACGAGAGATTGTCAGAAATGTTGAAGCTCAGATCGACAGGCTTGGGAGCAGGCTTGCCGTTGCGCGCCAGCTTGAGTTGGGACGCAGTAGGCGTTTCCGGTTGCGGCCATGTTGCCGTCCTTGGAGGCGATGTGCGCATCGAAGTCCGCCACCATTCCAATGCCGACGCTGGGCTGGACCGCGCCCGAGGCCACGGGATCGAATTGTTTGATCTCGAGCGTCGCGTCGAAGGGAGTGAGCGATGTGTCGTTCTGCGCAACCGGGCCTGCCGTTCCCTTCAGGCTCAGCGAGCCGCCGCCCCCAACCTTCAGCGAAAGCTCGAAGGGAAACTGGCTGCGTGAAGGAGATCTGCTTCGCCGTCAGGTCAACGTCCGTGCATTGCAACGGAGTGCCAGCCGCCGGCAACGAAGAAAGCACGGCGCTTCCGCTCTCAATCTTCAGCTTATCGACCGAGAACGAAGGCAGCGGGCCGCTGGGCTGCGATGGAGCGCTTTGTGTTGCCCCGCCAAGCGAGGAAAAATTCCAGGTGCCGTTGGCTGCGTGAATCAGATTGATGGACGGCGAGTCGATCGTAAGGTTCGTGATCTGGACCGAGTGGCTGAAAGATCAGGGCGCCAGAGTTTCGACGCCGATGCGCAGCTTCTTGGCCTCAAGAAAAGGGCTGGTGGAGAATTTGGGATCGTCGGCGATCGAAATATCGTCGGCCACCAGGCTGCCCGTAATCAGCGAAAGGCCGATGTGGCCGAGCGTCACCTGGCGGCCGAGCGCGCTGGAGAGATCGGCCTGAATCGTCGGGCGAAATGTATCGGCATTGACGAAGAACGGAACCACAACGAGAATCAGCGACGATCACAGCCACGACTGCGATGGTTATCTTCACCCAGCGCTTCTTGCATGAAGAGTCTTCTATCGAGGATTTGTCGCATGGGAATTTTCATGGAGTTCGCCCCGTTCGCGTACTCGCATCGCGTGCGGTCTGCAGAGCCATTCCTGGGGTTTTTCAGGCAGCCTCAGTCTGCGGCCGTTGCAGCTTTCTGCTTGGAGATGGGTACGCCGTCCGGCGCCGCGCACGGGGATCGCGTCCAGATCCGCTTTCCCCTCCGCCAGGCGGATCAGGAAATCCTGCGCTGAAAACGGCGGCGCATCCTTCTGGCCTTGCTGGCGCGCAGATAGCTGCCGTCTGGCTGTTGGATGCGCGCTTTCACCGTGTCGGCCATATAGGCAGGCAAGATTTCGTCGTGAATGCGCGCGATCACGCCGGGTCGCGCACCGGAAAGACGACTTCGCACCGCTCGAAGAGGTTGCGCGGCATCCAGTCGGCCGAACCCAGGTAGATTTCGTCGTTGCCGCCGTTGGCGAAGTGAAAGATCCGCGAGTGCTCCAGGAAGCGGCCCACAATCGAGCGCACGCTGATGCGCTCCGACAGTCCCTTCACGCCCGGCCGCAGAATCGACTGCCCGCGCACGATCAGGTCGATCTCCACACCCGCCTGCGAGGCCTGGTAGAGCGCCTGGATGATCGAGGGCTCCAGCAGCGAATTCATCTTGGCCACAATGTGCGCCGGCCGTCCCGCCTGCGCATGTTCCTGCTCGCGGCGGATCAGCCGCAGAAAGCTCTCCGCCATCGTAAGCGGCGCCACGAACAGCGGCGAGTAATCGTCCAGCTCCGCGTGCGCGGTCAGGTAATTGAATACCATGTGCACGCGCTCAGCGATCTGCGGATCGGAAGTGAGCAAACTCAGGTCGGTGTAGAAGCGCGCTGTGTCAGGATTGTAGTTGCCCGTGCCCAGGTGGCAGTAGCGTCGCGTCACACCGTCCTCGTCGTGGCGTACCAGCATGGCCAGCTTGCAATGCGTCTTCAGGCCCACCACGCCGTGGAAGACCTGCACGCCCGCGTCCTCCATGCTGCGCGCCCAGCGAATATTCGAGGCCTCGTCGAAGCGCGCCATCAGCTCAACCACTACCGTCGCCTCTTTCGTCGCGCCCGCTTCAGTCAGTGCCTGGAACATCGGCGAATCGTGACTGGTGCGGTAGAGCGTCTGCTTCAAGGTCACCACCGCAGGGTCCTGCGCGCCCAGTTGCACAAACTCCACCACCGGTTCGTAGGAGTCGTAGGGATGATGCAGCAGAATGTCGCGCTGCCGCAGTTCGTCGAAGATGCCGGTCGATTTCCGCGTCAGCACCAGCGGCTTGGGCACGAAGGGCTGGAACTTGAGGTCCGCCCGCTGCACGTCGCCGTAGAGAAACATCAGCCGCGACAGGTTCACCGGCCCTTCACCGCGAAAAACCTGGCTCTCGTCGAGTTCGAAGTTCACCCGCAGCCGCTCCACGATCTCCGGATGCGCACCGCTTTCGATCTCCAGCCGCACCGCATCGCCTTTGCGCCGGTTATGTAGTTCCACGCGAATGCTTTCCAGCAGTGACCGTGCCTCTTCTTCCTCGAAGTAGAGATTCGAATTGCGCGTCACACGGAACGATGCCGAA
This sequence comes from uncultured Acidobacteriota bacterium, assembly GCA_963745965.1. GTDB lineage: Bacteria > Acidobacteriota > Terriglobia > Terriglobales > Acidobacteriaceae > Telmatobacter. The sequence continues at coordinate 107,701 of CAVUZC010000011.1, forward strand.
GCCAACACCGAATAGCCGCGATACATGCCTCCCAGATGCTGCTCGATCAGGTCCTGGAGCAAAAGGTAGTCGTGGCGTCCGTCGCTCGCGGGCAACCGCACAAACCGCGGTAACGCGCGCGGCACCGTCACCACGCCCAGCACCTGCGGCCCGGAGCTGCGGCGCTTCGGCCTCAGCAGCAACGCCAGGCAAAGGGCTTTATTAATCACGCGCGGAAACGGATGCGCGGGGTCGATTGAGATCGGCGTCAGCAACGGATCGACTTCGCGCTGGAAATAGCCGCGTGCATATTCCGCGGCCTCCTCGCTCAGCTCGTTCCACGTCAACAGCCGGATGCCCTGCTTGCGCAGCTCGGGCAGCAGTTGCTTGTTCCAGCATTGGTACTGATCGGCCACGAACTTGTGAATTTCGGCGGTGAGCGCGGTCAGCGATTCGTCGGGACGCAAGCCATCGTAGCCTGGCTCGCGGTAGCCGTCCTCAATCCGCTGCATCAGTCCGGCCTGCCGGATTTCCACATACTCATCTAAATTGGAGCCGGTAATCGCTAAAAACTTCACCCGCTCCAGCAGGGGATTCGTCGCGTCTTCGGCCTCTTCGAGCACACGCCGGTTGAACTGCATCCAGGAAAAATCCCGGCCGTTGAAGAGCTCGCTCGTCTTTTGCTTTCTTGCCATACGCCCGGATCGCAGCCGTGTCCGCAGTCTACAGCGCAGGTGCCACTCTTGGCACATATGCATGGGACCGGAAACAGGGGAGCCGCCAGTGTCTCCATGGTGACAGGTGGGGGCCTTAAAAACGTGAAGGAGCGATGAAAACGCCTCCTGTTCGCTCCTGGGCGACCCGGTTCGACGACGAAGACCGGTTTGGGCCTGTATCGAGGCCCGGCCGCTCCGTCCGAGTCGCAAGCCCCCCAGGACCCGTCCGGTAAACTAGATTCAAGAACCGTGTCGCTAGTGTGAAGCATCCATTAGGGTAGCGCCAATTTGGGGCGGCCCGGCTGTTGCTTTCAAAGGGCCTGGTGTGAACCGGCCCCAGGTAATTTCAAATTGCCAAAGTATTCCATGCAGAGCAGAATTCATTTCTGGGCTCCAGGGCTTTTCTTCGGCGCTGCGCTTGCAGCCCATGTAGCCGCGCAATCGGCGGCCATTCCGCCTGCGCCCACGCCCGCACAGCCCTCGGCCGCCAGCTTTCAGGGCAGCGTACCCAGCGGTGCGGCGACCTCGCAGACACTGGATCTCTCTCTCGATGCGGCCATCGAACGCGGACTCAAGACAAACCTCGGCATCATTTTGAGCGGCACCCAAACCGCGGGCGCGCGCGCCCAGCGCCTGAGCGAGTTGCAATCTCTGCTGCCTTCCATCGACTTCACCGCCAAAGAGGCCGCGCTGCAGGTCGATCTTCCTGCCGAGGGGCTGCGACTTCCCGGTATCCCGAAGATCATCGGGCCCTTCGGCTACACCGATGTGCGGGCCTACATGACGTGGTCCCTGGTCGATGTCGAATCGCTGCACAGCTATTTGGCTGCGCGCCACAACTTTGCCGCCGCGCAACTCTCCGCCGAAGACGCGCGCGATCTCGTAGTGCTCACCGTGGGCAATGCCTATCTGCTCGTGCTGGCCGATGAAACCGCCGTCTCCAGCGCACAGGCGCAGGTAGACACAGCAAAGATTTCTCTCGATCAGGCCGTCGCCAATCACGAGGCCGGAACCGCTCCGCTGCTCGATGAACTGCGCGCCCGCGTCGATTACCAGTCGCTCGAGCAGCAGTTGATCGTGGCCCAGAACGCTCTGGAAAAAGATAAGCTCGCCCTAGCGCGCGCCATCGGACTTCCGCTCGACCAGAAATTCAATCTCACCGACCAGGCGCCCTACAAGTCCTACGACGGGCTTGACACCGTCACTCTGATCAAGCAGGCGGAGGAAAACCGCAAAGACCTTGCCGCGATGGTGGAAGTGGCCGCTGCCGCGGCCGAGCAGCGCCAGGCGGCGAAGGCCGCGCGCCTGCCCGCCGTCAATATCAACGCCGACTACGGCGACATTGGCACCACCCTCGCCCACTCCCACGGTACCGTGGACGCGTCCGCCGCCTTGAGCGTGCCTGTCTTTCAAGAATATGCATTGCGCGGCCAGGCCCAGCAGGCACAGGCCCAGCTCGACGTTGCCCAGGCCCAGCTCAGCGACAAGCGGGCGCAGGTCGAGGCCGATGTGCGCGACGCCCTGCTCGACATCGGCTCGGCGCAAAAGCAGGTTCAAGTTGCCGAGTCCAGCAGATCGCTTGCCAGTGAAGCCCTTAAGGAAGCGCAGGAGCGCTACGCCAACGGCGTCAGCGACAACCTGGCCGTCAGCCAGGCACAGCAGTCCGTGGCCCAGGCCGACGGTCAGTATGTGGCCAGCCTTTACCGCTACAACGTGGCCAAGCTGAGCCTGGCGCGTGCGCTCGGCGACGGGCAGAACTACAAGAAATACGTAGGAGGAAAGTAACGTGGCGGACCCATCGAGATTGCCGCAACAGAATGAAGCTCCCGCAGAAACAGAGATCGAGGCGCCGCGGACCCGCCGCCGGGGAATCATCATCGTCGCCGTCGTCATCGCGGCGCTCATCGCGCTTGGCATTTGGTGGCGTTCCACCTACAGCGAAGATACCGACGACGCGCAGGTCGATGGTCACCTCATCCAGATCAGCTCGCGCATTGCCGGCCACGTGAAGAATGTTTACGTGCAGGAAAACCAGAGGGTGAAAGCCGGAGACCCGATCGCCGAGCTGGACCCGAGCGACTTCCAGGTTGCGGTCGAGAATGCCGAAGCTGCGCTGGCCAGCGCCCGCGCCGCCGCTGTGGCAGCCAAGGTCAACGTGCCCATCACTACCGTAAATACTGCCAGTAATCTGCGCGCCGCCAACGCCGACGTGAGCGGCGCCCACGCCACTGTCGACCAGGCCGAGGAGCAACTGGATGCCGCAAAAGCGCGCGTAGCGCAGGCCCAGGCCAACAACTTCAAAGCGCAGTCGGATCTCGAGCGCTACAAGCCTCTGGTCGAAAAAGACGTCATCAGCAAGCAGCAGTTTGACGCGGCAGTGGCCGCCGCCGACGCCTCCAAAGCCGCGCTGGCCGACGCCAACGCAAGCCAGAAGGCCGCCGAAGAAGGGGTACGAGTAGCCCACGACCGCGAAGCCCAGGCGCAGGCACAACTCAAGTATGCGCAGACCGCTCCGCAACAGGTGGAGGCGCAAGACGCTCGCGCCAAACAGGCCGAGGCCTTGGTCGAGCAGGCGCAGGCCCAGCTTGATCAGGCCAGGCTCAACCTCAGCTATACCCACATCGTCGCTCCGGAAGATGGCATCATCACCCGCAAGAGCGTCGAAGTCGACCAGAACGTCTCCGCCGGCCAGAATCTGCTCACACTGGTTTCTCTCAGCAATATCTGGGTCACGGCGAACTTCAAGGAGACACAGCTCCGGCACATGGAGGCCGGGCAGTCCGTCCAGATTCACGTCGACGCCACCGGCAAAGACTACTCGGGCAAAGTCACGCAGATCGGCGGCGCCACCGGCTCCGTGCTCTCGCTCTTTCCACCGGAGAACGCAACTGGTAACTATGTCAAAGTAGTCCAGCGCGTCCCCGTGCGCATCGACTTCACCGACCTCCAAAAGGAAGACCCCGACCACCGCCTCCGCCCCGGCCTCTCCGTCGAGCCCAAGGTCTGGGTGAAGTAAAAGCACGGCGAGTACCGCCGGTCTCCTGACCGGCTGTAGCGTGGGTCTCTCGACCCACGCTCCATCTCCACGACCACGATAGCCCGCTCTGCCGGCGCCGCCAACCAAGCGTGAATGAGCGCGAACTAACTACGCTAACCCCGCAATCTCCGCTGTAGACTGATTCTCAGCACCTCCATGAAAGACTCCATCCACGTTTCGAAGGAAAACTACCTCAAGGCCATCCTCGAAGCCGATGCCGAAGGCCTCCAGGTGATTCCCGCCACGCTTGCGCACTGGCTCGAGGTTTCCGCGCCCGCCGTGACCATGGCCCTCAAGCGCCTCAAGCGCGACGGCCTTGTTCTCGTAGGCGCCGACGGCATCGTGCGCCTCACCGCGCAGGGCCGCGAGACTGCCTATCGCACCGCCCTGCGCCATCACCTCATCGAGCGCATGTTAAGCGAGGTCTTCGGCATGGAGTGGCACGAAATTCACGAGGAGGCCGAGCGCCTCGAGCACGCCGTCTCGCCCGCCTTCGAAGCCAAGCTCAAGGAGAAGCTCGGCGAAGGCGGCGCCTGCCCCCACGGCAACGCCGTGCTTCCCGTCAGTCCCGCCGAACGCAAGCGCAAAGGCGAGGTCCAACTCTCGCATGCGGCCGAGGGCAGGCGCTACACCGTCGTCAGCCTTCACGAACGCGACACCAGGCTCCTCGCTTTCCTTCACTCGGCCGGTATCGGCCCCGGCAAAAAGCTCAAGGTCCTGCGCCAGAACTACGACCAGACCGTCCTCATCGAGCTGGCGACCGGCAACTCCATCCTCGGCCATCCCGCCGCCGAAGCCGTCTGGCTCAAAGCCGAAAAATAGTAGGTGGAGACTGTTGAACACGGGTGAGAAGAGTGTGCCTTCCTGAAGCCGATGCTTTCCGCCCCCCTTGTTCCCTCGTTCCCTTGCTCCCTGCCTTTCAATACGCCCACCATGGCGCCGGCGGCGCTCCGTTCGGCACCTGCTGCCCTTCGATGGCGTTGTACACGTTCACTCCATAGAAGAATGGAAGTCCCCAGTCAAAGCCGTAGCCCATTGCATTCGCGCCCGCCGCTCACCTGGAAAAAATCGGGCGTTCGCCAAAGCGAACGCCTGATCGTTCTCTGGTTCCCTTTTTCCCTGTCTTTACCGCCAGTAGTACACTCCGCCCTCCATGTACCACGGCACATAGTAAGGAGCCGGATAGTAACCCGGATACGGGCGATAAGCCCCGGCGTAGCCGTAATAAGGCGACCCGTAAGGGTAGCGCCGATAGAGCTGCGGCCCGCCCGGATACAACCCTTGCGCCAGCCTCGCCGCTTCTTGCGGGCTCACCGGATCCACCGTCAGCGGCGCCGTCAGGTGGAAGGTAACCAGCGCTTCGGCGGGAATCCAGGCTCTTGGCCCGGGCGATGCTGTGCCCGCCGCCGTGCCGGCAATCACGCCTGCACCGGCGCCGATCGCGCAGCCCGGTCCGCGGCCAATCGCGCAACCGATGATAGTGCCAAAAATACCGCCCGTCACCGCGCTGCCCACCGTCTGGCCGGCCTTGTTCGGGGCCTTCACCTTAAACTGGTCGGTCTGGAGCGGATAGCTGCGTCCGCCCAGGTCAAGCGAAGTCAGCGTTAGTGCCAGCGTCGAGTGGCCCGCCATCTGCCCCGAGCCCACGTTCTTGCTCTCCGTCACCACGCCGTGCACCACAGCGCCTCGTGGAATCGCCAGAACGCCGCCCATCGTCACGTCCTGAATCACCATGAACTCGACCGGTTGTCCGTCCTTGGCGTGCTTGCTGTCCACATGCTCGCTGGTGCGCAGTTGCAGCAGCGTTCCCGGTTGCAGCGTCACGGGTCCGGTCGCCGGAGCGTATCGCGGCTCTTGCGGGTATTGCTGCGGATACTGGTTCTGATATTGCGGCGGATACTGGCCCTGATACTCAGGCCGCTGCTGCGGTGGCGGAGGAGGCGGATAACCCGGATAACCCTGCTGCGGCGGAGGCGGATAGCCACCCTGTTGTTGTGGATACCCCGGATAGCCGCCCTGCTGTGGTGGCGCCGGATACCCAGAAGGTGGAGCTGCCGGAGCCTGGCTCTCATTCTGCGGCGTGTTCCCTTGCGGCGCATTCGGGTTCTGCTCCGGACCCGGTCCCGGAGGCGGCAGGTTTGCCATGCCCTGCCGCGCCTGCGACTGGTCGGAATCCGGCACGTCGTCGCTATCGGGCGCAGGCTGCAAGGCCTGCGCATCGGCCCCCGGATTCCCCACCGTCAAATTGTTGTGTACCTTGGTCACGCCATTCACATGCGCGGCAATCGACTCGGCCAACTGCTTCGACGAAGCGCTCGAAACCGTCCCCGACAGCGTCACCTCGCTCTGGATTGTGGCTGCCGTGATCAGGTCGTTCTTCAGCGTGTCCGACGCGTCGAGCGCGTGCACCACATCCATCTCGATCTGGGCATCGGTGCGTTGTCCCTGCTGCGCGGCCGGCTGCGCCTGCGATTGACCGCCCGAAGCGCCCGCATCCTGCGCCATCGCAACCGCGATGCCCAACGCAGCCATACCCGCAAATGCCATCAGTGATCGAAGAAGTTGTTTTGGAAAGGCTCTCATTGCAATCTCTCCTCGGTTGTTGCCGCCATTCTCAACCCGGGAAAACTTCGCGGGGAGAACAGCGCTTGCCGCCTGTCTCATGGGCTCGGACCATTAGACGAACTGGCCTTTGAGCCGGTTACCCCCTCAAACCCAGCTTCCAGGAAAAAGTTGCTCTATCCCAGCGCCGCAGCCACCGCCGCATTCAGCGTGTTCAACCCAGCGGCCACATCGGCTCCCAGATGCACCCTCAGCGCACGCCGCCCGCGCGACTCCAGCACCGCCAGGTCCCCTGCCGCCTGCGCGTCGATGACCACGCCAAACGTGTATTTCTGTCCCGGAATGTTCACATCCTCGGCGTGCTTGGCCGTGATCTGCAAAAACACTCCCGTGTTCGGCCCGCCTTTGTAATCCTGCCCTGTCGAGTGCAAGAACCGCGGCCCGAACCCCAGGCATGTCGCCACGCGCTTCTTATCCCGCACCTTGTGCCGCAGCACCTGAATTGCCGCCTCGTGCTCGGGGAACATGGGCAGAAACGCCAGCGTCGCAAAGTAGTCGCCCGCGCGCAGCTGGTTGAGGTGGGCGCGCAAAAACCCGGTCAGCGTATCGATAGGCAACGCCGCCCGCAACTCCGCCGCATAAGCATCGGTTGCATACAACTCGATGCCCGACTCTGTCAGCACCGGCTTGCGCACCGGCAGCACGCCCGTCTTCTCGTACTCATCGGTCAGCCGGCGCGTCTCCACCTTCGCCGCCTCCACGTCCGGCTGGTTGAAGGGATTGATTCCAATCACCGACCCCGCCACCGCCGTCGCAACCTCCCAGATAAAGAGCTGCCCAAAGATCTCGTAGAGATCCTCAATCTCAAAATGCGCCACGGGATGCCGGGCAGCTTCGAGAGCCGCAACCTTCGCGTCGAGTTCCGTATCGGCCGTGCTCTTCAATCGCACATACGCAAACACGCGGTCGTTCCCATACACCTCCGGCCCGCCGATCGCCTCGCGGTCCACCGGCGTAATTCCCTTCCCCTGCTTGCCCGTCGATTCGGCAATCAGCTGCTCCAGCCATGCGCCCAGGTCGTAAATCTCCGGCGAAGTAAAAATCGTAATCTTGTCGCGTCCCGCATTCGCCGCCGACCCAAGCAGCAGTCCCAGTTGCACGCCGGGATTCGACTCTACCGGCTGCTTCGCGCTGGCCACGCCCTTTCCCGCCTCGTCGATCAGCTTCCCGATCTTGAGCCCCGCCACTGTCGCCGCAGCCATTCCAAAATTCGACAGCGCCGAGTACCGCCCGCCGATCTCCGGGTCGCCATAAAAGATGTAGCGGAAGCTGTCGCTCTTCGCCACCTGCTCCATCTTCGATCCTGGATCGGTGATGGCAACAAATTGGTTGCCAACATTTCCCTGGCCCACCGCGCGGCGCACCTCGTCAAAGAAAAACTGCTTCAGGATATTCGGCTCCAGCGTCGATCCCGACTTCGACGCCACGATCACCAGCGTCTCGCCCAGATCCACTCCCTCGCACGCCGCCATCACCTGCGCCGGGTCCGTCGAATCCACAATGTGCAGCTCCGGAAAACCCTCCTGCGGCCCGAAAGTCTTCGCCAGCACCTCCGGGCAAAGGCTCGATCCGCCCATGCCCAGCAGCAGCGCCGACCTGAAATCCGCGCTCTCGATGTCTCCGCCCAGCTCTGCCAGCTCGCTCATGTCCTTTTGCTGGCGCTCCACAATGTCGATCCACCCCATCCACTTCTCTTCGCCGTCGCCGGTCCACAGCGACGCGTCCTTCTTCCAGAAGCGGTCAACTTTGTTGTTCGAGGTCCAGTCAGCGGCGGCCGCATCCACGGCCCCGCGAAGCTCAGCAGGTATTGCCAGTCGAAAGTTCATATCACTATAGATTCTGCATCATGCAGCCGGTTGTATGGCAAAGAATGTGCAAAAGTGCCGGCAGGCGGCCCATCCATCCTGGCATCGGGAGCTGTGCCCCGTCGGGGTACCCTCTGGGTCGACAGCCTTATCGCGATGAGCTGGTCCTTGATGCAGGTAGCACTGCCCGAGCACCGCAAAACCATATTTGCGGCGCATTTTTCGAGCGACGTTTCGAAAAGTTCTTCGCAGCACGAGAAGCTTTGGGGAACTTCCTACCAAATATCACGTAATCTTAGAGGGCCGTCTCTTTTCGTCAGAATTCAGCTTCATGCGGAGGTTTATTGTGGATGGATCTGTCTCCGAAGTTCCGCTCGCCAGCACATCGTCTAGTCGAGTTTTATGTTGGGTAGAGGCTCTGATCTTGGGCCTCGGAGTGCCCTCTGGGATTTGGACCGTCTCCCGATTGATTTCTCTTTACATTCCCGCGACGGTTCATGGCTCTCCTGAACAGCGTTTTTTGCTTTGGATTCTCGGAGGAGTCATCGTCGAATGGTCCTTTGTAATCATGCTCTGGTTCTTATTACGGGCTCGGCGATCTTCTTTCAGAGACCTTGGCCTCTGGCGACTGGGAACATGGCCAGCCTGGATATTGGCGCTGCTGATTGCTGCTCTTTCTATAGCAAGCAATCTCCGCTTCCTGCCCAGAATGCACATCCCTATTTACTACGCATTCTGGCCATATGGCTTTCACCTCGTTGCCGCGCTTCTAATGGGCAGCACTGCTGGATTCTGTGAAGAAGTGCTTTTTCGGGGCTTTCTCATGACTGAGTTTGCCAAAGCAGGATACGGCAAAGGAATGCAAATATTCATTCCCGGTCTGGCTTTCGGCCTTTCTCATGCCGGCTACCTGAGTCAGGGTTTTCTTCCATGGCTGGGTATTGCAATTCCAGTCGCGTGCATCGGCATGGTATGGGGCACTGCTTATCTGCTGGGGCGGCGCAGCTTAATTCCAGCAGTTGTCGCTCACTTTTTGAACGATGCAACAGCGCTCCCCTGGATTATGTTCTTTATGATCGCCGGTCGCTAACGATTCATTTGCCGAAAGCTGACGTCTTGCACTTATCGTCCACCGGATAGCCACAATCCTCAGGATTACTTCTCGTAAACGCCCCAAGCTCTGGGAGCCCCCGGCCCCGGCGGCAGAGCACGAAATTCCAATCGCCATGCCGATGTCATGGGAGCAAGTGCCCCACTCGTCCTGGTACCCGGAGCTGTGCCCGTCGGGGTACCCTCTGGGTCGGCGGCCTTATCGCGATGAGCTGGTCCTTGGGTGGAATGTGGGGACAGACGGGTGGAGAGAACCCCTTATATACCGGCAAATGACCGGGCGGATTCCCGACAGATTGAACCAGGTACCCGCGGCTGACTCGCGGACCCGCCGCTGATGTCGAAGAAAGTGGTGATGCCTGGACACGGTGGCTCAGGATACCAGGTTTGGGTTCCCATCCTTCACTGCGGAAACGAGAGGCAGCCGGACGATCGCGCGCGCGCCCTCTCCGTCTTCGCGATTGACCAGCTTGATCTCGCCGCCGTGGGCGCGGGCAATCTGCTGGGCGAGGACGAGGCCGATGCCGCTGCCTGCGGACTTCGTCGTATAGAACGGGACGAAAAGATTTTCCGGGTTGGCGATGCCCAGGCCGCGGTCTTCGATCGCAATTTGCACGCTTGCGTCCGCGGAGGCCCAACTGGCGCGCACCGGTTGACCGCCGTTGGCCAACGAGGCATCGACGGCATTGGCCAGCAGATTGATCAGCATCTGCTCGAGTTGGTCGGGATCGGCTTCGAGAGTGACGGAGGGCCCAGGATCGAGCTGGACAGGAAGGCGCTGCTCCAAAAGAGTGACGCGTTCCATCAAGGGCGCGAGCACGACGGGTTTGAGGCGCGGCGGGGGCAACTGCGCCAACTGCCGGTAGGATTGCACGAAGCGGTGCAGCGCGTCGGCGCGGCTCTCCACGACGCCGAGACCGCAGCGAAAGTCGTTGAGGTCGGCTGCGTCGCCGCTGAGGCCATCGACGCGCGCCAGCAGGCTGCCGGCGATGGACTTGATGGGGGCAAGGGAATTCGAAAGCTCGTGTCCGAGCACGCGAATCAGGCGCTTCCAGGCGGCCTGTTCCTCTTCCTGAAGCGGGACGCTGACATCGGCGAGAACCAGCAGAGTATGAGGCGCTCCCTCTTGCCGGAAAACCGCTCTTCGCAGGAGCCAACGCGCCGGCGTGGCGCCGAAGGAACGGATTGCCTGATCCGGAGCGGCAAGCAGCTCGTCGAGGCGCAACTCTGCCGCGGAATGTCCAATACATCGCGAGTAGGGCCGGTCCAGCAATTTCACGCCGGCGTTGTTGATCAGTTGCAGCCGGTTCTGGCGATCGAAGGCGAAGAGCGGCGCGTGCATCACCTCGAGAATGCGTCCGAGCAGCGCAGTGGCCTCCAGCGAGCGCACACGTTGCTTCTGTAATAGGTCGGCGAGCGCGTTGATCTCACGGGCCAGTTCGCCCAGGGCGTCGCCCGATGCGGCGCCGCGCGCGCGAAAAGAGTAATCTCCCTCTCGGAGCGAAGCAACCACGTTCGAGAGCGTTTGCAGCGGACGAACAAAATTGTCTACGAGCGCAGCCGCGACGAACGCCAGGTAAATAAGCAGGCAGACCGCGACGAGCAGCGCCGGCGCAAGACCGAGTTGGCGATCAAAAAAGAAGATGGTGAGCGAGAGGAACGCAGGGAGAGACAACAGCAGGGTGTAAAGCCATGCCCTGCGAACCACCTGCCGCGTGCGCCGGCGCGCTTTCGGTTCATAGGCCATACTTTTCCATGCGCCGGTAGAGCGCGGCGCGGCTCAACCCCAGCGATTCTGCCGCCTGCGTGATGTTGCCATCGCAGCGGCGCAAGACCTTGCGGACGAGCATGGCCTCCATTTCGTCGATGCTCATGCTGTCAAGCGAGGGCGCGGCGGAACGCGCGGCGCCGATGGAAAGATTCGCGGCCTCGATCTCCTCTCCGGTCGAGAGGAGCAAGGCGCGCTCCATCGTGTGTTCCAGCTCGCGCACGTTGCCCGGCCAGGCATACTGCATCATGAGCTGCATGGCGGCCGGCGAAATGCCATTCACCGGTTTGCGATAACGCGTGCGCAGCCGGGAGAGAAAATGCTGGGCGAGCAGCGGAATGTCTTCGCGCCGGTCACGCAGCGCCGGTAGGTGAATTTCAACGGTGTTGATGCGGAAGAGCAGGTCTTCGCGGAAATTGCCGGCCTTGGCCTCTTCGTGCAATTGCGCGTTGGTGGCGCAAAGCAGGCGCACGTCGACGCGCCGTGTTTGCGACGATCCGACGCGCTCTAATTCGCCTTGCTCCAGCACGCGCAGCAGTTTGGCCTGTTGGCGCAGCGGCACGTTGGCGATTTCGTCCAGGAAGAGCGTGCCGCCGTTGGCCAGCTCGAAACGGCCTATGCGGTCAGTGCGCGCATCGGTAAACGCGCCCTTCACGTGACCGAAAAACTCGCTTTCGAAGGTACCTTCGGGCATTCCGCCGGCGTTGACCGAGACCAGCGACATGCGAGCACGCGGCGAGGCGGCGTGGAGCAGACGCGCGACGATCTCCTTGCCCGTGCCGTGTTCGCCGGTGATGAGGACGTTGGCGTCGGAGGGACCGACGCGCGCGATCAGTTCGAGGACCGGCTGCATGGAGGGCGCGGAGGCAACAAAGTCCGGCATGCCTTCGGCGCGGAGCAGGCGATTCTCAAGCTCAAGCTGGCGGGCGCGGCGCAGCGCCTGATGCAGCTCGGCGTGCACGCGGATGAGAGAGAGTAGCCGCTCATTCTCCCATGGCTTCTGGATGAAATCGCGCGCGCCGCGCTTGATGCTTTCAACGGCGAGATCGATGTTGCCCCACGCCGTCATCACGATCACCGGAAGACGCGCATCGAATTCCTGGATGCGAGCCAGAAGATCGAGGCCTTCCTGGCCAGAGGTGGTGTCGCGCGTGTAATTCAAATCGATGAGCACGACATCGTAGTCGCGCTCACCCAGCGCTTCCAATAGCAACTGCGGCGAGCGCACGCAATCGATTTCAATGCCCTGCGGTTTGATAAGCAGCTCGACTGCTTCGAGAACGTGCGGCTGGTCGTCGGCGACCAGAACCCGAATTTTGTCTTGCCTGTTCGAGATGGCACACCTCCACAACGCCTGTCTTCGTCCCAGCGGCGAAAGGTCGCCACTCAGGGCGCATGGGAGACGACTCCTATTTTCGCATCTTCGATCGACACCCCCATGCGCTCCAGCGTGTCTCCGATGGCGCGGTCAATATCCACCTTTCTCTTTTCCAAAGCTGTTTGCGCGTCATCGAGAGCCGCCTCGGCTTGGGCGAGTGTGCTCTCCGCGTTGAGCGTATCGACGCTGGATTTGGCGCCGAGCTGCTGCTCCTGCTTGGTAATGTCGAAGGTCTTCTGGGCAAGGTCGCGCGCCTTTTGCACTGCTTCTACGCGAGCCTCGGCCTGTTCGAGAGCAAACTTCGAGTTGCGCACGTCGAAGAGAATCGTCTTCTTCTGCTGCACTTCAGAGATCTGGCTCTGGCGGTACTGCAACACCGCGCGAAACTGGTCTGCCTTGGCCTGCCGGTTGCGCAGGTTGATGGAAAGCGTCACGCCGACCTGGTACTCCGGAGACGAGTAGTTAAAGGTGTTCGAAAACATGCTGGGGAAGTCTGTGGGCAGGGCGGTGGCGCAGTTCACTTTCTGGGAATCGCAGAACGCATTTGCCGGTCCCGCGGTGCCTGCCCCGGCGTAGAGCCCATACATATTGAGTGTCGGCAAAAGCTCGCTGTCGATGTCCTTCAGGGCTTGCTTCTGCACTTCGGCCTGCATGCGGTAGATGTCGACTTCGGGGCGTTTCTTCTCCGCCTCGACGATCAAATCGTCGATGGACTTGGCGGCATTCGGGTCCGGTTGCGCTTCGAGGTCGAGAGGAATGACGGGCATTTCGTCGATGAGGGGATCGTCGACCTTAGTAAGTGCGTTCTTCATCAACAGCTCGTTCAAACGCAGATTGGCGCGCGAAACGGTGAGGTTGCCCTCTGCCGTAGCCACCGCGGATTGGTCCGTCATGATCTGCATCGCAGGGATGGCATTGAGTTCGAGCTGCTTCTGATCGTCGGAGAGCGTTTTGTTCGCAAAACCGAGAGAGCGCTCGTCAATCTGCTCGGTCTCGTACGCATCGACCAGGTCCCAGTAGATGTTCTCGATTTGCGTCACGGTCGCGATGACCTGCGCCTTGAATACCACGTCGGTGATCTGGGCGTTGCGCTTGGCGATGCGGATGTAGCGCTCATTCGTTGAGAGCCCAAAACCGTAGAGGAAGGGCTGGGAGACGACCATCTGAAACCTGCCATAAAGGTCAGGATTGATGGCGCTGTAAGGCGAGTTGCTGGCGGCGCGCTGGCCCAGATAGTTGACTGAGACATTGGTGCCGATGGGGAACGATTCAGAGAAGTTCGACTGCACCGCGATTGTGTTGGTTTTCAGAATCGGTGTGCCGACGAGCGACGTGTTGGCCTCCTGAACAACAGTGTGATCGACGTAGCCCTGGAACGTAAGGTAGGGGTCGAAGGATGGAACGCTCGTGCCCTCGCCAAGAGTCGAGGTGACGATGCCGCCATTGCCGGCTGCGGCAGATGCGGTGGAACCGTTCCCGCCGCCCCCGCCGCCTGGAGCGTTGAAGCCGCCCTGTGTGGACTGGACGACAGCGGCATTGACGCCGTTAGCAGGACTGCCCGCCTTAGTGCGCTGAATGTCGGTTTGTGCGATGGGAAAGTTATAGCGGAAGTAAGCGAGATCGAGGTTGTTTTCGATCGCGAGTGCGATCGCATCGTCCAGCGAGAGATAAATCTTTCCGTTGCGAATCAGACTTTCAAGGCGCGGCGAATTGGTGAGGTTGAGCGGCGGCGCCGTGCTCGCCCTATAGCGCGCAAGAGGGTTATACGAATGAGGCATGGGCACGTTGAACGTTTGCTGCGGCGCGATTGCGGCAAGGCGCGCCCGCTGCATTTGCTGCGCCAGCGTCGGCGGCGGCGTTGCAGCGCCGTTCGCCGCGGGAACGGGGGCTTCGGGAGCCGTTTGCGCCGGCGGAGTTTGCGGCGCGGACTGCGCTTGCGGAGGCTCGGCCGCGAAGGCCAGATTAGTTTGTAGGAGCAGAATTGCTGCGACGGTCTGAAAGTGGAAAATGGCCGATTTGGAAGAGCGGGAGTTCATGCGTGTCTTTCTCGAAGATTGCGTACAGTGATCGTTCACTTGACCCTCGTTGCTGCGGTTTCCAGGGTTTCGTCGCGCGAGATCCAGCCGTCACGCAATTCGACGATGCGCCGGCCGTAGCGCGCATTTTCTTCGGAGTGCGTGACCTGCACAATGGTCGTTCCCTGGCGGTTGAGTTCGCAAAATAGCTGCATGATTTCGCGGCCTTGCTCGGAGTGCAGATTGCCGGTAGGCTCGTCGGCCAGAAGCAACGCCGGCGCATGCACCACCGCGCGCGCGATGCCCACTAATTGCTGCTGGCCGCCGGAAAGTTGCGAAGGAAACAGGTCTTTCTTGGCGACGATCTGAAAGCGGTCGAGAATATCGGCGACCATCCCAGCGCGGTCTTTCGAGGCGAGGTTCTTGTAGGAGAGCGGCAGGTCGATGTTCTCGGCGACGGTCAGATTGTCGAGCAGGTGATAGCTCTGGAACACCATGCCGATGCGCTCGCGGGCAAGATCGGCGCGCTGCTTGCGGTTGAGCGTGTGAACGGCGGTTTCGCCGAACCGGTACTCGCCCTTCCAGCCGTCATCGAGCATGGCGAGTATGTTGAGAAGCGACGATTTTCCCGCTCCTGACGGACCCATGATGGTGACAAAGTCGCCTTCGCGAATGGTGAGGCCGATGCGCCGCAACACCCATTCTTCGGTGTGGCCGGTCTTGTAACTGCGTTCGACGTTCTTCAGTTCGATCATGATTTGTCTATCTCCGTGCTGGAAAAGGTTTGGATCGGTGCGCGTCCTACTCTGCGCGCAACGCCTGCACCGGGTTGACAGATGCTGCGCGGCGGGCGGGAACAAAGCCCGCAATTGCAGCACAAAGACTCAACATGACGACTGCTCCGCCCAGGGCAAGCGGATCGTAAGTGCGTACCTCAAAGAGCTGGCTCGACATGAAATGTCCGGCGACGAGCGCGGCAGGAATGCCAAGGGCGAGGCCGACGAGAACCTGTGCGAAAGCGCCGCGCATCACCATGGCCACGACATTTGCGCGGGTCGCGCCCAGCGCCATGCGCACGCCAATTTCGCCGGTGCGGCGCGCCACAAAATACGACATCACGCCGTAAAGACCGACCGAGGCGAGCACCAGCGCCAGCAAACCAAAGAGGCCGGTGAGGCGGGCGACAACGCGCTGCTCGCTAAAATTGCCAGCAAGTTGATTGCCGAAGGTGCGCAGATCCTGCACTGTTAGATTGGGATTGATGCCGGCGAGCGTATTGCGCACGAGCGCGTCCACGTTGGGCGGCGGTGAGTGAAAGTCGAGGATCATCGTGTTCACGAACATGGATCGCGTCTCGCCCCGGATCTCGCCTTCATCCCTATATCCGGTAAACCGCTGGGTGAGTGGGCGCAGGAATACGGGATGTGCCTCCTGGCCCGAATATCTCAGGTCCATCGTGAAGTCGCGGAAGACGCCCACGATCTCAAAGGCTCCCGAGTACTCCGGTCGTCCGATGCCAAAATGCCGGCCGATGGGATCCTGACCGGAGAAAAACTTCTTTACGAAGGCTTCGTTGACAATCGCCACTGGCGGCGAAGTGGCCGTGTCCTCCTCCGTGATGCCGCGACCGCGCAGGATGGGCACGCCGATGGCGTCGAGAAAGTTCGTGTCGACGCGGTCCCATGTCGAGTCGCAGTCTTCGCCGTGACGCGGCGAAGAATGTCCCTGTGGGATGACGCAATCGCTCCAGTTTTCACCTTCGAGCGGGCTGTAAAGCGCCAGGCTTGCCGTATCGACGCCTGGCAGCGCCGAGAAGCGATCCCGGATCTCCCGGTAGAACGCGGGCAGCTTGTCCAGGGTGTAGCCGGCTCCCTGTGCGTCGAAGTGCATCACATAACGATTGGCGGCCACAACGCCGAAGTTCTGGTTCTCCAGGTTGGCGAGCGTTTTGGTCATCAGAATCGCGCCGGCAATCAGAACCACCGAGAGAGCGGTCTGAAACGCAACCAGCGATTTTTGTGGCAGCGACGAGCGGTCGCGCATGGTGCGGCTGGCGCCGCGCAGCGCCTCGGCCGGTTGCGCATGGAGCGAAAACCATGCGGGCGCTAATCCGAAGAGAATGCCGGTGACGAGAGAAACCAGCAGTGCAAAGCCCAGCACTGGCAGCGAGGGATTGGCGCTGATGGGCATGTTTTTGGCATCGGGAAAAACGAGAGCTAGTATCGTGCGGCAGCCGGCGTAGGCCACGATGAGCCCGGCGACGCCGCCAACGCAGCTCAGCATCACACTATCTGTAAGAATCTCGCGCAGGATGCGGCGCCGGCCCGCGCCCAAAGCGGCTCGCAACGCAATGTCCGCCCGGCGCCTAGTGGCGCGCGCCAGCATCAGGTTGGCGATGTTGGCGCAGGCGATGAGCAGCACAAGAGTGGAGAGCGCCATGAGCATCTCGAGGCCCCTGCCCACATGGTTCTGGAGGCGCTGGATGCCGCCGCCGCCCGGCGAGAGCACGACGTGCATCCTTGGAACGAGTGCCGCGCCGCCATTCGCAATCAGGTTCGGGCGCGACAAAATCCACTGCCGCAGCGCCACGGTCAATTTACTCTGCAGCGCGGAAACGTTTGTGCCCGCGTGGACCCGGCCGAGCAGATAGAGCCAGTGCGACTCGGATTCAGAGAGAATCCCGCCGTCGAAATCCAAATACGGCTCGGTATGGAGCGGCATCCACAAAGCAGGCGGCGTCTCGGTGACGCGGTCGCCATAGAACCCGGGCGGCGCGATACCGATGACGTTGAAAGGTTTTGCCTGGATATAAATCGTTGAGCCGACAATCGCGGGATCTCCCGAATACTCGCCTTGCCAGCCGGCGTAGCTGAGCACCACCGCAGGAGGTGCGGAAAATGTATCGTCGTTCGGGGAGAAGAGCCGGCCGGCGTAAGCGCCGATGCCAAGGGCGGAAAAAAAATTGCCCGATACGAACTGGCCCTTGAGCGATTTGGCCCGCTCGTTTCCACGGCGCACGTTCCAGTCCCATATTCCCGCCTGCGAAGCGGCAAGCTCTTCGAATTCAGGAGCGGATTGCTTCAAGTGCTCATACAAATCGTAGGAGAAGATCGAGAAATCTCCAGTCTGGGAGGCATCCTGGGGAAATCCGCCGTCGACGCAGCACTGGTTCTCGTCGCCGATGCGGTAAAGTTGCGACGGGTTCGCGACCGGCAGCGAGCGCAGCAGGATGGCGTGGACGAGCGTGAAGATTGCGGTGTTGGCGCCGATGCCCAGAGCCAGGGTGATGACGACCGTCAGTCGTAAAGCCCGGCGCTTTGCGCAACTGGCGCAGTGCGTAGATCGGATCACGCATCATGATTCTGCCTCTACTTGTTCTTCGAGCTTCTTCATCTCCTGCTCGCTGACGATTTTGCCGTCGAACAGATGCAGTTCGCGCTCGGCGTGGCGAGCGAAGCGCGGATCGTGCGTCACCATGCAGATCGTCGAGCCCTCGCGGTGCAAGTCGCTGAGCAGGCGCATGACGGCTTCGCCGTTCTTCGAGTCGAGGTTTCCGGTGGGCTCGTCGGCCAGCAGGATGGAGGGCGAGCCGGCAAGCGCGCGTGCTACGGCCACGCGCTGTTGCTGGCCGCCGGAGAGCTGCGCGGGATAGTGCCTCATGCGATGCGCCATGTTCACGCGTTCCAGCGCTTCTTTCACGCGCTTCTTGCGCTCGGCCGATGGCATTCCCGCGCGATAGGTGAGCGGCAGCTCCACATTTTCCTCGACGGTGAGGTCGCCGATGAGGTTGAAGCTCTGAAAGATGAACCCGATCTCCTGGTTGCGAATCCGCGAGCGCTCGCTGAAGGTCAGGTTCTCTACCGGCTTGCCGTTGAGAAGATAGCGCCCGCCGGTGGGCGTGTCGAGCAGGCCGAGAATCGAGAGCAGCGTGGACTTGCCGCAGCCCGATGGGCCCGACATGGCCACATACTCGCCGCGCGCAATGTTCAGGTGAATGCCGGAGAGCGCATGGGTCTCCACTTCGTCGGTGTAGAAAACCTTGGTAAGGTCTTCGATCTCAATCAGCGTTCCGTTCGTTCCGTTGCTTGCCATGGCGGTCTCCGTGGGTTAGTGATTAGCGGTTAGTGATCTCGTCGCTGGTCCCTCAGTCCCTCAGTCCCTGTCTTACTCCAGCCGTATCCGGTCCACATTGTCCCAGCGCGACATATCGGAGAGGATCACCGTGTCGCCTTCCTTCAAACCTTCGAGCACCTGAATCTCATTCACCGAGGCGCGGCCGACCTTGACCGAAACGCGCGTAGCGCCTTTGCCGTCGGGATCGATCTTGAAAAGGCTCAGCGTTGAGTTCTCATTGCCAAGCGCCGGCCGGCCGACGTAGAGCACATCCGTCATGCGCTCGAGGTCGATGGTTCCGTCGACGCTCAACTGCGGCACCGCGCCGGGCGGTAATGGCCCGTCGAGTTCTACGTCTACGGTGCGGGTTCCGTTCACCACCGAAGGATCGATGCGCGTGACATGGCCGGGAATCACGCCATTGTGGGTGTCGATCGTGGCCGGCTGGCCGATCTGGATGTCGCGCGCCTGCGTCTCGGCAATTTGCAACGCGGCCTTCAGCTTGTCGCGCTGGATGACCTCGGCTACGCTGGTTCCCGCCGTCACGTGCTGGCCCACCTGCACGGGCGTCGGCCAGCGGCGCCAGCGTCCCGGCAATCGTCGAACGCACTTCGAGCGCCTGCTCCTGCTTCTCGTAGAGATCGAGCAATGCCTGGGCCTGATCGATTTTGGTTTTTTGCGAGGCGAGCTGCACCACGATCGCCTTCTGGTTCACGTCGAGCTGCTGCTGGCTGAGCTGGTGCTGCGCAGTCAACTGGTCGGCCGTGTTCTTCGACTTCTGATAGGCAAGACCAGAAATCACGCCTAGATCGTAGAGCGCCTTGTCGGTCTGCGCCTGCAACTGGTCCTGCGTGTAGTCGGCATTCACCTGCGCCGCGGCCGTCTTCTTGTCCATGAGTGTGCTTTCAAGCTGCGCCGCGAGGCTTTTGTAGTCGGCTTGGGCGGCCTTGAGCGCGAGGCGCGCGTTGAGCAGTTCCTGCTCGAGCTGCGGATCGTCGAGATCCATAATGATGGTCTCGGGCGTGACCTGTGCTCCGGGCAGGATGCGAATGCGGACCACGGTTGCATCGGTCTGCGCCGGGATCAGTTCGATCGAGTCCTCGCGCGGGGCGAGAACGCCGGTGGAAGACCGCACCTGGCGTACAAGCGGGCCGCGCTTCACGGTGTCGGTCCAGATGGTCGAGCGATCGACCTCGGGCGCAGCAGGCTTGAGGCGCATGACCATCACGGCGATTGCCGCAACGGCTACCACTGCGACGCCAGACCAAAGGAGCATCCGACGCTGTTTCTTTTGCTTCAGATCGGGCCGAGCGATATCCATTGCCGAGAGAGGTAGCAAGCAGCTCGCCAAATCTGAGCCATGGCAAGCATATTGAAAACACAGTGGATATGTGCAATCGCACGGACCTTCGACTCGGCAGGATTGACCGATTCCGGGGGATGACTGTTCGATTTCGAACGGTCCGCTTTGCGGGTGCGCGATCCCTGCCTCCGCTATTCCGGTGGCTGTGAAACGCGCCGGACCTGCTAGTGGGACGCTGTTCGATTTCGGACACAAAAGCGCAATTGCGAACGGTGGTGGGAATTGCAGCCGGCGTAAGCCCTTTGCTTTCGCGTCTTGTGCTTGGCAAGACACATGCAGGAACGTTGCATAGAAGACCTGCGTATCCCACGCAAGGAAGGCCACGCATGTTCAGCGATCTGAGAATTGCATTTCGTCAGTTGCGCAAAAGCCCCGGCTTCACCGTCACTGCAATCATCACACTTGCTCTGGGCATCGGCGCCAATGCCGTGGTGTTCAGCGTTTTAATGCGGTCGTGCTGCGGCCGGTAAACGTGCCCGACGCGCGGAATCTCTACCAGGTACAACGAAAGATTCGAAGGCATCACAGGTGCCGTCGCAGTCGTATCTCAACTACATCGACCTGCGCGACCGCAATCGCACCTTCGAGAGCCTTGCAGAGTACATCATCATTGGCGCGGTGGGAGTCGATAGCGGCGGGAATCCGTCGACGGCCTGGCCGTACCTGGCCAGCGGCAATTACTTCGATACGCTGGGGATTCAACCTTATCTTGGGCGTTTTTTTCATGCATCGGATGAGAAGGGCATACGACAGCGCTCCTTATGTCGTCCTGAGCTATGCCTACTGGAACAGCCATTTTCATCAGGATCCGGGCGTGGTCGGACGGCAAGTCGACATCAACAAGCATCCCTTCACGATCATTGGCGTGGCGCCGCCGGAGTTCCGCGGCACAGAGCTGTTTTTTGCCCCCGCGCTTTGGATTCCGCTGGTCGAGGCGCCTACCGTGCAGGGTGTCAACAATCTGCAATATCGCAGCGCCAACTCCGGCTGGGTCGTCGGCCGGCTCAAGCCGGGAGTCACTCCAGCCGAGGCCACCGCAGATCTGAACGCGATCGGCGCTTGGCTGGCCAGGACCTATCCACAGGATGACGCGGGCATCCAATTCAGCCTGGCTCGGCCAGGACTGGGCGGCGATATGCTCGGCGGGCCCGCGAAGGAGTTCATGGCTGGATTGATGCTGCTCGCCGGGCTCATTCTGCTGGCAGCCTGCGCGAACCTCGGAAGCTTGTTCGCGGCGCGCGCGGCCGATCGCGCCAAGGAAGTGGCGCTGCGCCTGGCGCTGGGCTCGCGCCGCGCGACGATTCTTCGCCAACTATTGACGGAGGCGCTGCTGGTCTCAGCAGCAGGAGGAGCCATGGGGCTTGCCGGCGGCATCTTCCTTCTGCGCGCCCTGAGCGCGTGGAACCCCATGCGCGACATACCCATTAACGTGCCGGTGAATCCGGACTTTCGCACCTATGTTGTCGCGTTGCTGCTGGCAATCTTTAGCGGACTGCTGTTTGGCATCGTGCCCGTGGGTCAGGTGTTGCGCGCCGATCCCTGGCAGGTGATTCGCACGGGATCGGCCGGAGCCGGAATGAAGCGGTTCACGCTTCGCGATGTTCTGCTTGTGCTCCAGATTGCCATATGTGCCCTGCTGGTGACGTCGTCGCTCGTAGCCGTTCGCGGCCTGACGCGGTCGCTCCAAGGCAATTATGGATTCTCGCCGCAAAACGTAACGCTGGTGAATACCGATCTCCACATGGCCGGTTACACGGGCAATGATGCGGCCCAGATGCAGCGGCGCATGATCGATGCCGTGGCGGCGATTCCCGGTGTGACGGCTGCGGGGTATAGCGACGCGGTTCCGCTAAACCTGGGAGCAGGCGACTCCGTTGTTTTTTCCGATGCCACCTCCGATTACCGGCCAACCAACGCTGTTGCCGATGCCATGAATTACACCATCTCGCCGGGCTATCTCGACGCGGCGGGTACGAAGTTGCTGGCGGGGCGAGACCTGCGATTCGACGACGACAAGAATGCGCCCATCGCGGCTCTGGTCAACCGCCAGTTCGCGGTGAAGGTTTTTGGATCGGTCCGGAAAGCCGTCGGCGGACACTTCAAGTTCTGGAATGGAAATCGGGCGGAGGTTGTCGGCGTGGTGGAAGACGGCAAGTACCGCACCATGAGCGAGGATCAGCAGCCCGCGATGTTCTTCTCGTTCCTGCAGCATAACAACAGCGGCGCGTGGCTGGTGGTGCGCTCGGAGCGCAATCCGCAGGAGATGGCTCAGGCGCTCGATCGCACGCTGCACGCGCTGGATTCCGGCCTGCCCCTCGTCATCCGGCCCTGGACTCAGGAGTTGGATACCGCACTCTTCACTGTGCGCGTGGCGACAGTGGCGCTGGGTGTGCTCGGGTTGCTGGGCGCGATGCTGGCAGTGACCGGCGTCTTCGGCATGGCTTCTTATATTGTGAGCAAGCGGCTGCGCGAGTTGGGGATTCGCGTGGCGTTGGGCGCGGGGCAGCGCGAAATCCTGCGCACGGCGCTGGGGCGGGCTTTTCGCCTGCTAGCCATCGGGTCGGCCGTGGGCGTGGTGCTGGGAGTCCTGGGAACGCGCTTGTTGTCGCACATCGTCTACCAGGCCTCGCCAAACGACCCACTGGTGCTCGGCGGCGTCACTCTTACCATGCTGCTGCTTGGCCTGGTAGCGGCGTGGATTCCCGCGCGCCGCGCCCTTTCCGTAGACCCGCTGATCCTTCTGCGCGAAGAGTGAGCGACAGTATCTTGCTCGGATGACGAACGATCGCTCGAAATGCTGGTGATCCAAGGCTCGCGCGAACAACTAGGGGCAGTTCACAGCTCGTAACCAACTTGAGAAAATGGCGAGTCGCGCCTACTCGTGCCGAAGGGCAACCATTGGATCCAAGCCTGCGGCGCGCCGGGCAGGGATAAAGCCCGAGGCCACAGCCACCGCCAATAGCAGCAAGGATGAAGCAGCCAGCGTGAGCGCATCCCACGCATGGACATCGAAGAGGATGCTGCTTACAAGCCGTCCCAGCGCAAGCGCCGCGGCAGTTCCAGACACAATACCGTAGGCCGCCATCCACGAAGCCTCGCCAAGCACCATGCGCATCACGTGCCGCGGCTCGGCGCCTAAAGCCATGCGAACGCCAATCTCGTTGGTCCGTTGCGAGACGGTGTAAGCCATGATCCCGTAGATTCCGATACAGGCAAGCGCGAGCGCCAGCACGCCGAAAGCGGCGGCGAGCATTGCAAAGAGACGCTCGTTGCGAATGGATTCGTCGATCTGCTCATCCTGCGTGCGAATCTTCGCCAATGGCAATTGAGAGTCGAATCCCCGAACTGCATTTCTTGCCGCGTCCGTGATTGCCGCGGGATTGCCTGCCGTCCTTACCTCGAAGATGGCCCGATTCCATCCCCGGTTCTGGTTTTCGGGTTGGTAAAAGGTGGGCGGTGGCATCTGGCGAAGATCGGAGAATTTTGTGTTGCCGGCGATCCCCACGATCCGAATGGGAGGCGAGTTGAATGTGAGCCCGATGGGGTCGCGCCCCGGAAAGAACCGCCGCGCCAGCTCCTCGTTGACGATGGCTACGCGCGGCGAAGTTGCCGTGTCCTGCTCGCTAAAATCGCGGCCCTCCCGCAGCGGAATTCCCATAGTCCGGAAAAAGTCGTCGCCAACCACGTTTACCCATGCGGTGTTCTGTCCCTTGGGCAACCCGGCTGAATCGAAACTCGTCGTGGACGTGTCGTTATCGATCAGTGCGTCTCCGGAAAAGGTGGCCGACAATACGCCTGGAATCGTCCGCACCTTTTCCTCAATTTGCCGAAATGCAGCGGCGCACTCATCCCGGCTTGAGTACGATTTGGAGGGAAGCGCAATTTCAAATAACAGAATTCGGTGCGGATCGAACCCGAGCTGCACATGCAGTAAGTTTCTAACCGTGCGGACAAACAGGCCGGTCCCGACAAGCAGCAGCATGGAAAGAGCCACCTGCAGCACGACGAGAGTTTTGCCCAAGCGCGAGTGCGAGCGGTTTGAGGTGGAATGCGCACTGTTTCCCAATCCGCTTTTGATGTTGCCGCCGGTGGCATGCCATGCCGGAATGCCGCCGAAAAGCAGTCCCGTGAGCAGCGAGAGCGAAACCGCGAAGGCGCACACCTTCCAGTCGAAACTCACCGGCTGATGATCGAGGAAATGCGGAATCAAGTTGCGGCCGGCGAAAGCCAGAGCCATGCCCACTGCTCCGCCGAGGATGGCCAGCATCATGCTCTCGATCAGCAGTTGCCGTGCTACTCGGCCGCGCCGCGCTCCCAGCGCCATGCGCACACTTAGCTCACGCCGCCGGGTGATGGCACGCGCCAAGAGCAGGTTGGCTAGATTGACGCAGGCGAGGACCATCACAAGTCCGGCCAGAGCAGACAAACCGAATGCCACCGGCACGAATTCCTTATCGGTCCAATGGGCATCGCCGCGGCCTCCGGGGGTCACGACGAGATGCACCGAATTCCGATCGATCCGTTCCGGATGCACCAGCGTAGCCTTCGCTGTTTGGCGAAAGATTCCGTCCAGCGCTGCCGCAGCCTGCGCGTCGGAGACGCCCGGCCGAAGCCGCCCCAGAACCCGCACCCACCATGTATCGCCATCGGCGAGCCGGTTCTTTTCGTGGCCCACCCCATCGGGCGAAATCTGCGGCAGCATGGTCAGGGGAAGATAGAGCCCCGGGTCCATGTCCACGTCGGGGCCATGGAATCCCGATGGCGCAACGCCGATAATTGTCATCGGCACGCGGTTCACTTCAATCGCCGATCCAATTACCGCGGGTGATCGCGCATACATGTCGCGCCAGAGCCAATCGCTCAGCACCACCACGGGCGCGCCGCCCTGGGCATCGTCGTACGGGAGGATGGTCCTGCCCGCCGCCGCATGAACGCCCAGAACCTCGAAGAAGTTCGGCGAGACATACTCGAGAGTTCCCTCTTCGAGATCATTGGCGGCTCCAATCGCTGCGCCTCCGGCGTGGAAGTATGCAGCCAGTCCCTCGAAGACCTGGTGGTTCTTCCGCAGCGTCTCGTACGCGTCATAAGAGAACTCGGGGCCGGTGGCTACTCCCGTCTTCGTCAAATTGACGCCGCCGTACAGATCTCTCATCGGCAGGTTCTTGTATCCGAACTGGTGTTGCGCCTGCCATTCCAACAGACGCAACTGCGCGGGACGCGAAACCGGCATTGCATCGAGCAGCAGGGCATTAATCATCGAAAAAATCGCCGTGTTCGCGCCGATTCCGAGTGCGAGCGAAATGGTCGCAACGGCTGTGAGCCCCGGAGACTTCCTGAGCATTCTCATGCCATAGCGCAGATCGCCGCGGAGTTCGTCCCAGGCGCCGGCCCCCCACGCGTGCCGCGAGTTCTCGCGCGCGGCCGCTGCACTGCCCAGCTCGGCCTTCGCGCGGCGCAGTGCTTCCTCGTGCAGAAGGCCACCACGCATCAGGTCTTCGGCATAACTCTCGATGTGGAAACGCAATTCTTCGTCGATCTGCGCAGCCGTTGCACGCGGGTGCGCTACGGCGCGCCACCAGGTTCGCAACCGGCTGCGCAGGCTCATACGGGCTCCTGTGCGGCGCCAAGAATCGTCCCGATCACGCCGGCAAACTCGCTCCACTTTTTGATCTCGGCGTCGAGGCGTCGACGTCCGGCAGCGGTGAGCCTGTAGAAGCGGGCGCGCCGGTTGTTTTCGCTCGTCCCCCACTCGCCAGCGATCCAGCCCTCGTGCTCCAGGCGGTAGAGCGCCGGATAGAGCGAACCCTGCTGGATTTCCAGCCGGTTTTGCGAAAGCTGCTGAATGCGCAGCAGCACGCCGTAGCCGTGCAAGGCGCCCAGCGAGACCGCCTTCAGCACCAGCATGTCCAGGGTGCCGGACAGCAAATCGACTTCCGTGCTCTTCGCCACTAACTCTCCTCGACAGGCTAGGAGAATAACTATTTGTCTCCTAGACTGTCAAGGAGACAAATCAATGAAGCAGCGGGGGTAACCAAGAGGAGCGAAGATTGGGGTGGAGTGCGTGGAACGCCAAACGCGAGAAGTATAACTCACACAACAATAACGATTTAACCGCCTAAAAAGGCAAGGGACGCAGGGTACCTGAATTCATCTGAATTTCGTCACCGGCCACGCAGACGATACCTGGAGCGCGAACGCTGGCTCACCGGCTTTTCGCTAATTCGCTGACTTGCTGACCTGCCAACTCGCCGACTGGCCGACTCGCTAATCCGGCCAGTTCGGCGTGATGCGAATCAAATCCAGCTTTTCGCCCGCTGCGCTTACATCCTCGAGTACGAACTCCGGCGAGAGCGCCGGCACGGCCGCAACGCCGCGCGGCGGCAAATCCACGGGCGCAAATCCCGCGCCGCGAATCCGTCCCGCTCCAGCTGCGGCAAACAGATAAGCAAGTCCTGGCCTCTCCGCGCCGCGAAGACTCGCGCTCGTCCGGCTGCCCTCCACCGGAACACGCTCCACGCGGAAGTACTCGGCGTCGATCAGCACCGTGCGATCGCCAAGAGTCCGCGGCGCAATTTTTCCCGCGTGTGTCGCGAGCTTCGTCGCTTCAAGCGACTTCGCGATGTGCAGTTCGCGTCCGCGCCCGTAGTCGAACATGCGATACGTCAGATCGCAGTTCTGCTGCGTCTCCAGCAGAATCGATCCCGGCCAGATGGCGTGAATCGTCCCCGCATCCACAAAGATCATCTCGCCCGCGGCCACAGGAACAGCGTTCAAGCTCGCCTCAAGCGTTCCGTCCGCAATCTCCCGCTCGATCTGCTCAAGCGTCGTTCCGGCGCGAACACCAACAGCCACCGTTGCGCCCGGTTCGGCAGCGAGCGCATACCAGCACTCCGTCTTTCCCCGCGGCTGGCCGTACCTCCGCGCCATCGCATCGTCGGGATGCACCTGCACGCTCAGCTTCTCCCGCGCAAAGATGGTCTTGATCAGCAGCGGCGAGTCGGCCGAAGGAGCACCAGGTCCGAGCAGCGCCTCATGCGCCTCCGCGAAGAGCGCCGCAAGCCGCTTACCGGCATGCGGCCCAGTCGCGACTCGGCAATCATCGCCGGTCAACCACACTTCGCCGATCGGCTCGTCCTCGGCCACGCGATCGTACCAGGGACGCAGATCGCGGAACCCCCACACGCGCGCCGTGAACTGCGGCTCGATGCCAAACGGCGCCAGCTCTGCCATGCAATCGCTCCTCAACAGTTGTCCAATCCTCCCCACTCTAGCAGACCCGCGAATCCATATCGCACGCTGTTGCGTTCCGGGCCGACACCCTATATGAAACCGCCTCTGGCCGCGCTATCCTCATCACCATGCCGCACTCAGCAATTTTCGACAGCATGTTTCACCTGCCGCTTCCCATCCTGGAGAAGCTGGCGCGTCCCGCCATCGTGTACCTTGCGCTCGTGGTGTTGCTGCGCCTCTTTGGCAAGCGCGAACTGGCGCAGCTCAACCCGTTCGACCTGGTGGTTCTGCTCTCGCTCTCGAATACCGTGCAGAATGCCATCATCGGCGACGACAACTCCATCACCGGCGGGATCATTGGCGCCTTCGGTTTGCTGGCGGTCAATTGGCTTGTAGTGCGCGCTCTCTTCCGCTCGCCGCGGCTCACGCGCATGATGGAGGGCCGCGCGACGGTGCTGATCCACAACGGCCAGATCGATATGCGCGCGCTCGGACGCGAGTCTCTCACACGCGAGGAGTTGCTTGAGGTCATCCACCGCCAGGGCTTCGATTCCCTGCACCAGGTGCATCGCTGCGAGCTGGAGCCGAACGGAACATTCTACGTCGAAGCCATTGAACCCTCCCTCGCCGAAAAGCAACACGAGGAGCTCATGGCCAAGATCGCGGCACTGACCAGCGAAGTCAAAGCGCTCAGAGCCGGAACAGCGTAGGCGAACCGTGCACCGCTGAGCCGATCACGGCCGCGTCCGCCTGGACGGCCAGTCCCGGTTTGTTAATCTTGGCGGAGCATGATCAAACCCGCAGCACTGCTTACCGCTTTTCTTCTTTTCTGTTCGCTTCCATCCATCGCGCAAAAGAAGACCACGAGCTCCGCGCAGAGAAAAGCGCCGGCCAGAGCGATTCGCTTTGAGGGCGCGCCCCAATACACCCAGGACGAACTGCTCTCCGCCGCCGGTCTCGCGCAAAACCTGCGCCTGGCTCCAACCGCCGTAAAGGCTCACGCTAAGCAGCTCTACGATACCGGCCTGTTCGCGGCCATCAAGTTCAGCACGGACGCGAAGGGGCTGCTCTTCACGTTGACGCCGACGAGCCAGCTCTTCCCTATCTATCTCGACAACCTGCCGCTCGAACCCGGCAAAGAGCTCGACGACAAGCTCCACGCGCAGTTCCCGCTTTATCACGGCCAGGCGCCTGCCAGCGGCTCCATGGTCGACGGCATCTGCCGGGCATTCGAGCAGATGCTCGCGGCGCGGGGAATCAACGCGACCGTCAAAGCCAGCCTCACCAGCGGCCTCGGCCCGAAGAAGATCACGGCCATGAACTTCACGATCGCGTCGCCGCCGGTGCACATCGGCACGATTCAAGTCTCCGGTGTGTCGCCCGCCATGCAGGCCAAGGTCAATATCCTAGTCAACGGGCAGACAGGCAATGAATTCGATACCGAGAACTCCGCCATTGGCCTCCAGCACGCCTTCGAGGACCTCTACCAGAACCAAGGCTACGCAGCTGTCCAAGTCCAGGTGACCCAGGCCGAAACTCCGGTCGTCAGCGATCAGGCCATCGAGATTCCTTACGCCGTCGCAATCAAAGAAGGAGACATCTACAAGCTCGGCGCGATCAGTTATCCGCCTGATGCGCTCGTGCCGCGTACTGAAGTTCACAAAGTCTTGTCGAAGTATCCAGCCAACTCGGGAAGGCCGCTCGATCTTTATCTCCTCGCCGTGCGGGATGCGTATCATGCCCGCGGCTATCTCGACTGCGAAGTCATCTCGCATCCCTCGTTCAACGAGGCCGCTCACATCGTGAACTACAGTATCGAAGCGGTTCCCGGCCCCACGTATCAAATGGGCTCTATTGAGTTCGAAGGCGCTCCGGCTGCCATGGCTGACCTGCTCAAGCGCCTCTGGAAGCTTGCTCCCGGCGCAACCTTCGACGAAAGCTACGTCTCAGGCTTCGCGGCATTCGCTCAAAAGAAAGACAAGGTGCTGTCGAAATGGATGCAGACCGTACTCACCACAGACGAGGTGAAACCAGATGCCGATACTCATCGGGTTAGCGTCATCTTCCACTTCGCCAAAACCACGCAGGGCGGGCGCTAGGCCTGGCCGAGGCAGCAGCATTCCTTACTTAACTTCGATGACCAGGGACAAGCAAGGGGCGATGCTGAAAGCATCGCCGTTCCACAGATGGCGGCCGAAGGCTGCGGCTGCCTTGATGGCGAATCACTCCCACTCGATGGTGCCGGGGGGCTTTGACGTGATGTCGTAGACCACGCGATTGATGCCGCGCACCTCGTTGACGATGCGGTTTGACATCCGCTTGAGCAGCTCGTAGGGCAGCGGCGTCCAGTCGGCGGTCATGCCGTCTTCAGAATGCACGGCGCGGACGGCGCAGGTATACGCGTAGGTGCGCTGGTCGCCCATTACGCCCACGCTCATCACCGGCAGCAGCACGGCGAAGCTCTGCCAGATTTTGGTGTAGAGGCCGGCGGCTTTGATCTCGGAGCCGACGATCTCGTCGGCTTCCTGTAGCAGCGCCACGCGCTCGGGAGTGACCTCGCCAAGAATGCGCACGGCGAGGCCGGGACCGGGAAACGGCTGGCGGCTCAGAACATCCTCCGGCATTCCCATGTCGCGGCCGATGCGGCGGACTTCGTCTTTGAACAAGTCGCGCAGTGGCTCGATCAATTTGAGCTTCATGCGTTCGGGCAGGCCGCCCACGTTGTGGTGGCTCTTGATGGTCTGGCTCGGGCCTTTCACGCTCGACGATTCGATCACGTCGGGGTAGAGCGTGCCCTGCACCAGCCAATCCACGCCACCCGTTCTCTGCGCGATGCGGTTCGCTTCTTCCTCGAATACGGCAATGAACTCTGCCCCAATGCGCTTGCGTTTGATCTCGGGATCGGTGACGCCTGCCAACTGTTCGAGAAACCGCGCGCTGGCATTCACCGCGTCGATATTCAGGCCGAGCTTGCCGCGCAGATTGTCCTGCACAGCCTGGAATTCGTTCTTGCGCAGAACGCCGTTGTTGACGAAGATGCAAGTCAACTGGTCGCCGATGGCCTTGTGCACGAGCATCGCGGCGACCGACGAATCCACGCCGCCAGAAAGGCCGCAGATTACGTGGCCACTGCCGACTTTTTCGCGGATCGAAGCCACCGTCGATTCGATAAAGTGCGCCGGCGTCCAGTCGCCGCGCGCGCCGCAGATGCGGAGGAAGTTCGCGATCAGTTGCGGACCGAGCGGCGTGTGGTGCACCTCGGGGTGGAACTGCACGGCCCAGATGCGGCGCTCTTCGTTGGCGATCGCTGCCAGCGCATTTTGCGTCACGGCCACGCGGCGGAAACCAGCGGGCAATTCCTCAGCCTCGTCGCCGTGGCTCATCCACACCTGGATCGTGGCGGGCAGCCCAGCGAACAACTGCGTGGAGCCGTCCTCGATCTCCACCTCGGCATGTCCATATTCGCGCTTGGGCGCCGAGCGCACCTTGCCGCCCAGGTGATGCACGATAAAGTGCAGCCCATAGCAGACACCGAGCGTGGGCACACCCAACGAGAGCACGCGCGGGTCGGCGGCTGGCGCATCGGCATCGTAGACCGACGACGGTCCGCCGGAAAGGATCACTCCGATGGGTTTGTAGGCCTGAATCTCACTGAGGGGCGCCGTGCATGGCACGACTACGGAGAACACGTTCTGCTCGCGGATGCGGCGCGCAATGAGCTGCGTATACTGCGAGCCGAAATCGAGGATGACGACTGTCTGAGTGTCCACGCTCCAGTGTGGCAGGGGGTGGGCGA
This sequence comes from uncultured Acidobacteriota bacterium, assembly GCA_963745965.1. GTDB lineage: Bacteria > Acidobacteriota > Terriglobia > Terriglobales > Acidobacteriaceae > Telmatobacter. The sequence goes on from CAVUZC010000011.1 coordinate 138,633, forward strand.
GCCTGTAAAGAAAGGAAAACTGGCCCAAAATCCGGTGCTATGCGTAGTAATGCCGCCGCCATGAATATCGCTGCCATCACGATAATCCGTATTTTCGCCACCGGAATTCGCTTGGCGCACCGAGTCCGGCACAAACTCTGGTAATCCGTGCTGCCATCGCCATGCCTCAAACGTCTATACTGCGATTGCACCCAGCGAGAAGGTTGGCTGTTGGCGGACCACGGGATTCGGATCGGGGCGGAGAAGCGCCGACAATCTGGGCCTTTCACCGATCCCCTGCGGAAACTAGGCACAACCTGCCCTCGCCTTTTACAATTCATCAGGGACTCCATCCCAACCCAGCACTGCTCGGGAACGACCAAACTTGGCGGCGAACGCCTGGCCAGGATGAAGGAAAAGCATGAGGTTCACGAAATTCGGCAAGGCGCTTGCGATAAGCGCCCTCTCTGCGGGCGTGATTTTTGGCGTATCGTCTTGCACTCAGAGTTACTCAGTTGGCTACTTGTATGTCACGGGAACCGTCACCGCCTCGTCCGGGAATAACGGCATCATCTCCGGCTTCAAGATCGACCACAACACCGGCCAACTCTCGACGATCAACGGGCTGCCGGTCGCTACCGGAGGCGCCAACCCCGTCCGCGCCGTCCTCACTTTGAACAGCCGGTTTGTCTATATTCTTAACCGGGGCACCAACTCGGCGGGAAACGGGGACTGCACACCCGCGGATCCCTGCCAGAATTCGAACATCACGCAGTTTTCCGTGGGCGGCAACGGCTCCCTGACCTACCAGGAGACCTTTTTTACGCAGGGATTGAACCCGTTCCGGCTCCTTGCAGATGGATCGGGCAGTTATCTTTTGGCTCTTGACCATGACGCGCCGGACAACGCTAACCCGTCTTCGACCGACAACTGCGCTCGCGCTTTGGGAACGCTGGGCACCGGCAGTCCAATCGAAACCTGCGGCGATGTGACGGTCTTCCAGATCGATCAGACAACGGGCCGTCTCTCGCTGGTCCGCAACGCGCAGGTGACCGACGTCCATAACAACCCGCTCAACTACTTTCCGGTTCCCGCCAACCCCGTCGAGTTTGCTATCAGCAATGGATACCTCCTCACTCTGACCGGCACCACCACGCCCACGTCATTCCCGTACACCGGCGGCACCTCGATCTGGCCTTACACCTATGTGTCAACCAGCGGGCAATTGCAGTTAAGCCTGAATGGCATCCAGCAGCTGGGCATCAACCAGGGCACCGCCATTTTGAGCACCAACGGCGTAGATTATGTGCTGGACAACGAACCTGTCACCATTGGCTCCGGTTCAGCTTTCAGTCCCGGCACCTACCCAGGGCAAATTCTGGGCTACACCGTGACTTCGGGGGGTTCCTTGCAAGCTGAGCCGGGGGGCGTGATCCCCGACGCCGGCTCACTCGCCAATCCGGTTCAAGTGCTCCTTGAGTCAAGTACCAGGTATCTGTACGTGGCAAACCAAGGAAATAACGTAAACGGCAATAACCCCGAAAGCGGAATCGCCGGCTACTTTATCACCAGTGCGCCGACGTATCAGTTGAGTTTCACCACTCCAGACACGTTTGGTTCCGGATCCGGTCCGCAATGCATCGTCGAGGATCCCACAAACCAGTACGTCTACGAGGCGAACCTCTACAGCAACAACGTCACCGGCCGCGCCGTCGATCCCAATTCCGGCGACCTGAACGATCTGCGCACTACGGGAGCCTATCCGCTGGACGGCCCGGCAACTTGGTGCTTTATCGACGGGCGGACGAATTAAGACGCCCAGTGCCTGTGGGGACGCAGAAAGCGGTTGAAATAGACTCCAGGATTCTCTGAGTCTCGAACCAAATCTTCGAATCCGGCGCGGGGTTTTGCTGCTCGCGCCAGGCTTCGATCGAAAGAAATGCTTCAAGGGCCCGACGGGGTCCGCTGACGAAAGAGGCGCATGAAGTTATCGAGATCGAGCCAGCTCTGGCTGGTTGCCGCGGCCGGCCTTACGGCGGCTACGTTGATCACCGCCTGCCAGCAGTTCACCCAGACGCTCACGGTGGATTTTGTCTACGTAGCGAGCAGCAGAGCCGCCGGCCCCAACCAGGCTGGCGAGATCGACGTCTTCGAGATCAACTCCGAGTCGGGCCGCATGCGCCAGATTCCCACCTCGCCATTCCCTTCCGGTGGGCGCAACCCGGTGGCTGAAGCCGTATCCTCCGATTACCTGAATCTCTTCGTGGTGAATCAGGACGATAACAACATTGTCCAGTTCGGCATCGGCAGCGATGGCAAGCTCTACTCCGCTGACACGGTCAATACGCCTGGGATTTTTCCGCTCGCCATCGCTGCCAGCACGAACAATGTGTTCGTGGTCGATACCTACCAACCGCTTCCGTTGTGCTCTCCTGCCGAGCCCTGCACCGGTTCCATCTCCGTATTTCCGCTGCTGCCACCTTCCAGCGTTGCAAGCTGTACCACTTCATTGTGCCTCGGACCGCCTGCCAACAACTCCGCGGTCACAGGCCAATACTGGCCGCTGACACTTCCCAGCGCTCCGACCGACATCATTGTGCCCACCGCCGTCAATGCTCTGGCCTCCGGCTCGTTTGTCTACGTCACGGCCTACGATGCCTCGACGCCGTCGCCGGTGGGCTATGTCTTCGCCTTCTCAGTTGGTTCGGGAGGCGTTCTCACGCCATTGAACGGCGGCACACCCTTTGCCGCGGGATCCCAGCCCTCCGCAATCGCCAGCGATGCGACAAGCTCCTATCTTTACGTGACAGACACGTTGAAAGGAACAGTGTGGGGCTTCTCCGTCAGTTCCGGCGGTGCGCTGACCGCTTTGAGCGGCAGTCCCTACCCGACCGGCGGCCAGCCCTCGTCGGTGGTTGTGGATCCGTCCTATCCGTTTGCCTATGTGACCAACTCGCAAGACTCTACTCTGACTGCGTATTCGATGTCGAACGGCGTACTCACGTCAATCGGCACCTACGCCACGGGCTTGCAGCCGGTTGCCATCGGCATCGATCCCTCGACCAACCATTTTCTGTACACAGTCAACTATCTCGGCAACAACGTCTCCGGTTTCGAGCTGAGCCCAACGCAGGGAACCCTGCTGGTTTCGCAGTATTCGCCGTTCGGGAGTAACGCACAGCCTGTCGCTGTGGCCGCAGTTCCTCATAACGGCACTGGAGGCGGCGTTCAGTGAAACAGCATTCGGCTGGCTTGTGAAACCCACTCTGGCACGACCCCGAAGACGGCTTTTACAATAGCCACGGGCAACTTAAACGAGATTTTTCGAGGGCTTGAAACAAAGGCCTCTAACGAAGGAAGCGCATGAAGTTCAGTAAATTGAGCCAGCTCGCTCTGGTCTCCGCGGTCAGCCTGATTCTGGCCGCGTTCCTCTCCGCCTGCCAGCTCGTCACCATCGACTACGTGTATGTGGCCGCGTCTTCAGGCCAGTCGGCCGGCAGCAGCGGTCAGATTTATCCCTACGCAGTGGACTCAGAGTCCGGCGCCATCCGCTCGGCGCTGAATCCGGTCTCCTCGGGCGGGACCGGCCCGGTGTCTCTGGCAACCACCTCGGACTACAGCAACCTTTACGTTGCCAACCAGGGCAACGATACCGTCGTCCATTTCACGATCGCCGACAGTGGCGCTCTCACCGAGAAGGATTCGATCACTTTGCCCACGACCCCAGTCTCGGTTGCCGTGAATACAGCCAATACCTATTTGTATGTCATTTCCGGCACTACTTCCGCGACACTGACGGAGTACGCCCTCAGCAACGGCGTCATCGGCTCGGTTGTGCAGACGGTCGATATGAGCCTGAACTGCGCCGGAAGCAGCACCGCCAACCACTCGGGCGATACCATCCTTCCCACCGCGGTTACGGTGCTCGCCAACAACAATTCGGTGTTTGTAACAGCGTACGATCAGTCGGCGTACAATCCCGGCGGAAACGCAACAACCAGCAACGCCAATCCCGGTTGGGTCTTCGGTTTAAAGGTTGGATCGGGTGGAGCATTGACGTCTGCCCTGAACAACTGCGTCGCTACTCCTGCCAGCGGTTCAACTGCGGCGACCTATCAGTCCTATGACGTGTACCAAGCGGGCGTGAAGCCCTCAGCGCTTGCCGCCGATCCCACCAACCGCTTTGTCTACGTCACCGACTACGCATCGAACGGGCTGATCGGCTACACGGTGCTTTCGTCCGGTGCTTTGAACTTTATGGTCAGCGGACCATTCAAGACCGGCAACGAACCTACATCGATTGTTATCGACCCGCGCGGCCTTTACATTTACTTGACGAACTCTTTGGATGATACGGTGTCCGCGTACACGATCACCTTGTCCACGGGAGTTCCTTCAGTGATTGCGAACCTCGCGGCGTCCAGCAACCCAACCGAAACCGACCCCGTGGCCATCGTTGTCGATCCCTCGCTGGCCCGCTTCATTTACACAGCCAACCACCTGGATAATTCGATCTCAGGCTTCCGGCTCAATCCCGACACCGGAGCTTTGAGTTCGACACAAGACACGCCCTATCCCATCAGCGGAACCAACCCAACAGCTCTAGTCGCGATACCGCATGGCAATCACGGCACACAATCCGTCGCGCCGTAAAAGCTGGGAGCGAGAAACCAAGAGAACAAGGGACCGAAAGCGAATCGACGCGAGAAAAGCCCAGCCTGATTCAGGCTGGGCTTTTCGCTGGCGCGAAGTCGTCCTGCTCTCTGAATCCCCACACGCTGCCGGCAGAAGACCGGAAGACGCACCTGCTTCTCATCGGCGACCCTACTCGGAAGGATCGTAATAGCCCTCGCGGGTATATACGGTCAAATCGCTTTTATTGGCCTTCAGAACGATTTTGTGGAACTCGCCTTCGTTATCTGCCTTGTCCGGGGTGTAGGTGAGCAGATACTCCTTGTGAATCAGCGTGGCAATGTCGTTGTAGATCTGATCGAGGCTCTCTTTTCTCCTGGCTTCGAAGTACTGTCCTCCGGTGCGCGAGGCGATCTCCTGCATAATCGCCCTGCCGTCGACTCCGGCCTCGCTTCGCGGGGCTTTGCCGCCGCGGTTTCCGCCGCCGCTGCCAGGCCAGCCGCCCCCACTGCCGGGATATCCGCCTCCTGGATAGCCTCCGTGATGGCCTCCGCCAGGATTGGCGTTCGAGGCCCGCTCTTCTTCGGGTTTGATGTAGATCGTGAAAACCTGCAGGTTGGCGCGATCCGCTGCGTCGATGGCGTCGTTTAAGGTCTCCTTGCTGCCGTGGTCCCCGCCGTCGGAGAAGACCACGAGCACCTTGCGACCATGTTTCGACTTCATCAGTTCGTCGGAGGCGAGGTAGATCGCATCATAAAGCTGCGGTCCGGAATTGCGCGCGCTGCGCCCGTAGCCGGAGTTATCGTCGCCGTCGCTTTCCGGGCCCTGGGTGTTGGATTCCCGCGAACTTGCTGTAACGTCCCGTGAGGTTGCCGTCATCTGGTCGATCTCGTGGTGCAGCTTGTCGGGGGAGCTGGTAAAGTCCTCCAGTAACTCCACCTCGCGATCGAAGTGAATCAAAAACGCCTCATTACGCCCGGCGCCGGCCGCTGCCTGCGGCGATGAGGATGCTTTGCCCCCCGGCTGCGAGGCCCCGGTTGCGGGGCTTGCGGAAAGCATCTGATCGACAAACTTATCTACGGCTTTGCGCTCGCTGTCGATCGCCGGATAAACGCCGCGGCTGGTATCGACCAGCAGACCCAGGCGAAACGGCAAATCGCTCTGTATTGTGAGGTTTTTGATCGCTTCCGGCTGGCCGTCTTCTGTGAGCGTAAAATCGCTGGCCGTGAGGTTTGTCACAAGCTGGTTATGCTTGTCCAGAACCAGTACGGGCAGGCGAACCTCGCCCTGCTGACCTTTGGCGGCGGGCACGGAGGCGGCCGTTGAGGATTGCCGGGCCGCACCGGATCCGTTCGCGGCACAAAACGCGCAGATCGAAACCGCGGCAACCGGGAGAGCGATCCATAGAGCCGATCTGATTTTCATAGGGGATCTCACGAGAAGCACACTTTCAGTCCGTTAGACGTCCCAAACAGGCCTGACGTTGACTCTCATTATCATCCATCCGCGAGATGTTGCCCTGACCACCCAAATCAGGGTCTCTCCAAACACCGTCATCGTAAACAACATGGGCCCCCGGCGTACTTCAAGCCAGAGGATTGTGAGTGAAATACCCGCGCTACCGCAGTAAATCCTCGAGCGTGGTGCTCAGGTCGGTCTTGTCGTCCCGGTATTTCACAATCGCCGGCGCATAAAGGCTCAGGCCCCACTCTTTCCCTTTGCCTTTGCCGATGGCACGGGCTCCGGGGACGACCACTGCGTTTTCTGGCACGATGAGCGGCGCATCGGCACTGGCTCGAATCACCGCGCCCGTAACCAGGTCGAACAGTGGCGTGCCCCGTGTGAGGATGGTTCCGGCGGCGAGTACTGCGCCCTTACGCACCAGCGTTCCTTCGTAGACGCCGCAATTGCCGCCCACCAGCACATCGTCTTCGATAATGACGGGACTTGCATTCACCGGCTCCAGCACTCCCCCGATCTGCGCCGCGGCGCTGAGGTGCACGCGCTTGCCAATCTGGGCGCACGAACCGACCAGCGCGTGTGAATCGACCATGGAGCCTTCGTCGACGTAGGCACCTGCGTTAATGTACATGGGCGGCATGCACACCACGCCCTTTGCTACGTAGGCGCCGGAGCGCACCGAGGAGCCGCCCGGCACAACGCGCACACCGTCAGCTGTGCCAAAAAGCCGCGCCGGATAGGTGTGCTTGTCGACAAACGAGAGCCGGCCGGCGGCCGATTCCTCCAGAACCCCCAAGCGAAAACCAAGCAGGATGCCCTGCTTGACCCACGCATTCACGCGCCATCCAGTTGGCGCTGCCGCAACGGGCTCGGCCGCGCGTAGTTCGCCACGCTCGAGCGCCGAGCGCAGGGCGATAAAAGCCGTCATCGCCGCCGGATCTCCAGCCGCGGCCGGCCCAGCGGCATAGTGACGCAGGATTTCCTGTTCAAGTTCCTTGAGATTCATTCCAATCCGAGTGTAACAAGGCGGAAAGGCAGGTGAGGCACTGAGGAACTATGGGACTGAGGATTGCGAGCAGGTGTCAGGCTGCAACGGCATCTTTCGCAGGCGTGCGCTCTGGCCTGACCGCCTCCGGCTTGAGTTTCGACTGTTCTTTGCACCCAATCGCTTTCAGCCGGTAGCAATTCTTTCCCGTTGGGATCAGCACCAAGGGAACCGGCTCGTGACCCGGCTGGCCGTTAAAGTTCTTCGATTCCAGCCATGCGGACAGTCGCCTGTCGCAAATCTGCGCGTGGCCCTCCCAGAACTCGGGCTCCAGCTCTAACTGAATCTGCAGATGATCGAGGTGCAGCTCGATGACTTGCATGTCTTTAGGAAAATTGCGGCGCACGTTGGCTGCGCCGATCTCGACGCCGGTAAACTCGCGTCCTTTGCATTGCGTCTTGACGATCATGGACTTTCACCGATGGTGGTAAATTCCGGGCACACTGGAAGTTGTGAACAGTCTAAGAAGTTTTGCCGGTGATTAGACGCTGGCGTTGCGAGAAAAGGTGCGCAGGATTCCCGAATTGAGACCGGGCAGCATAAGGACGCGTTTGGGAAATGCTGGCTGCTCAGTTTGTTCCGAATTTTGCCGTCTACAGCCAAAAGCGCGAACGGCTACCCGTATGCGATACTCGAAACGACATGTACAAACGGATCGTACTGAAGCTATCGGGCGAAGCACTGGCTGGAGAGCGGGGATTCGGCCTGGACGCCGAAAAGGTGAGCGAGATCACTGGCGAGCTCGCCGAAATTCATGCTCTCGGCGTCGAGATCGGCCTGGTGGTAGGCGGCGGCAACTTCTTCCGCGGCGTTGAGGAGCAGGCCAAAGAGATGGACCGCGTGAGCGCCGACAACATGGGCATGCTCTCGACGGTGATCAACGCGATCGCCCTGCAGGACGCTCTCGAACAGCGCGGCGTGCAGTGCCGCGTGATGACCGCAGTTTTCATGAACCAAATCGCGGAGCCGTATATCCGGCGGCGCGCCGTTCGTCATCTTGAAAAAGGCCGCGTGGTGATCTTCGCGGCTGGCATCGGAAATCCATTCTTCTCCACGGATACGGCGGCGAGCCTGCGCGCCATGGAAATCAAAGCCGATGTGCTCCTGAAGGGTACCAAGGTGGAAGGCATTTACAACGCCGACCCGGTGCTCGTGAAGGACGCCGTGAAATACGACGTAATCACCTACATGGACATTCTGAAGCAGGGGTTAAAAGTAATGGACCTGACCGCTGTGAGCCTGTGCAAAGACAACAATCTGCCCATGATCATCTTCAACATGAATCAGCCGGGCAACATTCGCCGCGTCGTGCTGGGCGAAAAGGTAGGCTCGCTGGTCACGGCGTAAAGGCAGGGAACGAGGGAAAAAGGGACTCAGGGCGGTATCCCAGTTCTCCAGGAGACAGTAACGCGATTTTGATTCCGGACAACTGTTTCTGTTTGTCGGCAGATCGCTCACAGATACTTTGGTTTCGTCGCTTTCTTGTTGCCTCGATCCCTTATTCCCTGCCTCTTCGGAGCGTCTAACTGCTTGTGGAAACTCTAGCCGTTGCCCCGACCGTCACTCGCAAGCCTGCGCCGCTGAAGGCATTGACGGGACTGCGTTGTTTCGCGGCTATCAACATCGTCTTCTTCCACTTTTCCAATCCACAGTGGTTCGGATTCCTGGCACCGGTCGTCAACGCCGGCTTCATCTCCGTCAGTTATTTCATCCTGCTCTCGGGCTTCGTGCTTGGCTACAACTACAACGAGCGCGCCCGCAACGGGCAACTCGACCGCAAGCGCTTTTGGGAGGCGCGATTCACACGCATCTATCCCATCTACTTTTTAAGCCTGTTGCTGAGCCTCGGCAACTTCAAGTCGGAGTACCCGACCCACACGCACGCCATGTTCTGGACCGGCGTGGTGCTCACGCCGCTGTTCCTCCAGGGCTTTGTTCCAGCCGTGGCCACGTTTCTCAACACCCCCGCCTGGACCATGTCGGCGGAGGCGGCTTACTACGTGCTCTTCCCCTGGCTGGCCCGTTGGAAAAAACCGGAGCGTATCCCTCCTTACCTCGCCAAACTGACAGGCGTGTGGGTGCTGGGCCTCATGCCGGGCGCGCTCTACATGGCCTTTAATCCAGACGGCATCGCACACCTCGACCGCTGGAGTTACGGCAAATGGCTCTGGGCGCTCAAGTACACGCCTTACGCGCACGTCTTCGCCTTCGTCTTTGGCGTGATGCTGGCCAATCTCGATGCTATGATCCCGCGCGCCAGCCGCATGCGCCTGTGGTTCGGCATCATCGGCTTCGGCGGCATTTACGGCGTCCTCTGTCTCGGCGACCGGGTTCCCTTCGCCCTCATCCACGATGGCCTGCTGATGCCGCTGTTTGGCTTCCTCATTCTGGGCCTGGCCGGCGAGAATCTCCTTGCGAATGCGCTCGGTATCCGCCCGCTGGTATTTGTGGGCGAAGCCAGCTATTGCCTCTACCTGCTGCACTTCAATCTGTGGAACATGGTCCACGAATCGCACGTGCTCGATCGGCTTGGCCTGAGCCGCTTCGATCCCTGGCTCAGCTACACGTTGATGGTCGCGCTGGCCATCTTTGCGCTCTACTTCATCGAGAAGCCAGCACAGCGCAAACTGCGCGAATGGATGCACGCCACAAATGTTCTGCGCAGTTCGTGACGCGCAGGAAATGGCACTGGCAAGGTCGCGCAAAGTATCGTTGCTCGCTCACAAGTAAAAAGGCCCACGGGATTCCGTGGGCCTTCTTGTTGTCTACGAATCTTCAGCTTAGTGTCCGTGGTCGTGTCCACCCCCGCCGTGGTCTTCATGCGGCTGCGAGTTGTTATGTTGCTGCGGTTGCGGCTGAGGATGAGGTTGCGGATTGTTATGCTGCTGCGGCTGCTGCCATTGGTGCTGCTGCGGCTGAGGCTGATGTTGCGGCTGCGGAGGCGGCGGATTATTTCCCCTTTGGCCCATGCCGTTGTTTCCGCCAGTGTTGTTTCTGTTCCACTGGCCTGACTGTTGCCCGTGCTGCTGTCCGTTATTGAATTGACCACCACTCGGCGCTTGATGAATGTTCTGGTTGCCGCGCTGTATAAACTGCGGATTTGCGCCCTGCGCATTGCCACCCATCGGCCGCGCCATGGTCACATGGCTCGGGTTTCCGTGATTGTTATTGAAATACGCAGAGTGATCGTTCCGCGCTGCCATTTCATGCTGCGACTGCACCCCGCTCGGGGCAAAATGGTGCTCGTTCATAGCCGCGCGCTCTTCCGGTGCCGGATCGTGATGGATTCCGCCTGGGCCGCCGTTGAAAGCTATGTGGTTGTTCACCACCGTGTGATTCACAATCACGGTGCGGTCGACATAGACACGATTGCCGCCCCATGCCGGGCCAGCGCCCACATGCCACACTGCGGAGTTATAGGCAAAGACGCCGCCATGCCACATGCCACCGACAAAGCCCACGCCAAAGAATCCGAAGCCGTAGTTCACGCCGCCGTAGTAGCCCACATGCGGGCCCCAGTAGCCGGGATGCCACGCATAGAGGCCCCCGCCCCAGCCCCAATAGCCAGGCGTCCACAAGAGACCCGGCTCCGGCGCCGGCACCCACGTGCCAGGGACCCAGTAGTAGCCGTCATCTCCGTACGCCCAGTAGCCCGGGGTCCACATATAACCGGGTTGGGGGCATACCGGCTGCACGGCCACCACCGGCAGCGGCGGCGGAGCGATTCCTACGCTGATAAAAACTCCCGCCCTGGAAGACGCGGGGATCAGACATAGAAACAGCGCAAAACAAATCGTGCGCATCCACTTTGTGCGCAACCATTGGAGAACTTGCATGGGGGTTCCTCCTTCTTTCATACAGCTGGAGCCTGCGAATCAAAGGCGCATCCAGTCTACGTTAATAGAACCCCTCCCGCCGAGAGAAGTTGCACGGGTAGGGAAGGATTCTGCACCAAGCCGACTGAATTAAATCAATGCGCTGCAATCAAATAGCTATGATACGAGTCGGCAATCGCGCCTTTCGTCCAGTACAAAAGCACCAAATCGCCGACCCTCTTACCCGCGAACTCGCTGTCCCCCAGGCGACCCAAACTCGCTAGTACCTGTAACTAAGCCCCATTCCGAACACGCTGCGCGCCTGCAGGTTCACCGGCGTGGTCACAACCGGAGGCCCGTCCGCCGGGATGGCGGGATTGAAAAACGGATTCGGGACGTAGATCGAGCCGATATTTCCCGCCACCTGGCCCACGCCGATATCGATCGCGAAATGCGGCTTGTCCCTCTGCGTGATGCGCACTGCATAATCGAGCGTTGTCGGAATATGCGCGCTCATCAGCGGGTACGAAGCAGGATTACAGGCTTCCGCAAGCTCGCACTGATAGAGCGCCGCGTTCAGCAGGTTGTTCAGATTGACTGAGGTCTTCGGCTCCTGCGTAAATCCCGCCGCGGGGACCGCCACGATTCCATGACTGAGCGGCAGCGGAATGCCCAAGCCGCCGAAGAACCGTCCGCCAAAACGCGTGCTCTGCCCGCCCAGGCCGAAGATGTTGCCGTTTGTCGCCTTCCAACCCAGATTCAGCAGGAACGGCACGGGAGGCTTGGCCCAGGTCTTCGTTAAGGCGATGTACACGTCACCGTTCGTGTAGGCCTTGTCGGTCCCCACCGAGGTGGGGGTTGTCGTCAGCACTTTGTTGGCATAGCCCGAAACAAAATGGTCGCCGGTGCGCAAGACACCACCAATCGCGATGCCCGGCATCCACGGGCCGAACTGCCCGTCCTTGAAAAGGACGCCCTTGCCGTGAAAGACGTTCATGCCGGAATAATTCCACAGATTGCTCAATCCCAGCGGCGTCGCTTCAGTAGCTGGCTGGTTTCCAAATTGGTGAACACTGCGCGTGTAGCCCACTTCGGCGCGGTTGCCATAGCCCTCGGTAATGTTGAACGTTTCGATGTATCCGATGACCGAGGAAGCATCGACGAAATGGAAGCCCACAGCCGGATGCGAGAAGGAGTGATCCTTGTCGGTGTAGACCACGTACGCGGTTGGCGTGATGAATCCGCCAGTCTGGCCTTCGAGCGTCAGGTATTGGGCGGCCAGCCGCGTTGCAGGCAGAGCGCAGAATGCTAGAGCGCACAGGAGGAGCTTGATCATTGTACGGACTTGCATGTTTTCTCCAATTGGGGCACGAGCCAAATGGGCCCCTGCGTCCCGAAAGAACATGGGGAATCAACCTCTTGTAACACAACTGGAACCGAGTTGTCAGCAAAGAATCCGCCGGGAGCACAGCCCTCGTGCGGGAGTTCAACCTTGTAGGTGCGCAAAGTTGTTTTGGCGCTTTAGACATTCGATGCCTTAGAATCTTGGTTAGACTGCAATGATCATCGCGGATATGAACGCACCGAGCAGACCGCACGGACTCACGGCATGGTCTGTCTGGCTTCTGCGCGCGACGGCGTTGCTGATGTGGGGGCTACTCATGGCCTCCCTAGGGAGCATTGAGCTACTCCGCGAGCGGCCAACATTGATTCCTGCGAACTGGCATCGGGTGCTTGGCCCCGTATGGTTCCTTACATCAGTTTGGGCTTTGGTTATCTTTTGGATTCGGAGCGGAGTTCCAAAAGAAGTTGAGCAACAGGAGGCGGGGCCCGTGCTGCTCTTCGCTGGAGCGATCGGATTCTTAGCCTGGCAGGATCGACAGCCTTGGGCGGTGGCGCTCATTGGCCCGATCTGCGCACTTTTCTTCTGGCTTAGGGGCAAGCTGCGCCGGCAACTTCTTTTGATATCAATGTTCGGCTGGGTTCTCGCAAGTATCGTCGCTTTCCGCCTGCCTTTAACAAACCAACTTCGGTTCGATTGCGTTTTTGTTTTTGGAGGCCTCGCTACGGCGTTCGACGGCGTTCTCTTATTCTTCGGAAAGCTCAGGAGCCTGGAGGAGAGCACGGAACGCCTCAGCCCCGACCATCCGTAGTCCCTAGTCCCTATTCCCTAGTCCCTAGTCCCTGCATTATCCTCACCCCATGCCACGCGGAGTATTCATCACGCTCGAAGGCCTCGACGGCTCGGGCAAGACCACGCAGATCAAACGTCTTGCCGTTTGGCTTACGAAGCGCGGGCAGGAGCCGGTTCTCTTGCGCCAGCCCGGCGGCACACCTACCGGCGACCGCATCCGCCAAATTCTTCTCGACTCACGCTCCAGCGGCGTGGCGCCCATGACTGAGATGGCGCTGATGTTTGCCGACCGCGCCCAGGCCATCGCCGAAGTCATTCAGCCCGCGCTCGATGCCGGCCGCATCGTGGTCTGTGATCGATTCACCGATTCCACTGAAGCCTACCAGGGCGGCGGACGCGAGTTGGGCTCGCAGATCGTCCTCGAGATGCACCGCATGGTTTGCGGCGGATTGCAACCTGACCTCACGCTTCTTTTGCTGCCTTCACTCGAAGCGTCGCTTGCGCGCGCGCGCCGCCGCAATGACCGTGTGCAGGCTGAAACTGGCGCCAGCGAAGGCCGCTTCGAAGCGGAGAAAGACGCCTTCTTCCGCCGCGTGTGGGGGAAGTACCGGGAGATCGCCGCCCGCGATTCGGGTCGCGTCGTGCTCATCGAAGGCGACCTCACCATCGAAGAAGTGCACGAGCAAATCGTCGAAGCCGTAGCCGAGCGGCTCGTCACCACCGCACAGAAAGCCTGAGATTTGCGCGAAGATCGGCCAGCACTTTTCTGCCGGACGCGGATTAATCGAGAATCGACGGGGATTGCCGCGCTGCTCTCCACGCCCAGAAGGCGGAGATCGCGGGGACGACCACATAGCTCAAGTTGCCCAACAGGAGCCAGAGAGGGACGGAGGCGAGGGCCATCACGATCGCTCCCGTCATCGTGCAATAGAGTAGTCCGAATGGGCCAAACATCACGGCAAGCGGAATGGCGACCCAGACCTTCTTGGGCTGAATCTCCGAGAGGCTGAAAAATCGGATGTCAGGACGAATGTCCAGAGCCGGCGAAGCGAGCTTACTGAGTGCTGAAGTCTGACTGCTCTCAGATTGCTTTGTCGCATGTCCCGCCGAAGCCAGAGGCCACGGCGCACCGCACCCTCCGCAAAATCCATCTTTGTCGCGCGTAGTTGAGCCACATTGTTCACAGAAGTTCATAGCAGCCCGGCGTTGCCGCAATTCTATACCCGCTCCTTGCAGACATCCCTTAGCGATCCGCTGACCGGCTGACTCGCCGATCTATTTCCCGCTCAGCCCCAGCGCCTTCACCACCGCCTCGTCCACTTGCGCGGGCTGGCCGTCCTGCTTGGTCACGACGCCGAAGTTGCCGCGGTAGTCCCACATCGCCCAGCCAATTCCGTCGGCTTCAAGCGCAGTGCGCGTGTCGCGAATCCAGTTGTCGCGCGACGCCGGATCGGAGTGGTCGCGGAAGACGCCAAACTCATTGCAGATGAGCGGCACATGATGCTCGTGCCCCCACGCAGCCGCCTCGTCGATGAGCGCCTGAATGTGCTGCGCATTCCAATCGTCGAGAAAGTAATTCTCCAGATCGAAGCGATCGGCTAAATCCGGGACCTCCGCGAGTAGTGGCTGCATGCCGGCAGTGGTCGAGGGATAGGGAATGGAATGCGTTTCGCTCCACCACGGAACGCCCCACGTCGCGCCCTGGTGTGTGAACTCATGCGGATCGTAGAAGTGGAAGTTGTAAATCACGTTCCCATCGGCGAGCGGCTCCAGCCGCAGCAGGTCGCGAATATCCGACCAGCTCGCGCCTGTGGCAATGATCGTATTGCGCGGCGCAACCTGGTGGATGGCCGCAGCCACGCGCGTCTGGATACCGGCCCAGCGGTATGAATCATCCACCTCCGGCTCGTTAAGAATTTCAAAGAATACGCGCTCCGGATCGCGGTTGGCGTAGTGCGCAGCCAGCTCGCGCCAAAGCTCGATGAAGCTCTCCACATTATTGTCGCCAATGCGCAACTTCTGCTTGAAATCGTCGCTCGGGTGTACATCGATCTGGACCGCGAGCCCGTCGGCCAGAATCGTATCCACCGCCTTATCGAGGCGGGCGACGAAATCTCCATTCGGGCCTTTGCCGCCCCATTGTGCGCTTCTGAACGACTGTTCCAACGCGTCCCCATCGATGCTCAACCGCACATTGTCGAAACCGAGCTTTGCGATCAGGGAAATGTCGTCGGCGTCGGTGTAACGGTCGGTATGAAAGGCGGAGTAATCTCTCGACTGCGAGAACCACCCCGAAGCGTTAATGCCGTGGCGCAGGTGCTGCGCGCGGGCAAATGCCGTGTCAACGCCGGGGCGACCCGCCTCTGGGCCGGCGCTCGGCTGGGCAGCAGCCGATGCGGTCAAGGCAAATCCAATTGCGACACTCGCGAGAAAAAAACGCATCTTCATCCTCCTCAAGATCAGCCGTGCCCACGATACCACGCCGCCCCCGGTTCTTTGCTGTTGCCTATCTCCGCCGGATGGAGCAGAATGGCAGAATCTTCCCCAGAGAGCAGGATCGCTCGAATGCAAAACCGCACCTTCCAGCGGCAGGCGCATTGCGCCGCACTCTTGCTGGCATTTGGTTTCGCCATGCTCGCCGCGGCGCAGAATCCTTCTCCGAACCCATCTTCCGGAACCAATGACGACTGGCTTGCGCAAGCCAGCAAAATGTATTACTCCAGCACAGTCGCCGGGCTGAAGGGCTTTGACTGCGAAGCGCGGCCCAATTGGCAGGCAATTTATTCCTCGCAGAATGGCGGCCAGTTGAGCGCGGCGGACCAAGCGAAGGTGACCTTGCTGAATTCAGTAAAAATTGCTCTCCATGCGCGCATGAATGGCAACAGTATTCTCGATTGGAACCCGCCCGGGCAGCAGCTCGACGCCGATCAGACCAAGCTGCTCGACGACATGCACAGCGCGTTAAATCAGACGCTCCAGGGATTCATGCAGTTCTGGACGCCTTTCATCGAGAAACAAGTCATCCCGGGTTCATCCAGCGGCCTGGAAATGGCCTCGACAGACGATGGCGGTAGGAAGATGCACATCAAAACCTCGGAGGTGGAGCTCTTCGAGACCT
This sequence comes from uncultured Acidobacteriota bacterium, assembly GCA_963745965.1. Taxonomy (GTDB): domain Bacteria; phylum Acidobacteriota; class Terriglobia; order Terriglobales; family Acidobacteriaceae; genus Telmatobacter. Next base: position 154,817 of record CAVUZC010000011.1, read on the forward strand.
TCGACAGCGGCCGCATCTTGCGCCAGTACAACATCGTGATGAGCGGCACGAAAGTCGAGGTCACGCCCACCTACTCTCCCAGCGACCACGGACTCGCTGATCACCCATTTCCACGCCTTCATCCGCCAGGCGGAGGACGCGCAAGAAATTCAGGAAATGAACGTGGAGGTCGCTTACCAGTGGCTTGAGGGCTTTCCGATTCCCGCCCATCTCGACATGGACGTAGTGGGCGTGGCTGACGTTGAACATTGCATTTGACGGCTGCGCCGTGCAACATTGAGCACGCAGGCCTTGCACGCAAAAGAACTCCCTCGCCGGCAGGGAGCTTTTGCTTCTCCGCTGTTTGTCTTATTGCCCGAGAGCGCGTTTCCGGTTCGAGGCTTGCGGCCTCTTCGTAGGTGACGCGCAGGTATTTATAAGGATTCACGGGCACGTTGTGCACGCGCACCTCGTAGTGCAGGTGCGGCCCGGTGGCTCGGCCCGACTGGCCCACATAGCCAATCACCTGGCCGCGCGTTACATGCTGTCCCGGAACCACGGCGACCGCCGAGAGATGCCCATAGAGCGTCAGCAGATCGTGGCCGTGGTTGAGCACCACGGTTCGCCCGTATCCCGACGCCCATCGCGGCGCCGGTTACATAACCGTCGGCCGCGGCCCGCACCGGAGTTCCATAGGGGGCTTCGATGTCTACGCCCGAGTGGAAGGCGCCTTCGCCGTTGATCGGATCTTGGCGCTCGCCGAAGCTCGATCCGATGCGGCCTTCGACCGGCCACATGCGAAGGCGCGTCGGCCAGTTCCGTCCAGTCGCCGGTAAAGCTCGAACTCAGTCCGCTTTCGAGTGCCCGGGAAACCTGGCCGGAAAGAGCCTCATTGCGCAGGGCGTAAAAATTGTCGATGGAGTTAGCGATCTGCTGCGAGCTGATATCGTCCGATTGCGCGATGCTGGGCGCGGCAGGAGTCGAAACGTCGGAGGCGGCGGTAGGTTTGGCCTGATCGAGCCGGTTTTCGCGCAATCCGTAGAGCGCGGTCACCTCGTTGGCCAGCGCACCCAGTGACGCAACCTGTACGCTGCGATTATGCGCAATCTGCTCCATGCGCTGGTAATTCTGGCGCAGGGTTTCGCGTTCCGCGCGAACCTGGTTAAAGCGCTCGGTCTTGAGCAGCATGCGCGTGTAGGAGCCGGCCAGGCCCACGATGGTGAAGGCGCCCACGATCGCAGCCAGCACGAACCCGTAGGCATACTTGAGTGGGAGCGGAATTCTCCGCAGTTGGCCGTCCTCATCTCGGGCGATAAAAACGATGTAATAGCGTTTGCGTAACATCGCGCCTCGAATCCCCGGCTGCACTGCCGGCCACAGTGCGATTGAACCAAGGGAGAAATCTTACACGGACCTGAATGCCCGCACAAAAATCTTGCAGCCCCCAAACAGGGCAGATGCGAAAACGTTCCTAAAGGGTAGCAGAGCCTTTCCCGCAGGGTCAACGAAAAAGGGCAGCCCGATGCCGCACAGGCTTTCCTTAGGTAATTGGCATCCCAAAGGACACGAATAGTTTACCGGAATACGAAGGCCGACACTACGGCTCTTCCCGGAGAGCCAACCGCGGTCAAACGCCAGGCTTTGTGCGGGTCATTTGTGTGCGAACGCGGCTCATGCCCGCTTGCGAAACCCGGCAGGAGTACCGCTACTGCATTGTCAGAAGTCGATTCTCCCTTGAAAGGCGATCATCCGCGGCGAACTGTCGCCGCCCAGCCCTACGCCCAGCAGTCCTGTCGGCGGCGATGTTAGGCTTTGCAGCGTTCCAAATCTTGCTGGAACCGAGCCGGGCACGCCAGCCTCGACCGTTTCGGGCAACGCAAAATTGGGGTGATTGAACGCATTGAACAACTGGCCGTCGATGCGCAGTTTGATCCCCTCCCCGTTTCGCATTCTGATCGGAAAAACTTTTGTGATGTACATATCCGAGTCGGTAAAATGCGGTCCGCGCACCGAGTTGCGGCCGGAGTTGCCGAACTGGCAGATCGCCGGGTTATCGGTCGCTGAACTGCTGTCGCCGAGCGTGCCGTTAAAACATGCCCCAGTCGTGGGATCGACCACCGAAACGAACGCATCGGGGTTGAGCCACTGCTTCGTCCCGTCTATGGTGACGCTGGGATACGGAGTCTTGCGGTAGAGCGGCACGCCGGGGACCCGGTTGGCATAGTTCGGTACGGCGAACTGGATGGTCTGGGCGGGGTTGGATGCCTGAAAGACGCCTCCTTGCTGGCAGCTTGGAGGATTGGCTGGGTCACATGACTGATAGGAATAACTGGGAACTTGTGCGCTGTATTGCTGGCTCAACACGCTGAAAGGCAGTCCGGAGTGAAGGAACGCCGTCTCCGAAAACGACCAGCCTCCAAAGATCTGGCGCAGCATCCGATGACCGGAGTGGAACGGCACCCGATACACCCCGAACGCGGAGATGTTGTGCCGCACATCGTAGTCGCAACTGGCATACTGCCGTCTTAACTCTCCCGGCAGCGGCGATTCCAGCCCCTGCGTAGAAAAGGCGAGCAGGCCGCCATTCGACACCTCGTCGAGGCAGTGGCTGAAGGTGTAGTTGCCGCGCAGGGTCAAACCGCCCCATTGCTGCGTGTAGACGGTCTGCAATCCGCTGTAATTGCTGTTCGCGCCGGTCTGGAATTCGGTGACATTGGCAAATCGCTGGTCGAGCGGCTGCTGCCAGGGAAATGGCGCGAAGCATCCGTCGCACACATTCTGGTAGCCATTGAGCTGCACCTGGTAGGGTTCGTTCAGTCCGCGCGTGCCCACGAAGTCGGCGCGCAAGTTGCCGCGCGCGCCGATCTGCTGCTCCACGCCGAGATTGTACTGGTAGTAATACGGGGTCTTGAGCGTTCCCGTGGGGAAGGTGTTCAAGCTGACGGCCAGTGGGCAGGTTGGCGCGCCCGGTTGGATGCCCGCGCAGGGTGCGCCGCCGGAGCTGAAGGTGGTCTCGAACGACTGATTGGCGCCGGCTGCCGCATCCACCGCGCTTCCCGGAACGCCGGGAGCAATTCCCAGGCCGCCCACCTCTCCTCCGATACCGCCGGTAAAGGAGGGATCGTTGGGCGCGTTCATCAGGCCGCTGTCGGCAATTTGTTGCGGGATGATGTCGTTGAAAACGCCGAATCCGGCATGAACGGCCGTGCGCGGACGAAGCTGATAGGCAATCGAGGCACGCGGCTGATAGATGAACAACGGTGTGGCCGCAAACAAATCATGGACGCGGCCCTGTATCACCTGATCCAGCGGCTGATTGCTTTCATGCGACGCATTCAGAAAGGAATGCGACGCATCCAGAAAGGAACCGGCCATGCGGGAGAAGAGCGCCTGCGGGCTGATGACGTTGGTATTCCATGTCACGCGCATGCCGTAGGTAATGGTCGCCTTCGCCGAAGGCTTCCAGGTGTCCATTCCGTAATATTCGAGATTGCCCACGGCCACCCGATCCTTCAGCGACACCGGAAAGCTCTGCTGCGCGGTAAATGCGGCCCCGTATGTGAACTCCGCAAGGTCGTTGTAGGCGACGGTCGGCACGGTGCCCTCTCCGAGATCGTAGTCGCTGGTGTCCACGCGGCGCGTATTCACGCCGAAGTGCAGCGTGTGCCGTCCGCGTGTCCAGGTCAGGTTGTCGTTGATCTGCCACTGCGTAACCTTGCGCCCCTGCGGAAACGTATCGTTCAGGCCGCCGATCGCCGTAAAGGGCACGCTGTCGCTACCCGAGGCGAGCACGATGGGAAAGGATTCTAGCGCCTGCGTGTAATTATTCGGTTCAAAGATGCTCGAATACCAGCTTGCGCCAGGGTTGAACTGGTTCACCAGCCGCGGGCTGAAGATGTGCGTGTAGCCCACGACCAGCGTGCGTTGCGGCTGCGGCGAGTACGCGTTAAAGATGGAATTAATGGGGTCTGTCCATTCCGCCTGCAGTCCAGTGTCCTGCTGGAAGCGATACCACACGCTGTCTCTGGTATTGATGGTGTGATCGATCTTCACCACGATCAGATCCTCGCTGTCGCTGTTGTTCAGAGAGCGCTGCTGCTGGGCCGCACAGCCGTCACCATCGGGCAGGGCACCACTGGCCGGGGGAGTCGCGGATACATACAGCGGACAGCCTGTGATCTGCACAGTCGACCCGCCGGAAGGAGGCAGCAGCGAGAACATACTTTGATAGAAGGGTATTTCCTTGAGTTGGGCCGGAAGGTGCGTGCCCGTGACCGGGTCCGTCCCGCCTGTCTCCAGTTGACCCTGCACATAAGGGCCGGGCACATATTCTTGACCCAGCACATAATTCTCATAGGCGGGCGTGGGTAAAGTGATCGATGAAACGATGGGCAAAGCAATGCGCACGCCCTCGTAGTGTACGAAGAAAAACAGCTTGTCTTTGCGGATCGGCCCTCCCGCGCTGACACCGAATTCATTCACTACCGAACGCGGCTTTTTCGCTACATTCCCCGGCGTGTCGTCGGCATGGAGAAAATAATCCTCCGCGTTGAACAGCGAACCGTTCCAGATTTCGTAAAAATCGCCGTGAAAGTGGTTGGTTCCCGACTTGGTAAAGTAATTCACCTGCGAAGCGCCATAGCGTCCCTGATCCACGGAAAAAGAATTCGTGTTCACCGTTGACTGATCGACGGCGTCGAGCCCGATGACGAGGTTGGTGGAGAGGCCGATGTTCAACCCCAGCCACGGGTCGTTCGAGTCGTAGCCGTCAAGAATGTAGCCGTTCGAGGTCGCCGGCAGCCCGTTGAACTCTACATTGCCGTAGCCGCCTGGAGCTTTGGCATCGCTCGACGAGCCGGCCGTATTCATCAAAGCGCCCTGCGCGAATTGCGTGACATACGTCAGATCTTGCCCGGGATTGGGCAGATTTTCGATGGTTTTGGCTTCGATGGTGGTTGTAGTGTTGGGGTTATCGAGAGTCAGCAGGCCCTGCTGCGCGGTCACTTCCACGGTTTGCGATGTGGATTTCACCTGCAGCGTGAAATTCAGCGCCACGTCGCGCCCCACGCCCACCGGCGTCGGTTCCGACTCCGCGCCGGCAAAGCCCGCAAGCCGCACCGCGATCCGATATGTCCCGGGATTCACCTGGGAAAAAAGATAATGACCTGCGGCGTCGGTTTGCCCGGCGCGCGTGGCCCTGGTGTCGACTTCCGTCGCCGTCACGGTGGCGTCGGCGATAAACGCGCCGCTCGCATCGGTCACCGTTCCCGAGATCGCGCAGGATGTGCCGCTCTGCGCGCCAAGCCCCACGCGAATTAACCATCATTAACAACAGAAGAAGGAGGGAAAGATACCGATTTGCCTTGTTCTGCTGCAATACGAGCCTCCGGGAAAACTGAGGGAAGGTGGAAAGATCAGCCGCCGCGCACCGTTTGCACCAGCAGCCAAGCATTCAGGCCCGCGATGACCACGGCCGTGGTCCATGCCAGCGCCTGCAGCCAGCGGCCATTCACGAACTCGCCCATGCGCTTGCGGTCGCCGGTGAACATCACCAGAGGGACCACGGCAAAACTGAGCTGGAAGGAGAGAATTACCTGGCTCAGAATGAGCAGCTTCTCGGTTCCCTGCTCGCCCATAAAGGCAACCACGATGATGGTGGGAATGATGGCCAGCGAACGGGTGATCAGCCGCCGCAACCACGGCTTCACCCTGATATGAATGAACCCCTCCATCACCACCTGGCCGGCTAGGGTTCCGGTGATCGACGAGTTCTGGCCGCTGGCCAGGAGGGCGATGGCGAAGAGAGTGCTGGCCGCGCCCGCGCCGAGCAGCGGGCTCAGAAGCTTGAATGCATCCTGAATGGCGGCGACCTCAAATGGCCGCTGCGATAAAACACCGCCGCGGCAACGATGAGAATGGCCGCATTGACAAACAGTGCGATGGTGAGAGCGAGCGCGGAGTCGATGTTGGCCAGATGAATGGCCTCGCGCTTGCCTTCGGGCGTGCGCTCATAGCGGCGGCTCTGCACGATGGACGAGTGCAGATAGAGATTGTGCGGCATCACCGTTGCGCCCAGAATGCCGATGGCGATGTAGAGCATCGCTGGATTGGTGACAATATGCGGCGAGGGGATGAACAAAGAGTGCAGGGCGGGCCAGTAGTCGGGCCGCGAGAGGAACATCTGCGCGCCGAACAGCAGCGATGATCGCGCCGATCAGCGCGATGACGAGCGACTCAACGTAGCGGAATCCCCAGCGCTGCAGGAGGAGGATGAAGAGCACGTCGAGGCCGGTGACGATGACGCCAATCAGAAGCGGAATGTGGAAAAGCAACTGTAGCGCGATGGCCGAGCCGATCACTTCGGCAAGGTCGCAGGCCGCAATGGCAATTTCGGCGAGAATCCACAGCGCGAAGCTGGTGCGCGGGCCGTAGCTCTCGCGGCAAAGCTGCGCCAGATCGCGCTCGGTGGCGACGCCCAGCTTGAGCGAGAGGCTTTGCAGCAGAATCGCTATCAGATTCGAGAGCATGATAACGAACAGGAGCGTGTAGCCGAACTGCGAACCGCCGGCGATATCGGTGGCCCAATTGCCGGGGTCCATGTAGCCCACGGAGATGAGGAATCCGGGTCCAACGAAGCCGAGCAGACGCCGCCAGAAGATGGGCGAACGCGAGATGCCCACGCTTGAGTGCACCTCGGGCAGCGAGGGTTCGGCGATGGTGGCTCGGGTGATGGCGTCCGTGGACATAGATCGGGCGGGCCCCTCTTGACCACAGTATGCCACAAATTGTTAACTGTGGTTAATTAAATTTCTTATATATGATTACACCAACGTTGCAATCCTTCTTAGTCTAGGATGGTTCCTTTGCCCGTCCGGATGGGCGGCGGTGAATTTAGGCCGAGACATCGGTTCATTCGAGTGGAGGCTGGCACATCCGCACCGGACGAGCCTAGGCATCCTCTCGGTCGTCTATAATTGCAGTGTCGTAAATTAGCGAGAAACTGCGCATCGCAGGCCCAGCGGAATGCGGCGGATTCGCCGCTGCATCCGGCTTCGGAGCAGCGATCGCCTCAAGAGAGTTGAAGGTCCAGATTCATCCATGATTCGTTTCCTGCAATCAGAAAATCGCATCACCAAAGCTCTGTTCGTGGTCGTCATCGGTGCGGCATCGGTGGCCATGGTGGTTTACCTCATCCCCGGGCTCGCCGGCGCCGGCTCCGCCTCGCCGGATACCTACGCAGTCGTGTATCCGCATTGGTACAGCCGCTTTCTTTCCACGGGCGACACGATCAGCGAGGCGCAGGTGCAGCAGATGACTGAAACCCAGTTGCGCCAGCGCAACCCACAGTATGCCGAAAACCCGATGATCGTGAATCTCTTCGAGCAGCAGGTAGGCCAGCAACTGGTTCAGCAAAAAATGCTGCTGCAGGAAGCGCACAAGCTCGGTATCTACGCCACTGACGACGACGTACGCCACATTTTGACCACCGGCGCCAACGCTCGGATTCTTTATCCCAACGGCCAATACATCGGCGATCAGGCCTATCGTCAATTGGTCGACGAGAATATGCATGAATCGGTCGACCAGTTCGAGAGCGAAATCAAGGACCAGATCGCGATCCAGCGGCTGGAGGCTTTCGTAACTGCAGGCGTGACGGTGAGCCCGCAAGAGGTTCGCGAGGCGTACCTCAAACAGAACATCAAGATCAAATTTGACTACGCGGTGATCTCGTCCGACGACATTCGCAAGTCGATCAACCCCTCGGATAGCGAGCTTGAGGCGTTTTTCAAGAACAATGCCTCACGGTATGCGAATGCGGTGCCGGAGCAGCGCAGGATTACTTACTTTGCGTTCTCGCAGGAACAGGTTCCCGGCGGCGTTCCGCAGCCCACCGAGCAGCAGATTCAGCAGTATTACAACGATCATTTGACCGACTTTCAGGTTCCCAGGCAAGCGCGGTCGCGGCATATTCTCATCAGCGTGCCGGCGGGCGCCGACGCCAAGACCGATGCCGCGGCTAAGGCCAAGGCGGAGAGTATTCTAAAGCAGCTCCAGGCCGGCGGAAGTTGGGACCGAGCTGGCCAAAGAAATACTCCGATGATCCGGGCAGCAAGGACAAGGGCGGAGAACTGGGCTTTGCGCAGCCCGGCACGATGGTGCCGGCGTTCGACAACGCCATCTTTAACCAGAAGATCGGCGACATCGCCATTGTGAAGAGCAGCTACGGCTACCACATCGTCCAGGTGGAGGAGCGGCAGGATGCACATACCAAGCCGCTCAGCGAAGTGCGGGATACGATTGTTGCCGAGCTCTCCCGCGATGCCGCGGCGCAGTCGGCGTCGCACTTTGCGCAGCTATTGACCACGGAAGCGAACCAGAACGGACTCGACAAAACTGCCGCGGCGCATCATCTGCAGGTGGTAACCACCGAGCCGCTGGGCCGCGAAGGTGTGATTGCAGGATTGCCTGAGAGCGCACAGCTATTGTCCGCAGCATTTGATGCCAAGCAGGGCGATGCGCCACAATCGGCGCCCACGGGCGAAGGCTATGCAATCTTCCAGGTCACAGGGGTTGTTCCGGCCCACGCGCCGTCTTTTGCCGACTGGAAGTCGCACGTGCTCGACGATTATCGCAGCGAGCAGGTTCCGGTTCTGCTGAGCCAGAAAACCAAAGAACTCGCCGACAAGGCAAAGTCGATGAACGATCTTGCCAAAGCCGCCAAAGAAGTGGGCGCAACCATGAAGACCAGCGACATGGTGAGCCCCACCGGCCAGGTTCCCGACTTCGGCGCTGTGGGCCAGGTGGCTCCGCAACTCTTCGATATGAACGTTGGCACAATCAGCGGCCCCATCGATGCCGGCCGCACGGGCGTTGTGGCGAAGATTATTGACAAGCAGGAGCCAACCGCAGACGAGATCGCGAAAAACTTCGACCAAACGCGTGAGGGGCTTCTCGACCAAAGACGCAGTGATGCTTTCCGCATCTTCGCGAGCGGCATCTTTGACGAATACAAGAAGCACAAGCTGGTCGCCATGAACGCCAAGGCGCAGCAGACGCCGCAGATGTAAGCGCGAACGGCTCAAAACGCAAAGGCCCGCAGCCATTCCGGTTGCGGGCCTTTTTGCATCTGCAGCGATGCCGCCTATCGCAAGGCCCTCGGTTGCGACGGGTAATCCCGTAGTGGGCCAATGGTCCGGCTGCGCGTCGAGATTGGGCGCGACGGATGCATTGCCGAAGGTAGCCGGAGTCGACCGACACGTTCCATCCGTCAACCGTCGACCAGCGGGTCCTCGCCGGCCAAAATCGCTTACCGCGGCCTGCATCTCGATGGTCGTGCTGGCATGAGGAAGCAGCGTCACGTAATTGTCGTTGTAGAAGACCGGCAGCACGCGCTCTCCGGATTTGCGGCGCAACTGCACATGTGCCATCAACGCAATGCTGGGCGTCGGATTTGCAAGCGTGACCGTCACCGTGCGCATGCCATCCTCGATCGTTTTGCTCCAGCGACTGCGCCTGCAAGGGTCACTTGCGGCATCTTGTTCAGGTCGAGTCAGATCGTCGGGATCGCCGGGCTGCGCCTGCCAATAGAAAGTTCTTCGACAGATCAGGCGCTGCGGATTTCTGCAGGATCATCGAGCGATAGCTCGATGAAGTGCACGCGGCTCAGAGTTGCCGGGAAATCGATCGTTCCAAGATCTGGTCGCTGCTTCCGGCGCGGCGGTCACCGGTATGTCGTGCGTGGATGCAAGCGTGCCGTCCAGGTTGTATACGCTCACGTGCGCCACTAGCCCCGTCAGCGGTTCCGGCTTGTTGTTGATCACCTGCACCTGCCCGTTGGCCTCGTTGAGCTGAATGTGCACCATCTCCGACGCGTGCATCACGGCGAAGTACGAGGACATCGGCTCGAGATCGTAGTGGTAGATCTGCCAGATAAAGCTCGGCTGCGCGGGATTGCTCATCCAGGTGATGACGGCCGTGGCGGGATGGAAGAGCTTCGCGTTGCGCCCCTCGTACATGGCGCGGAAGGCCTCGTAATTCGCCAGTTGCGCCTTGCGCACAAAGTCGGCGAGATTGGCGAATTTGCCGTAGCGCGCGGCAATGATGCCCGGGTAGAGATCGCCATGCCCATTGCCTTTGGCCATGTCGTGCGCGGCCCAGTCGTCGTCGATCGTCTCCCAATCCTTCTTGGGCATCATGCCGTGAATCGACTCGAGCGTGGGCACGCTCATGCTGCCGGTTTCGGTTTTGAAGTAGTCGTCGGTGATGGTGTAAAACTCGCGTGGAGCGCGCCAGGAATAAGGCCCATGCGAGCGCACACCCGCGCCGTCGGTCGAGCTTGGCTGATAGCGCCGCGTCGGCTCCAGTCTCGGCAAGCAACTTTGCGCAGAGCCGCATCGATCGCCGGCGGCGGATAGCCCTCATTGCGCGCCGCACCACAACACGATGGAAGGATGATTGCGGAAGCGCAGCACCTTGTCGCGCACGTTGGCGATGTATGTGTCGAGATCGTCGGGGTCGGGCCCGTCGCCGGGATTCGGCTGGAAGAACTCGTCCCAAACCAGGATTCCGTACTTGTCGCACAATTCGTAGAAGTCTTCGCCCGTGCTCTGCCCCACCCAGTTGCGGATCAGATTCAGGTGCGCCAGTTGGTGCAGATGAATCTCGGTGTCGAGCCGCTCGCGCGGAATCCGCTTCATGGCTTCGTCGAGTCCCCAGTCTCCGCCGCGAATGAAGATCGGCACGCCGTTGACGGAGATTGTCAGCGTATCCGTTCCCGGAACTGAATATGAGATTTTGCGAACGCCGAAATCGACGTCTTCGGTGTCGCTGATCGACCGTTTGATCTTGAACGCGAGGTGCAGCCGGTACATCTCCTGCGCGCCATAGCCGTTCGGCCACCACAGCCGCGGATGATCGATATGCAGCGCCGGCGTGTTTTTGGCGTCGAATACGATGGCTTTGCGTGCTGTGCGGGGCCAGTTCCACTTGCCGCTCGAAAGAGATGTTCTCGATGGTTCCCTGAACGACGCCGGTCTGCGGCGCATCGCTCACGTTTTCAACCGTCGCTTGCACGGTCACGTCGGAAGAGTCGGTGCGCGGCAGCGGCAAATCCGTCGTGACCAAGGGATTTTTGAGCACCACCGGTCCCGTCGCCGATAAGAACACCTTTTGCCAGATGCCGGTATCGCGGTCGCGCACCGCATCTAGCCAGTCCCAGCCGATCGTCGAGAGGAACGTCGGTCCGTCGATGGCCGAGATGCCGCCGTTCAGGCCTACGCCATCGCGCCAGGTGTGCTCGTGCGGAACGCCGGGATGCGGCTGCGGCGCGACCAGCACTGCAACCACCGCCGGCTTGCCAGGCTTGACCTGCGCCGTGATGTCGAAGATGCCGCGGATAAATGCGCCGCGCGTCGTGCCCATTTTCGCGCCGTTCACCCACACTTCGGCCGAGTAGTTGATGCCGTCGAAGTTCAGCCACACACGATGTTTCTTGTAGGCGCGCGGCACGTGGATGACGGTCCGGTACCAGTACGAGGTGTGGCACAGGCTTTCCGGAATGATCTCGGGCCGGTCGTTTTCGCCGTAGAGCGGCTCTGGATAAACATGATCGTTGACCAGCGAAGTGAGCACCGTGCCCGGCACCGTGGCCGCATACCAGCCCCGCGTGTCGAAACCCGCGCTTGCCACCTCCGCGCCCGGTTGCGGCGCTTTGGCCACATCCTGCAACTGCCAGCCGCTATCGATCGTGACTGGTTGCGGTACCGTCGCGGCCGATGCAGGCAACGGCGCAAGCGCGGCAGGAATCGAAATCAAGGCGAGAACAAAAACATGGGATCGGCAACTACGGAAAGTTCAACGGAGTACTCCCTCGGTTTCGGAGTCGCGAAACATTGCGTTGGGAACGCGTATCCCAGTTTCTCAGATCGGGCGGGATTCTGCAGCGAGCCGGAATCCGCCGGGCATAATGAGATCATGCAGTTTCAGCGTTCTTCTGGAGTCTTGCTCCACATCAGCTCGCTGCCGTCCGTCGGCGGCATCGGGGATCATGGGCCCGGCAGCACACGAGTTTCTCGGCTTTCTTGCAGCGCGCCAAGCAGCACGTTTGGCAGGTGCTGCCGCTGTGCCCAACGGGATATGGCAATTCGCCCTACGCCGCGAATTCGGCGTTTGCCGGCAATCCCGCGCTCATCAGCCTGGAGATGCTGCGCGACTGGGGCTGGATCGGCGGCGATGGACTCGCCTTGTTGCCCGAGGCTTCGGGGCCAATCGATTTTGACGCTGTAGAAAAGCAAAAATATCCCGCTGCTTTATGAAGCTGCCGGTAACTTTCTCGATCGCGCTCTCGACGAGCCCGCACTGGCTGCCCAGTGGATTGAGTTCGAAACATTCGAGCGCGAGCAGACCGCCTAAGTGGCTCGACGATTACGCGCTCTATGCCGTGCTGCGCCGCGTTTTCAATACGGCGCGTGGACCGAATGGCCCGAGCCGCTACGCCGCCGCGATGCGCAGGCGCTCGCCGAGGCCGCCGCCCATCACGCGCGCGAGCGCATGATCGAGAAGGTTCTGCAGTTTGCCTTCTCCCGGCAATGGAACCTGCTCCGAGAGGCTGCCGCACGCAGCGCCATTCGCATCATTGGCGACGTGGCCATCTTCGTCAATATGGATTCGGCCGATGTCTGGGTTCATCCGGACCTCTTCGAACTCGACGAAGAGCGCAAGCCTATCCACGTTGCGGGCGTGCCGCCCGACTACTTTTCCGAAACCGGCCAGCGCTGGGGCAATCCGCTCTATCGCTGGGATGCTGTCGCCCAAAGCGGCTTCCAATGGTGGATCGAGCGCATGCGCCGCTCCGTTGAGCTGTACGACATCATTCGCCTCGACCACTTCCGCGGCTTCGAAGCGTACTGGTCGATTCCTGCCAGCGAAAAAACGGCGGTGATCGGCGAGTGGGTGAAAGCGCCGGGGCTTGAGCTTTTCCGCGCACTCGAATCGGCCCTTGGGCCGCTGCCGATGATTGCTGAAGACCTGGGCGTGATTACTCCGGAAGTGGATGCGATGCGTCACGAGCTGGGCCTGCCGGGCATGAAAGTTCTGCAGTTCGGCTTTGACTCAAGAGGCGCGCATGCGCACCTGCCGCAAAGCTACGTGCCTTCCACGGTCGTCTACACGGGGACGCACGATAACAACACCACGCAGGGTTGGTGGGAGGCGGCGACGGAGACCGAACACGCGTCGGTAGAGGCGCTGGTGGGCCCAGTCAACGGCCAGCCCACGTGGCCGCTGATCCGCGCAGCGCAGGCGAGCGTGGCCCAGATCGCCATTGCACCGGCACAGGATTTGCTCGAACTTGGCGCCGAGGCGCGCATGAACATGCCTTCCGTGGCTGAAGGGAATTGGAGCTGGCGCGCCCCGGAGAACAGTTGGACGGAAGAATTGGCAGAACGCCTGGCGGCCTCGCAGAAGTCACCGACCGCGATAACGACCCGCTGGAAGAGCAGACAGTAGCCAATAGTGAGTAGGGAGTAAGAAAACCGCGTCGCAGCCGTCTTCTACTCCCTGCTGGCTATTCCCTATTCCCTGTCGTTAAAACGGAATATCTTCGTCGGAGATCTCCGCCGACTGCGCGTACTCGTCATTCGCGGCCGGTTGGCGCTGGTCCATATTCGAAGCGCGAATTCGAAGCGCTCGACCCGCGGCTGGTGCCCCGCCATCTTCGCGGGCGGAGAGCAGCGAGAGATCGAGGACAATAATTTCGGTGCGGTACTTTTTGACGCCGGTTTCCTTGTCATCCCAGCTGCGGGTCTGGATCTTACCCTCGATGTAGAGTTTGGATCCCTTCTTCACGTAATCCCGAACAATTTCGGCAGTGCGCTTGAACGCAACGAGGCTGTGCCACTCCGTGCGGTCCTGCCAGTTGCCCTGCGCGTCCTGGAAGCGGTCGCTTGTGGCCAACGTGAAGTTTGCCACCATAGTGCCGCCGCCGGTGGAGCGAACTTCTGGGTCCTTGCCCACATTTCCCAGAAGTATGACTTTATTGACGCTCTTTGCCATGTTCTTGCCCCTCTTTTGTTCCCGCTCAGGTTTCTGGTCCAAAGTATATGCTAGCGGCCAGAAACCCAGCAAAGACCGCGGCGCAAGGGATTTGCGAACCGTCGTCTAATACACTTCCGAGCGCACGCCTGCTGGAATGGGCGTGTGTTTGAGCAAGCCGAGCTCTCCGGCCAGCCGCTCCAGCTTTGCGCGTGTAGCGGGAGTAGGCGGCACCAGCGGCAGGCGCAGCGTGTCGCCGCAGCGGCCCATCAGGCTCAGCACGGTTTTCACCGGGCTGGGATTCGACTCCCAGAAATTGGCTTCGAAGAGCCTCGCAAACCGGCGTTCCAGATCGCGCGCCTCGTCCCAGCGATTTTCGAGCGCGGCGCGGATCATGGCCGCCACTTCGGCCGGAGCTTCGTTCGAGGCCACGCTGATCAATCCATGCGCGCCCACGGCGATCGCCGCAAGCGCCAGGTTGTCGTCGCCGGAAAATATCTTGAAACTGCGCGGCAGCAGATGGGCCAGTTCGGCGAATTGCGTTAATTTGCCGCTCGCTTCCTTGATCCCCTGGATGTTCGAGGCGGCGGCGCTGAGTCGAGCCACGGTCTCGGGCTCAAGATTCGCGGCAGTGCGTCCCGGCACGTTGTAGAGGCAAACCGGAAGCGGGGCCACTTCGCGCGCCAGCGCAAGAAAATGCTGGAACTGTCCCTCCTGCGTGGGCTTGTTGTAGTAGGGATTGGCGGAAAGTACCGCAGCCACGCCGGGCACGCGCCGGAGCATTGCTGCCAGGCGCAGAAGAGCGCGCGTGGAGTTGTGCGTACAGCCTGCCCATACGGGAACGCGGCCGGCCGCCGCGTCGATGACGAGACGAATGGTGTTCAGCCACTCTTCTTCATCCAGCGTCGCAGCCTCTCCCGTCGAGCCGCAGACCACGAGAAAATCCACGCCCGATTCGATCTGCCAGTTCACCAGCGACCACAGCGCCGGCTCGTCCACCGATCCATCCGCCCGAAAGGGCGTAACAATTGCAGTGCCACAGCCTCTAGTTTCCATCACAGCTTAAGTTTATAACGGTTGCGCGGAACGGGCGTGAATGCGCGATGACACGGGACGCACACCTGCACGCAGCTTATTGTGCGCGGTCATGGAGAAAGGATGGAATGTCTCGCGCGCCTTGGGTCACGGCAACAACTTCCATGCGCTTTTTGCGAGTGCGATACAGGACGAGATAGGCACCCACGGGCCAGAAGAGAATCGGAAGATCCGTCAGATCC
Source organism: uncultured Acidobacteriota bacterium (assembly GCA_963745965.1). Taxonomy (GTDB): domain Bacteria; phylum Acidobacteriota; class Terriglobia; order Terriglobales; family Acidobacteriaceae; genus Telmatobacter. The sequence goes on from CAVUZC010000011.1 coordinate 170,104, forward strand.
TTACGCATGTGCCCTAAACGCGGGTTCTTGGCTAACATTTCGAATGCATCGCGCAACTTGGTGTCCCAACGGTCTGCGGCTTCGATATTGTCCTGAGCGATATACTCCCAAATGCCCGCCATGTCATCGTCGGCTTCTGGCGTTAGAAAGTAACTGCTCATGCGATGCGCTTTCTCCGCTGCGCGGACTTCTCCCGGATGCGGCGTAACGATTCATCCGCCGTGACGAAATCTCCTCGATCCGCAGAGTCCAAACGCCTTTGAAGTTCGCGATTGAACTCTTCCAACCGCACGGCGCGGGCGCGATCCTGCTCCTCCAACAGCCGCAGCGCCTCGCGCACCACCTCGCTGGCTGAGGTGTAGCGGCCAGAAGCAACCTTGGCGGCCACAAATTTGTCGAGTTCGCGAGTGAGCGAAACATTCATGGGAAAAGTCTCCTGGAATCGATGATGAGTCGGATAACAGGATTTGTCAATCTTTGTTATACTCGCGCGACAACGGTTGCGGCCCTCAATAGAGAAACGGCCATGGTATACGGCGGCTGGAAGCGGGCGCAAGGGCAAGAAGCTGTCTTGAAAGGGCACGGCTTCTAAGTCTATGAGTCAGAGTTGCTCGAATATTTCGCGGAACTCCCAGGCGCCGGATTTGCCCGCCAGCCACTCGGCTCCACGCACTGCACCCAGGGCCAGGCAGCGGCGGTCGTCAATGTTGTGGCGCAGCTCCAACGTGTCGTAGGCGCTCTTCGCGGTAACAACGTGCTCGCCTTTGGCATCGCCGACGCGGTGCGATTCGATGGGAACGGCTGCGCCGGGCTGAGCCATCTGGATGATTTCCTGCAAGGTGAGAGCCGTGCCGGAGGGAGCATCGAGCTTGGTCAAGTGATGCGTTTCATTGATCGAAAATTTGTAGTCTTCGAGCTTGGCCAACTCTGCTGTGAGGCGAAACAGCCTTTGCACCCCAATGGAAAAATTCGTTCCATAGAGCAGCCCGCCGCCGCGCGCGATGGCCAGCGCCTTCAAGTCGCGAAGCTTGTCGTACCAACCGGTGGTCCCAACCACGATGCGCCCGCCCACAGCCAGCACGGCTCGCATATTTTCAACCGCCGCTTCCGGAGCGGTGAAGTCGATGACGACATCGACGCCTGCGAGATTCGGGGCCGTGAGCGCCGAAGCGTGAGGATTGTCGTTGATGTCGAGCGTACGCACGCCGTGGCCGCGCTCCCGCGCCACTTCGGCAACGAGCGAGCCAGTCTTCCCTTTACCCAAAACAAGAATCAGCATAAAAACAGCTCCTAGCTGCTAGCTTCTAGCTACTAGCTTCTGCCGAGGTGGATCAGGAGTTCGTGCCAAACTTATGCTCCAGACTCCGAACTTGAAGCGAATGTGAAGACAACGCAGCTAAAAGCTAAGAGCTAACGGCTGCTTTTCTCGCTTACACGTCGAAGATCTTCGGATCGGGTTCTTTGAAGAATGCCGCATGAAGTGAGCGCACCGCTTCGTCAGCGTCGTCCTCGTCGATCATGAAGCTCATGTTGATCTCGCTCGCGCCCTGCGAGATCATGCGCACGTTCACGTGCCGGACTGCGCTGAAAACCTGCGCGGCGATGCCGTTCTGGCCGCGAATGTCTTCGCCCACCATGCAGACCAGAGCCTTTTTGCCTTCGTAGGTAACATCTGCCAGCGCCTTCAGGTCGGCGGCGATCTCGGGCAGGCTGGCGTTCGAGTCCACGCTCACCGAGATGGAAACTTCGCTGGTCGAAACCATATCCACGGGGCACTTGTGCTTATCGAAAACGGCGAACACCTTGCTCATGTAGCCGTGCGTCATCAGCATGCGGCTGGCCACGATGTCGATGATGGTCAGCTTCTTTTTGACCGCAATGGACTTGAACGGACTCTTGCAGTGCGGCGCCACGGAGATGATGCGCGTGCCCTCGCAACCCGCATTGCGGCTGTTGAGCACCAGTACGGGAATGTTCTTTTTCACTGCCGGCAGAATCGTGGCCGGATGCAGCACTTTGGCACCGAAGTAGGCCAGCTCCGCCGCTTCCTCAAAACTGATGACTTTGACGCGCAACGCATCGGGGCAAACGCGCGGATCGGCGGTCATGATGCCGTCCACATCGGTCCAGATTTCGATCGCCTCGGACTCGATGGCGCCGCCCACGAGCGCGCCGGTGTAATCCGATCCGCCGCGGCCGAGCGTAGTCGTCAGACCCGCTTCGTTTGAGGCGATGAAGCCGCCCATCACCGGAACTTTGCCATCGCGCAGCAAGGGCAGCAATTTCTCGTGCGCTTTCTTCTCGATGAGATGGTCGAGGGGCGCAGCTTTCTGGAATTCCGAATCCGTGATGATGACTTCGCGTGCATCCACATATGCCGCGTTGATGCCACGCTCGCGGAAAGCCGCAGCCACGATGCGGCTCGAAAGCCGCTCGCCGTAGCTCACAATCAGATCTGAAATGCGCGGCGTGAGCTCGCGAATCGCCGAAAGCCCGCGCAGAACTTCATCGAGCGCGTCGAACTTTTCGTTGATGGTAGCGATAAGCGCGGAGCTCTCGGCTGCATTCTTCACCAACTCGGCCGCCGTTTCGCGGTGCCGCGCGCGCAACCTGGAGCTGATCTCCAGCGCTCCGGGTCGATCTCCCGCTGAAGCCGCAACCGCTGCCCGTAACAGCTGGTCGGTCACCTTGGCCATGGCGCTCACCACCACCACGGGGCTCTTGCCCTTTGCCACGCGCCCGGCCACAATGGCCGCGGTGCGCCCAATGGCCGCCGGATCCTCCACCGACGTGCCGCCAAACTTCATCACTACCAGGTTCATGCCAATTCCATTTATTTGTTTGAGCGTTCAGCGTCGGCTGTCCGCTTTCAGCTATGTTTCAGGCCCGCGCTGCCCCAGCAGCCACAGGCTCCAGCTTGCCCAGGCTCATTAGCATCTCGGCGTTCAGGATCGTCGCCCCGGCCGCGCCGCGGACGGTGTTGTGCGAGAGCACCGTGAACTTCCAATCGAGCACGCCGCAGGGGCGCAACCGGCCCACAGTCACCGTCATGCCCTTGCCCCGATTGCGGTCCAGCCGCGGCTGCGGACGGTCGGCGAGCGGCGTCCATTCCACGGGCTGAGCAGGTGCAAAAGGCAAATCTTGCCCGGCAAGCGGGCGGAACTCGGCCCAGGCATCGATGATCTCTTCGCGCGTAGCCGGCTTGGAGAGCTTGATACTGAGCGAAACCGTGTGGCCGTCGACTACCGGAACGCGATTACAGCTTGCGCTCATGCGTGCAGCGAGCGGCTTCAGGGCATGGCCATCGAGCTTGCCCAGCAGCTTAAGCAGTTCCTCTTCCATCTTCTCTTCTTCGTTGGCGATGTAGGGCACAACGTTGTCGAAAATGTCCATCGAAGCCACGCCGGGGTAGCCCGCGCCCGAGACCGCCTGCATCGATGTGGCGAAGATCTGCTCCACGCCGAAGCGGTCGACAATCGGCTTCAGCGCCAGCACCGGACCCATCACCGTGCAATTGGAATTGGTGACGATGTAGCCGCCCGATTCCTTGCGCCAAGGCTGCTCTTCAATCATGTGCAGGTGAGCGGCGTTCACCTCGGGGATCACGAGCGGAACATTCGGCGCCATGCGGAACGCGCTCGAATTCGAGATCACGGCGCAGCCGGCCGCGGCAAACTTCGGCTCCATCTCGCGGGCAATCGCCGCGTCTACGCTGGCGAAGATCACCTTCGGTGCGCCTTGGGGTTCTGCCGGCGATACCACCATCTTTGCAATCCGCTCCGGCAGCGGCGTGTCCAGACGCCACTTGGCCGCCTCGCCATACGGCTTGCCACTCGACCGGTCACTGGCCGCAAGCCAAGTGACCTGGAACCAGGGATGCTCTTCCAGCAATTGGATATAACGTTGGCCGACCATTCCGGTCGCGCCCAGGATACCTACAGGAAGTCTGCTTTTCATGGTCTTGTACCTCTCTAGTGTACAAGAGGTTAAGTGCGCATGCAGCATGGCGCACTCGTCATCTGGCGACCAGGTAATCTTTGCCCATCAGGGAAGGCGTACCGGATCATGAGCCTGCTCCAGATCGATGTCCACGGAACGACAGAGCTGGAACCATAAGCTGGCAGTTAGAAGCTCTGCCCTTGTCCCTAGTCCCTTGTCCCTAGTCCCTTGTCCCTAGTCCCTTGTCCCTAGTCCCTTGTCCCTAGTCCCTAGTCCCTGGTCCCTGGTCCCTTCGTCCCTGCCTTTTTCCCGTGGCTCCCCAGCAGTCCCTCCAGCTCTTCCTTGAACTCGTTCACGTCCTTGAAGTCGCGATACACCGACGCAAACCGGATATAAGCGACCGTATCGAGCCCTTTCAGGTGCTGCATGATGAGTTCGCCGACCTCGGAGGTGGTGCGCTCGCGCTCGGGAGCGTCGATGAGGAAGCTTTCGGCCGCGTCGACGATGGCTTCCAGCTGGCTCGATGACACCGGCCGTTTCTCGCAAGCTCGCAGCAATCCGCTCAGAATTTTTTGCCGGTCGAAGCGCTCGCGCCGGCCGTCTTTCTTCACCACCATGTAAGGAATCTCGTCGATGCGCTCATAGGTGGTGAAGCGCCGGTTGCACTTCTCGCACTCCCGCCGTCGCCGGATCGAGTCGGCCTCTTTGCTTTCGCGCGAGTCCACCACCCGATCCTGCCCGAAACCGCAGTAAGGACACTTCATCTACGTTGAATTCTATGGCATCCGCGAGGAATAAGGAGCGAATCTACTTCTCAAATCCAGCCGGCATTCGGACCCCGGATCGGCCTACAGCTCCTCCACCGTAACCCGGTCGTTGGTATAAATGCAGATCTCGCCCGCGATCTTCATCGCCTTCTCCGCAATCTCGCGCGCGCCCAGGTCAGTATTCTCCATCAGCGCGCGCGCCGCAGCCGTGGCGTAGCTGCCGCCCGAACCGATCGCCGCCAGCGGCTCGTCGGGATCAATTACATCTCCGGACCCAGAGATCAAAAACGTCTGCCCCTTGTCGGCCACCAGCAGCAGCGCTTCCAGATTGCGCAGCATTTTGTCGGTGCGCCAGTCCTTGGCCAGCTCCACGGCGGCGCGGTTCAGGTTCCCCGCGTGCTGTTCGAGCTTCGTCTCAAATCGCGCAAATAAATTGAATGCATCGGCCGTCGATCCCGCGAACCCGGCAAGAATCTTGTCCTGGAAGAGACGGCGGATCTTCTTGGCCGAGTGTTTCAGCACGTGATCCCCCAAGGTCACCTGGCCGTCCGCGGCCATCACCACCTGGCCGTTGCGCCGTACGCAGATCACAGTGGTCGAATGGATTTTTTGACTCTTACTCATCGTGATTCTCTCTTCCAGGATCGGGAAAACTCCAAGTGGATTATAGGTCATGGACGCAATGCTCGAACGTTGCGCGCGCCGTGCAACTTCCGTCGTACAATGCCTGCGCTGCCACAGTTCATCAAGCTTTACATGTGCGGTATCCTCGAATTGGGACTGTTCTGGGGAGAGCTCCCGCTATCGATGAATTTTGCAAACGACAATGGTTGGCAGATTTTTGTCGGCGTCAGTACGGTTGCTGTGATCGCGACGATTGCCGGCTACCTGATGCAGCGCCGCCGGCCCACTGCCGAGGAGATCGAGCACGGGCGCCGCGAGTTTCTCGTCCAGTCCGGGCGCCTCGTCGACGGCATGTTGCTGGATGTCTACGATGTCGAGAACGAAGGCAGCCCAAAGCGGACCTTTCTCCTCTACAACTACCGCATCGGCGGAGTGGACTATGAGTGCTCGCAGGAGATCACGGCCATGCGCGCCATTATCGAGGCCGGCGAAGTGCGCGCCGGATTTCCCTGCAGCGTGCGCTACCAGCCCGGCAACCCGCACAACAGTATCGTCATCGCCGAAACCTGGACCGGTCTGCGCGAAGGACTGCCGCAATTCCCCGCCATCGACGATCCCAATCCCATCGATCGCAGCCATCTCGAACCCGGCACCCATTAGTGCGGCCCTGGAATCATCGCCGCTTCTATCCCTGCGTCCCTAGCCTAGCCGTTTAGCTCCCTCGCTCCCTGCTTTTCGCTGATACCCAACCCCGGTTACACTATCTTCATGCATCTTCACGCCGCGCCCGCGGGCAAGGACGCACGTCGAACCACGCTGGTGCTGCGCTTTTCGCTGGCGGCCACGCTGGCCTACGTCGTGGTCACCTTCGTCGCCGGCCTGCGCGCCCACTCGTTGGCGCTACTCTCTGAATCCGGCCACAACGTCTCGGATTTTCTCGCCCTCCTGCTGAGCTTCGCGGCCGTCTACTTCCAGTCGCGCCCCGCCGATCACTCCCGCACCTTCGGCTACCAGCGGGCCGGCGTCCTCGCAGCCTTCATCAACGCCGCGACGCTCATTGCCATCTCGCTCGGCATCGCCGTTGAAGCCGTGCATCGCCTCAGCGCGCCGGTTGCCGTCGAGCCTCGCCTCATGATGATCGTGGCCGCCGCCGGTGTGGCCATGAACGGCATCATCGCCGCGCTTTTGTGGGGCGTGGCCCGCGACGTCAACCTGCGCAGCAGCTTCCTGCACATGGCCGGCGACACACTCTCCACGGCGGCCGTCATCGCCGGCGGCTTCGGCATTCTTCTCACCGGCCGCAACTGGATCGATCCGGTGCTCTCGCTGCTCATCGCCGCGCTCATCTTCTGGTCGAGCATCGGCATTGTCCGCGAAACCCTCAACATTCTTCTTGAAGGCACGCCGCGCGGCTGTTCGCTCAGGGAAATCCGCTCCGGCATGGAAGCCGTCGAGGGGGTCGTCAACGTGCACGATCTGCACGTCTGGAGCCTCGGCTCGCTGTCACGCGCTCTTGCCTGTCACGTCACCATCGCGGACATTCCGCCTTCGGCGAGCGCCTGCATTCTCGCAAAGCTCAATCACCTGCTCCGCGACCATTACCAGATCAGCCACACCACGATTCAATTCGAGCATGTCGGCTGCGAGGCCCTCGACGGCTGCGTCGCACCGCCTGAGGAAATATCCGGTGGCCACGCACGGTCTCACGGCCACGCGCATTAGCATTCAAGCCTGTTGCAATTATTTGAGGCCGATGATCATTCAAGTTTATGTGCCGGTGGCGCGGCCTGGAACTCGCACCATCACTTCTTCTGCGTCGAGACACTCAATGGGAAGATCGCGATCTGGTATTTCGCTTCGTCGCTATCGACGGGCGCAATCAGAAGACTGCCTCCGGAGAGGTATCGCCAGCGAAAGTAATACACCGTCCCGGCATCCACTCTAAAGTGGATCAGCTCAACGGGGCTCCCGAGCATTTCGGAATCCAGATCGACGCAGAGGTGGTGTTCGCCTTGATCGAGAGACACAGGGAGATAGGAATTGTCCTTGACTGCGCCTACCCACGCTCCATCCACCCCGATTCTGGCGACCGGGTGCACGCCAAAGCCAAATTTCTGTTCACCAAAGTCCTGAATGAAGACCACCATCGCCTTTCTTGGCTCGGGTGTCGGCAGGAAGGATTGAGACCTGTCGAGCGTGACGTTGAAGCTGGCGCCCTCTGGCCCACATGCTGAAGACGGGCTTTGAGCGAATACCGGCAGCGCAAAGATGAACGCGACAAGAGCCATTTTCATCATGGGGTTCCTCCAGTTCTCGATTACGGGTTCGATTGTACAGTCGGCGACGGAGAATGCCTGTTTCCCGATTCTGGTCGAGTACCCAGATGCGCTGATACCCTGATGAGTGGCGCCGATCCCGGACAAACGAATTCTGATTTTCCGCCGCCTGCTATTTCTCGTTCTTTTTCTTGCCATCCTTCCCTTCCCTACCTCCTACGCCGCCCAGGCTCCCGCGGCCGTGCCTCTCGGCTCCTTCGCCGGCGAGTACACCGTCTCCGGCGAACCCGGCAATGCGGTCAGCTTCTATGTGCGCGACGGCAAGTTGATGTTCGAGTCCGACCGTTTCGTTCCAACCGAACTCAAGCGGATTTCACCAACAGCCTTCGGTTTCGGCCAGGATGACGATCGCATCACTTTCTCCCTCGGCGCATCCGGCCAGCCCACAAGCTTCACCGTCTCATTCGATCCCGGTACGATTTACCTGCGCAGCGGGCCGCCCGTGCATCACGTCTTCCACGATTACGTCCGCACCGAAGTCATGATTCCCATGCGCGACGGCGTCAAGCTTCACGCGGTCATCCTCAAACCCGCTGACATCGCCTCGCCGTTGCCCATTCTCCTTGAACGCACGCCCTATGGCGTCGATGGCGACAGCCGCGAGTCCATCTTTTTGCGCCGCCCCGAGCTCGCGCGCGACGGCTACATCTTCGTTGGCGAGGACATTCGTGGCCGCTACAAGAGCCGCGGGAAATTCATCATGATGCGCCCGCTCGCCAATCACCGTGATCCAAGGGCCACCGACGAGAGCACCGACGCCTATGACACCGCCGGCTGGCTCGTCAAAAATATCCCCGGCAACAACGGCCGCGTGGGCGTCCTCGGCACCAGCTACGACGGCTTTTTGGCCACGATGGCTGGCATCGATCCGAGCCCGGCCGTCAAAGCCATCTCGCCGCAGGCGCCGATGATCGACGTCTGGATCGGCGACGACTTCTTTCACAACGGCGCCTTTCGTCAGAGCTACGGCTACGATTACGTCCGCGATCTGGAGTCCACGAAGAACTGGACCCCTGTCGATTACGGTAAGGACGCGAACGGCAAGCCCGTCGACGGCTTTGACTACTTTCTCGAACGCGGTAGTTTTGTGCGCGACGTGAAAGAGTCCGGAACGAATCTGCTGCCCACCTGGAAGCTATTCCTCAATCATCCTGCGTACGATTCCGTCTGGTCGTCGCGCGCCGTTGAAGACGATCTCCACGCGGTTGCGGTTCCCACGCTCACCGTCGGCGGCTACTACGACCAGGAAGACATGTACGGTCCGCAGGAAGAATACGCGAAGCTCGAGCCGCACGATACGAACCATGACAATTTCCTCGTGCTCGGCCCCTGGCGTCACGGCTATTGGTCGTCGTCCGCATGGAGCCTTGGCAATCTCGACTACGGCGAGCCCATCGGCACCGAGTTTCGCGCCCGCATCGAAGCCAAATTCTTCGCGCACTATCTCAAAAACACGCCCGAATTCGATCTCAAAAACACCGCCAGCTTCCAAACCGGATCGAACACCTGGCAGTACTATTCGCAGTTCCCGCCCCAGGAATCGCGCCCCACAAGCCTGTATCTCGCCGGCCTCGGCCTTCTCAGTTGGAACGCCTCAACAACAACGGCAACCACATCCTATGTAAGTGATCCCGCCAATCCAGTTCCCTACCGTCACCGCCCCATTCAGCCCACGTACTCTGACGGCTCGCAGTGGTACAACTGGCTCACGGAAGATCAGCATTTCGTCACCGATCGCAAAGATGTCGCGGTGTTCAAGTTGCCCGTACTCGCGAAGAATCTCACGCTCACGGGCGAAGTGGTCGCCGACATTTTCGCCTCCACCACCGGCAGTGACAACGATCTCGTCGTCAAGCTCATCGACGAGTACCCCGGCGACGGCCCCGACTCGAAGATGCGCGGATATCAGCTCATCGTCAGCGCCGAGATTTTCCGCGGACGCTATCTCTCCGGCTTCGACCACCCTACCGCGCTCGCGCCGGGCTCCATCCACGAGTACAAATTCTCGCTTCACGATGTCGACCACGCCTTCAAGCCCGGCCACACGGTGATGGTCGAAATTCAGAGCACATGGTTCCCGCTCTACGACCGCAATCCGCAAACCTTCGTGCCCAACATCATGAAAGCCAAGCCGGCGGACTACCAGCCCGCAACCATCACCATTTACTCAGGCCCCAGCCACGAGTCATCGCTCGAACTGCCGGTGATGAATCCATGAAACTGATCGCATGATCGTCGTCTTGAAAGGGCACGAATTCATTCGTGCCAATGAGGCAGCAAAAGAGCGGGGGCTTCAGCCCCTGAGGGATGGTTCCCATGGATTGGCCCGCGCAACAAACATGGCCGCGACCGACCTTCGCACCATATAATTCCCGCAGGTAGTACGGCTCCCACTTCCCAGCAAAGCGAGAACAATCTTGGCACGTGAGCTTTATACGGCTCGTCTCCTGCGCAAAGAGTGCATCTCCGAAGTTGCGCAGTGCTATCACTTCCTCTTCGCGGTTGAGTCGCTCGAAAATTTCCACTACAAACCCGGTCAGTTCATCTCCGCGGTCGCGCTGGACGAAAAAGGCAAGCAGCAGACGCGCGCTTATTCCATCGCCTCGGCACCCGCAGCGAACACCTTCGAGCTGTGCGTGAATCGAGTAGAGAATGGCTTTTTTTCGAACCACCTGGCCGACTTGCCCGATCTGCCCGTGGGCTCAACCATTCAGTTGCACGGACCGCACGGCCACTTTGTGCTTGAGGAGCCCATCACCGATTCGATCTTTGTCGCCACCGGAACCGGCGTTGCCCCCATGCGCGCCTACACGCAATGGCTCTTTCCGCCCCAGAGCGGTCCTGACGCCGGCCCCGACCGCAGCAACGGCAAGGAAATCTGGCTTGTCTACGGCACGCGCTACGAAACCGACATGTACTACCACGACGAGTTTGTCGCGCTTACTCAGCAAGTGCCCAACTTCCACTATCTGCCCACGCTCAGCCGGTCGCAGCCGGAGTGGAAGGGCCTTCGCGGCTATGTGCAGGAGCACGTCGCCAGGATCGTCGAAGAACGCGCTGTGCGGCTCGGCCAGCCGCTGCCTGCGGCGCCCGTCGATCCGGCAACTCCGCCCGCGGACCTGCGCTTCGATATCTTCACCTACATCTGCGGCCTGAATTTTATGGTGTCGAGCGTGCGCGAGCGGCTCGCCGGCTTCGGCTGGCACAAAAAGCAGATCGTCTTCGAGCGCTACGACTGAGCGTTTCAGCCAATTTCAAGGCTAGGAGCCCTTGTGAGACCCCAAAATGCACAGAAACTCCAGAACCGCCGTAGAATGGAATCGTACACAAGAGAGGTGGCGCCTTAATGACTGGCCTGAACCCGCGCATCACGGTAGAAGCCGGCAAAATGGGCGGCAAGCCCTGCATTCGCGGCCTGCGCATTACCGTGTACGACGTCGCTTCGTATCTTGCCTCCGGCATGACGGAGGATGAGATTCTTCGGGAGTTTCCGTATCTGGAAAGGGAAGATTTTCAGGCGATGTACGAGTTCTTCGCCAGCATTCCGGAAAGGATAGCCGTCCTTGAAGCTTCTCGTTGATGAGAACCTTCCCCCACGGCTCGTCCACGATCTTGCCGACTTGTTTCCCGGCTCCGCTCACGTCAGTTCTGTCAGCTTGGGCAGTACTCTCGATGCCATTATTTGGGAATACGCAAAAGCGCATGGATTCGCATTGCTGACCAAGGATAAGGATTTTGCGAGTCTGAGCATCGCGTGGGGCGCGCCGCCCCAGGTCATCCTGCTGCAAACAGGAAACTGCTCGACAAACGAACTCTTGCGAATGATTCGAAACAACGCTATCCGATTTTCGGAGTTCGAGAACGACACCCGGCGCAGTCTGCTCGTCCTACGATAACCATCGCCTTACAGATTGAACAGCTCCCTTAGCCGCTTGGTTTGCGCGCGGCTCACGGGAATCTCCGTCTGCTGCTTGTCGTTCATGCGCAGTTGGTAGCTCGATTTGAACCACGGCATCACTTCGCGAATTTGGTCGATGTTCACCACAAACCCGCGATGTGCCCGCCAGAAGCGCGCGGGATCGAGCAGCTCCATCAATTCATCCAGTGTCCGGCACTTCGATTGCCCTTCGAACGCGCGCGTCACCACGCGAATCACGCCTTCGTCAATCGCCGCGAAACAGATCTCAGCCTGGTCCACAAGCAGCAACCGGCTCTGCGCCTCGACAATGAGCTTGGTTTGCGGCCGTCCCTGCTCCGCGCCTTGCGGCCGATCGAGCAAGCGCAACAGCCGGTCAATTTGCGACTCTGCATCCGGTGCGCCTGCCGCCGGCGAGCCGCCGTTCGAGAGCCGCGCCCGCACCCGCTCCACCGCTTCAACAACCCGCGCGCGATCGAACGGCTTAAGCAGGTAATCGACGGCATTCACATCGAAGGCGCGCACCGCGTACTGGTCATACGCCGTCGCGAAAACAATCTGCGGCATCGCCGCCGCGGCCGTGCCCGCGCGATTCCGCTCCATCAGCCGTTGGATCACAGCGAATCCATCCTGCCCCGGCATCTGCACATCCAAGAAGACGAGGTCGGGATGGTACTCCTCGATCAGGTCCACAGCCTCGATGCCGTTGGCTCCCTCGGCCAACACCTCCACATCGCCCACCGAGTCGAGCAAATACTTCAGCTCGTCGCGGGCCAGTTGTTCGTCATCGATAATCAGTGCGGAAATTGCCATGGCAGCTAAAGACTCGATTGTAGGAAGCCTAACTGCCCCGGTCAATGCGCAAGGCGCTCAGGCCTGTCGCAAATGAGCCAAGCCTGAGAGAATAGATCTGTAAGCGAAATGGCTATCTACCTACCCGCATCCGCCGAAGAGCAGGAGTTAGCGCTCGATGAGCTGACTCCGCGCGAAATTGTCACCGAGCTGGACAAGCACGTCGTCGGCCAGAGGGCCGCTAAGCGCGCCGTGGCGATCGCGCTGCGCAACCGCCAGCGCCGGCTAAAACTGCCGCCCGACATAGCCGACGACATCATGCCCAAAAACATGATCATGATCGGCCCCACCGGCGTCGGCAAAACCGAGATCGCGCGCAGGCTGGCTAAGCTGACAAACTCACCGTTCCTCAAAGTTGAAGCGTCGAAGTTCACTGAAGTGGGCTACGTAGGCCGCGACGTCGAATCCATCATCCGCGACCTGGTCGAGATCGCGATCGACATGGTGCGCGAAGAGCGCCTGGAAGAGGTGGAGGATCGCGCGGAGATGAACGCAGAAGAGCGGCTGCTCGACGTGCTGCTGCCTCCACCGCCCGCCGCGCCGCACGGGCAGGACGGCCAATTATCTTTGCCAGGCGCCGAGAGCCACCAGCGCTCGCGCGAAAAAATGCGCCAGCAATTCCGCGAGGGCAAACTCGACGACCGCATCGTGGAGATCGACGCCCGCGAGCGCTCCACGCCGCAGTTCGGCATCATCTCCAATCAAAGCCTTGAGGACATGGAGATGAATCTCAAGGACATGCTGCCAAACATTTTCGGCGGTGGCACAAAGAAGAAAAAAATGAAGGTGACCGACGCCTTCGACTACCTGGTGCAGGAAGAAGAAAGCCGCCTCATCGACATGGACGCCGTGAATCGCGTCGCCGTGGAGCGCGTCGAATCGAACGGTATCGTCTTCCTCGACGAGATTGACAAAATCGCCGGCCGCGAAGGCGGACATGGGCCTGACGTTTCGCGCGAGGGCGTCCAGCGCGACATTCTGCCTATCGTCGAAGGCACCACGGTGAATACCCGCTACGGCATGGTGCGCACCGACCACATTCTCTTCATCGCCGCGGGCGCGTTCCATGTTTCCAAGCCCAGCGATCTCATCCCCGAGCTGCAGGGCCGCTTCCCCATTCGCGTAGAACTGCAGTCGCTCACCGTCGAGGATTTTCTGCGCATATTGACCGAGCCAAAGGCGTCCCTGACCAAGCAGTACGCAGCGCTGCTCGAGACCGAGGGCGTGCGCCTGGAGTTTGCTCCGGAAGCGCTGCGCGAGATGGCGGAGTTCGCCTTCAAAGTGAACGAGCAAACAGAGAATATCGGCGCGCGCCGTCTGCATACCATCATGGAGCGCGTGCTCGAGGACATCAGCTTTCTCGCGCCCGACGTAGCGCGCCGCACTGCCGACGAACAGGCTGCCGCGGCCGTCGCAAAGGCCGTCAAGGATGAATCCTCGACACCATTGCCCTACCAGGAACGCATGACAGCCTCGGGCCCGGAAAAGGTCTTCCTCGTCGATGACGCCTATGTGAAGCAAATGGTGGCGTCGATCGTGAAGGACCAGGATCTATCGCGCTACATTCTCTAAATCTCGCGCGAAACCGAACCTGGATTACGAAGCGCCCTTACCCGCGTGCAGCGCCGCCACAATCTCCGCCGTGCTGCGCACGCGTCCCATGCGCGGAAAAATGTTGGTGATCGCGTTGGCATGGCTTTCCGCTTCGCGCCCGGTCATTGCATCCTCGGCGAACACCTGCTCGAATCCCCGCTCGTAAGCGTCGCGAGCCGTGCTTTCCACCCCGATCGCCGTCGCGATGCCGCACAGAACGATCGTATTGAGCCCGCGCCGTCGCAGCTGCAACTCGAGATCCGTCCCGTAAAATGCGCCCCACTGCCGCTTGAGGATCACAACATCGTTGGGCTGGCGGTTGAGCTCGGGAATCAGCTCGCTCCAGTCGGGCGGCAGCGCGCCGCCTGCGCGCATGGGCTGATCGCTCGTCACACTCAGTCCGTCGCGCCCGTCAGCCGAGCGGCCCACGTGCACCAAAATCGGCTGTGCGCCCACGCCTCGCGCCGCTTCGAGCAGGGCAACGGCATTGGCGATGACGCTTTGCGGAGAGTGCGGCGTTCCGGGAAATCCCACGATGCCCTTTTGCAAGTCGATCACGACCACCGCGGTGCGGCGCGGCTCAAGATTCAGTTCGCTCATAATTGTTCCTTCCCAGGCCTCAGACTCCCTTGGCGGTCAGGCCCCTTGGCGCTCAGACATCGATACGAGCGCGCCATCATGCGGCCAGTGTCATTCTCGCATGAGTGTCTTCCCGAGCCCGATTTCACAGGACGGCGGCTCGTGCCGTCCCTCGCCCGAATCCCGCCAGCGAGAATCGCGCAATTACGATAGAATCGAAGAGGTTCGGGGAGTGGCTCAGCCTGGTAGAGCACCTGGTTCGGGACCAGGGGGTCGGAGGTTCAAATCCTCTCTCCCCGACCATTTATTTTCAATAACTTACATTCAATCCAAGCCTGCCCCAAGGGCTCCGATGTAGACGATTTTGTAGCTGTCGCTGCACTCTTGATTTACCAAACGACGTGCAAATTGGCACCCAGTCTAATTTTTCTGTGTGAGTTTCCGCGAAACCTGCACCGCTGTCCCACAAAAGGGCGCAGGCCATGCCACGCCAAAAAATAACTTGAATCGACCGCAATGGCCAACTAAAATAAATCATAAAGGCGTCCCAGAGAATTGATCGAAGCGACAAACGAAGACTCTCAAATGGATCTTCGTACAAGGTTCCACGTCCCCCTCACAGACGAACAATCGCAACAACTCGCGCTCACCGTCAACAAAGAACACAAGAGCGTTTCCCGGAACTTTCAGTCGCGTGTACACCGCTTCGGAACCTGGAGGAAGCCACAGCGATGGAACTCAGCTCTTGCCAATCCTCGATGCCGTGCTAAAGTGAGAGAAATTTCCCATGAGAGTGACCCGGACAAAACTGACAATCCTAGCACTACTCTCTTTGGGAACGGGAATTTTGTTGCTTCAATTTACGGCCTGCAATAAGGCGAAACTCACAGGACCAAGCAGTGGTCCTACGATAGCAGGCATCGCTCCTGAATATCTTGTCGCCGGATCTCAACCCGAAACATTGGTTATTACGGGAACAGGATTCTATCCCTTTTCCTCGGTGACATTCAATGGAACCGCCCATTCCGCATCACTAGTTAGCTCGACCGAAATGGACGTGCCACTAAACCAAACTGATCTTGCGACACCCGGCACTTATACCATTGCAGTAAGTAATGCAGGGCCATTTGCGGATGGAACGGTGTCTACCACGTTTAACGTCTGGAACACGTTTCAAGATACATCGGGAATCACATTCGCTTTCCCACAGTTCGGAGGCAATACGCAGGTTGCCACAAATGCCCCGTTGTCGGGGATCGCCTCCTCCTTTGACATCAATGGATGGAGCAGTACCGCACAAGAACTTTTGCCGCTCGTCGCGGTAACTATTTATCCGAACACATCGGGAGAGAGTTTGCAGGATTGGTTTGAGAATGCCGTTGATATCAACGGAATATTGATGGCGAACAATACCTTTCAAGCAGTTCAACTCAAAAATGGAGTAAACGCGCTAATCATTGCGGGTTCTGTCCCTGGAGCATATCTGGACGTTGGTTCGCCCGTCGATGAAGCTTACGCGTTGTCTCCTGACGGTAAGTACGTTATGGCAATCCGAGAAACTCAGGAAGCACAGCTTAGCGACTTCGGATATCAGCCAGCAACATTGATTACGCAAATATTGGGGACTCTTTCGTTTAAATAAAACGACAGGAGGCGCAGAGAATCAAAGTGTTGAGATGGCTCGTCATCTTCGTGTTTTTGCTGCGGACAGCATCCGCACAGCTCTCGCCCTCGTGCACTTTATATACCGGGCCGCAAAAGTGTTGGAATCCGACGGTATCTGGAGCAGGACAATGCGGGTCTGAACTCATTACGCTAAACGGTCAGGCTGTCTGCTCAAATGGTCCGGGGCAAGGAACGTACTGTGACTGCGCGGGATCGGACAATTATCAATGCGTCGAGTTCGTCAAAGCTTACTACAAGAATGTTCTGCATATCGACACGTCTAGCTGGAAAATAGCGGCCGCATACCAATATTTCGCATCTGCGGCCAATCTCGGATTGATCTCATTCAAAAATGGCGGCACTACCCCACCCGAACCCGATGACATTCTGGTATTTTCTGACAACAAAGGCGATGGCCACATTGCAATTATCAAATCTGTTTCTTCGACAGAAGTCGTCATAGTAGAGCAGAACTGGAGTGCCAACGGAACGAAGGCTCTAACAATTTCGACCTCGGGAACCACTCAGACAACTTATACGATCGCAAACAGAGGAAATTGCAACATTCCAACGAGCGAGACTTGCTACACCCCATTGGGCTGGCTCCGTCTCCCGTCCACCATAACCGGCCCTTCGGCACACTTCACGATGTCGTCGCAGGGCAAGACCGCCAGCGATGGCGGCACACTCACGCTCACGATGCAGTCCGGCGGACCGGCCCCGCAAGTAACCCTTACGAGCACCAGTATTCAGGGTTCAGCCGCAATTACGAACTACGTTTGGAAAAACAATGGAATTCAAATCTGCACCGGAGCGGGAGCCACTTGCACCGCTTCCTTCAGCACCACGAGCAACACCATTGCCCTTGCCGTGACTGACGCCAATGGCAATGTGTCTTCGCCACCCGCTCAAGCCCTTCTGACCGTGAATCAGGTAACTCCTCTGACTATCACAACATCGTCGTTGAATCCGGCGACAACGACAGCAAACCAGCCTTACGCTGCGCAGCCCATAGCTGCGTCCGGGGGCACGGCACCTTTCTCGTGGACAGTCTCAAACGCTCCCACGGGTGTCGGGATAAATCCGAGCACCGGCATTCTTGCGGGTACTCCGACGGCCACGGGCAGCTTCAATCTAACTGTCGGCGTCAGCGACAGCGGCAGTCCTCCACAGAACACCTCCAAATTATTTCCGCTCACGATAAACCCTGGGACATCAAGCCTCACAATCACAACGGCCTCGCTAAGCCCATCCACAGCCACGGAAGGGACAACCTATACATCCCAAGCGATGGCAGCAACGGGTGGCACAGCTCCATATTCATGGTCCGTCTCGGGAGCGCCAAACGGGATCTCCATGAATTCAACTACAGGCGTTCTCTCCGGAACTCCTACGTCTTCCGGTCCATTCAATATCACCGTAAGTCTCCATGACAGCGGGAATCCTCAGCAAACGACCTCGAAGACTTTTTCGCTCACCGTCAACAGCGCCTCCTCCTCCCTGTCCATAACGACCGCCGCTCTCACCCCTTCCACGGCAACCGAGGGCAGTTCCTATTTCTCCCAAGCAATCACCGCGACTGGGGGCACAAGCCCATATACGTGGTCAGTTTCCGGAGCGCCAAGCGGCATCACTATAAATCCTTTTTTGGGCGTTCTTTCAGGAACTCCCGCATCGTCGGGAACCTATACTCTCGATGTTTCAGTACGGGATAGCAGCAGCCCTCAGCAAACAGCATCGAAGAACTACATGCTGACGGTGAATCCGCAGCAGGTTGCTGGACCGACGGCACACTTCACAATGTCGGCTCCCGGATACTCGACAGTCAGCGATCCGGGCACGCTAACGGTCTCTGTCCCCGGAGGCGGCAGCATAAACGTCACATTTACGAGCACAAGTACGCCCGGGTCCGCAAGCATCACTAGCTATTCCTGGTATAGAAATGGCACGGACTTTTGCGCTGGCACGTCGTGCGCAGCGCCCTTCGGAACGCCGAGTAACAACATTACGCTCACAGTCACCGATGCAAATGGAAAGTCGGCATCTGCCTCGGCGTTGCTCATCGTCAACATCGGGTCGAGTCAGCCACCCTCCGCCACTACCGGTTCCGCGTCTGCAATCACAAGCAGCAGCGCAACTCTGGGCGCAACGGTGAATGCCAATGGCACAGACACCCACGTATATTTCCTTTACGGCACCAACAGCTCACTCAGCGGTGCCGCACAAACTTCCTCACAGGACATTGGTGCTGGTACAAGCGGAGTGCCTGTCAGTGCAAATATTTCAGGGCTGAGTGCAGGAACGACGTACTACTTCAAAGTAATGGCGTCCAACAGCAACGGCACCGTGAGCGGTTCGACTGCGAACTTCTCGACGACCACACCCGCGCCATACATCACGAGCGTAACGCCAAGTATTCCCGGATCGACGACAACGCTTGAGCCGTTCACGATAAATGGCACGAATTTGCCGACGGCAGCGAGCGGAGGTTATCTCGAATTCACAGATACGATTGGAAACACGTACCCGAGCACTGCGCACCCCACGAGAATTCAATCTTCGAGTTCGACACAATGGGTCTACACCATTGACGACAATAATGACGCGGGGACTTGGTACGTTCAAATTTTCACCGCGGCTGGAGTCACTTCCAACAAGGTGCCGTTCACGGTCCAGTGATTTCATGCAGATGATTTTTCGGAAAATGCACTAAGAACTGCTGCCGAGCAGGACACTCTTCATCTATGTGGGAATTGTGCGTGAACGATACGCTTGCCCCTCAGAGTATCGATTACTCTTCATTCACATCAATGTGGAAAAATTCAACCGTTGCTCTCAGCCTGTACACCGGGACATTTGAGTCGGTGATCTCGGCAACAAGGATCTGCCTCGAATCGAGATTGAGCTCAAGCTCGCGGAACACCCGCTCCATCTGCTTGCGAATTCTCGGAACGTAGACGCGGACGGAATTCCGATCAGGGCGCGCGATAACCTGATTGCGCCCGACTCGATTGGCCGCGTACTCGACGTAGAAGGGATCGGTGTGTATGATCTCTTCGATTCGGAGCGCCGTAAGCGGAATCCTGTACCGGCAGAGGCAGTCCATGAGAAGAAGCGACATGTGAGCGAGCCTCAGGGAAATCGGTTCTGTGAACCCGCCGAGGGCGATGTCGCCGATCATCTCGCCGGACGCGCAGACAGTGCCCGGTGTGTGATCGAGGTGCGTCACGATGAAATGGGGCCCGCGTGCTCGAAGATGTTTTCGCTCGGCTAGCGCAAAATCAAGTTCTTCGACAAGAGGGCTGAATCGGCTCTTATCGTTCATAGATAATCCTGAATCCTTTCCGGGCCGCGTAGACCCTTTCAGACGGACCGCGATACGGGCCGCGCAGGAGGCAAACGATCCGTGGCGGCTCTGGTACTTGCAACGCCGCATGCCGGATGAATTCGACTGAGATGTCCCAGTCCAACCTAGGAACTGTGACGACCAGCACAACATCGAACGGTTGCCTTTCCAGAAATGAAACCGCCGTCTGCGTGTCGGCGCAAATCGTCGTTTGACATGAAATGCAGCCGAGCACGGCTGCGATCTGCCGTGCGTGCTCGGCATCAGCATCGAAGAGAAGAATCTGTCCCATCGCTTCTCGTCCCTCCTTAGGTGCGCTACTGTTTTCGAGCGTAGAGGAATTCAGGCCCCGGCAGATGCGACAAATATCGTTTTGGAAGCGACAAACGCAGTTCAAGCTCACATACCCATCGCCTTCGGGCCGAAGACAATTTGCGGTATGGTTTTCTCATGGGCGGGCGGCTAGATGGTTGGTCGGAAATAGGTGCGTTCTTTGGCAAAAGCGGGCGCACGGCGCAGCGCAGGGCCAAGGATCGGGGATTGCCCGTACACCGTCTGACTGACAGACCAAAATCCCCGGTATTCGCGTATGAATCGGAGGTGCGCGCGTGGGCCAAAGCGAACTCGATCCGAATCTCCGCGGACCATGACGACATTGCGAACCGGATCGTGGGACGGGTTGCCGACCTTTCGCAGGCCAAGAACCTGTATCGCAAAAACTTCGACATTCGATTTGTTCTGGAGAAATTCGGTCCCAGGGTAAAGGCGCGGATATACACGCAGTATGAGATCGTGAACGGCAGCAATCGGCCGCAGCCATATACACAGGAGATTACCGTCGATGACTGCGAAGCAGGGCAGGTGGATGTCTTGTCGGTTTCCGTTGATGAAAAGCCAATCTACTTCATGCGTCCTCCCGACGTGACCGAACGCCATCCCGGATATTCCTCGTATAAGGGGCGAACTATCTTGATCGAACCAAGCTCCTCCGGCAAGCGCTACGTCGGCGTTGCAGAGTGGACAATCGTCCGGCACGACAACGATTTCTGGTATCTTCACTTCGGCATTCCGACGCTCGGGGTCCGGGTAGAAACTGTCGCGCCTGCCGATTTCGAGATCACCCCGCCATCTTCCACTCCAGAACTGGTCACCGTTGGGCAGCATATCGATATCACCTGGAAGGTGCGGAGGCGGCAGGCATCCTGTTAATGATCTGAGCGTGAAGAGCACATCTTCTTGACAAAATCCGCAGAAACCCCAGAATGCAGAGTAGAAAGTTGATTACGGCATTGACGAGCGGCCCGGCAGGGCCCTCGTCCTTGCCGGGACTCGTCGGAAAGGCGAGTCGAATGATTGATATGGTAGTACGCGCACAGTTCGGCTTTTCTATGCAGAACGGTCGCCACCCCTGGCAGGTGACGAAAGGTGACACGGGCATCCTACGGTGGAAACGCCATCCGCGCTACGCACGATTTGTCGAGTTGCTCGTTGTCTGGGACAACGATCCCGCGCGAAAGGCACGCAGGCCTGTGCTTTCATCCTTGGAAGTGATCGGGATGCAATTCGACCGCAACCGCGTAACTGCCTCTCATTGTTAACATCAGGCAAGCTCGCGGCGCACTTCATGTGCGCCGCTTTTTCAGGCACATAAAGCAAAACACACCTCCTACCCACCGAAGCGCAAACCATCATCTCATCGGCAATCGTGAAGCGACATCGTTGCCCCGAGCCCTTTCGTCGGCCCCGCCACGGCGTGGCGGACGCTCATTTCGTCTATACGTCACCGGCGGGGCCGGCGAAAAGGCTCAGATGTGCTTCACGGTTCGGGATGGGTGTCTGCGCGCGTTTGCCAATAGGTTGCGCCCACGGCTACCGCGTCAAAAATGGTCATGCTGGACGCCTCGCTCTCATAGATTTTGCGTTCGCGCGGAAGCCGCCAGGTGAGTTCCGGGAACATCGCTGCAATCTCACTCGCGATCTGATATTTGTTCCTGGCGTGGTTCTCGCGAAAGGCGTTCCGTATATCTTTTCGGCTCAGGACGAGGACTGGCACCCGATGTATCGAGGCAACGCGACGCGTCGCACGCAAGATCGGCTTCACACCTAGGCTGTTTGGCACCATTTTTCGGCGTGCTGTTCGGACGACCAAAACCGATGGTTGAAAGATGCCGAGCAGCTTGGCTGTGCTTCGCTGTGCAGCCGCTGCGCCGACCTCGCCTCCTGGCCGGTACTCCGCCACTCCCCAATCGAGCAGCCGTTTCGGTCCTTCGAAAACGGCATATCCGAATCGTTGGGGCCGTAGGTCGATGGCGAGTATTCGAGTTTGTCGTACTTCTGGATGCACGTAAATTCAGATGGCTTCGCGATTGCGGCGCTCCCACATCCATTCGAGCTTGCGCGCAATGACCTCAGCCTTGCGACCTTTAACTGTGCTTTCGTGTAATTCCTGCTCGATGTCGTCGAGCTCATGTTCAATCCTCGCTTCAATGGTCCGGTACAGCCCGGAGAAGATCTCCCTGAGCGGCACGCGGAATACGACCTCGTATGCGATAGCGATCATAAGCACGGGGACGGCGGAGGACTGTTCGTGCCGGGCTACTTGAAACCGCGTGAGATAGCCGACGATGCGTGCGAGTTCGCGCTGGCTGAGGCCGCTCGTCCTGCGGTGCGACCGCAAATAGTTGCCGATTTGTTCGGGCGACATGGATATGTTGTCAAAGATCAGATTTATTTTGTTCGACGTTTGCTCTCAGCGTACCAAGCTTGCAGAACTTGAATAGATAGGCAAACGTGCGTGGCAAGCTACTTTTCTCGGCGGTGCGCGTGCGTTTTCCACAGCGTCGGCGGCTGCGTTATAGATAAACCCGCAATCTTCGGGCTTTGTGCTGTGGACGAGATCGGGATTTCCTTGGGATTAGTCCATTGCCCTTGCATTGCGGTGCGAATCGCATACGATGAGCGAAAGGTCGAATCCCAACAACCCATCACATGACAAATATAAATACAGAACGGCGGAACAGTTGGATAAGTAATGCGCTGGAAGCGAGACCCTACGCTCTTGCAGAACCGGCTCGGCACGGGGACCGCACTTTTGACCGCCTATTCGCGTCTTCGCTCCTGCGGTACCTTGTGACGGATGCAATTCACGGACGCAGAACTCAGGGAGTACGCGGAGATGTGGAAGGAGGAATTTCACCAATCGATCAGCCTGGAAGAAGCGCGCCTCTCGGCAACGGCGCTTATGGACCTCTTTCTCCTGCTCGCGTTCTCAAGTGGGGAAGCGTAAACCCGATCCACCAATGAAGTATTTCCTCTACTGTAGAAAATCGAGCGAGGATGAGTGCTCTCCATCGAATCGCAGCGGCAGGAGATGGAGCGATTGCGCGCAGGTTGGACCGACGTCGAAGTCGCCGAGGTATTCGAGGAATCGTTCAGCGCCAAAGCACCCGGTCGGCCCATCTTCGACGCGATGCTCAAGCGGATCGCGGCGGGCGAAGCGGACGGGATCATCGCGTGGCATCCGGACCGGCTCGCGCGCAACTCCATCGATGGCGGCAGGATCATCTATCTCCTCGATACGCAGGCGCTCAAAGACCTAAGGTTCGCCACGTTCAGCTTCGAAAACAATTCGCAGGGCAAATTCATGCTCTCGATCATCTTCGGGTACTCGAAGTACTACGTGGATTCCCTGAGCGAGAATGTGCGACGGGGCTGCCGGACCAAGGTCCAGCACGGCTGGCTTCCCGGCCTCGCCCCCTTGGGCTACTTGAACGACAAGGAATCGAAAACCATCATCGCCGATCCCGAGCGGTTCCCATTGATACAGCAGATGTGGAGGCTCATGCTCACCGGAGCATACTCGCCGCGGCGCATCTGGGAGATCGCGACCAGGGACTGGGGGTTGCGCACCGTGCCCCGGAAACGCATCGGCGGCAATCCCGTCACCCTGAGCGCCGTCTACCGGGTGCTCACAAACCCGTTCTATGCGGGCATCCTCGAACGGGAGGGTCAGACGTATCCCGGCAAACATCCGCCGATGATCACGCTCGATGAATTCGAGCGGGTGCGCGCGCTCATGAACCGAGACGGAAAGCCGCGCCAGACCCGGACCTTCGCCTACACCGGCATGATCCGGTGCGGGGAGTGCGGATTTGCGGTCACCGGCGAAGAGAAAGTCAACCGGTTCGGCTCTCGCTACACGTACTACCACTGCAGCAAGCGGCGGCTCGATGTGCGTTGCAGTCAACGCTATCTCGCGCTCAATGACCTTGAGGACCAGATACGGAATTTCCTCACGGAGATCATGTTGCCGAACCGCTTCCACCAGTGGGCCGTCGAGCGGCTGGAACGCGCGATGAGAGGGAGAAAACAGGAGCACGAGGTACAGAAGGGTTCTTTAGTGCGCGAACGCGAAACTGTGGCGCGCGAACTGGATAATCTCACGAAGCTCCGCATCCGCGACTTACTCACCGACAGCGAATACGTGAAGCAGCGCGAAGAACTTGAGCGCAAGCGGATCGGAGCCGCGCAGCAGCTTGAACGGCTGCGCAACGACGACGCACGGTTCGAACCCGCCCAGGCGCTCATCGCGCTCAACAAAACGCTGGTTTCCCGCTTCGACGAGAGCGGCATCGAAAAGCGGCGGCTTATCCTCACCGCAGTCGGTTCGAACCTCGCTCTTACCGACAGAAAACTCAACATTGATGCGCGAAAACCGTTCAGGCGATGGTCGTCCGGAGCCGATTTTTCCGACTTGCGGGCCTTCGTGAAGGATGTTCGCACCTTTTTCGCTGAGCAGAGCCCAGAGGCGCTGGAGATGTGGGAGGGCATCCAAGAGATCGTGAAGGGCGATGCGTCGTCCGAGAAGGCTGCATAGAGCGCTCCCGCTCCGCTAAAGGAGAATACTTACATTTCCTTAAACGTATAGATCAAAAAACTGCCTGCAAAGGTGGTTGGTTGCGCACGTTAGGCACATCCCAGCAATTCTTGGGCCAGAAGACACAACAACCAGCAAATCGCCGCACCAGAAGCGATAGGGATGAGGGGAACGCCACATGCTCAACTTGCGGGTTTTGACTTTTCGCTAAACCCGGAGTTGCTGCGCATCACATGTCGCATACCGGATGCACTATTCACCTTTGGATCGCGAAACGCGCTAACCGTCAAAATTGTCAGGGCCGCTCCCATAACGAGGCCAAACACAAATTCCATGTCGCTCCCTCCAAGTTGCTAAGATTAACCCATTTCCTCGGGTACTGGACGTGTCCAGTACTGATGAAATCGCGCTAACAAACGGTCTATGACGCCATGGACCCACCGTTTCAGCATACGTACTAGCCAGAGTTTACGAAAGGCCCGTCCCAGAGGAAAATTCGGAAAAAGATCCGCTTCGTGTGGAGGCATCTTGAGAATTAACTCCCCGACTACAAAAAGGAATGCCGCCCCAAGACCATAAGCCTCCCAGATTCTGACCCCAATCCGGTTTACGCCGGAGTGACGAATGGCAACTTTATACCACGTATAAAAGAAGATTACTCCCGTGACCACATGGGCAGTCGCCAACATCTCGGGGAGGTACAGCGGTTTCACATCCTTGATCTCGGCATTCAGAGTCCAACACCACCACGCCCCAAGGAAAAAGATTGCTCCGATAATTGCGATGAATATTGGATCATGATGGTAGCCAACGACAAGAGCGGCAAAGAACGCGATCGCAACTAGAAGGTCGATTGCGAAACGGCTCAATCCTCTGTACGGATAGGAAGCCGTGTAAAGCCGAGCATCGACATAGTCACCGACTAGGTAGAAGATCGCGAACCCAAGGAGCGAAAATGCAGCCCAATCGAAGACTTTTCCCGCGTACATGTTCGCAAATAAATCGGCGATCATCACGAATCCATAGCCGAGGACGGCGCTGTAAATGATGTCAATGAAATTGGTGAGGACGGAGTATTCAGGTTTCAGTGGCTGATATCGCCGCGGGGCAGAATTTGGCTGCCCTTCCGTTGTGGCATTCGGTTGGCTATCCATTGCGCTTGGGCAAAAATACACAGGTTCCCTCGCGGTGTCAACAAAAACCTCAAAGGGGGTTTCCTTTGAGGTTAAGCCATAGGGCGCTTCATTACCATGTGTAGGCAATAAAGAGCAATGCGAGAATTCCGCAAACAATTAGCGCAATAGCGCCGAGGCGGTCGAGTTGTTCCGTAGTGGGAAGCTCTGCTGGTCGCGGTTGCGGGTACATAGAAGTCCTCCTGTTGTAAAACCTTCTATGACCGATAACGGATAGCGGGAACTTTCGTTACGAATTGCCACTCACTTCGGGCATCGTTATGGCCGATGCTCCAGCCTGAAAAGAGGTTGCATCTCCGCACCTTTCACCGACTATCATTTCCTCGCCTACGGGGTAGGATTCACGCTGGGCCGTTCGGCGGGTGCCAGCCGCACGAAAAGAGCGAATCACGGCTGGTTGGTGCTGTGACCAATGCCGGTTCCATCTCCCATCCGCGCTCCCATATACGAGCGGCCCAGCTTTCATAAAGGTCGATACAACACAACCCCGCACCTTCGTTTCACAATCCATGCTCGGCCCTCTGGCGTACATCGGCGGCAAGCGAATGCTTGCGCGGCAGATTGTCGCTATCTTCCCCGAACACACGACCTACATCGAAGCGTTCTGCGGCGGCGCGCAGGTGTACTTCCGCAAGGAGCCGTCGAAGGTCGAAGTACTGAACGACCTCGACCGGGATATCGTGAACTTTTTCCGGGTCTGCCAGTCGCATGCCGGGGAACTCATCCGGTACATGCGATTCACGGTGACGAGCCGGAGTTGGTTCGATCTCCTGATGCGGACCGACCCCGAGACGCTCACCGACGTGCAGCGCGCGGGCAGGTTTCTCTTCCTCGCGAAGAACACCTATGCGGGCCTCGTCCGGCGGCGCAACTTCAACATTAATGTGACGCAGCCGCCGGGCTTCAACCCGGAGAAGCTGCCGAAGCTGCTCGAAGAGACCCATAAGCGTCTGGCCCGCGCGCAGATCGAAAGCCTTCCGTACGAGGACGTGCTCCGGAAATACGACCGCTCGACATCGCTCGCGTATTTGGACCCGCCATACTACGCGCGCAAATTGTACCGCTACAACTTGGAGCACGATGACTTCGTGAAGATGGCCGAGATTCTCGACGGCCTGAAGGGCAAGTTCGTGCTCTCCCTGAACGACGTACCGGAAGTCCGGGCTATCTTCCGTCGATTCAGCATACGCGGCGTCGAACTCCACTACACCGCGCAGAAGCAGGCCGGGCGGCGCTTTCGTGAAGTGCTCATCACGAACTTCTAAAGAATTGCCGTCAAGCGCTCACCCTCCCAAATTTCCCGTCTGCAAACTCCGGCGATTCAGCAGCTTCACTCCAGCGCAGACGACCTTTGTTACGGATCTTGCCGAGGAACCCCTGATGATCAACTCGAAATGCGAGATTTCTTCGAACATCTTTTAGCTTCTTCCTGGAACCGATGGCGCGACCGGCGCGGCAACGCGAATCAAGCGCGCCAATCGGGTCTTTCCATCGGTTTCGAGGTCATCGAGGGCTCCGTGTCGCGCCGCCGTGTCGCGCTCAGCACGGCACGGCGCACCATGCATGTCGCCGTGCTCGGAAAAACGGGGAGCGGCAAAAGCTCGCTCCTGAGGCAGATGGGCCACGAGGATATCGAAGCCGGACGCGGATTCATCTGGTTCGACCTGCATGGGGACGCGACGCCGTTCCTGCTCCGCGTGATCGCCGAGACCGAGCGTGAGCTCGGGCGGCACCTCTCCGACCGCGTGGTGCTCATCGCACCGGGCGATCCCGATGTCTCTGTGGGCTTCAATCCGCTCGAATGCGGAGAGCCTAACTTCCGCCAGATCGCCGAGTTTGCCGCCATCCTCAAGATGCGGTGGGGGCTCGACCACTTCGGCGCGCGTACCGACGAATTGTTGCGGAATACGTTGTACGCTCTCGCCGCCAATGAGCTGACGCTGCTTGAAGTGGCTCTCTTCCTCACCCACTCGGGATTCCGCGCGGCATGCCTCAAGAAAACGCCGAATGCCGAGGTCCAGCAATACTTCGAGCTCCGCTACAACAAGCTGAGCGATGCCATGCGGGCCGTGCTCAACGAGCCGGTACTCAATAAGCTGACAGCGTTCGTCGCAGATCCGGCCTTCCGCCACATGCTCGGCCAGGCGCATTCAACTTTTTCGATGCGCGAGGCGATGGACCGTGGCTACTGGGTGATCGTGGACCTCAGCAAGGGCAAGCTCGGCGAGCACGCGCTCACCATCGCTTCCCTGCTCTTCGCGGTCGCGAAGGCCGCGATCTTCACCCGCGAGCGCCGTTCGCTCTTCACGATTTACGCCGACGAGATTCAGAACCTCGTCGCAGCCGACGGAGACATCGAAGCAGTTCTCGGGGAGGGGCGCAAGTTTTCCGTACCCGTTGTTTCGGCCAATCAATTCCTCGACCAGTATCCGGCTGCGATGCGCGCGGCGATCCTTTCGGTCGGCACGCACGTGTTCTTCCAGCTTTCGCCCGCCGACGCAACACAGGTTGCGCAGATGCTCGACGGCGGCAAGTCGCTGGCCGAACTTCTCAAGAATCTGCCGCAACGACACTTTGTTTTGAAATCCGGCGCGGAGCGATGGAAGGAAGTTGCCGCGCACGACGTGGCGGAGCCGAAGGCAAGCTACGCCGATCTCGTGAAACGCATCCGCACGCACTGCGCCCGTCCGCGCACCGAGGTCGAGCGGGAAATAGGGGAGCGTCAGTCGTCGCTCCAGAAATCGACCGACGAGGTGCTGCATGGCTGGGAATGACCGCATGATCCTCCAGGAGCGCGACCGGCTGTTCCTGCGCGAGCTTGCCCAAATGCGGGTCATCGACCGCGAGCAGGCGGAGGTCGTCGCGGGGTTCGGCTCCGTAAGCCGCGCGAACCGCAGGCTCGCGAAACTCGTGCGCGCCGGACTCCTGCGCCGCTTCTTCCTGGGCTCAGGAGGAGGCCGCAGGGCGCTCTACACGCTCTCGGAGAAAGGCGCGCGCGCCGGAGGAGTGTCGTTCCGCGGAATCAATCGCCCGCAGGGCGCGGTGCTCGTCGCCGACTTCTTCGTCGAGCACCAACTCGCGGTGAACGCGATCTACTGCGCGGCGAAGTTCCGGGCGATCCCGATGCATGGCGTTGTCTTCCACCGCTGGATTGCATTCCGCGAACCCGTCGCCCCGGCTATCCGCCTCATCCCGGATGGGTACGTGGAGTTCATCAGCCCGAAGGGGATCGCGGCGGCGTTCCTCGAAGTTGACCTCGGAAACGAGTCGCTGGACATCTGGCGCGAGAAAACCAAAAAGTACCTTGAACTCGCCGTGTCGGGAACGTACAGAAACATTTTCGGCCAGGAACGCTTCCGCGTGCTCGTCGCCGCCAACTCCCACCGCCGGATGGATTCGCTCCGTAAGGCAACTGCCGGAATCACGGACAAGATATTTCGCTTCGCGACGCTCGACGAGGCACGCACGGGATTCTTTGAGCCCGTCTGGCGGAGACCGGCCGCACACGAACCTGAACCGCTGATCGAGGAAACACGATGACTGCATACTGCTACAACTGCGGGCACCTCACGCCGGGCGAGCCCGCCTTCTGCAATTACTGCGGGCGCAGCTACGACGTGAAGCTCTGCCCGCGCCTCCATCCCAACCCGCGCGGGGCGGACGTGTGCTCGAAATGCGGCAGCCGGGAACTGTCCACCCCGCAACCCAAGGTATCCGCCGTGTGGAAACTCCTCGCCATCCTGATCCGCCTGGGGCTCGGTCTTCTGCTCTTCTACCTCACCCTCTTGTTCGTGATCGCGCTCCTCAGGTCGCCCCAATTCCAGCAGGCGCTCTTCTCCTTTGGATTGCTCCTCATTGCGCTTTGGCTCGTCTGGTCCAAGCTCCCCGAGTGGCTGCAGGACATCCTGCGCCGTACGGTGAAGGGCCCGAGGAGGCACGATGGCGACGAATGAAAAGGTAAGAATGTCGGATTTGGCAAAGAGCGCGAACGGCAATGAAATCCAAGGGATTTCGCGCTCCACCCTAGCACAGAGCTGCGCTAGGCAAAGTGCCAGGCATCCTGGCGAAACCGCTACAGCGCTCGGACCGCCGCTCTCAATCCGCGAAGTCGCCCGGATGCTCGGATGTTCGGCGTGGACGGTGCGCCAGCGCCACATCCCCGCCGGAGTCCCGCACTTCCGTTCGGGCCAGAACGGCAAACTCGTCTTCTTCCGCGACCAGGTGGTCGCGTGGATTCTTCAACAACAAAGGAAAGGAGGCCGGTAGTGGCTCTCTACAAGCGAGGCAAGACGTACTGGTCGGCGATCTGGACCGACGGCGTGCGCCAGCTGCACTCGCTCGAGACCACGAACCGCCGCCGGGCAGAAACCATCGAGCAGAAGCTCCGGGACGAGACGCTCGCCCGTCGCTTCCAGCTCCCGAACCTCAAACCCGATATGCCATTCGCCGAACTCTGGGCGAGATTCCTCGCCGAGGGCGACGTGAAGCCTCACCACATCGAGCGCGCCAACCACTTCCTCGGATTCTTCGCGGAAATGTCCATCGGGCAGATCACGAAGAACGACATCGTGCGCTACCGCAAGCTCCGGCAGGAGGCGGCGCGGAGGAAAGGCAAACCGCTCTCTGAAACCACCATCAACCGGGACATCGAAGTCGTCCGCCATCTGCTCTTCTGGGCGGCGGACGAAGGCTTCATCCCCGCGAACCCCCTGGCGCGCGTGCGCATGGCGCGTGAGCGCCGTGGGCGTCGCCCCGTGATGACCGTTGCCGACGAGGCGAAGCTGCTCGCAGCCTCTGCCGATCACCTCCGCCCCATCGTCGCCGCCGCACTCGATTCCGGCATGCGCCGGGGCGAATTGCTTAACCAGCGATGGGAGGACGTTGACTTCGACCGCAGGGCCATCTCCGTTACGCACTCCAAAACTCCCGAAGGCGAACACCGGCTGATTCCCATGACGAACCGGGTGCACGAAACCCTGAGCGCCATGCGAAAACCTGCGGGCATCGTCTTCACGTTCGACGGCGAGCCACTCCGCAGGATCAAGACCGCGTGGGCCGGCGCGCTCCGCCGCTCCGGAATCCCGCGCTGCCGCTTCCACGACTTGCGCCATACGTTCAACTCGCGCCTTGCCGATTTGGGCATCATCGCCGACGTTCGCAAGGAGCTCATGGGCCACAGCCGTGGCGGCGACGTGAACTCAATCTATACCCACATCGAATTGCCCACGCTCCGGAAGGCCATCGCCCTGCTCGACGCGTGGCACATGGAGAAGGTCAGTGCTCTTCAACTTTCCGGGGAAGCCGCCGCGGCTTCCCATAACACCAACGCGACAACCCAAAGGGAGGACGAATCCCATGACCCAATCCAACCCTCAACCCCAACCGAATGATCTCGACCGGGCGCTTCGCAAGCTTGTCCTCGCGCGGACTGCGGAGATCAACGGCAAGCTCCTCGCCCGGCTGAGCACGGTCTCGGACGATCTCGACGCGGGAAGCCATCTCGCCGCACTCGGCGCGCTCGACGGCCTCGAACGACAGATCGAAACCATGCGCAGTTTCCTGCTCCTGCTGCGATAGCAGGAGCCCGTCTCTTCACAATCGAACCCCATCCGCACAAGGAGGCGAGATGAACCCGCAAGCAAAGAAACCGACCCCCGCCAAACCGTCCACCCCGGCGCCAGCCGCGACCGCAGCAACCACAACCAGCGGCCAGCGGAAGGCCTGGATCAAAAAAACACCTGCAGAAATCGTACTCGGCGAAATCCGCAAGCAAGAAGAGCGAGTCGCCGAGATGCGCCAGGATCTCGCCCGCGAAGAGCGCCAACTTACAAAGCTCCAGCAGGCCAAGAAAATCTTCGAGGCCGAATAGGCCCTTCACCCACAACAAGGAGTTTGCCCTGTGCAGGCTCCTTTTTCTTACCCCAAGGAGGTCATCGTGAATATCAGCGGTTTTGACGCCGAAGACTCTGCCCGCGAGCTGGGCGCAGGCGGCGTGGACAACATCGTGACCAATGCCGAGCGCATCTGCGCCTACGAGGCGCAGCGGATCGAGCTCACGAACGCGAGCGTGATCGTGGGCCTTCACGCGCAGTACCAGTTGCTCGCCGACGAGGAGCGCCGTCTCGAAGAGCGGCTGCGGACCGCGCCGCCGCCCGGCGACCTCCGCCGCTTCCGCCGCCGGGCAATCTACTATTGGTTTCTCACCATCCTCCTCACCATCGCCGGCTTCGCCTTCGCCCTGCTCTCCTTCGCGCCCTTCCGCCTCGGCTGGAAGGCATGGCTCTACTGCGGCGGAATTGCGGCTGTTACTCCCTTCCTCGTCGAGAAACTCCTCGAAGGCCCCCGCATGGAAAGGCTCGTGAAGATGCTCACGGTATCGGCAACAGTCGCCGCCCTCGTGGGGCTCATGCTCCTTGCCGTCATCCGTGGAAATCTGCTCGCAGAGCAGTTCCGCAGCCAAAATGCGCCCGCCGTCGTGCTCGACGATAGCGCGCCTCAACCGCAGCCAGCGCAGAATGACTTCTACGATTCGACCCTCGCGCTCCTGCGGCTCACTCTGCTCTTCCTCTCCTTCGCGATGGAGCTGGGCGCCGGCCTCGCGCTTCACGCCGCGTGGCTCGCTGCGCCCGACGGTTCCGAGGACTGGGACAAGCTCAGAACCTCGCTCGCCCAGGTCCGCCGGGGCATGGCCGAGATCGCGCGGCAGGCGACGATGCTGCGCAACGAGCCCGCGATCTTCTCCTCCCGCTTCTGGCGCGATTTCTACCGGGGCCTCGTCACCAACGCGGCCCGGAGCGCGATGAGCAAGCTCCTCCTCTATATATTGATGGCGGGATGCTTCTGTCTGGGAACGGTTCGCGCTCAGGCAAGCGACCGTTTGAATCTGGTCGTCGTGATCGACCTCACCCAATCCGTCGCCGTGACCGGGCCGGACACCAAGAACGAATTCCAGAAGAACATCGACGGCGTAACGCGGCTCCTTGCACAGGTTCCGGCGGGAGCGCGCGTGACCGTCCTTGGCATTACCGACAGGAGCTTCACCGAGCCTTACATCCTGCTCCGCGCCCGCGTGCCGGACGATCCCGGCTACTTCGGCGAGCGGCTCAATGCCGCGAGAGGTGAGTTGGTTGCCGCGTGGAAAGCGCGGAGCGCACGCTTCGATCCCCGGTTTCCAAAGACGGATATTTTCGGCGCACTATTGCTCGCAGGCCAGCTCTTTGCCGACGGGCAGGAACCGGCGAAGAAAATGCTCGTCATCTATTCCGATATGCGGGAGGATACTTCGGACCTCGACCTCGAATCGGCGCGAAGCGTGCCGCCGTTCGGAACCCTCGCTGATCGAGTCGGCGCGATCCCCGATCTCAGCGGAGTTCAAACCTATGTGCTCGGGGCCGATGGAGCAGGAAAATCCATCGCCTACTGGCAAAGCCTCGCCGCCTTCTGGCAAGCGTACTTCCGACGCACTGGAGCGGACCTCCGGGAGTTCTCCGCTCTGCGGGAACTGCCGGAGGGAATGGAAATGCCGGAAGAGCCGGTCGGACGATAGCTCCTGGCCCCGATGGACGCTCAACACAAGCTGTCGATGCCGTTTACGGAAATGGACAGTGCAGAGGAGGTGTTTGCGATGGCGGCAGCGATGGCCGGATGGCTCTCGATTCTTCAATTCCTCGCAAGCGTCGGTATTGTTGTCGTGGCGTTCGGCCTCATGTTCGGCATGCTGAAGCCCAGCGATGCCCTGAAGCACATCGGCGCAATCCTGGGCATCGTGATCGTCCTTATGCTGCTGCCGGGGATTGTTGTAAGCGCGTGGCGGGCGATTCCTGTCTGGCAGCGATTCGGTTTAGGCGCGCTTCTGGTCCTCGTCTGGATTACGCGCGCCGAGCTACGAAAGCATAGAGGGAGAAGATCGCGCGACTGAGCCTCGTTGCGCTTGGACGGGCATATACATGACTTGGAGTTCATCATTTTCCCTCCTAGTCAAACTGTTCATTCTCTTCATGCCCCTCTCGGGCGTAGCCGTCCGAGAGGGGCGTGAACTATCCATCGTTGTTTTCGTGCCGTCTTGCTGTGCAAATCTTTAAGTTGACAAACCAAATGGATCAAATTTAGCGTAATCGTCAGATGTAAGCATTGATTTCTCGCGTTTTAGATCCCCATTGCTCGGGTGAACGTTGTCGTATCTGTGATTGGCATTTTCCTTCCTCAGACATTATCCTGCTATGGCATAGATTCTCCGTAGTATGTTTTCTCCTGGGCCCACTGGAAAACCAAGGTGAGATCGCGTCCAACGGCGGACCCGCCCCTCTTCGGACAATCTGCGGGGATGTGGGCGTGGAGTGAAGTCTTGCACTCTGGAATTCCCTTTGCCGATAAATCGTCTGTTGCCCATGTGGTCTTCGTGTTCCCAGAAAGGACGCCCCCGATGAACTCGGTCTGCAAGCTCTCGTTTTCTCGTCTCCTCGTTATCGTCGCCATCATCCTCATTCCGTTAGCGACAGGAGCACCTGCACTGGCGCAGAGTGCGCCGTCTGATGGAACCGTGGACACTGGCACGCATTGGTATGACAGCTATGACGGCGTGCATGAGAACATTAGCTTGTCGAGTGGCAACCTTTCATTCTGCATTCCGCTGGTCAACATCCAGGGGCCGAACAAGCACGCTTTAACCATCCCGCTGTGCTACAACAGCCAGTTTCTGCAGGCAATGCAAAGTCAGGGGTCGGTGGGTGTCGCGCCCGTGCTCGCATACTTCCCGTGGACTTGGCCTGCGAAATCGTCTTCGGGAGGTTCTACGCCTCCCTTGGGAGTGGGTTGGACATTGAGCGGCTCTCCCGCCTTCTACGCGTCTCCGTCATCCTCAGTGAGCGGCTATCCGGTCGAATATATGCCCGACGGGGCCGTATACAATTTTCCGTCAAATGGTAATGGTGGGGATCTGCAAAATGGAGATACCTACCTCACCTCCCCTAATGGTTCTGATCTTTCTCCGCAGACCCTCATCATGAAGGACGGAACCCGATATGTCCTTTCGAACGCAGGTTCCCCTTCCTGTCCACCCGTAGGCTGCGCCGCGCAGTATTTCACCGATGGCGCGACTCTCAACTGGACGAACAGCTCGGTGACGGACGCGATAGGCCGCACAGTAACAGAAAATTCCGGCTCCATAAACTCTGGCTCCATCCCTCCTAACGGCACAATCGATGTCAATGGCACCATCGTAAACGCGAGCGCATTTGTCATCTTCCAGTACCCAGACCCCACGATAGCGGGATATGTGCAGGATGTCGGTGTTGTAATGCAGAACATGCAGTTTAGCTGTTCTTATAACCAGCCAGATTCACCACAAAGCAGCGGCGGCCCATATGCTGAGGTTGGCAGCGGGGGATCTTTGAATAGCAACGGCCAATATGTCCAAGATGACGGCCCATATTCGATGCCCACCGCGATTATTCTCCCCAATGGCCTGACCTATACATTCCAATATGACAATTGCGGCCTGTTGCGGAAGGTCACGTATCCGACCGGCGGGTACACGCGCTACGACTACGATGCGTATTTACAGACATATCAGTGTATGGGTGGCGGCGGTGCGAATTGCAATGCACCGTATTGGCAAAATCAGGTTGTTGCCAAGCACGTTTGTCCGGTTCCTGCTATGACGATTGACGCGACGAGTGCGTCAGCTTACACGAGCAGTAACCAATGTCCGGTTGCCGAACAAACGACCACTTATACGCCAACTCCTTACAACGTTCCTGGTTCCGTCAATTCACAAAACGTTGTGCAGGACCCGGTCGGGAACACAGTCAAATACCAGTTTTCGCAAGCCAACGTGCTTGTTGCTGGTTTAGGCATTCCGCAGGTCGAGACTAGCCGCCAATACTATGACGCAGCGGGAAAGCTGTGGAAGACGATCTCTACACAATATGCAAACACCACCGCTCCGGGCAGCACACTCAACTTCGTTACTATCAACGGCACTATCTCACCCCCGGCAGTGCCGACCATTCAGACAACAACCTTGGACAATGGGATGGTCTCGCAGGTTCAATGGAGTTACGACCTTTGGCCGGCCTTTCAAAACGATAGTGTGCTGACGGAGGAGCGCGTCTATGACTACGGCCAAGGCGCGCCGGGACCGCTTTTGAAGAAGACGGACTACCAGTGGCTTCATCGCCTGAATGCGAGCGCCTACGGGTGGCCTAATCCTACGTATCCCAATGCCGCTCATATCTGCGATCGCAAGACCAGCGAGACCGTCTACGACGGAAGCGGCAAGAAACTGGAGCAGACGACCTACACGTACGACACAAACAACGGTGGCGGACCGGCCCTTCTGGCCGAAGTGGCCAAGTGGCGCAGTACGGATGGGGCGACGCTGACGACCACCTATCAGTACGGTACCTATGGGAACGTAACGCAAATGGCCGATCCCAACGGCAACGTCACGCAGTACAGTTACACCGACAACTACGCCGACGGAATCAATCGCAGCTCCAATGCATTCCTAACCAAGACCATCGATCCTCTCGGGCACGTCACGCAGAGCCAGTACTACTGGGGCGGCGGTCTGGTTGCCGCCACGTGCGGAGAGAATTATTCCGGCAGTTGCGTAGCCGGGCTGACCTCCGGGGCCGACTACACCAGTTATACCTATGACCTGATGGGCCGGAAGACCTCAACAACCACCGGCGACGGCGGTAAGACCACAAACTGCTATAGCGATCTGGGTGGCACAGGATGTTCTGCCCAAAACTATCCGCTACAGGTGACCTCGACCGAAACCATCTCCTCCAGCGTCAGCAAAATATCCACGTCTATTGCCATGCACCCGCTCAACGGCTTGCCCGCAGTCACAACCCAAATGAATTCTGATCCCAGTTGTCCCGGTGGAACTATAAACGTGGACACGATCTTCGATTTGGACGGTCGTAATTCGACCGTGACGAACCCCTACTGCTCGACCAACCCGAGCGCTCCTACATCGGGCACCACAACCTACGCCTATGACGGCTTGAGCCGCACTACTCAGGTCACGCATCCGGACGGCACATATGCCACGAACACCTATACCGGCCGTGCCGTGCTGAGCGCCGACGAGGGCAACGGAACTGATCGCATTCAACGCATCTCCCAGATCGATGCCCTGGGCAGGCTCATCTATGTCTGCGAGATTACGGCTCAAACGCAGCAGGGTAGCTCGAACTACGCGCCTTCTTCTTGCGGTCTCGACATTTCCTCTTCTCCCTATACCGGTAGTGTTACCGGCTTCCTTACCACATACGGATACGACGCGTCGAACTCCAACGGTCCACTCGACAGCCTCACGAATGTGGCCCAAGGCGGAGTGAACCGCAGCTTCATTTACAACTCGTTGGGAGAGCTGCGGTCGGCTACCAATCCCGAGTCGGGAACCACGACATACACCTACGACAAGGAGGGCAATCTGACCGGCAAGACGGACGCCAAGGGCATCGTCACCACCTACACCTACGACGCCCTGAACCGGCTGACCGGCAGATCCTATTCCGACGGCACAACACCTTCGTCCTGCTTTGAGTACGACCAGAACGCATCTGGGCTGGGCGTCGGCCGGCTGACCACGGAATGGACGCAGATGGGAACCTGTTCTTCGGCACCGCCATCGAGCGGCGTTCTCACCCAGCGGACCTTCGCCGCTTACGATCCCCTAGGCCGGGTTACCTCCGACGTGCAGTGCGCCGCCCTCGGCAACTGCACCGGCAGCTCAGTATACACGCTGAACTACGGGTACGATCTCGCCGGAGATGTCACCTCGTTCGGCAATGGACTCACTGGCACCTCAGCTCTCTCCTTCACCAACCAGTTCAACTCCGCTGGCCGGCTGACCACGTTGAGCGGCCCGCAATTGGTGGGTGGTAGCCAGACTACGCCTCTCTTCGAGGCCACCAGCTACACGTCTGCTGGCGCTTTAGCCAATGCTCAACTTGGCGTAGGCGCAAATGACTCCGGCATCTCCTTCCATCGCGATTACAACAGCCGCCTGCTTCCCATCGATGAGGTCGATACGGTTGGCCAGACGCCAGGTACAGCAACTGTGCAGATTACCGGTACCGAACAGACAGGTAATGGCTATGGCCCTGGATATTCGTACGGGAGTGTCACTTTCAGCGGCGCAGAACAGTGTTTTTCGTCCGGCTGCGACAATGGCGCGTTCCTCGTCTTTGTCGGCGCGCAACAGGGCGGGCAATACAGCGCACCGTTTAACGTCGTGTATGGTCAATACGACACGCCAGAGAGTCTGGCATTTGCCCTGGCGGAGCAACTGACCTGCTCTAATTCGCCGGTTCTCGGCTATGCGGTTGGGGCGACTGTATACCTTGTCAGTTGCAGCGCAACGAATACAGACTGGTCACTCTCCGCGTTTTTGACCGGATATGCGTATGAGGGGCAGCATTCACCGTCATTCTCAGTCGCGGTCTCGGGCTCCACCCTTACATCCCTGTCAAGCACATTCTCGATTCCCAGCAATCCCGGCTACATGGATCCAACAGCAAGCGCGGTCAGCTTCTACGGAACAGAGCAGAGCGGCCAGACGGGCAGTTTGCTATTCATGATCTTCGCGGGTTCAACCAATAGTCCGCCGCTCGAAACGCTCCAGGTTTCATGGGGATCGTCGAGCACGCCGAGTACTCTGGCTTCCGCTCTGGCCTCACAGTTTTCTGCCTGCTCGTCTTCGAATACCGGCTTCACGGCTGCGGTGGACAATTCTTCGGTGAGCGGCCCAACCGTGGTTTTATCGAGCTGCAACTCGACCACAACGTACGCCATCTACGCCGCTGTCGATGGTTATGGCCCCCAAACCGACAACTCCACACCGTCGTTTGTCGCCATCACCAACGGCTCGTGGTCCGGAGACACCGGAGACTACGGACCGACAACTATCTACGATTCGGGTACGGTCTCATTGCTTGTCAACGGCAGGCAAATCGCCACGGCCAGCTACAGCTCGGGCTCCACGCCATCGAGTATTGCCAGCGCGCTTGTGTCGAGCGGAGCCAACAACGGCCTGGTCACGCTTTCGGCCAGCGGCGCTAATCTAAGCATGACTGCACTTGGCGATGGAACCGTGACCGATTATTCCTACCAGATCGTTTCTTCCAGCTCGGTCCTTCCCTCGCCGTCCTTCTCGGCTTCGTCTACTTCCGGCTCGCTCACGGGTGGCACCAGCGCACCGCTGTACAATTGGGCCATCTCGAGTTACGCGCCGAACGGCGACGTGCTGGCGATGACGGATTCGGTGATGGGCACCTGGTCCTACTCCTACGACGACTTCAACCGCCTCACGGGCGGGACGGCCTCAGCCGGCGTGGATTCAGGACTGAACTTGGGCTGGACCTACGACCGCTACGGTAATCGTTGGGAGCAGAACGCCTCGGGCACGGGCAGCGGCTCGGTCGTGCAGCCGCAATTGACCTTCGCTAATAGCAATCAGATAGTCGGCTGGAGCTACGACGCCGACGGCAATCTCTTGAACGACGACCGCAACAGCTACACCTACGACGCCGAGGGCCGCATCGTCACGCTCAACGGTGCGCCAACCTATGTCTACGACGCCGAGGGCCGCCGCGTGGCGAAGTACTCAGGCGGAAGCATCTCGGCTATGTATTTGCTCGGCCTCGGTGGTGAGCAAGTGACGGAACTGACTTCATCAGGCGATTGGAAACACTCGAATGTTTACGCGCGTGGAAGTCTACTCGCCACCTTCGAAGGGCCTTACGGGACGGCTGCCGCAGGGTATCACCTCCACCTCACCGACTGGTTGGGCACCCACCGCATACAGACCAATGCCGCGGGAAATCGGGAAGAGGTGTGCTACAGCTATCCCTTTAGTGACGGCCTGAACTGCACAGGTACAGCCGCAGATGCCACTGAGCACCACTTTACCGGCAAAGAACGCGATGTGGAGTCGGGCCTGGATTACTTCGGGGCAAGGTATCTGAATTCAGACATCGGGCGATGGAACTCGCCCGATAAGACCTTCGCAGATCAGCATGGCGCAAATCCTCAGAGCTGGAACTTATACAGTTACGTCCGAAACAATCCAGCAAAGAATCTGGACCTAGACGGAGAGGCGACAATCACCTTCGATGGACAGATGCATACAATAACGCTATATTCCGCGAACGGAACGAGGGTGGCGGCTTTCCCAGCGTTCAACAACGTATGCTATCACACTAAAAATGGGGACCGATGGGTGCCCACCAATGGGCCAATGACGGATGGCGTGCATGCAGTTGTCGGGAGGGACCAATTTGGTGCTATTGCGCACCGTGGTGGTCCACCGGATGGCGAGTATGGACCGAATGGGATCATTCATCTCAACGATTACTGGGGCGTATCCGGCGACAGCAAGGTAACCGGCGCAGGGCTCCACGGGGGACGCAAGGGGCCGGATTCGTGTACGGCTGGTTGCCTGAGAACAACTAACTCAGCAATCGCGTTTATCAACCTCTACATTTATACCGAGGACGATCCGCTTACCGAGATAGATGTTCAACGCAATGAAGCGACAATTCTTAGCTGGGTAAATAATGCTCCTCCGGATGTCGCAGACCACATTAACTGGAACATCGTTAATAATGACGCGACTCACGATAATTATTGGGGCCAATATGTCTTCGCAGGGTACGGTAGCTCCGGAAGCGGAGGCGGATCAGAATTCCCTGGCGCCTCTTGGATTCCCGGCGCAGATGATGGAGGCGACAGCAGCGGGAATGATAGCAGTGGGGGGCAACCCGGTTCCAACACCCATACTTGTTACAATCCTAACGGGCTTTGTCAATAGGGCGAACCGCATTGTTTTTGGGAATGCCGGACCGGCAACCGGAGGAACGTTCGTATGATCGAACAATCGCCGGAACAATCCGCTGGAGGAAACGTTATGGCAAGTGGTTGCTCTAGTCCGTTCTCGTGTAATATCGTTTATCAAGTCGCGGCCAAAGCCGTCCTCATATCGCTCTTTGCGCTGACATTCGCGCATGCGCAAAGTTGTGGAGTTGGAACAGCGAGAGAGGCACGGAACGTCTCGCTCCGCCGAGCAGGAACTGCAGTCCTAAGTGCAATCGAGCAGAAGGACACTGAGGGACTCTTACGTTACGTCGATTCCAGCGGCATGGCGTTTGGGCCCGATAAGACACCTCTCTCGCATGAAGATCTGCGGCATCAATTCGCTCACAGAGAAGGTGCATACTGCCTATTTTTCTCGACGGAGTGCATTCCAAACATGGATCGTTTCAAAGGCCTTGAACCGTATCCTGCTCTGTCCAAATGGAAGATTTCGTATTTCGATTGGCTAAGTGCCAACAAGACCTATACGATTTTTGCGGACCTGTCAGATGACGCCGGAGTCGGCGGGTGTGCCGGGGCTTTCTATGCCGAGACACAACAAGAAATGAAGAATGCGCCTAACGATATTGAGCTTGACTTCACTTTCTACAAGGGGCGGTGGTGGCTTGCCTATACGGTAGAGGGTGTTCCATAGGTTATCGGGCGGTGTGCCTCGCCAAAATTCGATCCGGGCGCAAAATCGGGCGTCGAGGCGGAGCCTAACATGTTAAGCGGGGCTGTCGGGGCAAAATTGAGGGTTGAAGAACAACTTGGAGTGGCCGCAGAAATGCCAAGAAGGGCGACAAAGGGATTTCGGCCGCAGCTCTCCTTTCCGAATTCCGGAGGGTCGGGGCGATTAAGGAACAGGATTCAAGCAGCGAGTTTGTAGCGATGATGCAAGCCGCCCAGTTTCGGCAAGACGACAACCCGGCAGGGCGCGCTTGGGTTTGTCTCCTTTACGCGGCCAGCCGGAGTTTGCTTCGCCAACCCGAGATGCGTCCTGTCGTCCTGGTAGTAGTGGACGTACTCGATCAGTAAGGATCCTCCGGCAGAGCCGGAGGCTTTCGGTTGCTGGCCCCTCAAAGGGGCCTGATCGCAACCGGTGAAAAGCAAGAGCAACAGCAACGGAAGCAGGGTTGCTAGACAATGAGCCTCGGCAAAGCGAAAGCAACAGCGGGAGGTATACTCACGGAATTCTCAAAGTTCTACTGCCACCCCGGCAGAGCCGGGGGAACTCCCGTTTGATTAGCCGTTTGAGATGGCGCTCATTGAGAACGATCACATGGTCGAGCAGATCGCGGCGGCAGTTGCCGACGAAACGCTCGGCAACGCCATTTTGCCAGGGGCTCATAAACGATGTGCGAACAGGCTTGATCCCAATCGCCTTCGCGGCCCCCATTTCGCCACGGGCCAGCGATGCGCGGGCGCGATCCAGGGCGGCGGCGGTCTCCGGGGTAAAGTCTTCGTCCTCGACTGGGGCCATCGCCAGGGAGCGGGAAAGCGGCTCGACCATTACCTCAAGAAGGCTGCGCACCGCTGCCAATTTCTCGTCAGGCAACGCGTCGAGTAGAAAATGCGCCTGCTCACGCTCGGATCTGAGATTTGCTTCCCAGACTGTAGACGAAAACGTAGCTGTCAAAGCACTCAGAAACAATACAGAGCAACAGCATTCAACAACGAAGCTGCAAGCCATTCAATATAAGACAGTTAAAAACACGTAATTCCAACAGATTTCAATAGATGGCTGAATCCGGTTCGGGACCAGGGGGTCGGAGGTTCAAATCCTCTCTCCCCGACCATTTATTTTCACTAGCTTACAGCCTCTTGAAATCGCTAAGAATCCTGGCTCTACATGAAGATTCAGCTGCGCCCGCCCGTTCCTATCTGAAACTAAACTGCACCTCAGAAATCGTGGCGATCCCAAAGCGATGAGATTGCGCCCGGAATATCTTCAGCCGCGGCACCTCCATCGGAAGACGGCGGATTAGCCGCATCGGCATTGGCGCGCAGTTTGGCCACGGTGAGCCAGTTGTCCTTGGAGGGATGATCGGCATGCCACGGTGGCAATGCCATGTGCAGGTAACGGCTCAACGCCGCGGCATGGCCCTCGTACAAAGTGCGCATTTCGCGGAGCCTCTCGATGGACCCATCATCGCGGCAGATCTTTACACCGCTCGCGCAAAGCAAATCGTAAAGTTTCTGGCAGTGCTCTTTTGGGAGACGATCGGGCGCTTTGTTGAGCGGCCGCTGGGAGAGAATCTGTGAAAGGTCAACGATGGCGTGGCGCGCCATAGCGAAGGTCAGTTGCGCTTGGCGCGCCTCGTAGCCCTGAATTGCCGCGACCATGAGCGCCGACGTGTCCAGAATCGCCGTGAGCGCCGCAAGCCAGCTCTGATTCGTGTGCTGCGAGCGGAAATAGCAAAGCAGCGGATACGAGATATGGCTCTCGAGCAACTCTGCGGACCAGCGCTCCCACTCTATAAGCAGCACGGAGAGGGCCTTCTCACCGCCCGGATAAGCATGGCGGTGCAAAAGCTCGGCGGCAGTGGGCGGAGAGCCTGCGCGCGCATCGAGCAAAGAGATGCTGACCTCGCGGCGCGAAAACGCGCTGTAAAGCACGGGAAAATAGCCCATCACTACGGCTAGAAATCCCAGTCCTGTTCCAGCCTCGAGGATCACCAACGCGCGCGCCCAGGCACTCTGCGGCGTCACGTCGCCGAGGCCCAGGGTAAAGATGGTGGTTCCGCTGACATAGAGATCCGATTCAAAACCTGCATGGTGCGTGGCGTCGGCAAAAGGACTGCCAAGAGCGTAGTAGATCAGGCCGAAACCGATGACCATTGCACCGGCCCACACGATCAGAAGAAGGATAAGTGAAAGAGGCCCGTAAAAGCTGAACGCAGTCTCGCGTTTCCGCGG
Organism: uncultured Acidobacteriota bacterium; assembly: GCA_963745965.1. Classification (GTDB taxonomy): domain Bacteria; phylum Acidobacteriota; class Terriglobia; order Terriglobales; family Acidobacteriaceae; genus Telmatobacter. The sequence continues at coordinate 213,577 of CAVUZC010000011.1, forward strand.
ATTGCGCAACTGCCGCGCCAAAAATGTCCACGGCCTCCATGTGACCACGTAGAAGATGCGCGTAAGCCGAAAGCGCCCGCTGGCGCGCCGCGGCAGAATGATGGTTTGGAAGGCGTCGAGCAGGACGATGAACAAACAAGCCACGCCGGCGACCAATGCCAGAATCCGCATGGTACATCTCCCTCGACGCACGCTTGCGCCGTTCACTTATTCTAGTCAGAGCGATTCCGGAGTGTAGCCTCAAAAACGATCACGGTGCGGTTCCGGCTGATCTTTAGATCTACACATAAGACAGAGGAACGCCCGGCGCGAGAAGAATCATCTCTTGACTCTGCATGGGCGACCTGTTTGTATCAGGGCGCGAGTTCACTCGCGCCGCAAGCGCAGCAATATCAATGTCGGGCTTTAGCCCCTGCGGGAAGCTCTTGTTCAAACCAGGCAGCCCCAATTTTAGGTTGTGTACCACTTCGAGTGCGGCGACCATCGGCCACACGAAAGGCACTGGGTTTCGGCCCATTGGTAAAGGCAAGAGGGGCAGACACCGCCCGTGTCGAATGTGTTCCACTTATGTCCGCATGCGCAGACCCATCTGTCCTGCCCGCGAGGCGACCAGCCGCAGAGAGGGCAGCGGATGCGTGGGGGTTCCGATGCGCCAGGCTTCTTTTGTTCCTCGATCTCGTGGTCGGGAACCAAAAGCGGTTTGTCCGCCACCGGGCTCATAGGCTCAATTCTCCCCCGTGAACGCTCTTCCGTAGAATACCCTTCTGTTTGTCATGGGCAGGTGGCTGTAGATGATCAAAGGGGTGCTCTAGTATCGGAGCGGTTGATGGACGGGCTGCGTTGCGCGGATACGAGTTACCGGGAGGTTTTCAGTTTCGCAGAGTGGCAGATTGAGTCGCGGTCTCCCATGTCTCAAATCGAGACATGGGGCGCCCGATGTAAGACGGCGGGGGGCCCTGATTTCAAGTGGATTGGCATCGAATTGGTGCCCCCGGTCCCTCGCACTTGGGGACCGGGGATGTTGCCTCCAATTCCCGCTTTTGACAACCAGACCTCCAACGCGCTCACCTGGCCCCGCCGTCAAGCCCCGCTCACCCAAAAATCTCAGCCCACATCTCCTAAACCGCTGACTTATTGAGTCCCCGCCACAGCAGATTTCCTCGCTCCCTCTGCTCTGTTTTGCCGGGAATTATCCTTCTCTGGCGCAGAATCGTCATATGCATCCAGTTCAACCGCACCCAACGGTTCCGGGCACCTTTGATCCTCGTCCTCGGCGCGGCTCATCGTGAACCGCTCCGCTCGGCGTCGCGCCAAATGGCCGCTTAGCGGCCCGGACCAAAGGGGATAAAGACAAGAAAATCAATCACATGGAGATGAAAGAACGTGTAAATCGTAAAAAAATTTGCATCGGTTCCCTCAAATATCGGCAAAACACCTTGAAAACCCGAAGTCCTGCCGCCTTCCTTTCGCCTTTTCAGCCAAAAATTAGGCGCATTAAAGCGCGTCTTGAGCGCCTCCGGCCAAATCGCCGCACCGCACAGAAACTGTGCAACTGTGCTCAACCCTCCCATGGCTTCGCGAACAGGCCAACCCACGCCTTTACTGCACCAGCGCATTCGCGGCGTTCGCTTCAAGAACCCATTGGCTGGCCACGTCGATCACGTACTCGTCTTCGAACCACAGAAATCCGAAGTCGTCGATGCACTCCGGAAAGTTCGGCTTGATGACGATGTAGCCCGGAATCACGCCGCCCGGAATGAACGTATTATCTGCGCGGTTGTTTCCGTAGGCCTTGAGCTTCGAAACCGTTCCCACAGAAGAGACGTACGAAGTGCTCGACACCGGATGCGTGCCGAGAATATAGTTGGCGGCGCGCAGCGTGTACTCAGGGCCGACGATGTCGGGAAATGCCTTGTGCAAAAAGTACATGCGCACGCCCAGATCGACGACTTCTCGTGAGCCACCCCAACTACGGAGGCTCGGCGGCACGCCAAACGGAGTCGCAGCCAGTTGCGTATCGAGATCGGCTTTGTAGGCGCGCACCGCCGCTTCCACCTGCTGCTTAAAATCCGAGTCCATATACGGCAGCGCAAGAACGGCCATCCAGCCATTCAGCCCGAAGCGCTCCTTCATCGCGGGAAACATTTCTACGAGATGCCTCTTGTAGTCCTCGCCGCCGTTGGTGGCAATCAGCAACTCAATAGTGGCCTTCCATTCTTCTTCGCGAACAACTTCTTCGTTCCAGCTCGCCGGAAAACCCCAGTTCGGCGGATACTCGGTCACGGTCGGATGCGCTTGCTCGTCGTGCCAAAGCTTGACAGCCGTATCCAGACATTCCTGAGCAAGCGCATCGTCCCAGCCTTTCAGCGCCTGCGATGCCGCGGCCAACGCGGAGGCCGCTCCCCATTCGAGCCGCGCTTCCTTCGTGGTGAAGGCCCAACGATCGTCGGGAACGCCGGAATAGTCGCCTTTCACCTCGTTTGTCCCGAGGCTCGGGTCGTAGATGCGCCCATCGGTCTTGGAAGCGGCGTCGCCCAGGTGCGTGTACTCGCGCAGCGTCGGCGCCATGATCTCCGGAAAAGGATGGCCAACCGCCTTGATCTGCGCCAGCACGCCCAGCGCTCCGTGTTTCACCTGCTCCACCGCGTCGGGAACTCCGTCGGGACGATGCATCTCCACGGTGCGGGCCGTCTCGTCCACTGAAAGCTCATCCCATTTCAGGTTGAATTCCTTGTAGGCGAGCGCAAGATTTTCGATCACCGCATACTGACTCTCGGCGCGAATATCGTAATCACCCGCATCGAACCACGCTCCCACATTCAGTCCCGGAATGTGCTCGCCGGGTTTGAACGGCGAATCCGTCTGTGGCCCCATCCATGCGCCGTCGAAGTGGAGCGTGTTCTGCGGAGCCTGACGCGCGTCGTCGAGATGCGATTTGCCGTGCCACAAGCGATAACCTTCGCGCACCGACACATGGTCCATCTCCACCGCGAGATAGCCGTCGAGCGATGACTGCCACGCCTTGCTGTACACATCCTTCGCAATGGGAAAGAGCGGCGTGCGTTCACCGGCATATTCGATCGCGTAAAGCCCCGGCTCTTTGACCGCGGAGAAGTCGAACTTCGCGTAGGTGTAGCGGAGCCACGGCGTCGGCGTCGAAACCGGTCCCTCGAAAACCTGCTTGTACGATCCGTCTTCCGTCAGACGCAGCAGCTTCGCAGTCTTCGGTGCGTCGAACTTCGGATCGAGTTCGATCACCGCAATTTTCGGGAAGTCGGGCGCATAGCCTACCTGGCTGTGCGCAATCACCGGCGGGCGCGTCCAGTTGGGAATCACGCTGGGCCGAATGTGCCACACCACTGCGCCCTCGGTCTTGCCAGCAGGAATCAGCGTGCGCAGCACAAACCAGCCGTTCTGCGCGCGATTGCGCCCGTCAAAAAGCGAAATTGGCCCGGTCTCCGACGAAATGCTGACCGAATGCAGCCGGTCTTCGGGCGCTAGCAGAATGCTGCTGCCGCTTACGATGGGAAGCGGCTGCATATAGCCCTTCTCCTGGTCCCACTGCTCCTGATAGGGCAGCTTCCTGGGATCGTCGGGCGAGCGCGGAACATGGTGCATCTGCTCCTGCGGGCTGCGCGGAAAGACGCCGAACAGCCGCCCGTCGACCGCATACATCTTGTCCATATATATGGAAGGCAGAAATTCCAGATTGAAACCCGCGCGGCCAGCGAGCTTCGCCGGCAACGGCTTGGCAAGATTCACGCTCACGCGGATGCCGCCCGGCTCGGCCGCCACCTCCAGGCGATAGTCCAACTCGTAGGTCGAGAACGAGAGATCGGCGCTCAGAACGCCATGCTCCTTGTCGGCGTGGCGGCCCTTGAACTTGGCAACAAGATCCCACTGTTCGGGCGTAGGCATCAGGCGCACGTCGCCATCTGTCGCAATGCGCTCGCCGTGAAGGATCATCTGCATGGCGGCATTCTTCTCATCGACGAACACCGGATGGAATGTGTTGTCATAGAGCATCACGTCGAAGCCCTGCGTGCTCAGGTAATCGTCATCGACCACCTGCATCTGAAAGTCGGCCCTCTGCGCGCGCGCAGATAGAACACAAGAGAGAAGCAGCAAAAGAGCACAGGAAACCCGAGCAGAGAAGCGATTCAGCATGGAGAATTGAACCTCGCCGGCCCCTCAGAATATCGGAGACCGGGGCTGCGGCGCAAGGCGAGCGGATCGGAACAAATCGTGCATCAACAGCAATTTACGGGCAACTACGATTTCGCTTGCACTTTATTGCATATTGCGATACTATATTGCATATCGCAATAAGACAGCAAACAGCGCAAGCAATATCTGGTGAAATGGCAATGAAGCTCGGCGAAAAACTCCGGTACCTGCGCGAGGTCGAGGGCAGCCTCCGCGGGCTCGATCGCGCCATGAGCCAGCAGGAGCTGGTGCGCGCCATCGCGCGCGAGACGGGATCGAAACTGAGCCAGAGCTACCTCTCGCAGATCGAAAGCGGAGCCCGGCCGCATTTGACCAATACCACTCGCCAACTGCTGGCCGCGTTCTTCAAGGTTCATCCCGGGTATCTTGTCGACGATCCCGAAGGCTACTCGCCGGAGCTGCAGAGCGATCTGCGCCACATGGAAGAAGACAAGCTCGATCTCTGGATGGTGGCCGGGGCCGAGCAATTCCGGCGCGATCCTGAGCTTAAGAAGGCGCTCCTGACGATTGCACGGCAGGAGCATACGCGGGAGTGCCTGCTGCTGCTCGAAGCAATTATCGATACGCCCGGCCTGACGCCGCGGCTGGCAGAGGTGTTATTAAAGCACGAACCAACAACGCAGGCCCCTAGCGAGACGGGAAAGCGACACGCTGCGGAGCTGGCAGATCGGAAGAGCGGGAGAACGGCAAAGCCGCGGCAAAGAGCTGGAAGGGACGCTGGCCGCAAAGCGTAGGAGAAAAACAGCGCAGAAAGAGAGGGCGCAGCAATGACTTGGGAGACTTTTTATCTGGTGTGTTTTGTGGTGGGGCTGGCGCTGAGCGCGCTATCGCTGCTCGGCGGCATGGGTCATTTCGGCGCGCATGTGCATTTGCCGCATGCACCGCATTTGCCGCACGCCGCCCATCTGCCGCATACGGGAGCGGTAAAGCTAGGCTCTGTGCGCGGTGCCTCTACCGTCCCGTGGTGGAATGCTTTTTCCATCATGATCTTTCTCTGCTGGTTCGGAGCGGCCGGTTATCTGCTCACGCGGCATGGCACGTTCATCGCTGCCGTGGTGTTGCTGCTCGCAATCGGCTGCGGTCTTGCGGGCGGCGCGATCGTGTTCCTGTTCCTCACGCGTGTCATGCTGCCTCACGAGCACGACCTGACCGCGGAAGAGACCGAGATTGTGGGCGCGGTGGGCACGGTCACCTGCGCGATTCGCGCCGGCGGCACCGGCGAAATGGTGTACGAGCAGCTCGGCGCGCGGCGCGCAGTTCCGGCGCGCGCCGAAGATGGCGGCGCGATTGCGAAACAGGAAGAAGTGTTTGTCGTGCGCTACGAGAAGGGAGTCGCGTATGTGCGGCCCTGGGGCGACATCGATCTTGAAACGACGGACCGCGAACAGACCCGGCAGGCGTGAGCCGGCCGTGGCCGTTCCGGATCGTTGACGAGTGGAGAGCAAATGAGCAACACAGCAGTACTAATCGTGGACATGAGCATCCTGGTTGGCATCTTTCTGCTGGGACTGCTTGCCAAGTTGTTTCCGAGGAGCGGCAGCAATGCCGGCTCGAAACAACGCAACCTCAACCGTAGTCTTCCCGGATTGAAGGGACCGGGAATGCAATGACAATGACGAATGACATGATCGTGATGATTGGCTTGGGCCTGGTGGCGCTGATCCTGGTCCTTGGCTTGCTGGCGCGCATGTATCGCAAAGCCGGACCGCACGAGGCGCTGATTGTCTATGGATTTCGCGGCCCGCGCGTGGTCAAGGGTCACGGCACAGTGATTTTTCCCATGGTGGAAAGCTGCCGTGAGCTGAGCCTGGAATTGATGAGCTTCGATGTCGCGCCGCAACAGGATCTCTACACCTGCCAGGGCGTGGCCGTCACGGTGGAAGCCGTGGCGCAGATCAAGGTGCGCAGCGACCAGGCTTCGATCCTTACCGCTGCCGAACAGTTTCTCACCAAAGGCCCGGACGAGCGCGAGGCACTGATCCGTCTGGTGATGGAGGGCCACCTGCGCGGCATCATCGGCCAGTTGACGGTCGAGCAGATCGTCAAGGAACCGGAGATGGTGGGCGATCGCATGCGCTCCACCTGCGCCGACGACATGAGCAAGATGGGCCTGGAGGTGATTTCCTTCACCATCAAGGAAGTTCGCGATAAAAACGAATACATCTCCAACATGGGCCGGCCAGACGTGGCGCGCATCAAGCGCGATGCGGATGTAGCCACGGCTGAAGCAGAGCGCGACACCGCCATCCGCCGCGCCAATGCGCAACGCGAGTCGGCGGTCGCAAAAGCCCAGGCCGATCAGGACCGCGTGATTGCCGAAACGGCATCCCTGGCGCGCCAGTCCGAGGCGCAGCGCGATCTGGATATCAAAAAGGCGCAGTACTCCGAGCAGAGCCGCCGCCAGCAAGCGCAGGCCGACAAGGCATACGAGTTGCAGACCAACATCATGCAGCAGCAGGTAACCTCCGAACAGGTGAAGGTGCAGCAGGTCGAAAAGGAAGGCCAGATCAAGGTGCAGGAAGCCGAGATTACGCGTCATGAAAAGGAATTGATCGCGACCGTCCTCAAGGGCGCCGAGATCGAAAAGCAGCGCATCCAGAATCTCGCTGAGGCCGAGAAGGGACGTCTGACCGCCGAAGCCGAGGGACGGGCCGCAGCTATTCGTACGCAAGGTGAAGCCGAAGCCTCCATCATCTTCCAGAAGGGCGAGGCAGAGGCCAAGGCCATGAACGTGAAAGCCGAAGCCTATCAGGGATGGAACCAGGCCGCGGTCGTCGACAAGCTGCTCACCAACATGGCCGACGTGGTTCGCGCCATGGCCGAGCCGCTTGCCAAAGTCGACAAAATCACCATCGTGTCCACAGGCGACAGCGGCGCGGCGGGAGTCAACAAGATCACTGGAGACATGACGAAGATTGCCGCCCAGGTGCCGGCGCTCTTTGAGGCGCTGAGCGGCATGGACATCAAGCAGTTGATGGCGAATGTGCAGGCAATTCGCACAAAGCCGGATGCTCAGGCCGGAGCCTGATGAGTGGGATGGTTTCGCGCCGGTCGGCGAAATTACCGCCGGCGCGAAGTACCCGATGAAATGAATCGAAAGAAGGACCGGCGGCGGGATCGGCATATTTCCGGCCCGCCGAAGGAGAGAAAAGGAGGAGTTATGGCACTGCTCGAAAGAGTAAGTATGTTGCTTCGGGCAAACCTGAACGACCTGGTGGAGAAAGCGGAAGATCCGGAGCGAATGCTGAAACAGGTGGTTCTCGACATGGAGAACCAGCTCATGCAGGTCAAAACGCAGGTTGCGATCGCCGTGGCCGACGAGCATCTTTTAGAGAAGAAGCGAACCGAACACAAGCAGCAAGGCGAGGAGTGGAGACGCAAGGCCGAGCTCGCCGTCCAGAAGGGTCATGACGACCTGGCGCGCGCGGCGCTCGAACGGGCATTGAGCCACGATCAATTGGAGGCGGGTTTTGCGCAGCAGGCGGAAGACCAGAAAGCTGAGGCCGACAATCTCCGCCAAGCGCTCCGCAAACTCGACCAGAAGCTGAGCGAGACGCGCGCCCATTGCGAAATGCTCATCGCCGAACACCGGCGCGCCAAGGTGGTCGGTCGCGCCTCGAAGGCTCGCGGTGCGGTTGCCGCAAGTCAGGAAAGCGCACTGAACCGGATGAAATCCAAGGTACACATCCGCGCCGCCGAGAGCGCAGCGGCAAACGAAGTGCTGAACGCCGAGTCGCTCGAAGAGCGGTTCCGCGCGCTTGAAAGCACCGACAAAGTCGAGTTGCTGCTGAACGAAATCAAGACGCGGCAGCTGACCAACGGGCAGAGGTCGCAGTGATAGTAACCGATCGCGCGCATTCCACCCGTTTTACCGGTGGTTGGAGGAGTTGCGGAAGGATTTAACACTGCGCGCATGGGCGCATTTCCGCCCTCGGCCAAAACTCGCGCAAGCGATTTGGCCGAGGGATCCTCGCGTTTTTGCCACCATGATCTGCAGGATTGGCGCTTTCCAGACAACTCCGCCGGGAGCGCGCAGCATCCTCCAAAGTAAACGCTGCAGGCGAATTCACACCCTCGGACTTGCGCGGAACGGCCGGCATCGTCAACGCAGTCCTCTCGGCATGGCTCTGCTCCGCCCGCTGCTTCATGTTATGTTCCACACAGCAACTGACGGAAGAGACTTCCCCATGATCTTAGTGACGGATTGGCCTTGGTTCGTTCGGCGCTCGGCGATAATCAAGTCAAAAATGACGATCGTCGCATTTGCCCTGGTTGCATCCACGGTCAATCTCTCCCAGATCCAATCGCAATCCGCGCAAATCGTCATCACCGTCAAAGACAGCCGTGCAGCCGCCCTCCCCGATGCCGAAATCCGCGATCCCGAAGGCCACCTCCTCGCCCGAACAAGTGATACCGGAACCGCCTCGATTTCCTGCGCCGTCCCCTGCAAAATTCGCGTTTCCGCACCGGGCTTCAATGAAAAAGAGCTGCTCGTGTCCGGCAACACCTCCGTGCAGTTGGATCTTGCGTCCGCCAGCGAGCACATAACCGTCGCCGCCTACCGCACTCCCCTGGGCGATCTCGAAAGCCCGGTCACCACACGTCTCCTCACGCAAGCCGCGCTCACCACCTCAGCCGCCATCACGCTCGACGAGCAGATTCGTCAGCTTCCCGGCGTGCAGCTTTTTCGGCGCTCCAGTTCGCTCGTCGCCAATCCCTCTTCGCAGGGACTGAGCCTGCGCGGCCTCGGCTCTACGGCGGCGAGCCGCACTCTCGTCACCGAAGACGACGTGCCGCTGAACGATCCATTCGCCGGCTGGATTCGCTGGCAGGAACAGCCGGAGCTTTCCATCCAGAGCATCGAACTCGTGCGCGGCGGCGCCAGCGACCTTTACGGCTCGAGCGCCATTGGCGGCGTCGTCAACATCGTTCCTGTCAGACCGTCCTCCAACTTTGCCGAACTCCAAAACAGCTACGGTGGCGAAGGCACCTATGACGAAAGCCTTCGTCTCCAGGCAAAGCACGGCCCCTGGGGAGCACTTCTAGCCGGTGGCTTGATCGGAACCGACGGCTACATTCAGGAAGCGCCATGGCAGCGCGGCCCCGTTGACATCGCCAGCAACGTTCATAGCCAGAACGCGCTGCTTCTCGCCGAGCACGACCAGGGTTCGTTGCGTCTTCTCGCGCACGTCAATGCTTACAACGATTCGCGCAGCAACGGCACGCCCGAGCAAACCAACGGAACCCGCCTGTGGCGTTACGCGACGGGAGCCGATTGGCAGGGTCCGCACAGTGCGACGATGGTCGCGCGCGTCTACGGCTCGGACGAACATTTTCGTCAGGTCTTCTCGCAAATCAATAACACGGCCACGCCCGCCTATCCGAATTGCTCCTATCGATGCGGGGAGACGCCGACGCACTCTTCTCTCACTCCCTACAACGAAATCGGCGCAGTTGCGCATTGGAGCCAGCCCTTCGGTCCGCACCTGCTCGTTGTAGCCGGCGCCGACACGCACGACATGCGCGTATGGGATCACGAGCAGACCTTCGGCTCAAGCGCCGCAATCACGCTGCTGCGCGACAACCAGCGCGACAGCGGCCTTTATGCTGAAGCCCTCGCTTTCCGCAATCACTGGACCGCGACCGCTTCGGCCCGTATGGATTGGTTCTCGAACGCCAATGTTGGCCAGTCGCAATGGAACGGAAGCGCCTGGACGCCCGCGGCCACTCAGCCCGCACCCTTCAGCCAGCGCGTCTTTGACCCGCGCATCGGAATCTCCCGCACATTCCTCACGCATTGGTCGGCATCGGCGTCGGCGTTCCGCGCTTTTCGCGCGCCCACTCCCAACGAGCTTTACCGTTCCACCCAGGTGGGCAACAATCTCACCCTGCCAAATTCCGATTTGCTCAGCGAGCGCGCCACGGGCTGGGAGGCAGGAATCGCGACCGAGCGGCGATGGCTGACCGCCCGCTCAAGCTGCTTCCTTACCCAAGTCAACCGTCCCATCGTCGCATTCACCCTCCCTCCCCCTCCCCCGCCCAATCCGCCGCCAGTTAATCCACCTCCCATCTTGCTCATGCGCGAAAACCTCGGCCAGATCGAGAGCCGCGGCATTTCCCTTGACGTCGAAGCCGCACCTATTAGCTGGCTCACGCTCGACGGCGGCTATCAATATGCCCACGCCACGGTCTCGCGCGGCACACAGGATTACGGCAACTGGATTCCCGAGGTCGCGCGCAATCTCGGCACGCTGAATCTTCGCGCGTTTCGCCCGCGCATCGGGACGCTCAGCCTCCAGTCGCGCATCAGCGGCAGGCAGTTCGACGACGACGCCAACGACTATTTGCTTCACGGCTTTCTCCGCCTCGATGCCTATGCCTCGCACGACATCGGAAAATACCTCGAAGTCTTCGCCGCCGGCCAGAATGTCTTCAATCGATCCATCGAAGTCGCCAAAACGCCAACCACAACGCTCGATCAGCCCCGCGTCGCGCGCGCCGGCTTCCTCGTGCGCCTCGGCGAAACGGGGCGATAAAGTAATCCACAGCTTCTGTTCGTCCATCTAATGAATTTGAAGGCAGGTGCCCCGATGTCTCGATATGCAATTCTGCTCGGCGGTTTCTCTCTCCACAAGGACTGCTCGCCGATCTGTGCGCTGCTTCTGGCGGCGATGGTGAGTTTCGCTCCACTGCAGCTCACGGCGCAGTCGCAGCGGGTAGTCGCGCCGCATTCCATCCCGGTAAGGCCGGCGTCCGCATCCGCGCCGTTGCGGGCCACGCTGCCCAACGGCATGAAAGTCGTCATCCTCCGCAACTCGCTCGCGCCAGTGGTCACGGTGGAAACCAATTACCTGGTCGGCGGCAACGAGACTCCCCAAGACTTTCCCGGCATGGCGCATGCGCAGGAGCACATGGCCTTCCGCGGCTGCAGTGGAATGAGCGCCGATCAGGCGGCGGCCATCTTCGCACTGCTCGGCGGCGACTTCGACGCCGACACACAGCAAAATATCACGCAATACTTCAACACCGTGCCGGCAGCAGACGCAGACGTTGCGCTGCATGCGCAGGCGGCCTGTATGCGCGGCATCGACGACTCTCAAAGCGAGTGGGACCAGGAGCGCGGCGCCATCGAGCAGGAGGTAGCGCGAGACCTTTCCAATCCCACCTACAAATTCATTGACCGCCTGAACAGTGAGATGTTCGCCGGAACTCCCTACGCGCACGATCCGCTGGGCACGCGGCCCTCCTTCGACAAAACCACGGGCGCAATGCTCAAAGCATTCCACGACAAGTGGTACTCGCCCTCGAACGTCATTCTGGTCGTCGTCGGGGACGTGGATCCGCCAGCAACGCTCGATGAGATTCGCAAGCTTTATGCGGACATCCCGAGCCATCCCATCCCATCGCGGCCGGAGATCCACCTGCAGCCGATGAAGTCCGACACGTTTACGCTCGCAAGCAATCTGCCCTACGTGCTCGGTTTCATCGCATGGCGCATGCCGGGCACGGACTCGCCCGATTGGGCAGCCCTGAACATTCTGGCCGACGTGCTCGCGAGCCAGCGCGCCGATCTCTACGGCATGGTCCCAGCAGGCAAAGCTCTCGCGGCGGAGTTCGGCGTGGCCGAGACCTATCGCAAGGCCAGCGTGGGCTACGGAGTCGTCGCATTGCCGGCCGATCAGGACGCGGCCTCTGCGATCGATGAGATGCGGCAGATCGTGAACCGCTACGCCGCAAACGGCGTACCCGCCGATCTAGTAGACGCAGCGAAGCGTCAGGAGATCGCGCAAGCCGAATTCCAAAGAAACTCCATTCCCGGCCTGGCGGAACTTTGGTCGGGCGCACTGGCCGCCGAGGGCCGCAATTCTCCCGAGCAGGACGTGGACGCCATCCGCAAAGTCACCGTTGCCGATGTGAACCGCGTCGCGAAGCAGTATCTCCTGAATGCGCCCACGATTACCGCAACCCTCAAACCGGCTCCCAACGGCGCTCCTGTTGCCGCCAAAGGCTTCGGCGGCGCGGAAGCGGTGACCAAAGCGCCCACCAAACCTGTCGAGTTGCCGCAATGGGCTGCGGCGCAGCTCAATGAGCTTCAGGTACCGCACCAGTTCATCGACGTCTCGGATACCACGCTCGCGAATGGTATCCGCCTGATCGTGCGCACCGACCGCACCAGTCCAACCGTGACCGTCGTCGGAGCGGTGAAGCACAACTCCGACCTGCAAACGCCCGCGGGCGAGGACGGCGTGGCCGATGTGCTGGATGGGCTTTATTCCTACGGCACCACAACACTCGATCGGCTCGCATTTCAGAAAGCCCTCGACGACATCGCTGCCAGCGAGAGCGCCGGATATGGCTTCTCGCTGAACGTCCTCAAGGAGTACTTCTCGCGGGGAGTCGAGTTGCTCGCGGCCAACGAGCTGCACCCCGCGCTGCCTGAGCGGGCGTTCAAGATCACGCAAATGCAAACCGCGCAATTCGTGGCCGGAAATCTGCAATCGCCTGGATACCGCACGTCGCGTGCGTTGGACTTCGCGCTGCTGCCGGCGGGCGATCCAGTCTTGCGCCAAACCACGCCCAAAACTGTTTCCAGTCTCACTCTCGACCAGGTGAAGCAGTATCACGACACAACCATTCGCCCGGACCTGACGACCATCGTCGTCATCGGTGACGTGACAGCAGAGGAAGCAAAGTCGGTCGTCGAAAAATGGTTCGGCGACTGGAAGGCGGAGGGGCCGAAGCCTGAAACGACCCTGCCGCCGGTTCCCGAAAACAAGCCGTCGGCGGCCAATGTTCCCGACGCGCAGCGGGTGCAGGACGAGGTGATGCTCGCCGAGCAGGTCGGCATCAACCGCTTCAGCCCCGATTATTATCCGCTCCAGCTCGGCAATCACGTCCTCGGCGGCGGCTTCTACGCGACCAGACTCTATCACGATCTGCGGCAGGAAGCCGGACTGGTCTATACCGTGAACGTATCTCTCAATGCCTCGAAAACCAGGGCGAGCTACTCGGTCGGCTACGGATGCGATCCGCCCAATGTCTCCAAGGCCAGGGCGCTGATCGTCCGCGATCTGAATGCCATGCGAACAAGCGAGGTCTCCGACGCCGAGTTGCACCTGGCCAAAGCGCTTCTCTTGCGATCCATTCCCTTGGGCGAAGCGAGCGAGAGCGCGATTGCCGGCGGTTTGCTGGGCCGTGCCGAGATTGGCCTGCCTTTGGATGAGCCTGTCCGCGGAGCGCAAAAATATGCGGCGCTCACCGCCGGTGACGTGAAGGCCGCATTCGCCCGCGATATCAACCCCGCAAACCTTGTGCAGATTGTGCGCGGGCCCACCCCGCAATAGAGTTCTTCGGGCATCGCAAAAGGATGAACATCGGAACACCAGCCATCGGCCAGGCCGCGAACTCTCATCCAAGTATCTGTTCGCGAGGGAGAACCTTTGCTCCGCAATGACATTCTCATTGCCCCGGTCTGCGAGGGCGCGCTGATTACGGTGATGGCGCTCGCAGCCTGGATTGCTCACAATCCGCTGATCTTTGCCAGCCTCGGCCCCACCGCATACGAGCTGGTCGAGACGCCGGAGCGGCCGAGCGCGCGGCCATACAACATTATTGCCGGACATCTCATCGGCATCCTCGCAGCGTTCCTGGCCGTTTTTCTGGCGCATGCAGGGCAGACGCCGCCCATCGGTGAAAGCGGCATCTCCCTGCCGCGCGTCTGGGCCGCCGCAATAGCGGCCACGCTGACCGTGCTCGTCACGTTGATCGCGCGCGCCACGCAACCCGCAGCAGTCGCTACAGCGCTGCTGATTGCCCTCGGCAACATGCAGCAATGGCGAGACGGATTCTTCATCATGGGCGCGGTTCTGTTGATCACGGTCCTGGGAACCCCGATTAGAAGCTTGCGGCTGCGGGCCAAAGCAAGATCCTGAATTCCTGATTCAACGTCCCAGGCCGACACGATCTCACGACACCCTCAACAAGACAGATGTCTCCAGCCGCGTGCGCGGTTGGGCAGCCGTCCGATTTTGTTCACCGGGCCATTGAGGCTTCTGTTGTATAGTTGGTTCATCTTTTCGGCACCGCAATTCCATGCGCAATCAAATGAACCGGCGGAACGCAGGGGTCCTGGCCATTCTGGGAGGCTCCCTGCTCCTTGCGACGGGAGTCTTTGCGGTCTGGCGGGCGGAGCGCGCGCTGGACGTGGCGCGGGTGGAGCAGCAGCAGAGCGCCGATCTGGGCGTAGATGTTTTGACGGTAGCCCCGCAGCCCAATCCCGGCTTTGAGGCAATCAGCGCCCCGGCCGTATTTCGGGACATGGTCGAATATGAAGGCCGCCTCTACTTGAGCGGCCCGCAGGGGCTGTCGGTCTACGATCTGAGCGGCCAGTTGCAAAAGGTCTATCGCGTTGGAATGGAGTTGCCGACCGCGCCACTGGGCAGTATGACGGTTGGCGTGCTCACGGGCGCGAAGCACGCCGAAGTCCTGATCGCAACCGAAGGCGCAGGAGTGCTGGCCTTCGACGGCGAGGACTTCCGCCAGATTGCCGGCAGGACCCAGGAATCGCGAGCCGTCACGGCGCTATTGCCGCTTGCTTCCGGTAGCCTGTTGATCGGCACCCAGAAGTTAGGGGTGCTCGTCTTCGACGGCAAGACGCTGAAGCGTCTGCATCCCACGCTCGACAACATATATGTCACGGCGCTGGCCGGAGACGAATCTGCACTGTGGGTGGGCACGCTCAACGCGGGATTGCTGATCTGGCGCGGTGGCCAGACGCAGCGAATCGGAGAAGCCGAGGGGCTTCCCGACCCGCGCGTGGAGACGATCGCTCTCGACGGGGCGCGCGCCTACGCAGGTACTCCAATGGGAGTGGCCGAGCTCGGCCAGGACAAGGTGGAGAGGGTTCTGGCCAGGGGCAGCTTTGTTCACGCGCTCGCGGTGGATGGGAACTCTCTCTTGATCGGCCAGCTCGAGGAGGGAATCGCGCGGCTGAGCCTGAGCGAAGCTTCCGCAATCACTGGCATCCGAAGACCGATCGGCGCTCCCACCGCGACCGGGGAAAACGAACCAGCAACTCCAGATCGCGGCGCTGCTCCAGGCAGCACGAAGAATCGGGAGACCGCTGCCGCTGCGCCCGGTGAAGAGATCGAAGGCTTTCTTTCCGATGGCGAAAGCCGGTACGCGCTCACGCAGCACGGGCTGCTGCGGCAGCAAGCAGGCGGCGAGTGGCGCCAGGTCCTGACCGCGCCCGGCGCCCAGCTAACGGAACGCAATATCTCGGCCCTCGCCGTGGCCAGCGACAACAGCCTCTGGGTGGGCTACTTCGACCGCGGGCTCGACATCCTGCATGCCGCGAGCGGCGAGACCACGCACGTCGAAGACGAGCACGTCTTTTGCGTCAATCGCATCCTTGAGAACTCAAGCCAGGGCGAGGTCATGGTGGCCACTGCCAACGGCCTGGTTCTGTTCGGGCGCGACGGCCGGCAACGCCAGGTTCTGGGCAAGGAATCCGGCTTGATCGCCGAGCATGTGAGCGATGTGACACCGTACGGAGCGGGAGTGGCGCTGGCAACCCCGGCGGGGATTACGTTTCTCGATCCCGGCGGAGCGCACAGCATCTACGCCTTTCAAGGCCTGGTCAACAATCACGTCTACGCGCTAGGAGCAGACAACAATCGTCTCGCGGCGGGAACTCTCGGCGGCATCTCGCTCATTGAAGCGGGAGACGTGCAACAGAACCTTAATGTGGCCAACTCCGGGCTGAAGCACAATTGGATCACAGCATTCGCCCCGGTCGGCGATGAGTGGCTGGTGGGCACATACGGAGCAGGAATCGAGCGGCTCAGCGCCCACGGCGTGGTTTCCGCAACCGAAGCGACCGAAACCGGATTAGTCGTGAATCCAACCGCGATGGCAACAGGAGAGCGCGTGATCGTGGCCGGCACTCTCGGCCAGGGGCTTTGGGTGGGCGATCTTACAGGAATCCGCTGGCGCCAGGTGAAAGCTGGCTTGCCTTCGCTGAATGTGACAGCGGTCGCTATACAGAATGGCGTGGTTTATGTGGGCACGGACAATGGGCTGGTAAAAATCGCAGAGGAGAAACTCTAGGACGCTGTAGAAGATTGCATCTTGAGCAAGAAAAGTGAAAGGGCATGACTTTAGTCATGCCGTAACCCGAGCAAAATCCACGGGGCTTTTAGCCCCTGCGTGACGATTGTCGTAATGCTGGAAATCGGAGGCTTGACCGGAAGATGATCAGACGAGCAATTTGCGCGTTCGTGGTTTTCGGCGCGATGGCCGCAGCAGCCTGGGCCGACAGCGGAGTCCTGATTCCAACGGACAAGCAGGAGCCCGATCCGTCCATCCTCTCGCTGAGCGAGATGCAGGTGGAGATCCGCATCGATAACGGCGATGCCCGGGTCCGGATGACTCAGGTCTTCACCAATCACACTGCACAGGTTCAGGAAGGCAACTACGTTTTTGCGCTGCCGAGCGGAACCACTGTCTCGGACTTCGCCGTCTGGGACGGACCGACGCGGATTCCGGCAGTCATTCTGGAACGCAAGCGAGCCAAGGCGATCTATCAGGAACTAAAGAGCCAGGCCATCGATCCCGGACTGCTGGAGCAGGGAGAACAAGGCAGCGAAGACGCGCGGCGCACATCGCTTTTCAGTGCCCACATCGTTCCCATTCCGGCTTACGGCACCAAGCGGCTGGAGATCGAGTACCACCAGCGCATTCCAGTCGAGGCACACAAGAGCTACTTCGTGCTGCCGATGAAGCCCGATGCCTACGCCTCGCAGCAGACCGCGAAACTTACGATTCATTTTGAGCTGCACTCCGCGGCGCGCATCAAGGACTTTGCCGTCCAGGGACATCTGCTTCCCTTCCACATCGACAAGCAGGATGAGCACTCGATCTACGCCACCGTGGATGCTGCCCAGATCGATCTGGCCGAGGATCTCGCGGCTTCATGGACGGTGAATGAACCGGACACTGCGCTGGAAGTCATCACCTTCCGCGATCCGAATCCGGCCAACGACTGGCAGGGCATTGGCGTGGATACTGCAGTCGAGAAGCCCCCGGCGCCGGCGGCCACAAATAACAAAAAGCCTTCACTGGAAAGCAGCACCGAGCCAGGTTTCTTTGAGGCCACCTCGCAGTTGACGGTACCGAAGCCGAACGCGTCTGCCGCGGCAAGCAGTGCCGAACCGGGCACCATTGTTGTGCTCATGGATACATCGGTCTCCATGCAGTGGGAGAAGCTGGAGCGCAGCTACGCAGCGGCGGCAAAGCTGCTTGAGGGGCTTCCAGCACAGGATCGTTTCAACTTGCTGCTCTTCAACACGCAAGTGGAAAGCTTCCGTCCTGCGCCGGTCGCCGCTGACCTCGAAACCGTGCGCTCGGCGATGGAGTGGCTGCGCAAGAGCCATCTGCGCGGCGGAACCGATCTGGGCCAGGCGCTCAAAGCAGGACTCAGCCAGTTTGCCAATACCGCACCCGGCGCCAATGCCCTGGTCCTGCTTACCGACGGCGAGGCCACGCGCGGCGAGATTCGCGGCAACCGCCTCAGTGCCGATTACACCGCGAGCTGGAAACAGATTCCCGGCGAGAGCCGGCCCAAGACCGACATCTTCGCCGTGGGAGACGACGCGAATCTTCCCCTGCTCCGGGACCTGAGCCGTAACGGCGGCGTTCTCGAGCAAGTGCTCTCGAGCGAGCCGGTCGACTTCAAGCTGACTGCGTTCTTGAGCAAAGTTGGCGCCACGCCGATCGCCGGACTCGAACTCACCGCGGCCTCGCCGGCAGCGGTCGAGAAGATGTATGCGCTCGACGACGCGGTCTTCGATGGCGGCGAAGCGCGCTGGGTGGGTCAGTATTCCCGGCCGCAGAAGAGCGTGCAATTCACTGCCGAAGGCTCGAAAGATGGGTACATCCTGCGCGCCAGCACCAAAGTCGATCTGCCCGCTTCTGCGCTCGAACACGATCAGCTCCCGAGGTTGTGGGCGCAGGCCCGAGTGAATGCGCTGCTCGAGCAAATCGAGCGCGAAGGCGAAACCGATGCCGCCGTGAACGAAATTATCCGGCTGTCGCGGCGTTACAAATTTGTCACTCCGTACACCTCGTTTCTCGCCGCGCCGCGAGCGCTGCTGCGTCCGCGCGTCATCCGGCCCGGAGATCCGGTGCTGCGCATTCACACCGACCCGTCGATCGTCTCCGTGATCGCGCTCTTTCCCTTCGGGCTGGAGAAGCCGCTGCGCTATCTCTCCGACGAAGACGTGTGGCAGACGCGCTTCCTTGCGCCGCCGGAGATGCAAGACGGCACCTATGCCGTGCGCCTCGTGATGCGCGACAAAAACGGCCAGGTCTATCGCGAAGCCAAGAGCTTCGTCATCGCCTCCACTCCGCCGACGGTAAAGTTGTATCTCGATCGCAACCGCTTCCGCGCCGGCGAAACCATCCCGCTCAAAGTGAGCGCCTCAAAGACGACGAAAATCCTGACGGCACGCATCGAGGGCCTGGCGCCGACGGCGTTGCACTGGAGCCCGGAGGCGCGCGTGAACGAGGGCCAATACACGCTGCCGGCCGCGCTGCCGGCGGGCGAGTATCAGCTGACGGTCACCGCCGAAGACATTGCGCACAACCTGGGCAGCACGGAGGTGAGCATTGAAGTGGTTCCCTGACATCGCGAATCGATCTTCGAATGAGCTCTCTCCTCGAGCCAAATTCGTTCTGGCCGCAGCGCTGAGCGCGGGCGCATTAGCCTCGATTGCGGCCGTTGCCAACAACCCCGGCCTGATGCTGGGACCGGGAAACAGCCTTGAAAGCTGGCTCACCAACACTCCTTCCGGCTCCGCCGTGGAACAGGCGCTTTACCGCGTCATGCGTTTGCCGGGCGGCGATATTCTTTTCCGCCGTACCGCACGCGAGGCAAGGCCGGAGCTGAACAAGGTGATCGCTGCCAGTCCTTCGCAAGCCGCGCTCTACTCCCTTCGCGCCATGGAGGACGAGCGCGCCCAGGATTTTGCCGCGGCCGAACAGGATTGGAAGACATGGGCGCAACGAGCCGACGACAAGGCCGGCGCCACTCTCGACCTGGCGGACTTCTACGAGCGCCGGTTGCGCCCGCGCGACGAGTTGGCCGCATTGGCCGCCGTGGGAGAGAGTCCCGACAAGTCTTCCGCGGCATCCGATCGCGCATCGAAAGCCTGGGAGCGGAGCCTGACGGTCGTCAGCCGGTATGCCCTGCCCCGCAGCGAAGCAGCGCGCGTCTACGCCGGATGGGAAAAGCGCTATCCGCGCGAGCGCGATGTGTACCAGAAAGAGTTGGATTTCGATCTCGCGGGCAAGGACTATGCAGCCGCCGAGGCGCTGATCGCGCGCTATCACGCTGCCGTGCCCGGCGATACAGAGTTCATGGTCGAGGCTCGCGCCAGTCTGGAATCGGCGCGCACGTCTCCGGCCGCGGGTGCGGCTGTTTACGAGAGCGCGTTTGAGCCATTTTGGCCGTCCTCGCTCATTGACAGTTACATGAATCTGCTCACGGCCAACCATGGCGCACGCAAAGCGGCTGACGCAATCCATGCCCGGTTGCTATTGCATCCCGAGGGTGGCAGCGACGCCTTGAAAGACGCCGCGCGCCTCTTTTACCTGAAACAGAAAGAAGGCAAGCTCGACGAAGCCAAGCAGACGCTCGCCGATTATCGCAGCCGCAAAGAAGCGCATAACGCTCCCTGGTCGGCAGAGGAACTGTATACGCTCGGCCGTCTGCTCGAGCAGTCGCAGGATTTCCCTGAAGCGGCGCGCTACTACTACGCGCTGGCCGCACAAAAGGCCACGCCGGCCGACGAAGAAAAGGGATTGGCCGGCCTCGCGCGTATCCTGCTCACCGCGCCGGAACAACCGCTGCGGCTGGGCGCCGGCAATCTCGCGCTCTACAAAAACATGGCGACGATCGATCGCGGCCCGGGATTCTGGAACGGCATTCTCTCGCTCTGGCTGAACACGCAGAACCCTGCCAGCGAGTACGCGCAACAGGATCAGCTTGCCACGCCCTACTTTCATCGCGCCAAAGCCGCCGAGCTGATCGCCGAAATCGACCAGCACTTTCCCTCTGCCGACGACCGCCCCGAACTTCACGCACGGCTCATGGACGCTTATGCAGCGTACGGAGAAGACGCGGCCATCGTCCGCGAAGGAACCAGGTTTCTGGCGCAATTCAAGGGCGATTCCCGGCGCGTTGACGTTGCGTTCACGCTGGCCGGCGTGTATAGCCGGACGAATCAAACTGACAAAGAAATCGCGCTCTACAACGACATGCTCAAGGAGCTGTCGGCAAGCGCGGGCGGAACTCCACTGAGCGATTCGAGCAATTATCAGAAGGTGCTCGACCAGGCGCTTGCCCGGCTGGTGCAGTTGAACCGGCTTCCCGACGCCCTTGCGCTCTTGCGCGGAGAACTGGACCGCAACCCCTCCGACCCTGCACTGTACGACAAGCTGGCCACGTTCCTTGAGCAGAACCGCATCGATGAGCACGAGGACGACATCTACCAGAAAGCCATCGCACAGTTTCAATCCGGCGGAGCTGTCCTTGGCTGGTACGAAAAGCTGGCGCGCTTTTACCTGCGCCAGAGACGCAACGAGGAGTACCGGTCGCTCACGAGCAAGATCACCGATATCTTCATCGGTACGGAGCTGGAAAGTTACCTCGAACAAGCGCCGGCCCCCGACTCGAGCCTCGCTCTCGAGGTCGATCTTTACGCCCACCAGCGCTTTCCTCACGACATGACATTTGTTCACTCTCTGCTCTCGTACTATCGCGGTCACCGCATGACGGACGAAGCTGAGAAGCTGCTTTGGGAGCATTGGTGGGAAGAGCCCGATCTTCGCGACGAACTGTTTGCCACGCTCAGTGGCGAAAGCAAATTGGATGCGCAACTCGCCTTGCTCAAAGAGCAAGCGCCGGAGATTGGCCGTAGCGACTGGACCACGCTCGCCAAAACCAACCCGGCGGCAGAGCGCTTCTGGCTGGAGTCCTGTCTCTGGCAGTCGCGCTTTGAAGATGGTGTCGGCGCCGCTGAAGCGCTTTCGGCTGAGTACGCCTCCGATGCCGATCTGGGTGAAACTGCTGCTTCATTAGAGCGCTCGCTGGCCTACTTCCATCCTGAAGACACGGACAAAGCTGTGGCCGTTGAAGTCCGTCTGCTCCAATCTGACCCCGGCAATCTCGACCGCATGGCGCGCATCGGCGACATCTACGCCGACCGGGGACGCATGAGCGAGGCCGCGCCTTACTGGCTGCGCATGGCCGAGGCCCATCCGGGAGATGCCGATGGCTATCTGCAGTCCGCGACGGTCTTCTGGGACTATTTCGATTTCCAGAACGCCCTCGCCCAATTACAAAAGGGCCGCGAGCGGCTGTCGCAACCTGCGTTGTTCGGCTATGAGGCCGGAGCCATTCGCGAAACCCTCGGAGACATGCCGGGCGCGGTGAAGGAGTACACGGCCAGTGCCATGGCCGATACGCCCTCGCCCGATGCCCGCGGCCGCCTCATCGAGTTAGCAAACCGCGATCAGACAAAATCCATCGTTGAAACTGAGACCGCCGGATTGCTTGCCACTGACTCTCCCACTCCGGCCGGAATCGCCTTGCGCGCCGACGTGCTCGGCGCCAATCACCGCAGCGACGACTTGAAGCGTGAAATGCAACAGGCCGTGGCCCGCACAAATTCCTTTGCCGTGCTCGATGCGCTCTCTACCGCGGCGCAAACCTACAACCTTCCTTCAATTCAGGAAGCCGCGCTGAGGCGGCAAATCGATCTCACCGAAGATCCCGTCCACAAAATCGAACTGCGCTATCAGTTGGTAACGCTGCTCGGCCAGCGTGATCCCGCCGCCGCTGCCGCGGAAGTCGATGCCGTCTATCGCGACCATTCCAGGATTCTGGGCGTCGTCCGCTACACCGTGGATTACGACTGGGACCACCAGCGCAAGACACAGGCGATCGGTGTCCTCGAAGCAGCATCCCAAGCGGCTTATCCCGACCTGCGCGACCGGTTCCAACTCGAAGCGGGCCGTAAGCTGACGCAAACCGGCGACTACGGGCGAGCGCAGCAGACGCTCGAAGCATTGCTCGACCGCAAGCCCATGGACGCTTCAATCGAGGCAGCGCTCGGCGAGAACTACGCTCGCTCGGGTGATAACACCGGTCTCGAAGCCTTCTACAAAAAGCGTCTCGCGCTGGTGAAGGCGGCACCGCTCGAGCGCAGCGAAAAAACGGCGCGCCTCGCGCAACTGCGGCGTGGCATCATCGCCGCCGACAAACTGACTGGAAACTGGGACGACGCGACCGACCAGTACATTGAACTCATCAATGCCTATCCTAGCGACACGGATCTGATTCAAGAGGCCGCATTGACCGCCGGTGCGCACGGCGGACGCGAAAAGCTGGCCGCGTTTTACCGTAAAACCACTGCGGACTCGCCTCAGGATGCGCGCTGGTCCATTGTCCTCGCCGAGATCGAAACCGCGCTTGAGGATTTCCCCGCCACCATTGACGCCTACGCGAAGGCAATTCGCGTTCGCCCCGAGCAGAAAGACCTCTATGAAAGTCGTGCCGCGCTGGAAGAACGGCTGCACCGGCTCGACGACGCCGCGGCCGATTACGAAAAGCTCTATGCGTTGAGCTATCACGACCCGGCCTGGGAGCTCAAAGTCGCGGAGGCCCGCGCACGCCAGGGCCGGAACGCGGATGCCGCTCATGCATTGGATGAAGCATGGAATGCGGGCAAGCCCGCGACTGCCGCGAATGAATTCCGCATAGCGGAAAAGCTCGAAGAGTGGGGCATGCTCGACGAGGCCCGTGTCTGCGCCGAGCATGGCGCCGATCTTGCAGGCGACTCCTGGCTGATCGATTCCGCAGCGAGTTCCGGAGCGCCGGTGTATGCGCGCATCATGGCGCGCCTGCGCCGCTCCGACGAAGCCTTCACGCGCCTCGCCATCGCGAGGATGCAAGTCCAAAAGATCGAGACTTCGGCTGTCGCAAACATGCTGCCTCAGGGCGCTCCGGACGCCGCCACGCTTGAGGAGTGGCGCAATCGATTCCAAAAGGACCGCACGGAAACGGCCCGGCAAACCTTCGCGCAATCGCTCGCTGTGATGGCGACGGTTGCCGGCGAATACTACACCCCGGAGGAAAAGGCGCAATTCGCCGCATGGCTCCAAACCAAGCTGGCCACAGCAGCCGACGGTTCCGAGATGCGCCTCGTCTATCTGCCGGCCATCCAGGCCGCGGGGCTAAAGGATATGGAGGCCGGCCTGCTCTGGGAGTTTGCCGTGAAGAGTCCCGATCCAGCGCGCCGCGAGCTTCCAGACTGGCTCCAACTCGAGAAAAGCCGGATGCAATTGGATG
The DNA here is from genome assembly GCA_963745965.1 of uncultured Acidobacteriota bacterium. Lineage (GTDB taxonomy): Bacteria > Acidobacteriota > Terriglobia > Terriglobales > Acidobacteriaceae > Telmatobacter. The sequence goes on from CAVUZC010000011.1 coordinate 237,215, forward strand.
GCGTGGGCGAGAAGATGGAGCAACTCGCCGACGGTGTTTCGCCGCGCAATCGCACTTCGATCTATGAGATCGCCGCGAACTTTTATCGCTCGACTGGCGACCGCGCCGGTGAACTGCGCATCTTCGACAAACTGTATGCGAGCTCTTCGTGGGGCGGGGCGATTCCATCGCAATACTTCGAATTGATGCTTTCCTCCCGTCCGCAAACGCTTCTGTCTCACGCGCAGATCGACGACGTCACGCAGTTCCTGATCGCCAACGGCAGCGACGATCAGGCATTCGCCGCCATTGACACGCGCTCGGCCCGCATGGCCCCGGTTTGGAAGAGCGCCTACACCGGATTGACCGGGCTCTATCTGCGCGATCACCGCCCGGCCGTACGCCAGGCCTTTGCAGACGCCCTCGCGCCCGACCGCACCATCGGCGACCGCATCGACCATCCTACGGATCGCGACCGCGAACTGGCGGGCGATCAGTGGTTCTATTTGAGCTCGCGATACGGCGAGTATCTGGACGAGCTGAAGGATGCGAGCGCTGAGAGCTTTCTCGAAGCGGAACTGGAGCACGCACCGTCCGACGCCTCTTCGTACACCGATCTGGCAGACTACTCAGCCAGCGTGGGCAGGATCGATTCGGCATTGGCCGACGATCAGCACGCGCTCGATCTTAACCATGACCAGCCGGCGGTTCTGACCGCGATGGCCGAGTTGCACTGGAAACAGGAGAAGAAGGATGCGGCGCTCGACGAATGGAAGCAGGCGGTGAAGCTGCTCGCCGCGGAGATCGACGCGCACCCCGTGCCGGAAACGTTCTGGGACGATCTCCCTCGCGTCCTGGATAGCGCATCGACGCATGGCTCATACGCGGCGATCTCCGACGACGTCAACGCCATGCTCCTCGTCTACATCCGGCGCAACGGCGAGTACCGCACCGAGCCTTTGCTCAAGGCCGGTTACCAGGCGAACGGATCATCGCTCACCTGGGTGCTCCAAATGGCCTCCGCAGTCGCGGACCCAACGTATTTGCTAAACGAACTGAGGCAGAGCGACTGGATCCAGGCGTCGCAAAGAAGTCAGCTGCTGCAAAGATCAGTCGAAGTCATGCGCACGAAGAGCGACCCCACGCAGCGCAATTACGAACTCGAAAACGTTGAAGCGGACTTAGTCGGCTCGCTCTTGCGTGATGGCAACCCAACCGCCGCGCAGGCCGTGATGGAGCAGGTTCCTCCGGATGTGCGCCAGGACGGCCAGTGGGTCTCGCTCACTTTGCAGTTAACCGAAGCCGAAGGAAATATTCCGCAGCTCGTGTCCGAGTGGCGCAGAAATCCGGATGCAGCGCCCTCTGCCGAAAGTCTGCAGGCCGCAGCGTCGTTGCTGAAAGACCCCGCAAAACGAGTCGTGATGCGCTTCGTCTACGAACGTGCTCTCGACCAACGCCAGCTTACGGCTGCGAACTTCCTCGGTCTCGCGGCCATCGATTTCGATGAAGGCAAGAAAGACGCGGCTCTGGAGCTCTTGCAGCGCCTCACGCTCGCCGGCTCCGATCTCTATGCGGATACGGACTCCGCTGCCAGCCTGCTCGAAAGCCGCGGACTCTACGCTGAGGCGACGCCGTTTCTTCAGACGCTGACCGGGGCCTTCCCGTGGCAATCCGGCTACAAGATTCGCCTCGCAGTCGCGCAACTTAAGGCGTCGCCGGGCAATACTGCGGCCCTTGCCACTCTGGTCTCCGCAGCTTCGGACAGCAAAGCAACCTATGCCGACCGTCTTCGCGCCGCCAAGGCGATCGAGGGCCATGGGCCTGCCACAACGGGAAGCGCTGAACTCGACCTCCTGGCGCGCGGCAATTGCATTTCAGCGGATGAAGCCAACCGGCCCTATTTCATCGAAGCGCGGCTGGCCGCCGCATCCTGCTCCAAAGACAACCTTCAGCGCGAAACGCTGCTGCATGCCGCCATCGCCGATGCTCCATCTAATCAGTCGCTTCGTGTGCGCTACGTGATGGCCGCATTTTCCGCGCGGATGCCCGACCGTGCGCTGATCGCCTATGAGCCGCTCAAAGATGCCAATCTCTTTGGCGGCCAACCGCAGTACGGCTCCAATGCGTGGAGTGACGACCAGTCTGCTGAACCTCCAAATCAGCCCTCCGCGCCACTTCTCACGCCGCAGGATGCCAACAAGTTGGCGTGGGATCTGATTCACGCCCACGAAAAACGCGGAGAAACAACCGAAGCGCTTGAACTGCTGCAACAGGCGATTGCGGGTGAGAAGGATGCGGCCCGCAAGCAGGCACTGACGAGCGAACAGAACAAACTCAACGAAGATTTGGCACGGTTGGAAGAGAACGCGAGCCGCGCACCGAAGATTCAGGACGCGGTCGAGCAGGATCATGTGGTGCGTCCAAGGCTGTTGCCCGGTATGGCCGTGCCGACACCCAAAGCTGCAGCCGACGAGGAGGAGGAGAACTGATGAAACCACGTGTATGGTTCACGGCGGCAGGCCTGCTGCTGGGCTGCTGCGCCTTGTTTGCAGTGGCGGCGCTCGAGCACAATGCCGCGCCGGCCTCCGATCCAGCGTCTCTTCTGCCGCAGGGTGCGCTGCTTGCGGTCGAGTCCAGCGACTTCGGCTCCCTATTGCACGACTGGAACAGCTCGCAGGAAAAGCAGGCATGGATTCAAGGCGCGAACTACGAGAGCTTCAGCCGTTCGCGTCTCTTCGAGCGGCTCTCGCAGGCGCAGACCGAGTTCGCGGCCGCGGCCACTCTCGCACCCGACTCCGACTTTCTTCAGTCCGTCGCCGGCAAGCAGAGTTGCCTCGGCATTTACGACATCGGCAAGCTTGAATTTGTCTACATCACGCGCATGGATTCTGCCGCCATCGACAGTTCTCCGCTCTGGCTGCTGCGCGACAAATTCGAGCGTCGCAGCGAGGCGGGCACGGATTTCTACGTGCGCAAAGACTCCGACTCATCGCGCACTGCCGCCTTTGCAACGCGAGACGGCTGGCTGATCCTCGGCACACGGGAAGATCTGGTCGCCGGCGTTCTGGATCGGATGGCCGGCAATGACAAGGCCAGCCTTGCCGCCGAAGCCTGGTACGCCGAAGCCGTCAAACAGGCAGGAACTCCGGGCGAGCTCCGCATGGTATTGAATCTCACCAAGATCGTGCCCTCGCCTTATTTCCGCAGCTACTGGATTCAGCAGAACATCACCGAGATCAAGCAATACAGCTCTGCGGTAAGCGACCTCAAGCGCGACGGAGCCGTCTATCGCGAGGAGCGCGTGCTGTTGCGCCGCGACTCGAACGCCGCCGCGCCTGCGGCCGATGTCAGATCAATCGCCGCTCTGGCGCCGGACAATGTGGCGCTCTCGCAGGCGCAAACCGCGCCCAGTCCCGAACAGATTTTGCAGGCGCTGAAAGAAGATCTGCTCGAGCGCCATCCACATGCAAACAGCGAGGCGCAAACCGCCGCGCCTGCGGCAGCAAGCAGCGAGAATGCAGGCGACGCGTCGCAATTGGATACGCAAATCGATCAGGCGCCCGCCGTCGTGGCTCAGGCAGATCCGTTCCAATCTCTTCGCGCCGCTCTCGCGGCCTCGCAGCCCGTGGCCATGATGCAGTGCTACACCACAAGCGCCGCCGATAACGATGTTTTTGTTTCTCTCAACGCCGCTGCGGTTCTCGAAGCCCAGAACCCATGGGATGTCCAGAGTGTCGAAAGCGCCCTGACGGCGGCTCTGGCGCCAAGGCTGACCGCGGGCGAGTTAGGCGCCAGGTGGATCAAGCGCACCGGCACTGAGGGCGACTATTACGCTCTCGACGGCACAGTCCGTCTCTTCCTCAAGGTCGACGGCAAATGGCTGCTCCTTGCCAGCGATTCGCGCCTTCTCGACAGCATCGCTTCTCGTCTCCACAATATGGCGGCGCCTGCAGGCTCGGATGCTGTCACCTACACGGCGGCCTACTATCCCGCACGAGAGAGGGATCATTACCAGCAGCTCATGCATCAGCTCGATCGCGCCGGAGGCAGCGGACAGAACGGCGGCGGTGACACGCCAACATTCTTGTCCGGAAACATCGGCAGCCTGAGCCAGACATTCTCCAGCCTCGACTCCGAGCAGATTGACGAGCGCGACAGCGGAAGCCTGGTCCGGCAGACGGTCACCTACCGGTGGAAGCAATGAAGCTTTTGGCCGCGGCGCTCCTGTTGTTATTCGCTACGGGAGCAGCGGCGCAACCCAATAGTTTTTCCGTCGCCGCCCAGGCAACGCTCGACCGCGATGATCCCAATCCCGCACTCTCGTACCTGCTGCTCGACTCTTCCGGACGCGTCTTGGCGCAGCGCTGGCCCGAAGGTCTCGACACGCCCATCCCCTTCGGGTCGCTCTTCAAGCCGTTCCTCGCTGCAGCCTGGGCTGAACAGCACCCAGAGGGTTTTCCCGTGGTTCGTTGCGAGGGCGCCAGAAGCCACTGCTGGTATCCGCCAGGCCACGGACGGCTCCAAATCAAGGACGCGATCGCTTACTCCTGCAACGCCTATTTTCTGCACCTCGCCACGAACATCGACCGCGAGCACGCAGATCGCGCGTTCGCGCGCTATGGTTTGCATGGACCTGACACGAAGGCAAGCAGTGAGAATCTTGCCGGGCTCGGCGATCTGTGGCGCGAAACTCCGATCGCGCTGCTCCGTGCTTATCTGGCGCTTGTCCACGAGCGCAGCGCGAATGGCGAGACGATCATCCTGCAAGGCATGGCAGCCTCCGCCTCCTACGGAACCGCAAAGGCGCTCGACAAGCTGCTCGGCGCCAACGCCGTATTCGCCAAAACCGGCACCGCTCCCTGCACGCATCGGCCACGGGCAGCGGCCGACGGGTTTACCGTCGCCATCTTTCCTCAGGCGCAGCCGCGCTTGATTTTGCTGGTGCGCGTGCATGGCGAAACTGGCGCAGCCAGCGCCGCAACTGCCGCCGCCATGTTGCGCGCGCTCGAAGGCGGCACGCCATGAGCAAAACAGGCCGCCGGATTCCGAGTTTCATCGTGCTGGCCTTGCTCGTGCTCGCCGGCCACACCGCCGTTGCGCAGAACGAGATTCGCTTCGGCGTGCTTGGCCTCTTTCATCCACACGAGATTGCGCTCGAGCCCGACGGAAATCGAACTCTGTCGATAAAGCAAGCAGCTGAGGACGGCGCACCGGGCCTGATCCTCAATGATGAGCCCGGCAAACGGCGGCTAGTCTTCCGCGCGGGAATGAACGGCGTCATCGTCAACGGCCAAAGCGCGCCCAGTTGGACCGTAACCGCGCGCGACGGCAGCAGGGCCGGCTTTGCGCTTTCCGTACCGGGCAAGCTGCGCCGCATCTATCTCGGCCGGCTCACCATCGAGTTGCGCAACGGGGAGCTTGTCGCCGTCGTCGCCATCGAGCTTGAAACCGCCGTAGCCTCGATCGTCGCAGCAGAGATCAATGAAGATGCGCCGCTCGATGCCCTCAAAGCGCAGGCGGTCGTCACGCGCTCTTTTTTGATGGCCGGCGCCCGCCACTTCGACTTCGACTTCTGCGATACCACGCATTGCCAGTTCCTCAAATCTCCTCCGGCTGCCGGAAGCCGAGTGTGGAGCGCGGTTCGAGCCACGCAGAGCTGGGTGATCGCCTTCCATGGCAAGCCGCTCGCAGCCATGTATTCGAGCCGATGCGGCGGCCGAACGCGCACGCTGCGCGAAGCCGGCTATCTCTCCGGCTCAGACGAAGCCGCCGCTTATCCCTACTACGCCGTCGACTGCCCTTGGTGCCGCAAGCACCCACTCGAGTGGCTCCGCTACTTCAGTGCCGCGCAAAAACCGCCGGCCGCAGGCAACGAGCGTCAGAGAATTGCCACAGATCGTCAGTGGGGTTGGGGCGCGCTTCCCGGCAACGATTTTCGTGCAAAACAAGAGAGCGGCGGTTGGCTCGTTGAGGGCCGCAATCTGGGCCATGGCGTAGGTCTATGCCAATATGGCGCAATCGGAATGGCCTCTCAAGGAGCAGGCTATCGTGCCATCCTCGCGCATTATTATCCCAACACGGCTTTGATGAAGATCTCCTGAGCCGATTGCGGCCATTGCGCACAGGATTACCACAGCTGTCGCAGATTGTCATGGTTGCGGTCCCACCGCGCGGCCCTCGTAGTGTCTGAGCGTGAACGCGATGCCTAAGTATCGCCGGCTCCTTATCTTGCAACGTTACTTTTGGACAATGGGCACTCGTAACTTGCGGATGTCTACTGAAACGTTTTAGTGTCCACTCGCAATGAAATCGCGGCTGGTTCCGAACCCGCACAACGCCCCGAACAAGCACCCTCAAGGATGCTATGGGGCGTGGCTGAGATGATTTCTCTGCAGCGCGAACGCATGCGCGTGCAGGCGAATTCTCGTCCAGCTGACACGTTGCTTTTGTCTCACCTTCAGGCCTGCGAGTCGCGTCCGCAATGCGCCACGATTCTCAAGTTGTTCGACTTGAGCCTCTGGTTTTCGGTTATTTCATAACTCTCTAGCCGATCCTTGCGTACAAAAAATTCGTAGCTCTCTAAAGCCATCCAGGTATCTTTCGGATTTGCTTATCTCGGCATTTTGATTGCGGCGCGCACCCATGCAGCAATGTATCGAGCCACGCCGGATGAATCACAGGAGGAAACATGCAACATTGCCTCAGAATGGCAGCGGGCCGGAGGCTCGCTTCGCACGCCGCGTGGATCGCTGCGCTTGTCCTGGTAGTTTCCACTTTCGCATTTACCTTGCCTGCTGCTTTCGCGCAGCACGTCAGCAATCCCTATTCGGGCGCGACGGTGTACGTCAGCCCGGACTGGACTAATGAAGTCGGTACTGCGGTCGCGACCGAACCGGCAGGTTCCGCGCTGGCAAACCAGATGACCATCGTCGGAAAGACCCCGACCTTCGTCTGGTTGGATCACATCGGCGCGATCTACGGCGGCGCGGCGGCCGGCGGACGGATGAGCCTGGCGCAGCATATCTCCGCGGCGGCCGCTCAAGCCAACGGCGCGCCGATTGTCGTCCAGCTCGTCATTTACGATCTTCCCGATCGTGACTGCGCAGCTTTGGCCTCGAACGGCGAGTTGAGCATTGCCGGAGGCGACACGGTTACCGGCCCTACCGGAGCCAAGGAGACGCTAACGGGAACCGGCCTCGATGAATACGAGACCGATTACATTACTCCTATCGTCCAGGCCCTGGCCGCAGCGCCTTCGAATATCCGCTTCGTGCTGGTCGTCGAGGACGACTCGCTTCCCAATATTGTTACCAACACCGGCTATAGCTATTCGCTCGCCAATTGCATCGCCGCCAACGACGGCATGAGCTATCCGACCTACTCGATGAGCGGTGTATATGTACAGGCGATCCAATACGCGCTCAACCAGTTCCATGCTCTTCCCAATGTGTATAACTACCTCGACATCGGCCATCATGGATGGCTGGGATGGACCGAGGGAGCTGGACTTGCCTTCCCCTTCTATGCCGATGTGGTAAAGGGAACAACGGCCGGCTTCGCCAGCGTGGATGGAATTATCACCAATACCGCCAACTACGGCCCGACCAAAGAGCCGTACATGACGGCGACCGAGGAGATCGGCGGCAATGAAGTCGAATCCGCCACCTTCTACTCGTACGACCCCGAAATCGATGAAGTGGACTACGCCCAGGAGTTTTACACGGGCCTGACAGGCGCGGGTTTCCCCTCCACGATCGGGTTCCTGATCGATACCTCACGCAACGGCTGGGGCGGACCGAATCGGCCGACCGGTGCCAGCACCAGCACGGTCCTGAACACCTTCGTCAACGCTACCAAGATCGACCAGCGCGACGATATGGGCCAATGGTGCAACCAAGCCAATCAGGGAATCGGCTCGTTTCCGACAGTCAATCCAGGGGGTTCCACCAATCTGCAAGCCTACGTCTGGGTCAAGCCTCCCGGAGAATCGGACGGCACCTATCCCGGCAGCGTATACAACGGGGTAACTGAAACTGGCGGCGATCCGAACTGCAACCCGACCAACACCAATCAGTTGGCCAATGGCATGGAGATCGACTCCATACCGAACTCGCCCCCGGCCGGAACCTTCTGGCTCACCGAGTTCCTCGAAGATGTACAGAATGCCTATCCGCCGATTGCAACGACAACGACGCCAGGCTTCAGCATCGCCGCGAGCGGTACCACGGTCGAGCAAGGAACCTCGGCAACCGATAGCGTGACGGTCTCGGCGATCAATGGTTTCTCCGGCACAGTCGCTCTGTCTATTAGCGGACTGCCGTCGGGCGTGACCGCATCTTTCAGCCCAGCATCTGTGACTGGTTCGGCTGGCAGTACGCTTACCTTCACGGCGTCTAATACTGCAACGACTGGCGCAGCAACGGTAACGATTACTGGCACCAGCGGTTCCACCACCGAAACAGCCACGTTGACCTTGAACGTGACCGCGGAGCCGAACTTCACCATTTCGATTTCTCCAACATCGCTCTCCGTGCCGCCAAACACCAATCCCACGGCGACGATTACGGTCACCTTCGTGGGCGGATTAACGGGCAGCGTGTCGCTAAGCGCAACTGGCCTGCCTTCCGGCGTCTCGGCTAACTTTGCGCCTTCGTCGTTGAATTCCAGCGGCACAGCAACCGTCAATTTCTTCTCGCAGACGAGCACGCCTGCCGGAACCACAAATATCTCGATTGTCGGTACAGACGGCTCGGTCACTCACTCCGCAACCTTGGCGTTGACAACCGGGAATGGAACCGCCGGGTTCACGTTAGCGGCTTCACCCACGTCAGTGGCGCTAAATCAAGGATCGACTGCGACGGATACGGTCAGCGTAACCGACACAGGCGGATTCACCGGCGCTGTGACATTATCGGCCTCCGGTTTGCCCAGCGGCGTAACCGCGGCCTTCGGCACCAACCCGACCACCGGCTCGAGCGTGGTGACATTCAGTGCCACCAGTTCGGCTACCCCGGGCGCCTATACAGTAACCATCAACGGCGCCTCCGGCTCAACCACGGCATCAACCACTCTCGCGCTGAGTGTTGCGGCTCAGTCGCAAGGCAGCTTCACGTTGAAGGCTTCAGCTTCGACCTTGTCTGTAGCGCAGGGCGCGAGCGGAACCGACACCATCAGCGTGACCGATGTGAGCCCGTTTAGCGGCAGCGTAAGCTTTGCTGCATCGGGGATGCCCACAGGTGTAACTGCTTCGTTCAGTCCTGCTTCGTCGGCAACTTCGAGTGTAGTCACTTTGTCGGTGGCTTCGAGCGTCGCGGCCGGAAGCTATCCAATTACCATCACAGGTACAAGCGGTTCACTCACGGCAAGCACGTCCATCACGTTGACGGTGACATCCACGTCATCTGGCAGCTTCACGTTGAAGGCTTCGGCTTCGACCTTGTCCGTAGCGCAGGGCGCAAGCGGCACCGATACCATCAGCGTGACCGATGTGAGCCCGTTTAGCGGCAGCGTAAGCTTTGCTGCATCGGGGATGCCCAGCGGAGTGACTGCTTCGTTTAGCCCGGCTTCGTCGGCAACTTCGAGCGTGGTCACGTTGTCGGTGGCTTCGAGCGTCGCGGCTGGAAGTTATCCAATTACCATCACAGGAACGTCCGGCTCACTGACAGCCAGTACTTCGTTCACGCTAACGGTGACTTCCACGTCGTCGGGCAGCTTTACGCTCAAAGCTTCGGCATCGACCTTGTCCGTAGCCCAGGGCGCAAGCGGCACCGATACCATCAGCGTGACCGATGTGAGCCCGTTCTCCGGCACCGTAACGTTCGCGGCCTCCGGAATGCCGACGGGCGTGACCGCATCGTTCAGCCCGGCCTCATCAACGAGCTCGAGCGTGGTCACGTTCGCGGTTGCTTCAACAACGGTAGCCGGAAGTTATCCAATCACCATCACGGGAACTTCCGGTTCACTCACGGCAAGCACTTCCATCACGTTAACGGTGACGTCCACGTCCGGCAACTACTGCCACGTCGTGTACTCCATCAACAGCCAATGGCCGGGCGGCTTTGGCGCGGCCATCACGCTTGAGAACACCGGAACCACCAACTGGACGAGCTGGTCGCTGACCTGGAGCTTCGCCAACAGCCAGACCGTGACTCAGTTGTGGAACGGCAATGAGACGCAAAGCGGGGCCAACGTGACAGTTACCAACATGAGTTACAACGGCTCCATCCCTGCCGGCGGAAATTATAACGGCATGGGCTTCAATGGCTCGTGGAACAACTCCACCAACTCCGTGCCAACGGCCTTCGCCGTCAATGGTCACGCATGCAATTAGACAAATGACGCGCAGAATGCGGGGCAAGCCCAATGGCTTGTCCCGCTTCTATGCGGATTACGGCAGCATTCGTGCGGAACGCGCCGAGAAGGCGGTCAAACAAGCGCATTGAATCGCTTCCAACGGTGATTTCTCTGAACGGAACCCCCTCTACTGTCAACCAGCACATTCGCCCATTATGAATGGAGATTCAATCATGTCGAACGGAATTCCGTCCCCCTTACGCGCAGCGGCGATTTCAGCTCTTCTGGCTCTCGCGGCCGCATTCGTGGCGCCTTTCGCTTCCGCCCAGGGCGCCGGCTACTGGCATACCAGCGGCAATAAAGTTCTCGATTCCAACGGCACGGAGGTACGCATCGCCGGCATCAACTGGTATGGCTTTGAAACCCCTGACTACCTGGTCCACGGCCTGTGGGCGGAGGACTACACGACCGTTTTGAACAACATCAAGAGCCTCGGCTTTAACGTGATCCGTATCCCCTTCTCGAACCAGATGGTGGAAAGCGATCCAGTCCCATCGAATTACACCCAATACGCTAACGGCGGCGCAGTCAATCAAGCTCTGGTCGGGGCCACTGCGCTTCAAGATCTGGATACTATCGTCGCTTACGCCGGATCGATTGGCCTGCGTGTGATTCTCGACAACCATCGCTCCGAAGCCGGTGAGTCCAATGAGGCCAACGGCCTCTGGTACACGAGCGCCTATCCACAGTCCAACTGGATTGCCGACTGGCAGACCATGGCGACTCGTTATAGCGCCAGTAAGTTTACCTTTAATGGCAATCCCACGGTCATCGGCATGGACCTGCGCAACGAACCGCATCTGATCGGTTCAAGCTCCACCAGCGGCTCCTGCTGGACCGGAGACACCGTGACGAATGGCTGCCCCAGCTCTCTGACTTCGCAGAACTGGCCTGTGGCGGCGACGACCGCCGGCAATGCGATCCTGGCCATCAACCCGCATCTGCTGATCTTTGTCGAAGGCAACGACTGTTACAGCGGCACCTGCGGCTGGCAAGGCGGAAACCTGATCGGCGTCGCAACCAATCCCGTCACTCTCAGCGTTGCCAACCAACTGGTCTATTCCGCGCACGATTACGGTCCAAGCCTCTATCAGCAACCCTGGTTCAACAGCAGCACAACCCCGGCAAGTCTGGACGCAGTTTGGAACAAGTATTGGGGATACATCAGCGCGAATGGCACTGCGCCGGTGTGGCTAGGCGAGTTTGGAACCGACAATTCCAGCAGCGACATCGAGAATAGCGCGGCCGGTAGCCAGGGGCAGTGGTTCGAGAGCCTCGTCAGTTATCTGCAAAGTAATCCGCAACTCAACTGGACCTATTGGGCTCTTAATGGCGAGGACAGCTACGGCCTGCTCGATGGTAACTATGACGCTACTCCTCCCAGCACACTGAAACTGTCTGAGCTGCAGAGCATCCAGTTCCCGTTGGGCGGTGGAACCACGTCTGGCTTTACACTGAAAGCATCTTCATCGACGCTCTCAGTGGCGCAGGGATCGACCGGTACCGACACGATCACAATCGCCGACTCGGGCAGCTTCACCGGCAACGTAACATTCGCCGCTTCCGGAATGCCCACGGGCGTAACCGCATCGTTCAGCCCGGCCTCGTCAACAACCTCAAGTGTGCTCTCCTTCTCGGTTGCTTCAACAACCGTTGCCGGAAGCTATCCGATCACCATCACCGGAACCTCCGGCTCCCTCACAGCAAGTACCTCGATTACGCTAACGGTTACGTCCACGTCGACAGGCAGCTTCACACTGAAAGCTTCGACGTCGACGCTGTCCGTGGCGCAGGGCGCGAGCGGAACCGACACCATCACGGTGAGCGACGTGAGCCCATTCTCGGGCAGCGTTAGCTTTGCTGCATCGGGGATGCCCAGCGGAGTGACTGCTTCGTTTAGCCCGGATTCGTCGGCAACTTCGAGTGTGGTCACGTTGTCGGTGGCCTCAACCGCAACCGCCGGAAGCTATCCGATCACCATCACCGGAACCTCCGGTTCACTGACGTCAAGTACGTCGATTACGCTAACGGTTACGTCCACGTCGACAGGCAGCTTCACACTGAAAGCTTCGACGTCGACGCTGTCCGTGGCGCAGGGCGCGAGCGGAACCGACACCATCACGGTGAGCGACGTGAGCCCATTCTCGGGCAGCGTTAGCTTTGCTGCATCGGGGATGCCCAGCGGAGTGACTGCTTCGTTTAGCCCGGCTTCGTCGGCAACTTCGAGTGTGGTCACGTTGTCGGTGGCCTCAACCGCAACCGCCGGAAGTTATCCGATCACCATCACCGGAACCTCCGGGTCACTCACAGCAAGTACGTCAATCACGTTGACGGTCACATCCACGTCCGGCAACTACTGCCACGTCGCGTACTCCATCAGCAGCCAGTGGCCGGGGGGCTTTGGTGCGGCCATCACGATCGAGAACACCGGAACCGCCAACTGGACGAGCTGGACCTTGACCTGGACCTTTGCCAACGGCCAGACCATCACCCAGTTGTGGAACGGCAACGAGACGCAAAGCGGAGCCAACGTCACCATCTCCAGCCTCAGCTACAACGGCTCCATCCCTGCTGGAGGAAGTTACAACGGCATGGGCTTTAACGGCTCTTGGAACAGCACCACTAACTCAGTTCCGACTGCCTTCGCTATCAACGGAACAACCTGTCATTAGTAAGAAAGTAGCAGGGGTCGGAAGACAGCTCAAAGTGCAATACAAAACGCAGCACTCTATGCGGTATTGTTGCGCAGTGAACTCAATGTCACTGCGCAACACCCAAATTACCTGTCAATACAATTTAGACTGGCTTCAGTGTTGCCGTCGCGAGCTTGGCGTCACAATAGTATGTTCGTACCGGCAAGAGAGATGACAGTAATAGGCACTGGCCCTGCCAGCACTATTGGGTTTGGAAGCACCTCGATTTCAGTGAGGCGCAATCATGTTTTCGGGCCTGAGATACCGATCAAACTCTTCCTCAGTCAGAAAACCGAGCTCGCGGTTCGCCTCGCGTAGAGAAATGCCTTTGTGGTGCGCGGTCTTCGCCAGCTTTGCGGCTTTGTCGTAACCGATGTGTTGGTTCAATGCGGTCACAAGCATCAGGTTGTTCTCTACATACTCCTGGATACGCTTGCGATTGGCTTCGATCCCCTCTACGCAAAAATCGGTGAAACTGCGGCAAACATCGCTCAGCAGGCGTACCGAATGCAGGAAGTTGTAAATCATCACCGGCTTGAAAACGTTCAGCTCGAAGTTTCCCTGGCTCCCGGCAAACGCGATCGCAGCATGATTGCCATGGACCTGAACGGCAACCATGGTCAGGGCCTCGCACTGCGTGGGATTAACCTTGCCCGGCATGATGGAACTGCCCGGCTCATTTTCAGGCAGACGCAACTCGCCCAGCCCGCAACGCGGCCCCGAGCCGAGCCAGCGAATATCGTTGGCAATCTTCATGAGCGATCCCGCCAGCGTCTCCAGCGCCCCGCTCGCAAACACCAGCTCGTCGTGCGCCGAAAGCGCCGCAAACTTGTTTGGATGCGAGCGGAAGGGGAGCCCGGTTAAGCTGGCGATCGTCGCCGCGGTTCGCTCCGCAAACTCTGGATGCGTATTCAGCCCCGTCCCCACTGCCGTACCGCCAATTGCAAGATCGTAGAGGCCATCCACGGCCGCCTCGATACGCGCGATGTCGCGCTCAAGAAGGCTGGCCCAGCCGCTCATCTCCTGGCCCAGTGTAAGCGGGGTTGCATCTTGCAAGTGCGTACGCCCGATCTTGACGATTGCCTCGAACGCCTGGGCCTTGGCAGCGACGGCATCGTGCAATCGCCGCACGGACGGGATTAGTTGCTCATTCACCATCGTCGCCGCGGCAATGTACATCGCTGTCGGGAATGTGTCGTTCGACGACTGCGACATATTCACGTGGTCGTTGGGATGAACCGGCTGCTTGCTTCCCATTTCCCCGCCTGCAAGCTCGATGGCGCGATTCGAAATCACCTCATTCACGTTCATATTGGTCTGCGTTCCGGACCCCGTTTGCCAGATGCGCAGCGGAAACTCGTCTCCGTACTGGCCTGCGATGATTTCGTCGGCCGCCCGTACGATCAGCTCCATCTTGTCTTGCGGAAGCTTGCCGAGATCGTGATTCACCAGGGCTGCTGCCTTCTTCAGGATGGCAAATGCGCGGATCAACTCCGGCGGCATCCGGTCTTCGCCGATCGCAAAGTGGTGAAGCGAGCGCTCGGTTTGCGCGCCCCAATAGTGACCTGCGGGAACGGCTATCTCTCCCATGCTGTCGGTTTCGATACGAACCTTCGATTGAGTGTCCATTATCCTCATCCCTATCTGCCAGTCAGCCAGACCCGTGACAGCTACAAGTCTAGATGATGAAAGGGAACGGTCATAGTACGGCTGGTTCATTGCCGCCGCGGCCTGCGGTATCGCCGAGTCGCTTCCTGTTGGCTGCGATTGCTGCCTATGAAATATCGAGAACCGTAATATTGGAGTATCCGTGAGCGAGCAGATCGTCCACCAGCGTGGGCTCGCCTCCTCCAGCATCGATGATCGAGGCGGAGGGTTCAGCGCCCGCCTGCTCAAGCAACGCGAGCGATGTCTCAAGGTCTTCTTCCTGGATTATGAGTATTGAACGCTGCTCGGCGTATGGAGTGGATTTGGCAGTTCCGCGACGGTCACTCTCAACGTGCGGCTTCCGGGGAACACTTTGACTCTCTGGAATCTCGTGCTTCATGGGTTGGCATCGAAAAACGCCAGCTTAGCGTGGAAGAGTGTCCAGAACACATGCGCCAATCTCGGCACCGCTCTGGATCTGTCAATTTCAAGGCCGGGGGAGATGTCTGCTGTCAATACGGCCAGGCATCTCAGCGTGGCGGAACAGGCCGGGAGACCCGTTCCGCCAAGCTTTTTGTTATTGCCCCTCCTCGTCGAGGTAAGGCGTTAATTCACGGTGCAAGCCGTACCGTTGAGCGAGAAGGCCGTTGGGATTGCGTTGGTTCCGCTCCATGTGCCGTTGAAGCCGAAACCGGAGTAACTGCCCCCGGCAGGGATGTTCTGCCACGACTGGCCAGGCTGTTCGCTGACCGTGACGTTGGCTCCGCTCTGCGCAACAGCTCCATTCCAGGAACCGGAGATGGTTTGCCCGTTGGCGAAGCTCCAGGTCAGCGTCCAGTTGCTCAGCGTGGTGGTTCCGCCATTCTTGATGGTGACAGCCGCTCCAAAGCCGCCTTGCCATTGGCTGGTGATCGCGTAGTCCACCTCGCAAGCCCCCGAGCCGCTTCCCGAGGAACTGACCGAGAGCGCGATCGTGGTGCTGGCCGTGGTGCTCCCCGAGGTTCCGGTAATGGTGACCGTGTAAGCGCCGGCGGCGGCCGTGCTCGTGGCCGTCAGCGTGAGCACGCTGGAGGTGGTTGACGAGGTGGGGCTGAAGGAGGCCGTTACGCCGCTCGGCAAACCCGATGCTGCGAACGATACGCTGCCGGTGAATCCGCCGGTCGCAGTCACCGTGATGGTGTCGCTGCCGCTGGCGCCTTGCGCAACCGATAAAGTGGATGGCGAAGCGCTCAGACTGAATCCGGAGGTGGTTTTGGCGTTGACGGTGAGCGCGATCGTCGTGCTTTCGGTCGTGCTGCCCGAGGTTCCCGTGATGGTCACCGTGGAGGTTCCGGCGGTGGCCGTGCTCGTGGCCGTCAGCGTGAGCACGCTGGAGCCGGTTGTGGGGTTGGTGCCGAACGTCGCCGTCACGCCGCTGGGCAGGCCGGAGGCGGCAAGGGTTACGCTGCCGCTAAATCCGTTTGTGGGCGTCACCGTCACGGTGTCGGTCGCGGTGCTGCCCTGCGTCACAGACAGCGTCGCAGGCGATGAAGCCAGCGTGAAGCTGCCCGAAGCCGCCGAGACAGGTTGTAGTTCGAACGATTCGCTGGTCGAACTGTTGCAGGTGTTGATCTGCATCTGCTGGCCGGCGTTTATATTGGGCAGGTTGAGGCAAAGTCCGCTGTTCTCGTCGACCAGTTCGGCGTAGCCGGACGAAAGCTCGAAGGCTTCGAACTGCATGTTGAGCGCGCCGCTGTAATAGGTATAGAGCTGGATGCCGGTTCCCGGCGTCGTGCTCGGTCCGATGACATTCCAGGCCGCTCCGGCAAGGTTATCGGTAGTGATCTCCCAGCTGTTGGTCCCGACGCTGGTGAAGAGCCATTCCTGGTCGACGGTGCCCGTGCTGCAAGGCTCCTGCTCGACTGCGGTCCCGTTGGCGGTGGCGCCGCCGGTATCGTTGATGCAGAGGCCGCTGGCTTCATCCTCGACGGTGTAGAGAGCGTTGTTGGTAATGGGATAGACGGGGAGTGAGGGGGCAGTTACGGTGAGCGCGATGGTAGCGCTTGCGGCCGTGCTTCCCGAGGTTCCGTTAATGGTCACCGTAGAGGTGCCCGCCGCGGCCGTGCTCGCCGCCGTGAAGGTCACTACGCTGCTGCCCGTAGTGGGATTGGTGCCGAAGGTCGCGGTCACGCCGCTGGGCAGCCCGCTAGCGGCAAGGGTTACGCTGCCGCTGAATCCGTCCACGGGTGTCACCGTAACGGTGTCGGTCGCGGTAGCGCCTTGAGCAACGGAGAGCGTCCCCGACGAAGGAGCAAGCGTGAAGCTCGGCGAACTCGTCGTGCCCGTGCCGGTTCCAACAAAGGTCGTAATGCTCTGCCCTGGCAGCGAGTACGTGAATGCGTCGTTCGACACATTGACGGCGCTGAGCGGAGCTATCAGGTTGGAAGCCGAGGTCTGGTACGGCGTAACCGAGGTCACGGTCGCGCCCGACATGCTGAAGTTAATGCTCGAAGAGCCGCTGTTGGCATTGATGGCTACGATCACATAGTTGTTGCTGCCCTTGTAGGACGTGACGTAGACGCCGGAGGTCGGGTTGTTGTTGGCTCCGGTCATCACATAGCCCGGTCTCACAAATTTCGAGTACTGGCCAAGAGCATAGGCATAATAATTCGGGCTGTTTCCGTTCAACATCAAAGGCGTCCACCAATAGACATAGGCGTTGTACTGCGCCACCGCCATGGACTGGTGATAGAGCTCGGCTGCCGAGATGGCGTCGCCGATGGAAGGCTGGGCCGCCCCATTCGCTGGCGTATAGGTGGTTTCAGTCATCCACACATCCTTGCCCTTGTTCTTGGCATTGGTGTAGTAGAACGGATTGGTTCCGTAGGTGTGGCCGGCGACGATCGAAACATAGCCAACCGCATTCGAATCGTTCAGCGTCGGATCGGACTCGCTGGTATTGAACGTATCCGACTCCGGCATCATGAGCTTGGTGTTTATCTTGCTGCCTTCCTGCGCGACGAAGGCATCCATCTGCGCACCGGTGTAGCCGCAGGACTCGTAGTCAGGAAGATAGTCCGGCTCGTTTTGCACAGAGATAGCGTAGAGATTCACGCCGCCGGCCTTCTCGTAAGCGATGAACGCATTCAGATAGTTGGCGAAGTTGTCGTAGTCGGCGGTAAGCAGTGAGCCGTCGTCGACGCTGCCATTGGACTTCCAGACCGCCGGCGGGGTCCAGGGCGTAGCAAAGACGATGACCTGTGAATTGATCTTCTGCGCTTGTTGAGCATTCTGCAGTTCGGTCTGCCAGTTGGAGCCGCCGGTAGTGGAGCTGGGATCGATGCGCGACCGCAGAATGGTGAAGCCCACTTCACCCGTGCCGGTGCCAAACAGGTTGTTGGCCTGAGTCGAGTTCAGCACCGGCTGCCAGGCCGTCGAGGTGCCGAAGCCGCGGATCGTCTGGTAAGTAGTACTGAAGTTGATGCTGTCAACGGTTTGCGCGCTGGCCCATGAAGCCAGGCAAACCATAGCGAACGCCGCAAAGATGCGAGTGATTTTCCTTAACATGGACGTGTATCTCCCTAAGCTTGGTTGGAAAGCGCTTACCAATTGATCCAAACCTGATCAGATCCCTTCTGGACAATTGGGAAACTTTTCGGTTTATTCCGTTCCGGATTCTTATCTTTTCCGGCCCGGAACACGATGGGAGCCTGCAAGGTTAGGGATGATCAGAAAGTTACAGGCACAAGGCAAAGGCAACGAGATAGACAGGGAAAATAAGCCACTTGCCCGGGATCTTGAAGGACCAGCCGATATTGGCAGCAGGCCCAGATTGCTTTCCGGCTATTATTTCAATTCGTAGAGGTAACTACCGCTCTTTGTTTTTACAGCCCGCAAAGTATACCCCCGTCAAGTCGGAGGAATCAAGCTAAATCGATAAAGCAAAGGAGAAAAAGCGGAAATTGTTGAAGAGACGCCGCTTGCCTCCGCTTTCCGCAAAGGCTACGACTCTTCAGCCGCCAATTACTTCACAAAGCCCATCGATAGAACCAGTCCCATGGATAAAGTTATGGACCGCGATATCCATGACGGGCGCCGCATCTACAAAATAGTAGGAGACGTCTCCCTTGCAAACACCCGAATGTCCGGCGTCAACTGGTGGTAAATCGAATCTGGAAGTAGAGATGCACATCTGTGGTAGATCGAGCCTGTTCTACGAAGAGCGTGAAGGGGATCACAGCGCTGTCCATTTTGCATTAAGTTCGATAGTCATCATTTATCTTTTTATAATTTCTCTTGCATATTGGGCTTAATCGTTTTAGTATTCTCCCGCACTTTATTTCGAGAGAAAGCATTCTCCGGAAATAGAAGATGCAAGGATAGCCTTTATCGCCCGATGGGATAGAAGTAGGTCCCGCGAAAGCATTTGGAACTGCCCGTTGCATGGGCTCCGCTTGTTCCCTACCTGTACGCGTTGTCTTGGTGCGGTTTTGCAAGAGACAGACGCTTCGAGATGGAATTGCCGATTTAGCTAGAGATCGTGGATATCGCTTTCTCCTGATATCCACATTGGATCCCTTTGTGTTCGGTGTCGCCATTTCTGGCGGGTTTCATATTCCTTCGCAGTAATCGAGAAACACTCAATCGGTCTAAGAGGAGATCCCCCATGCATTCAATGAAGTTCGTCCTCACTACGCTTTTGGCGATGGTGCTGGGTTACTTACCAACAGGTGCAAGCGCCCAGACCGTCAACGGTAATGGCACGGGCACCAACAACGGCTTCTACTATTCGCTGTATAGCAGCGGCGGGTCGGCGACAATGACGCTTGGCTCGGCCGGCAATTACGCGATTAACTGGTCAGGCGTCAGCGATGTGGTCGGCGGCAAGGGCTTTAATCCCGGCAGCGCGCAGGCGATTGGGTACAACGTCGCGTCGGCCAGCGGCTACAACAACATTTCTATTTATGGCTGGCTGACCAATCCGCTCGTCGAGTATTACATTACGGAGTTTGGCCAATTGTATACAGCCGATGCGACCGAAAAGGGCACGGTGACCAGCGATGGCCACACCTACACCACTTACGAGCATCAGCAAGTCAACCAACCTTCTATCCAGGGCACCACGACATTCGAGCAATACCTGGATAACTGGGGCGGCGCGACGATGGGACAGAACGCCGTGGTGACGACCGCCAACCACTTCAATCATTGGAGCAGTCTGGGAATGACCGTCGGGTCATTCAATTACCAGATCCTCGGAACCGAATCATACAGCGGCGGCAGCGGTTCCGTGAACGCGACCGTATGCGCAGGGTCGTGCGGCGGTGGTGGCGGCGGCGGTGGCGGTGGTAGTACAACCGAAGCGCCTTATGGTGGCACAGCGGCGGCAATCCCAGGCACAGTGATGGCCGAGAACTACGACACGGGAGGTCAGGGCGTTGCCTATAACGTGACCTCTACCAACGGCACCGACAACGGCTACCGTTCCGACGGCATCGATCTGGAAACAGCATCATCTCCGGCGACCGGTAACGATCTGGGCTGGACGGCCTCGGGCCAATGGTTCAAATACACGGTGAACGTGGCCACGGCAGGCACATACAATGTGACATTCCTAGTGGCCGGAAATAGCGGCGCCAGCGATGCTTTCCATCTCTCGAACTCGTCAGGCACGAACCTGACCGGCTCGGTGGCAGTTCCCAACACCGGCGGCTGGCAGACCTGGACGACGGTGACCACCAGCGTGACACTGCCGGCGGGCAAGCAGACACTGACGCTGAACGAGGACAACAGCGGCTGGAACCTGGATTCGATGGTCTTCGCTTCAAGCGGCAGCGCCTCCTGCACCACGGATCCCAGCGCACCCACCGGGCTGACTGCGACCTCGGAGTCTTCCTCGGCAATTAACCTTGGCTGGAGCGCGGTAACTTCGCCTTCCAACTGCACAGTCAGCGCTTACCATATCTTCCGCAGCACTGCGAGCGGATTCACACCGTCATCGAGCAATCAGATTGCGAGCGTCTCCAGCGGCACGACATACTCGGACACAGGTCTGTCGGCTTCGACGACGTACTACTACGTCGTGGAAGCGGTGGACGCGGCGGGAAGCTCGTCGGCGTCGTCGCAGGCCAGCGCGGAGACGGGATCGACCACGGGCGGCGGCAGCTTCACGTTGTCGGCCTCGGCCAATTCGGTACCAGTAACGCAGGGCGCGAGCGCTACGGACACCATCACAGTGGGTGACTTGAACGGGTTCTCGGGCAGCGTTTCGCTTTCGGCCTCCGGGTTACCGAGCGGCGTAACGGCCACCTTCGGCACCAATCCCACGACCGGCTCGAGTGTGGTGACGTTCTCGGCCAGCAGTTCGGCTGCGGCGGGCACTTCCATCGTGACCATCATGGGCACCAGCGGCTCGCTGACGTCCGGCGCGTCGGTCACGCTGACGGTGAATCCGTCCACGGGCGGCTCCTACTGTCAAGTGGTGTACACCATCAGCAGCCAGTGGCAGAGCGGCTTTGGCGCCGCCATCACCATCGAGAACACCGGCACCACCAATTGGAACAACTGGACGTTGACGTGGACGTTTGCCAACGGCCAGACGATCAGCTCGCTGTGGAACGGAACTGAGACGCAGAGCGGAGCCAATGTTACAGTTTCCAATCTGAGTTACAACGGCTCCATCCCAGCCGGCACAAGTTACACCGGCATGGGCTTCAACGGCACGTGGAATAACTCCACCAACGCCGTGCCCACAAACTTCGCCGTTAATGGAACACCTTGCGGCGGCGGCGGCAGCGGCGGCGGCGGCTCAGGCAGCTTTACCCTGGCATCTTCTGCATCCACGTTGTCGGTGGCGCAGGGCGCGAGCGGAACCGACACCGTCACGGTAGGCGACGTGAACGGCTTCGCGGGCAGCGTAAGCTTCGCTGCCTCGGGAATGCCCAGCGGCGTAACGGCTTCGTTCAGCCCGACCTCGTCGGCCAGCTCCAGTGTGGTCACCTTGTCGGCAGGTTCCAGCGTCGCAGCCGGAAACTATCCCATCACCATCACCGGCACCTCCGGCTCGCTGACGGCAAGCACTTCGATCACACTGACGGTGACGACGACGAGCGGTGGGCAATCCAGTTGCTCGGCAACAGACGTCATGGCGCTCGATAGCGGCCTCTACGAGTTCCAGATGAACGAGTATGACTCGACGCTTGAAGAGTGTGCGACAGTGAGCGGAACCGGGTTCACCATCACGACTGCCAATTTCAACAACACCACCAGTGGCTCGCCCGCGACTTACACGTCGATTTATAACGGCTGTCATTGGGGTCTCTGCACGTCATCGAGTCCATTCCCGATTGAAGAGAACAACATCGCTTCAGCCTCGTCGAGCGTGAGCATCACGCAACCGTCGGGTTACGCCAACGATTCCTCGTACGACATATGGTTCAACCAGACCTCGACTACGTCCGGCCAGCCCAACGGCACGGAGATCATGATCTGGCTTAACGAGCAGGGAGGAGTTCAGCCCTTCGGTACCAATGTTGGGAATGTGACCATCGACGGCGCAAGCTGGGCCGTATGGACCGGCAACCAGACATCGTGGAAGATTGTTTCCTACGTGGCCAACACGCCGGTCACCTCGGCGAGCAATCTGAACCTGCTGCCGTTCTTCTCGGATTCGGTTTCGCGCGGTAGCTTGCAATCCACCTGGTGGCTGATCGACGTCGAATATGGCTTCGAGATCTGGACTGGCGGCCAGGGGCTCGCGATGAGCAACTTCAGCGTCAGCGCGACCTCAGGCAGCGGCGGCGGCTCAGGCAGCTTCACCCTGACACCATCGGCTAATTCAGCCTCGGTAACACAGAGTGGAAACACCACAGACACAATCACAGTCGGTGACGTGAACGGCTTCACGGGCAGCGTCTCGCTTGCAGCCTCTGGGTTGCCAAGCGGCGTAAGCGCGAGCTTCGGCACGAATCCGACCACAGGCTCGAGCGTGGTCACCTTTACGGCCACCAGCTCGGCGGCGCCGGGTACTTCCATCGTGACCATCACGGGCACCAGCGGTTCGACAACGGCCACTACGACCGTTACGCTGACCGTGAATCAGTCCACCGGAGGTGGCGGTGGTGGTGGTGGCAACGTTCAACACGTAAGCAACCCCTACTCGGGCGCGACGCAATATGTCAGTCCGGACTGGTCGAACGAGGTGAAAGCAGCGGCTGCCACGGTATCGGGCACGCTGGCTAGCCAGATGAACACGGTCGCCACTTACCCGACCGCGATCTGGCTGGATCACATCGGCGCGATCTACGGCGGCGGGGCAAACAGCAGCCGCATGAGCCTGCAGCAGCACATCACCGCAGCGCTCTCACAGCAATCCGGCTCAACGCCGATCGTTGTCACGCTGGTCATTTACGATCTTCCCGATCGTGACTGCGCAGCGTTGGCATCGAACGGTGAGCTGAGCATTGCCGGCGGGGATACGGTGATCGGCCCTGGCGGGACCTCGGAAACGCTGACCGGAACCGGCCTGCAAGAGTACGAGAACGACTACATTACCCCGATCTACAACATCCTCGCTCCCTACGCGAGCAACGCGAATATCCGCTTCGTGCTGGTTGTCGAGGATGACTCGCTGCCCAACATGGTCACCAACACCGGCGAGGGATCGAATTCGGCCATCGCCAACTGCGTTGCGGCCAACGATGGCGTCTCGGGTTCGCCTTCACTGAACGGCGTCTACGTCCAGGCCATTCAGTACGCGCTCAGCACCTTCCACAAGTCGCCCAACGTCTATAACTATCTCGACGTGGGCCACCATGGGTGGCTGGGCTGGTCGAGCAACTTCCAGCCCGCCGTCAACTTCCTTACATCTGTTGCGCAGGGAACCACGGCAGGTTTGGCCAGCGTAGATGGCTTCATCACCAACACCGCCAACTACGGTCCTACCAAGGAACCGTACATGACGGCAACCGAAGCTGTGGGCAGCGGGGAAGTCTACGAGTCCACCTTCTATCAGTACGATCCCTACATCGATGAAGAAGACTATGCAGCAGCGCTGGATGCGGCCTTTATTCAGGCTGGCTTCCCATCCACGCTTGGCTTCCTCATCGATACCTCGCGCAATGGCTGGGGCAGTTCCAGCCGGCCCACAGGTCCGAGCAGCAGCACCGACCTGAACACATTTGTCGACGCGACCAAGATCGACGGGCGCGACGACATGGGCCAGTGGTGCAACCAACCCAATGCCGGCATTGGCGTGCCGCCTACCGTGAACCCGGGTGGGTTTGCGAATCTGTCCGCGTATGTGTGGATCAAGCCGCCGGGAGAATCGGACGGTAACTATCCAGGCAGCGTGTACAACGGCGTCACTTCGACAACGGGCGATCCCAACTGCGACCCGGCGCACGACAACTCCCTGGCCAACAGCGAGCCAACCAATGCCGTGGCCAATTCGCCTAAGGCGGGAACCTTCTGGATTCCGTACTTCACCATGCTGGTCCAGAATGCCTATCCGCCAATTCAGTAACGGGCACGAACCAGGTCCCGATTCGAGGACCATGAAGTCCTCGAATCGCGATCTCTCCAACTGGTAGTTCCCCTGGCGCGGCAGGGTTCATAACCTGCCGCGCTTTCATTGGTGCGCCCAGCATGGGCCGCTCTTACGGGTATAAGTCCCGTCACAAGCTGATCACAGCGAGTGAAGAGTAGCGCAACCGCACAGGGACGAGCGAGTGTGGAAGCAGGTAAGCCCTTCACACTGATTGTCGAGGACTCTTGAATTTCTTTCTTCCACGGGCTGTGTAATGAAAAGGAGAAATCATGTCCCAGCATTTCAATCCGTCCTGTGAACGGTCACGCGCTCGCCGATTAAGCGCGTACTTCGTAATACTCGCGGCTCTCCTTCTAGCTCTTGCTGCACCGCGCGCGCAGGCTCAAACAGCATGCAGTGTTGTTTATACGATTTCACCGCAGAACTCCGGCGCGTTCGGGGGAGCCATCACCATCAGCAATACGGGAACAACCGCCTGGACGAGTTGGACGTTGAGCTGGACGTTCGCCAATGGCCAGACGATTACGTCTTTCTGGAACGGTGTGGCAACCCAGAGCGGCGCGAACGTGACGGTGACCAGCGAAACTTACAACGGCCGCATCCCCGCCGGGGGCAGCACAAGTGGATTGGGCTTCAACGGCACTTGGAACGGAGCTACGAACGCAATACCCACTTCGTTTGCCATCAACGGAAATACCTGTGGAAGCGCGGCGACGGGCAGCTTTGCGCTTACCCCGTCGGCATCCTCTCTCTCCGTTACGCAAGGCAGCAGCGCCACCGACACCATCTCGATAATAGATGTTAGTCCATTCTCCAACAGCGTGACTCTGTCGGCATCCGGATTGCCCAGTGGTGTAACGGCGGCATTCGGCGCCAACCCAGCCACCGGCTCCAGCCTGGTGACCTTCGCGGCCAGCAGCAGCGCCACGCCGGGAACCTCCACGGTGACCGTTACCGGCGCGTCCGGCGCGATAACCGAAACCACAACCCTGGCGCTCACCGTCGCTGCGAAAACGCCGCCAGGCTTTACGCTCGCGCCCTCGGCTTCTACTCTGTCGATTGCGCAAGGCAGCAGCGCAACAGATACCATCACAGTAGCGGACGTTGGCGGATTCACCGGCAACGTGGCGCTCACTGCATCCGGATTGCCGAGTGGAGTAACGGCGGCATTCGCCACCAACCCAACCACCGGATCCAGCCTGCTCACGTTGAAGGCCAGCAGCACGGCCGCCTCCGGCACGGCTACGGTGACTATCACGGGAACCTCCGGCTCCCTGACCGCTGCGACGACCGTCAATCTGGTTGTTGGCGGCTGCGATACAGAAGGCTTGTCCCTTGGTGCTTCGTCGACAACTCTTTCAGTGATTCAGGGCGGCACTGCAACCGACACCATCACGGTAACTGAGTCCTGTTTCAGCAGCAGCGCGACTCTTGCCGCATCCGGCCTCCCGAACGGCGTAACCGCGGCGTTTGGCACCAACCCCACCACTGGCTCCAGCGTTCTGACGCTCACCGCCAGCAGCACAGCCACGGTCGGCACGGCTACGGTGACGATTACCGGAACCTCCGGCTCCCTGACCACATCCACATCCATCGTCGTCACTGTCAGCACCAAGCCGACGCCAACCTTTACGCTTACGCCGTCGGCGCCGGCGGTGTCGATTGCCCAAGGGCTCAGCGCCAACAATACCATCATGATAACGGGCCTGAACGGATTCACTGGCAGCGCAACTCTGACCGCGTCCGGCCTGCCCAGCGGAGTTACTGCGATCTTTGCCACTAACCCCGCCACAGCAACCAGCGTGCTCACGCTGGCGGCCAGCAGCACTGCCACAATCGGCACGGCGACGGTCACTATCGTTGGAGTCTCCGGCTCGGTAACGGCGAGCACCACCATCGCGCTTACCATTACGGCCGCATCGTCCAGTTCTGGGTGCAGCATTGTCTACACGATCTTTCCCCAGAGTTCTACAGCGTTCGGAGGCTCGGTCACCATCAACAACACGGGAACGGCCGCCTGGACCAGTTGGACCCTGACCTGGACCTTCGCCAATGGGCAGACAATTTCGTCCATCTGGAACGCCGCGGAAACGCAGAGCGGCGGAAACGTGACGCTGACTAACCTGAGTTACAACGGCGGCGTTCCCGCTGGCGGCAGCGTTGCAGGGGTAGGATTCAATGGCCTTTGGAACGGCGCCACCAACGCCGTGCCCACGGCCTTCGCAGTCAATGGATCGGCCTGCGGGGTTGCGACAACGCCGAACTTCTCGATCGCATCTTCGGCGTCCAATCTGACCGTCTCCCAGGGCAGTAGCGCAACCGATACCATCGCGGTGACGGATGTGAACGGATTCGCGGGGAGCGTAACTCTATCCGCATCCGGATTGAACGGATTGCCAGGCGGCGTAACGGCAGCCTTCTCTCCCAATCCCACCACCGGGACCAGCGTGCTCACGCTGACAGCCAGCAGTTCGGCTGTTGCAGGAAGCTACGCTATTAACATTACCGGCACCTCCGGCTCGTTAACCGCAACCACTAACGTCGGCCTCACCGTTAATACCGCAGGCAGCTTCGCGCTTGCGCCTTCGCCGGCCGCTCTGCAGATTCTGCCGGGCAGTACTGCAACCGACACCATCGCGATTACGGACGTAAGCCCGTTCAGCGGCAATGTTCTGTTTACCGCATCGGGATTGCCCTCCGGAGTCACTGCCTCGTTCAACACTAACTCCGCCACCATTACCGGCGTGCTGTCGCTGACAGCCACCAGCACGGCCGCTGCCGGAACTTACAACATCACCGTTACCGGCGCATCCGGCACGCTGGTTGAAACCACCACCATTGCCCTCACTGTCGCTGCATCTCCGTTGCAGATCGTATGGGTCAGCCCCGCTGCTGGCGTCGCCGGCAGTTCCATGACCATCATGCCCTCCGGCATCGGCATGAGCGTCGGAACGTCGCAGGGCACAGGCGAGGTTTTCTTTGGCGCCACAGCGGCCACAGTAACTGCATGGGTGAATGACGCAATAGTGGTTACGGTTCCGAGCCTGGCTGCCGGCAGCTACAACGTCACGGTATCAACGGGTGGCGTAACCAGCAATCCGTTGCCGTTTACGATTACCGACGCTGTACCCGACCCCATCGTATACACCGGCAATTCCACTTGGTTCAGCTCGCTGGGCCAACCGTATGGCGGTTGCGGTGTGCCGCAGGCAAACCTTGACACGCAAAACTTTGTCGCCCTCAATGTTCAGAACGATCCTGGCATCTATGGTGACTACCTCCCGCGCCCCATTACGGGAGCGGGCCTCGCCTTGATAGGTTTGTTCGACAACGGAGCGAACTGCGGCCGCTACGTGCATGTGACTATCGGTGACTTCTGCACGGGCATCAACAACGGCGCGGCTGATTTTCCCTTCTGCCAGGGCGGCGACGGATGGGTCACTGACCAATTCACTGGCGCAGAACTCGATATGGTCGTTGCCGATAGTTGCCAGGACGGAAATGCGTGGTGCCGTGACGATGCCTATCACCTTGACCTCGCGCAGCCGTCGCTGAATTTGTTTGAGCTCAATGGCGTGCCTGTCGGAGACATGTTCCCCAACTTCTGGCAAAACCGGCAGATCAGATGGTATTTCGAGGAGGCCCCGCTCTACACGGGCGACATCAACATTGGTTTCATTACCAGCGCCAGTCTTACCTGGGGAGCAATTTCCATCACACATCTGCAAAACGGTATTCATGGAGTGAATTACTACTCCAACGGTGCATGGGTTGCAGCCGTGATGGATGGCGACTTGGGCGAAGACTACATCATTGCCCCCACGGAGACGGGAGGCTCTCAATATGAGATCCAGGTGCTGGATATTACAAACCAGCCAATCAACGACGGGCGCATTTACTCATTCTCGTTCCCGGCAAGCTGCCCGGTGGATGCCTGCCTGCCTCCATTCACGCAGGTAACTTACACCACTTCACAGCCTTCTACCACAGCTGCCGTTGCTGCTGATACGACGGCAAAGTAGGCGTATGCAGTTGCCGAGTCCGGAATCGGAGTGCATTGACTCCGATTCCGGGCTGAACTCTGGCGATAACTCCCTGGCAGCTATCTTTGCGCTGCCGCCTGGGATGGTTTCTTTGAAAGAACGTATACCCGCTGCTTCATGACTGATGCGGAGCAGACCTGTGTTCACTACAATTTCCGCACAACCTCGAAGTAGACTCTCTCCCCTTCGCTGGTCTCGAAGAAATTCCCACCCTCATCCCACTTCAATTTCTGCTCCTTATGCAAACACTCAGCACAGTATGGGGTGCCGTTGAAGTACGCGACAGCCTTTGCAGAGCATCCGTTGTTGCACTCGATGCTCTGTGCGGGTGGAATCTTTTTCACTTCTACATCGCCAATCTTCATAGCTAAACCTCTCCCGGCCTCTTGAGGTCGTTCCTGACTTCTCTTTGGAAAGTCGCTCTCGGCGGTGCAATGCCGCTCTGGTCGCCGACGAGAAGCGCGATGCCAAACGGAGACGGATTCGAGAAATCCGGCTTCTCACAGGGCACTGCTCCGTACTGCTGCAAGAGAGCGGGAGCGAGCCGAGCCACGGCTGGCGTGAAGTAGAAGTCATTCGTGCGCTCGCGTTGATTGCGCCTGCTGAAGAGAGCCGCATCAACCGGGCCACCACTCTCCAACCAGATGGTTTCAAAATCATCCATGACTGCCCAGTCTTTTCTTGTCACTTTGAACCACGAACTCATGGTGCTTCTCCTCCTCTTCAGCTTCGGACAAGGTGTGCGGTACGTCAATGAGAGAATCAGGGTCGAACATCACCGGCTCCCGTCCGCGCTGGTGAACCACGTGTTGGTCAGGCCGACCGAGGAAGACCTCAGACGGGAGATACCGGCGCAGTTCGCCGCAGAGGGGGCACTCGACTGTGATGGATTGGAACGGAAGCTAGGGGATGGTCAACTGGGCGCTCCCCGTTTCCGGAATTTAGCTCGATTTAGCTCGAAAACTAGGGAGAAAAGGGGCAATAAGTGGGTATCAGAGAGAAAATAGAGACCCCTAAAGGCTGCCGTAAACCTTTGATTTAAGAGTTTTTATCAGTTTGATTGAATTTTTCTTGACATGCTGGCGGAGAGAGGGGGATTCGAACCCCCGGTACAGCTTTTGACCGTACAACGGTTTAGCAAACCGCCGCCTTCAGCCACTCGGCCATCTCTCCGCGTTTGCCGCTCGACCCAGTTTATCACCGAATGGCAGGTCAATTCGCGGCAGGTAAGCCACCATCGAGTTGAAAGCTTCAAGACGGCCTGCCATCTCTCCGACGGATCGAGAACCTGCAACTACTTCTACGGTGTAGCCCCTTTGCAGTAAAGGCGCACAGCTTGACGTGGACCTGGAGCCTGCGATAACCCTGAGCGCACGCGTAACGCCTGCGAGAGTTAGTGGCAGACTCCAGCCGTGAATTGCTCTGCGTGATCGCTCCAGCCAAGAGCGCGGAATTTTTATTCCGCAACGGCGCGCGGGCTGATACATTCACTCTCAATGCGCCGCGCAAATCCAGCATCGCAACGCAAGATGAGGCTCATCCCGCTCGTTGCCGCCACCTACTTCATGGTCTCCGGCGGCCCGTACGGTATTGAAGACATTCTCGGCGGCGCTGGCTACGCGCGCGCCATCGTCATCCTGCTCGTGCTGCCGCTGCTCTGGAGCCTGCCCACAGCGCTGATGATCGGCGAACTTGCCGCTGCCATTCCAGCGGAAGGCGGATTTTATGTTTGGGTGCGCCGCGCTCTTTCGCCTTTCTGGGGCTTTCAGGAGAGCTGGCTTTCGCTCACCGCCAGCGTCTTCGACATGGCGCTCTATCCTTCCATCTTCGTGCTCTATCTCGGCAAGTTCAGCCCTGCGCTCACCGCCGGGCCACGCGCTTATTTCTGGTCGCTCGCGGTGGTCGTCGCCTGCTGTTTCTGGAACCTGCTCGGCGCGCCTGAAGTCGGCGACGACTCAGTCTGGCTCTTCGCGCTTCTGCTCGCGCCCTTTGCGCTCTTCATCGTTTTCGGATTCTGGCACGGTTTCACCGCGCATCCCGCCATTCACTGGGGCCGCACCGCCGCAGTGCCCGGCGCTTCGCTCGGCCTTTCGACAGCCATCCTCGTCGCGCTTTGGAACTATATGGGCTGGGACAACGCCTCTACCATCGCCCGCGAAGTCGAGAACCCGCAGCGCAACTATCCTCACGCCATGATCGGCGCCGCGCTGCTCACCGCGCTCACCTATGTGCTTCCGCTCGCGGCCATGGCTTTCGCGGGCCTCTCACCGCAAGGCTTCTCCACCGGCTCCTGGGCCGTCGCGGCCGGTTCGCTTGGCGGCCCGCTTCTCTCGCTCGCCGTCGTCGCGGGCGGCATCATCTGCGGCGTGGGCATGTTCAATGCGCTCATGATGAGCTACACCCGCCTGCCCATCGCGATGGCCGCCGACGGCCTTCTGCCGCACGTCTTCTTGCGCCGCAACCGCCGTGGCGCTCCTTGGTTCAGCATCTTCGCTTGTGGAGTGGGTTGGGCGCTGGCGTTGAGTCTTCCCTTCGAGCGCCTCATTTCAATTGATTTGATTCTCTACGGCACGAGCCTCATTCTCGAGTTCGTCGCGCTCATTGCTCTGCGCCTGCGCGAACCCGAACTGCCGCGCCCTTTCCATGCCGGCAGTTTCATCTCCGTCTGCCTGCTCGGCGCAGCACCCACCGCGCTCATAGCCTATGCGCTCTACGCTTCGCGTTCTGAAACCCTGGGCGACCCGGGAACGCCGCTCGCCCACGTCTCTTCCCTGCTCTTCGCCGCCGCCATAGCTCTGCTCGGCCTTCCGCTTTATACGCTCACAGTCGTCCTCACCCGCCGCCGCGCCAGAAACGATCAACCGAAAGCCGGCAGCGAACCGTGGTCAACCGAAGGCGAACAACTCACAGCAAACAACGAAGAGTGACCAGCCAGCACCTTCACGAACCACCATTCACGAATCATGACCGGCAACGAGCTGGTAGCCAGAGGCTGGAATCTGCTTTAGTCCCCAGCAGCCGCCAGCTTCTCCGCCCTCTTCGCCTTGCCGTCCTCAAACAGCTTGATGGCCCGCGCCACGCGGTCTCGCGCGTACGCCGCATCGTGCCAGCCCTTGATCTCGACGCGCTTGCCTTCGAGATCCTTGTAGATCGAGAAGAAATGCGTGATCTCCTTGAGCAGGTGCGGATACATATCCGTGTAATTCCACACATTCGTGTAGCGCGGATTGTTTTTGCCCACCGCGAGCACCTTCTCGTCCAGGATGCCCTGGTCGAGCATCTCCAGCAATCCGATCGGCCGCACCTCCTGCACGCACCCGGGAAAGCTCTCGCTCGGCACCAGCACCAGCACGTCCAGGGGATCGCCGTCGTCGCTCAACGTCGAGGGGATGAACCCGTAATCGCCCGGATAGTGCACCGGAGAGTGCAGGTTCCGGTCCAGCTTGAAGACGTGCAGCTGTTTGTCGTACTCAAATTTCTGCGTCCCGCCTTTGGGGATTTCGACGACCGCACGAAACACTTCCGGTGCGCGATCGCCCACCGGCAATTCCAGATAATTCACCATCCAGTTCGATCTCCTTGGGGAATCCAGAGGAACCCAGTTCCTCTTCCAAATTGAATAGGGAGGAACTCCTCCCTGAATCTGTTCGATGCGCCCCGCGCTCTTCAGTCCCTGTCTTTCTCGTTCCCTTGTTCCCTCGTTCCCTTGTTCCCTGTCTTTTATAATCAAGGAACATGAAGGCGCATGTCTATGTCACGCTGAAAACCTCGGTCCTCGACCCGCAGGGCCAGACCATCCACAATGCCCTCCGCAAGCTTGGATTTGCAGACGTTGCATCGGTGCGCCAGGGCAAATACTTTGCGCTGCAGCTCGCCGACGGCCTTTCAGCCGACAAGGCCAGCGCAGAAGTCGAGCGTATCGCCCGTGAAGTGCTCACCAATCCCGTGATCGAGGAATTCACTTACAAGATCGAGTAGCGCTGCCGCTCACCCGCTCAGCACCACTGCGTTGTAGAGCATGTGCAGGATGACGGCGGGTGCCAGCTTTCCCGTCTTCTTGAAGAGCATGCAGTTTGTCGCTCCCAAAAGAAACACAGGAAGCCAGGCCATCACCGGGTGATAGATCGCGAAGAACGCGGCGCTGCCCACGATGGCGCGCCAGCCGCCCCACTCCCGGTCCAGCGCGCGAAATAAGAGGCCCCGGAATAGATATTCCTCGGCAAACGGCGCAAAACCCACCGCCATAATCATGTACCAAAAGTGCAGATTGGGGATCATGGCCATCTGCTTCTGCGATTCACGCAGAATCTCAGCCGTCGCGGGAATCTTCCACAACGCCCACTGGTAGCCGTGCGCCAACAGGCCCAGCGCGATTCCGCCACATGCGCCCATCAACAACGCGGGAGCGGTGCCCGTGTCCGCCAGCCCATACCGCCGCAACCAGGATGCGTTTTCCTCCGTAGGTTCGCCTTCGGCACGCCACACCCAGATGTCCTGCATCCGCACGTCGCGAGTGCGGAGGAAATTGGCGACCAGAAGAGAAATGACGATCGCCGAAATGCCGTAGCTGAAGGCCTGCACAAGGGCGAGATGTTCGCGGCCCACCAAGGCCAGCATTCCGGCGGAAAGAAACGCGGAGGCCTCCACCATAATGCTGATGGAAATCATGGCGTGCATCAGCGTAGGCGGCTCCGGCAGCTTCTCTGACCACTGATCGTAGAGGTACGGCAGCCGCGCGCGGAAATTCTGCCACATGGCCGCGGCCGTAATGTAGGAGAAGACGATGCCGATAATCGCCAGTTGCCACTGAGCGGTAATGATGCCGATCGCGAAGGTCAGCATGCCCAGTTGTGCTGCCCATCGCCGGCTCGACGGCACGCGCTCGGTTTCGCCGGATTCTTTGGTTACGGTCACCAGCGTCACTGATTTCTCCGCCATGCTGCGCGAGAAAAAGTACCAACCGACTCCGACCAGAGCAATCTTCCAAATCTCCCCTGGAAACAGCCACGCCGCGTAACCCAGCACCAGAACCACAAGCCCGGTAGAGATCATGGCCCAAAGCCACGCCTTTGCCTTCAGCAGCTCTTCCATTCCCCGCGGCCAGGTCAGCGCGATCCAAAGCGCGGATCCCTCCGATTGCAGCGACTTCGGCCCCAGCACCCACAAAAAATAGGTTCCGAAAAAGATCGCCACGCCGCCGAGCGAGTTCCACGCCCCCTGCGCATGAGCCAGCAGCCCGCGCAGATTGAATACCTGCAGGCCGGCTACTGAGAGAGGGATCAATATGGTTTGCACAATCGCGCTGCGGTCCCGCGCGAACCACAGAAGCTCTTTGCGATACAGCGGATCTTTGCCGAAGTGAACCTGCTTCACTTTGCCGGCTGCCGCTACGCGCGCGTCAAACTGTCCGCTCAGGCCGCGCTCCGTAGCCCACACACTGAACCAGACCGAAGCCCCGGCGATCGCCGTTGCCGCAACCCAGCACGTGAGCAGGCCCTGGAGAAACGAAAACGTCCCATCCGGCCTCTCGCCCAAAAACAAACCGAGCCATGGCCAGGGCAGCAACCGTGCGGGAATCGCCAGAAACCCTGCCGAGAAGGTGACGACCTTGGGCACAAAAAACAGCGCCCCAACGGCAAACAGCATCAGTGAGGTGTAGCCGAACCAGCTCATCAGGCCGACAATCGCGCCGCGCGACCGTGGCGAGCAGCGCAGCAGCACTCCGATTTCAATGGCTTTGCCCACGCAGGCCAACGCCACGGTAAGCGGAACGCCAATCAGGAAGGCTGCAATAAAGCCCGTGCCCACGTCGTACGTGATGCCATACACAATTCCGGCAAATAACGGCGCGCCCCAGTAGCTGGGATTCGCGGCGACCGGCGAGAGCATCTCCGCAAGAAACATCGCTCCCGGCGGAACGGGATGGCTCAACACCCATTCCCACATCGGATGCCGGCGCCGCTGCATATCCATCTCCAGGCCCTCGCCCTGGAAGGTAAGCATCAGCGCCCACCATAGCAGCGTGATGGAGCCGACACATGCCGCCAGGCCGCCGCTGCCAAGCGCCTTCAGTCCGGGCGCGGCCGCCCTTGTGGAGACAAACTTCTCCGTTCCGCTCTCCTCGAACGTCCCACGAAGCTTGATCTCAATTTCCTTGGCAGATCCTCCATATTCCTCTGAAATTCGCTTGGCTTCGGAAGCGAAACCAGAGTACGGAGTTGAACTCGAATTCAATTCATCCGGCGAGTTCCTCAGCGACTGGAGGAACCAGGAACTGACTACAACGCTTCCCTGCCTCTCCGCCTCGGCGCGTTGCGCGGCCTTCACTGCGATGGAGATACAAGCCGCCGCGGCTCCGTGGATGAAAAGCATGAAGAGGACGAAAAAGAAAAATCCAAACCCGCCGAAGTTTGTGCCCTTGCCCTTGCTGCGCTTGTTCAGCAGTTCCTGCTGGCGCTTGCGCCGCCCGTGCGAGCGCTTGCGCGCTGCCGCAAGCAGCAGGACCACCGTCTCCAAAAAGCTGGGCCGGTTTTTGACGGGCGCGCTCATCTTTGCGGAGGCCGTGCGGTCAACTCCAGAAAGATCGTTTCGAGATCGGCCTGCGCGTGGCTGGCGCGCAACTCGTCAATCGAGCCATTGGCCACCACCACGCCCTCGTTGATGATTACGGCGTGCGAACACAGGCGCGTCACGTGATCCATCAGGTGCGTCGAGAACACCACCGTCGTGCCTGCGCGCGCCGTTTCGAAGATGAGGTCGTAGAACTGGTGCGTCGATTCCACATCCAGCCCATTCGTCGGCTCGTCCAGCACCAGAACCCGCGGTTGATGCAGCATCGCCAGGATCAAGCCGAGCTTCTTTTTCATGCCGCGCGAGTACTCTTCGGCGTAGTTGTCCAGATCGTCGGCCAGCCGCAGCCGCGCCACCAGCGGCTCCACGCGCTGCATTGCCTCGTTCACATCAATCCCGTGCATCGCGGCGCTCAGTCGCAGATGCTCGCGGCCCGAGAGATACGAATAAAACACCGGCTCGTCCGGCAGGAAACCGATCAGCCGCTTCACTTCCACGCGATCTTCGAATGCATCCCGGCCGTCGACAAGGATGCGCCCGTCTGTGGCCTTCAGAATGCCCATCAATAGCCGGAACAACGTCGTTTTGCCCGCGCCATTGGGCCCGAGCAGGCCGCAGATCTGCCCCGCAGGCACGCAAAACGAAACATCGATGAGTGCTTTCTTTTCTCCGAATGTTTTGCTGACGTGCTCAATGAGAACAAGTTCTTGATTGGCCACAAGTTCGTTACCGGCCACCGCAACTCCGGTCAGCGCGGATCCGTTGAGCGCGATTGAATTGCCAGCCTCTTCGCCCATGCATCCTCAGCAGCTTGCATCCGATTCAAATTCTCGCCCAAAAATATTGATCCAGCTTACTACGAAGCCAGGCTCTTCTTCACCAGCTCGCTCACCAGCCGCCCCTCGGCGCGCACGCCCGCAGCCTGAATCTTGGCCTGCACAGCCTTCATCGACGGCCCCATGTCTTTCACGGTGGGTTTATGGCCCAGTGTAGCCTCAAGCTCGGCAAGCGCCTCCGTCACCAGCTTCGCCAGTCCCGCTTCGTCGAGCGCCTTGGGCAGGAACTCCTCGATCACCACGATCTCGGCCGCTTCCTTCGCCGCCAGATCCGGCCGCCCGCCGTTCGTGAACTGCTCAATCGAGTCGCGCCGCTGCTTGATCATCGTGGCCAGCACTGCCTCGGATTCGGCTTGTGTCAACGCCGCATCGATCTGCTTTTGCGCCCCGCGCTTCTCAATGGCCTTGTTCATCAGCGCTGCCTTGATCAGCCGCAAAGTTCCGGTGCGCTCGGCATCATGAGCCTTCATGGCGGCGACAATCTGCTGGCTGATCTGGGATTCGAGTGTAGCGGATGCAGTCATTCTTCCTACTCTCCTGGTGTTCTGTAACTAAAGCTCGCAACCTTAAGCATTGTCATCCTGAGCTCCGTCCGCCGCAGCGGACCGAGCCGAAGGATCTACAGTTGCTTTTCAACGAAATTCAGGGCTGCACAAATTGTAATGATTTGCCCGAAGGGATGCACAGCCCGCACAAACGATTCGCCTTGCGGAATCTTCAATTTGGCGCAGCAAAACCCGCCCCTCGCGGAACCGGAACTTTTTGCCGGAAATGGCATTTATAGAAATGGGGGACGAAACGGAGGGTTGCAGCCATGAAACATTGGGTATGGGTCGCGCTGGCTGGTTTGGCGCTGATGGCAGTGCCGGCGTTCGCAGCCGACTACCCGACTAACTCGAATCCAGCCGAGCTCCCGCGCCCCGGCACACTGAACTATATCCAGGGCACGACGGATCTTAACGGCAACACACTGAACGATCGGCGCCTGAGCAACGCCGCAATGAATGCGGGCGATGTGCTCACCACCGGCGCCGGTAAAGCAGAGATTTTGCTCACTCCAGGCATCTTCCTGCGCGTCGATTCCAATAGCGCCGTGAAGATGATCTCGCCCGATATCGAGGACACGCGGATCGAGATCGAGCACGGACGCGCGAGCGTGGAAATCGATCAGATCCTCCCCCAGAACATGATCCAGATCATCGACAACGGTGAGACTGTGCAGCTGATGAAGACCGGCTATTACGAGTTCGATGCGACGCCACCGGAGGTCATGGTCTTTAAGGGAGAAGCCAGAGTGAAGGCCGGCGTGGGAAAACATGTTGGTGAAGGTAGATGGGGAAAGGTGAAGGGCGGCCATGAGTTGGCGCTCGATCCTGCGGTTCGCGAGAAGGAAGTTGGCTTCGACACGCATCCCACAGACGATGCTCTCTACAACTGGAGCAGCCTGCGCTCGTATTATCTGGCGGAGGCGAACCAGCAGATCGCGGACGAATATTATGGGCCGGGATTCTATCCGGGCTGGTACTGGGATCCGTATATGTACAACTACACCTACCTCGGCTGGGACCCGTTCTTTAGCCCGTTCGGATGGGGCTTTTATCCCTGGGGCGGCTTCTACGGCGGCTGGGGATTTTATGGAGGCGGCCCGTGGTGGGGCGGTCGCGGCTGGTACGGCGGTCATGGATGGTACGGCGGCAATGGCTGGCGTGGCGGCGGATGGCACGGAGGTGGCGGGCGGCCCGGACATCCCGCACCAGGTCATGCGTTTGGCGGTGGCCGTGGCTTTTCGGGCGGAGGCTTCCACGGTGGTGGCGGCGGATTCCACGGCGGTGGTTTCGGGGGTGGCGGCTTCCACGGTGGTGGTTTTGGCGGCGGCGGAGGAAGACGGTAACCAAGCCCTCGCTCTATATAAGGATGGCCGGGTCGAATGCCCGGCCATTTTTATGCCCATTGATCCTCACAGGAAGATTTTCCACAAATAAAATAATCACAAAATCCACAAACTTGTGTATTCTGTGAGAGAAGGATCGCTAATTAAACCAGACATCTGCTCCAAAGTGAGGAAAAAATGATTCGCAAGACACGCCTTTTCACTCCCGGTCCGACGCCGCTGCTCCCGGCAGCCCAATTCGCCATGGCTGCAGCCGACATTCACCACCGCACAGCCGAATTTCGCGCCCTCTTTCAAAAGGTCTTAGCCCAGCTCAAGGTTTTTGTCGGCACCAAGAACGATGTGCTCTTGCTCTCAAGCTCCGGCACGGGCGCGATGGAGGCGTCGGTCGCGAATCTCACCTCGCCGGGGGACAAGGTTCTGGTGCTCACGGCCGGCAAATTCGGCGAGCGCTGGACAGGTTTGGCCAAGGCCTTCAATCTCGAGCCGGAAGTGTTGACAGCTCCTTACGGCGAAACCTTCGACCTCGCCAAGGTGCGCGCCGCGCTCAAGCCCGAGCACAAGGTCATCTTCACGCAGGCTACTGAAACCTCGACCGCCGCGCGCCACGACATCCAGGCCATCGCCAAGCTGCGCGATGAAGTCGCGCCCAATACACTCCTCGTCGTCGATGGCATCACCGGTCTCGGCACCACGCACTTCGACGTCGACGGCTGGGGCATCGATGTGCTCATCGGTGGCTCGCAAAAGGCAGTCATGATTCCTCCCGGTCTCGCCTATCTCAGCGTCAGCGAGAAGGCGTGGGCGGCGATGGAGACTGCGAAGAATCCACGCTACTACTTCGACCTCCGCAAGGAGCGCAAAAACGCCGTCAAGGGCGAAAGCGCATACACGCCGGCCGTCGCGCTGGTTGCCGGTCTCGGCGCCGCGCTCGACTACATTGCCGGGCAGGCGGGCGGCGATCTCGAGAAAGGCCGCATCGCCCTCATCGACAACGCGCAGGTGAACGCCGAGGCAACGCGCGCCGGTCTTGTCTCGCTGGGCTTCACGCTCTTTGCGCCCACCGCTCCCGCAGCCGCGGCCACGGCCGTAAAAGTGCCGGAAGGCATGGACTCGGGTGCTGTGGTCAAGGATCTCAAGGCGAAGTTCGCAGCAGTCATCGCCAACGGCCAGGGCGAGATGCAGGGCAAGATCTTCCGCGTAGCGCATCTCGGTTACTTCGACTATCTCGATACCGTCGCGATGCTCGGCGCGATGGAGCACATCGCCAAGGACACGCTCGGCCTCCCGGTGAAGTGGGGCCAAGCCGTAGCCGCAGCCCAGGAAGTGTACGCAAAAGCAGCTGGTAGCCAGTAGCCAGGAGCCGGTAGCTGTGGCATCGAAATGAAGCTACAGGCTACAAGCTACCGGCTACAAGCTCAGCAACGAAAATCTTATGCCCGAACTCACATTTGCCGAAAAGCTGCTCATCGCGCGCAAGCAGCTCGATCTCTTTCAATACGAAATGGCGGAGCGGTTGGGAGTGCATCCCAACTCGCTCACCAAATACGAACGCGGCGAAGGCAAGCCGCATGTTGCGGTGGTGCGCATGTTCGACCTGCTCTGCGAGCAGGAGGGCATCCGCTTCGACAATTTCGAGAAAGCGTCCGCCGCGGCGGACAGGGGAGCATCTATGAAGATCGTTTTGGCGGAAAAAGTTTCTCCGGCCACGCTGGCCGTATTTCAAGCCGAGCCGGGTTGGGAAGTGAAGACGCACGACCAGTTGCCCGATGGATTGCCCGCTGCGCTCGCCGAGGCCGACGCCCTCGTTGTGCGAAGCGCCGTGCAAGTGGGCGACGAACTGATGTCCCATGCGCCCAAACTGCGCGTCATCGGCCGCGCCGGCGTAGGCGTGGACAACATCGACGCCGAAGCGGCGACGCGCCGCGGCATCGTCGTCATGAATACGCCGGGCGCGAATGCCGTCGCCGTGGCCGAGCTGGCCATGGCGCTGATGATTTCGCTGGCCCGCAAGCTGCCTGCCGCCAACTCCACCATGCACGCCGGCAAGTGGGAGAAAAAGAGTCTCCAGGGCACGGAGCTGCGCAACAAAACTCTCGGCATTCTTGGCCTCGGCCGCATCGGACTTGAAGTGGCGCGGCGCGCCCGCGGCTTCGGCATGGAGCTCATCGGCTCCGACCCATTCGTCTCCGCTGCCGTGGCCCGCGAAAACGGCATCACCGTAGTTCCCGTAGAAGAGCTCTTCGCCAAAGCCGACTACCTCACCCTCCACGTCGGCCTCACGCCGCAGACACACGGCATCATCAACGCGAAGACCATCGCGACCATGAAGAAGGGCGTGCGCATCGTCAACTGCGCGCGCGGCGAGCTGGTGGTCGAAGCGGATCTTGCCGCCGCGCTCAAGAGCGGCCAGGTGGCCGGCGCGGCGCTCGATGTCTTCACCGTCGAGCCGCCCAAGGATTCGCCTTACTTCGGCCTCGACAACGTGATCCTCACGCCGCACATCGCCGGTTCCACCAACGAGGCGCAGGAGGCGGTCGGCGTGCAAATCGCGCGTCAGGTCCGCGAGTATCTCAAGCTCGGCGTGGTGCAGAACGCCGTCAACATGCCGTCGTTGAGCCACGAGGAGTACATCAAGCTCGCCCCCTACATCGAGCTTGCCGGGCGCCTCGGCTCTTTCCTTGCGCAAGCCGGTAAAGGCGGCATCGAATCCATCGCGCTCATCTACGGCGGCGATCTCACTGAGCTCAAAACCGATCTCGTGCGCAACGCCGCCATCGCCGGCCTGCTCGCCGGTTCTGAGAATGTGAACCGCATCAACGCCGCGGCGGTAGCAGCGGAGCGCGGCATTCGCGTGCACGAGGAGAAGGAAGAGAGCCATCGCGGCGGCGCAGCCTCGGTGCTCACCATCGTGCTGCACAGTGCGCAGGGCGAAAGCCGCGCCAGCGCCACGGTGATTCACGGCGAGCAGCCGCGCCTTCTCGCCTTCGACGGCATCGACGTGGAAGCCCCGCTCGACGGCACGCTGGTGGTGTGCCGCAACCTCGACGTGCCCGGCGTCATCGGCCGCATCGGCACCATTCTCGGCCAGCAGGGCGTCAACATCGCCAACTTCGCGCTGGGCCGCGAACGCGGGACGAATGCCGACGGAAAGCCCGTCAAGGCGCTAGCAGTAGTGCAGGTCGACGAGCCGGTCACCGAGCAGGCGCTCGAAGCGCTCAAAGTAATCGACGCGCTCCTCGAAGCCAGGCTGGTGAAGCTGAACAACGGCAAGTAGCCTGCATTGCAGCATGTGCAACAAGGCGAAGCCCCAGGCCGGCACTCCTGGGGCTTCGCTGTGTTATCATCAATTCACGCTCAGTTGTTTGGTAGAGTCGTTCTCGCTTGCATCCCGCCAGATCGTCAGCCCCATAAATTTCACCATCCCCTCAGCGTAATGGTCCATAGAAGTCAAGGCTCGAACTCTAGGAGTTTGTGGCCGGACCAGGCTCGAGCGCGATGGCGCACCGCAGCCGAAGACGCATGGTGTGGGTCGAATCCTGAATCGGCGTGTGTCAGCGCTTCCTCGGTTTTCCTGCATAGAACTATGAACGTTCTCGGGCAGAGCTT
This sequence comes from uncultured Acidobacteriota bacterium, assembly GCA_963745965.1. Lineage (GTDB taxonomy): Bacteria > Acidobacteriota > Terriglobia > Terriglobales > Acidobacteriaceae > Telmatobacter. Next base: position 278,362 of record CAVUZC010000011.1, read on the forward strand.
CAGCTCATTCAGAGCGGCTCCTCCGAAGAACCATCGAACTGCATCGCCAGGTAGATCCATGGATGATTCGAAATGATCGGTTTCGAACGGGCAATCTCCTCGGCGCGCGGCAGAACAGGACTCAATTGAAACTCTTCTCTGAATTGAAACTATCGCAGACGCTCCAACAGCAGTTGTCCGGCGCAGGCTTTATCACTCCCACACCCGTACAGGCGGCAGCCATCCCTCCAGCTCTGGAGGGACATGACATATTGGCAACGGCGCAGACGGGCACCGGCAAAACGCTCAGCTTTCTCATTCCCCTCATCGAACGCATGCCCGCAGGCGCCAAGGGCACCGCGGCGCTGGTCCTGCTGCCCACGCGCGAACTCGCGATGCAAGTGCTGGAGGCGTGGCGTCATCTCACGCGGAGCCAGGGCACGGCTGGGCTAGGCAGCGCTGTGTTGGTCTGCGGTGGTCTGCCCGAGGGTCCGCAACTGGCGGCGATTCGGCGCGGACCGCGCCTGATCGTGGCTACGCCGGGGCGTCTCGAGGACTACTTGTCGCGCCGCTTGGTGAATATGAGCGGCATAAAAATGCTGGTGCTGGACGAAGTGGACCGTATGCTCGACATGGGCTTCAAACCGGCAATCCGTCGTATCGCGGAGCTTTTACCGCGGGATCGGCAGACCCTGTGTTACTCGGCAACCCTGAGCCAGGATATCCGGGAAGTAGCGAGCAAGTACCTCACGAATCCCGTCCGCATCGAGATTGGTTCGGTGCTCAAGCCATCTCCGAATGTAAAGCTGCAATCTTTCGAAGTTCCGGCGGACAAGAAACAAGAATTGCTCGAGCATCTGCTCGGTGTCGACAACGGCAGTTTCCTGGTTTTTGTGCGCACCAAGCACGGCGCCGATCGCGTGGCGAAGCGGTTATCACGTGCCGGGCATTCGGCCACCTGCATTCACGGCGATCGCTCGCAGTCGCAGCGCACCGCTGCCCTGCGCAGCTTTGCCGCAGGACAGCATCGCGTGCTGGTAGCCACCGACGTGGCAGCGCGCGGCATCGATGTTGCTGACATCGCGCATGTGGTCAACTTCGACATGCCGAAGGAAGCAGAGGATTACGTGCATCGCGTCGGGCGAACGGGCCGTGCCCAGAACCTGGGCGTTGCATCTACTTTTGCCGCTCCCGACGAGGCACATGCCCTGCGCAAGATAGAGCGCACTCTGGATATTAAGACGGAAAAATACCGCGTTCGTCCCAACACCGCGGTACACGCGCAGATCGCCTGAGGCGAAGTTTTTTCCGGGGTGTCGTGGAAGAATGGGATCTGCGCGGCGAAAACCGCGCAGACCCTAAATTCGGAAACGAACGCGCAGAGCAAACTCTTCTAAAACGCGAATCGCTCAGTTCGTCGGGTTGGTGACGCGGCCCATGAAGAGAATCGCCCCGCTCGCGTTATCCCGGATGAGGAACAGGAAGGGATGGTCGGCGGTGAAGAGAATGGGCGGCGGCGGCGGATACAAGGGCCGCGCGGCCGTAGCCATCTCCATCACCACAGCCGTGGCCGCCGCTGCCTCGGTACCGTTCTCGTCCAGATCGATGTAGGCTTTGTGGATAGCGGCGGAGATGGAGAGGCTTTTGTCGCCTGTCATCGCGGAAAAGTCGGCGCTGTCTGCGTCAAAGGCTGTCTTCATTCCGAGATCTTCAAGCGCGGAGCTTAGCTCGAACTGCTGCGCAATTTTGAAATGCGGCAGCGAGACGACCACCTCGTCCGCGTAGCCCAGCGCGGCGCTCCACTTCTCAAGATTCGCGGCGGTAAGCGAGCGCTCCAGCGCAGGCAATCCGTCTACGTTGTCGGGAAGCAGCACCAGCATCGAGACTTCGTCCTTCTCGTAAGGCAGCAGAAGTGCCTTGAAGGCGGGGCCTTTGAAGTAGTAGTAGCTTCCCGAGTTGTGCATCATGGGCGCTTGAATGGTTTTGCCCGCAGACAGATGAAAATCCTCGTTCTCGGTTGCCGACTTGCTGAACTGATCGGCCCACGCAGCCTTGAAGTAGATGGCGTTGGTAAGAATCAGGCGCGTGAGCGGCGTAACAGATCCGGCGCTGAGCAGGTTCTGGATTTTGTCGTTGGTCTGCTTTTCAACCCACCGATTGATTGTGGCGCGCACACCTTCGGGATCGGTCTTGAAATCGACGGGGTGAAATCCTGCGCCGTAGTTGGTTTCTACCAGCTTCAGGTAGGCCGGGAGAAAGTGCTCGTCCTGCTCGGCCCAGAGCGCATCGGCCACGCTCAGAGCGTATCCCTGGTGGGGCGCATTCATGTCAGCCAGCAATGCGCCTATCGCCGGATGCAGGCGCTCCGGCGGCAGCGTGAAGTGGAAGACGCTCGCCATTTCGGCCGCCGTCTGGCCGCGCGCTCCCGCGTAGGCCATGGCAAAGGCCGTGGAAATGCTTTCCGGCGAGAAGAAGAGATTGCCCGATTGACTGCGCAGTTGCGCGTAAAGATCGACGGCGAAGGCGTTACTGCCCTTCACGACCTCGGCTTGGTCGGGTGCTTGAACAGGAGCGGTGGGCTCGGGCATCTTGACTGTGACTGGCTGCGCGGCCAGAATTGCGCCGCCGGGGAACAAGAGTAGCGCACAAAGCAAAGTCTTCATCGTACCTCCTTTGCCGTCTGCGCTGGCCTTCAGGATTCTCAGGCGCGGCTCAGATAGGCGCCTTCGCTGGTATCCACGCGAATTTTCTCGCCTTCGTTGATAAACGGCGGAACCTGCACCACAAGCCCGGTTTCGGTCTTGGCCGGCTTGGTCACGCTCGATGCCGTCGCAGATTTCAATCCCGGCTCGGTCTCGACGACCTGCAGATCGACGGTCTGCGGCAGCTCAATACCCACCGGCTGCCCGTCAAAGTAGCTCACGTGAATCCGCAGGTTCGCGGTGAGGTACTCAACCGCATCGCCGAGCGTCGCGCTCTTGAGCACGGTCTGCTCGTAGTCCACCGGATTCATAAAGTAGTAATCGTCGCCGTCGGCGTAGAGGAACTCCATTGGGATCTCGTCCACCACAACTTTCTCAATCGCATCGGCAGAGCGAAAGCGATGCTCGAACATCGCATTGGATTTCAGGTTGCGCAGTTTGGCCTGGATAAAGGCGCGAAGGTTGCCGGGCGTGCGGTGCTCCACCTTGAACACAAGGTGAAGCTGGTCGTTGTGCTTGATAATCATGCCCGGACGAAGTTGTGTGGCGGGAATCGCCATAAAAATTGCAGCTCCTTGCTGGATTTGCGCGCATCGCGCAGGGAATTATGCCGCTTTGGCCTTATCTATATTGTAGCCGAGCGGTGGCTAATCCAGCCCGCGGGCCCCAGGGCAATCGCATGAAGATGATGGACCACGGAAAGCAATGGGTTTTGAAAGGGCACGGCTTCAGCCGTGCCGATTGATAGGTCAAAAAGGCCTCGGCTTTAACCGCTGAGGGAGGTTCTTGGCGACCCAACTTCATCCCTCAGCGCCTGAAGGCCATAGATTGTCGTGGCAGCTTTCTACGGCACGGCTGAAGCCGTGCCCTTTCAAAGCAAATTCTCCGGATTTGTTCCTTTATGCGATTGCCCTGCAGCGGGCGTCGGAACCATAGCCGAACCACAACGCGCGCGATATAGAATAACCACGGACCACCTCATCATCGCAAAGGGAGAACGCAAGCACCGCATGAGCAAGCCAGTACCAATCTGCGTCATCGGGTCCGGCTACGTGGGCCTCGTGGCCGCTGCCTGCCTTGCCGAGATCGGCCACCGTGTCATCTGCGTGGATAACGACGAGGCCAAGGTAAAACAACTGCGCGACGGCGGCGTGCCCATCTTCGAGCAGCATCTGCCGGAACTACTGGCCAAGCATCGCGGCAGCTCGGTCCTCTTCACCACCGATCTGGGCGAGGCCGTGGAGAAGAGCGAAGCCGTGTTCATCGCCGTCGGCACGCCGCAGGGCGACGGCGGCGCAGCGGACCTTTCCTATGTAGAAGCGGTGGTCGCGGAGATTGCGCGCACCATCACCAGCTACAAAGTCATCGTGGAGAAGAGCACGGTGCCCGTGTACACCAACGACTGGATCCGTCGCGTTCTACTCCGCCACGGAGTCAAACCGGAGATCTTCGACGTGGTTTCGAATCCCGAGTTCCTGCGCGAAGGCACGGCGGTGAAGGATTTTATGCACCCCGACCGCATCGTGGTGGGCGCGAACAACGAGCGCAGCGCCGGGCTGCTGAAGAGCATCTATGAGCCGCTCACCAGCGGAAGTTACTATGCGCAACCGGACGCGCTCGCGGGCAAGTGCAGCGCCGGGCAGCCTGCGCCGCTGATCGTGACCTCGACGCAGAGCGCGGAAATCATCAAGCACGCATCAAACGCATTTCTTGCCATGAAGATTTCATTCATCAACGCCGTGGCTAATCTGGCCGAGGCCGTCGATGCGGACATCGAGGACATCTCTCTGGGCATGGGGCTCGACAGCCGCATCGGCCCGAAATTTCTGCGCGCCGGCCTGGGCTACGGAGGCTCCTGCTTCCCCAAAGATGTTGCTGCCTTCCATTGGGTGGCGCAGGAGCGCGGCGTCAATTTCCAGTTGCTCGATGAAGTATGCAAGATCAACGAGACGCAGAAAGAAGTCTTCTTTAACAAGGTGCGCTCGGCGTTGTGGACGCTGCGCGGCAAGCGGCTGGCTGCGTTAGGCCTGGCCTTCAAGGGCGATACGGACGACATCCGCGAGTCCCCTGCCCTCAGCATGATTCAAACGCTGCTGCAATCCGGCGCTATCGTCACCGCCTTCGATCCCGCGGCTATGGAGCGCGCCAAAGAAGTGCTGCCGCCCGCAAAGAACATGCATTATGCGAGCGATCTTTATGAAGCGGCGCAAGATGCCGACGCGTTGCTGATTCTCACCGACTGGAAAGAGTTTGCCGCCATCGATCTCCCGCGTCTCAACCGCGCCATGCGCTTCCCCATCGTGATCGACGGCAGAAATCTCTACAAGCCGCAAGAGATGCAGAGCCACGGCTTCACCTATGTGAGCGTAGGCCGGCCAACTGCCTACCATTCGCAGGAAGGCAAGCCGCGCAAGAGCCGGGACAAGTGAAAGGCAAGGACAAATAAACAGTGATAGTGGTGGGTGTTGACGCACTCGACGCACTCGACGCACTCACACTCACACTCACACTAACCACTAACCACTGATCACTGACCACTGAATTGCCATGCGCGTACTCGTCACCGGCGCCGCCGGATTTCTCGGATCGCATCTCACCGACCGCCTCTTGAGCGACGGCCACACCGTGCTTGGCGTCGACAATCTGTCCACGGGCGATCTCGAAAACCTTGCCCATCTCGGCGGCCATCCGCGCTTCCGCTTCGAGGAGCGCGACATCTGCACCAGCTTTGATCCCAGCGCGGTGGATTACGTCTTCAACCTCGCCTCTCCGGCCAGCCCGCCCGAGTATCTGCGCCTCGGCATTCAAACGCTGCGCGTCGGCTCCGTCGGCGTCGAGCACACGCTGGAGATTGCCGCGCGCTACAACGCGGCCTATCTGCACGCTTCCACTTCGGAGTGTTACGGCGATCCGCTCGAACATCCGCAGAGCGAGAGCTACTGGGGTAATGTGAACCCCGTCGGTCCGCGCTCCGTCTACGACGAGGCAAAGCGCTTTGCTGAAGCCCTGGTCATGGCCTACCATCGCTCCCGCGGCGTCCGCACGCATCTGGTGCGCATCTTCAACACCTACGGGCCGCGCCTGCATCCCGCCGACGGCCGCGTCATCTCGAACTTCATGATGCAGGCCCTGCGCGGCGAGCCGCTCACTATCTACGGCGACGGCCAGCAAACGCGCAGCTTCTGCTACGTCGACGATCTCATCGACGGCATCATGCGCCTTGCGCAAAGCGACGAGCATCTCCCCGTCAACCTCGGCAACCCGGCCGAGTTCACAATTCTGGAGTGCGCGCAGACAGTGCTTGAAGTAACGGGCTCGAAGAGCAAACTCTGTTTTGTCGATTTGCCGGTCGACGATCCCACGCGCCGCTGCCCCGATATTGCGAAAGCGCGCACGCTGCTCGGATGGGAGCCGCGCATCCAGCTCAGAGAAGGCCTTGAGAAATCGCTCGATTACTTCCGCAGCAAACTCACGCACAGCTAAGATGGAGCCAGGCTCTCAGCGCGGCGGCTCGTAAGGCTCGGCCCGCAAGAGATTCGACAGAATATCGCGCTCGTCCGGCGAGAAGTTGTACTGATAGCGCTGGGAGTTGAGCACGGTGTCGCGCTGATCGAGCGGCACGGAGCGCAGGTCCCGGAATGCTTGTTTCACCATCGCCTGGCGTTCCGGCGCAAGCGTCATATAACGCCGGCCGGCCTGCCGCACCTGCGCCTGCTCCTGCGGCGACATCCGTTCCAGCATCTCGCTGCGCGCCAAACGCCGGTCGCGTTGCGCTTGCGGCATCTGGTTCAACTGGTGCAACTGCTGCACCAGCCGCTGCTGCTGCGCCGGCGGCAGCCGGCTAAAGCTGGGATCGTTGCGTAGCAGCCGCTCCTGCTGCTGCACGGGAACACCCTGGTGATGGTTCAGCCAGTCGGCCAAATGCCCCGGAGGGACCGCAGCACCGGGATAGCGATAGCCGGGACGAACCCCCGGATACGCCGGACGATTGCCTGCCGCATACTGCCCGCCGTAAGCGGGATAATTCGCAGCCGGACGCCCGCCGCCATACTGCGGCACAGCCGGACGCTGCAAATTCTGATTTCCGCGCATATTCGGGTAGGGCCGCGCAGCACCTTGTCGCCCTCCCGCACGCGGTCCGCCTTGCGCGGCATGGGGGCGCCCCGCGAGATGGCTCGCACTTCGCTGCGCATGTGCGCCCGTCGACAGACAAAGCAGCAGGACCGCAGCGGCAATTGCCGCCGCCCCACGCATTCTTTCCGCGTTGGAGGTCCCGTTCACAAGTCTTTCTCCCGCGCCTAATCCCTCAGTCCCTAGTCCCTGCCTCTAATCTCCGCTCTCGCTGCTCGACAACGCTTCCATCTGGTCCAGCACCTGAGCATTATTGTCCAGCGTCTGTAAGTCGTGCACCACAGCAGCCTGCGAGGAGGGCTGCACGGGATGGGTCCAGTCCGTAATGCCCAAATACGCGCCGCCGCCCAGCAGCAGCACGGCGGTCATCGCCATCGCCGCCAGCGGACGCGCGTGCAAGCCGCCGCCGTACGCCATCCGGGCGCGCAGCCCCGCCCATCTGCGGGCCAGCCAGCCAGCAGGCGCGGCCTCGCGCTCTTCCCGCATCTTTGCGCCCAGACGCGTCATAAAGTACGCGTTCGGCTCGGGAACCTCCCAGCCATCCAGCAACTGCATGGTGGCCTCAAGCTCCTTGAGCCTGGCCTGGCAGTCGCCGCACTCGGCAACATGCGATTGAACCTTGGCGGGCGCCGCGCGCGGGTCGAGCAGCACATCGCTCAGCTTCTTGTCCGTCATCCTGCAACTCGTCTTTTTCATGGCTTGCTACCCCGCATTCTGCCGGTCGGTTCCGGCTTCTTCTACTTATCCCTTACCCGGTTCAGTTGGATCGCTGAGCACTGAAATCGAATGTCCCGCCGTCCAATCCTAACTCCGCTAGCCCCGCTAACCACGCTAGCTCCGCTCGTTCCCCTCAAACAAATTCCTTCAACTTCTCCCTGAGCGTCTGGTAGGCGCGAAACAGCAGCGACTTGGTCGCCGACTCGCTCAGCTTCAGCACTTCGCCGATCTGCTTGTAATCCATCCCCTGATACTTGTGCATCAGCACGGCCATCCGTTGCCGCTCCGGCAGCGCCATCACGTGCTGTCGAATCGCGGCCATGCGTTCCTCGCGCACCAGCCGCTCTTCCACCGTAGGCTCGTCGTCGGCCAGGTCGGGAGACGTTCCCGTCTCCTCATCCGGCTGATCCAGATACACCGTCTGCGCCGTCCGCTCGTGTTTCGTGTCGCGCGCGTGGTTCACCGCCAGATTGGTCGCAATCCGGTAGAGCCACGTCGTAAACCGCGCCTCGGCCCGGTAGCTTTCCCGGGCGCGATACACGCGCAAAAACACTTCCTGCGCCAGCTCTTCCGCAATCGCCTGGTTGCCCACCATCCGAAACAGAAAATGAATCATCGGCCGGTGGTACTTCTGCGCCAGATATGTAAAGCCGTCTTCGTCTCCCGCGGCCACGCGCAGCATAATGGCTGCGTCGCTCGTGGGATCAAGCTCCGGCCGTGCGCCTGCGTTCGCGTCCGGCGTCCCTGGCCGCACTCCCGAGCCGCCACCCTGACCACCCAAATCCTGACCATGGAGGACCAGTGTCGCCATATCTTCTGGAACCCCATCCGTACCGGATTGTTGCGCCTCGTAACCGTCTTCTTCCCCGGAGTTTTCCCTCTCCGAGCCATCACCGGCGGCCTGAGGGGAGCCATTTTTCGTAAGGGCGGCAATGTGCCCGTTTCGGCCGTTCACCTGGGCCACCAGCCCAGCGTCAGCCAGACCCGCAACCGGGTTCAACACCTCTTCCCCGTCGCCCGTCAGGCCAGCTTCCTCGCGGATTGAACGCGCTCTCCAGAACATATAGAAAGTCTTTGTAACAAGGGCACGGCTTTAGCCGGGCCGAATAGAGCCAGAAAATCAGCGGGGCTTTAGCCCCTGCGGCACGCTGCATTTCAAGCCCAATCCAGCCGCCAAACGCCCGCCGCATTTGGCCCTAAAGCACTGCTGGTGTTACTCTACCTTAACTGGATGCCTTCCCGGGCGGTCATCCTGCGGAAGCGGTGATGGATCCGTGTTTTGCTCCGGTTCCGAGGGATGCAAGGACCGGAAGATCAAGGCGCGGGCGATTAGCTCAGTTGGTTAGAGCGCTTCCTTCACACGGAAGAGGTCCGGGGTTCGAGTCCCTGATCGCCCACCATTCGACATTTTCCCTGCACATCGATGTCAACCCCCGCCGCCGCGCAATCCGCCGAACCCACCGGCCGCCTCGGTATTCCTTATCTCTTCCGTTACTGGCAGCGCGCGAACGCAGCGGGCCCAGGGCGGCGCAAAGATACCGGCGAATGGGATCTCGACTGCACGCTGCTTGCCGGGCTGAATCTCAACGTGCTGGAGACGGCGCGCTTCCTCAATCCCGGCGACCGGCCCAGCTTTGCAGAATTTGAAAACTGGATCGTCGCCACCAACGGCGGCGCGATGGACGAGGCTGAGCTATCGCGTCTTCGCAGAGCGCTCGCCGGCGATCCCGTCGGCTCGGCAGTGGGCAGCCTCGATGGCGTGGAAGGGCTCACGCCGCAGGAGCTGGCCTTCTGGGACGAGCACGGTTACGTGATCGTGCATGACGCCGTTGCCCCGGCAGACCGCGATGCGGCCGCCGCAGCCATTTACGAGTTTCTCGACGCTTCGCCGGCCAACCCTGACAGTTGGTACAGCCGAAAATTCGGCGTATCCATCTGGGTGCCGCTGCTGCGCCATCCGGCCTTTCTCGCCAACCGGCGCTCGCCGCGGCTCATCAAGGCTTTTTCCCAGCTCTGGAGCCGCGAAGATCTGTGGGCCACGGTCGATCAGGGCGGCCTCAATCCCCCCGAGCGCGACGATTGGAAGTTTCCCGGGCCTCACATCCACTGGGACGTGTCCATCGCGCCGCCGCATCGCTTCGGCGTGCAGGGCATTCTCTATCTCACTGACACGCCCGCGGAGCAGGGCGCATTCAGTTGCATTCCCGGCTTCCATCGCCGCTTGGATGAGTGGCTGCGCGCGCTCCCCGCAGGCGTCAAGCCGCACGATGCGCTCCGGCGCGAGCCAGGCTTCGTGCCCATCGCAGGCCGCGCCGGCGACCTAGTGATCTGGCATCAACTGCTGCCGCATGGCAGCTCACCCAACCGCGCCACGCTGCCCCGCGTCGCACAATACATCTCCCTTCGCCCCACCCGCTGGGACTACACGCCCGAGTGGGCGTAGATGCAGCGACGCAATCGAATCGAGCAGGCAGGCGGCCCACTCATTGATTCGAGATGCCGACCTTTTCAGGGGTTGTGCCCCGTTCATCGCGCCTTTTGCGATGAGCGGGTCGATGAGCAGGTCTTCGTTCGACGCTCCGTGCAGCGATACTCTGGAACTGTGTTGGGGTGCCCCAGGTGCCTCGCCTTCGGGCGCCTGGGATACCAAAAACTTCAAGCGTCCTCGTCCGCCGTGGCGGAGGGACCTGAACTAGCACAAAACTTCGCAGTCCGATTTTTGCTCGTTTGGCCCACATCTGCCGAACCCGCTGCATCCATCTCGTCCCGGAGGGACGAACCGAGAATAGCCCAGGCTGAGGTCCGCTCGCCGCGGCGAGCAGACCGAGCCCTGGGTACGCGGCCCGCCGAACGCCACCCGCCCCGTAGGGTCGGGACGAATCACGATCACATTGTTCTCCCACAAAGACTGGCTGCCCCAAGTGCCTCGCATCTGGGCACCTGGGATAACGAGTCACCGTTCATCACCGGCCCGTGGCGGTTGGCCCAGGCCTTGGAAGAAGTAAGTTCACCCGCCGAAAATTGGGGTGCCCCAGGTCTCGCTTTTGAGCGCTGGGAGGTAAGATGTCCGCATGACGAAGGGACTCGTTCGCTATCAACAATGCGGGTGTTTCCACTTCGTCACCTTCAGTTGTTATCGCCGGCTGCTCTATACGGAGAAGGTTGGTTGAGGTTCATGCTCTCCCAGGCCTCAAAGTCGAGTTCTGGGGCACCCCTTTTCAAGGGAAGAACTCACATCGCAACCTCGGATCTGGGCCACCCGCCAATTAGAAGATGACCTCTCTCCCCCTCAGTGAAGCAGGTGTTATCTGTCGCGCCGGGGTATTGTGAAATTCCACGCGCCCATTAGAATTGCACTCGAAGGGGTTTCTCAGGATGAAAGAAGAGCCAATATCCAACGCAAAGTCTCGCCTGCTCACTATCAGAGAGCATCTCGCAAGGAAAGATGCAAAGGAACCTTTCACGAGGTTGGCTGAATTCATCTCTCACATCCACGAAACTTCGGCACGTTGGGAGCACGAAGACTGGAAGGACAGAGAATGCGATGAGCTTGACGTTCTCAATCCGGTGCGCATTGTTGGACAGCTGTGGTTTCGTGGACAAAGCAATGTCGCGCATGGACTCCGGCCTGCTCTTTACCGCGAGAGCACATGGAAGTATTTGCGAAAAAGTGAAGCTAGCCCACAACCTCCTAAACATGAGTTTGAAGACAACCTCTTCGATGAGCTGTTCAACCTGGAGCATGAGCTGAGAATTGACTTCACGAGCTTTGGGCATTTACTGAATCAAACGAACCAAGCAAAGGAAGACATTGATTGGTACTTCCTGATGCAGCATCACGGCGTACCAACACGGTTGCTCGACTGGACGACAAATGCCCTCGCCGCACTCTTTTTCGCGGCGGAGCGCTATCGAGAAGAGGTCGAACATCCGAAGGCCAATCAGGAGCCGTCTCCGCCAACGATTTGCGTGTGGATGATGGACGCCTATTGGCTCGCTGACCGTCTCAGTAGTGAGTGGAGCAGCCCGATCCTCGCGTGGTCTGAGGACGCTACACGATATATTCCACCTCTGAAATCGCTTGCTGATAAGATGGGTGATTCGCAGGCGCTGTTACCCATTCACGCGATGCCCATCGAACCACCTGCCATGCACCCGCGTGTCGCTTCCCAAGAAGGGCGCTTTGTAATTTTCGGAAAGGTGCAAGATCTTCTGGACGAGAAAATTCGCTTGGAGCAAATAGACGACGGTATGGGAACGGAAGAACTCCGCTTAGAGCAGATTAAGATGAATGTCGCGGATGTTGACGACCTCATGCAAGACCTCGCGCAACTCGGCGTTTCGAGGCGAACACTCTTCCCCGACCTCGCGGGCTTGGCCGACTTCATCTCCTGGAAGCACTTCCATAACATGCGCAATCGAAAGTTATGATGCGGCGGGTGTCGACCATTTCAGAAGCAGAACACTCAACTGGCGGTGCCCCCGGTCCTTCGCATTTGGAGACCGGGGACCACGAATATCGACAAACAGCCACAAGAATACCCCAGCCCACCAGCAAACCTCTCGCCGATTTGCCGACAATTTCCCCCTCCCGGCGCACAATAAAGACAAAGCAGCGAAAGCCTCGACCGCCGTCCACCCGAGAAAGGAGCTAACCGGCGACTGGCTATTGACTATTGGCTAAGTCTTTTCCTATCTAAATTATGGCCATAAACTCTTGATTACAGAGATCTTGCGCAATTTACTACTGCCTAAAGTTCTGAAAACAGAGAACATCCTTCCAAAACAGGGGGGAGGGGGGGTAGTTACTATTTGTGCAACAAAAATCGCTTGCGCTCCACCGAACGCGTCAGTCAAGTCGGGTTAAATACGCGTTGCCCTCGCTCGGCTGCGTGTGTTGCGCAATGTACTCGGCCATACTCCGGTCGTCGCCCTGCGGCCGAATCCGCACCCAGTAACTTTTCTCGCCCGCAAATTCGATCACGTTCGCGCCCGGATACATTTTGAGCAACCGCTCCTTCAGCTTCTGCGCGTCGCGCTGCTTGTGAAACGCGCCAATTTGCACGCACCACCGCCCGCCGGTGTTAATCGGCTTTGGCGTCTGGTAAACATCCATGCGCACCTGCCCCGAACCGGGATAAATGCCCACCGCCTTCGCTGAAGCAATCGTCAGGTCGATCATGCGGTCGCCCACAAACGGCCCGCGGTCGCTGATGCGCATCGGGCTCGACTGCCCTGTCTTCAGGTTCGTGACCACAATCAGCGAGCCCATCGGCAGCGTGCGCTGCGCCGCTGTCAGCGCGTTGTTGTCGAAGAGCTGTCCGTTGGCGGAGCGGCGTCCTTTGTACGGCGCGGAATACCAGGTTGCATAGCCAATCTCGCTCAGGATCGGCTGATGCGCGGCGATAAATGTCAGATCGTATTCGCTAATTCCGCCCGGCGGCAGCACCGTCGCGTCAATCCGCGCGGAGCCTTGCGGAGATTGCTGCGTCGCATTCGGCTGCGCCCGCGGCGGCAACGCCTGCGGCGCAACCTGCGTGTTCTCACGATGAGAGCAGCCGCTCGCAGCCAGAACCGCACTCGCCAGCGCAGCCCAGGCAGCCGTGCCGCGCAGGCAAGCCGAACGACGCAGAGCGAACCTCAACTGCGCGGTTCTCCAGGAGTCTGATTCGGTCCGCCTTCCGTCCGGTTGGCGCCAGCCGCGCCAGCCGCGCTTCCCTGCCGCTCAAACCGGTCGGCCAGGTTGCGCAGCGCTTCTGAGGCTGTGCGCAGCCCCTGGATTGACTCGCGCCGCACCTGCGGAATCACCGCGTCGTTCACATACGCGGCGGCCTGGCGCAGCTCCAACTGGATGCGCTCGAGGGCTTCATCGAGACGCTGTCCGATGCTGGGCCCGCCCCAGTTCGGAGGAGTATTTGTGCTCATCGTTGACCTCTTCTCCGGCAGCTCAACAACCGGCAGCCTCTCTTAAACGTCGCTCGGGAGCTTGGGCCGCGTCAATGCCTCGCCGAAGCCCGCGCACCGCAAAGATTACTCCCGCACTCCGCGAAGATTAGTATTGGCCTGTAACACCCGAACCGTGAGCACTCGAACCTTGACGACTCGAACCTTGAGCACCCGCACCATGCCCACGCCCCGACGCAACCCTGCCGGCCATGCACAGTCGCCTGAGCAACCTTTGCTTGCGGTCGATTGTCCTAACAGGACAGGGCCTGAAGTGCGGCGATCGGTTTGTGCAGTCAATCGAGTCTCGATTCTCCCAGCACTGCTGCTTCTGGCGCTGCTTCTGGCTGCGCGCGGCGCCGGTCGGGCGGCTGATTCCAGTACTCCGCAAACGGCTCCTGCCGATTCCGCTCCGCAAGCCTCGACCCCGCCGGCTTCCTCGGCCGCAGCGCAACCCCACTCCGACCCCTGCACCGTGAAGAACACTGGCGCAACCATGATGGTCACGGGCGCGATGCGCGCCATGGCGATCGCCGGCATCGACGGCATCAATACTTCCGCCGGCTCAACCGCCATCGAGACCAAAGTCTGCGTCAAGCACCTGCCCATGATTGACTGGTACGCCCGCTTCGTCACCGGCCCCGATGTGAAGCCGCTCTCACCGAAGGAGAAAGGCCGCCTGGCCGTGCACAACCTCATGGACCCCTTCAACCTGATCACCATCGGCGGTATTGCAGCCATCTCCGTAGCCGCCAACTCGCACTCGCCCTATGGTCCCGGCATCCCCGGGTGGGGCCGTTACGCAGGTGTCAGCTTCACCCAGGACATGACCGGCGAGTTCTTCGGCACCTTTGCCATTCCCTCTCTCGACCACCAGGACCCCCACTACCACCGCATGCCCAATGCGAGCATCCCCCGCCGCATCCTCCACTGCATTGCACAGATTGGCTGGACCCAGGGGGACAATGGCCGGGGCATGGTGAACTACGCCTCTCTGGGCGGCTTCGCAATTGAGAATGAGATCGCGAACCTCTATGTTCCCGGCCTGCAAACGCGGGCCAGCGCCACCGCCGCGCGGTACGCCACTGGCCTTGCCACTGCTCCCATCGACAATTTCGAGATCGAGTTCCTGCCGGACGTGGCGCGCCGCATTCGTATTCAGATCGTCATCGTGCAGCGCGTCATCAACCAGGTGGCGCGCACCGACGCTGCAGGACAGTGAGCGGACACCGGTGCACACCCTCGCTGTATTGGGCACATGGATTCAATGTCCAACCGCAAGGATGCAAAACCAAATCCTCGAAGACCTAGATGGTTACAGAGCCATTGAGGGCGACGCCGCAGAATGAGCCGCTGTAAGTTGCCGTTCCACTGTCCGTCGTCTCATTGAACGACGTGGTCATTTGCAAGTCAGTCGAGCAACTGGAAGAGCCTACGGTGATGCCGCCGGTCATAGTTATGGTCGAAGAGATGGATGTCGCGTTACTCGATTCAGCGATGGACGTTTCTATGTTGGGATCGCCATTCATCGTCACTCCGCTGTCTTTGCAGTTATTGATGGTCTCCACGATGTTCGCCAATATCGAGTTGGTCGTGCCAGAGGTCGTCTCGGAGTAGGAGCCGGTCACCACAATATTCCCGCCCGAGGGGCATGTGTAGGTATAGGCAGGGATGGTTGTGGTTGTATCCGGGGAAACCTTTAGAACGCGAGAAAGCGGAGCAGCAGATCCAGAAACGCGAGTGCCTTGCAGAATCGCCTTCTGAATGGCGGCTGCTTCGTCCTCGCGAATCGGCGAGACAGGGGCGGAACGGGCGAGATCGAGCGATCCCGACGCGCCTGCCATCGCCTCGTAGACGTCACCGAAAGCAGCTGCGGCTTGTGTCTGTGTCATCGTAGGGGCGCTGCTGCCGCCGCAACCGATGACGGCCAGGGCCAACATCGCCAGGAAACCAACAATCCGATGTTTCCGATTCATCCGAAATTCCTCCTGTGCATTGGGAAACGATCAGTGATAAACGTGAGCATAACTTTGGGCCCTGTTGGTAATCAGTCACAAGGCTTTCATTAGCCGGTCAGATTGTCAACGGTCGAGGAAGGACCAAGCGGGTATCACCTGGGCCTGGATCGAACCGCAACGCAGATGCGCCAGTGGCCTGCGCGTGGATGATAACGGGGTGGGGAATGGCTATGCCATTTCCCACCCCGTTATCTTCAGCGCGAACTGCATAATGCGGGAATCCGCGCCGGTATAGGGGCATGCGCAGACGGCCGCCTTCCCCACGAAGTCGGCGAAGGGTGTGTACGGAGCCGTTTTGTAATGAGCCTGATGCAATAGAGATTAGTTTCGGCAGAATCGACACGGACGGCGAACCGGCAGGGCAAGAAGTAAACTGCAAACAGATCTGTAAAATTTCGGTGAATCGCTTCATTTGCCTTGACAATACAATGACATATAAATAGCATTTTTTTGACACTTTTGGACCGTTACGACGAGTCGCGAAAACCCAAGTGGTTGTAAGCCACCCATGTATTCTCTGTCGCTGCCGACGTGCCACGCTGGCGGCGGGACATCGAGAGAGTTACAGGTTTTCGTTTCCCTCGGCGTGGGCCAAGATGACCATCGGGCCCCCTTTCTGAATCCTCCTGACAAATAGATCAGGATCGTCCTAGCTGGATCTCAAATCCAGGTGCTTTTTCGGGCCATTGTACTAAAACGTTTGAGTTCGCGTCGTTGGGTCTGACCAAAACGCCGTCAAGACTCATTCCAAATCTTCCTGAAATGGGTCAGGATCGGTTTTGACGGGATGCCGAATCCCGCTGCTTGTTTGTGTTGCCTAGCTAAAACGTTTGAGTTCCGTAGGCTTTGTCTACAGGGCAATCGGAACTCATTCTGCATCTTCCTGACAAAAGGATCAGGATCGGTTTCGGCGGGATGCGGAATCCCGCTGCTTGTGGTCGCGTTCCTGCACTAAAACGTTTGAGTGATGAGAAGCGCGTTCACAAATTAAATACGACTCAACAACCAAGCTGCAAATCGTTGTCAATGACCACCTATGAAAACCCAGCGCGCAAGAACTCCCAAAGTGATGCTGGACGGCGATGCAATGACTGACCGGTGAAATTGACCGATTCGCCTCATTGGCGAGACGGGCCCCCAGAAATTTTTCCACCCAGATTCAACGCTCAAAAGACCTCGTAGAAAAGACTCCGCCGAGGTCAGCGGGGGGAGTATGCGTTTTTCGTTTCTCAGGCCATGGCCTGAACTGGTGACCTTTTACGGTCAGCACGAAACTTCATCACAGGAGAAAAGCATGAACATGCTCTCAAGTCTGCGCGGGATGGCTGCGGGAATCGCGATGGCCATTCTATCTTTGATTGCACTGTGCCTGGGGAACACACCGCAGGCATACGCAACCACCCATGCAAACAGTCCCAGCGCCCGACCTTCAAGAAGAAAGCGTCAAAAGATGTCAATTGTGAGTCTCAGGGTATTGGCTGCCCTATCGCTAGCCCTGCCGCTCATGGCGCTGGGATTGCTGGCCGTTCCCTCGGCCCACGCTACAACCACAGCCGTGCAGGCAGACGGCGGAATTGTCTGGTGCAATGGAAATCCCTCCAGCACTACGCCTGCCTATTCGTTGACCTATAGCGACGGTAACGGCGGAACCTTACTATTGCCCGCAACTGTCCAGGCTCCGGATGGGCCGAATCCCAATGACATTCCCGATGCCTGGCAGGACAACAATCTTCTGTTTCCAAATTACCTCGTCATTCCCCTCCCCAACCCTCCCGGCCCCGGAGAGACTGCGGAGACCACCCCGCTTGCCAGCCCCGGCGATCCATTCGACCGCTATGTGATGCAACTCGATTACTGGAACTCGGTTGGATCTGGTCTTGCCGTCCAGCAATGGGACTACAATTCCCCTGCTACAAACCCCGGTGTTACCGTTGCTGGCGCGGTCGGCTACTCCACTGGCGACTCGTGCGAGGTCTTCTATCCAACTTCATCTGCAACCGCGAATGCAGGGCAATTTACGATCACTTATCCTGCGAATCCGTCGACGCCCACGACCCTTCTTGGCGGGACCGCAACCCCGCCAACCCAAACCGAAACACAGTGGGTCGCAGCCAACCCTACCGCGTTTCCGTATAACGGATATGTGCCCTACAGCGGCGGCAATATCACCGGCGGCGGACCCACCGGCTACGTATCCATCTACAAAGGGTGCGGCTGGGATCAAAACAGTTGCACCGCCGGCTCCGCAACGCTGACTCCGACCAACAACAATCCGCCTCCAAATCCCGATTGGAATGTATTTCCAGAAAGACTCTCTACTGTCACAAGCATTCCAACCACCTGGGCCATTACTAACGACCCGCGGGACTTTGGTACGCCTTTCGCCGCTGCCACCCCACCGCAGCATATATGGGATGCTTCATACGATATCCGGTTCGACACGACAGGTATCACGGGCGCAGCGCCCTCGACGAGCGCGAATTGGGGCAAAGGACCCAATCAGTATGCTCCTGCTCGCGGCCAGAACGACGGTCTGGAGATCATGGTTTGGATGGACAGCAACGGAAGTTATGTGGACGGGGGCCTTGGCGCTGCCGGTTATGCCGCGCCCAGCGGCTGGAAGCGCGGCCAGGTGCTGATCAACAACGTTGTCTACGATGTATGGACATCGCGTCTCAACAATCCTTACTACGGCGCATATTCCACCGGTGCAACTCTGCCAGCAGGGGCAGTTGCAACGTCCACCTATAGCAACGAGACTCTGGTTAAAGGGGGAGCCGATCCGGACACTTGCACGAATCTCCAGGCAAATGGAGGTCCGCAATATGGAACATGCGGAACGGAGTGGAATGTCGTCTCGTTTGTAGCCACCGCAGGTTATCGCGGCACCAGCATGAGCATGGATACCAAGGTGTTTACAGACTACATTCTCGGTATCTCGGATGGCGGTCTGTGGCAGGATGTTGCCGGCAATGTGGCCGGCCGCAATGGCGACGGCATCCTGGCCTGCCCGCTGCATGCCGCGCAGGTGCAGTACAACACCGCGTTGACCTCCGCCTCCGAGGCGGATTGCCTTGAGCAGAGTTGGTGGCTGACTTCGATCGATGCCGGTTTTGAGCCATGGCTGGGCGGCAACGGGTTGGAATCGAAATCGTTCGTAGCCCACGTCAACACCTATGCATCTCCCGTACAATCCGGCTTGACTTCGGGCGACGGAACTCCGATTGTGGCTTGGAATAGCCCGTTCGAGGTCGTGTATCCTGGCTGCCGGAACACTACAACGGGCCTCTACACGGAACCCCCGCAAACCGAACCGCCGACATTTACGATTGCTGGAATCAATGGCGTAGAACCGTATTATCCATTTCTCGCAACAGAGCCGGCTTTTGCCATCCCTGCCTGGGTTCCACTAACAATCACGGGACCTGGTAACTACAACGGTTATGGCACGAATAACCTTGTGCTCGGGACGATTCAAGCATCAGCAACCGTGGGACAACAAATGACGTGGAATCCTACGACGCAGATGTTTGAAGCCGTCGTTCAGCAAACACTCCCGCTTAGTGCCGAGCCAGGTAATGGCGCTCCCGCGACCATTTACATTTACGACGCAAGCTGCGCCTCCCAGTCCTTGACCAGCGTTCCTGTCTATATCGATCCGAGCGGAAAAGTCTTCTATTCCGACGGCGCGACCCCGGTGCAGGGCGCCACGGTTACGCTCGAATACTCACCCTCCGATAGCGCAAATGGGCCGTTCGAACCCGTGCCTAACAACAACCAAGGGTTGGCAAGCCCTATCATGGAACCCGCCGACAATACTCTCAACCCGATGTCTTCGACCCAATACGGCAACTACGCATGGGACGTGGCTCCGGGTTATTACGAAGTGAACGCGGAAAAGAGTAATTGCGGTTCGGTAACGTCTCCAGTGCAGCACGTCACGACCATTCCGATCACAAACCTCTTCCTGGATCTTCCCTGCGCTCCGCCTGCGCCCGCCGTAGCGGCCACCCCCGTTGCCCCGGCAACTCCGGCAGAGTTGGCGGCAGGAACGGCCACTAGCTCCACGGCCACCCTGACCTGGAATGCCGTACTGGCCCCAGTCAATGCAACTTCCGTGACGTACACCGTCTATGAGACTTCGCCGGCCTCGACCGTGATTGCCAGCGGGTTGCTGGGAACCACTTACACAGTCACCGGTCTCAACCCGAACACGTCCTACACCTTTGCGGTTGCGGCAGTGGACTCGGGCGGAAGCTCGCCCGAATCGGAAGAGGCCAGCATAACCACTCAGTCCGCTCCGGGCGGCGCCTGCCATGTGGTCTACAACGTGACCAGCGCGCAGCCTGGCGTTACCAACGGGTTAACAGTAAACATCAATATCCAAAACACCGGCAAGACGGCCATCTATCCGTGGACTCTGTCGTGGACGTTCCCAGGAAATCAGAAGATCACCAATACCTGGAATGTGAACGAGTCGCTGAGCGGCGAGAACGTTTCGCTCTCGAGCACGGCAAACTGGGAGTCGATTCCGGCGGGCGGCACTCTGTATAGCGCAGTTGGATTCAACGGTTCGTTTACGGGGACCAACGCAACTCCGGCAGCGTTCTACCTGAACGGCCAGCTCTGCCAGTAGAGCCGGCTCAACCATTGCGCATCCATGCACCTTGCAAGCGGTGCATGGATGCGTAAGTCGTTCCAAGTTACTGCCGGTTATGCGATTTGCACTAATTGACTGCGCAATGAGGATGACTTGGCGGGTAGCATGGGGTTTCCAGTTCTCTAACCATGGCACGTGATTGGGTGTACCAGGCGATGCGAATTAATCTAACACAACCAACCTTGAAATCGATCGAAATATCCACATGAAAACGCAGCATCCAGGAACCTCCATGAGGTGCTCGACAGTCATGCAATGACTGACATCTGACATCGATTCGCTTCATCGGCGTGACGGATTCCAAGAGGCTTGTTCCTTAAGATTCGACGCTGAAAATGCCTCGCTGATGTCAGCTGGAACTGTACAGGTTTTTCTCCGGATGCGTTTGAACCATCGACCCTCGACAGGAGGGTCACATCCCAACCGACAGGAGATTTTTCATGACAGCTCTCCCCTTGCGGATGCTCAGGCATCTGCTCGCAAACGTTGCAGTCTTAACCTTAGCAATCAGCGCAGCTCTAACCTCCGCGCCTGCGGCCGTGGCCCAGGGCTCGGGATATTGGCACACCAGCGGCAACCATATCGTCGATAGTTGCGGAAACGTGACACGCATCAATGGCATCAGTTGGTCCGGTTTCGAAACCCAGGACTATGTCATCCACGATCTCTGGAACAGCGGTGAAGACTACACGGCCATCATGGCGAACATCAAGGCCGAGGGTTTTAACACGATTCGTATTCCCTGGTCCGACGAGTTGGTAGAGTCCAATTGGAACACCGATCCTCCGACTCAAGGACAGCTTACCGGCAGCCCCGAACTGCAGGGATTAACCTCGGGGCAGATTTTCGACGCGATCATCAAGGAAGCCGGCACCCTGGGCCTCAAGGTGATTCTGGACAATCACCGCTCGGGGGCACAGTTATCCACGGGGCCCAATGCTTACAGCGGCAACGAGCCCAGCGGCCTCTGGTATACGCCCACTTACTCTGAAGCGGACTGGATTGCCGACTGGCAATTCATGATTGACCGCTACGCCGCGCCGGGTACGACATATACCGATGCGAACGGCAACCCCACCGTGATCGGCGTGGACATCCGCAACGAGCCGCACCTGCAAGACCAGACCACCTCGGGAGGCTGGGATGGCTCCTGCTGGACGGGCGACACAACCGGGAACGATGCCGATACCAATTGCCCCGCGGAAACAGCAGCTGGCGCATATTCGTCGGCTGGCGTACCGAACGACCATAACTGGCCTTCGGCGGCGGCTCGCGGAGGCAATGCCGTTCTGGCTATTAACCCCCATCTGCTGATCTTTGTGCAGGGCGTGGACGTCTACGACAACGACTATCGTTGGGCAGGCGGCAACCTCGAGGGCGCGGGCGCGCATCCGGTGGCCCTGAGCATAGCCAACCAACTGGTATATACCGCGCACGACTACGGTCCGGAGGAATGGGCGCAATCCTGGCTGAATACCGGGAGCGCATCTTCGCTGGTCAACTTCTGGGATACCGAGTGGGGCTATCTGACGACACAGGCTAATCCCGTGCCAGTGTGGGTTGGCGAATTCGGCACGCAGAATGTAAATAACAACACAAACGACATTCCGGCAGGCGATACAGCTCCGCCATCGGGTGGGGTTCCGAACTATCCCGATTATCCGGCCGGTTGTATTGAAGGATCGACTTGCACTACGGTAGGCGGACCGTATCCCACGGGCGCAAATCCCAGCCTTCAGGTGGATGACAGCACGCCCGGATCGCAAGGCTTCTGGTTCAATGCGCTGATCGATTATCTGCAAACCGATTCGACCGGAGAGAATCTCAACTGGTCGTACTGGACATTGAACGGTTCGGACCCCGACGGCCTGATGAACTCGACGATGAGCGCCGTGGCGGTTCCGCAAAAGTTAACTGCGCTCGAAAGCATCGAGTCGCCTGCGTTCACGGGCGACGCCTGCCTCACGCCTCCGTCCGCGCCCACTGGGCTCGCCGCAACCGGCGAAACCTCCAGCTCGATCTCGCTGAGTTGGAGTGCATCTGCCGGAACCAATGTTACGTACACCGTCTATTATTCGACGACCCCGGGAGTAACCACCTCGACAGGAACCCCTGTCTCCGCGGGATCGAGCACTTCACTAACGATTTCAGGACTGAATTCCGGCACCACCTATTACTTTATCGTTGTGGCTTCGGATGCCGGCGGCTCCTCCGGCGCGTCCTCACAGGCGTCGGGAACCACCACGACGATTACACCAACCTGCTCCACCGTTCCGTCGGTTCCCGGCGGACTTACAGCCTCGGCCAGTTCGACCAGCGCGATCCAGCTTGCATGGAGCACGGTCACGCCACCCGCGAACTGCTCGATTACCAGCTACAGCGTGATCAGCACGTCGGGTCTTCCGACCGCAAGCGTGTCGGGGACTTCTTACACGAGCACCGGTCTCAATTCCGGAACACAATACTGCTATGAGGTGGAGGCTGTTGACAGCTTTGGAAGCTCCTCCCCCTCCAGCCCTGTCTGCGCCACTACTCAGACCTCAGCGCCTGTCTGCTCCGCGGTGTCATCTGCGCCCGGAGGAGTGACGGCTACCGCAAGCACAACGGCAGACACCGTATCGTTGAGCTGGAACACGGTTACGCCGCCCGCCAATTGCACCATAACCACGTACAACATCTATCGCTCGAACGCCTCCGGAACTCTGGGATCTCTGTTGACGAGCTCAACCGCGTCTCCATACTCGAATACCGGGCTGGCTGCTTCCACCGAGTACTGCTATACGGTTGAGGCCGTGGATTCCGTAGGCAATTCCGTTCCTTCCACGCAGTCGTGCGCTACCACACCGCCGGCAAACTCACCTCCTCCCAGCTCTTGCAACATTGCGTACACAGTAAGCAACAGCTGGACCAGCGGCAGCACCAATGACTTCCAGGCCGCAGTCACGATCGACAACGAAAGTACGTCAGGTCTGACCAACTGGACATTAGACATGACATACCCGAATACCACGACTTCGCTCACTTCCGGCGATGTTTGGAATGGCACTCTGGGGGCGAACAGCGGCGGGACGGTATCGATTTCTAATGTGAGCTACAACGGAACCATTGCAGCCGGCGGAAACTACGGCGGACTTTCGTTCCAAGGCACTTATGCCAGCGGAACCACCCCCGTCCCAACATCCGCCACGCTCAACGGAGCTACTTGCACCATCAATGGAACCACAACTGCTCCGCCCACCGCGCCAGCCGCGCCCAGCGGACTCGCGGTAACCAGCACAACAACCGGCTCCATCTCACTGAGTTGGACTGCGTCGACAACATCGGGCGTGACATACGATGTGTACTACTCGACGAGTTCCGCCGTTTCTCCCAGCAATGGCGCCTTGTATAACGCCGGAAGCTCGACTTCGGCCACAATTACAGGGCTAACTGCGAATACAACCTACTACTTCATCGTAGTTGCGGCGAATTCGGCCGGCGTCTCCGCCCCATCCAATACGGCCAGCGGAACCACGTTAGCCAATGCACCCGTCTGCTCGGCAATTCCCGCTGTACCTTCGGGACTTGTGGCTACGGCCAGTTCATCGAGCGCGATTGGGCTGGCTTGGAACGCGGACGCGACTCCTGCAAACTGCACGGTGACTTATGCCGTGGATAACTCCTCGAACACACAGTTGGCATCCGGACTGACTACGGAATCGTACTCGGTTACCGGCCTGTCGCCAAGCACAAACTACTGCTATACGGTGAAGGCCGTGGATGCAGCCGGTACGTCTGCGGCTTCCACTCAGTCGTGCGCCACAACCCAGTCTGTGGCACCACCATCGGGCCAATGCCACATTGTGTACAACGTTACCAACTCGTGGTCCACAAACGGCGTTGATTACTTACAGGCGTCGATCACCATCGAGAACACCGGCACGACCGCTCTGAATAACTGGACTCTGGCGTGGACCTATCCCAATACCTCGACGAAGATCGTTTCGGGCGAGGTTTGGAATGGCATTCTGGGAACGAACAGCGGTGGTTCGGAGTCGATCTCGAATGAGAGCTACAACGGAACCATTGCAGCGGGCGGAAGCTACAATGCCATGGGATTCCAGGCAACTTATACGGGAACGAACACCAACCCGGCCGCGACCGCCTTCACCGTAAACGGAGTGCCGTGCGACTAGGCCTTCTCAAACAACCCGCGATGCGGCGTTTGGCCGCATCGCAGTAACCGCAAAGCTCCCGCAACTCGCGGGAGCTTTGCTCGTTTATCGGCCACGCTGCTGGTGATTCCAACCGGCTCGCTGGAATAACCGGCCCATAGTCCGAGCCGTTTCCTGCCGTCCCCCCAGCAGGAGCGTGAGAGTTTCGGTTTGGTCCTCCGCGGTTGCCCGAGTAGCAGCAATCCATTTTTATCTAACGCACGTGACATCTATGGCTTGCGTGCGCCAAGACCCCCCAGACCCCTCCCCGTTCGCTGCCCCTAAATCCCCATCCAGACCCCCATTTCCCCATTCGCTGCACGCGGCTTGGGTACACCGCCCCCAAGGGCTACTGTTGGAATGAACTTATTGCCTTTGAGCTCCTCCACCGGAGCCGCAGAGGCTTAGAGACCGGGCAGCCGCAAGTCCCGGCAGATTCGCAGATACGGTCAGGCCAGCACAACTCATTCAGGCCAGTCGATCGCCATCGGAGGGAACGCAATTATGTCCAAAGCCGTCAAGTACGCCGAGAAGGCTGTGGTTTACGCCGCCAAGGGTGCATGGGTTGTTTACGAGCGCCTCAACCGCATCAGCCCCAACCCCGGCTTCACCCCCAAGTGGAGCGAGAAGCCCCTCCTCAAGTCCTGGCAGAAGGAAAAACCGCCGCTTGGCTGGCCCCGCACTACAGACTCGCTCTGCCCCAAGTGCGTCCCCGAGATCCGCAAGCAGATTCTCGACGGCAAGCTGCCGCACGAAGTCCTGCTCAACGAAAAAGTCGGCGAGATCAAGGCCCAGATCATCGAGCGCGACGGCAAAATCCTGATGGTCAAGGACTGCCCCAAGCACGGCCATTTTGAAGACGTGATGTCCATCGACCCGGCCTTCTTCAAGCATCTTGAAGAGAGTTTCCCCGGTCGCGACATCCGCGCCCACGGCTCTACGGCCGACAAGCTCCACAATCACGGCACCTCTACCGTCACGCACGGCCGCGGCTCGGTCCTCACAATCGACCTCACCAACCGCTGCAACATGATGTGCGATCCCTGCTTCATGGACGCCAACCAGGTTGGCTTCGTCCAC
Source organism: uncultured Acidobacteriota bacterium (assembly GCA_963745965.1). Lineage (GTDB taxonomy): Bacteria > Acidobacteriota > Terriglobia > Terriglobales > Acidobacteriaceae > Telmatobacter. The sequence goes on from CAVUZC010000011.1 coordinate 303,785, forward strand.
GAGCTTACCTGGGACGAAATCAAGACCATGCTCGACAACGCCGTCAACATGAAGCCCCGGCGTCAGATGAGCGTGCAATTCTCCGGCGGCGAGCCCACACTTTCGCCCTACTTCCTTGACGCCGTCGCCTACGCCCGCAAAGTCGGCTACAACTCCGTGCAGGCCGCGTCCAACGGCATCGAATTCGCCAAGTCGAAAGAGCTCTGCCGCGCCGCCGCCGAAGCCGGCCTCCGCTACGTCTATCTCCAGTTCGACGGCATCGGCAACGCTGCCAACTCGCACCGCAAAGTCGGCAACCTCTTCGACGTAAAGCTCCAGGCCATCAACAATCTCCACGAAGCCGGCGTCGAAATCGTTCCCGTCACCACCATCGTCAACGGCATCAACAACGAGCAGGTGGGCCGCATCATCGAGTTCGCTCTCGACAATCCCAAGAAGATCAGCTTCCTCTCCTTCCAGCCCGTCAGCTTCACCGGCCGCGACGAAGAAATCACCGAGGAGCGCCGCGTGGCGCAGCGCTACACCCTCTCGCACATGGCGCACGACGTCAAGTCGCAGGTAGGCATGGGCGAGCCGGCGCGCGACTGGTTCCCGATCTCCTTCATGAGCACCTTCTCTGACTGGGCCGACCTCGTGCACGGGCCCACCGCCGAGTGGGGCCAGCTCTCCTGTGGCTGCCACCCGAATTGCGGCATCGGCATGGCCGTGATGATCGACAAAGAAACCAAGGAATGCGCGCCCGTGACCGCCTTCCTGCACATGGATCAGGTGGCCAAGGATCTCGCCAAGGTCAACGACGCCGCCCGCGGCAAGTGGATGTCGGTTCTTGGATTCGGCCTGGCGCTCATGCGCAACTACGATCCCTTCCAGGCGCCTACGCACTTCCGCATCACCGACATGATGAAGAAGATGGACAAGACCTTCAACGCCACCGGCAAGAACTACGGCTCGGTCAAGGGTGACCGGACGATGGATGATATTCAAAAGCGTCGCCAGGATCGCTGGAACTTCCTCTTCATCGCCGGCATGTGGTTCCAGGATCTGTTCAACTACGACTTCCGCCGCACCGAGCAGTGCATCATCCCCTACGCCACGCAGGAAGGCGAGATCAGCTTCTGCGCCTACAACACGGGCGTGGGATGGCGCAACATCATCGAGAAGATGCACATGACGGCCACGCTCACCAAGTGGTATGAGGAGCATGGCCGCCACGAAATCTTCGCCGGCGGCAAAAAAGTCGGCATGAACTACGTGGGCCATGAGCTAAAGCTCAACATGGAGCACGTCAACTCCGAAGCCAACCACACGCTCGACAACCTGGGCATCGCCAAGAACGCCCGCGAAGAAAAGATTCGCGCGCGCGACGAGAAGATGAAGCAGGATGCCGAGAACGCCAAAATGGCGCAACTCTATCGCCAGCACGTCCTCGGCGAGAAGCCGGTCGACGGATTGGTTTCGCTCGGCGACATCAAGCCCGCAAGCAACAACGCCGCCAGCCCCGTCAACCGCCACCGCGAAGAAAGCGAACTGGTAGCCGGCGACTAATTTGGGTGCCGTTCTTTAGTAGCGCCGGTTTCCTAACCGGCTGTAGCGCGGGCTTCCAAGCCCGCGCTAGAAAACATCAAGGGAAGCTCAACGTCCCTCCTCTACTGCATCACCAACACTAAGGCCGTCCGCAAGGACGGCCTTGGTGCATTTGGCAAACAAAGCAATCAAACTATGCTGGTCCCGACCGGAGTGTTCGCGACCGTGCGCATCGAGCCGATCGCCTGTCGCAGCAGGTCGCAGCGATAACGGTCAAATTCGTAATCGCCGGCATTCGGAAGCTGTTTCATCAGCTCGTTGGCCTTGTTCCACGCGCTCCAGGCTTCCTCAGTTTGCCCTTCGATCGCGAACAGCGCGCTCTTGGCCAGCCAGTAATTCGATCCTTTGTGAATACCTTTCTCTTTCTCCACCTGGCTCCACCAATCACGCGCACTTTGCGCATCACGGCGCAGAAACGCGGCCCGGAAAACAAGTGCGACGCGCAAATCGGGAGGAACATTGGCCCCAAGTTCAAGGCAAATCGTCTCTGCTTCTGTCGCTGACTGGGTCGCCTCCTGTAGCTCACTTCGATCCAGATGATAATCGGATTCCACCAATCGCAGCACTGCGCCCTGTAAACCGTGCGTGATCACATGCTCCGCCCGTTTGATTGTCTCAAGATCGAAATCGCGTGGCCGCAACGAAGTCACAACTGACGAAGCAGAAAGCATGACGACCCGATGGTAGTCCGCCCAGGCACCGCCCTTAAGCAACTGATAGATGACCGCGCCGTCAGAGTACATCCCCTCTGGATTAACCGGAATTAAATTCCCCAGGAAGGCGATAAAAGCGAGGACAACGATCACTGCTAGAAGTCCCCATATCGGCTCATAGTTCTGTCCTCGCGCATGCAGCAAAAGATCCAATGCGATCCATCCGAAGAAAAGGCCCGTCAATGGGCCAGCCGCAACCATCGCAATCTCTCGCGCCCTCGATTGGTTCGGGTCAGACGGAACCAACATCGTGGCTCCGCCAAAAAATTTCTTGAATGAGACCTGAAACCTCCACCTGCCGTCGCGAACTCTCCATTGGAACGGCCCAACGATAAAACCCCACAGCTTCATGCCCACCGCCATGCCCACCGTGGCGTGGCCCGCCTCATGCACGATCACTGTAATCAACAATCCGATGAGGACAAGTGTGAGTGGAAAGCCATACTCATACCCGGGGAGGTGGTGAGATGCTCCCCAATGAGTCCAAAAACGCATCCCGGCGAGAAAGCCGGCTAGAGCCACTAGGAACGCTAGCGCATCAAGCACGGGACTCGTACCGTCCCCGCGGACACGAGGAGGCTTCCGCGCAATTTGGCCAAGCGCAGCGGCGTCGTCATGCCAGAAAGCCACCAGCCCTGCAACCCCGAGCGCAGCCATCGGGAGCGCAAGCAGAAAAACCCCTCCCAGGAGAGCCAACCAGAACGTCGCTATTTCTCGACTTCGTGTCTGATCAAAGATGATCGCCAGGCCCAGTGAAAAGACCACGTTGCTCACGAGCATCGCGGTGCTGGCGGCGATGGCCCAGGAACGCCCCGAAGGTCTTCCCGATCGTAACGCGAACCGTGCCATGCCGCTGAGGAATACGACGATCAGTGGCACAAGCAATATGATGAGGACCGCAACCGCATGAGGTACCGCGGCGCCCAGCGTTTCGGGCGCAGAATACCGGCTTGGCTGCGGAGGCGCACCATGGTCACGAACTAGATGCACCAGAATATCGAACGCCACAACGCTGTACACCACCGCCACAACGTCAAAGCAGGCACAAAGAAACTTTTTAAGCTTGAGCATTCCGCACACTCACAATGGGAAACAGAATTTCTGCGAATGCTAGCACGACGATTTCCGAGAGTCCACCACTTTTGAGAACTTAGCTAAGTTCATCCCCTCTTGCCAATCAGACACTGCGCCCCGCGCCCCGCAAGCGCCCGATCAAACGTCACCAGAACGCCGCCGGCTTCCCGCGCAGTCGCCAGCAGCCAAGCGTCGGCCCACAGTTTCGGCGATGCGCTTCGCCCCACCGCTTTTTCGCGGAATCTTCTTTCTACATCGGTGGGTTAGGCAACGACGATGCCTCGGTCCCTCAGTCCCTTCCTTTACCACACTTCCAGCTTGAAATCCCTGTACTTCCGGATCAGCTCGAAGTCGGCGCGGTTCGATGTGATAAGCCGCGCGCCGTGGGTGCGCGCGGTGAGCGCGATCAGCACGTCGAAGTGCAGGTCGCGGAGCTTGCGCGGCTCGAAGCCACGATCCTGCATCATGCGCTGCAGAATTTTCCCAGATTCGATCCAGTTGCTTTCGGATGGGGTCCAGACGGGGTGGTTTCTTTCGAGCTCATGAAGAAAAGCATGCTCCGCGTCCGTGGTTGCGCCTCGCCACAGCTCGGCTAATACCACGGACGACGTGCGTGCTGGCTCCCGGCCGGAATGCATACGCTGGCTATGGCGGCCCGTGCGCAGATCGTCGATAAAGATGGAACTATCGAAGACAACCATCTTACTTTTCGTAGTTTTCGAACTTCAATTTGCCTTCGTATTTCTTCATCAGCTTCTTGAAGCGATTCATCTCGGCGATCTCTTCGAGCGCGCGGTGTACAGCTTCGGTGCGTGTCTTCACGCCCAGCGCACGCTTGACCTCGTCGGCCAGCTTTTTATCCAGGCGAATCGATGTCAGGGTTGCGGCCATTTTTTGCTTCTCCTCTTGCGTATATACAGAATACCGCAGGTATATATACGATGCAATCGGGGGGCGCGCGCGATGACCTGCCACCAACACAAAGGCCGTCCGATTCACGGACGGCCTGTGTGGTTTTAAAGTGGCGGGAATCAAACACGCGGCCGATCTAATCGTGATGCTGCTTCCGCCACGCCCAATATGCCTTGTGATCGGCGTCGTTACGTTGATCCCACTCAACGTGGTCGCGATGCGTTTCATGTTCCCATTGCACGTAGTACGTGGTTTCGCCCGGACCCCAGGCATACACCTGTCTGTGCGCCGCACAGCCGATGCTCAGAACCGTAACCAGCAATGCGGACGCGAACAAGAAACTACCTGATTTCTTCATGCCTCTCCTTTTCAATGCTTGGGTTTGAGAAAACATTTTGAGAGATGCGGCCGCGCAGATAAAAGGCTGTCCCGGACTCTGAAACGCGTGCCCCAGGCCCTCTCGCCGCCGCCGCGGAGGGGAATCGAGAGTTCCCGAATTCTACCATGATCGGTTTTGCCGATAATTTCCCCATCCCGGAGCACAATACAAATAGGAAAAATCCGCGAGTTCGCGTTGCGAGGCTGTAGACCTGCGGAAATTCACACGCAATTCGTTTGTTTTCGACGCCGTTCTCTGCAAGGCCTTGCAAAGAGAGATTTTGCGCCAACCAGCGTATCGCGCGAGACAAGCAGATACTGAAAATAAAGGTCTTACTCGCCACGGCCCGCAAAAAACGGGGGTAAGTCCTTTGTTGCCTTGATTCTGGCCACAAGTATTTGATTGCAGATATTTTGCGCGATCTGGAAGTGCGTAAAGCTCTGAAATCAAAGATTATCCTTACAAAATAGGGGGGCCCCTTTACCATTTAAGCAACAAAAACGCACCGTTTGTGGTCCGTCCAGCATGGCACGTCAGTCAAGACCCGCTGGATACGCGTTGCTGGGTGCACATGCCTATGTGGCTTTTTGCTCGGCCCAGGGGTCGATCACGATCTGCGTGATGCTCTGCTCTTTGTCGCGCCACACTTTGTACATCTCGGGCGCTGCGTCGAGCGTGATGCCGTGAAAATGAACCTTTCCTGTCAGGGCAGCGGCGGCGCCTTGAAGAGCAACGGGGCAGTTGAAAGGGGCATCCCAGCAGAAGGCAAGCATTAAAACTAAACTCCCAACGGAGGAATTATTTATGAGTGGTGTGAATACAATCGACCAACTGTTCGTCGAGGAACTGAAGGATATTTATTCGGCGGAAACCCAAATCACCAAAGCTCTTCCGAAGTTGGTGAAAGCCGCGACGTCAGAAGAACTGAAAACCGCTTTTAAGCAGCATCTCGAAGAGACAGAGGGGCAGATCGAGAGGCTGGACCAGATCTTTGAAACCCTCGGCGTTAATCCCCAGGGAAAAACTTGCGATGGCATGAAAGGCGTCCTCGAAGAAGGCGAGGAAATGCTGAAGGAGACCAAAGCGGGAAGCGTTCGCGACTCCGCGCTGATCTCTGCTGCCCAGAGGGTGGAACACTACGAGATGGCCGCATACGGAACGGTTCGCACCTACGCGGAAAGGCTCGGCAAGAAACAGGTAGTGGAGCTGCTCGAGGAAACGCTTGAAGAGGAGAAGGCGGCTGACAAGAAGCTGACCGAAATCTCGCAAAAAGTTCAGCAACAAGCGCTTCGCGCGGCATAAAACCGCGCTCACCGCGCAGACTCGCCGGCTGGCCGTCTGCGAGAATCGAACGGGAACCCGGGCTGCGCTTGCGGTCCGGGTTCTCATCTGGCCTTTACACCTTCGCGCAGGCGGGATGCCGTGCGAAGGCTATCCACGAATTCAGCCGTTTCGAAGACGCGTAGACGCGTGTATTCCTCATAGCGAACGGAATAGCACTCGAACGCAGGGCCTAGGTGCGGCTAAAGATGCCAGGCTATGGCATACGCGAAATTGCTGTTTGCTGAGTGCCGAGTTTAGTACCGCAAAAAAATGACCGCGTTGGCTCTGCACAAAGGGCTGACGGCCTGGCTCTGTAAGCGACAGACGCCGGCCCTCCCCCTGTGGAAAAACATGGCATAATACTGGCAAAGGTGTTGCGCCGCAGGTGGCCGCCGCCCATTCCCCTTCACTCGGACATTGCGTACGGAGTTGAGTCAATTTCGCCGACACTTAGCGCCGAACCAAATGTGCAGAGCTGCGAGTGCTCGAAAGAAGTGCAGGCAGCGATAGGATCTCAAACAGTGAAAGCCAGGCAGCGGCTGAGCCGTTGATATATTGATTTATATTTTCCCCGATCTGCAGAGTACATCCGACATCGTGCATACGCAATCCTACCCGGGCCTCAGTAGAGAAGATCGAGACGAGTGCGCGAATGTTTCTTAGAGATCGCTCGCCGAGCGGCTACCGATCGACGTGTATGCATACGCCGGGGAAACGTGGCTTTATATGCGGACTAATGGACTCATCGTTTTCGTCGTGGATGACGAGGAGATCATCGCGAAATCCCTCGCGATGATTCTGAACCTGAAAGGATTTCTGGCAAGCCCCTTTTTCGACCCGCGCGAGGCACTGGCTTCAGCGGCGAAGAACGCCCCGCCGGACCTGCTCATTTCGGATATTAAGATGCCGGGGATGACCGGAATCGAACTTGGGATACAGTTCCGCCGACTCTATCCGCATTGCAGAGTGCTCCTGTTTTCGGGAACGGCGAACACCGCGGAACTCCTGCACAATTCGCGTGAAGATGGATTCGAGTTCGAGTGCCTGATGAAACCGGTGCACCCGGCCGATCTTCTGGCGAAGATACGTGAAGTGCCTGCAATGGGCCGGAAGGAGCCTCTGTCGGAGGGCTTCGCCGATTGGCTTGCGCGTTATCGCCGCCGGGGTTAAACCTAGCTCCAGTTTACGAAATACGGTGGCGAAAAAGCGAAGAACCCGCTCCAGGATGCGCTTTGGAACGGATCAGCTTGTATAGCCTAAATCGACCCAATCAGGCTTGCCGGTAGCCATCGAGCGCAAATAGGCGGTACAGCGCTTGCTGCGTGGGGTCCATCTCTGTGAGGGTCGTCTTCAGCTGTGGTCGCCCGGGGGAGCCGGACTTGCCTGCGGCTGGAAACAGATTAGTCACTTCCTGGATTCCGCCGAGGGTCTTGAGCAGCGCATGCATGCTCAGCGACAAACCGCTGTTCGCCGCCCGGCGCTGCAACAGGCTTCCCAGGACCAGCGCCAGCACACAGTACAAGGCGTGGACCCGTATCTTGGAATCAGTCCAATGGAACATGGGCTCCCAACCCAGGAAGCACGGATCCTTCATGCTCCGGAAGGCATCCTCGACGTGCGACTGACTGCGATAGCCCAGAACAATCTGTTCATTGCTCCAGTCCTTCTGGTCGGTGAACAGTATCCGTTTCCCTAACTGCAGCTTGATGCGGGCCCAGGCGGCAGCATCCGTGTGGTAGGTGATTTTTAGATTCCTTCCCTCTCCTGTCACCGCTACCGGAAGAATCTTGTGGATGTGTTGGCCGGAACAGATTTCCTTCACCTGCTTTTCAAGACTCTCGCGGGTATAGCCTTTTCCCTTGGCGCCCGGTCTTAGCGAGCGCCGCAGCTTTGCCTGCAGTTCTTCCAGCGCCCGCCGCTTTTTCCCCAAGTGCTGTTCGATCCCCCGGATCTGCTTGCGCTGCAATTCCGGGCTGAAGGTGACCACCAGGGTACGTTCCTGTTCCCAGACCACACGGTTTAGCCGCAGCGCCAGTACCGGCTCCAGACGCGTGTCCTTGAGGGGCTCGAACTTCTTCAACGGAATCGCCAGCAGATCGGAGTAGTGTGTCGGGACCAGCGAACCCACAAAATGGAAGCCGCTGGCATCCAGGATCTCCTGGTTGCTTGCCGAGTTGTTGCCTTTGTCGAAGACAAGGGTAATCGACTGGCACTGCTGTGCCAGCACCTTGTAGCGCTGCGTCAGCTCTTCCAGTGCATCGCGAAAGCTCACGCTGTCATGCTGATTGCCCGGATAGACCTTCCACAAAAGGGGGACGTGAAAGTCGACGCTCACCAGCAGCGCCAGGCCCACGATGCGCAGGTCCTCCCGTTTGCTCTTGGCATGACCCCGCTGCGGTAGTTTGCTGGTGTTCTCGGTGTCGATGAAGGTATCAAAGTTCGTGCAGTCGAAGATGAGGCTGTTCAGGTCGAGTTGGAACCTTTCCAGCAACCGCCGTGTCAACGCTTCGCTGATGGCCGAGATCTGGTTCTCTCCCAGCAACTCCATGTTGTCCCAGAAGCGTTGCGCAGAGAACTGTTCGGCCGAAACACCCAACCACCGTGGCAGTGGCGTCGCGCCCAGCCAGGCGGGCATCTGCCGCTTGCTGGTTGGGGCCAGGCAGCGGTTTATGGCTGCCACCAGCATGTACTGGCCGAGAGAGGGTCCCTGGTGACGCTTGGGGGCGTGTTCGTCGATGAGCTCGACCAGACGGATCTGCTGGGCCAGATCATAGAGGGCGGCAACGCCGCCGAACTGGGTCAGGCGGGCGCGGATTGGTTCTGCGTGTGGTTGCTGGAAGCGCCGAAGCAAGCTATCTGCTGTGCCCAGATACTGGAGGACAACGGGGCGCGGGCGGCCGTTTACGCGGCGCGACTCGACGAGGTAGTAATAGGGGTGTCCGTGGATAATCTTGCGCTGGATACTGGCCACGGAGTTTAGTGTATACCATACTTAGTAGACGTCAACCCGGATACCACTGCATGTGGAACCAGAGTTATAAACCTCGGAAAAACGGTCAAAGCATCGGCATTCGACGCAGCAGGCACCCTTGGCCTCACCTGTCCCTCGCGAATCTGCCCCCTAATGATTTAGTGTATACATTTTACTGGCCCGCCGCGACGCCTTCGCCGTGTCTCCCCCAGTTCGGCCGAACATGAGAAAACTCGCGCTGGGAGCGGGCTTTCCCGATCGCCAGGCCTACATCGCGGCCGATCGGATCAGATCACTGAAAAACTTTAGAGGCTATTTCGTAAACTGGAGCTAGAACTTACAACTCATGGCAGCCATTTTGCCTTCATACAAATGGGGGTTGAGTCCGTAAGGAGAGCCTATGCGCGGAGTAAAAGGCAAGGTGGCGATTGTCACCGGAGCCAGTTCGGGAATCGGTCAGGGCATTGCCAAACGTTTGGGATCTGAAGGCGCGAAGGTGATCGTGGATTATGTTGGCACGCCGGAAGGGGCGGAAGAAACCGAACGCGCAATCAAAGAAGCCGGCAGCGACGGCGAGATCGTTCAAGCCGACGTGACCAAGATGGGCGATGTTCAGAAACTTGTCGATGTTGCGTGGCAGCGCTTTGGCACGGCCGACATTCTGGTGAATAACGCTGGAATGGAGCGCAAATCATTGTTTCTGGATACTCCGGAAAAAGACTACGACCTGGTGATGGCCGTAAACCTGCGCGGGCCGTTCTTTCTGACGCAAGCCTTTGTTCGCCGGCTGCGCGATGCCAAACGGCGCGGCTCGGTTGTCAATATCAGCTCTGTGCACGAAGACATGGTCTTCCCCGGCTTTGCGACTTACTGCTGCAGCAAGGGCGCGCTGCGCATGTTGATGCGCGATTTGGCAGTCGAACTGGGCCCGCTGGGAATTACGGTGAACAACGTTGCACCCGGGGCGATTGCAACGCCGATCAACAAAGCTCTGCTCGAAAATAAGACGGAGCTCAACGCGCTGCTTGCGAATATTCCTCTGGGACGCATGGGGACAGTGGACGATGTTGCCGGCCTGGTTGCGTTTCTCTGCTCGGACGATGCCTCCTATATCACCGGATCGACGTTCGTCGTAGACGGCGGACTGATGCGCAACTACCGCGAGCAATAAACCATGGCAGCCAAAATAGAAGATTACGCGCTCCTGGGTGACTGCGAGACGGCCGCGCTGGTCGACAGGAATGGCTCCATCGACTGGCTGTGTTGGCCGTCTTTCTCTTCGGAGGCATGCTTCTGCGCTTTGCTCGGCAACCAAGACAACGGATATTGGCGCATCTCGCCGGCAGAAGGCCACTGCACTTCGACTCGCAAATATCGTGACCATACGCTCATTCTCGAAACCATCTACGAAAGCGGCGAAGGCGCGGTAAAGCTGATCGACTTTATGCCGATTCGCGAGCGCCACTCCGATGTTGTGCGCATTGTGGAAGGCCTCAAGGGAAAGCTGCCGCTGCGCATGGAACTGGCTCTGCGCTTCGACTACGGCCGAACAGTCCCATGGGTGACCGCTTTGAAAGATGGAGTTCGCGCAGTCGCGGGCCCAAACCTGGTCATGTTCCACGCCGCGGTTCCTGTACATGGGGAAAACCTGAAGACCGTCGCAGATTTCACCGTCGAAGCCGGCGAGCGGGCGTGGTTCACGCTCACCTACGGGAGTTCGTACGAACGCGAACCGAAACGTATCGACGTCCACCAGGCCGAGAAAGACACAGAGAAGTTTTGGGTCGAGTGGGCCAGCAAATTGAAGTACCGGGGACAGTATCGAGACGAGGTAGAGAGATCGCTCATTACGCTTAAGGCCATGACGTACCGGCCCACCGGTGGCTTGGTGGCCGCGATGACCACCTCTCTGCCGGAGCGGGTCGGAGGCGTTCGCAACTGGGATTACCGCTACTGCTGGCTGCGCGACACTACTTTCAGTCTGCTGGCGCTCGTCAATGCCGGCTACAACGACGAAGCTACAGCGTGGCAAGACTGGCTGCTCCGCGCCCTGGCGGGGAGCCCCGATCAGGTACAGATCATGTACGGACTCAAAGGCGACCGGCAGCTTGTGGAGTGGGAGGTTGACTGGTTGGCGGGATACGAGCAATCGAAACCTGTGCGCATAGGCAATGCCGCGTCGAATCAGGTGCAGCTCGACATTTACGGAGAGATGCTGGACTGCTTTTACCATGCGCAGCAAACTCTGGCAGCTCACGGCGAAGATGAGTTCCGCGTGCTGGCTTTGCTCCTCGATCATCTGGAAAAGATCTGGCGTGAGCCCGATTCGGGGATATGGGAGACTCGCGGCGGACCGCAGCAGTTTACGTACTCAAAGATGATGGCCTGGGTGGCCTTCGACAGGGCAGTGAAGATTGCCAAAGATTTGCATTACGAAGCTCCCTTGGCCCAGTGGGAAGCGACTCGCGACACGATCCACGAAGAGATTTGCAGGAATGCATACAACAAAGAGAAGAAATGCTTCGTGCAATCGTATGGATCCGATCATCTGGACGCGGCGCTGCTGTTGATGCCGCTGGTTGGTTTCCTTCCGGCTGATGACCCGCGCATTCGAACTACCGTTGAGGCCATCGAGCGGGAACTGACGATCGAGGGATTTGTGCAGCGGTACGACACAACGAAAGCGACCGACGGACTGCCCCCGGGAGAAGGCGTGTTTCTGGCGTGCAGCTTCTGGATGGTCAGCAGCCTGAAGACAATCGGGCGTGCCGAGGACGGCCGCAAACTCTTTGAACGGCTCTTGTTGTTATCGAACGATCTGGGGCTGCTCTCAGAAGAGTACGATCCCAAGTCGAAACGGCTGTTGGGGAATTTCCCCCAGGCCTTTTCGCACATCGCGCTGATCACCGCTGCTTTTGAGCTGGAATACGATGGCATCAGATCGGCTCAAGTTGTGAGGTCCGCCGCTCCATCTGCCGCCTGACCCGGCTGCCACAACTAGCTTGGCATTTGAGGCAGATCCGTATCCGGCAACGACAGCAATCCTTAGGTATCCACACGACCAAGCGCAGCACGAATGTCATCATGGCCAGAAGAAAATACCCGACAGCGGGAGAATTAGGGGATTAAGATTCGGAGCCGCCGGCTTGGACCGCCGCGATGCACTCTACGACTGTCATCGCATCCATCCACCTTTTTCCATAAGCAACCAGAAGAGCCGCCGGGATGCTTGCGGCCGGGAGCCGGAATGCAGAAAGACTTTTTGGCACCGCGCCCGTAACCACATGCGCGTAATCTGCATCATACACACTAAGACTGTAGTAAATCGGGCACAACCGCTTTCCGGCGGATAGAGCAACGAAGCCCAAAACCGCCGCATCCCACCCCGTGAGGCAGATTTTCTTCTGAAGCATCTTCCGGCGCGAGGTTAGCTCGCAAGTAGCGAACATCAGCAAGCCTTAGCCAAAAAGAAAATATGCGAACGCTTCCGGCGGCGGATTCTCCGCACGTCGAGTCTCATGCGCGTTGAAAGCCTTTCGGAGAAGTTGATGAAGCTCATGATTGAGAAAATTCCGGATCTTCAGTCGCTCTATGTAAAGCAGCTCCGTATCCTCCTGTCTGCCGAGGAGGTGATCGCAATGAAATCGTTGGTTCTGCGTGAAGCTGCGTTCGACGTCGATCTCAGAGAGGTCCTCGATAAGCACTGGCAAGACAGCGAGCGGCAGGCGGGACGGGTCCGGGAGATGCTCAACCGTGTCACTGACGACCGGCAGCCGATCAAATGCCATACGGTTTACGCGCTCTTCGACGAAGCAGAGGAACTGATCGAAGCCTCTGTACACGAATTTGTCCGGAATTTCGCGCTGATCGCCGTGGCGCGGCGCATTAAGCATTACGAGCTTGCGTTCTACGAGACTGTTCGGAATTTTGCCCAGGCGCTCGATCGCGGCAACGATGTTCGCCTGCTCGAAGAGTCTTATCGCGAGGAAACCGATACCATGCAGCGACTCTCAAAAGTGGCGGATCGGCTCCGTTCGGAGGAAAGCCGTGCCGCTTGAGTGCTTCAACCCCTCGAAAGGTGGATCTATTATGACCAAACGTGCAACGGGCCCTCTCAACGGCATTTTTACTAAGCCTGCTGAAACCATCGCCGACATTCTGTCGTCCAAGGAGTTCTTCTCCGGCGGTCCGGCAGGAGGATTGCGCGTTCTCACCGTGTACATGGCCTACGCAGGCAGGCGGCTGAGCTCCGCGCAGAGGCACAGCCTCGAGCGTGCCAAGGAAATGCTGCTGGACCGCACGCGCGTGACGGAAAAGCCCGCTCGGGAAAAGCGCTCCGTTGCCGCGTAATGCGGCGAGCTTGCGAATGGACGTCATTCTCGTGCAACGGCCGCTGCTATCCACGTTAAATTGCAATCGCGGCACGGCACGGCAAGCAAATGAGGTTTAGCTATGAATACTTCGGACATGCTCATTGAACGGCTCATGGACTGGGGAGTCGATACCATCTTTGGACTGCCGGGCGACGGCATCAACGGGGTGTTTGAGGCGCTGCGCAAAAACAAAGACAGGATCAGATTCATTCATGTGCGCCACGAAGAATCAGCCGCGTTTATGGCCTGCGCCTACGCGAAATTCACCGGACGTCTGGGCGTGTGCATCGCGACCTCGGGACCCGGCGGAATCCACCTGCTGAACGGCCTCTACGATGCCAAGATGGATGGAGCGCCGGTGCTGGCGATCACGGGATTGCAACACAGCGACCTGATTGGAACCTTCACACAGCAGGATGTCGAGCTCGACAAGCTTTTCATTGACGTGGCCGTATACAACGAGCGCGTGATGAACGGCGCGCACGTGGAGGCGCTCACAGATCTGGCAGTGCGCTCGGCGCTGAATAAGCGCGGCGTTGCCCATTTGACGATACCGGTCGATGTGCAGGTGCAGGAAATCAAGGTAGGACGTTCTCCTCGCAATCCTCAGCACCACACCACTTCGACGCCTGCGTTCCCGCAGGTTCTTCCCTGCGATGTCGATCTTGAGCACGCAGCCGACATTCTGAACCGCGGCAAGAAGATCGCCATTCTCGCGGGACAGGGCGCTCTGCAGTCTACCGACGAATTGGAAAAAGTCGCCGAAGTGCTCGGGGCGCCGATTGTCAAGGCGCTGCTCGGCAAAGCCGCGGTGCCGGACGACAGCCCCTACACAACCGGCGGGATCGGCCTGCTGGGCACAGAGCCGTCACAGGACGCTCTGGAAGATTGCGACACTCTCTTCATCGTAGGGTCGTCCTTCCCCTACGTAGAGTTCTTGCCCAAGCCGGGAGCCGTGAAGTGCGTTCAGGTCGAACGCGACCCGCAGCGCGTGAGCCTGCGGTACCCGGCAGACGCCGCGCTGGTGGGCGACGCCAAGGCTTGCCTGAACGCTCTGCTGCCGCGCCTGAAGAAGCACAGCCGCGATTTTTTGCGCCGGGCGCAGCGCGGCAAGGCCGATTGGCAAAAGTTGATGGAACAGCGCGGAACGCGGCCGGATAAACCGATGAAGCCCGACGTCGTGGGTTGGGAACTGGGCAAGCGCATCCCAACCAATGCAATCGTCACATCGGATTCGGGAACAATCACGACCTGGTGGGCGCGCTACGTCCCTGCGCTTCGCGGACAAAAGCATAGCTGTTCAGGGAATCTCGCCACCATGGCCTGCGGGCTACCCTACGCGATTGCGGCTGCTGTCGCGTATGCCGACCGGCCGGTCTATTGCATCATCGGCGACGGCGGCTTGAGCATGCTGCTCGGCGAACTCATCACAATCGCCGCTTACAAGCTGAATATCAAAATTATCGTTATCAAGAACAACACTCTCGGGCAGATCAAATGGGAGCAGATGGTGTTTCTTGGCAACCCTGAGTATGCCTGCGATCTTTATCCGGCTGATTTTGTCACGATCGCGCAGGGCGCTGGTCTTGAGGCGGTTCGTATCGAAGACCCCGGAGAATGCGGAACGCAAATGGATTCTGCCTTGTCCCAGCCGGGGGCGGTGCTGATTGAGGCGGTGGTCGACGAGTTTACGCCGCCGATGCCCACCAAGATCAAGGCTTCGCAGGCCACCAAGTTCGCCGAAGCGTTGTTGCGCGGCGAGCCGAACCGGTCGAAGATCGTCCTGACTAACCTGCACGACACAGTCCGCGAACTGGTGTGACGGATTTCATCCCAGGATCCCATGGAGAGCGACACTCGAATCCGCAAGGCCGAATTTCATGTCTGCACTGTGCCAACAGATGCGCCTGAGGCGGACGGCACATTCGAGTGGAATTCGACGACTCTGGTTCTGGTCGAACTTTCTGCGAGCGGCAGGATCGGACTGGGATATACCTACGGCAGTTCGGCAATTGAGCCTTTCGCGCAGCACCTCCTAAAGACCTGTCTTATCGGCCAGTCTCCATTTGATATTCCTCGGCTCAACCGGCGCATGGCTCGTGCTGTGCGCAACGATGGCGGCCGAGGCATTGCCGCAATGGCCATCTCAATGCTTGATGCGTCGCTTTGGGATCTGAAGGCGCGATTGCTAGGGTGCTCTCTGAGCGGACTGCTCGGAAAAGCGCGCGATCAGGCTCCCGTGTACGGCAGCGGCGGCTTCACTTCCTATTCGTCGAAACAGCTCAGGCAGCAACTTTCGGGTTGGGTCGAGACAGGAATCGGCATGGTGAAGATGAAGGTGGGATCTGTTCCGAGTATGGACCCAGAGCGCGTAAAGACTGCCAGAGACAGTATCGGGGATGAAGCGGAACTGTTTGTCGACGCCAACGGCGCATACGGCGCTCGCCAGGCGATGCGCATGGCAGAAATCTTCAGCGAGCAGCGCGTGAGTTGGTTTGAGGAACCCGTCAGTTCGGATCACCTGGATCAACTTCGCTTTGTCCGCGAACACACGCCGGCCGGCATGGAGATTGCCGCCGGCGAATACGCTTACAACGCGTTCGATTTCCGGCAGTTTCTGGAAGCCAAAGCAGTGGACGTGCTGCAGGCGGATGCGACGCGCTGCGGCGGAGTCACCGGTTTCCTGTGCGCCGCTACAATTGCCGCAAGTTATGGCAAGCCAGTATCCGCGCATTGCGCACCGAGCCTGCACATGCACCTTGGCTGTGCGATTCGGAACTTCAGGCACCTCGAATACTTTCATGATCACGTTCGCATCGAGCGCATGTTATTCGACGGCTTTGTCGAACAGAAGAACGGACAGATGAAGCCCGACGACTCGGAACCGGGCTTAGGCCTCACATTCAAACGTAAGGACGCCATGCGCTACGCAGCCTAACCATGCTCCACGACTTGAGCCAACCCATCTTCAACAATGTGCCGCAGTGGCCGAAGCACAAGCCCACGTCCCTCACGGTGCCTCATCTCATTCCCGTTGAGCCTGCGAACGTGGAGCGCGTCGACCTGACGACTCACACGGGAACCCACATCGACGCGCCGTTTCATTTCTTTCCAGAGATGGAGACCGTTGACCAGCTCCCACTCGATTATTTTCACGGTCCATGCATCGCGGTCGATCTGCGCCACAAGCAAGCTGGGAGCGGCATCATTCCGGAAGACTTCTCTTCCCTTTCCGCTTCCCAAGCAAAGGGCGCAATCGTCCTTCTGAAAACAGGCTGGGGCGACAAGCGCGCGTTGAGCGAGGAGTTTCTTACCGCGTGGCCCTACCTGACCGGCGAAGGGGCAAGCTATCTGGTGTCGCTCGGAATTCATGGGGTAGGAATCGAAGGTTTGAGCGTCGGCGGATACAACGATCCGGAGAAGGAAACCGCGTCGCACAGAGTTCTACTTGGCAAGCGAAAATTTATCGTCGAAGATATTCGCGTTCCCGAGACTCTGCTGGATGGACGATTGAGGCACTTTGCTGCATTTCCCATTCTCATCAGCGGAGCCGGCGGCGCGTGGGCCCGCGCCATTGCGTGGGATGAAGGAGATATGTCCTGAGCGCTGCCAACGCACAACTTGCGCGCATTCCCTCAGGAGCTCTGCGCTTGCCGGCCGGGGGAGTGCTTGAAAATACCCTCGTACATATCCGCGATGGGCGCTTTCAACGGAGCCTCTCGTTCATCGTCGCCGCAACAAGTGTGGCGAGCGGCCTTGAAGTGGGCTACGAACACTACAAGGGAAGTTACAGCAATCTGGTGATGTATTCGCCCGTTATCTTGAGCGGAGCGCTCGCTGCAGCGGGTGCGGCAGCGGTCTTCAGAAGAAGAGCGGCCACTATTGTTCTCCGCGTTGTCAGCGTGGTTTCGTTGATCGACGGTGTCATCGGGCTCGGGTTTCACATTCGCGGAATCGCACGCAAGCCCGGCGGCTGGCGCTTGCCCGTAGCAAATATCGTGATGGGACCGCCCATCTTTGCGCCGCTGCTCTTTGGGACGAGCGCTTATCTTGGGTGGATGGCGTCGTATCTACGGCGGGAAGACGATCCGGCCGACGATCAGGAATCGAAGGCAGAGGCTAATCCCGAAAAAGCGAACGATTGGAGGGTCGAGATCAGCCAGGGCCGCTTTCAGAAGCATCTGTGCGTCATCACGATTGCCTGGGCCTTCTTCAGCGGATTTGAAGCGCTCTACTCTCATTACAAATCGTGGTTCCGCATGAAGGTGCAGTGGTCGCCGGTTCTGATTGCGCCTGCGCTGATGGCAGCGGCTGCTGCCGCGATCTGGAGCCGCCGGATAGCGAAGACGTTGCTTCCTGCAACTTCAATGCTGGCGCTCGTAGATGGTGCGGTGGGCTTTTACTATCACGCGCGCGGGATACTCAAGCGGCCTGGTGGCGCAAAGAAGATTGGATACAACATTCTCTACGGGCCGCCGGTGTTTGCGCCCCTACTTTTCGCGGCGTGCGGATTCCTTGGAATGTTGGCCAGCTTGCTGCGCAGGGAGAATCGCCGATGAGTGCGCCAAAGCCTCGCAATCGGGAAAACAGCACCGCGCTGGTCGTCCGCGAGCAACCGGGATACTACCCCGGATACAGCACCATGGGTCAACAAGACTATTGGGATGAGACTACTCGGAACACGATTAACGAACGCGTGTCCTCGATTCCGCCGATTCGCTTTTTCAGCGCGGAGCAGGCGGCTCTGCTCGAAGCAGTGGTCGATCGCATTCTGCCGCAGGACGATCGGGTTCCGGAGAGGCGCATTCCCATTGTTCCAATCATCGATGAGCGGCTCTTCAAAAACGCGCTGGATGGGTTTCGCTTCGAAGACATGCCGCCCGATCGCGAGGCTTATCTCCTGGGACTGCAAGCCATCGACAACATGGCACAGCAACGATTCAAAATACCGTTTGTTGAGCTCAGCACATTTCCGCAGGAATTGATTTTGAAATCACTCCACGAAGGTAAACCTGACCCTGACGTTGCGATTTGGAAGCGGATGCCGGTGCGCCGGTTCTGGTCCCTGGTCGTTGAGGATTGCGTCACCGCGTATTATTCGCATCCCTGGGCATGGGATGAGATCGGCTTCGGTGGACCAGCATATCCGCGCGCTTACATGCGGCTCGAAAACGGACTGCCCGAACCGTGGGAGGTGGATGAAGTTCGCTATGTGTGGAGCGCGCCGCCCGATTCAATCTCCGAACTCAATCTGAAAGACAAGACGCGGGCGACGAACAGCACTCTACTGGAGGGTACGGAGTGAGATGCGCCTGTTGGGCAAAATCAAAGTGCAACCGAACGGCAATGGCAATGGCGATCATCGCCTGGGGCCGATGCAGCGCATCCAAACGCCGATGCGAAAATTCGCCGAGGGCGAGACGGTCGACTATGTAATTGTGGGTGTCGGTTCAGCGGGCGGCGTACTTCTGCAGCGCCTGGCGCGGGCGGGATTCAGAGTTATAGGACTCGAAGCGGGCCCGTTCTGGGATACAGAGCGCGATTGGGTGAGCGACGAAAAAGGCTCCCACGAGCTCTATTGGAACGATCTGCGGATCATCGGCGGAAAAAATCCACTGGCGCTCGGCGCGAATAATAGCGGAAAAGGCGTGGGCGGCGGTTCCGTTCACTGGGCGGCCTTCACTCCACGATTTCATCCGTCGGATTTTCGCGTCTACACCGAGGACGGTGTTGGCGCGGACTGGCCGATGTCCTACTGGGATCTGAGGCCGTATTACGAATTGCTCGAGCGGGAAATTCCTGTCGCGGGGCCTGCTTACTATCCCTGGGGCGATCCGCACGGTCATCCTTATGGTCCACATCCGCTGGGCGGCGTGGGCGACGTGCTGGTGCGCGGATGCACGAAGCTCGGTATCCGCTCGGTTGCTGGTGGACCCGTCGCAATTCTTTCCGCATCGCATGGCGACCGGCCGCACTGCATTTATCGCGGATTCTGCATTCAGGGATGCAAGGTTGGCGCGAAAGCCAGCACGCTGATCACGCACGTGCCGGATGCGATGGATCACGGCGCCGAGATCCGCGCGCACTCCATTGCTTTCCGAATTGTGCTGCGCGGCGACGGACGCGCCGACGGCGTTCTCTATTACGATCGCGAAGGCCGCGAACGCTTCCAGCGGGCTCGTGCCGTCATCGTGGCGGGCTATTCGATCGAAACTCCGCGGCTGCTGCTGAATTCCGCTTGTCCTGGACACGAGCGCGGGCTGGCCAATTCAAGTGGAACCCTCGGCCGCTTCCTGATGGCACAGGCAGGCAACGTCGTAGCCGGCCGGTTCTCAGATTTAATACGGATGTACAAAGCTCCCCCCGCTCATGCGCTAAGCGAAGACTTCTACGAAACAGATAAGGGCCGCGGCTTCGCGCGTGGATTTGCCATTCAGACCGTGGGCCCGCTTCCGATCGCATTCGCCAAGCACATCCATATTGCCGCAGATACGTGGGGATGGGGCCTGCGACGCATCATGATGGACTACAACCACTGGGCTACGCTCGGCGTGCTTGGAGAGATTCTTCCCTGGGAAGACAACCGCGTGGAGATCGCCGCCGAGAAAGACCAGTACGGAATCCCGGTGGCCAAGGTCACGTTCAACCTGCATGACAACGACAAGAAGCTCATCGCCTACGGGAAGCAGAAAGTGATGGATGTGCTTTGGGCCGCGGGTGCCGAAACGGTCGTCGAAGAGCCGCGCTATGCGCACCTGGTGGGCGCAGCGCGCATGGGCAGTTCGCCCGATTCCTCCGTGGTGAACAAATTCGGCCGCACGCACGATATTGCGAACCTCTTCATTTGCGACGGCAGCATTCTGCCGACGCAAGGCTCGGCCAATCCGGGACTTACGATCCAGGCGCTGGCCGCGCGCACAGCCGACTATCTGATTAAGCAGGGCGATTCGGTTTTTTTCTCCGACCGACGCGAAATGCAGGAGCCAGGGATTCACTACGATCTTTCGCCGCCGTACACGCACTTCAAGGGCAATCCGCGCCTCACATGAAGGTCGAAACTTAGATCCTTTTTGGGGGCAAGTGGAGCGGTCATTGCTCGGCGGATGCTGAAGAGATGTTCGGACAAAACTTGGCTCCTCAGGTAGGACTCGAAAGCACACACTAACGTATTTTCAACCACATGCAAGGCAGCGGATGACACTCTAAACCTACCGAAAGCTACACAAAACAGACAAACGGAGCGCGTTTAGAGCGCGCGTTGTATGACCTCAATCAGTCCGCATAGTCCACGATGAGAGAAATGTTCGTGGTTTGCTGCAGTACGCCGGATGTGCCGGTGACCGTGATGGTGTAGCTTCCCGGTGTAGTTCCAGGATTTCTTTGGCTCCCGACGCCAACGCCCCCGCAGGCTTGCACGCTGCCTAACAAAATTCCGAGCAGGGCCAAGGGCCAGAGCACCGAGCGCCATCTCCTGCGCTTGGTAGATACACCAAAGATCAGGCAGCAAGCCAGCACCGCTCCACCCCGAGCGAGCCAATGGAGTTTAGACAGGCGAGCTTGCGCCGATGAACCGGATGAAGGCGCTGTGGTAGAAATCGTCAGGACTGCCCTGCCGACATTGGCGGTGGTGATCGTTACGGGGTTTGTTGTGCCGAAGCTGAGCGTTGGCGGGTCAACTGCGCCGGTGGGGCTACTGGTGACCGCCGCGCTTAATGTAACCGTACCGGCGAATCCGTAGATCGGTGTGACGACAATCCCGGATGCATTGTTGCTTGTCTCCCCCTGCCAGACGCTGATTGCATTTCCGCCCAAGGAGAAGTTTGGAGGCGGAAGCACAATCGTATACGTCGCAGAAGCTACCGGACTTGGCGCGTAACCAGCGGCAACTGCGATCGCCTGAATCGTCTCGCTCGACATTACTTCAAAGAATACTCCCAAAGGGAAACCGCTCGACGTGCCTACTGCGGGCATACTTCCATCGGTCGTGTAGTATATCTCCGCGTTAGGGTTAGCATCGCTGAAGCTGACATTCTGGAATCCGTTAAAGGTACCTCCAGGCGGATTGAAAGTCGGTGTTGGTGTCGTACCCAGCGGCATTATGGTTTGCGACACTGTTGCCGACGACGAGGCGTATCCAACCACCGGATCGAACTCCGCAAACACGGTGTCGTTGCCGACCGGCAACTGGTATCCCGTGCCGTTCGTCCAGGTAGCCTGGCCGTTCGCGTCCAGGCCAATCGCACTATATTCCACCAGCAGAGAACCCTTTGCTGGCTTACCGGTATTATCGAGGACTGTCGCGGTGAAGGTGACGGCGGTTCCGTAAAGAGCCGGATTCTGGCTTGAGGTCAGGGTGGTAGTTGTGGGAATGAGTGTGAGCGTCTCGGAGCCGGATGTGGTGCTCGGAGCATTGTTGGCGTCGCCCAGATATTGCACGTTGAACTTGAGCTGATTGGCTGTGAGATTTCCCGTGTTGAGCGTATACATCGCAGTTCCGGTTGACTCGAGCGGAGCCCACGTCCACGGTCCGAATCCCTCTCCGGTACCTTCGGTCCCATCGGCAGCCTGCTGTCCGTAGAAACTGAAGCCGACGATTCCAGTCGGTGTTTGCCCGGAGGTCGGTTGCACTTTCGCAGTAAAGGTCACCGGCTGCCCAAATTCTACCGATGGAGCGCTCGACGTGAGGTTGACCGATGTAAGGGGAAGCGACGTCATCTCGCTTGCGTTGAACTCCGCGATGAAATCTCCTCCCCAGGTTGCGCTCGGTATAACAACTCCCGGCGTTGTCTGGAAGTCCGGCGATCCGGCTCCCCCGGCGACGTATACGTTCCCCACCCCATCAACCGCGATTCGGGCCGGACAGTCCCCATTTGTGATCGGACTCTGGGCACCGGTACCACCAAAATAGGTCGAGTACAGAATCGTGGCGCCAGCGGGATCAATTTTGGTCAGGAAGCCACCGAACTGCCCGGAGTACAACAACGCGAGATTCTGGGTCTCAAGAGCCCCAGGTGTTACCGGATAATCTATTGAGCTCGTACAGCCGCCGACGATCACGTCTCCCTGCGAGTCGAGCGCAAGCGCGTTTAGATAGCTGTCCACCCCGCTTGATCCACCAAACAACGCAGAGTAAATCAGCGCGGTTCCTGAGCTGTTGAGCTTTGAAACGATAAAAGATCCATTCGTCTGATCGAGAGCACCGGGCGTCACTGGGAAATCGAGTGCGCCACCCTCCCCAGCGACATAGGCATTGCCATTCCCGTCCACAGCGATTCCCGAAAGAATGTCAGCCAGGAAAGTCGAGTACACCAGCCCGCTACCGTCGCTCTTCAGCTTTGTCACAAACCCTGATTGTGTAGAGAACATCTTGGGCTGAATCGCGTTGGGCGTGATGGGAAACGCTGGGGAACCCGTCCATCCAGTGACGTATGCCTCGCGGGCCGTATCGAGCGCGATGGATGCAGGCCAATCCTCGGTCCCGCCGGAGAGATAAGTGGAATAGACGGGCGCAGTTCCTGCCGGATTCAATTTGGTGACAAACCCGCTTTGGTTCTGGGTCGTCGTCTGTGGTGCGGTAGTCTGGAACGCTCCTGCAGTCGTCGGGAAGTCTAAATCCCCCGTATTCCCGGTCACATACGCGCTGCCCGATGCATCGACGGCAATCCCCCAAATAACGTCCAGCGTGCTGCCGCCCAGATATGTGGAATAGATCAGCCCCGTCCCTGTGCTGTTCAGCTTGGTGACAAAGCCGGAACCGGTCTCTGTCCCATAGGGATAACTCTTTGTAGGATCGGTCGTTTGAAAAGCGCCCGGAGTCACGGGGAAATCGGTCGAAGTGGTGGTTCCGGCTATGTAGGCGTTTCCACTTGGATCAATCGCGATCGACGTCGAAAAGTCGCCACCGGTGCCCATGATGTAGGTGCTATAGAGCAGTACGGTCCCGGTGCTGTTGAGCTTAGCGACAAAAGGCCCACCGATATACTTCTGGGTCAGCAGAGCAGGTTGAAAGGCGCCCGGAGTTGTGGGAAACCCGAGAGGCGCAGATCCCGTTACATAAACATCTCCCGAACTGTCGACAGCGAGGGCGACGGGATCTTCTGCGCTGCTCGGCACTAGCAGAGTCGAGTAGTTCAGAATCGGGTCGATGATTAGAGGCTTCGCCCGATCGTATTTTCCGAGGGAGAAACTCACGGTGCGACCGGGCGAAATTTTGAAGGAACCGGCAACAAGATGATGGTTCCCGTTGCCGTCCGGCTGGTAGACCTCTGGTGTGTGAAACGTGATTGGTCTTCCGTGCATCGTCGCGATCAGATTGCCCTTCGCGTCGAGCGTGAGCTTGTGTGCGCCGTCAAGGCGAAAGCGAATGGCTGCAGGATCGGCTCTCGGTGCCAATTTGAAGTCGAATTCCAGGCGCTGCTGCGCTCCATAGTACTCCAGATCGATACCAGGGTAGACCTGTGCATACCGCACGCGAGCAAATGTGGGAATCGAAGTGCGCCACTTCGAACAATCGCTGCCAATGAAATAGTTGGCGATGCCGGGCTGTAGCTCCGCGCCTTCAATACGGGCCGAAAAATTCGCATCAAGCAGCCTCATGCGCAGCGCGTCGGCTGAGACTGGGTCACGGTGAAGCGCCGCAACGCGCTGCAGAGCGCTGCCGCGACTTATGGCTTTCCGTTCAAAAATGAAATCGGCTTCGTTCTTCCGGAATGCGATGAAAAATCCGGCTCCTCTGCCGAGGAAATTGATGTTGGAATCGGCCTGCCCACGGTTCTCTTCAAAACTCAATGGAAGCGAATTGAGCGCAGTCTTCCCGGTTGGCGAGGCTGCGATTGCTGTCGCGATTGCGCCCGATACGAGGGCGCAAAGGAGGGTCCCGCTCATCAGAAGTTTTCTCATGCTTCGCCACTTGTCTGACCTAGTCATCATTCTTCTGGATGAATTGATGGCGCGAAGAGCACTAGAGGCAGTTCGTTCTCGTTTCCCGGAATATTCCTGTTGTCGAGAGAGATGAAAAGCAGGCCAAAGCCCGCGATATTCCAATCGCCCGTCGAGAGTAGGGCACAAAGTGTTCCCAACCTTCGCCGTAGGGACTGCTACCTCTCCTCAGCGCCCGCGCGCTACCCGCCCAGATGCCAGTCACATTTGTATGCCGGACCTGCTTGGCACAGCCACCGTCCTGTCGATAATCACTCGCCTGTCGGGCCTGCAGAACAAACATTGGGACGCTATTACACGCTGGTCATTCCCCCCCGGTGATCGTTTTGATCGCGAAGCCTCCCGTCGCGAGCCGATGCCAGACGAAAATCAACAGAGACGGCGTGCTGGAGCTATACTGCTCTTCGTCTCGGCTTAAGTACACATCTACTCCCAGCGGCATCGCAGCAATGGAAAGATTCGCTCTGACAATGGTCGGATCAGCTTCCTTCTTAAGGGTGTCGTCCAGAGACTTATCCAACCTTGTGAGCAACTCAATCCGTTCCTGAAGCTGACTCTCACTCTGTACGTTGTCCAGGTCAAGGTGGAAGTTGGGATCCATGTGGCTGCTTTGTAGGAATTCTTTTGTCAGCATGACCTCCTTATCCCCAGCTGCCCTTAGCGCCGCGACTGGGCTGGCGGCAAAGACAGGCATTGAAACTGCGTAACGGGATGCCCAGAAGAGGTATCCCCCATAGAGCGCAGCCGCTTCCTGGACGTCATTTGGGCTAATTCCCAGTTTTCGAAGGGAATTGGGGGGCGCGAACAGAGATCCTTGTAGTTCGTCAGCCTTATGGAAGCTGCTGCCGTAGAATTTGCTCGCCAGAGAGGAATCCTCGGTTGAAGGAGTGGAGTACAACTGTTCGACAAGCTCGGCGGTGTTCTTGACCAGTTGCTCTGCGTCGGACAGTTTGACAACACTGGGGGACTTCGTCGCTAAATCTCTCGGGGCGCCGCCGGGCTCCAGAAAAACGAGATGTTGCGCGATCACGTAATTCGTTCGCGGATCAGTTTCTGCGAGTAGGAACCCACCGGACCTCAAAATATTGGCAAGAAGTCCGTCCTCCAAGAGCTCGATCTTGCGTGCCTTTGCCTCTTCAAGCCCCTGGTCGGCGATTCGTCGCGTATCCGCATTCGCGACGACTTCCCAAAGGACACTGAATGAGCTTCCCGGCTTTGCGTTGCGGCGAGCGGCTGCGATCGCCTGCTCTGCAGTCAAGCGTGTGCCGCCTTGAGCCATTGCAAGCGAACTCCCTCCGCGCATGAACAGCATGATCAAGCATGCCGAACAGACAATTACGACGATAACATTCACTTTTTTCATACCACACCTCGACTTCTAAGGAATGAGCCCGGGCAGTGGCCCGTATAATCCCCTGTACACGTCCTTGTGTTCTGCAACGTCGTCGTTGTCCGCATTCCAATGACTTGGCCCTAGGGGGTTATAGTCGATATGAGCTTGATTTTCATTTCTAGCCGGAGTCGAGAAAATCAACTCCATGCCTTGTCCTATTCCACCAACTTGCTGACGCAAGACTAGAGCCCCCCAGTGGGTGAGCAGATGCGTCGTGTCAGAAAACTGGCCAGTGGCCTTGAAAGCATCCGCTGCTCCACCCTTCCAGACTACGTCCATTTCTCTTCCGGTGGATCTCATGCTGGCCGACTTTACCTCCGATAGTCCGTTTGTGCCGTTTGCAAGCTTTACTTCTGAGAGCGCATGCGTGACAGCGGAGAAGTTGTCTTGTGCGTCAAAGGACATAGCGTTCCAACCTTTCTCACCGCCGGCCACTAAGGACTGCTGCTGGTCTGTCAAGCTGGACCAAGCTAGCTTGTGGGCCAGTGTATCAGGGTTATTATTCGCGGCCTGACACGCCGTCGAGCTACCGGCCGCACAGTCTTCTTGATCACTCATGCCGTGACCGGCCAAGGCCTGGGGGAAGCCGGGGCTGTTGTATTGGTGTCCGTCAGCGTCAACCCCGTTCATTGGATTGTTTCTGACGTAGGCATACAGGTTCAAGCTCTGGGGATCATTCAACTTGGCGTATGGTACCGGCTGAACTTTGGCGCTCCAATCAGGCGTCATGAACCGGCCCATCGTAGACGCAAAATAGCGCGCTTTGAAGTAGTCGTTGCCGGATTCAGTGTCCCGTTCTTTGCCGGTGAAGTGGTGCTCCGTGGCATCGTCGGCGGTGGCCGGAGCGCCGGGCGGAGCGTAGCAGTTCAGCGCGTCGCCGAAGGGCTCCGACAGGCAGTATTCCTCGACCATGCCCACAGTGGATATGCCGTTTTTAAGGTTGCTGCCCGCCGCCAACTGTACGCGCCGCGTACCCAGCGGATCGCTAAGGTGGAAGTGCAGACCCTTGGTGTCGTACGTGGCGTCGAGGCCACCAGCCCAGATGTTGGTATGCGCCCAAGCCATTGATCCCGAGCTTGTGTTCAGCTCCGTCACCTGGTTGCCGCCCTGGTCGAGGAGGTACTGCGCTGTCACCAACGTGAACGACGATGCCGAGCTTGGGCAGGCGAAGCTGCTCATCGAGCCCTTAACGACCCGTGCGCCCTCCGCATTGTAGAGATACCCTGTCACAGGGCCACCACTGCCGCCAGTCTCCACCGCGCACTGGCGCCCCTCACCATCGTAAGCATATTTGTTCGCGCCATCGTATAGTATGTTGCCGGCCTGATCGTATCCACTCGACTGACCTTGGTTCGGATTGAGGCTGGTCGCTGACAATTGGTTGTTATATGTTCCATTAGCGGTGCCATTGTACTGCGCCCAGACGTTCTGGCCCAGCGAGCCGGTGGTCGAACAGCCGCTGGCCCCGCCCTGTGTGCTGGCAAACGCCACGCTCGCGGTCATCTGTGTGGTCCGGTTGCCAAAGCTGTCGTAGCTCCAGCAATAGTTCGGATAGGGATTCGCTGGCTGGCCCGACGCCAGTGTGCTCGACGCCGACGCAAGACGACCAAGCGTATCGTAGCTGAAGTTCCAAGTCCCCATAACTGTGGAGTCGGTGTAGCTGAGCAGATTGCCATTCTTCGCGTATCCGCCCGCAGGCACTGAATAGCTGTAAACCGTCCCATAGGAGGAGGTGAGATTTTTCCCGCCGGTCATGCTCGTTGCGCTGGCCTGGAAACTGGCCGAGGGGAAGAGCGACGGATAAGCGGCCGTCTGAGTATCGTTAACGGACGCTGAGACTGTGTAATTCGTCGTGGAGCCCGTTGCCTTGCTGACGAGTTGAACCGAACTGCCATTTGCCGTGGCAGTCACGATAGTGCCGGCTGCAGAGTTGATGGCCGATGCGAGATTGCTTGCCACTGTGGATGATGTGCTTCCCTGGCCCCAGGATACTGCCGAAGTCGTGTAGCTCACAGCCGGAGAGACGGAGTTGTTGGTGATGGTCGCTGTGACTATTCCAGCGTCGTAGACCGTTGAACCATTTGTGCCGCCTGTCAAGGCATTATTTGGGTCGGAGGCAGTGAAATCCCCATTCGAAATGGTGATCGGGTAATTGCTGGAAGTCCCCGTCGCGATCGCTGTCACTGTGAATGAATTTCCGCTGGCAACCGCTCTGACAGGTGAGCCATTCAGATTGAACCCTGCGGCCAGAACGGAAGCAATAGCTGCATCAGTCGACGAACTGCTGTAATTGGCGGTCGATGTGAAGCCGCCGATGGTCACGGCGAGGGTGCCGGAATCTGGAACATAATCACAGGTGGTCACCGGTTCATACACTTCGCCGTTGTCGCCGGCATTGATCCATTCATAGGTCGTGGTGCATTCATATTGCTGACCGTCCACCCCACTCACCGTAAGCAAGCCGGAGCCGGATGTACCTTGGGTTGTTCCCGAAGCTTCAGACCCGCTGAGGGCGATAGAGCCAGTGCTCTGCGTCGCGGGAGTGTTGACGGCGCTACCGCCGTCTGTTTCCGAAGTGATCCGCGCGCGATTGTCGAATGCGCGCGAGATGTTTGCCACACCGTTGGGTCCTGCCGGGGTGACCCCAAGATTTGCCTTCACCAAGTTGCCGACAGGATCGTAGCCTGTACCGGATACAGTTTGCAACAAAGTGGGATTGGTTAAATAAGTGGTAGCACTCCAGCTGGATGGCTGCTGGCTTACATTGACGGCGTTGAGGTGCTGTGCGCTATCCCAACTACTTTGCAGGGTCAAGGGATTATTGACGCCGGCGATCGGTACCGGGAGTATTGTCTGCGTAGGATCACCGGCCAAATCGTAGCTATAGTTGAAGGGATACGGAGTTGCGCAAATACTGCCAAGCGGACACTGCTGATCACCGCTGAGGCGGCCCATCACATCGTATCCGGAGATGATGCGGCTGGAGATCGAGTTCGATGGAGGCTTCTGCTGCGGATTGGCTGGTCCTGGACAAGAGCTTCCTGCCGGTTGTGTCCAATCCATCGTGAGACGGCCGAGAGGATACGTCGCGCCCGATACCCCTGAGTCGTACTGCATACAAACGACCGGATCGGTGGTGCTACCCGACGAGATGCTGTATGTCTTTTGATAGAGACGATCGAGATTGTCGTATTTATAATTGACGCTGATGCCCCGAGCATCGGTTTTTGTCGAAACGTTTCCGTTTAAGTCGTAGACGTAACTGATCGTTCCGGTCTCGGGATTTGTCGCCGAAGTCAAGCGAGACAAACTATCGTAAGTGAACGACCGTGTATGGGCTCCTACTGGGGGTGACGGGGGCGACAGGTTCGCACATTTGAATGTGCCCGCCGATCCCCCAGATTGCATCACGTAAGTCAGATCGTTGAGCGTGTTGTAGCAGTAGTCCGTCTCCATCGAGGGTGTCTTGGTACTGCCGTTCGGCTCCATCACCTCTGTGAGGTTTCCGAACGAATCACTTGTGCGCTGCCAATCATTACCCAGTTCATCGGTTCCATCTACCCATGTTCCCGTTGAAACAGATCCCAAGTGGCCATTGCAGGGCTGAGAGAAACTATTCACCCAAGATGGCAACTGGGCTGGGATATCGTTGTAGCACCAAGTCAAACCTGTTCCGTCGGGATGGATCTGGAGTACAGCCCTCCCAAGCGCGTCGTAATAGGTATAGCTGATGCCATCTGTAGGGGCCGAAGATGATCGGTGAGAATTCGACTGGGAGTAAACAAGGCCCATCCCGTTGTAGGTGGTGTCCACAAAATCCGTTCCATCGGGATCAGACGTCAACTGTGTCTGGATCGTGTGCCTCATCCCGTCCATAACCACGACGCTGGTCTTCCAGGTACCCGAACTGTTCAACAGCTCGGATGCGGTGACGGTGGGATTCGGGGCTGAATCGTTGTAGGCGTAAGTCGTCTCCCCGCCATCCGGGTAATTTACCTGAGTGGGACGGAGTAACGGATCGTTATACTGGTAGGATGTTGTCTTACTGTTTTCGTCAGTCGCACTTGCGAGCTCCCCAGTCGGATAGTTGTAACTGAAGCTCTTCTGAAGAGTAACGTCACCGGAAGTGGTCGGATAAGTTATCTGAGTCAGAAATGCGTTTGAATTGCCGTAGGAGTTTCCGCCGTTCGGACTATCCTGGTAGGAATACAATGTAGTGTGGCTCGATCCCGTCACATCCGAGCAGTTTCCGTTGCCGCACGGGTCTGTAATACTTATGATCTGGCCGGTTTCGTCATATTTGAGGGTTGTAGTCGAATCCGCCGTACATCCCCCGGAGAGGCATCTCTCGGTGACTGCTGTGGCATTGCCGCGCGATGTAGTCGAGCTGGGCCCATAGCCTAATTCGTCATGGGTGTTTGGCGGCAGGTTCGGGACCGGGTAAGTCGCCGAACCGGGTGTGCTCGTGTCGCAGAGCGTCGAGTCGCCGTCGTAAAAATAATCGGTTTCGGCGTAATGATTCCCGGAGCCATCCGTTTTTACGATCTTGCATGGCTTGTCAGATAGATAAGGCGCTGTCGGAAATCCTTGATATGAAACCGTAGTCTCGCGACTCGGCGTTAGCCCTTGTGGTGGATTCAAGTTCGGGGCATTGCTGCCATCACCGTTCGACGTGTTATAGCATGCGCTAGGAGCGACCAGCCCATAATCAAACTCCTTCATGTCTGTAATTTCTTGTGCCGCCGTATACTTATAGTATTTTGCCAAGCTGGAGCTTCCCAAAGTATCGACTTCGCAAGCAACGCGACCGCCAAACCATCCCTTATTGACAATGCTTGGCGTCGCTGAACCCTGCGTGGTGGTGATGACATTCTCGACGCCACTAGCAAACGAATTAGTGAAATTTACGCCCGAGCCGTCCGGTTGACCAACATACTGATAGGCTGCAGTATAGCTACTCCCGGTTACATTGTCGGTCGTTGTTACGGTAGTTGATTTCCCCGTCCACAATGCGCCATATCCAGATCCCCACGTTGTAGTTCCGTATGCAAAATGCTGATGTTGAACCTCGGTGGTTCCATCGAAACTTACGTAGCGATCCGTGACAGCTACAGCGTCGGTCCGAAAACTGCAGGCTCCTGGAACCACTATCCCAGCCACCTGTCTGCGGATCTTGCGTTCCTCCATTAAAGTTAATATTCGAGGAAAGAGGATCCATCCCATAGACGTAGCGCACATATGCGCCACTTGGATAGACTATCTTGCTGATCATGCCGTATTTTGGATCATATGAAAAAGAATAACTTTGACCATTCGGCAATTCGACGGAGCTGATGACGTTTTCCGTCTGAGATCCTGTCGCATAGGGGTTGGGTGTCGGGCAATCCTGGGGAAGAATCGAGTTACTTTGCACATTGAGCGAGTATCCGCTGTAAGTGAAATTCTGCCATTTCACCGTGTACGGGGCGGGGTCTCCCGCAACGGTGATAGTGCCATTCTGACCAAAGGGTTGTGTCGTAACTATGTGGCGTCCCACCGTATCAGTCACATTGAGGGCATAGGTAAAGACGTAGTACCCTGGAGAGGACGGAGCCGGAGCGGTTGTCACCTGCAGGTTAATTCTATTTCCATTCCTGTCTTCGATAAAAGCTGGAGGATTTCCAAAACAATACATTGAAGCCTCGGAACAAGAAGGATCAAGGCCTTGCCAAACATACGTAGTGCCGTCTTCTCCTGTGACTGACGGAGTTCCTCCATCGCTAGGCGGTGGATAACTGGCGCCATTCGGAAGGATCGGCGGAACACCCGCCAAAACTGCTGAATACTTTCCGCCTACATCCGAGTCGGACTCTTGCCAGGGGACCTGCGCACATGCGTAGTCGCCGTCAGTGTTGTTATAGCCAGTGTTGACATTGCCATAGATATGCGCGAGATTCAGGGGATATTGGGAACCATCGAAAGCCGTGAACACATAGCTGTCCATGACCCCGCACTCCGATGGGCCGCTGGCTCCAGGAGGAGGACTCCAGGTGACATTAAACACATACGGCTTGCGGCTAAGAATGGGTACGCCGTACGACCAAGCGCCCTGGTCGAATTCTCCAATGCCGTCGAACCACTGCAGTCCATAATTGTAGCTTTGGAAACTTGGCGTCAGGAAAAACGCTTGATTCGAGTTGTACTGGAGGGAAAACGGAAAGTTCAGTCCGCGTCCCGGTGGCGTGGGAATAGAAATGTTGAAGTTGACTGCTCCGTTTTCCGGATTCACCGTCTCGTTGAGCATCTTAATGTAGTCATGCCCGACGCCGGGCACAGGTGAGGCAATTGTGTCGCTGGGAGCGATGATCTGGCCGAAACCAGTTGCCGCGCACAGCATGAGTATCCCGGCCAAGAGACCGCAGAATCTGCTCAATACCGACGTGCTTGCACCCACACAGCAAAATGTGCCGAAGGGCTTTTCAGCGTGTTTCATCACTGCGGGTTGCTCAAGAGCGAGAATGGAACGAAACTGCATTTCCAGGGTAGAAGCGAAGGTCTTCACAAGTGTGCGCACAGTTTGCCTCTTCGTCATTAGGAAACGTCACGCTGCGTAAGCAGCGGTCTAGCGATGGCCCTGGCCCGGAATCCGGTTGTCAAGATGTAGGCGCGATAGCGGGTGTTATCAGTGACGTGAGTTCCTAACGAAACCCATCCACCCGAGACACGCCTGTATCTCCGGAGGTTTTTAGGCCGCCTGACTGTGACGCAGAGATGGGAAAAGCGCACGGCTTTGGGCAACGGCAGTACTACGCTCAAACATGCGCGGAAGCTGGAACGTAATCTCTTAAGACTGTGTGGGGCCCGGTGGAGTGATGCTCTTCCGCCAAGGCTAGAGACGCAAGCCGTTTTAAGTCAAGCGAAAAAGTTTGCGCATCATTTCGATATGCGGGGCGAATCTCATATTGAGGGCGAAAAATATGATCGAACGCCTGCTCTAAAGCTGTTGTATGAACAAGGGATTCGATACATTCCAAAGAGCCTGAGCCGTCAAACCGACGCTTTTCCATAGGCCACCAGTGTTCATTGAACGGCAGCTAGCTGCGCAGGTCACTCCGAATGGAGCGGGAGGGAAAACATGATCATGCCAGATGCATAAATCGACTGCCCAGAGCTTACGGGCGAGACAATCCGCTTGCTTCGGATTCATCGGGACACGGGCGAGGGGACGAACGTGCAAATCGAACTGACGGATGGAACCAGTTTCGTCTGCTGCGTGACGGTCCGCCTTGAGGTGGAAGCATCCTTATATAGGGTTGGCGCTGGATTCCCGGAAATCGTCTGCGCATACAAGTCTTAGGCAAATCGAACTTGTAAAAGCCGCTCGCTATTCCCGACAGGAATAGCGCCATTCCCTATTTTCATTGGACGCGGCCCAGAAACCGCCTTAACTTTGCGCCATGGCTGACGCTTGAAGTCAGCGGAGGTGCAAAGTGAATCGATTCCGCCGTCTTGTCCGATTCGATCGCTCAGTCGTAATCGGCCGCGTATTCCGTTTGCCAACCGGCAGGCGGAACACATCCTCAAAAGCACTCTTCTTCGGGCCATCCGCGCGATGGCTCCTACGCTCGTTGCGCTCGCCTTTGCGGGCATGGCTCATGCCCAGGGAACGATGGACTTCTCCGGGGCGACCACGCTGATGACGACATTTAAGACCTTCGCGATTTATGCGGGGGCGGTCATCTGTTTCGGCGGCCTGATCTTTGCCGGAATCCGCATGATGTCGGGAAGGTTCCAGGACGCCATTCCCGGACTCTTCGGCGCGTTGTTCGGCGCCGCGGTGCTGGGCTGGGGCGCCGGCTGGATTGGCTCGCTCACCGGGCAGACGATGCAGTAGGTGGCGGCCATGACCAAGCGGGGAGAGCCGTTACCAATCAACCAGGCGCTGAATCGTCCGAGGGCCAAGCTGGGCCTCGACCTCACAGCATGGATGACGATCCTATTCGTCTCGGTAACGGTTTTCCTCGTTGGGTTCCGCATGGTCGCGCTTATCAGTTTTCCCACGATGATCGGCGCAGCGTGGCTGATCGTCCACAAACATCCGAAGATGTTCGAGCTTTGGGGCTTGAGCCTCAGTCAGAAGAGCTACTATGACCCGCGCAAATACTGAACAACAGAAATACACGCCATGGTTCGCCAAGGCCGGAGCCGCGTGCTCGATCGTGCCGATCAGCCGATTCGTCAACGACCGCATCTTCGCGCTCAAGGGCGGGGGCTACGGTTGCTTGTTCTCGCTTATCGGCATCGACGAAGAAGGGCTGACCGACCAGCGAGCTTGAAGCGCAGATGCGCTCGATTGAAGGCGCGTTGCGCGGATTGCCGGAAGGATCGTGTCTCTACCAATACACGCGCGTGATGTCCGGCTTCGATTTGCCAAGGAAAGCGCAGTACACCAACCCAGTCACGCAGGCTTTCGTGGACGACCGGTTGGCGTTCCTTGCAAAGGCGGCTGGATTCCGGCGTATCGATCTGCATTGGTGCTTAACACTAGAGCCGCCCAAGGTCGCGGCCTTCGCACGGAAACCGCAGGAACATGCAGGCGACACCACGCGGATGCTCACCGATCTTGAGAAAACGGCCACCCTTCTCGAAGGACATCTCGGAAGTTCGCTCGGATTGAAAGCTGCTCGAAAAGAGCGCGATCTTACCAGTTCTTCAGCTATCTTTTCAATCTCGAAGAATGGGCTGCCAGGTACACGCTCAGCGCCGATGACGGCGTGGACCGCCAGATCGTGCAAAGCCCCGTGGCTTGGCACAACGACCACTTGACGATTGGCCGACGCTACGTGCAGATGTTTTCGCTCATGACCACGCCCGAGGCGTCACGTCCATGCCTGTTTTCGGGATTAATGTCGCTCGATTGCGACGGTGTTCTGTGCACGACGTGGCGCCCGAAGTCCGCCGCCGCCGCGCGCAGCGAGATCGACGCCCAGGAGAAGTTCATCTCATTCTTCAAAGTCGGCGTTCTGACGCGCGTGATGAGCGGACGGGATACCGCATCGCTAGAAACAGGCGCAGGGGCGCGTGCCGCCAACACTCAGGTTGACGATTTGGGCGAAGTCATCCGCTCGCTGGACAGGAAATCGCAGGGTGAATTCTCCCTGTATTTCCTTGTGGCCGCTCGCAATCTGGACGAGCTGCGCGGCATAGTACCCGCAGTGCATCGCGTCTTCGTCGATGCACGGGCGCAGGCGATGGAAGAGACGTTGGGCAACCTGTCAGCCTTTTACGCGATGTTCCCTGGCAATGCGAAGTTCAACGTCTTCCCAATGTGGCTGGCCGAAGACCACCACGCGCGCATAGCTTCGATCTTCGCGCCCAATCTAGGCCATCCGTACTCGGAAGATTTGGACAATGAGTACCTCAATGTCTTCGAGACACGCACGGGAACACCGTTCTTTCAGGATGTATATGTGGACGGGGTGCGGGTCATGCTCATCCTCGGACCAACGGGCACCGGGAAAAGCGTGCATGGCAATCTTGCAATTGCCCACGAACAGAAATATGGCGGCTTCACCTACATCTTTGACATCGGCGGCAGCTATGAGAGCGTGGTGGAACTCTATGGCGGCCGCGTGGACCGCATTGGCACTGACGGCCCGCGCGTCAATCCTTTCTCGCTAGAACCAACCGAGAGCAACATCGGCTTTCTCTATTCGTTCGTGAAGCTTCTCTTGACCAACGGAGGCGCGGAGCTTGAGCCCGAAGACGACGATGTAATTCACAAGGCAGTGCGGGATATGTACCTGCTCGACCCGGAGAACCGCCGCTTGTCCAATCTCTTCCTGCCCAAGAAGCTCGACCGGTACCTCTCGAAATGGGTCGGCAAAGGCGTCTACAGTGCCATCCTCGACAACGTCGAAGACAGTCTCTCGCTCTCGCGCCTGCAATGCTTCGACTTCCAAAGCGTCAATAACGAGCAGTATGCCGACCTGATCGAACCGTTGATGGTCTGGCTTCTGCGGCGCATCAACGATGTGCTGTACGACCCGGCCAATCTCGGCGTGCCCAAGCACATTCTCATTGAAGAGATCTTCTCTTCGATGAAGAACCGGCAGTTGCTCGAAGGCGCATTGGCTTCGATCAAGACCGTGCGCAAGAACCTGGGCGGAGTGACCATGATCGGCCAGTCGGCCGAGGATCTGGGCGCGAATGCCGACTCGATTGTGAACTCCTGCACGTCGTTTCTGTTTCTGAAGGACGCCACTTTCAATCGGAAGCGGTACGCGGAGCTCTTCAAGATGAACGAGCAGCAGCTTGCATTGTTCGAGAGTCTAGAGGACCGCGAAGGACTCTACATACGCCGGGATGGGCTGACCAAGGTCATCAAGCTCAATCTCGACAGCCGGAGTTACGCAGTCTTTTCGACCAAGCCGAAAGACCGCGTGCGCCGGGCAAAGTTGATTGCCAGATATGGACTCGCCGAGGGCATCGCACGATTTGCCAACGGTGAATTCGAATAGCCCAAATCTCACCGCAGAAAGGACTCAGACGTTATGCGCTGCACCTTTTTTGTCTCTTTTTCCGTTTGCATGATGCTGGCCGTAGGCCAGATCCATGCCGCAACCAACCAACAACCGCTTCTTCAGCCGAACGCTCCGCGCACGGTCGTCATCTCTGAGGCAGCCATACCGCCTGAAATACGCGCGGGATTACTCCAGTCCACGCTCATCGTGCTCCCGCCGGAAGAGAAGATCGCCAATGTCTTTGCCGGCGACACGGTGAACTGGATATTCGATGGCGGCCATATCGCTTCGCGCTTTATCAGCGTGAAGCCAAAGACGGCGAACGCCACAACCGACATTCACATCGTCTCCGATCACGGCAACGAATACACGCTCCAGTTGCGCGAGGTGTCGAATGATCCCGATTCGCATTTCGATTCCAAGGTCTTCATCAATTCCGGCGACCAGGATGCCAAGGACCGGCTGGCGCAGTTTCCCGTTTTTGTTCCGGCCGCAGAACTGGATAAGGCAAAGCAGGAAGCTGCTGCAGCGAAGGCCGCACAAGCTGCGGAACTCAAAACCGAACAGACAAAGGCTGAGCAGTTCCGCTCAGAATATCCGGGCTCGTTGCACTTTGACTACAGATGGGACGAAAAGAAAGGCGAGGAACTCGGTCTTCAGCAAATCTGGCGAGATGACAAGTTCACCTACCTGCGCGGCATCTTTCAGGAAACGCCTGCGCTCTATGAGCTGAAGGACGGCAAAGGCTCGCTCATCAACTTCGATTTCAGTAACGGGCTCTATACCGTGCCGAAGCAGTTGGAGCACGGGTATCTCGCCATCGGCAAACAGAAGGTCCAATTTCATCGCGTGGGAGGCGACAAGTAGCCATGACGGAGCAGAATCCAAATAATCCCGCTACAGTTCCCGAACAGCCGGAGGCAAAGCCGCCGCTCAAGCGAGGAATGCCGGTTGTGATCGCTCTTGTTGCGATCCTCGGCATTCTTGGCGTCGCCAACTTAACGAGCTTGCTCAAGGGCAACAAAAAATCGGCTCCTGTGAGTGCCCTACCCGTGCGCCCTATGTCGCCTAATGCGCAGCAGGTGTCAAGCTACGAGGCGCAACAGAAATTCGAGGCGCAGCACGATGCTGAGGAAAAGCTGCGCCAACAGCAGTTGGCCGCAGCCATGCAGCAGTTCGAGGTCGCCGAGGATACTCCCGGCCCGGAATCCGCCAATGCTGCACCAATGACCCAGGCGCAGCGCGACGCGATCTACGGCGCGAGCCCCAATGCGCCGCAGCGCACCTCCAGCGTTTCAGAAGCGCAGGCCGAGCGCAAGCAGCAGGCACTGGCGCGGGAGAAACAGAAGCAGGACGCCATCAATAGTGACACGATGGCCATTGACTTCGCGCATTTGAGCGAAGTCCCTGCCTCCGCCGCTGTGGCCTCAGAAACACCACGGACTGCGGCCGCCACAACAGGCGCCACACCCGACTGGTCCGCGATACCACAACCACAAACCGATACGAATACCGACCCTATGGCTCCCTATCCGTTCGACCAATACCAGGGCCAGCTCTACCGGATCTTCGAAGGAACGGTTCTCGAAGGCGTCGTCACCAACCACATCGACGGCGGTTTCAGCGGGCCGATTCTAGTTATGCTGACCACCGATTACTACTCGCACGACCACCAACAACTCCTGATGCCGCAGGGCACGCGCCTGATCGGCACGGTTCAAAGCGTGGGCAACGCCCAGCAGCGCAAGATGTTCGTTACCTTCCACCGCGCCGTCTGCCCGGACGGTTTCTCGCTCGACTTCGATAAGTACATCGGGCTCGATCCCTTAGGCACGACGGGACTGGCAACCAAGGTTGACCACGGATACCTGATGGCCTTCGGCGCGGCGGCAGCCATCGGCGGTCTCGGCGGCCTCACGCAGATCGGCAACAACGGCAGCGTGCTCGATCCTTCCACCGAAATGCGTAATGGTATCTCGGAACAAACCGCCTCGGAAGGAGAGCAGGTGTTGAATCATTTCCTTAACCGTCTGCCGGTGATCACGCTCAAGGAAGGCTCTCGCGCCCGCGTCTACGTGGGCCGCGACATCCTGATTCCGTCCTATGCGGAACATCGCATGGACCCAACGTTGTGAGGCCGGAGGCCGGCCATGATCCGGCCTGCCTGCTACTTCACAGATCGCAACCACACACACGGAGGCAATATGCCAATCAACTAAGAACGCCGCAAGTGGTTCATCATTTGCGCTGCTGTGCTCTTGACAGCGACGCCCAGCTTCGCGCTCTTCGGTCTCGGGGACATCGTTTTCGATCCGACCAGCTATGCAAGCCTGATCCAGCAACTGACCACGCTTCAAATGCAATACAACATGGTCAAGAACAACATCGCCCATTTCTCGCTTAAGCAGCAGTGGCAGACGACGCTACACAGGCTTGAAAACGTGAATGTCGCCAACATGTTCGGTGAAACGGCGGGCATCGATATTGCGCTCAACAGCAATTCGTCCGTCCACCTCGACAACAGCGTGGAAGACGGCCACGGTATCAATGAACTCGGGCGCAAACAGTTACCTCGCGGGGCAGCCGCTCGGCAGCGCCCGCATCTCGCAGCTCGCCATGATCGAGACCTCGGATGCGGTCTCGCCCGATTGCCTTACTGCCGTCGGCCAATACCGGACGAATAGAACCGAGAACGCCACGGCAAATTCCTCGCTGCTTTCGGATCAATTCGACAGCTCGGACAGCACCAACAGCGAAGTACAGCAGTTGAATCTCTTGAATGCAGCCGAGGCTCAGAAATTAAGCGAAATGCAGGCACAGGGCACGCTCGATGCCTGCGCTGCGGAGCAGATGACGGTCGCCAACATGGAACGTCGGAATGCCGCCGTCGAAGACCTCAATACCGCAGTCTTCGTTCAACAGCAACGCGCAACGAACGACGTGAGTGCAGCCAGGGAGGGCAATACCTGGCAGACGTATCTTCCTTGAGGTGAATGGCTGAATGAAAACCAGGCGGCTCCGGCCATTCTTGCCAGAGCCGCCCCTGATTCCAATTGCGAGGTGTAACGATGATCTCCCCGGCTTTGTTGGCGCAAGCGTTACCGAGCGCAAGCTCGGGTATT
Source organism: uncultured Acidobacteriota bacterium (assembly GCA_963745965.1). Taxonomy (GTDB): domain Bacteria; phylum Acidobacteriota; class Terriglobia; order Terriglobales; family Acidobacteriaceae; genus Telmatobacter. The sequence continues at coordinate 343,069 of CAVUZC010000011.1, forward strand.
GACTGGCTCTATCAGTTCACCAACAACCTGACGAATCTGACCACGCAGAACGGCGGTGCTTTGACGCAACTCGGACTCACAGAGTTGAGCGCCATTGCCCTGTTCAGCCTCATCGATATGGTCATCAACTGGAGCACGTCGGGGATGACGCTGCGCTTTCATACGCACCCAGTCCGCGCCGGAGATCTGACACACTTTCTGCTGCGGCTGATCGTCTGCTGCCTGCTCATCAACTACTGGGTGAATCCGCTCCCCGGGGCGAGCTTCGGACTCAACCATTTCTTCAGCTATATCGCCCAGGCGATGGTCGCGGCATTCGACCAAAGCTCGCTCGACAATCTTCTTCAGCTATTAAAGACCGCAGGCGATAACACGGCGATGCCTTCGCTCACCGCGCCAGTCGAGATCCTCTGCTACTTCTTCGTGCAGGCGCTGCTCGGGCTGGCCTCAGCGATTCTGTTCCTGATCAACTGCTCTTCGTTCATCCTCTACGGCGTGACAGCCCTGTTTGGTCCGGTCTTCATTCCTCTGCTGATGACGAGAACCTTCAAGGCGAAGTTCTTCCACTTCGTGGACGTGCTACTCAGCTTTGCCATGATCCGCGCCGTGGCCGCCGCGTTCATCTTCGTATGGGGCGGATTCATGAACGCCTTCATCCAGCAGACCTTCAACGGCAACTATTCGATGGAGATGTGGCTTGCCAATCTCATTCCCTGCACGATGGTCTTCATCGCCTTCATCATCAACATGCTCTTCATCCCGAGCATGACGCAGGCGATCTTCGGCGGAACGGCCGGCATGGCCGACAGCGTCTCCAAGGTCGGCGGCGCGGTAGCTTCGATCGCCATGATGGCGGGGTGAGTATGTGGACCTTCCTCTTCAGCTTTCTGTTCCTTCGCCGGCTGGGGATTTCGAGACCCATCCGGATTGCGCTCGCGGTGTTCATGATCGGCCTCATCATCGTGGTTTTGAGCTATGCAGCGAGCCTGATTCTCACGCTTGAAGAAAGGACAAGTGCTCCCAATGCCGCAACCGTCAAATCTCTCTAAGGCAGTGCTCACGCCGGAGCAGTCTCTGCTCGTTGACCGCATCGGCAACGAAGTCTATTCGTCGCATTATGCCGAGCGGAAGGCGTACCGCCTGATCCTCGCTTGCGGCACAGTTGTCCTGCTCGCATCGCTCGGCATGAATCTGGCGCTCGCTCGCCGTCCGGTAGCCAATCGCTACATCCGCATCGACGAGATGGGCCGCGCCCAGGCAATCCAGTACAGCGACCTCAATTACTCGCCCCGTGAAGGAGAAGTACGGACGTACCTGACCGATTGGGCGAACTACCGCTACACGGTCAACCGCGACGTAATCGCGAAGAAGTACCCGCTCAACTACTACTTTCTGTCGCAGGCTCTCGCCGTCCAAATTGATGGGCGAGGACAACGCGAATCACCTCGTCTCCGAGGTCACGGCCGGCCAGATCGAATCGAGCGATGTCAAGGTCCGGAACGTGACCATCACGTCGATGTCCGAAGAGATGGTTCAGGGCGCGCAGCATCGCCCGTGGAACAGCCCTGATGGCGATTGACCGCTTCTACTCAGCGGAGAATTCGCGTGAGCCGCGAACGGAGCATTGGATTGTCAGCGTCACGTACTATCTCAACCCCAAACAGGTTTCTGACCAGGCCCGGATTTATCCGCAGTACGAGTTCATCAACCCGCTGGGCTTGACCATCACCGAGTTTCATGAAAACCGCGTCTCGGTCGAGCCTGTCAAGCACAGACGCAAGCGCGGGAGCGACGCGATGAGCTTCGATCTGATTCTGCCGTTCTTTCCCGAAGAACTGCGCGAGCTTCTGCTCGACCCGTCGATCTCCGATCTGATGATCAACGGGACGACGGGAGTCTTTGCAGACCGTGACGGCAGTTGTCGAGCGAATCGAACTCACGCAGCCGTACACGAATGATCGCTTGCAGGCCGCAATTGAGCGCGTCGCGCGCATTCTTGGGCAGGACCTCACGATACAGAATCCGATTCTCAATACGCGCCTGCCGGACGGCTCGCGCGTAGCCGTCGTCGGCCCGCCCTCTTCGGTCTACGGTCCGACGCTTACTGTCCGCAAATTCAACCGCTGGTTTACCTCGGATGAGCTGGTCGCGTCGAGGTAGCTTGCCGGCTCTTGTCCGTGATGCAGTTGTACGGCTGATTCGAGAGCGGAAGAACGGCATCATCGCCGGTGGAACCGGATCGGGAAAGACCACGCTGATGAAGGCTCTGCTCGACCACGTTCCCATGTCGGAACGGTTGATCGTGATCGAGCAACCGGCCGAGTTGAAGATCGCCCATCCCAACGCCGTTCGCTGGGAGGCCGTGGCGGCAGATTCCCGGCCAGGTTGCAGTCACTCCGAGCCAGCTTGTCGCTGCCGCTCTGCGCCATCGTCCAGACCGCATCATCATGGGCGAAATCCGCGACGAATGCGGTTACGACCTGCTGCAGGCGATGAACACCGGCCACGGCGGAACGCTCTCGACATTGCACGCGGATTCGGCTCTGGATGCTCTGGACCGGCTGGCGGATATGGCGCTCAGCGCCAGGACGAATCTGAATCAGCAATTCATCCGGTCGCAGACCGGAAAGGCAGTGGACTTCGTGTTGCATTGCGAACGCGATTCAGCGGGCCGGCGCCGAGTGCGCGAGCTTATCTCCGTGAAAGGCTACAGCCACGCGGACCAGTCCTTCGAAACCGAGGAACTCTATCGGGCTTCCTCTGCGGTTGTGGCGTGATCGAGCGAATGGAAACGCGAATCGGTGGTATGGCAATGAGCAGCTTTCTTGGGCACAGCGGAGCAAGCAAAATCTCGCGCTTGTCATGGGCTTTCGAGCGTGATCCCGCCGAACAGAAAACGCGCGATTGGGGGTGCAAGATACGGCTCATTGTCCCGCGGTCTGGCGAGGATGGTGGTTCTGGTTTGCCAGTCGATGCCATTGCCGGGAAAGACAGAGTGCGCTCAGATGCGAGTCTCCCCGGTTCCATTCCGTCTCTTGCCCGGTCACTGCTTCGGGGCCATTACGACGCCCGGCGGCAAGCTCGCTCTTCTGCTTTGCTATCGCACCCTCCGGGTTACGGTTTCCATCTGCGATGGACCCTCCGCAAATGCAGAGCTTCGGCCTTGGGAGTCGCGCCCACTCGCATAGCTTCGCCAGGTGTGACCCGAGCAGATCGGGAATTCAAAAACGGAGACTCGACTATGTATCTGAATCGCGCAACCCTTATTGGCTATCTCGGCGGCGACGCCGAAGTTCGCACCGGCAAGAACAACCAGAAGTTCACCACTTTCTCCATCGCCACAAAGACCTCGTACAAGGACAAAGAGTCCGGCGAATACATTTCGCACACCGAATGGCACCGGGCGATCGTTTTCGGCAAGTTCGGCGAGTTCGCGGCCACGCTCACGAAGGGCGCACACGTGCAGGTCGAGGGCGAGATTCGCCACACCGAGTACACGCCCAAGCAGGCCAAAAAGCCGGTGCGCACCGACAGCATTCGCGTCACTTCCATCCTCAAGCTCGACCGGGCCGAAAAGGCTGCCGCCGAGGAAGTCTTCGAGGAGGAGATTCCTGCCGAGGACGAGGCCCGCGTAAGGCTTCGCTCTCTTCACGATGGAAGCCCGGCGTTGCCGGGCTTCCCGTCTGCTAAGCGGCCCGTGAATCGCGTTCCCGAACGAGGTCAAAAATGAACCAAATCGCTGCCGACTTTCTCAACCACTGCTTCGCCCGGTACGAGACCATTGCGCTCCTGCTGCGCAGGGAAGACACGGCGCGCCCGCAGCAGCGCGTGATGGCAGTCGAACAGGTAATCGCTCCGCACTATATGGCGTGGCTCACCTACGAGAACGAGCGCGGCACGAATATCTACGTCTCCGCCAATCCGATCTGCCCCGGCAGCCGGAAGCGGACGAAAGAAAGCGTCGCATCCGTCCGCCATCTATATATAGATATAGACACCGATGGCGACGCCCGCTTGGCTGCCTTGCGGCCTCCAGATTTGGTCCCGGCGCCGACCGCGATTCTCTCGACTTCGCCAGGCAAATACCAGGTGCTCTGGCGGGTTCAAGACTTCGGCTTCGAGCGTCAGGAAGAGATGCTGAAAGTGCTCGCGCCGGCCTTCGGTGGCGATCCGGCTTGTACCGACCGGAACCGGGTGCTGCGCGTTCCCGGCTTCCTTAACAGCAAGTATTCTCCCAGCACATCGCATCGCGGTCCAATACCCGGCGGATGCGACCTATGCTCCCGCCGATTTTCGGCTTGATTCCATCGCCGCCTCTTCCGTGCTGCCGCTCGGCGGGAACGCACGGAAATTTCCAGCCACAAAGCATTCTCATTCCGAGGACGATTGGGCCTGGGTCTGCGATCAACTTACCCACGGCATGACGCCGCGAAGCTGACGCGGGAGCTGGCTTCGCGCCGTACCGATAAATCCGATCCTCTCTACTATGCCCAACGCACCGTCGATGTCGCCTCGGCTCGCCTTTGGCTTGCCGAGCGCATCCCCATCGCCGACGTCATCACGATGCTTGAAGTCCGCCGCCGCTTCGAGTTTTCTGCTGCCATCGCTCGGGCTCGTGCGCAGGAGATTGCGGCCACCGCCCAGCGCATGATTGTCCGTCGCAAAACGGCTTGATTCCACAGTTGAAGGAGAACCAATATGCCACTGCTTGAAGTCACCCCAACCCGCTACGTCAGTGCTTCGATTCGATTGACTGATACGACCGCGATGCAGGTCGATCAGTATGCCGCATTCATCCATGCAACGGCCGATGAAGTTATTGAACAGGCGCTTGCCTATGTCTTCGCCAAAGACAAGGACTTTCAGGAGTTCCATCGAAATCGCCGGAAGCGAAGCGGATCACGTCGACGTTGCGGGTCCGCCGCGTGACGACTCCCGACGCGCCTGAGCAGGCAACGAAGAAGCCCAGCTCCGCAGCGCAATCGACAGCTCATTCACCGGCAGTTGTGGCGGGATCGAAGTCATGAATACCGCCAGCATTCTCGCTCAGGACCACTGCGGCGCTTTGCGCCGGAAGAATTTTCGACACTCCATCCCTCAGAGGGAACTCAGAAGTTGCCTGAGGAACTCCTGAGTTATTCGCGGATGGAGTTGAAGATAAGTGAACTCGGGAAACTCACGAGTTTCCACGATTCGCAGCAGAAAGGGAGTCCTTATGCCGCTTCTTTCTCCTGAATCTCAACCCGGCACACGCCGGGTACGCGGACGCGAAAACCGGAACATCACCCTCAATACGAAGCTGACCCGCACTGAGTATGCAGAAGTCGAACGCCACTGCGAATCGCTTGGACTCGGCTTTGGCGAGTGGCTGCGCGATGTGGTGCTGCGCGAGGTACGCAACAATGCCGAGCGGGTTGCGGTGATAGGCGAGATCACGGGTCTTCGTCTCCTGCTTATCAATACGCTCGAACCGTTGTTGCGTGGCGACAAGATGACCGCAGAACAGTTCAAGGAAATGCTTCGCTACGTGAAAGCAAACAAACGCAAAGCAGCGGAAGACGCACTCGCCAGCTATGCGGAAAGGAGCACGGAACAGATATGAACACGACGCATTGGGGATGCAAGGAGACCATCGTTACGCCGCCGCAGGCTCCCATCTATAGCTACGCGGCTATCGCGCTCGCGCTGATTCTGACCGCTGCATTTCTGCGCATCTATATTGGTGTATTCATGCCGCCGCTCGAACGCTACGACCTTTGGCCGTATCTTCACTCGGGCGCGGTGGCGGGGTTTAGTCAAACGGATCAGTACCAGCTTCTCTCTGTCACGGATCGTAACCTTCACACTCGCCCGGCTGTTGCCGATGATGTGGAAGCAGGTGTAACAGCCCAGGTTCACGGGCGGCCTCTGCCACTTCAGTTGACTCCCGGCGCACGTGCCTCTGGTCTGATCGAACTCTTTCGCAGCGGGAAAGTAAGCTACCGCAACGGTCCGCTTCATGCTTATCTTCAGCTGTTCGTCTATGGGGGGCACGGCATCGCTGGAGTTTTCCGCTGGCCACTCCTCGCCGGGCTCGTTGTGCTATTGAGCGTGCTCCCAATTGCCGCGCGAAGAGACGTGGAGCGGTTCCGGGAAATGAAATATGGACGCTTGCTCAAAGGACCGGTGCGCGTGACACCAATCGGATTCAATCGCGCCGTGAAGGGTGACGGCGTTGGCTTCAGGACAATCGAATCGAAGAAGCTCATGCGCATTCCCCGGCTCGCAGAGGGACAACACATCGAGTTGATGGGCGATACCGGCGCTGGCAAGACCAGGCTCATCATGCAGATTCTCACGCAAATCAAAGAGCGGGGTCACTCGGCCATCGTCCACGATCCGGCCTGCGAGTTCGTGCAGCGGTTTTACGACAGCAAAAACGGCGACATCATTCTCAATCCACTGGACGCCCGCTGCCCTTACTGGGGGCCGTCCGAGGAGTTGCGCCGCCGTGCCGAGGCTAAAGCAATTGCGGCCTCGCTCTACCAACCGACCACGGACAAAAAGGGCGAGTTCTTCACCGAGACGCCGCAGAAGATCTTCGCCCATCTTCTGACCTTCGGTCCCTCGCCAGAGGAACTTGTCGAGTGGATGGCGAACCCCGACGAGATCGACCGCCGTGTCCAAAACACCGAGATGGCGACGATGATCGCCAAGGGCGCGCAGCAGCAACGCAACGGCGTATTGGCCTCGCTCGGCCTGATCGCCGACAGCCTGCGAATGCTGCCTAGGAAAGATAAGACAACCAATCACTGGAGCGCGACGGAATGGTCAGAGAATCGCCGGGGCTGGATTTTTCTCACGTCCAAGCCCAGTGAGCGCGAAGCCTTGCGTCCGTTGCACAGCCTGTGGATTGACCTGCTGGTTTTGCGGCTCCTCAATGAGCCCAAAGAAGGCCAGCACCCGGTCTGGTTCGTGCTTGACGAGCTGGCCAGTTTGCAGCGTCTGCCGCAACTCCACACGGCCATCACTGAGAACCGCAAATCGAAGAACCCCATTGTGCTTGGCTTCCAGGGGAAGGCGCAGCTTGAGTACATCTACGGCCACATGGCCGAGGTCATGCTCTCGCAGCCGGCGACAAAAATCTTCCTCAAAACAACTGAGCCGAAGGCCGCCGAGTGGGTATCGAGCGCCATCGGCAAAATCGAGATTGAGCGGTTGCGGCAGACCCATTTCGACGGCAGCCGCACGGGAAAAAACTTCACGCTGGAGCGCCAGGTCGAACCGCTGGTACTCGATTCCGAAATCTCCGGTCTGCCCGACCGCCACGCATACCTCAAGCTTGGCAACCACGTTGCCTGCTTCTCGTTCGCATACCACGACATTCCGGCAACGCAGCCGGCTTTTGTGCCGCGTCCGATGGACGACGATGAACTTGGCTTCGACCCAAAGACGCTGGCTAAGAAACCGTCAGAGCCACAATCAATCGAAGAAGGCGCAGACGCAATTCAAAGCGGCTTTTCGTTGGGAGACTGAGCCATGTTGAAAATCTCGAAAGCCCTTTCTGCGGGCAAGCTCGAAAACTACCACAAGCAGGAATTCACTTCGCCCGACCAGAGTTACTGGAGCCAGGGACAGATCGTGCAGGGCGAATGGCAGGGCAGGCTTGCCGAGAAATACGGTCTCACCGGAGCCGTTAGCAGTGACGAGTTTCACCGGCTCTCGGAAGGTCAGCACCCAAAGACAGGCGAGCAGCTTGTCCAGCATCGCCAGTCCTTCGAGTACCAGGATGCCAATGGAAAGACAGCTAAATCCGTCGAGCACCGCGCCGGGTGGGACGCAACGTTCAGCACGCCGAAGTCGGTTTCGCTCACTGCCCTTGTGGGCGGGGATAACCGGGTGCGCGAGGCTCACCGTATCGCGGTCACGACCGCTCTCGACGAATTGGAGCGGTACACGCAGGCCCGGCTCGGCGGCAACCGGCCAGCCGAGTCCACCGGACAATTCATCGTCGCAAAATTCGAGCACGACACATCGCGGCCCGTCGATGGCTACGCTGCACCGCAGCTTCACACTCATGCCGTCATCTTCAATGTCACCGAGCGCGCGGATGGCGTCGAGAACGGAAAGCAGGCGCGCGCCCTCCAGGAGCGCGGCTTTTTCGAGTCGCAGCAGTTCGCCACTGCCGTCTATCAGTCGGAGCTGACCTTCCGGTTGCGCGAGTTGGGCTACGAGATCGCCCCCGGCAGGAGCGGCGCACCGGAGATCAAGGGATATTCGCAGGAGTATCTTGACGCTTCAAGCCAGCGCCAGAATCAGATCCTCGCTCACATGCAACAGAATGGCCTCTCCGGCTACGAGGCGGCAGAAATCGCCGCCCATGCCACGCGCGACAAGAAGCAGATTCAGTCGCCCGCCGAAGTGCTCGCGGCTCATCGTAAACTCGCTACTGAGTTTGGCAATCAGCCAGATCGCGTTGTGGCCGAAGCTCGCGAGCGCAGCCGGGAGAAGTCCGCCGAACGCGCTCCCGAGAAAGCTCAAAACGAGGCTCAAGAAGCCGTGACCTATGCCCGCGAACGCAGCTTCGAGCGCGAAGCTGTTACCGACGAACGCACGCTTTTCCGCGATGCGTTGCGGCGCGGCATGGGCGAAACGACCTATGCGCAAGTCCGCGCCAACGTGGAGGCACGGTTGGCAACCGGCGAGTTGCAACTTGTTTCAGGACAAAAGCACGATACCGCGCGGCACCTCACCACTGCGCAAACGATCCAAGCCGAGAAAGAAATCCTGCGGCAGATGCAACAAGGCCAAGGCCGCGCCGAACAGATCATGCCGGTTCAACAAGCTGTCGCGCACACCGCTCAATATGCTCATCTCAATGTCGCCCAACGCACCGCAGCCGAGGAGATTCTGACTTCGCGCGATAGAGTGCAAGGGCTTCAAGGAAGCGCCGGCGTGGGAAAGACGACGGCGCTCAAAACCGTGCGCGAGGCCGCAGAACACCGTGGATTTATTGTCGAAGGCTTCGCCCCGACTTCCCGCGCCGCGCATCAGCTCCGCGATGCCGGCATCAATGCTGATACCCTGCAAGGCTTCCTCGCCCGGCATAAGCAGTCGATACCGGAACGCCACCTATATATGGTGGATGAGTCCAGTCTCGCCAGCACCAAACAGGTGCGAGATTTTCTCGCCAAGCTCGATCCTCGCGACCGGGTTCTCTTCATCGGCGACACGCGCCAGCATCAGGGCGTCGAAGCCGGGAAACCCTTCGAGCAGTTGGTCGATGCCGGAATGAAGACGGCAAGACTCGACCATATCGTGCGCCAAAAGGACCCCGAGTTGCTGCGCGCCGTCGAGCATCTATCGCGCGGCGAAGTCGCCGAAGGCGTGGTACTTCTCGACCAACAGGGACGGGTTACGGAGATTGCTGATCCCGAGAAACGCATCGCCTCGATTGCCCGCAACTATGCCGACAGCCCTGATAATACAATCATCGTTTCTCCTGACAATGCTTCGCGCCGCGCGATCAATCTGGCGGTCCGCTCGGAGTTGCAGGAACGCGGCATCGTCGAATCTGAGAACCACGCGCTGCGCGTCCTTGCGCCACATTCCGATATGACCGGCGCCGACCGCGCCTGGGCCGCTCGCTATGAGGTTGGCGAAGTCCTTCACTACCAACGTGGCAGCACGGTCCTGGGGATCGAGCCGCGGAGTTACGCGCGAGTGGTATCGACCGATCCCAGGCAGAATCTGCTGACCGTCAAGAAACCGGATGGCCAGCAAGTCACCTACGATCCGGCTCGGCTGCACGGCATCTCCGCTTACCGCGAGATCGAACGCGATTTTGCCGTTGGTGACCGGCTGCAATTCACTGCGCCGAATCGGGAGCTTGGCATTGCCAACCGCGACCTTGGCATAATTCAGGAGATTGACGAAACCGGGAAAATTACAGTCCGTATGGACGGCAGCAAGGATCGTATCTTCACCTTCGATTCAACCGAGATGCGGCACTTTGACCACGGCTACGCCGTCACCTCGCACAGTTCCCAAGGGCTCACCTCGGAACGTGTTCTCGTAAACATGGACACCAATGTTCACCCGGAGCTCATCAACACCCGCTTTGCCTATGTGTCCGTCTCCCGCGCCTCGCACGACGCGCAAATTTTCACCAACGACGCCGCTTCGCTTGCCCAAAATCTCAGCCGCGACGTGACCAAAGCGTCCGCGATCGACTTCGGTAAGAATCAAAATCCGGTCGCAAGTGCCGGATTGGAACTGGCTGCGGCATCGAAAATTGTGCCAGATGCTGGGTTCGGGCTGGGCCTCTAAAAGCTCGCGTACCGCCTGCAATTCAGTGAGCGCCGGCGGCAATGGATGCGAGCCGCTTTTCAATGATTGGGACTCGTTCGTTATCCAAGACAAATCCTGGCAGCACGTCGAGGAAGCGAGGTTCTGCCAGCAGAGTCTTTGCAGAATGGGCCAGATAGTCTCGAACGTCCTCTAGCGATTCCGCAATCTCGCGCACAATATTTTCTCGCCCTTCGATGACGGCTACAAAGTCTTCCAGATCATGGCTTGCCTGAAAGTCCATCTTGCCCCGGCTACGAAAGGCTTCCATCTTGGTTGCCAGGAAATAGGGTGCGGTAATCACACGGATCGATGGTCCTCCCGGCAAAGTCACGGCTGAGGCATGGCGCAGTGCAGGCTCATACCAGATGTTTGTGAAACCCAGGACCTCTTTGTTCAAGGCCAGCCATCCAGGGTCAGTGCACCGTTGTGCCACCGGCAAGTGAGTTCCAGATCTTCTGTAAAGCGAGCCTGTCGCAGACGTTCCGAGAATGCGATGTAGTCGGTGTACGTGACAATTTCGGCGATCACATCCACATCGGTAGTACCGCGTATCGGGGCGGCAGCTTCGTCAGTAATCAAAAGGCCCAGCGTAACGCCGCCGACAAATACGATCTCATCGAGAAAAGGAGCGAGTTTCCTTACTGCGTCCTGAAGCAACGGCAGATTCGGATCAGGCATGAAGCTCCTTCTTAAGAAGCTCGATTGCCAGGTTGCGCTCCCGCGTTCTGCCGCTGCGGATAGCGTCCAGGAGCGCGAGTGCACCGTAGAATTTGGAATCGCGAAGCGCAGCTTTGGGTGCTGCTTTATAGAGAGGCGCGATTGCGATGCCCCGAACCTTTCCTTCTGCATACGGCCATACCGTTGGGGGTTCGCCATCTTCCAGTAGCCGCGACTTCAAGGGCTCGGCAGCGGCAGCCGTGGGCACACCGCGTGCCAGCGAACCCTTGGCGGCGGGAAAGACATACTTCAGCCCATGTGCCAGGAATTCAAGCAACGCGGTCCGGTTCACCCGCTTTTCGGCGCCGGAGATGTAGAGCAACCCCGAATCCACACAACGCTTTAGCGCCTTGGAGATCTCTGATGGCGAGATGAAAAGGCCCGCTGCCAAGTCCTTCGACGGAATAGACGGGTCGCTTTCAATAGCGAGTTTGAGAAGAAGCGCAATGTCCTGCCCCTGCATAAACCATTGTAGCTCCTAAATTTCCAATTTGGAAACTGGAAATTATGCTTTTTGTAAGCAGTTAGCTCTTTAACCGCTGGAAAAATTCGTGTGGAAAGGATGAGCTGTCTTTCCCCCGCTGCAACCGCCGGTGAAACCGGCGTTCTCTGCTTCCCATCCATGCGGGTCGTCCTGCCCCTAACCCAGACCTTCAAGAAAAGTGCAGCCTTCGGCTGACCCACTCTTTCGACATTCGTTTCCGGGCGAACTTTAGGCTCCGTTCGGCTCCTTCTGTCCAACCCCGCTTGTGCAGCTCCGCGCGGCGAAAGACACGCCGTGCTCGCTTCCGCGCCCCTTCGGGCTTCGAGGGTTGACAGCGCCTCACTGTGCCCGATTCGCCGTTATGAAACGAATGTCTTTTTTTAGCCCTCTCAGGGCTGAAAAACGGCAAATCCACACTCCCAAGGAGCCGAATCATGTCCAGCGAAAGCATCAGCAACACCAGCCCTAACCATGCCAGCATCGCGCCGCATAGAAAGAATGCGGCCCTCCGCAGCAACTCGCCCTACCAGCAGCGCACGACCGAGCGCGAGAACCCCGCGCAGCAACTCATCAAACAGGCCGTTGAATTCCTGCTCAAGCAGCTTGAGGAAGGCAAGAGCGAGACACTGACCGAATATCTCGCGGCAATGGCCCGCTTTCACAATTACTCTTTCGGCAACATTCTCGCCATCGCGCGGCAGCGCCCGACTGCTACCCGCGTTGCCGGTATCCGCACTTGGAACGAGTTGGGCCGGTTCGTGAAGAAGGGCGAGAAGGGCATCCAGATTTTCGCGCCGATTGTCGCCCTTCGACGCAGTAAAGATGCAGCCGAGCAGGAGCAGGGCGGAAGTCAGGAAGCGAAGCCCGCCTCCGTGTTGATCGGTTTCCGCGCCGTCTACGTTTTCGACTACGTGCAGACCGAAGGCACGGACCTGCCCGAGTTTGAGCACAGCGTCGCGGGCGAAGTCGGGGACCGGCGCGAACGCCTGATTGCATTTCTCGAAGGGCAGAACATCAAGCTCGAATACAACGAGAAGATTGCTCCCGGCGCTTGGCGTGAGCTACGGCGGAAGGATTGCTCTTTTGCCCGGCCAGTCGAAGGCCGAGGAGTTCACCACGCTGGTACACGAGACCGCGCACGAACTCCTGCACAAAGCCGAGCGGCGCACCATGACCACCGCCACCGTGCGCGAGACCGAAGCCGAGGCCGTAGCCTTCATCGTTGGACAGGCCATCGGTTTGGAGATGGGAACCGCGTCGAGCGACTACATCCAGATGTACGCGGGCAACGCGGCGCTTTTGACTGAGAGCCTTGAAGTCATCCAGCGCACCTCAGCCGTGATCCTCGGAGCCATCCTTGCCGAGGATGCGAGGGAGGACAAGAACACTCTCGCGGAGGTGGCGTAATGCAGACCATACTCCGCATCTTGGAGCGGGCCGGAGGCTACCGGCCCACGCTCTACCTCAAGATCGAAAACCCGCCTTACATGGCTTTGGTCATTGAAGCCATGCCGGAGCCGGGACCGCTGGATCTGCCCGCCCTCTCTGTAGCGCACTACGGCGAGCAGAACGGCGACCTCATGCGCGACCCGGAGATGTGCTTCGAGTTATCAAAGCCGCCGCTCGGCCGGTCCCGTGCTCCAGCCTACTACTACCGCAACGATTATATGGGAATCGAGCAGTTCTCCCGCTATCGGGAAGGCGAGAATTACGTTTTCGTTCCCGGCCTGTACGAGGAACACGAAGCGTTTGCGCGGCTGTGGGACAAGAACATCCGCGATCAGGGCTTTCTCGAAGCCTTCGCGGACAAGTCGATTCGCGGCTAGTCCGCTCCCTGTGGAGCGGACGTCACGCCCGACGTGTACCCGCTCCGTGTGCCTTCACTCTTCAACCGCTCGAAAGGAGCCTACGAAAATGGAAACGACCGTTATCAACGCCACCGAATACCGCGACCTCCCGCTGTCGCAACTGAACGAATCGAGGACCAACCCCCGCCGCGCCTTTGACGATGCGGCCTTGAAGGAACTCGCAGCCACCATTCGCAGCCAGGGTGTACTTTCGCCCTTGCTCGTTCGGCCACTCACCGAGACAGGCTTTGAGATCGTCTTCGGTGCGCGGCGTTACCGCGCCGCGCAGATGGCCGAGCAGGAGACTGTGCCAGTCCGCATCAAGCACATGACCGACGCCGAAGTATTGGAGGCGCAACTAGTCGAGAACCTGATTCGCGCCGAGATTCACCCGATGGAGGAGGCCGAAGGCTTCGCCGCGCTTCTGCGCCTGGAAGAACCGAAGTACAGCATCGAGCAAATCGGCGCACGTATCGGTAAATCACCCGCGTTTGTGGCTTCGAGATTGAAATTGGTCGATCTTGTGCCCGCAGCGGTCGAAGCGTTCTATGCGAACGAAATCGGAGTAGGCCATGCGCTCTTGCTTGCGAAGTTGCCCGCCGACCAGCAGCAACAGGCGCTTGCGGCTTGCTTCAAGGAAACCTACAACAGCGGGGGGGCAAAGCCCAGCGCGCATTCTGATGCCTGTGCGCAATCTGCAATTCTGGATTGAGACGAATGTTCTGCTTATCCTGAAAGACGCGCCTTTCGACAAGCGCGACGCGCAGCTTGTTCCCACGGCGGGCAGTTGCGCCGACTGCCCCAAGCGCACCGGCCATAACAAGTTCCTTTTCGCTGACGACCTTGGAAAGCAGGGCGACCGCTGCGTTGATCCAAAATGCTATAACGCCAAGCTCGCAGCGCACGTGGCAAAGACCGTCGCCGCCAAACCCAACCTTGTGCAGATCAGCACGGCTTACGGCGGACAGAAGGAAGGCAGTCCCGTTCTACCGCGCAACAAGTACACCGCGATCCGCGACGACAAGCCGAAATCGAAGGACGAGGCCCAGCGCCCGGAGTTCAAGGTGTGCAAGTTCGCTACCGATGCCATCATTACCGAAGGCAGCGACATCGGCACCATTCACAAGGTATGCGCGAATCCCGATTGCCCGATCCATCACGCCCGCAAGCAACGGCCCGCGACCGATGCGGCTTTCAAAACCGAGCAGGAGAAACGCCGCCGCGAAGAGGCTATCGCTCAGGCGACAGGCCTCCGCGTCCTGAAAGCAACAAGCGACGCCGTTCCCGTCCGGCTGATGAAGCGCGATCTGCTCTTCGTTACCGAGCGCCTTGCCGCCGCCTTGGACGAGCGCCGTCTTGCGGTTCTCCTGCGGATTAACGGCATCGGCAAGGCCAACGGAAACGGAGAGGCACCGGCCAAGCTGCTTACATCCTTTCTTCGCAAAGCCGAGGAGAGCACCATCAGCCGCGTTTTGGTGGCGATCACCATCTTGCAATCGGCGCACAACCCCAACGAATCCGCCAAAGTCCTGCGAGAAGCCGCCGAGTTCTACAAGGTGGACGTGGCCGCGATCACGGCCAAGGTCAAGCAGGAGTTCGCGGTGAAGGAGAAGACGCAAGCCGCCCGGAAGGCATCGGGTAAGACGAAGCCGAACCAACCGCACACCGCGGCCGCAAAGAAGGCCAAGGCGGCGTAACATCAATAAGAAACATTGAAACAGATGCGGGGTCCGGCGATGCCGGACCCCATTTTTATTTAGGGCGCCCGTCTTCCCGCCCTGTGATGTGCTGCCGCTTCGCGCCAGACTCGTTTGGCCCACCCGCCGGGCTTGCGCCGATCCTTACAGATCAGCTGGAGCAGGATTCGCCATATTACTGCAGAATAGCCATACTTCCCGTTCCCTATCCGCGGTCAGTCAGTACCTGGGCGTGAGACACAGCACAAACTTGCTAGATGATTGTCAGTAGCAAGGGTTTCAATCCACGCGCCCCGCGTGGGGCGCGACTTTCGGGTTTGCCTGGTTTGCAAGGTTTTAAAAGTTGTTTCAATCCACGCGCCCCGCGTGGGGCGCGACCTTTCCTGTTCAATCATTCACCGCAATCGTGGGGTTTCAATCCACGCGCCCCGCGTGGGGCGCGACAAATATCCGCCCGCTTTAGGTCCGGTGTTTCTGGTTTCAATCCACGCGCCCCGCGTGGGGCGCGACCTCTACGCATTCTATTTTCGCTGATGTTGCGAATGTTTCAATCCACGCGCCCCGCGTGGGGCGCGACCCGTACTAATGATCCGTCCACGTAAAGAGGTATTGTTTCAATCCACGCGCCCCGCGTGGGGCGCGACGCTGGCTCAGTTACCGTGGACAACTCCTCGTCCATGTTTCAATCCACGCGCCCCGCGTGGGGCGCGACCGCGTCATGAAGCGTGAGATGACGGGGAGCATGGGTTTCAATCCACGCGCCCCGCGTGGGGCGCGACATCTTCGTCTGCTGTTCCTGCGTCAGCGGTGAGGTTTCAATCCACGCGCCCCGCGTGGGGCGCGACGGCGGGTGCTGCAGGACGATGGCACACTCTGGCTGTTTCAATCCACGCGCCCCGCGTGGGGCGCGACGGCGGGTGCTGCAGGACGATGGCACACTCTGGCTGTTTCAATCCACGCGCCCCGCGTGGGGCGCGACGCTGGTTGATCCCGTGTTGTCTTGCAACGTTCCAGTTTCAATCCACGCGCCCCGCGTGGGGCGCGACCGAAGCTGCGCTGGATGCGGTTGATGCTGCGCTGTTTCAATCCACGCGCCCCGCGTGGGGCGCGACGCTCACCCGCCACACCAGCGCCGCCGCAAAAACAAAGTTTCAATCCACGCGCCCCGCGTGGGGCGCGACGGCTCCAACCTGTTAGACGGGCGTGAATATCACGTTTCAATCCACGCGCCCCGCGTGGGGCGCGACGCACTTGCACGTAGCTCACTCAGCGATCCATCGCGGTTTCAATCCACGCGCCCCGCGTGGGGCGCGACGTGGCACTCCGGGCAATACACTAAGCGGCTTACGTGTTTCAATCCACGCGCCCCGCGTGGGGCGCGACTTCCAGCCGCTGCAGCTTGAAGACCTCGAACTCAAGTTTCAATCCACGCGCCCCGCGTGGGGCGCGACCGCCGCCAGCTACGCGTCACCGCGCCGAACCGAGTTTCAATCCACGCGCCCCGCGTGGGGCGCGACTGTGCTGAGCGTGGCGTCAATCC
This sequence comes from uncultured Acidobacteriota bacterium, assembly GCA_963745965.1. GTDB lineage: Bacteria > Acidobacteriota > Terriglobia > Terriglobales > Acidobacteriaceae > Telmatobacter. The sequence goes on from CAVUZC010000011.1 coordinate 359,683, forward strand.
ACGCGCGTCGCGATTCGTATGCCCATACGTTTCAATCCACGCGCCCCGCGTGGGGCGCGACGCTCCGCCGCGAGTTCCAAATTCTCTTGGACACCATCGTTTCAATCCACGCGCCCCGCGTGGGGCGCGACCTCAATCCCAGCCAACCAACTGCAGCCGAAGCCGTTTCAATCCACGCGCCCCGCGTGGGGCGCGACGTCAGTCGCCAAGCCATCATCGTCGACGCCAAAGTTTCAATCCACGCGCCCCGCGTGGGGCGCGACCTACGACCCCTTCAAGGCCTTCATGGATGGGCTGTTTCAATCCACGCGCCCCGCGTGGGGCGCGACGACCGCGATGCAGGCGGTTCTCCTTACTCAACGGTTTCAATCCACGCGCCCCGCGTGGGGCGCGACCCGACTGCGACGTCGAGTATTATCGCGGTGCCAGGTTTCAATCCACGCGCCCCGCGTGGGGCGCGACCAGGCCACCGGCGCTGCGACGGTGCAGTTCGGCTTGTTTCAATCCACGCGCCCCGCGTGGGGCGCGACTGATCTCAACTTCTGGCATTTCTCTCATCTCCTGGTTTCAATCCACGCGCCCCGCGTGGGGCGCGACCAAGATTGAGAGCGTCCTTTCCGATCGTGACGGCGTTTCAATCCACGCGCCCCGCGTGGGGCGCGACGGTGCCGGACTGCCACAGAGCGTAGCCCGCACTGGTTTCAATCCACGCGCCCCGCGTGGGGCGCGACACGTGGATCCGCGCCCATTGAGCTATCTCGTCGAAGTTTCAATCCACGCGCCCCGCGTGGGGCGCGACTCAGCGGAAATACGTTGCAGCGCGACCTGATGGGTTTCAATCCACGCGCCCCGCGTGGGGCGCGACGATCGCCACGGCCGAGGATCTGGCGCGCATACAGTTTCAATCCACGCGCCCCGCGTGGGGCGCGACGCGCCATCCTCCATGTTTGCAACGCTGCACCGGTTGTTTCAATCCACGCGCCCCGCGTGGGGCGCGACCGCTGATGCCGTACTTGCGCGCGAGTTCGCTGTTCGTTTCAATCCACGCGCCCCGCGTGGGGCGCGACCGGAGACAGAGCGCGGTGCGCGGCGTGGCTGCTGTTTCAATCCACGCGCCCCGCGTGGGGCGCGACCGCAAATCGTGCCCACCGGGATACAGGTTGAGGGTGTTTCAATCCACGCGCCCCGCGTGGGGCGCGACGCTGGGCACAGTGTTTTCGATCATGCCTTGGACTGTTTCAATCCACGCGCCCCGCGTGGGGCGCGACGCGGCCATGATCCGGATACAGTTCGCGACGGCTATAGGGGTTTCAATCCACGCGCCCCGCGTGGGGCGCGACCGTCGGCGCCAGCTGCATCCGCTGGCCATCCGATCACAGGTTTCAATCCACGCGCCCCGCGTGGGGCGCGACGTCAGAGCAGGAGCGAATCGGCCCAATGAACGTTGTTTCAATCCACGCGCCCCGCGTGGGGCGCGACCGCCGCCTTTGGCTTCGATTCTACCTGTTTCTCATGTTTCAATCCACGCGCCCCGCGTGGGGCGCGACCACTGCGAGCAGATCAGGCGGCCTTCGGGCTGTGGTTTCAATCCACGCGCCCCGCGTGGGGCGCGACCGCGCCGGCATGGCTGCGACAGCGTTGGAATGTTTCAATCCACGCGCCCCGCGTGGGGCGCGACGTCGTCGCAGGCCGCGCTAGCTTGACGCTACGCCAGGCGTTTCAATCCACGCGCCCCGCGTGGGGCGCGACGTCAGCGGATGACATACGACATTGACGGACCATGTTTCAATCCACGCGCCCCGCGTGGGGCGCGACGCTGCATCGGCTGCATGTCGCGCAATTCGTCACGTTTCAATCCACGCGCCCCGCGTGGGGCGCGACTGCGGACATTCTAAATCTCTGTCGCGCTTGTGGTTAGTCTGGCATATACGCGAACCCGTGACAAGAGCCATGACACATTGAGATATAAAGGCGAGTACGAGCGCGAAATACCGCCGTACCATCGACTTAGCTTCCGCGCGAATGTGCCAGAGATTGCGTGATCGCTTGGGGTCCGCGCGAAGAGGTGCCACGGATTGGAGAGAGCTCCAGCCTGGAGAATCGTTAGAGGATCAGCGGACCCTCGGGGTCGTAAGCTGGCTTTGCGCCTACGTGTTCGACACGGCCTTTCCAGTTGTTGCCGAGGAAATAAAAGCGCAGGCTGTCTTCCTCCGCATCCGCTACGGCAACGAGCGCTGCGCGAAATGCAACCCACTGGGCGGCATCAACCAGACACTCGAAGACCGAGTTCTGGACGCGTTGTCCACGGTCCTGACAAAGGCGCGCAACGCGGCGGAGACGGCGCTTTCCTGCCTCCGTTCGCGTGCTGACATCGTAACTAACCAGGACGAGCATCGTCTATCACCCCCGACCGTCTATTTCCAGAGAAAGGCAGGGTAAGCATCGAGCCCTCCGCGCAGATGGCGCGCAAGAATCAGTGATTGCACGTATGGGATGAGGCCCAGCGGGATGCGCTCCTCAATGAAGGGATGATCGATTTCTTCCTGCTTCCGCGCCTGCCAAGCCGCTATGATCATCTTGCGGGCCTTTTCTTCGAGAAGGATTCCACCGCCTTCCTGCTCGACAAAATCCTCGCTCTGCAACTGGCGCCGGTTGATGAGCGTGAGAGCGAGACGGTCCGCAATCGGCGCGCGCAATTCTTCCATCAGGTCGAGCGCGAGACTGGGGCGGCCAGGCCGGTCGGTATGGAGAAATCCAACCGCGGGATCGAGACCGACGCTCTCAAGCGCAGACTCTACATCGTGGCGCAGGAACGCATAGATGAATGACAGAAGAGCGTTCACGCGGTCGCGAGGCGGGCGTCTGGTGCGGCCTGAGAAGCTGAAGGCTTCCTTGTCACCGACGACCATAAGATCGAAGACGGAGAAGTAGAGTTGTCCGGCCATGCCTTCGTGGCCACGAGCTTCGTCGATCGAAGAGGCCTTCATGGATTCTGTTCCTTCCAAGGCCAACTTATCCGCCACAGCTCTGAGTGCCTGCTGATCATCGGAAATGGAGGATTCGCGGGCGGCGCGAAGCAACACGATGCGGCTGTTCGCAATCTTTGCCGTCACGATGGAACGAACAATGGGTAGTGCGATCTCCTCTTTATCCGCAGCGCGGTATTGTTGTCGGCGTAGAAGAACATTACCGGAAACTGGCCCTTGGACTCGCGCCAGAAATCGGCCTTGCTCTGTGAGATAAGAGATGCCGACGCCATGTTCACAGCAGAGAGCAAGTACGGGCGGCGAACAGGAGACACGCCCCCAGCAGACCAATCCTTCGATGGTGTGGACGGGGAGACGCAGACGGGTTTCATCCTCGATTTTGACCGCAATCGTTTCCCCGTCTCGGTGGAGATAGGCTCCCTGCGTGGTGACGTGCAACGTGTTGAGCAGCTTTCGCATGGCGAGTCAACCCGAGAGTTGAAGAGCTTGGCGCTGGAGCCGGTTCCACCGGGTTTGAATGGTGGATTCAGCGGTGGCGTTGGGTAGACAGATATTGATGAGCGAACAGTTCTGGCAGTAGGCCCCTGGCTTAGCAGGCGGAGTTTCATGGGACTGGTAGAGGCGGTGCATCTCAGTTGCCAACGTTTCCGTCCGGGCGCGGAGTTGGGGTGAAAATTCTACTGCGAGCCGACGGCGCGGCTCGCCATAAAAGATGGCGCCGCGAGGGACCGGCTGGTCCAACATTTCTTCAAGACACAGCGCTTGTGCGCAAAGCTGGACCAAGTCGCAATCGTCCGGTTTACGCCGGCCCCGTTTGTATTCGACTGGAAAGGGCTCCGGGCGAAACTCGACGACATCCGCGCGACCGGTGAGAGCAAGGCGACGGCAGGCGAGCGGAAGACCGCGAACGGTATGAAGATCATGCCGCCGCGACTGCCCCGGAAGGTCAGCATTCTCATGGAGAAGCCGACCCTCTGAGGTGAGGCGGTTCTCTGCCCATGCCTGCTCAAGGTGGATCAGGGCCCATTGACGCGGACAGAAGGCAAGATGCTGCAATCCGCTCAGCGGCAGAGCATTCTCGGATTCCTGCTCAGTTGAGAGATCAGAAGCCGTCGATTTCTTCTGGAGTGAGTCCATCGAGGTTCTCCAGGGTATAGGTTCCGTCCGAGTTCACCTTGAGCGTTCCGTGAACCCGTGCTGAGGAGTACTGGCCGGGTTTGCTTGAATGCTTCCACCAAAACGTCTTGAGCACGCGCATGGAGCCCTCGGGCCGAGCCGAGGATGCGTCGTTTTCAAAGAGTCTCGGGAGGTGGGCTTTGATGGCCTCGGCATCGGCATCGCTGAAGCCAGTGCGCGCGGCCAGTTGCGGGTTCATGCTGCCGAAGAAGACGTAGACGGCGTTGTCAACGCGGTGCTTCATGCCCATCGTATCCGAACCACGCTTGGTGCCATCGCCCTCGCCCGAGACACTCTTCGTGATCTGCGTGCTGGTGACATCGACCGGCACGACGCTGAAGGCGGACTGCACCGTGACGGGGCCGCGGACAGGGATGGATACGGAGCCACCCTGCCCCTCGGATTCCTCGTCACTATCCTGATTCTTCTTACCCTTCCCCTTCGCTTCGTTCTTGTATGGAAATAACTGACCAAATGCACGAACATCGAACCAAATTTCGCAAGCCTTTGCCGCCATTTCTGACCCACCAAATGCTTTGCCAAGTACCTTCTGGGCACGGTCCTTCAGACTGGTATATTCGTCTTTTTTGCGGTCATCCGACTGCACGAAGATCGCGGCGCCGCTTTCCTGCAGGCGGTCGCGGAGCTTGCGCTTGAGGCAGACGTCCGAAATCTCGCCAAGTCCGTTGTAGTCGGTGCGAGGGCGATTGCCGTTGAGCGGATCGCCATTCGGGTTAGCGTGGTTCACGCGGAGGATTACGGCGAAATCAATCTTGTTGGAAAGGCTGCTCACTGGTTGTCTCCTTCTTCCGGCGTGGCTTCGGGCTCAGCATCGTTAGAGTTGCTTTTGCGCGGCTTCACGGCTTCACGCTGGCTATGAAAGCCGAGCAAGAACTCGCCGGAAAGCGGGCGATTGTCCAGAAAGGCGCTCTGCCCGCCGCTGGTTTCAAACAGGGTGAACACAGCGTCGATGAGGCTCTGGCGGCGCTGCAGGGCGGCAGCACGGCTGGAACGCAGTTGCGCGATGTACGGCGTCAGCTGGAGTTCGATCGTGCGCCATGTACTATACGGGTGGTCGGCAAAACGCTGCATGAGGCGGGCGGCAGTGGTGTCGCGTTGCACCTTGGCGACATTCAGGGCGAGGCCTTCAATGCTGTCGGCAAGCGCCAGCAAGCGGCCATAGAGATAATCGCGCGAGGTGCGCGATTCGTCGAGACTCATAGAGTAACTCTCCTTTGGGTGTGCGCCTCGATAGAGCGAACAGGCCACGCCAAGATTGCGTTCAAATTCCCAATGTTCAAGAGCCGCACGATTCACCGCACGCCGAACAGCCGACTGCACCAGGTCGCGCGGAAGCGGGCGTCCATCGACGATACAGGGCAGCAAGCGCTCCTGTGTGGCTTTGCGGAGCTTCTCGTCCACACGCTGCCCGTAGCAGGCCTCCGCAATATCGCGCGGTGCGGGAGCGCCGATGAAGTGGCGGTCCTTGCCCATGTTCTGCGGCCAGGCCAGAGATGTGTGCCAGTGTTCGAGGCGCGCAAGAAACTCCGACTCCTTCAGTTCGCGGTAGAAAAGAATCGCCATGCGGCCCGGCGTGGCGGAATCAAGCCCCATCACGACGATGTCCGCTGAATCATCGAGCCTCTGTTTGTAGCCGCTGATGGCTTTCTTCAGACGCAGCGCAAAGAGTTGGCCGGCATCACCTTCGTATGCAGCCTCCTGCGCTTCTTCGGTGGTCTCTCCGGCGTCGCGGAAGAACTGCCAACTATCTACCAGAACGGGAGGGGCATCTGCGGACGTTACGGACCAAGCGACAACAACCTGATCGCCGTTCTTTGCACCCTGACGGGCGATAAGCCAGCGCAAAGCGTTATGAGCCTTCTGTGTGGCCGTTGAACTCAACCCATAGGCTTCCGACGCCTCTTTAAATCTGCCGCGGAAAGTGAAACCTTTGGTGTCATTCGAGGAAATCAGCTTCGCGCCGTCTCCGCCGTGGCGCAGGCGCTTTGGATGGTTCTCCGCAAGTGGTGCCAGACAGCCTGAACTCAAACAAAGGCCTTGCTTGGTCTGACTCTTCGCATTGAAGTCCGCCCAATCCCTCTGCAATTCGAGGTCTTTCCATACTGCGCTGTCGAGCTTTCCTGGGATCTCCACGCGCCAGCGCACGAAAGCATCGCCCTGATCGCGCTCTTTTGTCTTTGCGTCCGCGACGAGCAGCCTTGCGAGTGGCGCATCCTTTAGTTCCTCTTTACTCCATGACTTCTTCCATGAGCCGTCATCGAGCTTCGTCATGACGCCGGAGTTGACCAGATCAATTGCGACGGATCCGCGCTTGACATATTTCTCGATCGCACGCAGCGTGGAATTGTTCGAACTCTCCGACCAGTCTCCAATCTGCTTGAGATAAAGCTGATGGTCGTCAGAACTAAAGCCCTTGGCGACATAACGAATCTTGTCCGACAAAGGATGCGCGAACGCACCCGATGTTCTTCCTGCGGACTTCTCCGTTACTGGAATCAGCGTCGGTTCCTTCTGCACAACAGCTGCTCGCAGAAAATTGCCATCTTCGTCAATCGCGATCTCGATATGTGTGTTCTGCTCGACGTGGTCAATAGGCAACAAGGGCCGGTCTGCGAATTGCGGTCGCCCTAAACAGGTATCGTAGGTTTCCACAAGTTTCTGAATCCAGCTCACGAAGCCGCCTCCCAATCGAGATTGCCGGTGTCAGAGGCGAGTTCTGAGGCTTCCGCCTCAACTGAACGCACATGGTCGATGCCGAAGGCGCGGGGCTCCATGGCGCGGATGTCCTTCTTCACGATCTGGCTGGAGTCATCCGGGCGAGGAAATGTCAAGACGCCATTGACGAGTTTTGGCCGCCAGAAATTGGCTTCGAGCCGGCCCGCGCCGGTTTCGTCCGGGTAGTCGAAGCTATGGAAAGTCAGGCCGTAATCGAGCGAGCCATCGTTGTCGTAATCTCCCGCGGCCTTCTCCGAAGGCACATGGCACGACGTAGCCTTGGCAGTCCCGCGTACCCAGGAAAATATCCTGGCGACCGCCACGTTCGAGGCTGCGCTTGGCAATTGCGTAGTGCTTGCCGTCTACGCGGTCGCCGGCAAGCGCCGCGTGATGCGTGTTCCACTCGAAGTGCGCGCGGACCTGGTATTCGACACCGGGCCCATCGGTAATATCGGCGGGATTTTCGGAGCGGGCGTCACCGGTCAGGTAGGTGTAGATGGACAGCGTGTTGCCCCCGGAGATGTAATCGAGCGGCTTCATGCCTCGTGTCTGCGTCCGGATGCGGCGCAGGATGCGAACCTTATCGACATACCAAATAAAGGTCGGCTTCCAGTAGATCGACTTGCAGATCCCCTTTAGTGCCTCATAAGTCGGCAGATGATAGGAGGATTTCTCGCCGCCTACGCGCGTGAGAGGGTCGGTAAAGAGTGCGTAACGGCCCCAGACACGAAACTCAAGACAATTCTTTGGCGTGGTAAATGTGTCAGGCAATGAGATCCTCCAGAGGCCCGGCTTGCTCCCGTAGCCCGAATGCAGAATCATAAAACTCGGAACGGAGGCAGTATACTCCTGATCCTGGCTGGACCTCATAAGCCGCGCCCTCGTTCGTCAATTTCGTGAACTGCGAGGCATAGACCGAGAGCGTGAACCGCTGCGCTTTTCGGAGTAGTTGCCATTCCGATTCAAGATCAAGAGACGCGGCAAGTTGGTTGACAATTCCCCGGCCTTCATCGCTGTAGGGAACGACAATACCCTGCGTGTTCGCGATCAGCGCAAAGGCATTGTTCGCGGTCTGGAAGCTCTGGAGCAGCAAGGAGCGGTGTAACGTTTGACTCGACTTTACCGCATCATTTTTCGCCTGCCCGTTCGCGCCGAGCAGTTCAAGCAAGGACGTACTCCGGCCAATCCCCGCCGGACCAACACTGTATGACATTTCATCCCTGCGGCGGTAGAAAGTGCGGTTGTAATACTCCGTCATCTGTTGTGGGTCGTCGAGCGGAAACAGTCTTCCGGGATTCGCTCGACGCCACTGGCCCAATAATTCCCGAGCGACAGTGCGCCCCTGGCGAATCTCATCAAGCTGTGCCGGCGGCTCAGGCAACTCGACGATATGGACCCTGCCCGAAGTGGAACGCGCCCCATGCCTATTACAGCGGCCAGCCGCCTGCGTGATCGAATCGAGCCCCGCAAGATCGCGAATGACACATGCAAAATCAATATCGACGCCAGCCTCGATCAACTGCGTGCTGACACAAATAACCGGCTGGTCCCCGGTCGCATTTGGTAATTGTGCGCACAACTCTTCAAGTTTCTCGACGCGATGCGCCGGGCACATGCCTGTACTGAGATGCACGACAAGTGCATTCGCACCTGCCTGCTCACGCAGGATCTGAAAGAGCTCACGTGCATCCTTCTTTGTATTCATGATCGCCAGGCAGCTTCCATATTTCTGCGCTTCTGTTAGGGCCAGTTCCGCGACACGGGCAATTTGCCAGCCTTCCGACCGATCGGTATGATCGAAGACCTCATACCGCCTCAGTTGCTCGAAAAGTTGCTGCGGATTGGACACAAGCCCGGGCGGATTGCCCAATCGTGCGGCTCCCTTTGCCTTGCAAACCGTTTCAAGCAGTGGTTGTGTGGCTGTGCATAATACAACCGTTGATCCGCAGTGGGATGCAAGCAGGTTGATCGCGTTGTTAAACAAATGCACCATTTTGATGGGCAAGGTTTGTACTTCGTCAAAGACAATGACAGCGCGGGCCATGGCATGAAGCCTGCGCACGGCGCGCGTCCCCGAGCCGAAGAGCGCTTCGAGGACCTGAATACTCGTCGTGAAAACAACCGGAGCGTCCCAGTTTTCCGCCAGTACTCGCCGTCGCCACAGGTCCGGCCTGCCCACCTCGTCATCTGGATCATCCTGAACGTTCGAGTGATGTTCGAGAACAACACTTGCGTAAGGAACACCCTCGGGCTCAAGAATGGAACGGGCAACTGCGGCATTCTGGTCCACAATCGATATGTAAGGACTGACAAAGATGATTCGGTCTAGCGCGTGGCGTCGCGCATGTTCGAGAGCAAAACGGAGCGCGGAGAGCGTTTTGCCGCCCCCCGTGGGAACCGTCAGCGTATAAATCCCGCCTAGTCGATCCGCAGCCCGAAAGCACTCATCGGAAACCTGACGCCGGATGCCGTTCACAGAGCCATCCGTATTCATCTGTGAAAGGCTTCGATCAAGGCGCTCAAGTAATCTCTCCCATGTCTCATACACCTGATTCTGGCGGTGTACGGCTGCCGCAGGTTTTTCAAAATTCGCCGTATCCGTTCGGTCCGCGTCAATTAGGCAACTGAAGAGCAGGCGCAGCAGAAGACCCACCTTTACGTCTTTGTCTCCTTCGCCTTTGTCGAGCGAAGTCGTAAGGCTGGCAATTGTATTGCGGACCTCCGCAACAAGGCCCGGGTCCCGCATCAATGCCTCCGCGCGACTTTTCACCGAAGGATCGAGGTTTGTCCATGCCTCTACGAATCGGGTGCTGTTGTCCGGCTTTGCAAGTCTTTCAGTGAGCTTGTCATCGCCATCCGGTTCAAGGCAATCAATCAGGCCCGAGTGATGGGATGCAATGCAAATAGCTAAGAAACGCGCAACAATGCCCTGAAGACTATCTTCCAGCTGTGCGCCGTGGATGTTTGCTAAAAGACACTGCGCGCCTGAGGTCGAATGATCGATCTTCCCGCGCAGATCGTCGCGCGCCTCGCCATCGCTTGCGAAGCTGAGCAAGTAATCCTGAAATTTCTTAGTGGCCTTGCCTAGGTCGTGCAGCAGGCCGATCAACTCTCCAGCTTTTTCTAACCCTAACTTTTTCGCCAATTCCGAGCAGCGCGCTGCAACTCCGCTCAAATGCTCGGAGAGCAATTGGTTTCCCGTCTCGCCCAGATGGGCAAGGTGGATGCCATAGACCTCAGCATCTGGGACTCCATTCATTTCCTTCTCTCCCGTCAAACCACGATAAACCTAAATGGGTATAGAAAAAAGGAGGCAGGAAGTGGTCCCGCCGTTCCGAAAAGTTTTTGTTATTACTTCTCCGCATCAACCAAACTCATATCATTGTTCCGCACAGCCCCGTCATTTCATTGTTCCGCACAGCCCCGTCATTGCAATTGCCGCCTCCTTCTCAATGAACTGATGCTCAGACGTACCGGCAGATGACAGATTACCTGAGGAAGAACAAGGAACAATGCCCGCCTAAGTCCAGCCCAACAGTTGCCACGATCTTCATGGCCTCTCCTCCTCGTGGAGAGCGCACTTACTCACATCTAAGAGGCGGATCCATTCCATTGGGTCAGATCAAAGCGGAAACAGCGTCGGCGGCATCGACTGCGCTTCATTGAATCGCCGATGGTAAGCCCGTATGAACGCATTTGCCAGTTTGGAATCGTCCGATCGCCGCAGAGCTGTATACGTCCTAATGCGAAGAGCATCGTCGGCGAGCGGACGGCAGACGGCTCCCGGAATTGAGACTTGCCCGGCAAATCCGGCTGGAAGAAACGTGACCGCCAACCTACCAGCGACTAGGCAATCCGCTTCGTGAGGCGTCATTATCTGATGAAGTTCTTTTGGCCGCAGTCGAGATGATCGTGCATACTCATGAAACCGCGAATAAAGCTCTGGATCGGCACTCTCTCGCAGAATTGCCCAAGCATCCGAAGCAAAGTCCGCAAGGCCGATGCGGGACTTTTCCGCGGCTGGATGTTCCGCGGGAAATACTGCGTGGAGCGAAGCGTCGGATAACGGCGTCAGGATCAGAGCCGCGTTTTCAGAGGGCTTTGTCATGATGGCAACATGGATCTCGCCTTCAAGGAGATTTCTCGTAAGGAATGGCGCCACGTCTGAGCGCAGTTCAATTTTCAACCGAGGAAATTGTGGAAGTTTAATCTCGAACACCAGAGCCAGGAGCGCACGATCGATCCAGGGAGAATGGCCGACCAATAACAGATGCTCTGTGCCCTCGTGCGCAGTCATTCCTCGATGCTGCGCAAGACGCAGGTGATGTTTGGCGCGCCGGCACTCCTCGGCCACGATTTTGCCAGCCTCGGTGAACGCGACTCCTCTGCTATCCCGGTCGCAAATAAGGAATCCGAGAAGGGTCTCGGCCTGTTCGATTTGCCGGCTGAGTGTCGGCTGCGTCAGATTCAAACGGCTTGCAGCTCGCGTGAAGTTTAATTCTTCGGCGAGGGCAACAATCGCCTCGACATGCCTTGTCTCAAGAGGCGCACTCATGCTTCACTCCTGCGGGGAATCAGAAGTTATGTTCGGTGATGCAAGATCATTTGCAGCGCCCCGCTGCTTTAGGCAGGCCCTCGATTGTTGGAGCCTTTGTAACTGATAGACGCCGACAACTTAAAAATGGTTCCCGCGTTGAAGACCTTCAACCATGCACGCGAAGCATAGCGCCATTCCAACGACGTGTTGGATTTTCCGCTGCAGTCAATCGATGCTACTGGTAGCGCTTTGCAGTCACCTGCATCTCTTCATGGATGAGGCCCGACAAAGAGGCGACAACCCAGGCGAAGGAGGACCGCTGAGCATGGAATCCGTCGAATGGCTCAACAGCACCGAAGCAGCTGAACACCTGAAGGTCAAACCCCGAACTCTTGTGCTGTGGGCGCGGGAAGGGAAAGTTCCCGGTCATAAGTTGTCCGGAACCCAGCGTGTGACTTGGCGCTTCTTGAGACAGGAGTTGGATGCTATGCTGAAGCCGTCATCCGCTGTCCCTGCTGAAGGGAGGCAGCATTGAGGGTACAGCGACACAAAACGGGTTCCGTCCGGTTCGATAAGCGGCGCGGAACATGGAACTTTCTCTGGTACGACGGCCCCGTGCGGCGGTCAAAGCGAATCGGGACCAAGCAAGAGTTTGCAACCAAGGCGGCGGCTTGGAAAGCGGCTGAGCGCCTTGAAATCGTACAACCCAAGGAACAGGATGGGGATACTGTGCGGAGTGTGATTGCACGATACGAAGCAGAGCGAATGCCAACACGCCATTCAACGGCGCGTGTGTATCGCTCGTTTCTGAACAATCACATCTTGCCCAAGTGGGGAGATGAACCTAAATTGCGGTTATGAGAGAGATAAACGATGGTTATAAGAAGCTGGGGTTATGGCGAGGATAAAAGATACTTATATCGCTTTGGCCGTCTTAACTATTGTTCAGCAGATTGGACTGAGCTAGGAGTAGGACACGAAGGCTGGATGTAACCGCGGCAGTTCATGCTGAACAAAACGAGCATCCTACTCCACGCTTTGTTTCCGATTACGATGCATTTCTGATTCGCGTTTGGCTTGCTTCCGTACTTCTCTACAATTGGCCCTTGCTGGCGAGGCAGCTGCACGTTTGTTCGCTCGCGCGATGAGCGCATCGAGGGAAGCACTCCCCCGGACCGAGGAATCAGGATCAGAAGTGAGGCAAACAGAAACGTGAACGGAGCGGCGTTGAAGAACGGTGGGTGGATCGGAGAAGATGGCGAGTAGAGCTGCCCGGTCTGCTGTAAGATAAGCGACCACCATATCTCCCGTCAGCAGAAGAGCGGTCAGTCGCGAACCGAGGCCAAGGATCAGCAAGATTCCCCCAACGAGACTCGAGGCCGGCGACAAAAATCGCGTTCGCGTGAGGAAAAGGGATTCCGAGACTGGTGAAGTATCCGGTCACTCGCTCCAGGTTCTGCAGCTTGCCCCAACCGGTCTGCGCGAACAGAAAGCCCCAGTAAAGCCGTAGTGCGAGCAGCAGGGGCGAGCGCAATGCCGACGAGACCGTGGCGAAATTTTCATAGGCCCAGATGCACTTCTCGTAAGACGTGCTCATCTTGCCCTCTTTCGAAGTTGAGCCGGCTCGCCGGACCAGTCCGCGACGCGCTCCTCGAGAGAGCCAGCCGAGTTTACTCCAGATTCCGAACCACTCCTGAACCTTGTCGGCATAATCCTCGGTTTCGTCGGCTCGATCCGCGAGCGCGCTCTCGATGGCGTCGCCGATCGAGAGCCCGCGCTGCAATCCGGCCAAAACCGCAAACTCGCCCGGCTCAAGCCGTCTGTAGTGGACGCTGAACTCCAAACGATGGACAGCCATGAAGATCTCTGCCCGTCCGCCGAACCGCATCAGCCATTTTGACGCGACCTGCCGTTGAGCGCAGCCACATCGCCCGACGACGCTCTCAGCGCCAGCAGAATGTCATCGGTCGCGTAGTGCAATTTCAGCAGGCGAATGAAGGGTTGCAGCAACAATTTCGCGTCGCCATTCAGCCCGCCGATCTGAGCCGCCATCAGCGGTTGCCGTTCCGCCGATCGAAGGCTTCGATGTCGGCCCATTCGAGCCGAACCATGTCGAGCGCCAAATCGCCGTGAGGCCCAGTGAATTCCGGGTGGGCCTCGAGCCACGAGCCCAGTCGCGAGCCGAGGTTGCGCAGGGTGAATGACTGCGACGGGCAATCCGTCAGATACTTGCGTGCCAGCCCATCGAACCGCTTTTGTCCAATCACCGCGCGCAATCCTGGAAAATCTTCCGCTAACGAATCCAGTATCCGGAACCAGTATTGCCGGTTATAGATCTCCAGCCGCTCGAAGCCAGTGAGCAGGCGGTTGGGCTTAATGAACGCGGATGCCTCCGACACCATCGAACGGCCATCGCCGGTCGCGCGCCGCATGCCTTCCGCCGCCGTCAACGGCTGCATCACCGCCTTGGCCATCCTACGCTGCAAATCAAGCAGTGAGTTCATGTACGTATGCCT
>CAVUZC010000012.1:0-457860 GCA_963745965.1 uncultured Acidobacteriota bacterium
CGCTGCGTCTGCCAGTTCCGCCATCCCGGCCTGGGAGGGGTTCCGCTCCCAAGTATCGCATAGCCTTTGCCTTATCTGCCACCGCGCGTACGCATCCCGCCGCTTCAAGCCGCGCGGAATCCTTCATTACTGAAGCGCCCCTGCTTTCCACACCACGCTGCGGTTCACGGCACACAACTCCCATGCGAAAATGAAAGCAGAGATGACCAGCGCCTCTTCTGCTGCCGTTCCAGAGCCTACCAGTGTCACTCCGCAGCTGCTCGCCCAGCATGGCATTACTGCGGAGGAGTACGAACGCATTCTCGCGGCCCTGGGCCGCACGCCCTCTCTGACCGAACTCGGCATTTATAGCGTGATGTGGAGCGAGCACTGCTCTTACAAGTCGAGCCGCGTGCACCTGAAGCGGCTGCCGACCAAGAGCGACCGCGTGGTGCAGGGGCCCGGCGAAAATGCCGGCATTATTGACGTGGGCGACGGCTGGGCTTGCGCATTCAAGATCGAGAGCCACAACCACCCCAGCTACATCGAGCCCTACCAAGGGGCGACGACCGGAGTGGGTGGCATTCTGCGCGACATCTTTACCATGGGCGCTCGGCCGCTGGCCGTGATGGATTCGCTGCGCTTCGGACCGATTGCCGATGACTCTGCTTCGGCCTCGAATCCCAACCAAGATGCAAGAGCGCGTGAGCGCCGCAAAAATCACTCCATCGTCGAAGGCGTGGTGGGCGGCGTCGCCGGCTACGGCAACTGTTTTGGCGTGCCGAATCTGGGCGGCGAGACTAAATTCGAGAACTGCTATAGCGGTAATCCCCTTGTGAACGCGTTCGCGCTCGGCCTGGTGCGCAAAAACGAGATTTTCTATGCCAAGGCGAGCGGCACGGGCAACCCTGTGATCTATGTCGGCGCCAAGACAGGACGCGACGGCATCCACGGCGCGACCATGGCGAGCGAAGAATTCAAGGAAGGCTCGGAGCAGAAGCGGCCAAACGTACAGGTCGGCGATCCCTTTATGGAGAAGCTGCTGCTCGAGGCATGCCTTGAGGCCATGAAAACGGGCGCGATCGTGGGCATTCAGGATATGGGTGCTGCCGGCCTCACCTGCTCCACCTGCGAAATGGGCGCGCGGGGCGGCGTGGGGCTCGACGTGGAATTGGATCTGGTTCCGCAGCGCGAAACCGGCATGAGTGCTTACGAGATCATGCTTTCGGAAAGCCAGGAGCGCATGTTGCTCGTCGCCGAAAAAGGCCGCGAGGACGAGGTGCTGCGCGTCTTCGCCAAGTGGGGTCTGGATGCGGTGATCGTTGGCACGGTGCGGCCCGAATCGCGGCTGCGCATCCGTCACCATGGCGTGCTGGTTGCCGACATTCCCAACGAGTCCCTCACCGACGATGCACCGCTCTATCATCGGCCGGTCGGCACGTGGAAGTCGCCGCTGCCGCTCGACCCGCCTGCTGAAGTGCTGGCGGCACTGAATGAAGACCGCGACTACCTGACCGACCTCAAAGAGCTTCTCGCTTCATCGAACGTCTGCTCCAAGCGCTGGGTTCACGAGCAATACGATTCGATGGTCCAGACCAATACTGTGCAGGGACCTGGCGGTGAGGCAGGCGTGATGCGGATCAAAGGAACAGGGAACAAGGGAACAAGGGAACAAGGGAACAAAGAGCGAGGCCTTGCCATGGCTCTTGATGGCAATGGCCGCTGGTGTTATCTCGATCCCAAACTCGGCGCCATGCATGCGGTTGCCGAGTGCGCACGTAAGGTGGCCATGACGGGCGCAACGCCGGTGGCCGCCACCAACTGCCTCAACTTCGGCAATCCTGAAAAGCCCGAGATCATGGCGCAACTCTCAGCAGCGATCGACGGCATTGCGGAAGCATGTACAGCACTCGGCACGCCCATCACCGGCGGCAACGTCTCCTTATATAACGAGACGAAGGGCGAGGGTATCTACCCAACTCCGGTTCTCGGCATCGTCGGAATTCTCGAAGATGTTACGAAAGCCGTGCCTGCGAGTTTTCAGCGCGAGAAGGATGCCATCGTACTGCTGTGGCCCATTCCACACGGCGAAGAGCCCGATCCAAATCTCAAGGTTCCGCTCGATCCTCTTCCCATCAGCCAATACCCGCTTCCTGCGCTTGAACGCGAACCTGGCCCGCGCGAACAGGCCGACGCCACGGATGCCGACGCACAGAAGAATCTCACCGCGTTCGGTTCCTCGGAGTTTGCCAAGGTGGTTCTGGGCGCAACATGGGGTGCTCCGCCTGCGCTCGACCTTGCCGCCGAGGCCAGTCTGCATAAGCTGCTGGGAGTGCTCGCGTGGCGCAAGCTGATCCACTCGGCACGCGACATCTCCGACGGCGGCATTGCCGTTGCCGTGGCTCAGGCGGCATTCGGCAAAGGCATCGGCGCTGCTGTCGAGCAGGATGCCTCGCTGCTCGCTCATCCGCTCTTCGGCCTTTTCGCAGAACCGGCTTCGACGGTAATGGTCACCGCCGCGCACGGAGATCTTGCTGAGATTGATGCCATGGCCAACCAGTACAATTTCTTTTCTGCCCGCATCGGCACAACTGGCGGCAACCGGTTGGAGATTCTGGTCGACGGCGAAACGTTCATCTCCGCGCCGCTCGGCGAACTGCGTACACCGTGGGCGCAAGCCCTCGAATCCGCGATTCACGGCGAGGTTCTGGCATGAGCCGGTTGCTTTACCAAGGGGTCCCCGGCATTGCGGATACTTCTGCGTCGCTGCGAGCGCAGTTCACCATTCACGGTTCACGGTCCACGGTCCACGATGCGGACACACTCCACGAAGAATGCGGAGTAGTCGCAATCTACGGCCATCCTGACGCAGCACGCGAGGCCTACCTGGCTCTCTATGCCTTGCAGCATCGCGGGCAGGAGTCGGCCGGTATTGCCACTGCCGATGGGCAACATCTCGCCAACATCAAAGGCATGGGCCTGGTCTCGGAAATCTTCACCGACGACGTGCTGGCAAAATTACCCGGCTCGATGGCCATCGGTCATACGCGCTATTCGACAACCGGCGATTCAGCGCTGCTCAACGCGCAGCCGATTCGCGTGGATTCCACCAAGGGCCTGATCGCGATCGCGCACAATGGCAACCTGGTGAACCTGGGCAACGTGCGCGCGCGCCTCGAACGCGCGGGCGCTTATTTCCAGACCACTTCGGACTCCGAGATCATCGTCCAGCTTATCGCACACTCGAGCGCCGGCTCGCTCGTCGACGCCATCGCCGATTCGCTCTCACAGCTCGAGGGCGCGTTTTCCATCGTGATGATGACGCGCGACCGCATTTTTGCCGCGCGCGATCCGCGCGGCTTCCGCCCGCTCTCGATGGGCCGCATGAAGAGTCCCGAAGGGACCGACATCGTCGTCTTTGCGTCGGAATCCTGCGCCTTCGATCTGCTGCGTGCTGAATTTGTCCGCGACATTCTTCCCGGCGAGCTGGTGATGGTTTCGCAGGACGGCGTTACCAGCCGCCAATACGCAAGCGGTATTCCGCAATCGAGCTGCATCTTCGAGCACGTTTATTTTGCGCGGCCCGACTCGCGCATCTTCGGCCGCTGGGTGCAGGAGTCGCGCGACCAGATGGGCCGCCAGCTTGCGCGCGAGTCCGGCGTACCCGCCGACGTGATCGTGCCCGTGCCCGATTCCGGCGTGACTGCAGCGCTCGGCTACGCCGAAGAAGCCGGAATCCCGTTCCGTCTCGGGCTCATCCGCAACCACTACGTGGGCCGCACGTTTATCGAACCCGAGCAGCGCGTCAGGGACTTTGGCGTGCGACTCAAGCTCAACCCCGTGCGCAATCTGCTGGAAGGCAAGCGCGTCGTGCTGATCGACGACTCGATCATTCGCGGAACCACGAGCCGCAAAATCGTCCGCATGGTGCGCGGCGCGGGCGCCAAGGAAGTTCATCTGCGCATCAGCTGTCCGCCTACCATTTCGCCGTGCTTCTACGGCGTCGACACGCCAAGCAAACGGGAACTGATTGCCGCCAATCAGTCCGTCGAGGAAATTCGCCAGTTCATCGAAGCAGACTCGCTGGCTTACTTGTCGCTGGAAGGGTTGCTGAAGTCAGTCCAGGATGAGAACAAGGTAGGCTACTGCACCGCCTGCTACACCGGCAACTATCCGACGAATTGGGTCGACGTAGAAGAGATTCTGCCCGCGGCCGCGGCAATTTAGCCCTCCGCCGCCGGACTGCACGAATGCGCAAGCCTACCAGAGAGCCGCAACGGGAGCCTCTTGATAGACCGGAGCCGGCGCGCCTTTGTTGGAAGTTCTGATTGCCGACAGATACGGCTGTACCGCCGGATCGTAAATGATGGTGATGGTTCCGGCACGTCCAGGACTTCCGTCGCTTCCGGACATGCCGTCATGCCCATCCATCCCGCTTCTGCCGTCGGAGCCGCTCGGGCAGCCAAATCCGCCCGATCCGCCGGTGCCGCCTCGGCCGCCTTTTCCGCCTTTTCCGCCGCTGCCACCGGCGCCTCCATTCGCCGAAATGGTGAGAGAGCCGCCTTGCGGATCGACGAGAAAATGCCGGTCTTTCCGGCCGGGTGCACTGACAACAGCCTGCAAGAGCGGGTGATCGCCCGCTCGTAACGCGATCATGACTTTTACGGGAGGCGCATCTCCGCCGTTGCTGCCATCTCCGCCGTTCCCGCCGTCGGTGCCATCGGTGCCATCACCCCCATTGCCTCCGGCAGAGCTGTTGTTTGGGTCGCACGATCCGGCCGAACCACTGGATCCCGACATGCCATCCGTTCCGTTCATTCCATCTGTTCCAGACGATCCATTGGCTCCGTTGAAATTGGCTGCAAATGGATAGTCGTAGCGGACGGGGACGGTCAGCGACGCGTGCAGGTCCGGGTGGCTGGGAACGGAAATCTCCACCTGCCCGGTCTTTCCATCGCTTTTGCGCGGGTCGTGCGGAAGGCTGAGCACGCCCTTTTTGTTTACCGTCACCACGCTGGTTGTGACGGTGAGATCGGACCAAAGAATCTTGCCTTTGCCCTTGCCTTCGGTGACCCACGCCTTGCCTGTCGCGTCAGTGAACGTCACCACCATAGGCGAACTTTCTCCGGGCGCTATCGCCGGGCCGTTGGGCAAGTTCGCCTCCATCGTCGTCACAGGCAACTTGGCCAGATGTACCCTCATCCTTAATCCGACCTTGATGGCGGTGCATCCGGAGAGACTCAATACAGCTGCCAATCCCCAAGCTCCGATAATGGGAGACCGCCATGCCCAGGCCACCCGTTCCTTCATAGATACTCTCCGTTCGAACGCACAAATGCTCATGGGCGATTGCACGCGACATTGCCTGTGAGCGCATTTTGCGCACCGCGCACAAGGCACCAAAACCTCGTCTTTGACCGGCTTTCCTGAATTGCGAAAGCGATTCTGCTTCGTTGGACGTTGAGTCCCGTATGTGAGTTGCGGTACGCGGCAGAAAAATTCTGTGCGAGCCCTGCGGAGCGGATCAGCTCAGCGCCAGCGAAGGATCGGCGCTCAGAGCCGCTGGAGCGAATTCCCGTTTGAGAAACCGTGGCCATGCGGCGGCAGCGATCATGGCCGCGTTGTCGGTCGAGAGCGCAAGCGTCGGAAACAGAATCCGAGTGCCGCGCGAAGCCGCCTCGCGCGTGAAGCGCTCGCGCAGTTCGCGGTTGGCAGCCACGCCGCCTGTGACCAAAATGCGCCGTGCGCCCAGAGTCTCGGCCGCGGCAAAGGTTTTCTTCATCAGGTCGCCGATCACGGCGTGCTGAAAACTGGCGATCAAATCCAGTGTTGGCTGCGGGCAAAGAGCAAGCGCCTCTTCACGCGTCTGCGGCGGGCGGAAATGCTCGAGCACGCGGCTCACACGCGTCCTGGCTTCGGCGCGCATTCCGTTCAATTCCACGTAGCGCAACACAGCGGTCTTGATTCCCGAAAACGAAAACAGAAAATGCGGATCGAGGCGCGCGATGGGCGCGGTCTTTGCCGCCTTGGTGCGGGGAGGCTTGCCCGCCAGGTGGACCTTCGGTTTGATCTGTGCGAAGGAAAAAGGGACCGCGCGGGGATTGCCGAACTTGGCAAGCGCATCGATCCACGGGCCGCCGGGATAGCCGAGGCCGAGCAGCTTCGCGACCTTGTCGAAGGCTTCGCCCGCCGCATCGTCCACGGTGCGGCCCATGAGCGTGTAATTCCACGTTGCGTCCATCGGCCGGGCAAGATAAAGATGCGTGTGGCCGCCGGAGACAACGAGCGCGAGAGCTGATTCATCGTTCGAACTGGAGCGGATACCGTCCGTGACGCCGCTCTGAAGCGTGCTTTCATTCTCCCGCTCGTTCAAGAGCACCGCGTGGATGTGCCCTTCAAGATGATTCACGGAAATCAGCGGAAGGCGATTGGCGAAGGCGAGAGCTTTGGCGTAAGTGATGCCCACCAGAAGTGCCCCAGCGAGCCCGGGGCCGGAGGTGACGGCAATGGCGTCGAGGTCTGCGAGAGTCGCGTGCGCCTCGGCAAGCGCCGCGCCAACCACCGGAACCATGGCGCGAAGATGCTCTCGGCTGGCCAGCTCCGGCACCACGCCGCCGTATCGCGCGTGCGTCGCGATCTGCGAAGCCACGACGGAGGAAACTGTGCGTGCGCCCCGCTCCACAATCGCGGCGGCGGTTTCGTCGCAGGAGCTTTCAATGCCGAGAATGAGGCCGGAACCGGGCATATTCTCAGTGTATTGTGTAGCGCCGGTCTCCTGACCGGCTGTAGTGCGGATCTCCAGATCCGCGCTCGTCCGAAGGTCACTACGAATTCACGGGGTCGAATCGCTGCTTCGCGTGCGAGAGAGGAAGGGTTGACAATAGAGACAGTGACAATGGTTGGGAATCCACAATTCGAAGCCGCTTTGCGCATCGTGGAGACACTCCGCTCGCATGGCCACGAAGCGTATCTCGCCGGTGGATGTGTGCGCGATCTGCTGCTGGGGCGCGAGCCTGCCGACTACGATGTGGCGACCAGCGCGACGCCCGAAGTTGTGCTCGAAATGTTTCCGCGGACCTTTGCAGTGGGCGCACACTTCGGCGTGGTTCTGGTCGCGCCAGAAACCGAACACGCGAGCTTCGTGACCGAAGTCGCGACCTTCCGCTCTGACCTTGCCTATTCGGATGGCCGGCATCCCGACGGCGTGCGCTACACAAAGACTGCCGCGGAGGACGTCGAGCGGCGCGACTTCACAATCAATGGCCTCCTCCTCGACCCACTGCGTGGGGGCGGGCCACTGCGTGGCGGCAGACCTTTGGACGAGAGTATTGGTGATCCACAAACCCTTCGCGATGAGGTCCTGGACTTTGTCGGTGGTCTGTCCGATCTCAATGCGGGCATCGTCCGTGCGATCGGCCAGCCGGAGTTGCGCTTTGAAGAAGACCATCTGCGCATGTTGCGCGCTGTGCGTTTCGCAGCCCGCTTCGGCTTCGAGTTGGAAGCGGAAACGCTTCGCGCCATTCGCTCCCTCGCCGCGCGCATTCACGCCGTGAGCCGCGAGCGGGTACGCGACGAGCTCACCCGGATGCTGACCGAAGGGCACGCGCGCCGCGCATTCGAGCTGCTCGACGAAACGGGACTGCTCGCTGAGGTGCTGCCGGAGATCGTGCGCATGAAAGGCGTGGAACAGCCGCCGCAGTACCACCCCGAGGGCGACGTGTGGACGCACACGCTGATGCTTCTCGAGCAATTGCCGGCGGACTGCTCGATGACTCTCGCGTGGGGCGCGCTGCTGCACGACGTGGGCAAGCCGCCCACGTTTCGGCGCGCGCCGGATCGCATCCGCTTCGATGGGCACGTGGAGATCGGCGTTGCCATGGGCGCGGAGATCTGCCGGCGCTTTCGCTTCTCAAATGAAGAAGCGCGGCAAATCCTCTCCCTCGTCGAGAACCACATGCGCTTCATGGACGCGCAAAGAATGAAAAACTCCACACTCAAGCGGTTTTTCCGGCTGCAACGCTTTGACGAGCACCTGGCGCTTCACCGCATGGATTGCCTGGCCGCAAGCGGCAACCTGGAGAACTGGAATTATGTGCGCGAGCGCTTGTCCTCGATGCCGGAGGACACCGTGCGGCCACAGCCGCTGATCACGGGCCGGGAGCTGATTGTCGCCGGATACAAGCCAGGCGCGCGTTTCAAGGAAATGTTGCGCGCGGCCGAAGATGCGCAACTGGAAGGCGAGATCTCTACGACAGAAGCGGCGCTGCAGTGGGTACGCGACCGATTTCCGCTCTAAAATTTCAACCTCATCCCAACCTGAAATTGCCTTTCGCGGTAGAAATTCGTGCCATTGATGTTCAGCGGCTGTCCAAACGCGGCGCTGGCGAGACCGGTCTTGGGATTCACATAGAGACCAGTCAGGAAAGTGAGCGACGGCGGAGCTGCCGGACTTCCGGGGGAGCCTGGCGGACTGCCATTTTCAATGAAGTAGCCGGTAGTTTCAATTTCGGTCACGTTTTCGTGATTGAAGAGATTGAAGGTCTCGGCTAAAAGTTCAAGCTGGCGCATCTCGCCAAGGTCGAAGCGCTTGCCGAGTCGGAGATCGGCCTTCCATGTTTCGGGATAGCGGAAGGTATTGCGCGAGGAAGGAGGTGGGCGTAACGCGGTTGTCGCCGCCATATCCGTTCAGGCTTGGACCCAGACCCGTGATGGCCGCGCCAGTCGAAGTGAATTCCTCGGGCAGCGATCCGCTGACGCGCATGGAATAGGGCAGACCGCTGCGAAATTGCCCGATGCCGGAGAGCATCCAGCCGTTAGCAAAGCGGCCTGCGGCGTGGTGCAGCTTCCACGGCGCTTCGTAAATTGCCATAGCCGCGGCCGAGTGGCGCACATCCAGATTGCTGGTTCCATATTCCTGAACGAAATCGGCCGGATTCGGGTCCAGAACACTGCTCTCGGGCGCAAGCGTCACCCCATCGGGGTTCCAGTCCGCAGCATGAGCGTAGGTGTAGTGGGCGTGAAAGCTCAGACCGCGGCGACCGTACCGCACCAGCTTGATCGTCGCTGCTTCGTAAGTGGAGTTCGCTTTGCTCGCGATTTGCGTGATCGCCTGGTAGTCGGGACAGAGCCGGCCAGGAATGGTCGTACTTGTAACTGAAACCTTATCGTACGGGCACACAGTTGTGTACAGACCACTGTCGCGAGTAGCCCAAGATGAAGCGTATAAATACGGGACCGTGATCTGCGCGGCTTTGATGGGACCCTGCCCAAGGTTTGCGCACTTGCCGCCGGTGCTGCTTGATTGCCCATTTTCGTTGGCGCCCGGCGCTACGTAGGGAGCCTGGTCGCAAACGTTATAGGTGATTCCGCCATTCACGCTGTTGCTCATGCTGCTGTTAATGTTGGTGTCGATGGGCACCGGCAATCTCCGGCCCAAGCTCAACATGCCGCCTGCAGTCAACACAACGCCCTTCGGGAGCTTGTATTCGACCGAGGCCACAGCCTGATGCACCTCGGGATTGCGGAAGTTGGGCGCGAAGCCGACCACTCCAGGCTTGACGATGCTGGCCGGTTGGCCCTCAAGAACGTGCGGGAATGGCGGCGCGCCGCCCGCGCAGTACTGGCAGTCGTCTTGCGGCCGCAGGAAAACATATTGATCGCCCTTGGCCGAGCCGGTTTGCGTGAGAGCGGCTTCGATGGTCGAGTTCGTCACGCGGCCGTAATACATGCCGTAACCCAAGCGCAGCACCGGCCAGCGATCTTTGCCGCTTCCAATGGCAATGCTTACGCGCGGACCCCAATTGTTGCCCAGCCCAGGCGTTCTTTCAGTGAAGGAAAGCTGGGGATTATCGACCAAGGCGAGGGGCGGCGGCAACTGCTCGCGCTCCCAACGCAACCCGGCGGAGAAGACAACGAACTTGCTCGCCTGCCATTGCGCGGTTGTATAGCCGGCCCAGTCATTGGTGCTCACGTGCCAGTTTGCCGGGCCCATCATCTGCGAATAAGAGGAATAACACGGCAACGCGCCCAGGCCCATGAGCTGGCCATACGAGGTGTACCAGGGTTTCCCCGTTGCGTCGCAGTTATGCGGATTCGCAGGATCGAGCGCGTCGGCGAATCCATACTTCTCAAACGCCAGCGCATCGGAGATGAAGTTGGCGACTTTCGAATAGTGATAGGTGCCGGTCTGGTTGCGCAGAAAACTGGTTGTGTCAGAGTTGTGATCGACCTCGAATCCCGATTCGATGAGAATTTTGCCGTGTACCCAGTCCAGCATCTCCTGCGCATGATAGAGCTTTTCGTCCGGGTAGCTGCCCTGACCGAAGCGCGATGGATTGCCGATCGTGAAACCGTTGCTTGAATCGACCGTGATCTGCGGCAATTGGCCGTAAACATTGCCGCTCAGAAACGCCTGCTCGAAGGCCGAGGGCGTTTCGGGCCGCGCGGTCAGGATGGTTCTTCCCGCGGAGCCTTGCGTAACCGCAAGCAAATTGGGCGTGAGAAATGCTTCCCAGCGCGCCAGCAGCCACTGTTCGCTTGCATGGCTGGAACCGAAGCTGTGGTTTCCATAGTTCCCGGAGAGGCGCGTAATGCCGCCGCCGGGCGCGTTCCAGTCGGCGCCAGAGCCCTCCAGCGCAAAGTGATGGCGCTCGGCCGCCTGCCAGTCGATGCGTCCGAAACCCATCCATTGCGAAGCATTGCGCGGCGCCGGGCCGAGCAATGCGGCCAGTTGCTCAAGACCCGCCGCATTGCCTGTCGCGCTCGCGCCGAGGTAGTCGTTGTTGGCCTGGAGCTGGCTTTCGTTCAGTTGTGCACTCAGCAGCTGCGCTTGTGGGTTGCTTGGCGGACAGAAGAACCCGACGCACAGAGAAGAACCGTCGCTTTCGACATAATTGGCAATCGGCTCCTTGGCCATTGCCACGCCGGGATCGTTGCGCCGATAACTATCGAGCGCGCCGAACCAGAAGAGCTTGTCGCGGCGAATGCGACTGCCCATGCCCAGCCCCCACACGGCCTCGTGATCGGGCGGCGTGTAAGGCACCGATGCGAAGTTAGGCGATGCCGTTGAGCCGGTGTTCTGCAGCCATTGCGTGAAAGGATTCCGCGCGCCCCAGTTGTTCTGGCGGTCATAATAGAATCCCTGGCCGTGCAGGGCATTGCCGCCGCGCTCCGTCTCAATGCCGGTGCGCCCGCCAGCCGAGCGCATGCCTTCCGCCTCCACATTGCCTGCAGTCGCCGTAACCTCGTGGATCGCGGCCTCGCTGATACTCATGCCGCGTCCGCCGTTCCACGCCTGGCTCATCGACTGGCCCATTGTGTTCTGCCGATCGTCGTCCTCAAGGGTCCGTTCCTGAGTCGTGGAGCCAGCAGCCGATCCCGCGCCAATGCCGAACCTCAGCGACGTGTTCGCGCCATCGATGGTCACCTCGGCCGACTCCTGTGAGCCGCGGTAGGACTGCTGAGACGAATCCGTGCCGGCGCTCGATGCGGGAGTGTCCGCAAGGAATTCCTGCCAGCGGCGGCCTCCGGCGGGCAGCGCCTGCAATTGCGCGGAAGTCATGGTTGTGGTTGTCGACGCGGCGCCGGGGTCGGGGTTTTGCGCGGCAGCAAAGACCGGAGAGTAAGACATTTCGCCTGGCTGCAGAGCCGCATGGACTCCGCTTAGAACCGCTGCGCTAATCGGGAGCATTGGCGCCGTGCTGAAGCTGAGCGGGAGCATATGCGGCAGGGTGACCGCAAGCGAAGCAGTAACCGGCGGCGATTGTATTTCGAGTGCAGCGCGCAACTGCGGCGACGGTGAGGCGGGCATTTCGATACGAACCACGGCCGGCTGCGGTTCGGCGGGGAGGCTGGACGGCTGGACAGTCTCTGATCCGCGTGGAGCGGTCAAAGTAAGCTGGGACCTTTGGGAAGCCGCCGCGACCGTCTCCGGTTTCGATGTGCTGCCCATTGCGCGAGAGGCAATAGCAGAGGGCAGCGCAGCCGCCGGACCGGATGTGCCGGGCACGGCGTATGCACGCAACGGCATCGACGCGGCCGGAAGCGGCCGGGCCGGAATTTCACTCGGCGCTGCTGCCTCAAGCACACGGGGCGCGGTAGCCTCAAATTGCATGGCGGCTTGCACCCGCGCTTCCGCGCCGCCGGTTACCAGAATGCCTCCCAGTTCCCCATGGCCCAGTTGGGGAGCATCGGCTTCCAGCGTGTACTCGCCTGCATCGAGCCCGTCAAAACGGAAGCCACCGTTTTTGGCTGTGATCGCGTGCACCTCGGCTCCGGTAGCCAGGTTGCGCAACAACACGGAAACGCCTGCCAGCGGAGCCGAATGCAGATCGGTGAGCCGCCCTGCGAGCGAGCCGGACGACGGAGACTGAATCTCAACGCTACGGATGGGAAGGGAACTGGCAGTTGGGACTTGCCGCGTAGCTTGCGCGCACGCAAAGCTGAGCGCGCCTAGTGAAAGCGCCCCAGCCAATAAACAATTTTTCCAGCCCCGCCTTGCCTCGGCCATAACGAACTCTGCCGCGGCAGATCCTGGGAAAAATGCCAAGAAATATACCACCGGCCCGCTCTCACGGCGAGTCCGGTCGAAAGGAGGAGCAAAAAGCTGAGCATTTTGCCCCCTCCCGCTTTGGTTCAAGGAGTTTCGCTGCGATTCTATGCCCTCGAAAGCTCCGTTGAAAAGTAGCCTGTATCACACATCTGTGGGATCTTCCGCGCCTCTGGATGACCGGAAATCGACGCCAAATCAACCCGCCGCACCTCCAGCGCTGTTCTGCGCCATTTCCTCCGGACATCGGCGTTTCGATACACTGAGAAGACGGGAGTAATCTATGCGCAGCGTCTGACGGATTCCGGGTCTCTTTCCCTTGTTCCCTCGGTCCCTGGTTCCCTTGGTCCCTGCATTCTCATGTTCATTGACGAAGCCAAAATTCGCGTCAAAGCCGGCGACGGCGGCAACGGTTGCATGGCCTTCCGCCGCGAGAAGTTCGTGCCGCGTGGAGGCCCGTCGGGCGGCGATGGCGGGCGCGGTGGCGACGTCCTGATGGAGTCCAGCCAGCGCCACAACACGCTGATCCATTTCCGCTTCAACCCCGAGCACAAGGCGCAGCGCGGCGAGCACGGCATGGGATCGAACTGCACCGGCCAGGACGGCCGCTCGATCACGTTGCAGGTTCCAGTGGGCACCGCGCTCTACGACGCCGAAACCGGCGAGCTGGTGCACGACTTCAAGGAGTCCGACGAGCAGCTCGTCATCGCCAAAGGCGGACGCGGCGGGCGCGGCAATCAGCATTTTGCCACCAGCACGCATCAGGCGCCGCGCGAGCATGAACTGGGCCGCGCCGGCGAAGAGCGCACTTACCGCCTGGAGTTGAAGCTGCTCGCCGACGTAGGTCTCGTCGGCTATCCCAATGCGGGCAAGTCGACGCTGATCTCGCGCATCTCTGCCGCGCGGCCCAAGATTGCCGACTATCCCTTCACCACGCTTGAGCCGAATCTCGGCGTGGTCACCGTCGGCGAAGAGCCCGAGCAGCAGTCCTTCGTAGTCGCCGACGTGCCCGGACTCATCGAAGGCGCGCATCTGGGCGTGGGGCTTGGCGTTCAGTTCCTGCGCCACATCGAGCGCACGCGCGTGCTAGCGCATCTGGTCGATGTATCGGACGCGTCGGGCCGTCCCGATCCCGTCGAGGATTTTCGGGTAATTAAGAACGAACTGGCAAACTTCGCCGGCGGCAGCGAGCATCCACTCGCAAAGAAGCCCACCATCGTTGTCGCCACCAAAATCGACTCCGCGAACCCGGAGAAGCTCAAAAAGCTCGCCGCTTACGCCAAGCGCCGCAAGCTCGAGTTCCATGCGGTCTCCGCCGTAACCGGCGAAGGCATCGACGAGTTGAAATGGGCGTTGGCGCGTCGCGTCTATCCTGCGGAGAGGGCAGCGGTCGGCAGCCGGTGATCGCGCAGCGATTGGCTTCGGCACGGGCGCGCTCGCTGCGGAGTTCGCTGCGTTAATCTGTACAAGACACCCAGTTCCAGCCGGACACTCAAACGATGGGCTTCATCCTCAGCGTTGTCTACCTCCTGACGAACTACCTCACTCCGCCCGTGCTCTTCGGGTCGCTTGCGGAGGTCCACGTTGAGATCGTGCTGGCCGTTCTCATCACTCTGATCTCCATCCCGCAGATCATGAGATCGTTCGTTTTCAAGACTCCCCAGGCCCTCGCATTGGGGGGACTCGCCGTAGCGGTATTCCTCTCCGTGCTCATTGGCGTGGGATGGCCAGGGGGTGCGGCTAGGGCGGTTCTCGAGTACCTTCCCAACATGTATGCCTTCTTCCTCATTGGTTTGCATTGCAACTCCCGAAGGAGGCTGCAGGTTCTGGTCCTCATGCTGCTTTTCGTTTGCTTGTTCGTAATCGCCAATGGAATGAGGGATCTGCGGTATGCGAATTCCAGTGCTTTTCCTACCGGTACGATAATCCCAGACGACGCTAACTTTGTCCGATTGGAAATCGAGCATCCGTATGTAATACATATGTCAGACGATGAGAAGAAAGTGTTCTATCGGGTCAGAGGTCTCGGAGAAATCAACGACCCGAATGACTTCGGACAGATTCTCGTCTGCGAGATTCCTCTTCTCTTTATCTTCTGGCGGCCGAAGAAGTTACTGCGAAACTTGACCTTCGTTATTGTTCCGCGAGTGTGCTTGGCTATGGAATCTATCTCACACATTCCCGCGGGGCGCTGGTGGCTTTGCTGGTGGTCATATTGGTCGCGGCCCGCCGCCGCATCGGGACATTGCCCGCCGGCATCATTGCGGCTGCATTATTTGCCGGAGCCATGGCGCTGCATTTTACCGGCGGCCGAGCCATCTCAGCGAGTGCTGGAGAGGATCGCACGGAGCTTTGGGGAGAAAGCCTGCAGATTCTGAAATCCCATCCTATCTTTGGAATTGGGCTGGGTGAGCTGCCCGGTTACATTGGCCATACCGCGCACAATTCGGTCATCGTCTGCGCCGCCGAGCTTGGCCTTTTGGGTTTGTTTTTCTGGACACTTTTTCTGTATCCGACCATGCGCAGCGCCCTATTGATCGCTTCGCCTGGAAAGGTCTCTGCGGCGCACGAACCCAAAGCCGGTGAAGAGATGCTCTCTCTCGTACCTGGAGAGGCGCCCCGCTCCAGAAGGCTGAGATCAATCATTGGGGTTTTGCATACTCCTGTCGCTCACCGGCTTTCTCGCGGCGGGATGGTTTCTGTCACGCGCTCTTGTGTTAACATTCTTTCTTCTCGGGGGCATGGCGGAGGTGGTCTACGAGACCGCTCAGCAGCGCGGAATGACGGCTCCCCGTCCTGGTCTTGCGCGGGTGCTTTTCTATCCGTTTGGGTTGATGTTCGGCCTGTTGATAGCGGTTTATCTCATGCTGCGGGTTCTGAATATCGTCGCGCTGATCGGGACGGTCGGAAAGGCAAGTTGCCATTATCGAGAATAGAGTGACCAATTTATGAGCTTCTCCGCGGTTCAGGGAGATGCCTATGAAAATTGCCCACGTGGTCGACAGCATGGAGGTAGGCGGAGCGGAGGTTCTGGTTGCGCAAATGTGCAAACGGCAGCGCGAACTGGGTCACGAACCATGCGTCCTGGCTGTTGCCGCTCTGGGAGAAATCGGCGCGCGCTTCAAAGCGATGGGTTCTCGGTACAGGCCAATGTAGGACAGCATTTGTCTGACGCCGCGCTGAATTTCTATCGCATCTTTAAAGCGATGCGCCCCGACGCCGTCCATCTCCACAACCCTACACCGACGATCTACGCCGCCCTTCCTGCAAAATTGGCTGGGGCGGCCGGCATTGTTTCTACGCGGCATAGCCTTGTTGCTCCGCCGCACAGGCTCGTCGAAGAAGACTAAATATGCCGTCGCGTCACTGTTCTGCCACCGGGTCGTAGGCGTTTCCGAGGCGACAACGGCGAACCTCCAGAAAATTGCACAGCAATCCGTCCGGGAAGACTCGCTTCGCATTTACAACGGCGTGGTCCCTCTTCGGCAAGCGGCGATAGACGAGTGCCCGCCTAAACAAGGATTCACGTTGGTCTATGTCGGCCGAATCGAGCCAATTAAGAACCATGGGCTTCTTTTCCGCGCGTTCCGCACTGCTCTATCTTCCAAACCCCATCTGAGTCTCTGGATGGTTGGCGATGGCAGTGAACGAAAAGTCACTAGAGAGTCTGGCTGGCGAGTTCGGAATCGCCGGACCAGATGAAATTCTGGGGACATCAATCCGACGTAGCTCCTTTCTTCTCCTGCGCGGATGCATTCGTGATGTCATCGAAATCCGAAGGGCTTCCATTATCGCTCTCTGCAGAGTTTCTCGCTCGGCGTGCCGGCAATCGTTACGGATGTGGGCGGAATGGCAGAAGTGGTCCGATTGGCAAATGCAGGATTGGTTGTATCCGCGACGAACCCTGCCGATATGGCCGCCGCGATACTCAAAATGGCCGGAGACAAGCGGGGCGAAGGCAATATTCAGAAGCAGCCATCAACGCGTTTCGATCCCAATTCAGTTTGGACACAATGGTGGATGCGTACCTGGGACTGTACAGCATGAAAAGACCTGCCTAACTATTGAACTACAGGACAGACCAGGCCGCCACATCAACTAAACCGACGTTTGAGGCGCTGAAACGGGCCCTCTACGCAGTAATAGGAGAGCAGCGCGGCGATAGCTATAAACAGATAGGCCTCGGGGAGCCTGGAAAACCATGAGTCCCAATCCGGGTTGAGAAAGGCATTTTGATATAAGTACAACGAGTAGCTGATCACTCCGATATAGACCATCGGCCTTGAGTTCAAAACAATTGCGATGCCCTTGTCAGAATTACGAATAGCCCAATCGATACAGAGAACAGTTCCCAGGTTCGCTAGCGACTGTCCGATCACATAAAAGAACACTGGCTTGATCACAAAGAGCAGGTTGCCGCCCAGCAGGGAACCGAGCGACACAAACCAAAATATCCAGGAAGATTGAAATCTCTTGTACCAGTCCATTTTCCCGAGACGGTCGTAATACATCGCGAGCAAGCATCCGATGGCGAGCGTGTCGGCAACGGCTTCAAAGTGCTTGGTAAGTGCCGCGTCGCTGGTATGAAAATAAGCTACCATTGCCAGACGGACAAATGGCGCTAGAAGGATGGTTCCGAGCGCGGTGCGTTCCGCGACGCGCCTTCCTGCCAGCCAAAGCAGGCACGGCCAGAGCAAATAGAACTGTTCCTCAACCGAGAGTGACCATAGGTGTCGGAACCAGTGAGATGGGTTAACGCGGTAGTTAATGGTGTAGGTGACCGCGTTCAGGAGATCCCAGTGCTTCAGGGTCAGTAAATGGCACCAATGGCATATCGCGATAATGCCGATATAAGTGAATGCCGCGGGAAAGATGCGCAGCATGCGGCGCGCATAAAAGCCGCGCAGCGAGATACCTCCGGTCTTTTCCCATTCCTTCAGAAGCAGAGTAGTAATCAAATATCCAGAGATTACAAAGAAGCAGCGGACCCCGTAGTTTCCGATGTGGCCGAGGTAATCTAAAGCCCGCGGCGCATTCAGGGAGTCAGATGAGTGGCCGGCAATCACAATCAGGATAGAAATAGCCCTTATGCCGTCGAGCGACGGTATCCTGGCGGCAACTTTCGTGGCCTTGTTTGTACTTAGGAATGTAGTGGAGCTCAAGGGTTTCTCACGCAGTGATAGGTCAGCGGGATTGGGGGCGGCATTTCGACGACCTCAAAGTCCGAAACCTGTATCGGGAATAGCGAATGGGAATCAAAACCAAGATCCGCGTATTTGGCGACCGTATCCTTGATCGTTTTGCGCATTGAGCGCGATTTGTCCGCCGTCGGACAGGAACATTCCATATTTTTGCAGCGCACGAGCGACGACCCGTGCCGGAGGCGTAAGCTTCGACATATCGAAGTTGGCCTTCAGGCGGAAGTGAACCCCATAGGGCGGCGCTAGATCGGGGCCCCTTGGGCCACCGGCGTGCGTTGCGGGATGCACGAAGACATGCGCGCGTATCCTACCGTTGGGAAGAATAAATCGAATCGCATGGTTGATACTTCCCGCTGCCAATTCGTCGGCATTAAAGAGGAGCGGAGCAATGGGAAATCCCGCGGCATCCGCACTCCCGCACTGGTCGCCGCGCCCCGACGGGGGATAAACGCGATCAAGATCCCATACCACGAGTGAGGCAGACCTTAACGCGCCGTCGGCATAGTCTGAGGCGTAGGCCTCATAGAGCTTATGCTCCGGGCGGTCCACGATACTCAGCGTGCAATCCCCTCCATCGCACCGATAGCTGTCATACCCTTCATGTGCACCCTCTTTGGGAAGAGGCACTGAGGAGACCAGGTCGGAATCGGCAGCATACCATTGAGGCGCCGGATGAAACCGCACCTTCGGAGTGGAAGCGTCGGCAGTCCGGACGCGAATACTGAAATCCACCTGGAATCTGTCGTGATTGCCCCATCCGCCGTTATCGGCAAGCCAATCGATAATCGCCGACGATTGAGGATCGAGCGGGGCGTGGCTGATGTCCTGCGTCCAAATAGAACCGGGAGGGAAATAGGGAGCGGGTTCCACCGCGTGCTGCACTCGTGCCGCGCGAACCACGTAGCGTTGCACGGTGAGAGCGGTGAAGGCCGCGATGACCCCAATAATGAAGATGTAGAGGATTCGTTTCGGATTTTTCATGACTAGTGGATTCCCTTCCTGCTCCGGTGAGATCAGGATACTCTGGGCACGTCTTGCGTGTCCCCTTGTGCCGCAATTCCGTGAGATGTCTCCGTCTGACGCACATCGGAGGGCTTTTCGGAAGCGTGGGGATGTTTCGCTTCCCAAATCCGCCAAAGCGAGCCTCGGGTTGAAAGAAACTTATAGAGCCCAACGACGGCAGCCGTGTTCAGCATGAGCAGAGCGCCGATGGGGGCGCCTATACGGCTGATGAACGGAATCTTCGATCGCAGGCTGATGAGCGCGATTAAAAGGACGAGCAACTGGATACCCGCCAGCGCGGCGTAGAACCGCGATCCCCCGGCAAGCAGAATCGATGCGAGAAGTGCCGATAGACAGAGGTATGGAACGAAGAGCCGCAGAATCTTGTGCGAAAAAAGCTGGAAAAAGACTCGATTCTGCGGCGTGAGTACCCATGGCGCCATTTGCATGAGCTGGAAATTGCCCGCAAGCGTGCGCACTTTGCGATGAAATTCAGCTTCTGTTTCTTTCGGCCATTCGTCGTAAACGTAAGCCTCGGGCTCCAAAACCGAACGGTAGCCCTGGCGAATGATCGACAAGGGCTGAAACATATCGTCCAGAATGATTCCTTCTGGTTGCGGAACCGCGAGCATGCGGCGAACCGCGTAGAACCCCCCATAAACGCCGACCGGCGAGTCGTAGCTCGCCTCGCATTTTCGAATCCATTGCTCGTAGCGCCAATAAAGGCCGCCGACCGCGCCGGCGACAGGATTCTGATTGTCCTCAACGAGAAGCAGTTCGCCGGCAACGCAGCCGACGTGAGGATCTGCGAAGCGGCTTACCAACTTCTGAATGGCGCCAGGGGCAATCCTGGGTCGAATATCGACGAACAGGAGCACATCCGCGGTTGCTTCTTTCATGCCTGCGTTGAGCGCAACCGCCTTGCCGCCATGGTTCTCGAGGAGAACGGTCTTGAGCCGCGGGTCGGAGAGACCCGCAAGAAACTCCGCAGTGCCGTCGGTCGAACCGTCTGAAACCACGATGATCTCTTTGACGTTGGGATAATCGAGTTGGAACAGATGGTCGATCTTCGATGGCAGGAGGGCTATCCCATTGCGCACCGCGAGCACAATGCTCACACTGGGGCTGATCTCGGCGGCGGACGAATGCCGCTTCATCCATCGCGCGAATGCCCACATCAGCAGGGGATACCCGATATAGGCATAAAACACGATGCCGATCGAGATCCAGAGCGCGGCCTTCATCGTGCGCCTCTCCCCAGCATGATGATCTTCACGGTTTCAAACATAATGAGCAGGTCGAGCCCGAGCGATAGGTGCTTGACGTAATACAAATCGTACTCGAGCTTCCGCTTTGACTCCTCCAGGCTGGCGCCGTACTGATACCGCACTTGCGCCCAGCCCGTGATTCCCGGCCGAATCATGTGGCGAAGCTCGTAGAAAGGGATCTCCTTGGCTAACCACCCCACGAACTCGGGACGCTCAGGCCGGGGGCCGACAAAACTCATATCGCCCTTCAGCACATTCCACAACTGCGGAATCTCGTCGAGCCGGGAGGCGCGCAGAAATCTGCCGATGCGCGTGACGCGAGGATCGTTGGTAGTGGCCCAGACAGCACCGTCTGCTTCAGCGTCCGCTCTCATGGTTCGGAATTTCACCAGCGTAAAAAGCTGGCCATGGTGCCCGACGCGTGACTGGCGGAAGAAGACAGGACCAGGTGAAGAAAGCCGCACGGCGAGCATGATGAACGGGATGAGCGGCAGACAGAGCAGCAGCCCGGCCAGCGAGACGCCGATCGAAACCAGCCGCCGGATGAAAAGCTTCAAGGCGCCGATCTTGAATCCGTCGGTGAAAATAAGGCTGCTGGGAATCAGTCCATCGAGCGGCAGCTTTCCTTCAAGGCGTTCGATGAGCGTGTTCGCGTCGTCGATAATGAAACCCTTGTAGCGAAGGTCGAGCAGCTCATGAAGTGGCATAAACCCGCGCCGCTCTTCAATCGCCACGACCACGCGATCGACGCGCGTACCGAGCGAGCCGAGCGCGTTGAGTTCCGCGGCGTAGGTACTGGGTTCCGTGCTCTGTGGAAGTGACAAGCTCTCTCGTGGAATCACTTCCATGCCTGCGTCGCGGCGATTGCGCAGCATTTCGATCAGGTTTTCCGCGCGCGCGCCTCGACCCAGCACGTAGACCTTTTCGCGCAAAGCCGGTAGATTGCACACCCATTCGTAGGCCGATCTCCATATCAACAGCGTGATGGCAAGAATCGCTACGCCGGCGACGAAAAGATTGTGCCCAAAGGAGAACTCAGGATCCCAGTAGAGAACCGCCGCTAATACAAAGGAGAGCGCGCTCAGAACCAAGAGGATGCGGAAATTGATCTCCCAGCCGCCGGAAGTGCGCTGCGGTTCATAAAGATCGAAGTAATACGTCAGCAGCAGCGTGAAAACCGTGAGAGCCGCGATCTTCAGCAAGCCGTTTTCGTAAAGCAACGGAATCGATGGGTCGGGCCCGGACAACCAGAGGGCGGCGACCAAAAACGATCCCGCCACCAATGAAACTTCGCCGAGCAGACGGATCACCGTCCGCGTCGCATAGTAAACACTGAAGATCCGGATCATTACTCTTCCTGTTCAACAGTTTCGGCGGCGGCTTCTTCCGGCTCTCTTTTCCCGTAGTAATAATTGTCGTAATACGATTCGCGGCGAGGGGGATTCTTGATGTCGTTGAGCACGACGCCCAGAATGCGCGAATTGGCAAAACTAGCCTGGGCGCGCTGCGCGACGTCCAAAGTAGTTTGCGCCCCGCGCACGACCAGAAGAACCGCATCCGCGGCTCGGGCAAGATCCACCGCATCGGCGAAGACCAGCGCCGGCGGCGAGTCAATGAGAATCCAGTCGAACCATCCCGAGGCGGTCGATATCAGATCTTTGATTCTCTGGTTGGTGATGAGCTCGGATGCGTTGTCATGGTGCGAGCCCGTGGGGACAAAGAAGAGATTGGCAAGATCGGGTGAGCCGTTGCTGCCATTCCCATGTGACTCGGAGCAGCGCTGCATAATGGCATGTAACTCCCCAGTTCCCGCGAGGTAATCCGAGAGGCCGATATCGTTGGGAGCGCCGAAGAGCAGGTGCAACGACGGGCGGCGCAGATCGCCATCGATGAGCAAGATGCGATTGTTGCTGTTACGAGCAAGGCTCATGGCCAGATTCGCCGTGACAAAACTCTTGCCTTCCGAAGGCATGCCGCTCGATACAAGGATGGTCTTGATAGGTAACTCGTTACGGGCCTGGTAAATATGCGAGCGCAGTGTACGAAACTGCTCGAGGCCGCGTCCATACTTTGCCAGAGTGGGGAATGAAGGGACAAAAAGATTCCAGTCGTACTGGGGAATCGGCGCTGTGGCAAGGTCGAACTCTTCGGGCGGCGCAGGCACGGTTTCCATGCCCGGGGCAGGCGCGGGTTGCGGATCGGCGGGTCCGGGCTGCCGGCTTTGCCGCTCACGTTCGGCTCTCAACAGGGCTTCATAGATATAGCTCATTGCGCACTGTCCTCTGACTCATCAAGCGGCCCGTGAAAAGGGGCCATGTATTGCGAAATGTCGTTGTTCAGACTGGTCTCGCCGATCTTGTTCGCGCTTCCTGAAGCAAGCACAAGGGGCTGTTGCACCAGATTGAGTTCTGCGCACACTTCTTCGATCACCCGCGGTGAGACGGGCAAGCTTTGCTCGGCGTAGGCACAAAGCATGGCGTGCTCGCAGATCAGGTTAATGAGGCGCGGAATCCCTTTGGCGATCGAATGCACCAGGGCCATTGCGGCGGGAGTGAACAGCGGCTGGGTAGCGCCCGCGATCCGTAGCCGCTCGGCGATGTAGACCGGTGTTTGTTCGCTGGTAAGCGGATAGGTCTTGCACCAGACCGATACGCGCTGCCGCAGCTGGCGAACGCGAGGATCGTTGAGCTTTTTTTCGAGTTCGGTTTGGCCGGAAAGCACGATCTGCAGCAGTTTGTCCGATGAGGTTTCGAGGTTCGTCAGCAGGCGAATCTCCTCCAGCATGTCCCAGGACAGGTTTTGCGCCTCGTCAACGGCAATGACGCAGAGACCGCCTTCGCGATAACGATCGATCATCCAGCTGTTCAATTCCAGCAGCATGCCGGCTTTCGTGCGCCTTTTTACCGGGACATCGAACTCGGTGAGCACGAAATCGAGAAAATCGTTCACATCCAGGCGCGGATTGAAGACAAAGGCCGAGGAGACACGGACCTTGACGAAAGTGCCGAGGACCGCCTTGAGCAAGGTAGTCTTGCCCGTGCCCACCTCGCCGGTCATCACGACAAAGCCCCTGCGGGATGCAATGCCGTATTGCAGCGACGCCAGCGTCTCGCGAATCTGGGGAAGCATGCACAGAAAGCGGGGATCCGGGCTGGTGCCAAATGGCGAGGCGCGGAGACCAAAGTTCTTCTCATACATGGCTAGTCACCCATACTTTCCGCCGGAGTATCTCGATGAGCAAAGCTCTTGCCCCCATCCTGATCGTTGTTCTTAGGAAGGCCGTCAACATGGGACAGGACGGCAAGAGTCGGCAGCTTGGTGAAAGCCCAAACATCCAGCTCCGTGCGCAGTGTTGTATCTCGGTATTCGAGCAGTGCGGCGAGCAGGAAACCCAGTGCCAGGCCGCCGGCCAGACCTGCGCCTGCAAATTTTGGACGGCTCGGGAAGGACGGTGCGTCGGGAAGGTTGGCAGGGTCCATCACGCGGAATTGCTCGCCTTGCTGACGATGCTCGAGGGCCGTCGCCATGGACGATTCGTCCATCTTTTTCAGCAGGCTGTTATAAAACTCCGACGCAATGTCGTGATCGCGCGTGACCTGCTTGTACTCCTGTTCCACTATCGGGCTCGCGTCAATGCGCGCCTCATAGGCCTGGATCTGTTTCTGAATCTTGTCCTGCTCCTGCTTGGCGCTGGCCATTGCCTGCTGCACCATCTTCAACTGAGCTTTTTGCTGCACAATCTGGGGCGGGTCGGGCGGCGCCGCCGAGGGTGCGCTCTTGGTGGAAGAGCCCGGGGACGAAGAATGTGCAATCTCTGCCTTCAGATCGGCAATCTTGCGGTTCACCGCCTGCACATCGGGGTAGTCGGGCGTGTAGAGTGCCTCCAGGTTCTTTTTCTGCTCTTGCAGGTCTTTCAGTTGCTTCTCTCTATCGTCAACCGAAATCACGCCAACCGTTCCGGTGTCTTGCTCTTCGCGCTGCAGCGCGCTGATGTTGGTCTCGATGAAAGTCTCGTTCTCCTCAAGTCGGTCCATCGACTCCGTGCTCGCGTCCAGTTGCCTGGTAAGCGCTTCAAGAGTGCTTTCGTTCGAGGACTCCTGATTCGGCAGTCGTCCAATGTATTTGCGCTCAAAGTCAGCGAGCTTTGCGTCCTGCTCGTCCAGATTTGCCTTGGCATCGGCAAGTTGCTGTTTCAGGAAGTCCTCGGTGCCCTCTGCGGATTCCTCCCGGGCACTGAGGTTTTCGCTGACAAAGAGAGAGGTGATCTCTCTGCACACCTCTTGCGCAGTACGTGCATCCGAGGCCTTGAACGTGATATAGAAGCCCGGAATGCCGCGAGGGCCGCCGTTGATTTGCGTGATGCCAATCGCTTTCTGGGTTTGTGCGACGCGATCGTCCATCGTGGCCCCGTCGCCTGCAAACAGGTTGAATCGCTGAATGATCGGTTCCAGGCGCGAACGGCTCAGGATCTGCTCCCGCAGCGAGGCCAGGCGTTCGTTGAGATCTTCGGTTAGAACCGGGGTGACGTAATCTGTCGGCACCTGCGGCTGCTCGATCAGAACCAGCGTTTGCGACGTGAACTGGGGCGGAATCCAGAATGTAAGTCCGATAGCAATGCCGAGAACTACGATCGTCGAGAGGAGGATCAGCCAGAGCCGCCGCTTGAGAATACCGATATAGTCCTGAAGTGTGAGTTCGCGATGACCGAGCATAGACCTCCTTCTGTACTCAGCGCCTAAATCACTGTCTTAAATGGATCGGCGGAGGCGTAAAGCCGAAGCCAAAACTGAACGTTTGCCACAAGCCGTTGAGGAGACCGCTTGCGGTCGACGAACCTGACGATTGCTCGGTCGCCGTATATCCGGTGTAGGCTGAAAAATGCCGCCCCAACTGCCTGGTGGCCTGAGCATAACCGTACTTCGAATCGAAGTTCCTCTGCAGACCGCCTGATATGGATGACACCGCGTTTAGGGTACCAGTACGAGTGTATCCACCAACCAAATCGATCGTGAATTCACTGCCGACGTGGCGTCCAAATTTCCGCGTGAAAGTTCCGCTTAAATTGCTCTCTTCCGCGCCATAGAAATAGCCGCCCCCACCATTGATACCGTGGCTAAATGCTACGCTTGCGGAGCCAAACCTCAGAGTATCGCTCGCCGATGCATTCATTGAATACCCCGTGGTGGACGGCAACGAAGTCTGGCAGTCGAACAGGCAAGTGGTGGAAGGGAAGCTCCCCTGGAAAGCGACCCATTGGGGTCCCGCTGAAACGCTTGTAGAAATTTTGTGGGTCCAAATGCGGGTCCAGCCGGCGACCGTCATATTGGAATGGATCGCGATATCAACCTTGCTGCCGGGAAACGTAAAGTCAGAAAACGCATCCTTGGCAAAGAACGTATTCCGCCCTTCGCGGCGGTGGTCCAGCCCAACGTTGGCCCCGAACTCATTTGTGCTACTGGCCCCGAATTCGTTTGTGCTAAAGCCATTCCCGTTGGGGTAATCGAGCTGATCGAAAACCGTACCGGCGCTCAGTGTCGTAGAACCGCTGAGTTTGTCGCTCAGCTGTGCACCGGCATTGTTATTCAACATGGCCGTGTTCAGCGTCAGAATCGGCTCGGCTGCTGAAGTTTGAGAAGTCGGATTAGGCTCACTGATGCCCACTCCGTTTTGGTAACTGAGTTGGTCGTGCAATAGCAGGAGCAGGCGCCGCCCATTGACGCTTTGGGAGACTATCAGGTCCTCGTAGGGTCCGCTGCTGTAGCCGATACCGGAGATTGCCCAACTATCTCCGGCCCCGAGAGTAATCGAGGTGGGATGCTTCTCGTTGATCGAGGTGTAACCGAAATTGCCGGAGAGGTTCGCCATCTGTCCGGACACACCGCTGTAGTACTCGAAGATCTGCGAGTAACGCGCGGAATAGGTCAGGGTTCCACTCACACTGACCTTGCTCGGGCTCGTCGCTTCCGGCTCGACCTGCGCTCTGGCAGTCGCGGCAACGGTTCCGAGAATGATGACGATAGCGATGGCAGTTTTCATGCGGCCTTATGGAACGACGATGGTGTCGCCGGGTTTGAGCGGCAAATCAAATGCGAGATTGCCTGCGAGCGCCTGCTTGTAATGAACCGGAATCCTCAAGCGCTTCCCGCCCTCGTCGCGCAGAATGTAGATCTTCTTCTTGTTGGCGAATTCCGTCAGTCCGCCCGCGCTGCTGATGGCCTCGAGCAGCGTCATGTCCGGAGTCATCTCCACGGGAGCGGGTTTGGCTACTTCGCCGATCATGTAGATCACCTTGCTGTGAATCTGCGAAACCACCACCGAAACGTTCGGGTCCTGAACATACTTCTTCAGCTTGATTGTGATCTGATCGGCCAAACGCAGCGGCGTGAGGCCGGCGGCCTGGACATCGCCCAGGAGCGGAAGCGAGATCATGCCGTCGGGGCGGACGAGCATGCTGCCGGAGAGCGTCGGCTCTTTCCACACTGTCACCGTAAGTACGTCGTTGCCGCCAATTACGTAAGTATCGCTCGATGCCGCGGGCGACGATGCAGAAGCCGCGGCTGCTGGGACGGTTGCCGCCGGCCCATGGTTCTGCGCAGAGCACAAGACTGCTGGGACAAGCGTTGCAATCGTCAATAAAAATCCGTATCTCATCGTTCAACTCCGTTACGGCTCGACGCAGGCGGAGACTCGACTCCAGCCTGTTTCAATTTGTAAAGTAAGGCCTTGTAGCTGATTCCAAGCTCATCGGCGGCGCGCTTACGGTTGCCTCCCGTCGCGGCCATGACCTCCGAAATCATCCGGCGCTCGATTTGGGTGGATGCGACCCGCGCAGCCTGCTTCAAGGGCCAGGTGCGCCGGTTGGTGTTCAGTTTTGTAGCAGCGGCCGCCGCTTTCAGCGCGGCAAGAGAGATGGATGGATCGTCGATCGCAGCGACGGTTTTCATCGCGGTTTCGAGCTCAGCCAGATTGTCGGGCCACATGTGCTCCAGCAGAAAGCCTGAAATCTCTTCGCCCAGGACCGCCTTGGGCCGGTCAAACTGTTTCGAATAGTGCGCCAGAAAGTCGTCCGCGATGGACTGGATCTCGGCCTTGCGATAGCGCAGCGGCGCGATGCGAAGAGTGATGCTCGCAACGAGGTAATAGAAGTCCTCGCGCATGTGCCAGTCCCTGACCTCGTCAAGAAGTTCCCGGCTTGTGCCACAAACCAGGCGGCAGCTCTGCGGCCAATCCAGGCGCTGACAGGCATTGACTAGCCATTCCTGGAGGTTGAGGCTCAAATCGCCGATCTCCGCCAGGTAAAGCGTTCCCCGGGTATAGAGCAGGGCGGAAAGCGCCTCTTGGGTCGCATCCGCGCTCTCCAGTTCGGAATACGTGCCCCGGGATCGCCGCGACATGGCATGAATCTGGCGCGCGATCGTCCGCTTGCCCACACCGTGTTCTCCAGCAATGAGAACGGGGCAATCTGACTCCGCAACATGTGCGATTCCGAGTTGAAGTTGCTCCGTTACCGGTGCATTGTGCTTCATGTGCCGTTTCAGGCCGGGGATGGTCGCATGGTCTGCCATAAGAGTCCGAAGGCTACATCCCTGACATAGCAATGTGAGGTCCAAACTGTCATTAGTTTACGGGATTGCCCTTTGCCTTGTGTTTCCGGTTATTTCCCTCCTCTTGGGAAAAACGATAGGCACCAGAGTGGGAAGAGTTTTTCCTATGGAGGAGACCCGTTTTCCCCTATAAAATTCAACGGAAGTGGAAAATGCTTTCCACTTCCACGCTTCAAAGGGACCCCTGGCGTTCTCCAGTCTACGGAAATGGAGTGGTTCGGGCCGGTTCCTCTTCGGCAATCCGATTGCTAAGATTGCTAAGTGTCAGCCACGGGATATAGTGTGGCTGTGACCTTATGACAACGGCCATCACTCAAGACGCACAGGCAGAGCAAAGCGCAGGAGATGCCCGGCGCCCTAGCAATCGAAATCTTCTTTGGGGCGTGCTGCTGATCGCAGGCCTCGGAGCAGCAGCCTACTTGCGCGTCCTGGAAAAGCTGGTAAGCGACTGGTGGGAGTTTCCGGACTTCTCCCACGGCTTTCTGGTTCCTCCCTTTGCAGCCTACGTTCTATGGCGAAAGAGAACGGTCCTTGCCAACACCAGAATCGCTCCGGAATGGAGCGGAGTGGCGCTGGTTGCCTTTGGACTGCTCATTTTGCTTTTGGGAGTCTATGGGTCAGAGTTGTTTCTTTCCCGCATCTCTCTCGTTCTGGTGCTGACCGGTCTGGTGCTCTGCTTTGGCGGCCGGAAGATGCTCAAGGAGACTCGGTTCGCGCTTTTCGTCCTGCTACTCGCCATTCCGATTCCCGCGATCATTTATACGCAGATCACCTTCCCCTTGCAGATTCTGGCCTCGAAGCTGGCAAGTGCCCTGCTTCCGCTCTTTGGCGTGCCGGTGCTGCGCGAGGGCAACGTCATTCAGCTTCCCGCAATGACGCTCGAGGTGGCCGAGGCCTGCAGCGGAATCCGTTCCCTGATGAGCCTTCTGACGCTCGCGATTTTTTACGGATATTTTCTGGAGCGGCCACTCTGGCGGCGCGTTGTGCTCGCGCTTGCCAGCGTGCCGATCGCCATCGCGGCCAATGCCGTGCGCCTGCTGGGCACCGGGTTGAGCGTCCAATACTGGGATCCCGACAAGGCAATGGGATTCTTCCACGAGTTTTCCGGCTGGGTGATGTTCCTGGTTTCTCTCACCTGCCTGATCGCCGTCGACCAGCTCTTTGGATGGCTTTGGCTGAAATGGAGGCAAGCATGAATCGGCTCCGTTTCTGGACGGTCGCGCTGCTGCTCGCCGGTGCGGTGATCATATTGTATGCCCGTCCCAGCCGGGATTGGATTCCGGCGCGCGAACCGCTGGATCGGCTTCCGGCCACGATTGACGGATGGGCCAGCACCGATTTAGAGATCGACCAGGAGACGCGGGACGTGCTGGGAGACGGAGATTTTCTGTCGCGCGACTACGTCCGGGAGGGGCAACCGGCGCCCATCGACCTGTTCATCGCGTATTTTCCTTCGCAGAGGACTGGCAGCACGATCCATTCGCCCAGGCACTGCCTGCCCGGGGCCGGATGGACTTTTGATTCGTCGCACTACGTCAATCTGGTAGACGCCGCCGGCAAAGGGCATCGCGTGGGCGAGTACATCATCAGCAACGGGCAGATAAAGCAATTCGTTATCTACTGGTACGAAGCCCATGGGCGCAGCGTGGCCAGCGAATACTGGGCCAAGGTCTACCTCGTCACCGATGCCATGCGCATGAATCGCACAGACGGGGCGCTGGTTCGCATCATTACGCCCATTGTCTCCGATGGAGCAGAAGCACAGGCCAAACACCGTGCCGAAGGTTTTGCCCGGCAGCTTGCCCCCATGCTGACGCGGTTTATACCCGGATAGTCCGCATTGCAAGATGGAAGCAAGAACGAGATTTGAGTGAGTAAGATCGAGGCCCTCGTGCCCGGCGACAGCCAAGAAGGATGGATGGTCATGAACAGCACGTCCAACGTACCTTATCGGAACCGCAGCCAGTTTTCGAGTCATCTGCTTCGGCGCGGATTTCTTGCATTCACTGCTCTTTTCGTTGCCCTTACTGTCCTCTCCGGATGCCATAGAGATCCAGAGGTCGCCAAGCACAAATACCTGGAGAGCGGCAAGCACTATAGCGCCCAGGGGAAATGGCGCGAAGCCACTATCCAGTTCGGAAACGCATTGAAGATCGACCGCAACTTTCCGGAGGCGCATTTTGAGCTGGCACAGACCTATATGCACATGGGCCAGTTCAGGCAGGCCGGTGCCGAATATCAAAAGACGGTGGATTTGGATCCGACGAACTTCCCCGCCCGCATCGCGCTCGCCAATCTGCTGCTTCACGACAACCGGATCGACGATGCGCAGATTCAGGCCAACGCCGTAATGGCGGCGCGACCCAACAACCCCGATCTACACGCGCTGCTCTCGGGCATCGCTTTCAGGCGCGGCGAGAACGATTTGGCGATCACCGAGATGCGCCGCGCCATCGAACTCAATCCCAAGCAGGCGATTTTCCACGATAATCTCGCCTTCCTCCTCTCCGCCGATTCCAACAGCACCGCGGCGGTTGAAGAAGAGCTCAAGAAGGCAGTTTCACTCGATCCGAAGTCCGCCAGCCCGAAGGTCCAGCTGATGGCCTTCTATGCCCGGAACAACCGATTGCCTCAGGCCGAACAGATCGGCTGGAGTGCTGCGGAGGCCGATCCCAAGAACCTAGCGGTACGGGAGGATCTGGCGAAGGTGATTCTGGCGATGGGCGACCAGTCCAGGGCGGAACAAGTGCTCCGCCAGGCTTCGCACGATTTCGCCGACAATCCTCAGGGGGTTCGCCTGCTCGCCGACTATTACACATCCAGCGGGCAGTTCGATAAGGCCAAAACAGAATTTGCCAGCCTCGCAGCGCAGCATCCCAAAGACGACTCCCTGCAGAAGGCATATGCGCGCGCGCTCATTCAGGCAGGCGACCTCACGACCGCCCGCTCCGTCGTCGACTCCATGATGAAGAAGCATGGCAAAGACCCGCAGGTAATCGCCCTGAATGGAATCCTGTTGATCGAAGCGGGCAAGGCCAGTGACGCCGTGAATGCTCTGGAACTGGC
The DNA here is from genome assembly GCA_963745965.1 of uncultured Acidobacteriota bacterium. Lineage (GTDB taxonomy): Bacteria > Acidobacteriota > Terriglobia > Terriglobales > Acidobacteriaceae > Telmatobacter. The sequence continues at coordinate 30,668 of CAVUZC010000012.1, forward strand.
CGTCAAGGATTCACCCAAGGATCCGTTCCTGCAATACTGGCTCGGCAGGGCGGCCCTGGCGAACGGCGATCAAGATCTGGCGGAGAGAAGCTTCCTCGAAGCGCAAAGACTCAATCCCTCGATGCTCGGCGCCGAGGAACAGCTGGCAGCTATCGCGAGTGAACTCGGTGACAGTTCTCTGTTGGCTGATGTGGCGGACAAGACGATCGCGGCAGCCCCGCGCTTCGCGCCTGCCTATGTCTGGCGCTCCGTCGCCGACCTCAAACACGACGATTCCGTCAAGGCGGAAGCTGACTTGAAGACTGCAATTTCCGTGGCTCCGCAGAGCGCCATCGGCTACGTCGCGCTGGGCAAACTGCGCTTTTACGAGAGGCGTTTCCCGGAGGGCGTCGCGCTGCTCGAACAGGCACTGCAATACGACCCCGACACTGTGGATGCGCTCCGCCTTCTGGTGGGTTACGACCTATCTCAGAAGCAGCCGCAAAAGGCCTTGGCGCGCGTGAACCAGCAAATCGCCAATCGGCCGCAAAACAGCGGATTTTACGTGATCCTCGCCGAGTTAGAGGTGCAAAACAAGAACCTCGACGAGGCTGCTGCTACAGCACAGAAAGCCATGCAGCTTAGCTCGGGAGATATCGACGCCGTTGGGCTCTACGTGCAGATTGCGGTAATGCGCGGACAAACCGCAAGCGCCATCGCAACGTGGCAGCAATGGGTCAACGCTCACCAAAACGACGCAGGCGCAAGGGCCCGCCTTGCAGCACTTGAGGAGACATCTGGCAACAAAGTGCAGGCCGAGGCCGATTACAAGAAGGCGCTCGAAATTGATCCCCGTCAGCCGCTGGCTGCGAACAACCTTGCCTACATGATGCTCACCAACGGCGAAAACACCGACGTCGCGCTGTCGCTTGCGGAAATCGCGCGGCAAACTCTGCCGAATTCGACAAACACCGCGGATACACTGGCATGGGCGTACTACTACAAGGGCACTTACGGTTTTGCGCGCGACCTGCTGGAGGACGCGGTGAAAAGCCAACCCGGCGACGCCACCATGCAGTACCACTTGGGCATGGTGTATAGCAAACTCAAGGACAAGACCAACGCTGTGGCGCACCTGAAGAAGGCGATTTCCCTCGATCCGAATTCGCCCACCGCCAAGGAGGCGAAGGCAGCGCTGGGCACGCTCGGTTAAGCGACCGCCGGTTCCAGCCTGGCGACTCATTCTCGGGGTCTTCGATTCTCCATCTCTAAGTCGTATGGTCGACTGAATCGCGGTTGCTCCCCTGAAACTGATTCGTACAAATATGTCGAATACAAAGACGATCGCGAAGAATACGGGATGGCTTGGCGTCGAAACAGCCATCGATAACATCCTGACTCTTTTCACGTCGGTCGCCATTGCCCGCTATCTTGGGCCAGAGATAGCGGGTTCTATCCTTTTTGTGCAATGGGTGGCACAGGTTGCCGGCAATATTGGCGCCGTTGGCATTCCCGCCACGCTGCGCAAGTACATGGGAGAGTTCCTCGGGAAAGGCGACAAGGGAACTGCGCGTTTTATTTATCTGCGGACCCTACTCCTGCAAACGTTGATGGCGAGTGTGGCCACGCCGGGCATCGTACTGTGGGTCCGGCGGGAACCAAGCGCGGAACTCCGCATGGCGTGCATCCTGATCGCGTTGAGCATCTGGCCGCAGATGGTGAATTCCATCTCGGCTCAGGCCAATGTCGCGGCGGAAGACCTGTTCAGAAACATGCCCGCTTCGGCGCTTTCGATGCTGACGTTCTTTCTCAGCATTACGGCCACGGTGTTTTTCCATTGGGGTGTGGTTGGAGTGGGCGCGTCCGTGTTGCTTTGCCGCAGCGTGGATTTCCTGGTGCGCTTTATTCCCACCTTTCGATGGATCTTTTCTTGGGAAATCACGCACGCTCATCCGGAGGGCTTGCGGGAACGAGCCATCGGATTTGCGTTGCAAAGTCTCGTCACCATGGCGCTCGGGATGGTCGTCTGGGACCGCTCGGAGTACTTTCTGCTTAGATATCGCTGTTCCGACATCAGCCAGATCGCGTTCTACTCCGTGGCTTTCAGCATGGCCAATCGCCTCCTCCTCAGTTCAACGATCTTCGGCTCCGCGACTGGAGCGACGATCTTTGCTCAATATGGAAGAGATGAGTCGAAACTTCCCAAATTGGTGGCATCGGCATTCCGTTATCTCGCGTTAAGTTCGATCCCGATACATACGATCTTTACCGCCCTCGCGATTCCTGTCCTTCTGGTGCTTTATGGTGATAAATACGCGGGCGCCGAAGCAGTAGTCGTGATCGCGCCGCTGCTCTGCATGTCCAAGGCATTCTATAGCCCGGTGCAAAACCTTTTACTAAGCTTCGAGAAACAGCGATGGATTATCGCAGTCACTGTTTTTGCCGGCGCGATCGACATGGGTCTTGCATGGATACTCATTCCCGCTCATGGCGCGGTGGGCGCTTGCATTGCCAACGGCGTGGCGCAGTTCGTTGCCATAGCGCTGTTGTGGGGCATTGCTATCGCCATGTTCAAGGTCAAACTCCCCTGGCTGCTGGCTGCAAAGGTTGCATTGGTTAGCGTCGCTGCCGCTCTGGCCGGCCATTTCTGCGCGGGACGCCTGCTGCCCACCTCCCGGGTAACAACGCATATTGCTCACTCGTTGCGGTATTGGTTGACCAATGTGTCGGCAGTCTTGGTCTGCGGCAGCGTTGCGCTTGCGGTTCTATTGATCCTCTTCTACTTATTCCGGATTCTGCAGGAGGAGGATCGGGATCGCCTTAATCAGGTTGCCTCGATGTTGCCCGGCCCGCTGCCCGCCGGAGCGAAAGCCATCGTCTCGATACTCATCCGGAGAAAATCAATACCTGTAGCAGCAAACGCTGCATTGCTCTAGCTGGCAAGGAAAGATCTATGCGGGTTCAAGAATTCATCCTTAAAGTCAAACGCGCCGAATCGCCGTTCTTTGCCCGGCTGAAGTGGATCGCGAAGCAAACTCTCATCTTCCGGCTTCCCGTCCCGCGCGCGTTGGATTGGCTTTTTTTGTCGATAAGCAATTTGAAGGCGCTTCGCTTTGAATTCGACGAAAGAGTCGCTGTAACGCTCTACCGTTCTCCCTTGCTTCGCGCGCGCTGTTCACACGTCGGCATGAGGCTGCAGATGGAGCAGGCCCCCGTCTTTAGCGGACCCGTCAAAGTGCATTTAGGAGACGATGTACGCCTGTCCGGGAAAGCTACTTTTTCAGGAGCTCGCATCTTTCCGGATCCTGAGATAAGAATTGGGGATCGAACCTTCGTCGGTCATGCGTGTCAGTTCTCGGCAGCAAAGTCAATCGTAATCGGTAACGATGTTTTGATCGCTGGCGGCTGTTGGATCCTCGATTATTCTGCGCATCCTTTGAATCCCGAACAGCGTATCGCCGGCCTGCAGGTCGATCCCGAAGACGTGCGTCCCGTCCGGATTGAAGACAAGGTCTGGCTGGGCAGGAACGCAATCGTTCTTCCCGGCGTCACCATCGGCGAAGGCGCGGTGATCGGGGCAGGCGCCGTGGTTACGAGGGATGTGCCTCCCGGAGGGATCTGCGTCGGAAATCCGGGAAGAGTAATCGAGCGAACTGTCTACGAACCGCGTGCGAGAGACTAGCGCCGGGAATGATCGCCGAAGATCAATGCGGCGCCAAACGCATGGCGTTTGGCTGAGACGCGGCCGGCTTGGAAGATGACAAATCGCTTATTCCACTGGATCGTCTAAGCGTGGTTCACTGTTAACATTCATTGTCCTGCGAGCTCCTTATGCCAGACAACAAGAAAACCGGCAAGCGTGAGTTTCTGGCGCGACTGATGCACCGAAGCGGAATGATTTCGCTGTCCTCGCACATCCGCGCGACAGATTCATTGCTGGTGCTGACGTACCACCGGATCGGCGATACCGCTACCACGATGTTCGACCCCGGCGTTTATTCCGCAACGCCCGATGAGTTCCACGATCAGATCGCTTACCTCAAAGAGAACGTTTCGGTGGTCACAATCGATGAGGCATTGGCCTGCGTGCGCGGCGAGGTCAAAAGCCGCAGACCGCGGTGCTGCGCTCTGGTAACCTTCGACGACGGCTGCATTGACAATTATGAAGTCGTCTTTCCCATTCTCCGCTCGCTCGGAGTTCAGGGGGTATTCTTCCTGATTTCCGGCATGGTTGGCACCGGAACGATACCCTGGTGGGACCGGATCGCCTACATTCTGCGTACCGCCGAAAAAAGATCGTTCACTCTGCATTTCCCAGACAGCATCGTTGTTGACATCGGGCGCGACAGTTTCGATGCGGCACTGCGCCAGGTTTTGCAACTCTACAAGCGCCCCGATAATTCGGATGGGGAACGGTTCATCGACGAGTTGCGGGAGTCCTGCGGCGGTCACGAGCCGCCCACCTCCTCGCGAATTTTTATGAACTGGAACGAGGCGCAGGAGATGATCGCCGGCGGCATGGCGATCGGCTCCCACACGCACACACACCCGGTACTGAGCCAGCTTTCTGCAGAACGTCAGCTCGAAGAGATGCTCCGTTCGCGAGACATTCTGAGCACGCGTTTACAGACGCCCATTCATACCATTGCCTATCCCGTGGGTTCGCGGACAGCCTTCACCAAGGAGACTGAGGAGTTGGCCGGGAAGGCGGGCTACAGCGCGGCTTTCTCGTACCACGGAGGAGCCAACCTGCCGGGGCGCATCTCGGCTTTCAATATTAAGCGCTACGATATAGGTTCGCAGAGCTTGGACCGTTTCAAAGCTCAGGTACAGGTGGCGCGGCTGACGGGACGCTATTGGCCATAATCGCTCTTTCCTCGCCCAGCGAGATCGGAGCATCGCCGCAATGCTTTCCAAGGCACAGCGCCGGCGCCGCACAGCAAGATGCCGCTCGACGGCTGGATAATTGACGAGTAGGGCGTGGCCGGCGCCCGGCAGCTGCGTAGTAGTTTTCTGCAACGCTACAAAACGATGAATATACCCGTCTCCGTCATTATTCCGCATTACAACCGCCCTGATCGTATTGAGAAGGCGATCGCTTCGGTGCGCTCGCAGACGCTTCAGCCAGCCGAGATCGTTCTCGTTGACGATTTCTCAAGGCCGGAATGCCGCGAAGAGCTAAGGCGCTTCGAAGGTTCGGTCAGAATCGTCTGGTTGCCCAAAAATGGCGGGCTGGCCAATACCCGCAACGAGGGGGTGCGTGCCGCCCAGTGCGAGACCATTGCGTTTCTTGATGACGACGACGAGTGGTTGCCAGAAAAGCTCGAGAAGCAATGGGCTCTGATGCAGGCCAACCCTGGCCTTGTGGCCAGCACAACCGCATCCCTTGTTATCGACACCAACACGGGACAAACAACGGATGTGCTTCATTGCCATTCAGCACCCTCCATCACTCTGCCCATGGCATTGGAAGCGACTCCGGCCATGGTCGCGACGCTGGTCATGCGGAAGTCTGCCTTTCTGGCAATCGGGGGCTTTGACTCAAGTCTCCGTTACCTTGAAGACTACGACTTCCTGATTCGTCTGGCCGCTTCGGGAATGCCGAATGGCCATCTTGCGGAGCCGCTTTTTCGGTACCACCTGGGAGGCACCGACCATTTGTCGACCCAAATGAAGAAAATGCTGCGGGGCCGTTTGGCGGTCATCGAGAAACATCGCTTGTTATACGAGCAGGTCTTCGGCCCGGGAGGAGCGCGGTTGGCCCGTGGAGCGCATCTGCAATGGGCGGGCGCACGCTGGAAAGGGTTCCAGGGCAGGGCGGCATTTGCCTATGGCGCATGGTTAGGCCGTGACTGGAAGGCCATCGCAAGACTTGCTTTGACCGGCAAAATGCGCGGCCCGGAATACTCGCACCTTCATGGCGGACCTGCAGAACTGCCCTTTCGAGCTGCGTCTATTCTGGATTTGGGCTCGAGCACGACCGCGGAGTAGTTTCTTGCTCCGCTCTGCTCGTTTCGCTCTTATTGAGCTGTTCCATGCCGCTTAGGCACAAACCTTCGGAACACAGCGCCTATAACGAGACGCGCCACGTCGTACAAAGTACGGACCGCGAATCGTAGATCGCTGGCGTCCATATCGTAAAACGCCACCGGCAACCTGTAGGTTCTGGAAACATCGCTCCACTTCAGGTCGCCGCGGTGCCACATGTTGCGAAGCCCAAGCACATCGTTGCGCAGCATGATGTGGCGCACATCTCTTCCGTTGGGCCCGACAGGAGCTGCATTCTGGCCGATCAAATCCAGATAGTGAATCCACGCCAGATCGACTCCTACGTAGGCCGCCGCATCGCCCGAGCCGCTCAGCCGCGGATTGGCCTCGATCATTTTGATGGCGCCATCGCGGCTATCGCGCTTCAATTCGATTTCGCATAACCCACGGCAACCCACTCGCCGCAGAAAGCGGTCGCACAATTCATCGGCTTCATCGTCCTCGCAGGATTCAACGACTGAGCCGCATCCGAATCCTTCCGGCGAACAACGCAACTCGCGAAACATGGCCCGTGCAATGCGGTTTCCGTCACGGCCGTAACAGCTGAAGTAGACCAGCTTGGCCGTATCCGGCCCCGCGATGATCTCCTGAATCGAAAGCACCGGGCTCACCGGTTCCACAACCCGATACAAGCTCAGCAATTCTTCGGTATTGTTCGCGACAGCGACCTTGCTTAGGTGCAACAAATGTCCCGGAGGGAATATCTCCCACTCGCGCGCCGCCATGGGCTTCAGCAAGCAAGGAAACGTCGCAGTTTTTGCAAACTCAAGGATGTCCGACTCCGTTCGCACTTTTCCTGTGCGCGGAATCGGCATCCCATGCGTAGCAGCCAGCGAGTAGAGGCTCTCCTTTTCACTCAATACGCCCTGCAGCTTCGGGTCACCGCCGATGTGGTAGGCCTTCGACAAAGGATCAGCGTGCGTAGCGATCGCCATCAGGAAACGATCGGATGCCGGAATCAGGGCGGGCCGATCCTTAAAGCTCTCTGCCAACTCCAGCATGAACCGCAACCATTCCTGGCCCTGCGTGTCTGGATTAGGACACTTGTGAGTCTTCCCGTAACGCTGACGGAATCCAGGCAGCGAGTCGTCGCAATCCACGCATGACACCTGGATTCCTCGCCGGGCAAGATTGCGCATTCCGGCGACTCCCGTCCGGTGCGCGCTGGCAATAACAGCCGCAGGCCATCCCGGCTGATGCCATTCTGGGTTATTAAAATTCGATGGTTCGCTGGCGCGCATTCAGCGTCAGTTTACTATGAGAATGTAAACAGGCTCTTTGATACAAGCGGTCGGCCAATGCTGCGCGGGCTCAAGTGTGTTCCATTTTCGATTCGGTGTTCAAGCATGCGTCACAGTCTGTTGAGAGATAAGACGAGGCGACAACTAATTTGACTTTGGAAGAGGGATTACAAATCAGTAGCAATTTGGAAAGTTCGGCCTCATGAAACTCCCGCGCCACGCCGAAATCTGGGTTGCGCCGTACGTGAAAGACCGCGTGCGCAGTGCGATGCGCCGTGTACCGCCGAAGCGCGCCTGGATCGCATTGTGCGACCATTACGAGCCGCTGGGCAGAAGCCCATCGCTCGATCGAGCGCTTGAAAAAGTAGCCGAATGGCGTGACAAATGGCCGCGCATCGCCGAAGACGCTCCCAGGGACGCAGCGGGAAAGCAGCCCCAATACAGTTTCTTCTATCCGCAGGAGGAGTATCGCCGCGACCTGCTCAACGGTGTCGCGGAGATCGTCCGCCTCGGAGTCGGCGATGTTGAGGTCCATCTGCACCACGAAAATGAACGCGCGGACACGTTCATCCAAAAGGTGAAGGAGTTCTGTCGCCGGCTCACGGACGAACACGGACTTCTGCGCCAGCAGGATGGACGCACGGTCTTCGGTTTTATCCACGGTAACTGGGCGCTCGACAACTCGCGCCCCGACGGCAAGTGGTGCGGCCTGAATGGTGAAGTCGCTTTGCTGCGCGATTTGGGCTGCTACGCCGACTTCACCATGCCCTCGGCGCCCTCGCCCACGCAGGGACGCGTCGTGAATCAGGTGTATTGGTGCACGAGCAACGCCGCCCGTCGTCCGAGGTCCTTCGACCGCGGGATCGAAGCGACAGTGGGCGGCGGACGGCAAGGCGACCTGCTAATGATTACAGGTCCGCTCGGACTCCGTTTTGGCGGAAGGCTGAAGCCGCGGCTCGAGAGCGGCGAAATTGCCGGCTACGACCTGGCCACGCCGGAGCGCGTGCGCGGCTGGTTCGATCTGGCGCCAATGGTCGGCAGCGATCTATTCCTGAAGCTCTACACGCACGGTGCCGATGACAGGAACATCGATGCGCTGCTCGATGGCGGGTTGGCGAACCTGTATCTCCTGCTGGCGGAAGAGGCTGAACGAAGAAATATCGAACTGCATTGGGCAACCGCGTGGCAGATGTACCAGGCCGTCGATGATTTGATACGGCCCTCCGCGCCCGCCGGCGCACGATCATAGAAATTCTCTCGACGCGGACCGAACCTTGAAATCAAAACTCAGCAGCGCACGATCTTCGGCGAATCGATGCCACGCGTAGCATTGCGCGTGTCGATCACAAGCTGTGCCTGCTCGACGATCTGCGCGTAGTCGTAGTCCGAGTGGTCTGTGACGATGAGCACGGCGTCGTACTCGTCGAGATGATCCAGTGGCGCGCAGGTCATGTTCAGGTCGTACTTGCGGCCGCGGCCTACGGTGGGGAAGTAGGGGTCATTGTAGGCGACTTCCGCGCCTCTTTTGCGCAGCAGTTCGATGATCGTCAACGCCGGCGACTCGCGCAGATCGTCGATGTCGCGCTTGTACGCGACTCCCAGAATCAGCACCTTCGATCCCTTAAAGTTCTTGCCGTGCTCGTTCAGCGCACCGGCCAACTGGTCGAGCACAAAGTATGGCATGGCCGTGTTGACTTCGCCGGCCAGCTCGATAAATCGCGTGCGGAAGTCGAATTCGCGCGCCTTCCATGATAGATAAAACGGATCGATGGGAATGCAGTGCCCGCCCAGCCCGGGTCCCGGATAAAACGCCTGAAACCCGAACGGCTTGGTCTTGGCAGCATCGATCACCTCGTGAATATCAATACCCATACGCAGACACAACTGCTTGAGCTCGTTCACTAGCGCGATGTTCACGCAGCGATAAATGTTCTCAAGCAGCTTCGTCATCTCGGCGACTGAAGGGCTGCTCACCGGTACCACGCGCCGAAAAATCGTGCCATACATGGCAGCGGCCAGTTCCGCGCCCGCCGCGCCGCAGCCGCCCACCACTTTGGGAATGTCGCGGCGATCGACGCTGTCGTTGCCCGGATCCTCGCGTTCCGGAGAAAACGCTACGTGCACGCCTGAAGATTCCGCGCCGCGCGCCACCTTAAGGCCATTCGGATTGCCGGCTTCGAGCAGCGGCACCACCACTTCTTCCGTCGTGCCCGGATAGGTCGTACTTTCGAGCACAATGAGCTGGCCGTCATGAATGTGCGGAGCGACCGCTTTCACCGTGCCGGTCACGAAACTCAGGTCGGGCTCGTGGTGCTCATCGAGCGGCGTAGGCACGCAGATGATGACCGCATCCATGGCGCCAATCTCGGCGTAATCCGCCGTGGCGCGAAATCCGGATTTTTGCGCTTCGACAATGGATTCGGGAAGAATGCGGACGATGTAGGATTTGCCGGCGTTGAGCGTAGCCACCTTGTCTGCCGCGATATCGAAGCCGGTGACGCGAAAGCGTTCGCTTGAGAAAAGCAGCGCCAACGGAAGTCCGACATAGCCCATCCCCACAATGCCAATGCGGGCTTCGCGGGATGCAAGTTTCTGTTTGAGTTCGGGAAGAGGGTTCGCTGTCGCAGCCTTCATGCTGTCGATTGTACAGCCTCGCAGTTCACAGGTAGCCGGAGCGATCGGCTTCTGTTTTGGCTCGTCCAATCGCGAAAAATGCGGGGCTTTATACTGAAACCAACGGCAGGTCAATCGCAGTAGAAGAGAGAGACAGAGAAATGAAGGCTCTGCACGTAGTGGGGGCGCGGCCTAATTTTATGAAGGCTGCTCCGGTGTATCGCGCCATGGCCAATAACGGCCATGTGCAGGCGCTCGTGCACACGGGCCAGCACTACGATGCTCTGATGTCGGATGTTTTTTTCGAGGCGCTGGAGATTCCCGCTCCCGATGAAAGCCTGAATGTGGGCTCGGGTAGCCATGCCCAGCAAACGGCGGCGATCATGAGCCGCTTCGAGCCGGTGGTCCTCAAGTGCCAGCCCGATATTGTTCTGGTTTATGGCGATGTAAACTCAACCGTCGCCGCGACTCTCGTCTGCTCCAAGCTCGGCATTCAGATAGGGCACGTGGAGGCTGGCCTGCGGTCCTTCGACCGCACCATGCCGGAGGAGATCAACCGCCTCGTGACCGATCAGTTGGCCGACATGCTTTTCACTCCATCATCCGACGGCGACGAGAATCTCGTTCGCGAAGGCGTGGCACGGGAGAAGATCTTTCTCGTCGGTAACGTTATGATCGACACGCTGGTGCGCTTTCTGCCCAAAGCGGAACAGCTCTTTCCCGATCTCAAGAAGAAGCTTTCCATCGATCGCTACGGCCTGGTGACTTTGCATCGGCCTTCGAATGTTGACGATGGAGCAACATTTCTGCCCATGCTCGATGTGCTCAGCGAATTGAGCCGGGAGCTGCCTCTGGTTTTTCCCGTGCATCCGAGGACAAGCCAAAAATGGGCAACCGAACTCAAGGGAGCGGGCGAGGGGCTGCGCGTGATCGAACCGCTTGGCTATCTCGAGTTCCTCTCTCTGCAGCAACACGCGAGCGTAGTCATCACCGACTCCGGCGGCATTCAGGAAGAGACGACGTATCTGGGAACGCCGTGCCTGACCCTGCGCGAAAATACCGAGCGGCCGATCACTATCACGCACGGCACCAACCTGTTAATCGGGCGGGATTGGCACAAGCTGCGCAAGGGCTTTCGCGCGGCGCTCGATGGCAGCCGCCAGCGCAAGGCACCGCCGCCACTCTGGGACGGAAAGGCCGCGGAGCGAATCGCCGCCATCGTGACGCAATCGGTGGCCCGCTAATGTCGATGCGCCAGATTCTCGAAGGTAGTTTTGTGGTCGGAGAGCGATGAGCGATCTGAATGTTCTGTTGGTCAGTTATTCGTTTCCTCCTGCCGGAGGCACCGGTGTCATGCGCGCGGCGAGCCTCGCCCGCTATTTTCCCGCGGAAAACATCCGGCTGGATGTTCTGACCACACGCAATGCATCCGCGGTCGGTACAGATTCGTCGCTGCTCAAAGAAATTCCCGGTGAAGTAAGTATTCATCGCACCGTCACGCTTGATCTTCCCTTCGGAATCAAGAAGAGAATCAAAAAGCTGCTCATGGGTAGCAAGCCGGCTTCGGGTGCAGCGCCGTTAGGCAATCAACCCGGGAAGCCGGGAATCGCGAAGCGGGTGCTCGGAAACATCCTCGTTCCCGACCCGCAAGTCACCTGGTTTCCCGTACTGAGCCGCGCCGCAGCCCGCATCGTGAGAGAGCGCCACATCGACCTCGTTCTCATCACCGCGCCGCCTTTCTCCACACTGCTTCTGGTAGAGAGCCTCCGCGAAAAATTCCCCGATCTGCCCATCGTTCTCGACTTCCGCGACGAATGGCTGACGACCGCCTTTGAGCTGGTCAGTTTTCTCTTCAGCCGCAGCGATCATGCACGAAAGACGGCCGCCAAAATCGAGGCCGGAGCAGTGGCCAACGCAACGGCAGTGGTTGCGGTTACTGAGGCCGCGCGCCGCAAAATACATTCCCGATACTCCAACCTGCCGGAGAGCAAGTTCCATTTGATTCCCAACGGCTACGACGTCACAAAGCTCGTCCGCAGCGAGCCCGCGCCGCGTCTGGGAGGCAGAATTGTGGTCACACATGTTGGCACCATCTACACTTCGACAGAACCCACGGCGCTGGTGGAAGCGGTGCAATCGTTGCCGCCCGAAGCGCGATCCCGTTTCCTGTTCCGGTTCATTGGCCACATCGAAGAGCCACGTTTCCGCGACGCGATTCTCAGCCTCGGTGACGCGGTGGAGCTAAAGGGATACCTGCCACAGCGCGAAGCGCTGGCACTGATGAATGAAACCGATTATGTGCTCCTGATCAACCACGATCCCCTGAACGTCGGTGGTAAATTCTACGATTACGTCGGTGGAGTCAAGCCCATACTTGGCGCAGTACATCCGGAGGGCGAAACGCGCCGGCTGTTTGACGAATTACGTGCGGGCTGGTGGGCGCCGGTGGACGATGTTGAAGGCATTCGCAAACTGTTTCTGGACGCGGCCAACCGCGGCAAAGCGCCCATCGCCGAGTTCAAGCCGGACACCGTGAAGATTGCGCAATACGAGAGAAAGGCGCTCGCACAACGTTACGCGGCTTTGTTGCATGTGATCGCGGGTGCGGCCGGGAAAAAGAAATCCGACGAAGCAGAATCACCGGCTCGCGGAGAACGAACTTAGCCATGCGCAGAATCGCCGTAGTCACCCGGTACTTTCCGAGCTCGGGCGAGCCCGCGCAGGGCCGGTCGCTCTACGAAACTCTGCGCGTGCTGGGGCGCAGCGCCGACGTCCAGGTCTTCTATCCCAATGCCGCTTATCCCAGGATTCTTCAGCCGCGCAGCAGGACTTACGACAAACTTGACCGCGGCTTTCGCCTGCCTGACGTGAGCGTGGACTATTTCGACTATCCGGCTCTTCCGCTGGTTTCGAGGCCGCTGAACGGCTGGTTGGCCGCGCGAACTCTATTGCCGCACGTACGTGCCTTTCGGCCCGATGTGGTCTTTGGCTGCTTTCTTTACCCGGAGGGCTACGCCGCGCTCAAGATCGCACAGGCTCTTGGCGTGCCGGCGGCCGTGATGAGCATCGGCTCGGATTTAAATCGCATCGGCGATTCCCTTTCGGCGCGCTATACCCGGACAGTCCTGCGCGAGGCCGATGCGATCGTCACGGTTTGCGACGATCTGCGGAAGACAGCGATCAAAAAAGGAGCACCAGCCGCCACAACCAGAGCCATCCTCAATGGCTGCGATCTCGAGGTCTTCCGCCCGCAGGATCGAAACCAGGCACGCCAGCGGCTTGGCATCGACAAATCCTGTGATGCAGTGGTTTATGTAGGGCGTATGGACCTGAAGAAGGGATTGCGCGAGCTCGTCGAGGCTGCGGCGGCGCTGCATCGCAATCGCCCGCGTCTTCACTGCTATTTAATAGGCCGCGGCCCCGATCGCGCCACAGTCGAAGATGCGATTCGAACTCTCGACGCGGGCGGTTTCGTCCATCTAATTCCGGGATGCGCGTTCGAAGAGGTTGCAACCTGGATGGCCGCCGCCGACGTGGTCGCCTTGCCGAGCTACATGGAGGGATGCCCCAACGTGATTCTGGAAGCGCTGGCGAGCGGACGCCCCGTAGTGGCAACAAATGTCGGTGGCATTCCCGAGATACTGGACGATTCGTGCGGGCGTCTTGTACCGCCGCGGAATCCGGCAAAGCTGGCCGACGCCCTGGCATCCGTGCTCGATGTCCAATGGGATCCTAAAGCCATCTGCGCACACGGGAGCCGCAGTTGGAGCGCTCCGGCAAAGGAACTGATGGAGGCTTTCGAGGCGCTGGCCGCGCAAAAGACTTCCGGCGGGCGCTAGCCCTCAGTGCAACAATGTGCTCGATTCGCTTCGACCGCCAGCCTCGCTCGCCTTGAACGGGAACTCCTCGATTCTGTTCGGGTGCTCGTGTGCCGCGACTGTGAGGCTGGTGTCGTGGCCTGTGTCCATCGACGATCCGATTTGGAATTCCTGCAGCTTGTAAAGCAGAGAGCGATAGCTCATCTTCAGCCACTTCGCGGTCTTCGAGCGATTCCAGCCGTTGGATTGGAGTACACGCAGGATGATCTCACGTTCCAGATCCTGCGTGGCCGCACGGGTAATCTCTTTGAGCGAGACGGGGTTCGTCAGGTCAATCTCCGTGGTCAGGCGAGCCGGCGCACCCGGAACCATCTCCGAAACCAGGACGTCTTCGCTGCCGATGAGCACATAATTGCGGACCATGTTCTCGAGTTCCCGGATGTTTCCCGGCCAAGAGTAGTGCTCCATCATGCGCATCATCTCGCGGCTGAGCGGCTTGGGCGTTTGCCTCAGCGCCTTCGAATGGATTTCGAAGAAATATTCAACCAGCATGGGAAGGTCGACGATGCGCTGGCGCAAGGGCGGCAAATCGATGGTGACCGCGTTGATGCGAAAGTAAAGATCCAGCCGGAAGCTGCCGTCGTCAATCCGCTCGCGCAAGTTGCCGCGTGCGGCGCTCACCAGCCGCGTGTTGACTTGCCGCGAGTCCTGCGCCCCGACGCGCGCGAATTTGCCATCCTGCAGAAGCTGGAGCAGCTTGGCCTGTACCGATAACTCCAGACTGCCCACCTCGTCCAGGAAGAGAGTGCCCTCGTGCGCCAGTTCGACCCGCCCGCGCTTGGTGGCGTGCGCACCGGTAAACGCGCCCTTCTCATATCCAAAAAGCTCCGACTCGATGAGAGGAAGCGGAATGGCCGGGCAGGTCACCTTGACCCACGGGGCGTTGGCGCGCCGGGAGAAGGCGTGGATCAACTTGGCCAGAATCTCTTTGCCGGTGCCGCTCTCTCCCTGAATCAACACCGGAACATCGGTGTCGGCCACCCGCTGCAACTTTTCGTAGGCAGCGGCCATTTTGGCAGAACGCCCAAAGAACACCTCGAGAGGAGGCAGTTCCTGCAGATCGACCATTTCGTGCTGAGATGCCAAGGGCATTTTTTCGTGTCTCCGTGAAACGAGTAGACCGAGAGAATCACTACTCTCTTTAATCTGTGTGCAATCTTTATGCCGAAATGTGAGAATCTGAAGGATAAAGTCGTATTCCACATAGGTAACCACCAATGTTCTCTAAAGTGGCAGATTAATGCCCACTTTTGGGCCATGCACTCCCCGTGATGATCCAGGAAGATTCACTTTTGGGCACGGTAACTATTACCGCTGGCGTAAATTTTATGAAAAATATTGCGCAAAAAGTGAAGGAATTGACACATAGAGTGGTACGATTTTCTCACCCCCTGGAGCTCAAGCTCTCGGGAACTCTGCGGAGATGTTCCAAAAAACTTGACACTGTATGGGGAAGAATTTCCCCATTTTGGGGTCGCCTCTGGGCTACCCGTGTTCATCTGATTGCCTTTCGCAAGTTCAGGCTTTTGCAACCTCCTCCGAAATCCATCTGTTTCCCGGGCTTGAGCACGAAGTGATCCCCCGAAAAATGACCATGAAGACTGCGACAAAAATATTGCCTCAGATTGCGGCTTTGGGTACGGACATCACTCTCCTCCACTACGTGGAGGGCATGCTCTCTGATCGCTACCATGTGAACGTGTTCACCGCGCCAGGGGAATTGACCGAGAGATTGCAGGAGCCTGGCAAGGTCGACCTTCTGCTGATGGATTGGCAGAGCGGAAACGGCGGTGGACACGGGGACGCGCTCGCGCGGCTGGCCGGAATTCGCGCCATCAAGCCGTCGCTGCCCATCGTATTGTTCGCGCGCTCCGTTGATCTGAAGGAAGTTTTGCAGGCGGCACGCCTCGGCGCGAACGACGTGATTCTCAAGCCGTTCGTGAAGAGCGACGTGGATTGCGCGGTGGAGCAGCACCTGGCGAACGGCGCCCCGCAGCCAAGCGTCAGCGAAGACGTCGTGCAGGAGATTCCGCTCGATGGGGACACCACTTTTGTATTGTCCTCAAAGAAGATGCGCGAACTGGAAGCGCAGTGCCGGCTCGTGGCACGCACAGACATCCCCGTTCTCATTCTTGGTGAAAGCGGCACTGGCAAGGAAGTCGCAACACTGTTTATCCACAAAACGTCGACGCGCAGCAATCGCAGTTTTCTGAAGGTGAATTGCGCGGCCATGCCCGCGGACCTGCTCGAAAGCGAACTCTTTGGCTATGAGCAGGGCGCTTTCACGGGAGCGGTCAAAGCCAAGCCCGGCAAATTCGAACTTTGCAACGGGGGCACGATCTTCCTGGACGAGATCGGCGAAATGCCGGCGGCGCTGCAGGCCAAGTTGCTTCAGGTTCTTCAGGACGGAACCTTCGCCCGTCTCGGCGGCCGCTTTACGATGCGCGTGAACGTGCGCGTGATTGCCGCAACCAACATCGACATCAAAGAGGCGATTGCCCAAAAGAGGTTCCGGGAAGATCTCTACTACCGTCTCAACGGGTTCACGCTGAAAATGCCCCCCTTGCGCGAGCGGCCCGAGGAGGTCCCGGTGTTTGCCCACTACTTTATGCGCAAGGCGGCGGCCAAGCACACAAGTATGCCGCTGCACATTTCACCCATGCTGATGCAGGCCCTTTGCAATTATCACTGGCCGGGAAATCTGCGCGAGCTCGAAAACATCATCAAGCGCTATTTCATTCTGAGCGACGAACAAGCCATCATGGGCGAATTGAGGCCGGCGCAGTTCGCGAGTTCATCGCATCCGGGCGTAGATACGGCCTACGTTCCGGGTCTCAAGCGCCTGGTTAAGAGCATCAAAGGCGACGCCGAGTCGGTGGCGATCGCACAAGCCCTGGAGGGGACCGGATGGAATCGAAAAGCAGCCGCCAGCCAGCTGCAAATAAGCTACAAAGCTCTGCTCTACAAGATCAAACAATACAATTTGAGTCCCATCGAGAAGCATCAGAGAACGAGCGCGATGTGAACAGAAAGACAGGTTCGCCGCGCAACACCGCACTGTCCGCCGCGGCCCCTGTCGTCATTCGTTGCGGCGATCGCATCGTGAAGGGGCGGCTTGAATCCCCGTGCTGGAACGCGGAAGAAAACACTCTGCCGAGACCGCCCGCCGAGACCTGCAATGTGTTTCGTATCCGCAGGCTGGATGCGAATGTTGTTGAGGAGATTCCTGCAAGCGACGTCAGCGCTATCTTCTTTGTCAACGACTTCTACGGCGATCCCAAGCGCACCACCGTGCGATTTCACGCTCATGAGCCGGTGCTTCCCGGAGTCTGGATTCAGGTGCAGTTCCCGAACGGCGAGGTGATCGAGGGAGTCGTTGAAAACTCCATTCGTTTTCTTCTCGACCCCGGATTTTTTCTGCGGCCCACCGACCCCGGCAGCAACAACAAGCTCGTCTACGTGATGAAGAGCGCGCTCGCGGATCATCACGTGCTGGGAGTTACGAAGTTTTAGGTCCGATTCGCAGCGGCCCTACGACAGGGGTATTCTGCGGTCTCTTATGAGCGCGCAGTTTCAGATTATCTTTCTTTAGAATCAACGGTCTACTGTTTACTTTGCCTTCAACTACGCGAGCGCTCGCTCACCCCTCCGCTCCAGATAGGTAAAGTTTTGTCCATAGGCCAGCGTTTTGCCAGCCAGATTGAACCGTGTGAATGAACGGATGGCAGGCGGTCATGGGCCGCTATCTGCCTTCAGTGCCTGCATGGGCGAATAAAAAGGCCAGCCACTTTGCAGTGGCCGGCCTCCATGATCGATCAACGATAGGGCGCGTGAATCAATGCCCCGCTGGTTTCTTTCTTGCCGCATGTTTCGCTGGCAGCGGCTTGCGTGCCTGCGGCTTTACCTCGCTCTCATCGACCGGGGTGGTTCCCTTCACATCGTTGGTGAAGGTCGCGCCTGGGGGCACAAGGTAGTTCTCGACCGTCTGGCTGTCGGCTGTTCCTGTGGCCACGCTGATGCGCGAAGCGTCGATGCCCTGCTCGGTCACCAGGTAGTCCTTGGCATTCACGGCACGCTGCGCCGCAAACTGGTCGACCGTGGCGTGCTTGTGTTTGGCCGCGAACTTCTCCTGCTTCGCCGTCTTCGCAGTCTCGTTCGTGATCTGCTCGCCGACCAGGACTGCCTTGGCGTCGGCCTGCTGTTTCAGGTCAAGAGCCACCTGGTCCAGGCAGGCTTTGGCCTCATTGTCGACCCGCATCGGCCGCTTCGGATCGTTCGTAAAGTTGATGCTGCAAAGCGCCTCCGTCTTCGGCTGCGGCGGACGGGGCTTGGGAACGATGGTCAGGCTGGTTTTTGCGCTCGCCGTGTGGCTCTTGTCATCCGATACATTGCAGGTAATATCGACCGCTCCGGTCGGCGCGCCCGCTGGAGAGTATTCCGCGGTGGTTCCGGTTCCCGCCACCGTGCCCGCAGTGGCCGTGTAGCTGTAGGTCAGCGGACGGTTTTGCGGGCTCACGGCCGTCGAGGTTACCGTGGACGTGCCATCCGGATAAATCGTGGTCGGGCTGGCCGTGCAGCTGATCGTAGGCGGTTCGTAAGCCTTCACAGTAATGCCGGCGGTGGCAGTCGCCATCTCCCAGGGTTCTTTGCCTTCTTTCCCGGGCTTGCCTTCCCTCGCCGTCACCTTCACGTTGTATTCGCCCGGCGCAAGATTGCAGGTGTCCACCTTGGCTGTCGTACCGCTGCCCGTAACTCCCTCGCCCGACCAGTCGTAGATGACGTGGTCTTTCGGATTCAGGCCGCCTGGCGTTGCCGTGATAGTCACCGGGTCGCACGGGTAGACCGTCTCGGGATTGGCTGTGGCTTCAAGCGTAATTCCCGCTGAAGGCGCCAGCGTCCTTGTGTGAATTACTATGCCGGCGCTTAAGCGCGCGGCATTGATGCTGGCTTCGCCGCCGTAGGGCATGTCACCCCAGTTGTCGTGCATGTACTCGTAATCGGCCTGGAAGATGCGAATCGCCAGACGGCGGTGCATCCAGTGCGTCTGGTAATCCATGCCTCCGCCCGCAGTCACACCCGGACCAAATTTGTTGGGCTCAAAGTAAGGCCCGCCGATCAACTCGCCGTCGCCCAGCGCGTGGACGAAAAGGGTGATCTTTTCCATGGGATAGCGGAGGATGACGCCGCCGCCCAATGTAAAAAACCCGTCATCGTTTTGCTTGGTGCCGACGTTGCTGCCGCAGCACTGCACGCCCCACTCATGAAAACTGGTCTCACCCTGAATGCCTACATAACGGTTGAAATAGTATGCAGCGCTGACGATACCGCCCAAGGTCACGTTATCGTAGGAGGCCGTAACCGGCGTGCGGGCAGCATCCGGCTGAACAGTATTCACGGTTCCGCGGGGTGAAAGATAGCTGTAACCCATGAAGATATCCCACCGGGAGGCATAAGTACCGATGCCAGTGCCTGACGGCGCCGCCTGCGCCGCCATGACTGCCGGCAAGGCAGCCACAGTGAGCAAAGCAAGCACGCGGCCCGCAGGTTTCAAAACACGAACTCTCATGCCTCTATCCTCCTCAGACTGGCAGACACAACGCAAAGAAAAGAATGATTGCGAGCGCCCTTGCGGGCCCCGAACACACGCACAGTGACAAGGCTGAAGAAAATCGCCGCCACTGCCCCCAGTATGATTAAACGTAACACATGGCTGCGGACCGGAACATACTTTGCAAGTTGCACGGTGCAAGGCCAAGTCACTAGAGAATTACGTCCAGATTACTTTCGTACTCCCGCCAATCCTCTAATCGTAACTCTCCTAGTTGCAACACATTGCAGGATTTCAGGAAACGATTCAGCCCGGATCCCATGTCTGTTGGCCGTGAAACGATCCGCGAAGGCACTTCACATCCAGAGCTGCTCTCGCGCTCTCCTCGCGACGCGTATTTCCTCTTTCTCTACCTGAGGGTCGAATCGTGGTCTTCGTTGAAATCGACGTCGTTATTTTGCCCAACGGCAAATTCCCTGTTGCAACGAATAATCTCCTCGCGCATCCAAAGCCTGTACGCCTTGGAGGTTTCCATGTCCCTGAGAGCCGTGAAAGAGATCTATGAAACCAAGCCCACCATCGAAGGCGCTGGCGTCAAACTGCAGCGCGCATTCGGCTTTGGCAAAACCCAGGAGTTCGATCCTTTCCTGCTGCTCGACGACTTTCGCAACGAAAACCCGGCAGATTACATCGCTGGTTTTCCGTGGCATCCGCATCGCGGCATCGAGACCATCACGTATGTGCTGGCAGGCGAGGTCGCGCACGGCGACTCGCTGGGCAACAAGGGCCGCATGACTGCCGGCGACGTGCAATGGATGACTGCCGGCAGCGGCATCCTGCACCAGGAGATGCCCAAGGGCGACGAGCACGGCCGCATGCACGGTTTTCAGTTGTGGGCGAACCTGCCCGCAAGTCTGAAAATGACGGACCCGCGCTATCAGGACATCCCATCGAGCGCGATCCCCGAGGTCACTGAGGACGACGGCACCAAAGCGCGCATCATCTGCGGAACTTTCTGGGGCAAAACCGGACCGGTCGAAGGCGTGGCGACTGGAATGGGAGTAGACGCGCGTTACGTCGACATCTCCGTTCCGCCCTTCAAACGGAAGCGCATTCAGGTCGAAACCACGCGCAACGCCTTTGCCTATGTCTTCGCCGGAGCGGGAACCTTCCGCGACGCCTCAGCGCCGCAGGCGGTGCTGACCGAGTCGGCTGTCGATCCAAACGCAGAGCCGGTGTACGACGCGAAGAACCATTCGCTCGTGCTCTTCGACCGCGGCGACGAGATCGTGGTCCAAGCTGGCCCGGAAGGCATCCGCTTCCTGCTCGTTTCCGGCAAGCCGCTCGAGGAACCCGTCGCCTGGTACGGCCCCATCGTCATGAACACACAGGCGGAGCTGCGCCAGGCTATGGCCGAACTCAAAAGCGGGACCTTCATCCGCCACGGATAAGAGCCGTGCGCGAAGCACGGCGCCCAGACAATACCGACAAAGCAGTAGCGCCGGCTTCCTAGCCGGCTGTCGCGCGGGTTTCCCGACCCGCGCGTCACCTGGACGCTGCCTCCACGAACGCCCACCGATCCCCAAGCAGAAAGTTCACAATCGAGCAGCAAAGGATCGCAATTGCATTCGCCGCAAGCACCGGAATCCGTGCACCAGCCACAAGAATCGGCATGAGCGCCAGATTGCCAACCATCGACACCAGCCCGTTCGACAGGTGAAAACGGAGCAGCTGACCGGCCAACGCGCCCCGAACATCCGGGTGTCCCATCCTGAATGCGTCGTTTGCATTCAGGATGGGGAAGCGATCCCGCCACGTGTAGAGCACGTGCCATACAAAATTATGGATCAGCGTGATCTCAATAGCAGCCGCCGTAGCCAGCATGTAATGCCCCGGCTCCACGCGGTTGATGAGCGCCAGAGCGCCAAGCTGCACCGCCATGCCCGCGGCTCCCACCAGATTGAACTTGCCCCAGCGGACCAATGCATTCATCGCCGTGGCTCCGTTTTCAGCGGTTCCTGCCGATAAAGCTCGGCAGTGTGGCGCACCGCGACGTCAATCGCCATCACGGTCATACACGCGGCAGCGATGGTTCCTCCCAAATCGAAGAGCAGGAATCTGTGCCCGAAAACCGTCGAGTACGGGCTGCGCAGCGCAGCCAGGCTGCCGAGCGCGAGCAGAATGCGAATCTCTGTAGGGCCGAAGAGCCCTTGCGAAAGCTGGAATCGCGATAACGTGTAGGTGGCCAGATAGCTCTCACTCGCCAGCACGAGAAATGCGATCAGCATCGCCATCGCCGTCGCCCAGTGCAGCAGCCCCGACGCGCCTAACCCGCACATCAGAGCCACCGCGCCCACAATATCGACCACGTGATCGACATAGAAGCCGTAGCGCGGCCGTTCTTGCCGCCGCACGCGCGCCAGCGTCCCGTCCAGGCTGTCGCCAAGCCAGTTGAGCGCCAGACACACAATCGCGAGCAGCAATGCTCGGCGGTCCCAGCGCGCCAGCCCATAACAAACGCCCGCTCCGATCTGCGCGGCAAATCCAAGCAGCGTCAATCCGTCGGAGCTGACCCACCGCGGCGCACGTTCCGCCATCCATGTGAGCGCCTGTTTTTCAATGCGTGCCGTCAGCGCCTGGTTCACGCGCTGCGCATTGCGAAAGGTAGCGCGGTCTTCGTTTGCGATTGCCTGAGTGTTCACTTTTTTCCCTTTTTTATTGCCGTTTCAGCAGCGCATCCCGTGTGGCTTGCAAGGTAAACTCGAGCGAATCGCGTGGCACGCTCTCAATGAACGGCCCGACCGCCCAGCCCAAGCCCGTGGGGACTGAACGCGACAGCGAAACCGACTCGATCTCGATATAGAGGCCACCGTCCCGCTCCTCGTAATTCCAGTAAGTGTTCATGCGCCACAAAAAGCCGTGCTCTTCGCCGGGCGTGAGCGCCCGCTCGTGCGCCGTTCCCGGCGCATCGATCTCTGAAATCTTTGTGCTGCGCGAAATACTGTAGCCACGCGCGTCATCAAGCCGTCCAAATGTCGCGTCGTACGCCGTGTCCATCACCACGGTCAGCACGTGCTTCTGCCGCACACGCATCGTCACCTGAAAATAGTCGCCGTCGTGCGAGAGCACGCGCGCCGATAGCACCTGCGGCGCATACACCCTGGGATAGGCGTTAAAGTCCTTCATCAGCCGCTCGAACTCCGCAGCTTTGCCACCGGGGATAAACGCGGCTCCCCGCCAATCGTGCAGCAGAGCGCCAGGCAGTTCCGTGCCCGCCCCGCTCGTCAGTTGGTCGACGATCAACTCACCTCTGCGCAGCCGCGCCGGATCGACGGAACCGAGAAAGCCGTCGGCGGAGCGGCGCTGCGCGTTCAGCCGCGCCTCGACGCGATCTACATAGGAGTTGAATGCAGCGGCCGCTGCGGGCGAGGGCTGGGCCGCAATCCATGCCGGCGCGGCCAGCAGAAACAGCAGCCATCCGGCCGCCCGTCTTTCAGTCCTAATCTGCTTGCGTTCGTTCATGCTCCGCACCTTAACCGGAAGGGCGGTCGAACGCAATGCAAGGCATCTCATTTGTGAACCGAAGACTTCTCACCGTGCAAGCGCTTGTATCTGTGTAACTTGGAAGAAGTCCTCACCTGCGAGGCCAAGCTCCGCACCCAAATCTCCATCGGCTACACTGATCGATAGCCATGACAGAAGAGACGGCAGGCACGCGACCGGCCCCGCGTTATCGCTTCGGAGTCTTTGAGGCGGATGCCGCCACAGGCGAGTTGTGCCGTCAGGGCCTGCGCGTCAAACTCAACACGCAGCCGTTTCAACTGCTGCTCATGCTGCTCGAACGTCCGGGGCAGCTCGTGACCCGCGAAGAGATTCAGCGCGAGCTTTGGCCCGATGGAACCTTTGTCGATTTCGAGCACGGGGTGAACTCCGCAGTCAATCGCATCCGCGAAGCTCTGGGTGACACCGCGGCCAACCCGCGCTTTCTTGAAACGCTGGCGCGCCGCGGCTACCGCTTTATCGCGCCAGTCGAGCGCGTCGAGGTACGTAACGGCCACTCGGCGCATGAAGGCTCCGCCTCCGGCGAGGGTTCAACGGCGGCGGTTTCTGAACCTGCCGCATCCACCGCGGAAAAAGAATTCGAGGCGTCGTCCGCAACAAGCCAACGCAGGACGCGCATCCGGATTCTGACCACACCGGAAGACCTGCCCGAAACTTCTCCCGTGATTGTGCAAACGCTCTTCGCCCTGTTTCAGTTCATGTACCTGGGATTTTATGTAGGTGCACTGGCAAATCTGGCTGAGATTCGGGACCTCATGTCTCCGCTGCCGAATGCAGAGTTGATGTATCGCGTTCTGATCGTCACCGCCGCGATCCTGATCCCCGTGCGCGCCTTTGTGCTTTGTGCGGCTCTCTTTCACGCGCCGGATTTCCGCGGAAAATTACGCAAAATCTGGCCGTTTCTATTCCTTTTTGACGAACTGTGGTCGCTTGCGCCGTTCCTGCTGCTGCACCACATCAATTTCGGATTGGCGCTGGCCTGCACCACGCTGCTGGTCTACTCACCGTTTGCTCAACGCTCGCTGGTGCTGATGGGAGCAGGCAGCCCGAAGCGCGGACCAGAAACCTTATCATCCCGCTGATGCGTTGGTTGTGCGTCTTCTTGGTCCCTCGGTCACCTTGTTCCCTGCCTTTTCATTTTTGCGGCGGGGCTTGTGGCGGCTGGTTCTGCGGGGCTTGCGGCTGGTTCCCAGGCTGGTCGGGTTTCGCGACCTCCTGATCGCCATAGAACACCTTGGTTGACGCGCCAAAGCGCTTGTAGTTGGAGTACTTGATCACGTCGCGGATGTGCACATCCTCGCCCATGTAGCCGTAGCCGGCACCGAAGTGCAGAATCCCTTCGCCTTTGGTGTAAACCGGGAACCAATAGTGCCCATCGATCTGCTGCCGCCAGGTCATGAAAGGCGGGTGCAAATCCTCCTGCCCTCTCTTGGTGTCGTCGGGCACCATGCGCCCGTTGGTCACCACAATCTGCAGGTCGGTTGTGTCGACCCAGATGCGGCCGTCCAGGTATCGCTGGTGCTTTTCGATGACTTTCGGGGTTACGTCGAAAACGTAACAGTCCACCTCATCCACCCTTTGCCGGCCAACGTACTTGACGTTGTATTTGGGGAGGTCTGCGGTGGTCAGCACAAACGGATAACCATGCTGAATGTCCTGGAGGTCGGAGGGCGACATCATAATCCCGCCCTGATCCAGAGTGCTGGGCGGTGCGTCTACTACTCTTTCCGTACGCCTGCCTGTTGGATCGAAGATGACGTCGTCTACCTCGTACCATTCGCCGGTGACCTTGTTGTCGTCGTTGAGGGTATCTACTCGGGCGATGCGGGTGTAGGTGTAGTGGTTGAGCGCCTCCTGGAATTCGGTTTCTTTGGCAGCGAAGCGCTGGATGATCTGATCCGGTGGCATGGGAGGATCGGAAAGGTCCATGCGCCCGAAGCCGGAGTCGAGCGGCATAGGAGTAAAGCTGTCCGTATTCTGCGCTCCAACCACCAGCGCACACGCCGCCACGGCAAGGGCTACGATCCAGCTTCGCATTCGCACTTTGGTTTCTCTCCCCTCTCGACCTTCGTGCCGCAACCCGGACCCGTTCCCCCAAGCCGCCCCCTTTGTAACTTTAGACGCATAACCATCGTCCTGGGGAGAGTTCCACCTAGGCGCAAAATGGCATGGCGACGCGGACAGGTGAATCTCCGCGCAAAGCGCAAGATTTTAGTGAGAACGCCAGTGAGGGGCCCGCAAACGTCAAGCCATCAGCGATTTGTCGACTGCCTTCTGGAAGCAGCCGGCGGCGCGGAATCGCTCACTGGATACTAAATGAGTTCATGAACTGGTCGCGCTGTGTCGCCGTGTGGCCTTTCGTGGTGGTGATGATCAACTGGTAGAAACGAACACCGGAGAGGAATTCATGCACGTCGTAACCCCATCCGTCCGTGTCGGTCGCCGTGTAGGCGCGTCCGGGAACGCCGCCCAGTTCGATCTCCGTATCGCTCAGCAGCGTCTTGCCGGCAACCGCGCCGTCGCGGGTCCGCTTGAGCAGATCCTGCGGCGGCCCGGTGATGACATCTGCCTGATAATCGTTGTACATGACAATGTAGCTGGTGTTGCCGCCGTCGCTTTCTGCCGAAACCTCATAGAGCAGAACCTTCTCCCCGTTCTTGAGGGAGACGGTTTCCGTCGAAAGTGTCGGTGCGCCGGGGAAGAGGACGCTGAAGCGTCCATCGGCGGAGGTGTAGAGCTGCATCGGCGTCTCGCCGGCTGGGGCGGCAGGCGGGGGCGCGGTCTGCGGCGCGGCGGTGCCGGCAAAAAGCAGAAGAAGAACCAGGATCGGCATTTGGAACCTGCTCATGTTTTTTCCTCTTTCCATTCCAGTTTGCTTCGGAGCCGCCGGCTCGGTGTGCTTGGCTGCGCGCGCCGGGCGCGGCAGCCGGGGAGAGCCGTGCCCCAAGGCTTGGTAGTCGCTTACTGGATCTTGAACGAATTCAGGAAATCCGAAGTCTGTATGGCAGGATCACTGGGCTTGGACACGATAATCAACTGGTAAAGCCGTTTTCCCTGAAAGAACTGCCGCACCGTGAAGTTCCAG
Organism: uncultured Acidobacteriota bacterium; assembly: GCA_963745965.1. GTDB lineage: Bacteria > Acidobacteriota > Terriglobia > Terriglobales > Acidobacteriaceae > Telmatobacter. The sequence goes on from CAVUZC010000012.1 coordinate 56,621, forward strand.
GTGTCGTCCTTGGCCGTAAACTCCCGGCCCGGCACCCCATTCAGGCTGATCGCCATGTCCGAGAGCAGGGTCTTGCCTTTCACTGCGCCATCGCGCGTACGGGCGAGCACCGCATCCGATCCGTCGTTGGCATACGCGGGCGGGTAATCGTTGTACATCACCATGTAGGAGACGTTCCCATCCGTCGACTCGGTCCAGAACTCGTAGAGAGTCGATGTGTCGGTACCCTGCAAGGGAATCGACTGGGTGTCATGCTTAACCTCTACGCCGGGGAACTGCACGAAGAATCGTCCATCAGTCGAAGTATAGGGCTGCATCGGCTGCACGACCGGAGCAGTGGAAGGCTGCGTCTGCTGCCCTGCTGGCCCGGACTTTGGCTCGGGCTGCTGCCCTGTCGCCCAAACGGCGCTGCCCATCAACAACAAAATGATTGCGAAACAGGTGCGGTATTTGTGCATTTCGATCTCCAATTCTTCGTGTGAGCCGGACGTGGACGTTTTATGACTTACTGTGACACTGAGGAGTAGAACCATTTCACCGGAGGACTCCACCACTGTCAAGAAGATTCGCGGCGCGGCCGATGACCGTTTCGTGGGAGTGCTCCATTGGGCCGTGGAGTACTCTCGGGGCAGAGCAAAAGGTCTTTGTTTCTGTCGCAAGGCCGAGCAGCGCCGTCTCACCGCCGACTGCCAAATCGAGGGAGTCCGTAGAATGGATGCAGGTGGCTTTTACGGAACAATACGATGTGGCCGTGGTGGGCGCGGGGCACGCCGGTTGTGAGGCGGCGATGGCTGCGGCGCGCATGGGCCTGAAAACCGCCCTTATCACCATGAACCTCGACCTCATCGCCCAGATGAGTTGCAACCCCGCCGTGGGCGGCGTAGCCAAGGGGCATCTGGTCCGCGAAGTCGACGCGCTCGGCGGCATTATGGGCGAAGTAGCTGACGCTGTCGGCATCCAGTTCCGCTTGCTCAACTCGTCGCGCGGCCCCGCCGTATGGAGCCCGCGCGCCCAGTGCGACAAGCAGCTCTACCGCGTGAAAATGCGCGAGGTGCTCGAATCCCAGCCCGGCCTGCACATCCGTCAGGCCGAGGTTGTCGATCTCGTGATTGAAGAGCAGGGAACGAGGGAACAAGGGAACGAGGGAATAAGAGATCAGGGACTAGGGACTAGGGACTTAGGGACTAGGGACTTAGGGACTATCGGACATAGCGAGGTGTCGGGTACCCCATGTCCCGATTCTGGGACATGGGATAGCACCTCCGTTGAACTACCAACAGAACTTCCGCGCCCCGAAGCGGCGAGGCGAAGCGGGCGCGTCGTTGGCCTCAAGCTGCGCGACGGGAGAAATCTGCTCGCGGGCGCGACCATCATCACCACCGGCACATTCCTCAACGGCCTCATTCATTGCGGTGAAGAGCGTTATCCCGCCGGCCGTTCGGGCGAGCCTGCATCCGTTCTGCTGGGCGAGGCGCTGCGTGCGCTGGGCCTTCGGACGTGCAGACTCAAGACCGGAACGCCGCCGCGCCTCGATGGCCGCACCATTCAGTGGGAGAGGTTTGAAGAGCAGCCGGGCGACGCAGATCCTACGCCTTTCAGCTTTCGCACTAGGAAGATTGTGCAGCCACAGAATATCCTGCCACATCGCCTTCACCACGCCGGAGACGCTGCGCCTGATTCGCGAGAATGTGCACCGGTCGGCCATGTATTCGGGGCGCATCGAGGGAATCGGGCCGCGCTACTGCCCGTCGATCGAAGACAAGGTCGTCAAGTTTCCCGACAAAACGCAGCACCAGTTTTTCCTGGAGCCCGAAGGCCTGAACACGCACGAGGTCTACATCAATGGCATGTCCACCTCGCTGCCCATGGAAGTGCAGTGGCAAATGGTGCATTCCATTCCCGGTCTCGACCAGGCAGAGATGCTGCGCCCCGGCTATGCCATCGAGTATGACTCAGTAGATCCGACAGAACTCGACCGCTCGCTGCGCGTGAAGGCCTTTACCGGACTGTATCTCGCCGGGCAGATCAACGGGACAAGCGGCTACGAAGAGGCGGCCTGCCAAGGCATTATGGCCGGCATCAACGCCGCGCTTTGGCTCAAGGGCGAAGCGCCGTTCACTATGGACCGGACAGAGGGATATACGGGCATCCTGATCGACGATCTCATTTCGAAGGGGACGAACGAACCGTATCGCATGTTCACCTCGCGCGCCGAGTTCCGTCTGCACCTGCGCATCGACAATGCCGACCGCCGGTTGACGCCGCACGGCCGCCGTCTCGGGCTCATCAACGATGCGGCCTGGGCCGAGTACGAGCAAAAGCAGGCGCGGATGGCAGCGCTCGCCAGTCTGCTCGCCTCCGGCAAGGTCGATGCGGAGAAGCTGGAACGCGCAGGCCTCGGCAGCCTGCCCGCTACCGCCGGCCTCACGTGGGCGCAGCTTCTCAAGCGGCCCGAAGTCACGATTGAGCCGCTGCTCGCCGCTCTCCGCGACGAATTAGCTCACGACCTGCTCCTCGCAGAATTCATCTTGAATTCAAGAGAGTCCCAGCCATTCGACGTTTTGAAAGGGCACGACTTTAGTCGTGCCAATGAGGCCACAATTCAGGATGGGGCTTCAGCCCCTGAGGCATGCCCTCCGGGCACCGTCGATTCGTCCATCCTCCGCGCCGCGCGACGCAACGAGGCCCGCGCCGTGGAAACGGAGATCAAGTTCGCCGGCTATCTCGAGCAGCAGAAGAAATCCATCGCAAAGCTCAAGGCTGCCGAGTCAGTCGCCATCCCCGAATGGCTTGAATACGGGGTCATCAGCGGCCTCTCGCGCGAGATGCGTGAGAAGCTCGAGCGCGTGCGCCCGCAAACCCTGGGCCAGGCCAGCCGCATTCCCGGCGTCACGCCAGCAGCACTGAGCCTCGTCCACGTGTCGATTCGCATCCAGGGCAAGCAACTGGATGCACGCCGCCGGGCCTCTGCGTGATCTGAAACGCGAGCTACCAGCTGAGTGCGGCGAACTGCGAACTCGCGACATCTGCGCACGCAAACTCGCTTATCCTATTCCTGTATGAACCTCGATGAGATCCAGGCCGCGCTGCGCGACGCATCCTTCGACGGTTGGCTCTTTTACGACCATCATCATCGCGATCCGATTGCCACGCGGATTCTGGGCCTTGATCCCAACGCGCACGTCACGCGCCGCTGGTACTACTTCATTCCCGCCCAGGGCGAGCCCAAAAAGCTTGTGCACCGCATCGAGCAAGGGCGGCTGGACACTCTACCGGGCGAGAGGAATCTCTACTCCAGTTGGCAGGAGCTGCACGCGGGCCTGGCCTTCATCCTCGCCGGCGCACACCGCATCGCCATGCAGTACTCGCCCGCAAACGACATCATGTACGTCTCCATGGTCGACGCCGGCACAGTCGAATTCCTCCGTTCCATCGGCAAGGAGATCGTCACCTCGGCCGATCTGGTCAGCCAGTTCGAGGCCGTGCTGAGCGAGGAACAGATCGCCAGCCACCAAGCTGCGCAACGCGCTATCGACTCGATCGTCGCCGAGGCCTGGCTTGAGATCGGCCGCCGCCTTCGTCCTTCGTCAGGCGCTGGCCGCGCGGGAGGACTTTCGGAGTATGACCTTGTTGTCTGGCTCGGCGAGGCCATGCGCCGCGAAGGACTCGTCTGGGAAAACGGACCCGACGTGAGCGTGAACGACAACACCTCGGACTCGCACTATGAGCCGACCGTCGAACGATGCGCTGCGATCCGCGAAGGCGATTTTATGCTCATCGATATTTGGGGCCGGCTCAATCAACCGGGAAGCATCTTCTACGACATCACGTGGACCGGCGTGATCGGCCGCGAGCCTAGCGAGAAAGAGAAGTTGGTTTTCGAGACCGTGCGCAATGCACGCGATGCGGCGATTACCGCGGTTGCATCGTCGTTTGCAGCGGGCCGCGAGATCCGCGGCTTCGAGGCCGACGATGCCGCCCGCAGCGTCATCCGCGCCGGGGGGTTCGCAGAGTTTTTCACGCATCGCACCGGACACAACATCGCGCGGGAGCTGCACGGGTCGGGCGCACATCTCGACAACCTTGAAACCCACGACGCGCGCCGCATTCTGCCCGACACCTGCTTTTCAGTCGAGCCCGGCATTTATCTGCCGGAGTTCGGCGTGCGCAGCGAGGTGAACATGCTCACCGCGCCGGGAAAAGCGTGGGTGACGGGAAGAATTCAGCAGGAATTGGTGCGAATTTAAACGGTTCTTGTACAAATCCCGACGGCTCGATCGGACAAGATCATACTCAATCCGCATTCTGCATGGTCAGACCTTGCCGCGCAGTCCCTTACGCGCCAACAATAAAACTGCGGGACGGCACCGCCGAGGCCCGGGATTGTGATCAGGCGGCGGATGCAGATGAAGACGATTTCTTCTTTGCGGAGCCCGTGGTCGCCTTGCGGCTTGGTGGACGTTCCCCTCCCTGGGCCGTCTGGGCCATACGCAGGTGCTGCTCCATCAGGTTGTGCGCTTCCTGCGGCTTGCGGGCGCGAATGGCCCGGTAAATCTCGCGGTGCATCTCGGCCGACTCGCGGAGGTCGGTGGCCTGCTCCACAGTCTTGCGGCGACTCTCGTAGAGTGCCGAGGTAATCGTCTCAATGACCGCGGCCAGGATAGGGTTGCCGGAAGCCTGCGAAATGATGCGGTGAAAGATTACGTCATGGACGAGATACTCCGTTGGGTTTTCGAGGGAGGCAAACATCTCGGCGACCTCTTCGGCCAGCGCGGCGTGGTGCTCCTCTTTGCCGCGTTCGGCGGCCAAAGCGGCAACGTGGCTCTCGAGAATGAGGCGCGCCTCGAACATCTGCCACGTCTGAAAGCCGTGCAACGCGCTCATCATGCTTAAAGAGGATTTGCCAAATTCGGGAGGGCCGTCGGCCACGAAGGTACCCACGCCGTGGCGAATTTTCATCACGCCCATGGCCGCGAGATAGCCGATGCCGGTGCGCAGACTCGCGCGGCTAATCTTGAGGGTGCGCGCGAACTCACGCTCCGGCGGAATTTTGTCGCCCGGCTGCAAGGTTCCGTTCTCAATGAGAAAACGGATGTGGTTCACCACTTTAATGGTGCGGTGCGGGGTTTGTTCTTCCTCTTTCGCGTGCGGCATTCGCTCACATACTTTCTTGCCGATTTGCAAAATCGGCCATAAAGCGAGACTAACACTGAAAATCAAGGTCTAATTCGGCAAATTTTCCCTGGATACCGAATAGGCGGCTCGGAGTCGGGCCGGTTTAGAGTATATACTTGTGGTCTGACCTCACTGGTTTTCGAGTGGTCCGGAAGGATTTGTTGCGAGGTAGAATTAAAGCCATGCTGCTCCACGAAGACCGCCTTTTCCCTTCCGAACCAAGCGCCCGAAAGATCGCACGTTCACTCTATGGAGGCATTCGCGATCTGCCCATCGTGAGCCCGCACGGACACACGCAGGCGGCGTGGTTTGCCGAAAACAAGCCGTTCCCTGATCCGGCCACGCTGCTTGTTCAGCCGGACCACTACGTGTTCCGCATGTTGTACAGCCAGGGCATTTCGCTGGATGACCTGGGGATCGGGCAGCCGGTAGTGAAAGATCCGCGCCGAGTTTGGCGCATCTTCGCCAGCCACTATGACCTCTTCCGCGGCACGCCGACACGGATGTGGCTGGATTATGCGTTTCAGAAGCTGTTCGGCATGACGGAGCGGCTGAGCGAGAAGACGGCCGATCTCTGCTACGACACGATTGCGGAAAAGCTGCAGTCGCCGGAATTCCTGCCGCGTGCGCTCTACGAGCAATTCAGAATCGAAGTGCTGTCGACGACCGAGTCGCCGCTTGATCCGCTGACGGCGCACCAGGCCATTCGCGATTCAGGCTGGAAGGCGCGCATTGTTCCGGCGTTCCGGCCGGATTCGGTGGTCGATCCGGAGTTCGCGGGATTTACCAAATCGATTGCGCAACTGGGCGAGCAGAATGGCGAGGATACGTCGACGTGGCAGGGCTACCTGAATGCTCTGAAGAAAGCGCGTGCGCGATTCAAAACGCTGGGCTGCACCTCGACCGATCACGGACACCCCACGGCGCAGACGGCCGATCTGCCGCAAGCCGAGGCCGCGGCGTTGTTCGGCAAGGCGTTCGCCGGCAAGGCGGATGCATTCGACCAGGAGCTGTTTCGCGCACAGATGCTGACGGAGATGGCGCGCATGAGTCTGGAAGATGGGCTGGTGATGCAAATCCATCCGGGAAGCGTGCGCAACCACAACAAGTTTGTGTACGAGCACTATGGGCGCGACATGGGCGCGGACATTCCCAGCGCGACCGACTACGTTCATGCACTCCGGCCGCTGCTCGATCGTTTTGGCAACGAAAAGAACCTGACCATCATTCTGTTCACGCTGGACGAGACCAGCTATAGCCGCGAACTGGCGCCGCTGGCCGGTCATTATCCGTGTTTGCGGCTTGGGCCTCCGTGGTGGTTTTATGACAGCCCCGAAGGCATGATGCGCTTCCGCGAGCAGGTGACGGAGACGGCAGGCTTCTACAACACGGTCGGGTTTAATGACGACACGCGAGCTTTTCTTTCCATTCCGGCGCGGCACGATGTGGCGCGGCGCGTGGATTGCGCGTTTTTGGCCAGGCTGGTTGCCGAGCATCGTTTGGACGAGGATGAAGCGCATGAGTTGGCACGCGAGTTGACGGTGGGCCTGGTGAAGAAGGCGTACCGGCTGTGATAAGCAGGTGTCAGGTTTCAGGGGTCAGGGGTCTGTGCCGGCTGTCGACATCTGTATTGCCCAAAAGGTGGAACACGAGGAAAGTTGAGCTTGCATGAGTCTTTATTGTTCCGTGGGTGGCGCTGAAACCGATCTCTCTGCCGAGCAACTGAAGGAGCTGCTGGTAGAGAGTCTCTGTAAGCTGGGCGCGCGTTCGAGCGTGCTGGCCGTGCCGCCTGACCAGAGCCGCGAGCACTCGCGCGCCGGCGATCTGACGCGATACGCGTGGGAACACTACGGCGACAAGCTGAAGGCTGTGCTGCCGGCCCTCGGCACGCACACGCCCATGCGGCCCGAACAGATTGCGCACATGTTCGGCAAGATCCCGCAGGAGCTGTTTCGCGCGCACAACTGGCGTACTGACATCGAGACGCTGGGCGAGCTGCCCGCCTCGTTTATCGAAGAACAATCCGAAGGCAAGCTGAGCTACACCTGGCCGGCACAGGTGAACAAGCTCATCTCGCGCGGCGGGTTCGATCTGATTCTTTCGATCGGGCAGGTGGTGCCGCACGAAGTCATCGGCATGGCGAACCACGCCAAGAATATTCTCATCGGCACGGGCGGGCGCGAGGGCATCAATCGCAGCCACTACCTGGGCGCAGTGTACGGTATGGAGCGGATCATGGGCCGCGCTATGAACCCAGTGCGCAATGTGCTGAACCGCGCGTCCGACGAGTTTTTGCGCCATTTGCCGATCGTCTATGTACAAACGGTGGTCGGCCGCGCGAAGGATGGCAAGCTGGCGGTGCGCGGGCTTTACATTGGCGACGATCTTGAGTGCTTCCTCAGGGCAGCGGAGCTGAGCCTGGCGGTGAACTTCGAGATGCTCTCAAAGCCAATCAAGAAAGCTGTGGTGCATCTCGATCCCCGGGAGTTCCATTCAACGTGGATTGGCAACAAGGCGATCTATCGTACGCGCATGGCTCTGGCGGATGGCGCGGAGCTGATCGTCCTGGGACCGGGTGTGCGCGAATTTGGCGAGGACAAAGGCATCGACGCAATGATTCGTAAATACGGTTATCGCGGAACCCCGGCGACGCTGAAGGCAGTGCGCGAAAACGCTGACCTCGCCGCAGATCTGAGCGCCGCGGCGCACCTGATTCATGGCTCATCGGAAGGGAGATTCAAGATTATGTGGTGCCCGGCCAACCTGAGCCGCGACGAAATCGAAGGCGTCGGCTTTGCCTTCGGCGAATTGCAGACGATGACCAAGAAATACGATCCGGAGAAATTGCGTCACGGCTGGAACCAGGTGAATGGCGAGGAAATCTTCTTTGTCGCCAACCCGGGGCTGGGATTGTGGGCGCATCGCAGCCGGTTTGAGGATGGCAATGGACAGTGAGGGTCTCAAGCTCGGCAAATGCTCCGTAGGAGTTGGGGACCGTTTCGCGCATCAGGCGAAGGCGCAGTTGCAGGCATGCGTGAAGGCTCTCAACCGCGGCGTTGAGGTCACGCCGGTCTGGAACAAATCGAACCGTGAGCACAACATTATCGGTTCCGAGCCCGCCAGCGTGCGCGCCGCGGCCGATGCTGCGGTGAAAGCGCTGGGATGGAAGCTGCCGTACCACTGCGATGCGGACCACATCACCGCCGAGACGGTACATCGATTCCTCGCACCATGCGATTTTTTCACTTTCGATGTGGCCGATTTCATCGGCCGACCTGCGGAGGCCGAAGATGTCGAGAGATTTGTGAAGCACCATCCGGAGCTCCATGGAAGCATCGAGCTTCCCGGTGCTGACCAGGCTTTCGAAATTACGCCGGACCTCCTCGAGCGGACCGCACGCAAGTTTCTGGCCGCGGTCAAGAAGGCCGGCGAGGTCTACCGCATCGTGCTCAGTGCGAAAGGTGCGGGTAATTTTATTGCTGAAGTTTCGATGGATGAGACCGATCGCGCGCAGAGTCCCGTAGAGCTGCTGATCATTCTCGCCGCCATTGCCGACGAGGGTGTTCCCGTGCAGACCATCGCGCCCAAGTTCAGCGGCCGCTTCAACAAGGGCGTGGATTACGTGGGCGATGTGCAGCAGTTCGAGCGCGAAATGGCGCACGACGTTGCAGCGATTGCCTATGCTGTGAGGCAATACGGGTTGCCAGAGAATCTCAAGCTGAGCGTGCACTCGGGCAGCGATAAATTTTCGATTTATCCCGCGATTCATGCGACGATGCAGCGGTTCAAGGTAGGCGTGCATTTAAAGACCGCGGGAACCACGTGGCTGGAGGAGCTGATCGGCTTGGCCGAGGCTGGCGGGGCTGGTCTGGCGCTGGCCAAGGATGTGTATGCCGAGGCACTGGCGCACATGGAAGAACTGTGCGCGCCCTATGCGACGGTAATCGATATCGATCCGCGGCAACTACCCTCGGCCGATGCGGTGCGCGGCTGGACATCGGAGCAGTACACTGAGGCACTGCGGCACATTGAAGACAATCCGGCCTACAATCCGAGCCTGCGGCAACTGCTGCACGTAGGATTTAAAGTGGCGGCGAAGATGGGCTCGCGCTACCTCGATTTGCTCGATGCGAATGAAACAGTGATCGCGAAAAACGTAACCACAAACCTGTATGATCGGCATATTGCGCCGGTATTTTTTGGAAACAGCTATTAGCTCTCAGCTTTCAGTTCTTCCTGTCGGCAAGTCAATTCGTTTTGTAAGTTGAGTGTTAACGCATTGTGTTCAGCGCGCCAAGCGCGTGGACTTTTTTACGGAGATCGGATGAAAACGCAGTTGTTCAGCCTTGAAGGCAAAGTTGCGGTGGTGACTGGGGGCACGTCGGGCATCGGCCTGGCGTTGAGTCTTGGGCTAGCTGAGGCGGGCGCGAACGTAATTGCCTCAGCGCGGCGTGAACAACTGGTGGACGCGGTGGCCAAAGAGATTGAGGCGCGCGGGCGGAAGACGCTGCGCATCGCGTCGGATGTGGGTGACCGCGCCTCTCTCGAAAAGCTGAGCACCGCTGTGATTGAGGCCTTCGGCAAAGTCGATATCCTGGTGAACTGCGCGGGCATCATCAAGCGCACACCGACGCTCGACTTCGATGAGGCGGAGTGGAGCAACATTCTTAACGTCAATCTGACGGGCACTCTTCGCGCCTGCCAGGTGTTTGGACGGCCGATGCTGGAACGGGGCTATGGGCGCATTGTGAATATCGCATCTCTCAACAGTTTCGTCGCACTGAACGAGGTCGCTGCGTACGCGGCCAGCAAGGCAGGCGTGGCATCGCTGACGCGCTCGCTGGCTGTGGAGTGGTCGAAGAAGGGCGTGACGGTGAACGCAGTCGCGCCGGGTGTCTTCCGCACCGACTTGAATGCGCAACTGCTGGACTCGACACCGCGCGGGCAGGAATTGCTGATGCGCACGCCGATGGGGCGCTTCGGAAAGACGGAAGAGGTGGTAGGCGCGGTTTTGTATCTCGCCTCGGACAGCGCTTCGTTTGTGACCGGGCAGGTGCTGGTGGTGGACGGCGGGTTCCTGGCCAGTGGGGTTAATCAATAAGCCAGAGACCAGGGACTATTCAGGAAATCCGCTTTCAGGCTGCGCAAACCGGCAAACGGAATGTGGTGAATTTATCGCACTTGAGCCAACTGCGCAGGAAACGGATTGTAAACAATCGTGATCTCGGCTGAATATTGGAATCGAGTGTCTATATACGACTTGATTGCACCCCAAGGGTACGAGTAAGGGGGCTCGCCAAGCTGCTCGCGAAGCCATTCGTCGTGGAAACGCTTCCTCTCGTCTTCCACATTCCTCGACCAGCCCGACCAGTCGCCTATGCGAAGGCCAGGCTCTGCAATTCTCAGGCGAATTAATTCGGGCCCGCCAGCCGGCAAGAATTTCAGGGCCAAACCGGCTTGCCTTCCGGGCTCGAATTCCACGATGAAGTGGTAGATGCCGCCGAAAGCTGATTGAAGGACGACGGTTGCTGATCTTCCCAGTTCCAGACCCAGGAATCCGCACTCCTGCATACCAGGGCCGATCCGTACCCCCTCTTCCAAGACCAAATCCCCGGATTTGTTGTCGATCTTCATCCAGTAAAGATGATACAGCCTTCCTCGTTCCTATCCCGACTCTTTGCCCTTCAGTGGGATTCTACCCCGGCGCCCGGCCATGTCTGTTGCTATGGGGAAAGTTGGTCCCTCCTGGATGAGGGACTGTCAGGGCCAAGAATAACCCTAATATACACCTGTCTCGGAGCTTACAGCTGCCGGCTTGGACGACGGCGCAACCAAGTGATCCAGGGTTGCGGGCCCAGCGAAGCCCGGCAGTTGCTTTCCAGTGCACCGCTCCCAAGCCGGGAGCGAAGTACAGGATGACTCGGAGCGCGGACTGCTGTAAGCTCGGTGGTAGATACACCTGTTGGAACCCAGACTTGCGATATTGCCATGGGCCGGTCAAAGCGACGGCCGCCGCTGTTCAAAGAACGGACATAGCCAAGGGTTACTGTTTTTTAGCCGATAGGGAAGATGGGGCGAAGGCAGCACCTGGCCGAGTTCAAAAAAGAGCCGTAGTTTTGGGCAGAGGATTCGAAGGATTGAGATTTCCCCGAGAGGGGCTGGACACTCAGGGCAGACGCGATGAACAAAATTATCCTGGCGGATTCGCAAGCGATCTTTCGCGCCGGAACCGCGAAGGTTCTGGCCATGGACGAGGACATGCGCATCATTGCGCAATGTACCGATCTGGACCGCATGTTCCACGCCGTCACTACATTCCCCGGCTCGCTTGTGGTGTTCGCAGCTTCGCTGCAGCCGGATTTTGCGCGCCTCGCCATGCTGCTTGAGACCACCGGCAGCCGGGGCATTGTCGTGATCGAGAACCACGAGAATCCTTCCGCCTACCTGCACCAGGGATTCCGCGGCGTGGTTTTCCGTAGCGTGTCGGGCACGGCGCTTGTGGAGTGCGTGCGGCGCGTTGCCGCCGGCGACATCTGGCAACCCACCCAAACCGTCCAGCCAGAGACGCCTGAGGATGACCTGGTGGGCGCGCGCGTGCGCGACCGCCTGACGCCGAAAGAAATGCGCATCGTGGCCCTGATCGTGCAGGGCTGCAAGAACCGCGAGATTGCGCAAAGGCTCAAGACCACCGAACAGGTAATTAAGAATTATTTGCGCTCGATATACGATAAAACCGGCGTGGGCGACCGCCTGGAGCTGGCCCTGTTCACCATTCATCATCGGGTGCTGGCGAAGGCTGCAGCCGAAGCCGGAAACAAGATGGAAGCCGAAGCGCGAAGCGCGCAAACCGCCAGGGTGTAGCTGTCGCGATCCCAACCCCGGAAGACGATGCACTCAACATATGCGCCGAGGATTGCGCCTATGGAAATGCCGCGCGCATGGCATCACGTTGCATGCAGCAGGCTGGACAGGAGAATCACTAGAACAATCAGGCTCACCACCGCGTACAGCTGATCGCGCTCAAGGGAGAAGCCCACTAAAGCCATGGCGACACGCGCGACCGGCGTGAGAACCAGCAGCAGCAGTCCAATCTGAATAATGGCCGCGCTATCGCCCTGCGCCGCCGACTGCACAATGCCAGCATATTGGCGCGTTTCCTTTCCACCGGCCCTGAAGGTGTGGTAATTCACCCGTTCGGCGTGGTGCCGAACGAGATAGAGACTGCCACCGGCAAGGACGGTGGCTGCCGCCAGCAGAACTCCGGCCCGCAAGAGGTTCCCAATCATGATTTCGAGGCGCCGATCGTTCATCGATTAGACCCCTCCCGTGATGCCTTTGAAGATCATTTCAACCGCCAGCGCGAAAATCACAATGGCAAAGACCATGCGCAGCGTCTTGACCCGCATGTGCACAAGCAGTTTGGCTCCCAGCAGCGCTCCGGCGAGCACGCCGAGCATGACGGGCATGGCCACGTGTGGATTGATGTATCCGTGCCGGAAGTAAACTCCGGCACTGGCCGCTGCGGTCACGCCGATCATGAAGTTGCTCGTGGTGGTGGAAACCTTAAAGGGAATCCGCATAATGCGGTCCATGGCGATCACCTTGACCGCGCCGGAGCCAATGCCGAGGAGGCCGGAGAGTGTGCCGGCGCCAAACATCAAGGCGAAGCCGCCCGGCACGCGCTGCACGCCATATTTCCGATGCGAACCCGCGACGGGATAAGTGCCGCCGAGCCTGAGCCGAGTGGCTAATGCATCCGATTGGACTTTCTCCACGTTGTCTGGCATTCCCTTGAACGACATGTACGCCGCTTGCAGCAAAATCAGCCCAAAGACGATGGCCAGCGCATGAGTGCTGATGCGGCTGGCAAGGAACGCCCCGAGGACGGCCCCCAGCGTTGTGGCGATTTCAAGAAACATGCCGATGCGGATGTTTGAAAAGCCCTCGCGCACGTAGGCGGCTGCCGCGCCCGAGGACGTAGCAATGACCGAAACGAGCGATGCGCCAATGGCGTATTTCATATCGACGCCAAGCGCCAACGTGAGAGCGGGCACGACAACCACTCCGCCGCCAAGTCCGGTAAGCGCGCCGAGAAGTCCCGCGAGCAGGGATAGGGCCAGTACCACGAGCGTGAATACGAGAGCCGTCATTTCAATCTTTCGGAATCCTTAGATGCGGAAAGCAAAATGTACAAATGCCCTGTTTCAGGTCGGCGTAGTTGCTCCGGCGCAGTTGCCGCAAAAATCATTCTGGTAGAGAGCCGGTGGGCATCAGAGCTTTTCCGCCACGCTTTTGGCCTGGGTAAACAGGTAGAGGTAATCGGGTCCGCCGGCTTTAGAGTCGGTGCCGCTCATGTTGAAGCCGCCGAAGGGATGCGCGCCAACCATGGCCCCCGTGCACTTGCGATTGAAGTAGAGATTGCCCACATGAAATGCACTTCGTGCCGTGGACTTTTGGACTGGATTATTGGTATAGACAGAGCCGGTGAGGCCGTACTCGGTGTTGTTAGCCACGCGCAGGCCTTCTTCAAAACTCTCCACCTTGATGAGCGCCAGCACAGGACCGAAGATCTCATCCTGCGCGAGCACTGCCTGCGGCGGGATTTCTGAGAAGATCGTGGGTTGAAGAAAATAGCCTCCCGACTCGGTTTCGAGCGTGTTCCCGCCGGAGATCAGATTGCCTTCCCTCTTGCCGGTTTCGATGTAGGCCAGGATGGAGTTGAGCGCGGACTGGTTGATGACAGGACCGAGATCGGGATTCGTTGTAGGATCGCCGACGGTGAGCGCGGCGACGCGCTCGCGCAGCCGCTCGACAAAGACGTCGTAGAGAGGCGCTTCCACGATGGCCCGCGAGCAGGCCGAGCATTTCTGGCCGCTGAAGCCAAAGGCCGACGCGGCCACGCCTTCGACAGCGGCATCGAGGTCGGCGTCGGCGGCAATGAGGATTGAATCCTTGCCGCCCATTTCAAGAATGGTGCGCTTGATCCAGATCTGGCCGGGATGGTGCTGCGCCGCGCGGAGATGGATCTCGAGGCCAACGGGGCGCGAGCCGGTGAAAGCGATGAAGCGGGTCTTCGGGTGCTCGACGACGGCGTTGCCGAACGAGGGGCCAGAGCCGGGGCAGAAGTTGACCACGCCGTCGGGCATGCCGGCCTCTTCGAGGATCTCGACAAAGCGCGCAGCGATGGTGGGCGCGTCGCTCGACGGCTTGAGGATCACGGTATTGCCGGTGACGATAGCGGCGGCAGTCATTCCGGCCATGATGGCGAAGGGAAAGTTCCAGGGCGGAATGACTGCGCCTACGCCGAGCGGAATATAGAGAAGCTCGTTGCGCTCGCCGGGATACTGAATGGGCGTGGTGGCCACGGCCAGGCGCAGCGCTTCGCGTGCGTAGAACTCGAGGAAGTCGATGGTCTCGCCCACGTCGGCGTCGGCTTCGGCCCAGTTCTTGCCCACCTCGTAGACGAGCCAGGCCATGAACTCGAATTTGCGCTTGCGAATGATCTCTGCAGCGCCCAGCAGGAGAGAGACGCGCTCCTCAACCGGAGTCTTGCTCCAGGAATCGAAGGCTCGGAGTGCGGCAGTCATGGCCGCATCCACCTGCGCTGCGCCGGCCTTCTGATGCACTCCGACGACTTGCGCGGGCCGCGCAGGATTGATAGAGCGGATTCGCTCGGGGGTCTTCAGCCGCTTTCCGCCAATGATGAGCGGGTACTCGCTGCCGAGGTGGAGGGCCACCTCGTCGAGTGCGCGGCGGATGGAGCGCGCGCTTTCGGGGTCGCTGAAATCCGTGAAGGGCTCGTTTGCAAACCCACCCTTGGGCGTGCGCGGTCTGATGGTGTGAGCGACACCAGCAATGGCCATATCATGACCAGTTTACGGCAATTCGGAAGACCGGGGTCAGAGGTCAGTGATCAGACTAGCGGTTGCGCTTGCGGAAGACGATCTTGAGTTCGCGGCGCCAGTGCTCGGTAAGGCCAAGCAGTTCCCATTCGATTTCGGGAGAAAGATACCGCAGCACCGGCTCGTTGGCCGGGTGAATGCGCAGAGCAGGCGCAGCGAGGATCATGCGCGGCGGCAGCGAGGAGATCTCCACGCCGGGAAAGTAGCCGCTGCGCGTGAAGGCGGAGAGCGGCTCTGCTGCTCCGGCGGCGGGTTGCCGGTCGGCATTGAGGGCGCGCACGCGCATCCAGTAGTCGAGGGCCTGCAAAGGCAGATGCAGGTCCTCGTTGGCCTTGAGTTCAAGTACAACGAGGCGCGCGCTGCGGTCGAGCGTGAGCAGATCGAGCATGCCGCGATCGCCCGTTGAGAGCGCGGGAACTTGGCTATAGATGAGTTCGGAGCGCAGGTCGGGAAGCATCTCAGGCAGAGTGGTGCGTAGGCGCGATTCGAGCCAGCGCTCGGGCGCCATGCGGAAGAGCGGATCGGTGCGCGCGCCGTCGGCGTGGCGGCTCAGGAACAGGCGGCGCAACAAATCGCGGCAGAGGTCTTCGTTCTCTGCCGTGAGGGGAGTCTCGCTCGGGCCCGCCCCGAATGTAACTTCGTCTTCGCGCGCGAAAGAGTGCGCCGTAGCGCGGTGACGAACGCAGGCGAATTCAAGGCCGTGCAGCAGCAGGCCAACCTCGGTTGCGGATCGGGGCCAGTTTTCGACGCGTTCGCGCGCTGCGTCAGGAACAAGAGCAAGAATGCGGTCGATGCCGGCTTTGCAACGCTCGAGGGCTGCTGCGGGCGAGAACGCGTGAACCAAATGTGAATCGAAGTTGCCGGTGTCGCGGAAATCGACGGGAGCGAGTTCTTCGCTGCGCTCGTCGAGAGTCAACAGCTCGAAGTTCGCTGCAGCGTGATTGAGCCAGGCCATGCGCTCGGCCGTGGGACGCCACGCGCCAGCAGGAACGACGACTTTGAGGCCGCCGAAGTGATGGCGCGCGTCGGCGTGCTGGCGGCAGTAGTCGAGCCAAAGAATGCCGAGGGTGAGAACGCCATCGATCGCAGCACCGGACTCGGCTGCGCTCACACCAATCACAGCATCGGCGGCGGTTCCCTTGAGCAGTCGGCCACGCACGTACGCGGGACCGAAGCTGTGCTCGAGATCCATGGCCGTGCGCAAACCATCAACTTTGCAACCGATGAAATGCCGCGTCAACGCGCGTTCGAGCAGGCGCTGGTAGTTGCGGCGGGCGGTGTCGCGCGTGCTGGGAGTGCGGCGTTCGCTGGTGGGGACGAGTTCGAGGAACTGCGGCCGGGCCGCGCCCATCTTCCGCGTCGCCAGCCGCAGCGATTGCGCGCGTTCTTTCAGCTCGACAACGGTGCGAACCAGATTGCGTTCGTCGCTCCAGAGCTGGAGCAGGCAGCGGCCGTGTGACTCTTCGACCGAGCAGCGCGCGGTGCGCATATCGAAGAGAACGCGGCCATCTTCAAGGAAAGCCGCGGCCGGATGCACGGAAAGAAATGCCTGGATGGTTTCAACCAATTGCGCCGGCGAAGCGGCTTCTTCCGATCTGTCTCTGGTCTTGCCGGCCGTCATGGCGTTCTCTTACCACGCCATGCGCTGGCGCAAATTGGTGATGTGCGCGACGTGATGGCGCGAGTGCCAATCGTAGATCGCAAGATTGTTGGCGAGAGTCATGCGCCCGCGCTCGGGATGGACGAAGCCCTTTTGAAAATCTTCTTCCGACATGGCCTTGAGTAGGCTGACCAGACGCGCATGCAATGCGTCAATGAACACCAGCGAGCCGTCTATCGGCAGGAGCGAATCGGGCAACCGCGCCCAGGCGGCCTCATCGTAGGGCTTGATCGTAGGCCAATCCTCAGTGAGCGCGAGCTTGAAGCGGATAAAGGCATTGGCGTGGCTGTCGGCCAGGTGATGCACCACCTGGCGCACGGTCCAGCCGCCGTCGCGGTAGGGCGTGTCGAGCTGGGCATCCTTTAGGCCGGCGACCGCGGCGCGCAGACGCTCGGGAAGCAGACGAAGAGTTTCAATGTGCGCAGCGCGCACTCCGGCCAAGCTTGCGGCGGGAGGGCGAAAACGCCCGATGGGATAGCGAAGATCTTCCTGATCGCTCATGGCAAGAATCTTACATGGAAAGTGCATGAGCCGGAACCGGAGACAGCGAAGAAAGGATAAGGCTCCAGGACCAAGCGAGTGACCGCAAAGCTAGCTATTGGCGTGGTGTTAGTGGTTGTGGTGGGGGTGTGAGATGTGAACGTGCTTTTTGGGCGCCTTGTATTTGTATTTTGGGGTGTGATAGCGGTAGTCGGGTTTCTTCTGATGGTGATGGAAAGGATTCGCAGCGAAGGCCGAACCGGTCAAAACCGTCGACAATAATACCGCTGCAAGAATCTTCCTCATGCGTCGAATCCTAACACGATTTCGGTCCTGGGACGCAGAATCTGGGTAACGCGAGTACCTAACCGTGCAACCGCGCCAACTGCCTACCCAGCTGGACGGACAAGTGAGCGCGGTAGCCGGCGCTTACGCGTGGTGGTGATGATGGTGATGGTGGTGATGATGAGGGCCAGCAGCGAACGCCGGAGTTGCAAACGCACAGAGCAGCAGCAGCACTGTTGCAAGGAGTTTTTTCATAGAAGGCATCCTAACACGAGAGGATTTCGGGTGGAAGCACGTCACGGCGGCACGTATCCGGAAGGACGATCGAACGGAGAACCTGTATTCGTGCGCCAGAAGCAGCTTTCCCGATGGTCTAATCGGATAGACGCATCCGGCGTACACTGGGGTTACGATGCGTGATGAAATTTCCCCAATTCCCAGCCATCGGCGCTATTTTTTTGAGAAATTCGGCTTGACCGAGCGCTTGCTGGAGCGCTGCCTGGGCGAGGCATTGAGCGCGGGCGGCGATTACGCGGACCTTTACTTCGAATCGGTTACGGCCACGGCTCTGGGCGTGGACGAGCAGATTGTGAAGTCGGCAAGCCAGGGCACGAGCGCCGGATGTGGCATTCGTGTGCTGAGCGGCGAGCGCACCGGATACGCCTACACCGACAACCTGAGCCCGGAACGGCTGTTGCACGCGGCGCGTACGGCGGCGCTGATCGCTTCGGGGCCTGCGAAGCAGCCCATTCAAGGATTTACCGAGACGCGAGCGGGCGATCTCTACCCGGTCCCGCTGGGCGGGTACGATCTGGATCTTGCAGCGCGGCTCGATTTGATTTTGCGTGCTGACCGCGCGGCGCGAGCCTACGACAATCGCGTGGTGCAGGTGCGGGCCAGTTACAGCGAAGAGCTCAAGCGTATCTTGATTGCCGCGTCGGACGGAGCTTTTGCCAGCGATACGCAGCCGCTTTGCCGGCTGAATGTTTTCGTGATCGCGAAAGACGGCGCCGTGACGACCAAAGGCTCGGCGGGCGGCGGAGGCCGCTCTGGGTTGGAGCAATTCACTCAGTCCAAAAGCCCGGAGCACTTGGCGAGGGAAGCAGCGCGCGGCGCGATTCTGCAATTGGGCGCGGTGCCGGCGCCGGCGGGCGAGATGGAAGTGGTGCTGGGGCCGGGCTGGCCGGGCATTCTGCTGCACGAAGCCGTCGGCCATGGACTCGAAGCGGACTTCAATCGCAAGGGAACGTCGGCGTTTACTGGATTGATCGGCCAGAGAGTGGCAAGCCCGAAGGTGACGGTGGTCGACAACGGAACCATGGCGGGCCGGCGCGGTTCGCTCAACGTGGATGATGAGGGCTCAGCGACGCAGGAGACGGTGCTGATCGAGGGCGGCGTGCTGAAGGGCTATTTGTCGGACAAGCTTTCCGCGCGGCTGATGGGCATGAAGAACACAGGCTCGGGCCGGCGCGAGAGCTACCAGGCAATCCCCATGCCGCGCATGACCAACACTTACATGCTTGCCGGCGACGATGCGCCCGAGGACATTCTGCGCAGCGTCAAGCGCGGTCTCTACGCCGTGAACTTTGGTGGCGGACAGGTGGACATTACCAACGGCAAGTTTGTGTTCTCGGCGAGCGAGGCGTATCTGATCGAGGACGGCAAAGTGACCGCGCCGGTGCGCGATGCCACGCTGATCGGCAACGGCCCCGAGGCTCTTAAGTACGTGTCGATGGTGGGCAACGATTTGAAGCTCGACGAGGGCATCGGTACCTGCGGCAAGGATGGGCAGAGTGTCCCGGTAGGCGTAGGCATGCCGACCATCAAGCTGGACAAAATGACCGTGGGTGGAACGGGCAGGTAAGAACCCAGCCGGATCTTCCCGCCGCAAATAAATAGCTTGGCGAATCTAAGCCCCTGGCGACTTCACTTTGTCGAGCATTTGGCCTGGCAGAGAGCGTTGACCGCAGAACAGGGAGTGCCGCCGCCCGGCCCACTTCCCGGCGTGCCTGGCTGCTTCGTCAACCTCTCAGTAGGAGCTGCGCCGATGCACTGGGAATTCGACTGTTCGCAGTAGCCCACGCACGTCATGAAATCGATGGTCTGGCGTTGGGAAGCTGTCCCAGCAGGCGTGGCGGAGTCCTCGACATCCACTGTGAACGAGTACGAATTGGACTTGCTCACTGTCCCGGAGATCACTCCATTCTCGTTCAACGTCAACCCGGCCGGCAATGAACTGCCACTTTGCAGGCTCCACTTGTACGGCGGCGTACCACCGGTCGCGAGCAGGGTCTGGGTGAAGGCTTGATTGATCGGCGCATTGGATGAAGCCGGGGTGGTGATCAGCACCGCCGCCTTCACCTTCTCCCACATCTCTATCGTGTCCTCGGCAGAGTGATAGAGCGCAGCAACCTGTGTCGTCGGGGCCGGACCCATGCCGCCGCCGGTTGACGGACACTTTGCAATGCAACCGCTATATTGTGGCGGGCATGGTGGCGGGCCGCCCGACCCACCCTTTCCCGACTTGGCTATTCTCGGCGACGCACCGCTCGCACCGCACTCCGGGTAGGTCTGTTGGCACTTTGCCTGGCACTGCGCGTTCACCACCACCGGTATAGGCCGCTGCAGACTGACTGCCTGAATGAAATCGGGCAACATCCCGTAATTCGCAATACCATCGTCCTCAAAGTTGTAAGTGCGCGTGCCAAACTGATACTGAGGAAGCGAAACCGGGCAGCGCAAAGGGCAGCCGAACTTCGACATCACGGTGATCGGATAGCTTGTCGAAACGCTGTCCCCGCTGATCATCGGCGACATGCCGTCGGCATCGGTGCCGAGCGCCACGTTATGGCCGCCCATCATGTCCAGGAGGCTGGAATAGTTGTAGAGCCAGTTGACAACCTGATTGTTGGGGTCGGACGCCGGCGGCGACACACCCAACCCGATCACGCCTCCGATCTGATGAATGATGGCAACCTGGCTCGTCGGCAGCGACCGTTCGTTGGCCGGTGCTCCTTGCGGGAACAACCCGTCCTTGGTAGTGCATGAAACAGCAGGAAACCCAGTCGTGGTAGTGGGAGAATCGCAACGGATGCCGGTATGCGAGTCCATAAGCGGATAGTTGTATTGCAGCGCCATATTCAGTGCTGTGGAGGCTGACTTCTGCCCCATGTGCGCCACATCCAGCAGCAGACCCATCTGCATCAACTCAAAAAACTGCGCTTTATTCAGGTCCCTGGAATTGATCTCTCCCGGCACATTGGGCGGAGCCGGCTTTGGGATTTCAGGCTGGTAGCCGAACGCTCCTTGTGGAAGGTTCTGCAAAAGCAGATTGCCCAGGCCAGGCAAGGACGCCTTAATCAGCACATCGCCCGCCGCGATCTCGCCGGTAGAAAGGTTCAGGACAGTTGACACCGAGACCGGCTGAAGGGTGGCCACCGGCGTGCCCAGAACAAAATCAACGTTCGCGTCCTGAGTAGTGTTTTCCTTAGTTCCATTGATGAAGTTGCTCAGCCCGTTGAATTCGTCCATGTATACAGCCGTGCCACCAAAGGAGTTATCGGCCAGGTGAACAGGAATGACGTGCGCCACGCCAAAGTGCTGCACGAGGCTCTGTATCTGCGAGAGCGAAAGAGAATCCATTTCCAGGCTCAGCACCACCGCCAGCTTGCCGCAATTGATTGCGGCGCGCGCCTCCGCCGGAGAGGTCACAATCTGCATCCAGGAGTTGTTTGCATTCACCAGTTGGGTGATATAGGTAAGCTGCCTGACCGCGGAGTTGTAATCGAAATTGGGATCGTGCTGGGGCGGCGAGTTTCCCTTGACGTTGAAGCCCTGGTGCCAGAGTTTGCTGATGAGTTCGTCGTCGACTGCCGCGGCAAATATCAGGCGCAAACCGCCCTGATAAGCCCGGCTGATGTTGTTGATGTGCATGACCTGGTGGTCCACGGTCAAGGCCGCCGGCCAGGATGAGAAGGTTGAATACCCCGCCGGCTGGTGGTAGAAGCCTGGCGCTTGTTGGTCAAGTTGCGCAACGATCTGCGCATCCGTAATCAGAGTGACTGGGTCTGAGGTGGCGTTATTGTGGGTGGGGCCCAGCGAGATTGGGCCGATACTGGGAGCGGGACATTGCGGCAGATCGCTGGTCTCGCTTGTGTATGAGCTCGATGTCGTCAGGTCCAGTTCAGGGGAATGCGCGGGTTTGCCCCACAAGGCGCCGTTGTTGCCGTTGGCATCCGCACCAAAGCCCAGAAACGAAGCCGGATGAGAGTGGAGATCCGCAAAGCCCCAGACGGGAGCGGATGAAGCCGGGCACGAACCTTGTGCACAAGCAAATGAGCCTGCGGCCAACAGAAGCATTGCGGCAGCAGTCTTAGGCAGGGTCAGCATCGCAAACCTCCGAGAGAACCCAAGGAGCCAGTGGGAAAAAGAAAAAGACGCGAAAAGGGAAGCTGAAAACCTCTCTTTGCTGCGAGTGCGTCAGGGCTTTATTCGTTATCTCACAAAACAGATAAAGCCGATACCCGCAAGCGAAGAACCGATGTTTCCGGAATCATACAGTAGCGTTAAGTGTGCCGGTTGTAGTCCGGCGGGCCGGCCATGATCATGCCGCTCTTCTGGCGGCCGTGGATATACCAGCAGCACCAGCCGGTCTCAAACTTCGGATCGCTCATCGAAGTCAGGTCGCCGTAGAGAATGCTCCCGTAAATGTAAATCTTTTCCTGCCAGTCCTCGATACGCTGCGCCTCATCGGGGTTTTCGCAAACCGACTGCACCTCTTCGCGGCTGAAGGTCTTGATGCTCATCGATTCGCCGGGCAGCAGAATCGTTGGCGCGGCGGGAGCGCGCGGCGGAGTCTTGTAGATGGGCGTGCGCGGCAACTCCGCTTCGTCGCGAACAATGGCGATGCACTCTGCGATCGAGGAGACGCGGGCCGGAGAGCGGCCGCGATTGGTGGCCGTCACAGAGAAGCTGTTGGTGCCACCGGGCACGGGTGCGGCCGTAATCAGAAGCCAAGGCCGCTCGCTGCGGGCCTGGCTTTCGGCAAAGGTCAGCGCCGCTTTGGCGGCGTCCGCGGCGGCCTGGGCAGCTTCTTCGGAGTAGCGCGTCTGCTGTTCGATTTTGCGCAGCGTGGAGAAGGCCAGCCAGGCGCCCACGTACGCAATCACCACCAGAAGCACTTCCGTGAGCCATTTAATGCGATCCTGCAACGGCCAACCCGCGGGAGCGGCCGCAGGAGGATTGACAGTGGTGATGCGCGGCGGCTGGTAATCGGCGGGGCTCGTCACGGTATAAGGGGTCGACGATGTGCCGGAGTCAGGCGACTCAACCGTTGTGGATTTGTTTGCCCGCGATGCGGGAGAAGTCGGGCTATTCTGCGCCAGTGCCTCCGTCTGCGGCAAGCACACTGCGGGCGCAATGCCTAGAACCAGCAGTAAAGCTAGGGGGGGGAACCGCTTCATGGGCATGCCGACACTCTAGCACAGCGGGGTTGGGTTATTCCTTGCCAGCGAGCTGGTTGACGTGACTTCCGTATCAGGCTGGACACGGTCCAAAATACCCAGTTTGGTCGCCATGCGAGAGCAAATGCGCATGGGAGTCTTTTCCGCGCTGCGAGCAGGCGCCACATATTGTTGAAGGTCGCCTGCTGCAAACAATTTCTTGGGGGTTCGGACCTTCAGGCGGCCCGAGCGGTTTTTTTCGCGGCCGATGGCGCAGCTTTCCTCGCAGTATTAAGGAGTAAGCGCAGCGCGCCGTTGACGGCGGCGGCGTCAGGGAAGGCCGCCGCAACATCCGGGGCGAGCGTCACCATTACCACGTCACGCGGAAACCTTTTCGTATATTTTCCGCGGACAGCATTCGTGAAGTCATACTCCGGGCGCATTTCGTCAATTCTCTTCTCTTGTTTAGATCTCCCGCTCATATTGTCTCCTTTCCCGCGGCTCGGCTTTCCGGGCGCTGATGATTCTGATTGTCCACTCATCCTCAGTATGCACCACAACTAGCAAAATCTGCCGGAGAGATTGTCCAAGAGCGATCCAGCGCTCCTCGTCTTGAGAGTGCTTCGGATCGGGCATGACCAAAAGCAACGGATCGCGAAAAATGGTCGCCGCTTCCTCGAAATCAACGCCGTGCTTTGCCTTATTGCGGCGTGCTTTATCGCGATCCCAGACAACCTGATGCTGCGGCATCTACACGCCCACAGGAAACGGCTTGGGGCTGGATTCGTCGGGGCTGACGCCGGTGCGCCAGCGCTCGAAGCGGCCCTGCAACAGGCTCATCAGGCCGGTGTACCAGTAGCCGATGACAAACAAAATCAGAAACGGTGCAGTGAAGTAGTTCTGATTCGAGAAGGTGTAGAGGATGCACAGGAAGAAGTAGAAGCCGAGCAGCATCTCTATCCAGGGAGCCAGTTTCAGGCGCTTGCGGTACTTGGCGGCCTGGGATTTTTCGCCCTTCTGCGCCACGCGGTACTTGGGTGTGCGCACAAACGCGCTCTTGATGCCGAACAGCGCTTCCATCACGGCCTTGGTATTCGTCACCGTGAGGCCGATGCCGACAGCCATAAGAAGCGGCAGGTAAAGGACGGTCTTCTTCCATGTCTTGGGAAAGAGCTCGCGCTCGCTCATCACGTAAAAGACCGCGATCGAAAATGTGGACGCAGTGAAAAGCGGCACATCGATAAGAAGCATTTGGAACCAGCCCTGGTAGAAGCGGCAGATCATGGCCGGCATGATGAAGGCCGTCATGATGACCATAAGTGGGTAGCTGAGATTGGCCGTGAGGTGATAGACGCTTTCAATCTTGTTGCGCCGCGACATATTCGAGCGGAACACCTGGGGAAGAATCTTGATGCTGGTCTGGATGAGCCCTTTGGCCCATCGTGCCTGCTGGGTCTTGAAAGCGGTCATCTCGATAGGCAGCTCCGATGGGCACTCGACGTCGGGCAGGTATTTGAACCGCCAGCCGGCCATCTGCGAGCGATAGCTCAGGTCGGTGTCTTCGGTGAGCGTGTCGTGTTGCCAGCCGCCGCCGTCCACGATGGCCTGACGGCGCCACATGCCGGCCGTACCGTTGAAGTTGAAGAACTCGCCCGAGCGAACGCGCGCGCCGTGCTCCAGAACAAAATGGCCGTCGAGCAGGATGGCCTCGATCTGGGTCAACATGCTGTAGTCGCGGTTCAAATGCGACCAGCGCGTCTGCACCATGCCGACATCGGGTTCGCCGAAGTGGTGGATCACCTTCATGAGCCAGTCGTGCGGCGGCACAAAGTCGGCGTCGAAGATGGCCACCAAGTCGCCCTTGGCCACCTTGAGTCCCGCATCGAGCGCACCGGCTTTGAAACCGTGCCGGTTGGTGCGATGAATATAGACGATGGGATGGCCCAGCGCGGCGTAGCGGTCGACAATCCCTGAAGCTACCTCCTGGGTCTCGTCGATCGAGTCGTCGAGCACCTGGATTTCGAGCTTCTCGCGCGGGTATTCCATGGCGCAGACGGCCTCAATGAGGCGGTCGATCACGAACTGCTCGTTGAAGATCGGCAGCTGGATGGTGACGCGGGGCAGTTCGTCGAAGTGGCGCGGCGGATTCGGGTCGTAGTTTTTCTTGTATTTGAAGTACTGGTAGCACAGGGTGTAGCGATGCACACCGTAAAACGAGAGCAGGACCATCACCACAAAGTACGGCGCCAGCATCGAAACGTCGAACCAGTTCCAGTGGTAGAGGCCCTTGAATGTCTGGTCGGCGTACTGCATCTTCAGGTAGTGCCGGAAGCTGTTTTGCGGAGCGAAGGCTAGGAATGCGGAGATCTCCTGGATCAGTCCACCGAAGGGGCCTGCAAGTACAAGCTGGGGAGTGGAGAGCGGGGAGATCAGGGCGTGCGCCTCCGACGAGAGATACAGTCTATTGTAAGCGAAGGCCAAGTGGCGAGCGCGCCGAGATCCGCGTTCCGTATGCAGACAAACTCCGCGAGAAGGCAGTACTAAACTGGAGCGGATGACCTTCGAGGAACTCCGCCTTCTCATCGACTATCACTACTGGGCGCGCGATCGGGTGCTCGATGCCGTGGCCGCGCTCGCGCCCGAGCAGTTCACGCGGCCGCTGGGCTCGAGCTTCAGCTCGGTGCGCGATACCATTGCGCATCTCTGCGACGCCGAGCGCATTTGGATTGGACGATTGAAGGGCGAAAAGCCGCAGGGCTTTCAAAAGCCGGAACGCTTCCCGGATGTCGCCGCGGCGCGCAAGGAGTGGACCGAGCTGGAACACGAGATGCGCGCGCTGCTTGAGAGGCTGGGGCCGGAGGCCGTGGAGCGCGCGATTGAATACCACGACCTTCGCGGCAATGCGCAATCGGACGCGCTCTGGCAGATGCTGCAGCACGTGGTCAATCACGGCACCTATCATCGCGGACAAATCACTACGATGTTGCGGCAGTTGGGCGCAGCGCCACCCAAGTCCATGGACCTGATTGCCTTTTATCGCGAGCGCAAGCAGAAGGCGTGAAAACTTATAGACAAGAATGGGAGTACCGTTCTGTAACGAAAGGTCTACGAATCTCACTTTGAAGTAACCGCAAGATCCCGAAGCGCAAACATCTTCGGGCGAGGAGTGAATTATGCGTGTTCCTGCTCCACTTAACGATGGGATGGGAAGCTTGCTGGAGTCCGCAGGTTGCCGTTTCCGAGTCTGGGCGCCCGATGCGAGCCGCGTCCAGGTCGTTCTGGATAACATTTCGAATGCTCCGGCGTTTGACCTCGGACCGGAACCGGGAACGGGGAACTGGTCGGCGGACCAAGTGGCAGGAGTTGTAGCCGGCACGAAGTACCAGTATGTCATTACGAACCAAGGCGGAACGAATAACGACAACTCCCAGCTGTGGTACCGGACCGATGCGCGCGCGCAGCAAGTCGAGAGCTCCGCGTCGACGTCGATGGGATACGTAATCGATCCGTCGATCTTTACGACTTCACGTCAGCCATTCACTACGCCGGCGTTCCAGGATTTCCTCGTCTATCAGTTGCACGTAGGATCCTATGCGGGGCACAACGATGCCATCAGCGTGAACAACGACACGGCGACCTTTGTCGATCTGATTGCGAAGCTCGATTACATCAGAGGCCTCGGCTTCAATGCGATCGAACTGTTGCCCATCACCGACTTTCTTTGCGACGTGGGGGGCGCGGGCGAAGGATATGGCCCGTCCGATCTGTTTGCGTCAGAGGACGCATACGCAACCAGTCCGGGAAAAGCGGTCGCTGAGCTGATCCAATTGATCGACGCGGCGCATTCCAAGGGGCTCACAGTTATTTTGGATTTGGTCTATAACCACGCAGGCACGCAAAACAACCGGTATTGGAGATACGACGGGAATACTGCCGGCAATCCGAGCCAGGGACAGGATGGAGGCATCTACTTTGTGAATGGGCATCCGACGTCGTGGGGTTCGGGTTTCGCCGTCTGGCAGCAGGAGGTCAAAGATCTGCTGCTGGACAATGCTCGCATGTATCTCAGGGATTGCCTCGTGGATGGACTCCGTTTTGACGCCGTGCAGGCCATTCCCTCCGATGCGATTCAGTACATCGCGCAGGAGTTGCGGAAGGAGTTCCCGGACAAGTATCTGATCGCCGAATACAACCCTTACGACGCAGGTTCCGCGGCATCCCCTCCTGCCGATCCCTACGGGACACTGGGATTCTGTGCAACGTGGGATCTGAGTAGTCCCTGGGATACCTTTGCTGCATTGAGCGGTAACAACGTTATCAATCTGCTGCTGGCTCGCATCGGCAGTTTCAGCGATCCCAATGCGTGGCATCAGGTAACCTATCTTACCGGCTCACATGATCAGATTTATGGCGGGCAGGGCGATACGGGTGTGTACTTCACCCAGCGCTTTGGCGGCCGCGGCAATGGGTGGGCGCAAGCAAAGGCGCGCCTTGCATGGGCCTTGAACGCTACGCTCGCGGGCACGCCGATGATGTTTATGGGTACCGAAGGACATTTCGACGGTTTCTGGGATCCAGTGGTTGATGCAACAAATGGATATGACCACCGCTTCGACTGGTGGCAGGTAGGCGATCCAATTGGGGCGCCAATGCAGCAAATGGTGCGAGATATCAATCACCTCCGCTGGAACCACACCGCACTGCGATCGCCTGCCGGATTCGTCACGCATACCGACTGGCAAAATCAGACGATTGCGTTTAAGCGCTACAACCAGGACGGTGATGTGCTGTTGATCGTGGTCAATGCAGGAAACGGTCAATGGAGCGGGAACCAATACATGGTGAACCTGGCCGGCGATAATTCGGGAAGTTGGCAAGAGGTGTTTAACTCGCAGGCCCCGGCCTATGGGGGAATCGGGACCGTTGGAAACTTCGGATCTACCTTGTCGCCGGTTCAGGGACAACTCCCGATCAACCTGCCCAGTTGGGGAGTCCTTATATTCGAAAAGCAATAGTGAAGGCGCTCGTGAGTCGTCCCGGATGTATCTGCCGGTTCCGCTGGCGCTCTTCCAGAGACACGAGGGACGGCGAGCGCGGCCTAAGGTTTAAGAGTTCGAGAAAAATGGTGGCCAGGGACGGGATTGAACCGCCGACGCCGGCCTTTTCAGGGCCGCGCTCTACCACTGAGCTACCTGGCCTCAGTTGAGACGATTGAATTTGCGCCGATTCCGGTGCTGCCACTCAGGCGTTGCCGGGAGAGGTGGGTGTCCACTTGCCGTGCGCTCAAAACAACCAGAGTTAGTATACCAATCCGGCATGTTGCGGCCAAACCAATACCCATCCACGCAAGAAGCCGACAATGCGGCGATTTGCTGGACGGACCACCCTTGCACCTGTCGCCCGTTGCTGCTTCACGAGACCGGCTTTTTCCGCGAGATGTGAACTTGCAGTCTCTGCTCAAGACTGGTTCAGGCGTCGCATCTGGCCTACACTTTGGTCAATGGACAACGAGCGCATTCGCGAAATCTGCCTCAAGCTGCCGCACGTGAAGGAG
Source organism: uncultured Acidobacteriota bacterium (assembly GCA_963745965.1). Classification (GTDB taxonomy): domain Bacteria; phylum Acidobacteriota; class Terriglobia; order Terriglobales; family Acidobacteriaceae; genus Telmatobacter. The sequence continues at coordinate 85,118 of CAVUZC010000012.1, forward strand.
ACGGTGAACTGGGGCCACCATCTCGTCTATTGGGCCGGCGACCGCGACATCGGCGGAAAAATGTTCGCGATGACCGATCTCGATGGCACAGGAACGGGCGTACTATGGTTCCATTGCGGCGCGGAACGGTTTCACGAGCTGCTGGAACGCGAAGGCATTATCGCTTCGCCTTACTTGGCGAAGGCGTATTGGGTCACATTAGAGCGCTGGGATGCGCTGCGGCCGCGGGAGATCGAAGACGAACTACGCCGGGCGTACGCGCTGATCTTCGAGAAACTGCCCAAGCGGACGAAGACCGTGCTTGCGCTACCGGAGAAAGATCGTGCCAAGGTAATTCGCGAGCGCAAGCAGATGTTGGCGGCACGCGAGAAGGAAAAGCGGAACTAACGGATCGAACTTTTTCGCGCGGTGTTACGTACATGAGAATGACCGCGATCACACATGCAGTCGATCGCAAGGCGGTGACACCATGGTCAAATTTCTGCTCTTTTGCATTCTGCTTGTGTTGTGCTGGCCGCTTGCGCTGGCGGCTCTGGTGCTCTACCCGTTGGTGTGGCTGGTGCTGCTGCCGTTCCGGGTTGTGGGCATCGCCGTGGGCGGAGTGCTGGAGCTGGTAAAGGCGATCATCCTTCTCCCGGCGCGGGTGCTACGGGCTGTCTGACAGCTGCCCCCCTCCTCGACATTCCCTTCGGCGATGCATTAGCGTGGGCCTATGGTGTTCCGGCTCTGCCGTGACGAAAGGCCCCCTACTCAGTCTTACGAAGAAGCGGCTCACGACTGCTGCCTGCCGCTGGCTATTTGTTGTTCTCTGTCTGGAATTACGAGGAGATGATGAGGATCGCGAGATTCGCGTTGATTGCATTTTTAGCGACGGCGCTGCTGACGCCGTGCGTGACCCTGGGGCAAACCCAGTCCCCTGAGGACGAGGCGCAGAAGAACGCCGACCAGGCACGGGCGGCGCTGAACGCGATGGTGAAGGCGCTCGGCGGACAGGCGTGGCTCGACATGAAAGACCAGATGTTTCAGGAGCACGTTGCCGCGTTCTTCCACGGCAGTCCCGACCTTGGAACAGAGGAGATCTTCGATTACCACCAGTGGCCCGACCACGACCGTATCGAGGTGACAAAGCACCGAGACGTGTCGGAGTTTTTCGTGGGGCGCGAGGGCTGGGAGGTGACCTACCGCGGCAAAAAACCGCTCGACAAGGATATTCTGGATGACTTTTTACGGCGGCGCGACCACTCCATCGAGATGGCGGCGAAGGTTTGGATGAAGGACCCCAAGACGATCCTCGTTTACGAGGGCCAGCGCATGGCTGAGCGGCACCTGGCGGAACAGGTGACGCTGATCTCGCCCCAGAACGAGGCGGTCACAATCCTGTTGGACATCCAGACGCATCTGCCGCTCCAGCGCACATTCGAGTGGCGCGACCCGACCTACCATGACAAGAACACCGACACCGAGGAGTACGACGATTACCACACGATCGACGGCTTCCCGACCCCGTTCACCATCACGCGGCTCAAGAACGGCGACACGGAGCGCCAGTATTACGTTACGCATGTGACCTACAATCAGGATCTGCCCGCGGATTTCTGGAATCCGGACGTCGCTCGAAAGGTGAAGTAATAGCCGCTCAGCAACTTGCGGAGTTGGCGATGCAACGCATGGCGGCTCGCTATTTATAATCCCAACGAGCGTTCAGCCCCATTCGAATCGTTCCCTAGGAGCCGCAGAATGACTTTTTCCATTCAGGAGATCATGGATTTCCTGCCCCACCGCTACCCGTTTCTGCTCATCGACCGCATTGTCGAATTCGAGCGCGCCAAGCGCATCATCGCCCTCAAGAACGTGACCATGAACGAGTCGTTTTTCCAGGGCCACTTTCCCGGCGCGCCGCTCATGCCCGGCGTGCTGATCGTCGAAGCGATGGCGCAGGCCGGGGCGGTGCTTTTGCTCTCGGAGCTGGAGGATCGGCATTCGAAGCTGGCGGTCTTCACTGGCATTGACGGAGCGAAGTTCCGCCGCTCAGTCACTCCAGGAGACCAGCTTCGCATTGAAGTGGAGGTGCTCAGCTTCCGCCCGCGCGCCGGCAAAATGCAGGGTAAGGCGTATGTAGACGGCAAGCTCGCCTGCGAAGCGACTCTCACCTGCATGGTTGTGCCCCGCAGACAGGAATCGAAGCCGGAAGCGGTGGTTGCTGAGGCGGCGCAGTGAGCATTCATCCCAGCGCGATCGTTGCGCAAGGCGCACGCATTCCGGCTTCGTGCACCGTAGGCCCCTATTGCACCATCGGGCCGGAGGTGGAGCTTGGCGAGGGGTGCAATCTCATCTCGCATGTCGTGATCGACGGCCGCACGCGCATCGGGGCGCGCAACACGTTTTATCCGTTCTGCTCCGTCGGCGTGGCGCCGCAGGATCTCAAATACAAAGGCGAGCCGACCTCAACCGTCCTCGGTGACGGCAACACCATTCGCGAGTGCGTCACTATCAGCCGCGGCACCACGGGCGGCGGGGGTGTAACGCGGCTCAGGGACGGAAATCTTCTGATGGCTTACGCACACGTGGGCCACGACAGTCTGGTCGGCAGCCGCTGCATCCTGGCCAACTCGGCCACGCTCGCCGGCCATGTCATCATTGAGGACGACGTGACGCTGGGCGCGTTTTGTCCGGTGCACCAGCACTGTGTCTTGGGCGCGCACGCGTTTATCGGCGGCGGAACCATCGTGACTCAGGACGTGCTGCCGTTCTCGCTCACTTCGTGCCGGCGCGAGAACAAGGCCTTCGGCATTAACAAAGTCGGCCTGGAGCGCAAGGGCTTTTCGCCCGAGCGCCTGCAGCGATTGCAGAAGGCGTATCGCTATCTGTTCGCCGCCAAGCTCAACACCACGCAGGCGCTCGAAAAGATACGCGAGCTCGAAGGCGAAGACGTAGCCTTGCTGGTCCAGTTCATTGAGCGCAGCAAGCGCGGGGTGATCAAGTAGTTGGAACCCGAAAGCCAAAGCCGCCTCCCGCGCCTGATCGCCGACCTCTATCAAATCGTTGACGAACTTGAGTCGCGGTTTCAAAGGAAATTCACACCCGATGGGCATCTTGTTGGAAGCATCGGGGAGGTTGTAGCCGCATATTTGTACGACTTAAAGCTGGCGGATCAGTCAACCGAGTCGGTGGATGCTTGGACAAAAGAAGCAGACCCGCGATCTGTACAAATCAAGCTAACTGCGGGCCATTCCGTAAGCTTGTCGGATAGCGAGAGAACCTCAGAAATTTTAATTGTGCTGAGACTCCAGCGCGGAACGGGATTCGAAGAGGTCTTCAACGGGTGCTATCCAGCTACTACGCTTAGTGCAGTCAAAAGCACAAAGAGGCGGGTAAAGACTATTTCCCTTCGAAGATTGCGGGAAGTCCAAGAGACGGCAGCCAGAAGCCTGAAAGATAACGGTCGAATACAGGAGCTAAATTCTCGATTTATTCCGGGTGTACTATGAAACTCGGCCTCATTGCGGGTAACGGCCGTTTCCCGTTCCTGCTGCTCGATGCGGCGCGAGCGGAGGGGCATACCGTCGTCATCGCGGCCATCAAGGAAGAGACCGATCCGGAGATTGATCGCCGCGCCGCAACCGATACCGGCGTGGCCGTGCACTGGCTCGCGCTGGGTGAGCTGTCGCGGCTCATCGAGACCTTCCAGGAATCTGGCGTCACAAAGGCAGTGATGGCTGGACAGGTGAAGCACAAACAGATCTTCTCGGCCATCCGGCCGGATTGGCGTCTGGCCAAGCTGCTGCTGAACCTGCGCACACGCTCGGCGGACGCGCTGATCGGCGCCATCGCCAAGGTGCTCGAAGACGAGGGCATCGAACTGATGAGCTCGACCACGTTTCTCGAACCGCTGCTGGCTGGCGAAGGCGTGCTCACCGAGCGTGGGCCGGACGAGGAAGAGCGAAAAAATATTGAGTACGGGCGGGGGGTGGCGGAGGCGCTGGGAGGGTTCGACATCGGGCAGACGGTGGTAGTGGCGGCGCAGGCCTGCGTGGCAGTGGAAGCCATGGAAGGCACCGACGCGACCATCGAGCGCGCCGGGCAACTGATGTCGTCGCTCGAAGCCGAAGCCTCGACCCTCGTGCGGCGGCTTACCGTCGTCAAGGTTGCCAAGCCTAATCAGGATATGCGCTTCGATGTTCCGGTGATTGGGCTGCCGACCATAGAGGCGATGATTCGGGCCGGAGCGACTTGCCTTGCGATTGAGACTGGACGGACGCTGCTCTTCGATCGCGAGGCGCTGGTGAAGCGCGCGAATGACGCGGGCGTGACAATCGTGGCCAGCCCACGGTGATATACAGGAATCAAGGTGCTGGTTTCGGGTTCCAGTCCGATTCCCCTAGAGTCCGCCGTTTTTCTGCTCCAGGACGCTTGAAGCCTGCCCTCATCCCAGGAGGTTATGGTGAACAAGACTCTTGTTGTCTCCCTTGTCGTGGCTGCTGTTGCGCTGATCAGCGCAGTGCCGCTCTTCAGGGCCCGCGCGGCGGATAATGCCGCCATGCCCGAGGTGGGCCAGGCCGCGCCCGGCTTTACGCTGTCCTCGCAGGAGGGCGCGCCCATCTCGCTCGACCAATACAAAGGCAAGTGGGTGGTGCTCTACTTCTACCCCAAGGACATGACCAGCGGCTGCACTATCGAGGCGCACAAGTTCCAGGACGCGCTGCCGCAGTTTGAGGCCAAGAACGCCGTCATTCTAGGCGTGAGCGTGGATAACGTCGACAGCCACAAGCAGTTCTGCACCAAGGACGGGCTGACCTTCCACCTGCTGGCTGATCCCGATCACAAGGTGGTGAGCGCCTATGGATCACTGGGCTCGTTTGCCGGCTTCACGATTGCGAATCGCAACACGTTCCTCATCGACCCTCAGGGCAAGATTGCCAAGGTGTGGGTGAAGGTGAATCCCAGCGATGCGGCATCGGAAGTGCTGGCGGCGCTACCGTAGGAAATTTCACGGCAGAATCGATGACCGGCTTGATCGAGGCCGCGCCGCGTCCGATGTCATAAGAAGCGGTCTTTGAAAGCCTTGTGGCGGCTTTATCGTGGATCTGCGATTCAAGCAAAAGGCCCGGGAGCGACCCCGGGCCTCTTTTCTTGTGCTGAGCAACGGTTTCGAGCAGCAAAAGCCCTCTTGCGCGACACGTCGAGCGAGAGCTTCGCGCCTGACTTGCCTGAACAGAAAGAAGCCGAGGCTACTTCTTCGACTTCTTCTTTCCAGCCTTCTTGGCGGCCTTCTTTGCCTTTTTGCCGCCCTTCTTTGCTGCCTTCTTCGCAGGGGCCTTCTTGGCTGCCTTTTTCGCCGACTTCTTGGCAGCCTTTTTGGCAGGAGCGCTCTTTTTTGCCGCCTTCTTGGGCGCTGCTTTCTTGGCCGCTTTCTTAGCCGCTTTCTTGGGCTGCGCCTTCTTCGCTACCGCTTTTGCGGCAGGCGGCTTCGCTGCTGCCTTCTTCGCCGGAGCCTTCTTGGCGGGAGCTTTCTTGGCCGGTTTCGCGGCTGGCGGCTCCGCTACGATGATCACGGTTTCTTCGGCAACTACATCGTCGTCGTCCGAAGAAGTAAGAATGCCGGCGGTCTCCTCGTCTTCCTCATCAGCAAATGCATCGACCTGATCGGCGTCCAAATCGTCCGGCTTTCCAAAGGGATTGCCGTCAGTCATTGCGTACATCTTGAACACTTCTTCCATCCCATTTGCCTCCAGCGGATAGCCGCTGCACATGATTTCGCATTTTCCAGAGAGCCGATGGAGCCATCTGGCTTGCGTGAGCGATTGTAGCTTTAGCTTGCCTGTAAATACAAGGAAAACTCAAGCACCGAATGGAATTTGCTGGAGATTTTTCTTACTTTTGCGAGGCTCGGGACGAACCGGAGGACGAATGTGCCGCCCCGGACCTCTTGCCGGATGCCTGACCGGACGTCGCATGGGAGGCCCCGGAGGTTCCTTTGTGCCGATGGCCCGAAGAACGGCGGACCGGTGTGGGCTCGGCTACACGCAGTCGCCGACCGGCCTCAACCCGGATCCCCGCGGGAATGCCGTTCCAGCGCCGCAATTCGTTCAGGGAGACGCCGAAGCGGTCGGCAATCGTGACCAGGGTATCGCCGCGGCGCGCGGTGTAAAGCCGGGGCCGTGCCAGGGATTCGACGCTCAGGGGCAAGGGGACCGCAAGCGCCGGCACGCCGGTGAGGTCATCATGGGCGGCGAGCTGGTTCGCCGAGGCCAGCTGCGCCACGGACACGCGGTACTCCTGCGCGACGGATTCCAGCGTGTCTCCGGCCAAAACCGTGTGGTAGCGCCAGGAATTACGCCGCGCTTCGGGAATGAGGGCAACGCGCTCGGTAAAGAGGGTGGCCGTGCCGGCCGGCAGATGCAGGTCGAACGTGGTATCGGGCGGCGTGACCATGCGCAGCAGGCTCGGATTGAGCGCCTCGATCTCGTCGACCGGAGCACCCACCAAGTCGGAAACGAGTCGGAGATCGATGGAGTAGTCGATGGTGACGGTGTCGGGCAGCACCGGGGGATCGAGGGTGACTTCGTCGAAGCCGTACTGGTGCGGATGGTTGGCGATGATGATGGCGGCCAGGATTTCGGGAACATAGTTGGCGGTTTCGCGGGGCAGCTCGTTGCGTTTGTAAAGCTCCCAAAAGTCGGCGTAGCCGGTCTTCTGGACCTCGCGCTGGATGTTGCCGGCGCCATGGTCGTACGCCGCCATGGCCAGGTACCAGTCGCCCAACTCGTCGTAGAGGAACTTCATATAGCGGGCGTAGGCGCGTGTGGATTTCTCAGGATCGAAGCGCTCGTCCACATAGGAGTTGCGCGCCAGGCCGTAGACGCTGGAGGGCATGAACTGCCACATGCCGCCGGCACGCGAGCGGCGATTCACCGCGCGGGGATTAAAGCCCGACTCGGCCACGGCGAGGTAAATCAGGTCCTGCGGCACGCCCTCTTCGGCCAGCACGCGTTGGATCATCGCCTTGTAGTGCCCCGAGCGCTCGAACGAGTGCAGCAGCGTGTTGTGGCCCTTTTGCGTGTAGGCGAAGAAATTGATGAAGGCTGCGACGTACTCGTTCATCGTCAGCGGCAGGTCGGACTTGGTCGTCGCCAGTTCGGCCTGGGCCTTCGCCACCAGGTTGGGATCGACGGCAAAGGTCACGTCGCTGGCCGCCTCGGCCGGCGTGATCTCTTCTTTGGGCACAAAGCCGTTGCCCTGCTTGAGCGCATCCATCTCCAGGCCGTTCACCTGGTCGATGATCTTGTTGAATTCGTCTTCGAGCTGCGGGTCGGCCTTGATGTCGAGGCCGCTTGAAAGCATCAGATCGACGGCGCGGTCGAACTGAACCTTGGCCTCGGCGAGCTCGCCTTTGCGGTAGTCCGCGTCGCCGGCAGCATACGCAGCGTCAACCTGCGCGATGAGCTGCTTCACCCGCAGTTCTTCGGCGGTTGGCTGCGGTGGCGGAGTGAACGCTTTCACGCCGAGTTCAATCGGCGCTTGAACCGGTGGGGCCAAGGCCTGCGGCGGCTTCTTTGCAGGGCCTGCGGATTTGCCGGTTGGCGTGCAACCGGCCAGCGCCAACAGGAGCAGAATGCAAGCTGGAACAGGGAGTGTGCGGCGCATGAATAAACCCGAAGCGCGCAGCCGCGATGGAGACACTTTGAGCACTATGCCGATGATAAGCTATGAGCTGGAGAGCTCTCAGCCGCGACTGCGCCGCACCTCGCTAACCCCTTTATTTTTTGGAGCCTATGGACGCTCGCTTTCTGCGCAATTTCGCCATCATCGCCCACATCGACCATGGCAAGTCGACGCTGAGCGACCGGCTGCTGGAGCTGACCGGCTCGGTGACCGGCCGCGAGATGCAGGCCCAGATCCTGGACGATATGGACCTCGAACGCGAGCGCGGAATCACCATCAAGGCTCATGCCGTGCGCATGATGTACAAGGCGCGCGACGGCCAGACCTACCAGCTCAACCTCATCGACACGCCGGGCCACGTGGACTTCAGCTACGAGGTCTCGCGTTCGCTGTCCTCCTGCGAGGGTGCGTTGCTGGTGGTTGATGCCACCCAGGGGGTGGAAGCGCAGACCCTCGCGAACGCCTATCTGGCCATCAATCACGGCCTGGAAATCATTCCCGTGATCAACAAAATCGATCTGCCTTCGGCCGACATCCTTCGCACCCAGGAGGCGATCGAGAAGGCGGTAGGCCTGGACGCGACCGACGCGATTCCGGTGAGCGCCAAAACGGGCCAGGGCGTGGACGAGGTGCTGGAGGCGATCGTGCACCGGCTGCCGCCGCCCAAGGGCGATCCCGATGCGCCGCTGCAGGCTCTCATCTTCGATTCGTGGTTCGACGCGTATCGCGGCGTGATCGTGCTCGTGCGCGTGATGCAGGGAACCATGCGCAAGGGGCAGCGCATCCGGCTCATGTGGAATGGCAGCGCTTACGAGATCGAATCCATGGGCGTGCTGATGCCGAAGCCCGTGGAGATTGGCCAGCTTTCGGCGGGCGAGGTGGGATTCTTCGCGGCCACCATTAAAAACGTCGCCGATACCAAAATCGGCGACACGGTGACCGACGATGCCTGCCCGGCCGCGGCGGCGCTGCCCGGATTTGAAGAGCTCAAGCCAATGGTTTTCTCCGGCCTCTACACCGTGGACTCGCACGAGCACACGCTCTTGCGCGACGCCCTCGAAAAGCTGCGCCTGAACGATTCCTCGTTCTTCTTCGAGCCGGAGAGCTCCGTGGCTCTCGGCTTCGGCTTTCGCTGCGGCTTTCTCGGCCTGCTGCACATGGAGATCATCCAGGAGCGGCTGGAGCGCGAGTACGAGCTGGACCTGATCACCACCGCGCCCAGCGTGCGTTACCACATTACGCTCACCGACGGGAGCCAGATCGAGGTCGATAACCCCTCGCGCTGGCCCGAGCCGCAATCGATCGACAGCATCCGCGAGCCGGTGATTGCCGCCAAAATCCTCACCAACGAGGAATATGTAGGCGGCATTCTCAAGCTCGTCGAAGAGAAGCGCGGCAAGCAGGCCAATTTCGAGTACGTAACGCCTACGCGCGTCCTGCTCAGCTACGAGCTGCCGCTCAACGAAATCGTGCTCGACTTTTACGACCGGCTCAAGTCCATCTCGCGCGGCTACGCCTCGCTCGATTACCAGCTCGCCGGCGAGTGGGAGTCGCCGATGGTCAAGCTCGACATACTCGTCTCTGGCGAGCCAGTCGATGCGCTCTCCATCATCGTGCACAAGGATCACGCCTACGAGCGCGGCCGCGCGCTGGTCTCGAAGATGCGCGAGCTCATCCCGCGCCAGCAATTCGAGGTCGCCATCCAGGCCGCGATCGGCGCCAAAGTCGTGGCCCGCGAAACCGTCAGCGCCCTGCGCAAAAACGTTCTCGCCAAGTGCTACGGCGGCGACATCACGCGCAAACGCAAGCTGCTCGAAAAGCAAAAAGAGGGCAAAAAGCGCATGAAGCGCATCGGCAAGGTCGATATTCCCCAGGAAGCCTTCCTGGCGGTTTTGCGCGTGGGCGAGGAGCAGCAAAAGTAGCTGCGGAGCGAGCAGTTTTCCGCCTTTTCAGGGTCAACATGCCCCGAAATCGTTGCTTTTTGCACCAGCTTTTGTGAATAAGGATTAACGGGCCACTGTGGAAAGCTCCCCTGAACTGAAAGAACGCACCCAACACGGTGCTTTTGCGGTGTCCAGAGTGTCTCTATGAGTTTCGCATTGAAAATGAAGGATTTAGTCGATCTAGCAGACCAGATCAACCTCAGGCAAGAGAAAAAGCCTAGCGTTCCAGCGCGGCTTTCTGGAAGAATTCCACAAAATTTTCCACAAGACTCGGCGCGAGGCTTATCACTCCAAAGTGGTAGGCCCCGGCAAGCGGGGCCTACTCTTCGCTTTCATGCGGAATTTCAGTGGGTTGCGGGGGTTTGGGGCGCGGCCGGTTTGGGGGCTGCCGTCGAGGATGGCGGCGGTGGAGCGGGCACACCCGACTTCACGTTGTACGCGTCAATCACTGGCTTGGTAATGTCACTTGGGCCATTGGCCCAGAGCACCGGCGTCTGCTGTTGGGAGACGTCGAGAACCAGCGTGATTCCCTGTTGCTCGGCGTAGGACTGTAACACGTCATAGACCTTCTGTTGCAGGGAGTTGTACATATCCTGCACATCCTGCTGGAAGTTGTTCCGAGCATCCTCGACGTCGCGGTCCAACTGCTTTTTCTTCTCGTCAAGGGATTTGGCTTTGGCGGCGCGCTCGGTGTCGCTGAGGCTGGCCGGCGCCTGCAACTGCTTCTCCAGGCTAACAACTTCATCGCTGAGAGCCTTGAGAGAGGCTTGCTTGGGCGCGTACTTTTTCTGAAGATCGGCGAAGTCACGCTGGCCTTCGTTGGTCTGGGCTACGGCCCATTGGAAGCGAACAACCGCGATTCTAGCCGGGATGGCAGCTGCGCCCTTGGTGGGCGTCGGTGCGGCCGGCGCAGCCGGTGTTTGGGCGGACGCGCTCAGGATCATTCCTGAAGTCAGCATCGCGGCAATGGCAAGAGTACGTTTCATCTGAATCGAAAACTCCCTCGGAATCCTATGAGGTTCCAGGTTTCAGGGGTCAGGTTTCAAAAAAACAGCGCTCCACATCGACTGAAGCTGACACCTGCCACCTGAAACCTGAACCCTGAAACCTGCTGTTAGTGTGCTGCCGGCTGCGGCTGCGGCGCGTCGGGCTGTGCGGCCTGGGGCGCTGGAGCGGGAATGCCTGACTTCTGGTTATAGGCGTCGATGATTTCCTTGGTGATGTCGGTCGAGGGCACGGCATAGAGCACCGTCTGCGCCTGCTCATCGCCGGCGTCGAGCACCATAGTGAAGCCGTGATCCTCGGCGTACTTCGTCATCAGGGCGCCCACCTTCTGCGCCACGCCGCTGATGGTTTGCTGCATGTCGCCCTGGAAGTCGCTCTGAGCGTCCTGGGTCTCGCGGTCGAGTTGCTTTTTCTTCTCGTCGATCGCACGTGCGCGGCTGGCGCGCTCGGCGTCGGTCAACTTGGCATCGTCTGTCTGCAGCTGCTTGGTCAGGGTATCGATCTCGTCGTTGAGCTTCTTGAGCTCGGTCCGCCGCGGATCGTATTTCTTCTGCAGGTCGGCCACGTCGCGCTGGAACTCGTTGGTTTGCGCGACAGCGGCCTGGAACATGATCACCGCAACTCTCGCGGTGGGAACGGAAGCAGTCGCAGCAGGCTTGGGAACGGCTGCCGTCTGGCCGGCGGCCATCACGGCCGATGCCGAGACCAGGAATAGAGTGGAGAGGGACAAGCACTTCATGTGAATCGAAAACTCCTTGGAGTTCCCACACGCGGACCCACAGGCGTGGCACTCCATTCAGAATGCGGCTCGGGGTGCTCTCGCAAGACTCTGCCGCAGCCCATCATCAACTGCGCGCCGAGGCCTCACAGGGAACTAGAGGGGATTATAGGTTCTCCGGGGTGGTGAGCGTCAAACGGGAGAAGCAGGGACCAAGGAAACAAGGGACCGAGGGATCAAGGATCAAGCAATGCGACCTCAAGCGAGCTTCTTACGGATGCAATGATCCCGGAACCGCACTGAGGCGCTGCCAAGCCGCCGCGCACACACCCACAAGGCTTAACAGGAGCAGAAGCCCCGAAAGTGCGAAGAACGGAACCTGGAGAATCGGCCAGGCCTTTGCCGGCCACTGGTCGACAACTTTGTCCCAGAATGTTTCATTGAAACGCGTAGGCCTGTCCTCGTCTTCGCCGGCAGGTCTCCACCGCGAGGCTAGAAAGGACGCGCGCACGTTCGACAGCAGGACGCCGACGCAGATGATGGTCAAAACTCCGGGCAGCCTACCCGCAGCCAAGGTGTAGAGGATGTCAGTTGAGAAGAGAGTGAAGACCATCGCCGCCGCAGGCCAGTTCGCTTCACGGACGCCCATCGCTCCCATGAGAAAGACAAGCGCCGTAGCGGCGCTGCCGACGAGCATGATCGGATTGCCAGAGACCAGGCCGAGAAAGACCTGGACGCCAGCAACGATAACGCAGATCCAAAAACCCTGCTGGCCCAGGTAATCGACATCCCAGGCATTCTCAACCGTGGGCCAGAAGATACCCTTCAGGCGGCCATCGGATCGTTTGCTCTCGCCAGAAAGTCCGAGTGTTTGCATGCACGCCAGTTTCGCGCGGTGAATGGAGGGCGTCAAGCGGTTTCCCGGCCTTTTTACAGAAATGATGTGCCGGTAACAGAAAGGGCCGCTCTCAGAGAGCGGCCCGCTAGCAAATCGACGGCCAGGAAATCATCCTGGGCCCCGGTTTTCTTGTTTTCTTGTTCCCTCGGTCCCTTGTTCCCAGCCTCTCAGAACGTGGTCGAGATTGTAAACCGGAACGTTTTGCGCGGCTCGCGGTAGATGTTTTGCTGCCCATAAGCTTCGATGGCCTGTTGATAGGTATAAGTGCCGGCGCCGTCGGCCGGAAACAGGCTGCGGGTAATCAGGTTCGTGTTGCAGCTCAACTGCTTGGCGGCGCCGCCCGCCAAGGACGGGCTGCAGTACGGCTGCTCGTAGAGGCGCAGGGGATTATAAGCGTAGTAGATCCGGAACGGGGCGTTCACGATCGGCATGAGCACCGAGAGCTCCGCGCCGGTCGACATGCGGGGCACAAAGTTGGTGCCGAGGACGGGATGAATATTCTTTTCAAAACCGACTTGGGACCCGGGGATACCGCCCTCGCAGGCACCGTTGTTGAAGACCGGGCAGCCGTAGAGCGGCGCGGTGAGCGCGGCAAAGCCCTCCGGGCTTTGTTGCAATTGCCCCCTATTGACTGCCGCGTTAATACCGAAATCGTCGAAGAGAGCAAAGGTAAAGGGTCCGATCACCGGAATCCGATATTCAAGGTTGGTCGTAAGATTGGTATCGCCGCCGACCGAGGCTACTCCATAAATAGGCAGAGGCACCTGAATGCACTGGTTGTCTTGCGGGTTCGTGGGATCGCGCGGAACGCAACTGCCATCGGGATTCGTGAGCGTAAAGTTGACGCGGGTGGGCACGTAACCGTAAGGCGTAGCGGCGCGCACCTCGAAGCCGCGCATATCGAATTCGCCGCCGGAGTACATGCGGTTGTTCGGCGGCGCCACGGCCCCGGTGATGCCCTGGATGTAACCTAACTGTGCGCGAATACCCAGCACGTTGTGGCCCGTATTGAGGGGCACCAGATAGTGCATGGGGATGAAGCGTTTGTAGGCAATCACCGGATTGATATAGCGCACGTCGCCCCACAGCCCGGCGAGCTGGACGTAAGCCGAGTACTCCTTGCCAGTGTGCGGACGTATCGGGTCAGAGACCGTGTTGTAGGTGTACGTGAAGGCGATGGAACTGTTAATAATGCCAGCCAGCGGGTTCGATCCCTGGATGCCGGAGCGGAACGCAATCGACTGGAAGAACGTCTGCGACGCCGTGCTGAAGGCTGTGATGTTCGACTTCGTGAGCGAATAGGTAACGCCGATGCGCTGGAATGCATGCCGCTTGAGCGGGTAACCGAGAGAGAAGTTGAAGCCGTCGGAACCTACGTTATAGTTCTGCGTAAGCGATTGCTGCGCAGCAGTCAGATTCACCCCGGCGCCGGTAGTGGTGGCATAAGTCTTGGCCGCGTTATAGTCCTGCTTGTTGTTGAAAACCTGAAAGCCTATGTTGATGGGGCGGTTTTTGAAGTAGGGCTGCGTAAAGCCGAAGAGGAAGGTGCGTTGAATGGAGCCCAGGTTGGCCTGCAGGCTGAGGGTCTCGCCCAATCCCAGGAAGTTGTTGGTCTGATAGTTGAGGCCGAGGAAGGCGCCGTTGTAGCCGCTGATGCCGCCGTTCAAGCCGATCGAGTTCTTGCCCTTCTCCTTCACCTTGAGCAACAGCTCGACCGTGCCGTTGTCGGGATCCTGGTGGGCTTCGGAGTCCTGATCCACCTTGAGCGGCTCGAAATACTCGAGCTGGTTCAGGCGCAGCAGGCTGTACTCCCACAGTTGAGAGTTGTAGACAGAACCTTCGTCGAGCATCAGCTCGCGGCGGATGACGCGGTCGCGCGTGATGGTGTTGCCCTGGAACTCGATGCGCGAAACGTAGAACTGCTTTCCCTCGTCGATATCCACGGCCAGCGAGACGGTCTTCTTCTGGTCATCGTAGATGGGCTTTGGGATGGCGCCGAAGTTGATGTAGCCCAGGCTGCCGTAGGCCTTCTTCAGGTTGTCGAGTCCTTTAGCGATCTCTGTCGCGTTAAACCAGTCGCCATCCTTGATGGGAAACGTTGAGCGCAGGGCCTTCTCGTTTCTGATCTGCTTGTTGCCGGTAAAGGTGATCGTGCCCAGCCGGTAGCGTCCGCCTTCTTCGACCGTCAACTGAATATCGATGCGCTTGCCCTTGCGCGGCCGGAAGGTGAACCAGTTCAATCCGCCTTCATCGCGGATCTCGGTCTTCGGCTCTTCCACCGCTGCCTCTGCGTAGCCCTTGTCGCGGTAAGCCTGGCGCACGCGTTCCGTATCTTCCTCGAGCTTGGAGGAGTCGTAGGTCTGCGCGAACAGGTCCTCAAAGATGATGGAGTAAGGGATGCCGATGGGCTTGAGGTTCTTCATTGACCGGCGCAGGTAAAGGCCGTTCAAGTGCCGGTTGCCGATGAACTCAATTCTGCCCACCTTCACCACCGGCCCTTCCTTGATGTTGAAGTTCACCTGCACCGAGGCCGGTGGAATGGTCTTGACTTCGGTCTTAATGGTGGCAAACTGGTGGCCGTGCTCGGCGAGCATCTGCTTGATGACGGTCTCGGCCTTGGTGATCTTGGTGGGGTCGTACTGGCTCTCGACCGCGAGCCCGACCTTCTCCTTCTTGAAGCGGTCGAGCACGTCCGACTGCGAAACCACGTTCAGGCCTTTGTAGTTGATCTCGCGGATCGAGGGCTTCTCGCGAACAAAGACGTTCAGGATGATGCCCTTCTCGGTGTCCTCGCGCTCGATGCGCAGGTCCTCGAAGTATCCGGTGTTCCAGAGGGAGTGGAAATCCCGTTCGATCGAGATGGGATCGTAGGTATCGCCGGGATGCGTGAACATCCGGGCCAGAATGGTTTCCTTGGGGATGCGCCGGTTGCCGATGACGCGAACCTGGTCAATGGTGTCCGGGGTCTGGGCGAACGCCGCGCAGGCTATCAAGCCAAAATCAGAAACAAGGGCGAGCCGCGCCATGCGGCGCGAAAAAGCTCCGGCGCAGCGCCATGAAAGTGTGCTTGATCTTCACCGGGTTTAAGCCCTGCGGCGAGCACAAATACTCTTTCGAACAGTCGTTCTGCTTCACGGGAAGAATATGCACACCCTCAATGCTGAAAAAATCTTGCCGTACCTGAAGGAAAACTCGATTTTACAAGACCGCGGTGACTCCGCCCAAACTCCCCGGTCCACTTCCGGCCCCGCAGGCGGGGGCCGAAACTTCCCAGAACGCTTTGCGGCACACGAACCGTTTCTTTCCCGCAGAATCCCTGCCGCGCCCAAGGCCGCAACAAGGTTGAATCCCTGGCTGGAATCCATGTTCCAGTCTACCGGACTGAGGCGGGTTCGCGTCGGCGTTATCTCTTAGACGCAAGGCGGCGGAGGTGAGGGAAAGCCGAGCCCTTTCGGTCCGCAGATTGATCTAAAAAGCAGAATCGGAGCTTCCTGCCGCGATCGTGTCTCAAAGCGCGGCCGGTCGTATGATGGATTCAGCGACCATGTTCTGTTCACGTTGGAGAGGCCTGTCTGTACCTGTCTGCGATCCGGCCCAAAGCGCGGCGCGCCGGCAAGAACCGTCCGAAAGCTACAACGAGCCGGAAAGAATCAGCGCTCGCATGCAGTCCAGTTGCGGGGACACCGCAGGCACGCCGGCCGAGGAGCGTAAACCAGCCCTATGATGTGGATTGTCCGGCTTGCGCTGAGGCGGCCTTACACTTTTGCCGTCTTTGCGCTGCTGATCCTGATCCTTGGCATCTTCAGCATCGAATCGATGCCGGTGGACATCTTTCCCAACATCAATATTCCGGTCGTGACGGTGGTGTGGAACTTTTCCGGAATGTCGGCCGATCAGATCGCCAACCGGATCGTGACCAACTCCGAGCGCGGCATGACCACGACGGTCAATGACATTGACCACATCGAGTCGCAATCGCTGGTCGGCGTCGGACTCATTAAGGTTTTTTTTCATCCCAATGTGAACATCGCAGCGGCCGTGGCGCAGATTACATCCATCAACCAGGTATTGTTGCGCTCGCTGCCGCCCGGCACCTTTCCGCCCTTCATCATCCAGTACAACGCATCGAGCGTTCCGGTGCTGCAGTTGGGGCTCTCTGGCCAGGGCCTCAATGAGCAGCAGTTGAACGATCTCGCCACCACCACCATCCGCGTTCAACTGGCCACCGTTGAAGGCGCGCAGTCGCCCTACCCTTATGGCGGCAAGCAGCGCGAGATTATGGTCGATCTCGATTTGCCTGCTTTACAGGCGCGCGGGCTTTCGCCGACCGACGTGGTCAACGCCATCGCCGCGCAGAATGTGATCGCGCCTTCCGGGACCATCAAGCTCGACCGCTTTGAGTACGAGGTAGAGACCAACTCGGCGCCCACGCTGCTCGACGCACTCAACAATCTGCCAGTCAAAACCGTCGACGGCGGGGTGGTTTATATCCGCGACGTGGCGCATGTGCGCGACGGCTACTCCTCCGCAGACCAACATCGTTCGCGTAGACGGCCATCGCGCGGTGTTGATGAACATTCTCAAGATCGGCTCGACTTCCACGCTGGAGATCATCAAAGGCGTGCGGCAGATCGTCTCCAGCCCCACTCTCAAGGGCCAGTTGCCGCCGCAGATGAAGATCGTTCCTGTCTCCGACCAGTCGATCTTCGTGCGCAATTCCATTGAGGGCGTGATTCACGAAGGGATCATCGCGGCCTGCCTCACCGCGGTCATGATCCTGGTCTTTCTCGGAAGCTGGCGCTCCACAATCATCATCGCATTCTCGATTCCGCTCTCCATTCTGTGCTCGTTGATCGTGCTGGACATACTGCACGAGACCATCAACATCATGACCCTTGGCGGCATGGCGCTCGCCGTGGGCATCCTGGTCGACGACGCCACCGTTGCCATCGAGAACATCAATCGCTATCTCGAGACCGGCCACGAACTGGAGGCGGCCATTTTGGAAGGCTCGGCGCAGATTGCCACGCCGGCCCTGGTCTCCACGCTCGCCATCTGCATCGTGTTTGTGCCTATGTTCTTCCTGAGCGGAGTGGCGCGCTATCTTTTTGTGCCCATGGCCGAAGCGGTGGTCTTTGCCATGCTGGCGAGCTACCTGTTGTCGCGTACGCTGGTGCCCACCATGGCGAAGTATCTATTGCACGAGCACGACGACGCGGAGGCAGAGAAAAAGCGCTTAAGCCGAAATCCCTTCACGCGTTTTCAGGCGGCGTTCGAATCCGCCTTCGAACGCATCCGCCACGGTTACCTACGCATCCTCACCCTTTGCATCGATTATCCCGGATGGCTCATCACCGGCTTTCTGGTTTTCACTTTGGCTTCAGTCGGAGTGCTCGGCCCGTGGCTCGGCCAGGACTTTTTCCCGTCCGTCGATGCCGGCCAGTTCACGCTTCACCTCCGCGCCCACACCGGTACGCGTATCGAAGAGACAGCTGCCCTTTGCGATCGCGTGGAGCAGACCATACGGCAGGTAATTCCGCCCGATGAAGTGAACACGATCATCGACAACATCGGCCTGCCCTACTCGTCGCTCAATCTCTCCTATTCTGTTTCTGCGCCCGTAGGCCCCTCTGACGCCGACATTCAGGTGCAGCTTGAGCCGCATCACCACTCGACTGAGGCGTACGTGGAGCGCCTGCGCGGCGTGCTCGCCCGTGATTATCCCGGCGTCACGTTCTATACCGTGCCCGTCGATATCGTGACGCAGATTCTCAACTTCGGACTGGCCGCGCCCATCGACATTCAGATTGTCGGACCCAATCTTTATGCCAACCGCGCCCTCGCCGAGCGCATGTTGAACGACGTGCGCTATGTGCCGGGCGCAGTCGATGCGCGCATCCAGCAGCCGTTCAACTATCCGAACTTCACCGTCGACGTGGACCGCACGCGCGCCGCATCCACCGGGCTCACGCAGCAAAACGTCGCCCAGAGCCTGCTGATTGCGCTGAGCGGCAGCTTCCAGACCAGCCCGAACTTCTATCTCGATCCGCACAACGGCGTTACCTACAACATCGCGGTCATGTCGCCGCAGTACCGCATGGACACGATGGCACAGCTTCAGAGCCTGCCCATCACCGGAAGCATTCCCAACCGCACCGCCGGCACATCGCCACCAACCATTGCGCCGGGGTCCGACGCTTCGGTCACGCCGGCAGCAGCACCCACGGCCGCACCCGGAGCACCCCCGGTCGAACAGGTGCTTGGCAATCTGGCCTCGATTGAGCCGGGCGCAGAGCAGGGCCTCATCAGCCATTACAACGTGCAGCCCGTCATCGACATTTACACCAACGTGAGCGGCACGGACCTGGGCAGCGTGACGCGCGCCATGGAAAAGATCGTCGCGAAATATAAAAACGAGCTTCCCAGAGGCTCGCATTTCATCGTGCGCGGCCAAAGCGAGACGATGCATAGCTCCTATATCGGCCTGCTCTCCGGCCTCGCGTTCTCAATCCTGCTGGTATATCTGCTCATCGTGGTCAACTTCCAGTCCTGGCTCGATCCGTTTCTCATTATTGCCGCGCTTCCGGCGGCGCTGGCCGGCATCGTCTGGTTTCTCTTCCTCACCGGCACGCACCTGAGCGTACCGGCGCTCACCGGCGCCATCATGTGCATGGGTGTGGCCACCGCCAACTCGATCCTGGTGGTAAGCTTTGCCCGCGAGCAATTACAAGTCCTGGTCGGCGACGCGCGCCAGGCAGCGCTCAACGCCGGATTCGTCCGCCTGCGTCCCGTGGTCATGACGGCGCTGGCCATGATCATCGGCATGGTTCCCATGTCGCTGGGCCTGGGTGAAGGCGGCGAGCAAAATGCGCCGCTCGGCCGCGCCGTCATCGGCGGGCTTCTGCTGGCTACAGGAGCCACCTTGTTCTTTGTGCCTGTATTCTTCTCCTTCATTCACGGCCATCTCGAGCGCCGGCGCAGAGCGCATGTTGCGCCCGCCGGCTCGCAAAACCTGGATGAATTCGATGAAACACCGGAGTAGTGACCTATGAATCACCCACCCAACCCGAATCCTCACGGCGGAGCCGAGACCCACCAGCCCGCAGCGGGACAGGAGCCCATTGCGCCGCACAAGTTGCTCGCCGGTGCGGTCGTGGTGCTTGTAATCCTGGTTGTGCTCGCGGTAGCCGGCATCTTCGAACGCGTGCACGCCCACTCGGTTCTGGCCGAGCGCACCCACGAGTTGGCTGCGCCCACGGTCGCTGTGGCTCCCGCGCGCCCTGGAGCGCCGGTTGATAACTTTGTGCTGCCCGGCAACGTGACCGCCTATACGGATGCGCCCATCTTCGCGCGCACCGACGGCTACCTTGTCCGTTGGTACTACGACATCGGAACGCGCGTGAAGAAAGGCGCGCTGCTGGCTACCATCGACACGCCGGAGCTGGACAAGCAGGTGTTGCAGGCCGAAGCCGATCTGGCTACCGCAACAACCAATGCCGGCAACGCCAAGGTGCAGTCCCAGCGCTACTCGGGGCTGGTGAAGTCCGACGCCGTCTCGCAGTTCGATACCGACACTTACAACACGCAGGCCGCCGCCACGGCTTCGGCCGTCAAGTCCGCTGAAGAAAATCTGCAGCGCCTCAAGGAACTGCAGTCCTTCGAAAAGATCTACGCGCCGTTCGACGGCGTGGTTACTGCGCGAGCCATCGACACCGGGCAGCTCATCAACCAGGGTGCTGGCGCCGAGCTCTTTCACATGCAGGCCATTGACACTCTGCGCGTCTATGCGGATGTGCCGGAGGTGTATGCAGTGACGCTCAAGCGCGGCATGAAGATCGACCTCACTTTTCCCGAGCATCCCAAGCAGACCTTCGTTGGAACGCTGGTGCGCACCGCCGACGCCATTGACCCCGCAAGCCGCACTTTGCTGACGGAAATCGATGTCGACAACCGCTCCGGTGAGCTGATGCCCGGATCGCTGGCCCAGGTCCATTTCAAGACTCCGGCCGTCAACCGCACTTTCATTGTGCCGAGCGCGGCCCTGATTTTTCGCCGCGAGGGCCTCGAAGTGGGCACGGTCGTTAACGGCGATACTGCACATTTGGTCCCCGTCGTGATTGGCGAGGATGACGGAGCTACGGTGCAGATCATCAACGGCTTGAACGCGAACGACCGGGTCATTCAGGATCCGCCCGACTCGCTGATCGAAGCCGAAAAAGTAACCGTAGTACAGCCGGGCACCGCGCCCACCCCTAGGGGAGTGCAGTAAGAATGGCCGCCGTTTCTCAATGCGAGGAGAGCACCATGCGCACGACTCAGGACGGTCGTCCTGAGCGAGGCCGCCGCAGGCGGACGAGTCGAAGGGTCTGCAGTTGCTTTTCGCTTGTGACATTACTCCGCGCAACTCACCGGCTCGTTTTGAAAGGGCACGGCTTCAGCCGTGCCGTAAGTGCCGCCAAATTTACGAGGGCTTTAGCCCCTGAGAAACGTTTTGCTCATAAAAAGCATCCCTCAGGGCCTAAAGGCCCGATTTATTCCGCTTCATCGTCGGCACGACTAAAGTCGTGCCCTTTCAAAGCAGCATGCTTCTCGGCCTCCTGTCTCACCGCGCTCTTTTTGCTCACCGCCTGCAAGCCCGTCGGCCCCAACTATCATCGTCCCGGCTATAACGCACCCACGGCGTACAAAGAAACCGGCGCTGCAGCGGTGACGCCTCCTCCAAATCCAACCGGCGGCGCATGGCAGCCGGCCAATCCCTCCGATGGCATGTTGAAGGGCAAATGGTGGGAGATCTACAACGATCCGCAACTGAATCGTCTCGAAGAGCGCGTCGCCACCGACAACGTGCAACTGAAGCAGGCGCTCGAAACCTATCTCGCCGCGCGCGACCAGGTAGCCGTACAACGCGCCAACCTTTTCCCGCAGGTATCGGCCAGCGTTATCCCGCAGGGCCAGAAGTACTCGGCCAACCAACCGCTTTGGAACAAGGGCACCCCCACCGTTTACGGCGACTACACGATTGCCGGCCAGGCCAGTTGGGAGCCGGATTTCTGGGGCCGCATCCGCCGCTCCATCGAGCAGGCGCGCGCCAATGCGCAGGCGACTACTGCCGAAGTGGCCGCAGTCGATCTCACGCTCCAGGCTGAGATGGCAACCGATTACTTCGCCCTGCGCGGGCTCGATTCGCAGATCAAGCTGCTGACGGAGACAGTCGCAGACCTCGAACGCCAGCTCGACCTCACCGAGCGGCGGTTCAAGGGCGGCGTGGCCACGGAAGTTGACGTGACGCAGGCCGAGACACAGCTTGAAACCGTTCGCGCGCAGCTCATCGATGCGGGCGTTGCGCGGGCGCAGTTCGAACACGCTGTCGGCACCATCGCCAACTACGATCTCTCCACCTTCAGCATTCCGCCCTCCCCGCTCGGGCAACCTCAGGAATTGGCGCTGCCGAGAATTCCGCTGGGCGTGCCTTCGCAATTGCTGGAGCGCCGGCCCGACATCGCAACACAGGAGCGGTTGGCTGCCGCGGCCAACGCGCAGATCGGCATCGCTATCAGCGCCTACTATCCCACCATCACGCTGGGCGCGACCGGCGGATTCCAAAGCACTCACCCCGGCACGTGGATTCAGGGCCCCAGCGCGATGTGGACGCTGGGAGGCCAGGCCGCCGAGCTTTTGTTCGACGCAGGCCAGCGCCATGCTCTCACCGACGCCGCGCGGCACAGCTACGAAGCGCAGGCGGACGGCTATCGCAACACGATTTTCGGAGCGTTTGAAGACGTGGAGGATCAGCTTGCCAGCCTGCGCATTCTGGAGCAGGAAGCCCAGGTGGAACAGCGTGCCGTCGATGCCGCGCAGCGCTCCTTCAATCTCTCGAACAACCGTTACAAGGGCGGCGTCACCAGCTATCTCGAGGTTCTCACCGCCGAGCAGGCCCTGTTGCAGAACCAGGTGACAGCGATCAGCATCGAGAGCCGGCAATTTGCCGCGAGCGTCAGCCTCATCCGCGCCCTGGGCGGCGGATGGGATAGAACGAAACTGCCGTAATGTAGCGCCGGTCCCCTGACCCCGGTTGTCGTGCGGGGCTCCCGACCTGCACCGAGCCCTGGATGTGGCCTCACGATCTGTCTCGTGAAAGGGCACGACTTCAGTCGTGCCGCAACGCATGCAAAAATGTAAAGGGCTTTAGCCCCTGCGGGAAGTCTTCATGGCTGCCGAAAAATTATTTACGAGAAACCATCAACGGACTTGTATGCGAATACGCGCCTGGCGGCACATCGCCGAGTGACACACCCGGCCCTTCCCACATCACGCGCGGCGCTCCCGCGCTCATGGTGTTCAGCGCCTCCACATGAATCGTATGCAATCCCGCGCGCAAGCCGATCGCGCCTCGATCGTAGCGCAGAGCGTTGCCGGGCGAACCACAGACCTGCGCGAAGGGCGATCCAGTGCGGGCCACTTCCACACCGTCGATCACGAGCCGTGCGCCGTCGCGGTCGATGAGATGAAACGTGTAGCCGCCGTCGGCGGGAATCGTAATGAAGCCATCCCACACTGTTGCGTAGCTAACTAACCCTTGCGTATTCGCCACGAGATTGGGCGATTCGCCGGTGAGCACCGACTGCAGCGCGGAAAAATCAGGCAGGGCAGTCCAGACGCCGGAATAGACCTTCCATGCCAGGCCCGGCGCCGTCGTCCCAGGAGCCTTCACCGCATCGTGCCAGAGTGCGACAGCGACCACTCCTTGCGCGGCCCAATCCTGATGACCACCATCATCCATCACATGCAGCAAAACGCGAAAACTGCCCGCGCCATTCTTGCCATCAAGCTCAGTTCCCAGAGCGTCAGGGAAGCGGTGGCGAACGCGGCGGCCTTGAGCGGTGCTCCCGTCGCCAAACAGCCAGGCGTAATGGGCGCCCGGCACAGCTTTCGCGGTGAAGGCGACTTTCTGCCCCGGCGCGAAGACCGCCGGACTCACATGGAATTCAGCCGTGAGCGCACGGGCAGGTGCGAAATGCGGCTCCTCAGCTCCTCCGGAAACCACAAGCGGCATTTGCGCATCGCTCGTAATGCGCGTTTGCCCGTAGCGAACGTTGTCGAAGGTTACATCCTGCACGCTACCGATGATTGAGGACGCGGCGAGCGGTGGCTGACCGAGCGCCCAG
Organism: uncultured Acidobacteriota bacterium; assembly: GCA_963745965.1. Lineage (GTDB taxonomy): Bacteria > Acidobacteriota > Terriglobia > Terriglobales > Acidobacteriaceae > Telmatobacter. The sequence goes on from CAVUZC010000012.1 coordinate 108,509, forward strand.
ATGTTGCGGAACACGAATCCGTGCAGCGCAGGCTGCTCCTGCTCCATTTGCACCAGCGAGTACCAATTATCGAGGAATAAATTCTCGAACGTGACGGCGGAGTGCTCGCCCTTCGCGCCGTTTGCGCCCCACAAACCGAGCAAGCCGAAGGTTTGCCCGCAGGCGCCAATGCCGGCGTGGAGAATGTCGGAGTTGCGCAGAGTGAAATTGCTCGAGTTGAAAGTCTTCTGCGGCCACGCAATGCGCACCACGTTCGAGATGCTCGTCGAAAGCTCGCTGTTTTCGACAAGGATATTGCTGACGTCAGAGCCTGGGCGCAGCATGTCGGCTTCGTCGTAGCCATCCCAGTTGCCCTCCATCGCCAGGTCGTCGTCGGATGCGCGCAGAAAGGCATTGTTCACCACCGTGTCACCGCCGCCCAGCCAGTCCATGCCGTCCTGGTTGGCGTTCGGAGGGTTGCCTCCCATGACGCGCAGATCGTCATAGCGAAAACCGGTGGAGTCCTTCATCTGAATCGACCAGGTGCGCGAGCGCACGATGCAGGTGAGGCCGTCGATCTCCACGTTATGCGCCTGGTATGCGTCAATGCAGTGCCAGTCGGGCTTTTGCATCCAGCCCTGATCGCCGTTCACATCCTGCGGACCGTCGTAGACAATCGTTCCGCGGCCGAGCACCTTCACGTTGTCCACCTGCCACAGATTCAGGCTGCCGAAGACGAATGCCCCCGGCGAAAGATAAATCGTGTCGCCGCTCCTGGGATTGAGGCTTTCGCGCTGCACGCCCACCGGGACGATAGTCACATTCGGCCCGCTTGGCGGAGGCGCAGGCGGCGAGCCGGCAAAGACGAACAACATCCGAGCCTGATTGAGAAAATCGCCCGGCCGCGAGATGGAAAGTTTGACGGGGCCCGGCATGCGAAAGCGGATGGTCTGTGGTTCTCCCAGAGGGTGCGTGGCGCGCAGGCCCAGCCGCCACGGTTCGATATCCACGCCCGCATCCCAAAAATGCGGATCGGCCGCAGTGATCGTGATCTCGACAGGCCCAGTCGTGTCGAAACTGACGAACTCGTAGTTGGAGGCTGCATGGGCCACATCAACCCGCTGATTGTCGATGGTGACCGCGAAGAAGCCTGAACGCATCTCGGGCGGCACAGGCGCAGCCTGGACCTGCGCGGCAGCGCGGTAGGCACAGATAGTCACGAAAAACAGCAAGAGCAACGTGCGATAGCCGGGCACGAGGCGCATTCCTCAGAAAAAACACTAGAAAACAAACCAATGTACCACAGGCGAACATGCGCTGGGTCGTAGCGGGGTCGGTCGCGCAGGGCAATCGCATGAATGCGCAAAACGGTTTTGAAAGGGCACGGATTTATCCGTACCAATGGCAGTGACGTGAAAAGCTCTGGCCTTCAGGCCCTGAGGGATGGGGTTTCCCTTGAGATAGATCGAATCGGCTGCACGGTCTGTTGTTTATAATTCGTGACGCGAAGTAAGTCGGGTTTCTCAACGCAGGAGGTTTTCTATGGCGCGGACACATCCTTTCGAGAGACTCTTCCCGACCCTGACCCTTTTCGTCGCGGTGGGTGTTTCGACCATGGCGCAACGCGGCGCATTCGCTCAAACACCGCATGTTGTCATCGGCGGCGCGGCCACCAGGATTTTTGTCGCACCACAGGAACCCGGTCCCGTGCTCCGCGCTTCAAAAGACTTGCAGACCGACTTCGCGAAGGTCTTCGGAAGCGCGCCGAAGGTTGTCAACGACCTCAATGCAAGCGGCCCGGTAACGCTGGTGATTGCCGAAGCAGAGAACCTTCCGGCCGGCTTGGGATGCACGAAGGCCGCTGACAGGGAGAGCTTTGCGTTTTCTGTCGTGAGCACTGGCTCAGGCGCATCGCGCCGCCAGATCGTCTGTCTGGTCGGCGCGGATATGCGCGGCACCATCTACGCGATCTACGAATTCTCGCAGAAAGTTCTGGGCGTGGACCCGATGTATCTGTGGACCGACAAGCAGCCGGCGAAGCGCGCATCGATCACTCTCCCCGCGGACTTCGATCACAGCTATCCCAGCCCTATCTTCAAGTACCGGGGCTTCTTCATCAACGACGAAGACCTGCTGACCGGGTGGGTAGTTCCGAAGAAAGGCGAGCAAACCGGGATTGCGCTCTCCACGTGGGACATGGTCTTTGAAACGATCCTGCGCCTCAAAGGAAACATGGTTGTGCCGGGAACGTGGATATTCCCTGACGATGCGCAGGTGCATGCCGCCGCCGAGCGGGGGCTGATCGTAAACCAGCACCATGCCACTCCGCTGGGCGTAAACGCTGCGCGCTGGCCGCGCGATGTGCCCTACAACTACTCAACGCATCCTGAGATTCTGCGCCGCGCGTGGACCAACGCGGTGAATGCGTACAAACCCGGCGACGAGATTTTGTGGACCGTAGGGCTACGCGGATTGTCGGACCAACCCTACGATGCCCTCGATCCAAGCGTGCGCAACAACGATCCGCTCTTGGGCAGGCGGATCAGCGACGCCATCGCCGATCAGGTCAAGATTGTGCGTGCGAAATACCCTAACGCGCAGTTTATCTCGAACTTGTGGATGGAAGGCGACCGGTTGATGCGGGAGGGCTATCTGAAGATTCCGCCAGAGGTCTCGCTGGTGTGGGCCGACACGGGCTACGGCGACATGCAGGACGACGGCAAAGTGGCTGCCGGCCAGGGCATGTACTTTCACGTGGCCATGCTGAACGGCCGGGCAAATCAGCTTTCCGAAATGGTTTCGGTGAAGGTCATCCAGTCCGAGATCGGCCGCTACATCCATGCCGGCGCGACTTCGTACTTTCTGGTGAACACGAGCGACATCCGGCCGGTGGTGATGACCGCGCGCGCGGTGATGGAGATGGCGTACGGCGGCGTCCAGGAGACAACAGGTGGAAAAGAGAACGAGCCGGGCGACAATGCCGACAGCGACTATTATCGCCGCTGGATCACCGAGGAATTCGGCCCGCGATCCGTCGACGCGCTCACCAGGGTCTATAAGGAATATTTTGCGGCGCCGGCGCCGCGTCCGCCGTTCGGGCCGCCTCGGTTAACCTCTGCCGGTATCGCGCCGCCTCCCGAGCCACCCAGCCGCGTGCCGATCCCTACGGGCGATCAGTACTATCAGGATGAAGCGCGCCGTCTGATTCTTGATTTACTTAGCGAGCACCAGGTGATTGCGATTCCCAGCCAATCGCCCAAATGGACGCAGCCTCACGTGGTGCCGGAGCCGCCTGCCGATGTGCGCGAATCGCTGATCGATCGCGACATCGAGGATTGCGCCGATGCGCAACCGCGATGGGAGGCGGTGTGGAAGGACGCCCTGGCGGCCGAAAACCTGGTCGATCCTGCGCGCCGCAACTATTATCAGGAAGCCATTCTGACCATGATCACCATCAATCGCGAGAGCAATCGCATGTTGTATGAGGTTGCCAGCGCGGTGAAAGACACGAATGCAGGCGACACCGCGAAGGCGCAGAGCGAAACTGCAGAAGCGTTGCGTGCGATGGAGGCGGCTCAGGCTGCGATGCACGCCGCGGAGTACGGCAAGTGGAAGAACTGGTATCGCGGCGACTGGCTCGCGGGCGTCTATCGCACTGCCCAACTGGTGCAGGACTTTGACAACCATCTCAAAGATCCGATGGCCAAACTTCCCACACCGGCCGAGTGGAACGGCTGGGAGGGCTACTTCCACATCATGCAGTACGAAAACGACCGATCGGTGGATGTGCATTGAGCATCGACGCTGGCGCGAAACCCTGCGCGGCCAAATGCTCTGTCAGATGCCTTCGCCCATGGACACGTAGACGCGCAGGCGTTCCAATTCCTGGCTGTAGGCGGAGCGCTCGGCTTCTTCATCGGCAAAGGGCTTGGCGCGGCGATCGTGCGCACCCAGGCGGTCTTCCAGCTCCTCGACGCGCGCTGAGAGCGCGATCAGCGCATCGGAGAGCGGGTCCTTGATCTCGTGCGGGTCGGTGATGAGCACGCGCTCGCCGTTGCGGTAGACAATGTGCGCGGGAACGCCGACCACGGTGGAGTTCGGCGGCACATCGGAGAGAACCACTGAGCCCGCGCCCACGCGCGAATTCTCGCCGACGGTGACATTGCCAAGAATGTTGGCATTGTTCCCGATAAAAACGTTGTCGCAGATGGTTGGGTGGCGCTTGCCGTGCTGCTTGCCCGTGCCGCCCAGCGTCACCCCCTGATACATTGTCACGTCACTGCCCACGATCGCGGTTTCGCCGATCACCACGCCGGTAGCGTGGTCGATGAAGAGCCTGGCCCCGAGCAGCGCGCCGGGATGAATATCAACGCCAGTGTAAAAACGTGCCACCTGCGAAAGAATGCGCGCCGGCAGCCGCAGCTTGCGCCGCCACAGCCCGTGCGACACACGATGAATCCACACCGCCCAAAGGCCGGGATAGCAGAGCAGCACTTCAAGCTGCGTACGCGCAGCCGGATCGCGCTCCATCACGGAGCGGATGTCGTCGCGAATGCGTGCAAACAGGGACATGGAATAAACAGGGACCAAGGGAACGAGGGAACAAGGGAAAAAGAAAGCCGGAAAATTCAAACCCGTCGGACCTGCCGTTTGCTTGTTCCCTCGGTCCCTTGTTCCCTTGTTCCCCGCTTTTACGCCGTCACCGCAATCGGCTCGGGCTGCAGTGCCAGCGCCTGCTGGCGTAGAGGCTCAAACAGCACGCTCGAGAGATACCTCTCGCCGAAGTCGGGCAATACGGCAACGATCAGCTTACCTTTATTCTCCGGCCGCGCCGCCACTTTGAGCGCAGCAGCAGCGGCAGCGCCGGAGCTAATGCCGACAAAGAGACCTTCCTCTTTCCCAAGCCGGCGCGCCATCTCGATGGATTCGTCGTTGGTTACCTGGACGACCTCGTCGATCAGCTTGGTGTCGAGAATGCTGGGGATGAATCCCGCGCCCAGACCCTGAATCTTGTGCGGCCCGGGCTTACCGCCGGAGAGCACCGCACTGTCGGCCGGCTCCACGGCAATGGCCTTGAACGAAGGCTTTTTCGGCTTGATGTAGTTCGCCACGCCCGTGATGGTGCCGCCCGTGCCCACGCCGGAGATGAGAATATCGACCGCACCATCGGTGTCGTCCCAAATCTCGGGGCCTGTCGTCGCCCGGTGAATGGCCGGGTTGGCAGGGTTATCGAATTGCTGCGGGATAAAACCGTTGGGCGTCTTTTCCAGAATCTCGTTGGCTTTGGCGATCGCGCCCTTCATGCCGTTGGGGCCGGGCGTGAGCACAATCTCCGCGCCGTAAGCGAGCAGTGTTACACGGCGCTCCAGGCTCATGGTCTCGGGCATCGTGAGGATGATCCGATAGCCCTTGACCGCAGCCACAAACGCCAGCGCAATGCCGGTGTTGCCACTGGTGGCTTCGATCAGGGTCGTGACTCCGGGCTTGATCTTGCCGACCTTCTCGGCAGCGTCGATCATGGCAAAGCCAATGCGGTCTTTCACGCTCGACGCGGGGTTCTGGCTTTCCAGTTTGGCGACGACGGTAGCCGGCAGTCCGGCTGCCACACGGTTCAACCGCACCAGGGGGGTGTGGCCGATCAATTCAGTAACATTCGCGGCAATGCGCGCCATAATGATCTCCTTTTTCCGGGGCCAAAGGCCCGGACCTCTCATGTGTCGGATTTTGGGGAATGGTGCTGCTTGTCAAGTGAGAAAATCGAGCGCGCTCGAAGCGCAGGCCAGCATCGGAGCGGCACCAGGACGGTGTTAGCGACATCGATGCATAGATATAAGGTAGACCCAAGGCGCGCGGGATGGCAAGGGGTCGAATTGGCGAAATGTCCTAAATGCCGGGTTTGGGTCCGGAGGGAGCGGGAGCTTCAGCCTCCCCAATGAATGCCATCGATTCCTTCAGGCGCTCATTCAATTTCGCCAAATACTACCCTGCCGCGCAGAATGTCTATTCTGAAGCGGACCGTTCAAATCGGTAAGATTAGTTCGTGGCCCTCGCTGCTTTATTTCAGGACGCTTTAGACTTCGGCACCGGCGTGGCAGCAGCCTACGCCAAGCTGACCGCGCACGCCAGTGCCGATCCGGAGTCGGGATTGGGCGGCCGGCTCTTTTATGCCGGCACGCTCGACGAGGAGGGACGCGCGCTCGTCGTGGCTGCGAACATTGCCGGCGCAGCCACGCTTACCGCATCCGCAGACCGCGCCGCGCAAAAGCAGGCTGTTCGCGACGGCGTGGCTGATTTTCTGGTGAACTCCCTAGACGAAGCCCTGCGCATTCTCAAGAACCAGCTTCGCAAGCGCGAAACGGTTGCCGTTAGTGTGGCGATTGAACCGGCGGAGATGGAGCGCGAGATGAACGAGCGCGGCGTCGCGCCCGATCTCGTGCGCGGCGATATTACCACCGGCTCTAAGAGCGAGAGACTCAATGCGGAACTCATCGAGTCGCCCATTTTCGACAAGGGAGGGAAGGGCGAAGCTGAACTCCCTCAAAATCCAGCACTGATTGTCTGGCGCGTAGGTTCGGGGCAACACAAGGATCTGGCGCTGCTCGACCAGATTGCTCTCGCGTGTCTCGATACCGATGACTGGGCCGCTCGCCGCTGGCTGCGCCTGGCTCCGCGGTATCTCGGCCGCATGACGCAAGGCCTGCGGCTGCTCTCAGCCAGCCGTGAATTTGCTGCGCGGCTTTGAGGAGCATTTGGTTGGGCGCGCAGCCCGCGGCGAGATCACGTTTCCCTATGATATTTGCTGCTATGTTCGAGGGGGGCTAAATTTCAGCAATTCATTCGATCCGCAAAAGTCTTGATCCGGAACCTTCAAAGGCCCCGGTTCGGAAACGCTTAGTACTTCTTCCCTCGGTCCCTTGTTTCCTCGGTCCCTGTTTCACCAATCTTCCGCCACAACTCCGTGATCCCGTACCCTGTTTTTGCCGAAACCGGCAGAATCTCGTCCACCTCAAGCCCCCGCTTCAGCGCGGCCAGGTTCCGCGTTCGCTCGTTCCCGCTCAAGCGATCGATCTTGGTGGCAACCACGACACACTCTCTATTCGCGGCGCGCAGCCAGTCCAGCAGTTGACGGTCGTTCGGCCGCGGCGGCACATTCGCGTCCACCAGACAAATACAAAGCGCGAGCGTGGGGCGCTCCAGGAGATAGGGCTCAATGAAACCGGGCCACTCCGCAGAGATCGACTTGGAAATCTTCGCGTACCCGTAGCCGGGAAGGTCGGCAAAAGCCATTTTTTTCGCATGCTTCTCGTCCGAAACCAGAAAAAAGTTAATGGCGCGGGTTCGGCCCGGCGTAGAGGAAACGCGCGCGGCCTTTTCGCCCACAAGCGCATTGAGCAAGCTAGATTTGCCCACGTTCGAGCGGCCCAGAAATGCGATCTCCGGCGCGTCGGGCTTGGGAAACTGCGCCGCCGAAAGCGCCGAAAGCAAGAATTGAGCCGTCCATTGCATACAGAGAGACCCTCTCTCATCAAGTCTACGTTGCGAAATGCGAGGCTCATCGCTCGGCAACCGCCAGCGGCTGTGCCCGATCGGTGCGCAAGGTGGGCACAGCAGCAAGCAAGCTCTTCGTGTACGCATGATGCGGCGCGGTGAGCAACTGTTTTGCGGGCCCGGTTTCCACCACTTCTCCGGCGCGCATCACGGCCACGCGCCCTGCCACCTGGCCCACCACCGCCAGATCGTGCGAGATAAAGAGCATGGCCAGCGCATGCTCGCGTTGCAAATCGCTGAGCAGCGCCAGAATCTGTGCCTGTACGGTGACGTCGAGGGCCGTGGTCGGCTCGTCGGCGATCAGGAGCCGCGGCCGGTTGATGAGCGCCATGGCAATCAGAATGCGCTGGCGCTGCCCGCCGGAGAACTGGTGCGGATAGTCTCCGTAGCGTTCGGCGGCCTGTGGCAGAGCAACGGATTCAAGCGCGGCGAGCGCCCTCCGCTTGGCTTCTCTCGCGGTCAACGAACGATCGTGCGCGGTTGCGCACTCGGCCACTTGCCGGCCGACGGTCATCACCGGATTGAGCGCCGTCATGGGCTCCTGAAACACCATCGCGATCTGACTGCCGCGCACGCGCCGCATCGCCGCGGGAGGTTGCTGCAACAGATCCACGGCGCCATTTGCGCCCGCATCATTCCAGAGAATCTGTCCGGCAACACACGCAGACGGCGGCAGCAGTCCCATGACGGCGAGCGCAGTCGCGCTCTTGCCCGATCCCGATTCGCCTACAAGCCCCAGCACCTCGCCTTCTTCGATGCTCAGGCTCACGCCGCGCACGGCATCCGCCGCGCCAAAGCGCACCTCCAAGTCGCGCACCTCGAGAAGTGCACCCATGCGCCCATCCTAGAGCATTCGTCCGGCGGCGCAAAAAGTCGGCGCGCGCCCAGCTCTACGCCAGAGAACTGCATCTAAACCGCCGTATGCATGCGGAGGTAAACATGCGTCTGCTCAAATCGCTCGGATTGCTGGTTTTCCTGTACCTGATTTGCGGAAGCTGCGCCCACGTACCCGCCCAGGTAAGCTTCGGCGTTAACGTTGGCCCCGAGCCCGTATGTCCTTACGGGTACTTCGAATATCCCCCCTACGATTGCGCGCCCTATGGATATTACGGGCCCGATTGGTTTGTAAACGGCCTTTTCATCGGCGCCGGACCATGGTTCCACGGTCCCCACGGCTTCTATGGCCACGTCGACAACCGCTTTGACCCGCATCATGGTTATCGCGGCCCGCTGCCGCAGCATGGAGAACGGCCGTTCAATGGATTCCACGCCAATGAGGCCCGCGACGGGCGGGGACATACGGGCACGGCCAATCACGATGGAAGCCGCGAACACAGTCCCGGATTCTCGGGAGGCGGCCACGCGGGTGGCGGCCACGACGGAGGACACCGATAATCGATTGGCTTTGAATTTCGAGCGGCGGAGATCACGCTAACGCTTCGGCGGTAGGATGAAGAGCGGAGGTAAATCCGATGCTCATCGTCCACGTGCACGTGCGCGTCAGGCCCGAATCGGTGGCGGAGTTCCGGCAAGCGACTCTCGAAAACGCCCGCGCCAGCGTGCAGGAGTCAGGCATCGCACGCTTCGACGTTGTCCAACAGCAGGACGATGCCACGCGCTTCGTGCTCGTCGAGGTCTACCGTACGCCGGAAGCCGTGGCGGCACACAAAGAGACCGCGCACTACGCCAAGTGGCGCGACACGGCAGAGCCCATGATGGCCGAGCCGCGGCAACGAGTGCAGTACAACGCCGTGTTCCCGGATGACAATGGCTGGTAACTCTGGGGTTGGTCGACCGATGCCCTTCGAGTTCGCCACCGCGACGCGCATCGTTTTTGGCGAGGGCAAGGCGGCTACGCTTCCTGAGCTGGCCCGCAGCTTCGGCGCACGCGCGCTGGTAGTGACCGGCGCTTCGCCAGAACGAGCGGCTTCGATCATCTCGGCGCTCGCTGCGGAAACTGTTGCCGTTCCAGGCGAGCCGACGGTCGAACTGGTTCGCGACGCTGCGCGGCGCGCGATAGACGCCGCCTGCGATGTCGTCGTCTCCATCGGCGGCGGCAGCGCCATCGACGCCGGCAAAGCCATCGCTGCAATTGCCACCAATGGCGGAGAGCCGCTCGAATTTCTCGAGGTAGTAGGCAAAGGCCGCGCCCTCACAATTCCGCCGCTGCCGTTCATTGCCGTGCCCACCACAGCCGGCACCGGCAGCGAAGTCACACGCAACGCGGTACTCGGTTCGGCGGAGCATGGCGTAAAAGCCAGCCTGCGCAGCCCGCTGATGCTGTCGCGCGTGGCGCTGGTCGATCCCGAGCTGACCTACGGATTGCCACCCGCGGTCACGGCCTATACCGGCCTCGACGCACTGACGCAACTCATCGAGCCGTATGTAAGTTCGTGCGCCAATCCCCTGACCGATGCGCTTTGCGTCGATGGAATCGCGCGCGTCGCCGGCGCGTTGCGGCGCGTATATCTTGACGGAGCGGACCGGGACGCACGCCGTGACATGGCGCTGGCAAGTCTTTTCGGCGGCTTGGCGTTGGCCAACGCCGGACTGGGCGTGATTCATGGCTTTGCCGCGCCGCTCGGAGGCGCATGGAAAGCTCCCCACGGCGCGCTCTGCGCAACTTTGCTGCCGCATGGCATGGCCGCCAACGTTGCCGCATTGCGGGCGCGCGCGCCGCAACACCCGGCTCTCGATCGCTATGCTGCCATCGCGCGACTGCTGACTGGCCGAAGCGATGCAAGCGCCGAAGATGGCATCGAGTGGGTGCACGCACTTTGCGCTCAGCTCGAGATTCCTCCGCTTCGTGCCTGGGGAATCGCCGCATCGGACTTACCGGGCGTGGTCGAGAAGGCGGCTCGCGCCAGCAGCATGAAAGCCAATCCATTGCCGCTCACCGGCGAGGAGTTGCAGGCTTTACTCGCAGCCGCTTGGTGAAGAGTGATGGACGGTAAGAACGTCAACACGGCATCCATCCAAAATCGCTTTAAGATGGAACACATGCAATCTCACGCAGGCAGGATTGAGCATGCGCGGCGATGGATGCGCGCAGCCATTTGGTGCGCGTTCCTGAGCATTACTGTCCCGCTGATGGCCCAGCCATCGCCAACTCCGCAAAGGGCAGACGCGATTCTGATTCTCAAAAGAGATCACGTGCTGGAGTTGCTCAAAAACGGCAAGGTGTTCCGCACTTACAAAGTTGCGCTGGGCCAGGGCGGCCTCGCGCCAAAAGAGCGCGAGGGCGACGGACGCACGCCGGAAGGCCACTACATCATCGACAGCCGCAACGCTCAGAGCCGCTACCATAAGGCGCTGCACATCTCTTATCCGAATGCAGAAGATCGCAAACGCGCGGCCAGGCTGGGCGTCTCGCCCGGCGGAGCCGTGATGATTCACGGCTTGCCCAACGGCAAGGGCTGGATCGGCGCAGGGCACCGTCTCTACGACTGGACTCTGGGCTGCATCGCGGTCACCGATGCAGAGATCGACGAGATATGGGAGATGGTGCCGGTGGGCACGCCGGTCGAGATCCGGCCCTGAGCGCCGCTCCTCGCGCGTTCACCCGTAGTATTGAAATCCCTTCCAGAACTCGGGCCATGGCTGGCGGATATTGCGGCAAACGTAAATCTGATTATTGTGCTTGCCAATTGCGGAATTGACGACACCATAGGCATCTGTAACTTGCGCAGCGGCATTGCACGAGGCAAATGTCTTGTCGAGTGTGCTCTTCTTGAACCCGACGGTAATCACGGTTTGCGGCGGAGGTTCGCCGTAACCACGTAGCCAGTTTGAGTTCATTCCGCTGATCGCCTCGCCCAAGCCGTACCGCTGCCCGTACATGTTCACAGCCCCAGCTTCGCCCTCGTCGCCGGCAAGCACACGCACGCCGGCTCGTTCCTCGGCGGGCAGCGAGTCGCGCACATGCGCAATGTTGGCCACAAGCTCCGGCCAGCCGATCTCCATGTTGAAGTTGCCGCCGTTCGTCGCGTCGGCAACACGCCACCACGCAGACTGCAAGGGAGCGATGGGAAGCGTGACGGCAAACACCATCAGCGCAGTGACAGCGAGCAATATCCACGTGCCCCTCGTGATCCCTCTCCGTGCGTCCGCGCTTTTCGTTTGCAGCCAGCTCTCGCCCCACACGGCCCCGGCAGCCAGCAACATCGGGTAGGCCGGCACCATATAGTAGTCGCGGCCTTTCACCATCAAAAACAGGACCAGCGGCACAACATACATCCAACCGATCATGCGGAACGGTTTGCCGGTCCGCGTCGCAAAAAGGAACCAGAGCCCCGCGCACCACAGCGGAACTGTAACCGGGCTGGTTACATTCCAAAACTGGTTGAGAAGAAAATGGTCGGTTTTGCCCCATCCCACATCGCGGGCGTGAATGCTCTTCGTCCAGGCCAGCGCCGCAAAATCGTGGTGGAATTGCCAAAGAATGACGGGAGATGCCATGGCCAGCGCCAAAGCCACTCCGCACCAGAACCAGCCGGAGCGAAAATAGCGCCGGTTCGGCGTGAGCAACATGCCGATCAGCAGACCTGCGGGAAGGGCCAGGATGGTGTACCGGGTGAGCATGCCCAGACCGATTGCTGCGCCGATCACGATCCACCAGCGCGGCTGCTGCGAGCGCAATAGGCAGACAGCCGCCCACGCCCCTGCGACCCACCACAGCAGATCGAACGACATATAGGAGAAGAACGAACCCGCGAACGCAATCGGTCCTGCAATGCCCGTGGCCACCGCGGCAACGAGCATGGCTCTTCTTCCTCCGCCCATCGCGCGAGCCATCAGGCCGGCCAGCACGCTCACCAATCCAACCGCAACTGCGGGCAAAAGGCGGTACCCGATAAGACTGGTTCCGAACGCTGTAAGCTCGGCGCGAGCGAGCCACGCAGTGAGGGGCGGATAGACGACATAACACCAGTCCAGGTGCATCGCGTTGCTGTAGCTCAGCAACTCATCGCGATGGAAGCCGTACCGCCCGCTAAAAGCAATGTGGATCACCGTAAAGGCAAGAGCCGTGAGCCAGAGGGCGACGGTGTCGCCGAAAAGGCCCTGTCGCGCTTGGCTCGAGTCCGTCAACGTCGTTTCATCCATTCTGTCCTCGCAATGTTGGGATTCGCGCCCATCATACATAAGAGTCTGTGCGAACTGCTGTGACAGCATGAAGCGGCAATCCACCGCTAAACTGGACATACATGCTGTCGCTGCACAATGCCGGCAAACACTTTGGGCCAAGAGTTCTTTTTCTCGAAGCGAATTGGCTTATCCAAAAGCACGAAAGGACCGCGCTGGTCGGCGCTAATGGCACAGGTAAATCGACGCTGATGAAAGTTCTTGCGGGCCTTGAAACGCTTGATTACGGCTCGCTCGACCGCACGCGCGGAATCAGCATCGGTTATCTGCCGCAGGAGGGGCTGGAGCTCACCGGCCGTACCGTCTTTAATGAGTGCCTCACCGTCTTCGACGAGTTGCACGAAATGCAACGCGAATCCGAGCGGCTGGCCGCGCAGATGGCGGAGCTCGATCACGAAAGCCAGGAGTTCGCTGCCGTCGCCGAGCGCTACTCCATGCTGCAGGACCGCTTCCACTCGCTCGACGGCTACGCGCTCGACGCGCAAGTGGGCAGCGTCCTCACCGGTCTCGGCTTCGGCAAGCAGGACTGGACAAGGCAGACCGACGAATTCTCCGGCGGCTGGCAGATGCGCATCGCCCTCGCCAAACTCCTGCTCGCCAAGCCGAACCTGTTACTCCTCGATGAGCCCACAAACCATTTAGACCTGGAAACCCGCAACTGGCTCGAGAACTATCTCAAGAGCTATCCCTTCGGCTACATCCTCATCTCGCACGACCGCTATTTTCTCGACGTGACCATCGACCGCACCGTCGAAATCTGGAACAAGCGTCTCACCATCTACCAAGGCAACTACACAAAATACCTCAAGCAGAAAGATGAGCGCCGCGAGCAACTCCAGGCCGCATACCGCAACCAGAAGGAACGTATCGAGCACCTTGAGGCCTTCATCAATCGCTTCCGTTATCAAGCCACCAAGGCCAAGCAGGTGCAGTCGCGCATCAAGGAACTGGAAAAAATCGACCGCATTGAAATTCCTGAGCAAGAGCCCGTCATTCATTTCAAGTTTCCCCAGCCGCCGCCGTCGGGCCGCACAGTTGTTGAAGCCGAGAACCTGCGCAAGGACTACGGCGCGAAGTGCGTCTTCTCCAATGCGCGCTTCACCATCGAGCGCGGCGATCGCGTGGCGCTGGTCGGCGTAAATGGCGCAGGAAAGTCGACGCTCATCAAATTGCTCATCGGCGATGAGTTGCCCACCGCGGGCGCGATCAAACTCGGCCACAATGTCGTTGCCGAATATTTTGCGCAGGATCAATACAAGGTTCTCAATCCCGAAGCGAAGATGTTGGACGACATCAGCCGCTCCGCTCTGCGCATTCCCGAAGTCACGCTGCGCTCGCTGCTCGGCTGCTTTCTCTTTTCGGGCGACGATGTCTTCAAGCCGCTGGGCGTGCTCTCGGGCGGCGAGCGCAACCGCTATGCACTGGCGCGCATACTGGTTTCGCCGTCGAACTTTCTGCTGCTCGACGAGCCCACGAACCACCTCGACATGCGCGCCAAGGATGTGCTGCTCGAAGCGATCTCGGGTTACAGCGGCACGGTAGTCTTCGTCTCGCACGACCGCTATTTCATCGATCGCCTGGCCACGCGCGTGCTGGAAATCGAGAACGGCGCCGTCACCGCCTATGAAGGGAATTACGAAGACTATCTGCGGCGCAAAGAGGCGCTTGCGATTCAAGACAATTCCTCAAAGGCTGTCATCCTGAGCGAAGGGCGGAATCTGCGCGGAGCGGAGATTCCGCTCGAGTCGAAGGATCTGCGGTTGCTTTTCTCTTCGCAGAATGAGAATGCGGTCGATACATCCAATTCATTGCCGAAGGCAACCATCCTCATCGAAGGCGGCTACGATGGCCCCGACGCCGCCGCGCTCAAAAAGCAAGCCCGCCGCCTGAATCCCATCAAGCAAAAACAGATGGAAGAGCGCTGCGCTTTCCTCGAAGAAGAGATTCCGCGCGTCGAGGCCTCCATCGCGCACACCGAAGAGCAGCTCGGCGTCTACATCTCCGCCACCGAAACCCAGCGCCTCACCACGCTCGCCGCCGAGCTTCGCGCCCAGCTCGCCGCGTTCACGGCCGAGTGGGAAGAGCTGATGGCGCAATTGGAGCCATCTTGAACACATGCTGAGGAACGACATTCCGGGCAGTAAAATGGCGCACATGGGCGAATCCAAGAAGAACCTTCCAACATGGGGCCGGAAGTTGAGATGGCTGTGGTTCGTGATCGCTGTCGTTGGAATTCTACAAACGCCTGGCGCAGTCATTAGTGCAATTCGATTGGCCCAATCTGATCATCGCCTTGTTTTCGTACTATTTATTGCACTTCCCATTCGGTTTGGAATGATCTTCCTGTTCTTATGGCTATGGTGGACATACCGCCCGCATAAAGAAAAAGAGGGCGACTAGGATTCATTCCTTCTCACTGGCGCTCAGTATCCCTTCAGCCCAATACGCAGGGGGAGAATACATATGGCTGAGCTACGCCGAATTCCCTCGTGCATAATCAAATCAGCATGGCTTCCCTTTGGAACCCCGAGAGCTGGTCGCAGCGACTGGCAGAGATTGAAGCGCAAACCGGCGACCTGAAGGAGGCGCCGCTGCGCCGCGACGTGCGTTCGCTGGGCACATTGCTGGGCACGGTGCTGCGCGAACAGGCCGGCAGCGAAGCCTTCGAGCAGGTCGAGGCGCTGCGCCAGGGCACCATCCGCCGCCGCGACGCGGAGCTGCGCGACCAGGCCGGCGAGGCCGCCCGCCAGGCCGTTGCCGCGCTCGATCTGGTACACTCGCTGCCCGTTGAACGCGCCATCTTATTGACACGCGCCTTTGCCTTCTACTTCGAGCTCATCAATCTGGCGGAAACCAACCATCGCAAGCGCCGCCGCGTGGCCCTGCGGCTCAGCGGGCAGGCCGGCCGCCAGCGCGGGTCGCTCGAAGGCACCTTCTGCGAGATGCGCCGCGTAGGTATCGGCGCGGAAGAAGCTTTGAACTGGCTACGCCGCGTCCTGATCGTGCCGGTCTTCACGGCGCATCCCACCGAAGCCGCGCGCCGCACCGTCATGTTCAAACGCCGCCGCATCGGCGAGTTTCTCGAGGCGCTCGACCGCATCCCCGTCCCCGAGCAGGATCTTGCCCGGCTCGAAGAAATGGTTCTGGCCGAGATCACCGCCCTGTGGCAAACCGACGAGGTGCGCTCGCGCCGGCCCACCGTCTTCGATGAGATTAAGATGGGCCTCGACTACTACGACGTTTCAATCTTCGAGACCCTACCCGAACTCTATCGCGAGATCTCCGCGGCGCTGCACGCGGCCTATGGCCTTGAAATCGAGCCGCACGAATTGCCACTGGTTCTGCGCTTCGGCTCCTGGATCGGCGGCGATCGCGACGGCAATCCTTTTGTGACGCCGGAAGTGACGCGCGCCGCGCTGCAACTGGCGCGCGGCCATCTGCTGCTTTACTACCAGCGCCAGCTTGACAGCATCATCGACCTGCTCACATCCAGCGCGCAGCAAAGGCCCGTGAGCGACGCGCTCCTCGAACGGCTGCGCGCCTACGTGTCTCAAGTGCACACGCCGGAAGCGCAGGTCTTCGGTTCTCAGTACGAATTTGAGTACTATCGCCGTTTCGCGATCTGCCTCAAAGCGCGCATTCAACGCACGCTCGAAGAAGCCGGCGAAGTACACGCGGTCACAGGCAGCGCGATTCCTGTGATGCCTTACACGCTCGCGCGCAGGCATGACAAGCTCACGCAGGCGCTGCCGGCCTATTGCTCGGTCCAGGATCTGACTGACGATCTCGAAATTTTGCGCGCATCGCTCGCCGCGAACGGCGGCCTCCGCGTCGCGCGCACGCTCATCGATCCGCTCCTCCTGCAGGTGCGCACCTTCGGCCTGCATCTGCACACGCTCGACATCCGCCAGCATGCCCGCGTTCATGCCGCCGCATTGCAGGAAGCGATCAGCGACACCATCGCTCCAACGCTCGCCGGCGAACTCTCCGCGCAGACCGCCAGCGTGCTCGAAACTCTCCGCGTCGTAGCCGAAGTCAAGCAGGGATGCTCGCCTGAGGCCATCCGTCAGTATGTGATTAGCGGTGCGTCGTCGGTGGAAGATGTGCTCGCGGTGATTCGCCTGGCGCGGCTGGGCGGCGTCACGGTGGAAGGCGCACAGGACGGTCCCGATCCCGGGCTCATGCCAGTGCCGCTCTTCGAATCCATCGAAGACCTGCGCAACGCACCCTCCGTGTGCCGCGAACTCTGGAGCCGGCCCGATTACCGCAAGCTGCTCGCCAGTTGGGGCAATTGGCAGGAGATCATGCTCGGCTACTCCGATTCAAATAAGGATGGCGGTATGCTGACCTCCACGTGGGAGATCTTCCGCGCGCATCGCGATCTGCACACCGTGGCGCACGAGGCCGGCATTAAGCTCCGTCTCTTCCACGGCCGCGGCGGAACGGTGGGCCGCGGGGGCGGGCCTACGCATCGCGCCATCTTCGCGCAGCCGTTCGACGCCTTCGACGGCCAGTTGCGCATCACTGAGCAGGGCGAGGTGCTCAACTTCAAGTACGCCGACGAGGTGCTGGCCGAGCGCAACTTGGAGCTGATGATCGCGGCTTCATTGGATGCTTTAGCCCGGCCCAATGCGCGCGATCCCGAAGGCCACTTTACCGGCGTGCTCAAGCCGGAGTGGGAAGCCGCATTCGACAAGCTTTCAAGCTTCGCCTACGGTTTTTATCGCGAGCACATCCTCGAAGATCCCGGCGTCATCACCTACTTTGAGCAGTCCACACCGGTAGGAGAACTCGAAAACGCCAAGATCGGCTCACGCCCCGCGCGCCGCAACGATTCGCCAAAACTGTCCGATCTGCGCGCTATTCCGTGGGTCTTCGGATGGACGCAATCGCGGCTGCTCGTGCCCGCGTGGTTCGGCGTGGGCTACGCCATCGAGCAGTATCTTTCGGACTCCGGCGCAGCTTCCGAAACAAATCCGCCGGAAACCAAACCAGAAACAAGAATCGACCTGCTGCAAACCATGGCCAGGGAGTTTCCGCTCTTCATCGATCTGCTGCGCAACGTAGAGATGGCGCTGGGCAAAGCGGACTTGGGCACCGCGCGGCTCTACTCCACGCTTGTGAAGGACGAAGAACTGCGCGTGCGCATCTACGACATGTTTGAGGCTGAGTTCCATCGCAGCGTGCGCGGCCTGCTCGCCGTGGTGCGCCAGAAGGAACTGCTCGAGAGCAACCAGGTGCTCGCCCACTCCATCAAGCTGCGCAACCCTTATGTCGATCCCATGCATTTGATTCAGGTGGACATGCTGCGCCGCAAGCGCGCCGGCGAGGACACGCCCGAAGTGAACCGCGCCATCGCGGCCACGATCAACGGCATCTCGGCTGGTCTGCGCAATACGGGCTGACGCAGGTCTGGCGTTGATCTCTCAACCGGGGAAATGCGCGCTCTCGGGCGGGCCGAGATAGCTCGGCTTTAGCGGGCCGTGACTCACGACAATGCGTTCGATCACGACGCCCGGATCGACCGCCCATATTTTCAACGTGTGATAGCCCGGCTTCGTAATCGTCAGCGGAACCGTGACGCGGCGTACGCTATCGCTCACAGCTTTTTCCCAATCTTGCTGCGTGTTGTGCTCGAGCTCGTCGACGATGGTGCGCGGACCTTCATCGACTGAGACGGCAAAACGGAGACCGCGGCCCGGAACGAAACCCAAAGTGGGAGCGAGCGTCGCCTCGAATTGAAACTCCCCTGAGTCAAATAGATACATGGCGTATTCAAGCGAGGCCTTCGAGTCGGTGCTACTGGCGGCCGTGACCGGATAGATGGTCATGGCGGAGCGGGTCAGTCCGTAGCCGGGCAGTTCCTCCCAATGCACGTCTCCGTCGACGTCACGCGCTGAGGTGTCGGCTGCTTCGATGGCTACATAGCCGTCGTTCTCGACGAAGCCGTGCACGCCGGACATCGCGGGCATCCGCTGCACAGGCAGTGTGTAGGTTGGTAGGTGCTGATCGCCCGAGTGGATCGTGATAGTTGCCTCAGTTGTGTTCGAGCCTGCGGGGAACTTACTCCAGTTAACGATGAACTTGATCCATTCTGGAAGCGGGTAAATGTCGTGCGGCGAGGGACCGCCGCCAATGGTCCCCTTTTGAGGGGTTACGTCCAGCCAGGGTGCGTTGGTTTCGACGGTGAATAAAACCGGCCCTTTCCCACGATTGAAGAGCCAAAGGCCTTGCGATTGCCGGATAGCCATATCCAATGGGCGAAGCGGAAAGACAAAACGGCCCGAAGAGCGATCAAAGGCGGCATCCGGGGCTTCGATGCCGAGCGAACCGGCTTCGGGCACCTGAATCTGAGTTATGGCGGGCATCGTATTCGCGGGCGGCTCGTTCCAGAACGTGTAGCCGATGTGCGTCTGGTCCATCATGTGGTCCCACTTGCCATTGAGAAGCTTGTGGTTGTATTCCTCGCTCAGCTCCGCGTCCCGTGCAAACATCGCGCGCACTTGGTCAGCCTCGACATTCGCCCTTGGACTTCCCATGCGCGCATCCGCTGCATTGCGCGCCGCCGTTATATACATCTCCGTCAGGTTCGCGCAGACATCCACCGGATACTGGATCAATTCGAAATACGACGCGCGCTCATTCTCCGGCAATTCTGCTGCCAGCTTATCCACACGCTCCGCCAGCACTTTCCATTCCGCCTCCACGCGATCGGCTTCGTAGTAGTTTGTCAGGCTGAACGTCGAGGGATCGATCAATTCGGGCTTCCTGCGTCCGTTGTAGCGGGTGTAATCCTCCATCGCCGTCGCGATCTCATCCGCGTGCTCCGGCCCGAATTCGCGCGCGGCCCACAACTTCGTGAATTCATCCAGATGGTCAATACCTGAGCGTTCGGGGTCCCAGCGCTCGGGTGTTCGCGCGTAATCCAGGAAAAATTCCATCGGAAATTCCATGGGTTTTCCGTCGCCGACGTTGACCACCCACAGACGGTCCGCTCCGTAGGCGAGCGCCAGGTGCAATTGCTCCTGAACTTTCGGAATTGGATTCGTGTTCAGCCACTTATACGAGCGCGGTGCGCCGACGTAGTCGAAGTGGTAGTAGATGCCCGCGCCGCCGGAGCGCTTCCTCTCTTCCGGCGTGGGTAGCCGCCGCAGGTCGCCCCAGTTGTCGTCGGACCATAGCAGCGTCACATCATCGGGCACGCGCATGCCCTGTTCGTAATAGCCCTGCACCTCTTTGTAGAGCGCCCACACCTGCGGAACCTTGCTGAGGTCGGGATTCACGGTCTGCTTCAGAATGTCGCGCTGGTCGGCGACGATCTTTTCAAGCATTTGTATGTTCGAAGCGGCTGGCATCGGCGTGTCGTTATGTCCGCGCATGCCCAGCGTGACAACTTGTTCGTAATTCTTGTCCCGCTCCATGCCCTCGCGCCAGAATTGGTCGATTTCTTTCTGGTTTGTCGCGTAGTCCCACGCGCCATGATGGCCCCACTCCCATTCCTTCTCCGCACGCATCATCGGCTCTTCGTGCGAGGTGCCCATCACGATCCCGTATTCGTCGGCCAGCTTGGGATTTAGCGGATCGTCGGTGGCAAAGGCGTTATTCCACATGGCAGGCCACAGGAAGTTTGCCTTGAGTCGCAGCAGCAGCTCAAAGACCTTCGTATAGAACTCGTGATTCATGCCGTCGAATTTTTCTTTTGTCCATCCGGAAAGCGCCGGAGCCTCGTCGTTGAAGAAAATGCCGCGATATTTGACGGCGGGCACGGGTTGCACATAGCGCCCCGGCTCGACGTAAAGCGCATCGGCATGAGGCACTCTCACATCGGCCCACCAGTACCAGGGCGACACGCCGATCTGCTCGGACAGATCGTAGATCCCGTAGATGGTGCCGCGCTTATCCGCGCCGGCGATCACCAAGGCGCGCCGCACTCCGGCCATGGGCCGCTCGACAATCGTAGTAACCGCCGACTCCCACTGGCCGGCAATCCCGGTGACGTCCAGCTTGTGCCGACGAATCAGCGCGTCGATCAGCGGACTCTTCCCGATGGTACCGATCAGGACGGCGTCGACTCCGCGCGGAGTCTTTACTCCTGCGCCAGTTTTGATCAGCGGCGCGTCGTGTCCAGTCACCCGGCCCACATCCAGGCTCAGATCGTCAGCGGCCCGAATCACTCCCGGCCAATCCTCGCTGCTCACCAGCAGCGGCGCGGGCTTGCCATTGGCGGCAAGCACAAATGCACCCTGCGATTGCGATGTGCTGACGTACTTGGGCTCTCCCAGTGCGTTTGCCGTCATCGGTCTCAGCGCGATGGCAAAAGCGACAAAAAGAGCGGCGCGAGAAGCGCTGCAACCCGCCCAACTTACGCATCCCATAACGTCTTGAGCCCATGCGGGCCTTGCAGGTAAGAAAAAAGCAAATCGGCCTGTGCGCATCGTCCCCTCGGCATCCAGACTACTCTTCAAGTCCAGATTCACGACAGAACGAAACCGAAGCGAATCAGCCGCGGCCCGGGCGCGCTCGATCCTGTTGTTCGATCAGAAGCGGAAGACAAACCCTGTGTTGAGCTGGAGGCTGCTCTGCGAGCCGTTGGTAGAGTTGGGGAACTGCGTGCGCAGCCAGTCGGCCTCGATAGCACGCAAGGCAATGCGCTGCGTGATTCCAATGTTGATTCCGCCGCCGGCCGTGAACGCAAAACTTTTTGCCGTGGGAACAACGCCGTAGTACATCGGAAAATCGCTATGGAAACCGCCGGCGACACCCATCAGAGCCTGACCGAAGAAAGCATAACGCGTATGGGTAAGCTGCCACGTGTACCGCGGACCAACGGCCGCTGTGACCAGGTCGAGACCGACGCCGGAGGACTCGATGTCGCCCTTATGCAAGCCGTAGAGTTCGCCCACGACACCCAGGCCACGATAAACCTGACCGTGGACTTGCACGCCGCCGCCCTGCATCCAGAACGAGTTGCCTCCCACGGCATTCGATCGAGCAGTGCTATAAGTGACGGCGACGTCAATTCCGTGCGCGTCGGACAAGTTTGCGGCATTCCCGGCCGTCTGCGCGGAGATGCCGGATGCGGCGATGAAGCAGATCGCAGTTCCGATCAAGAGTGTTTTGCAAAAATGGGTGCGCATCAAATCGTTCCTCATGGGCTATTCCACGTTGAGCGTGACGTTTGCGGTGTGCTGCAGGTTACCGGCCGTAGCCGTAATTGTGACGTTGTAATTCTGCGGGGCCTGCGCGAAGAAGCCGCCTCCGCAGCCGGAGACCAGGGTCGCCGCTGCGCCACCAGCCAGGAGCAGAACGATGGTGAACAGGTGCCGCACCGCACGTCCGCGGTGACGCATGGTGCCCAGGCCGAAGACCAGCAGGAAGGCAAGCGCCAGCGGAACTGCGCGGCGCGTGGGCGACGGCGGTGCGTGGCTGGCCGCAGTCGCGGGCGCTGCGGTGATGGTGACGGTAATGGTCTGCGGGCCACCGTTAGCCGCGATGCTGGAAGGCGAGAAGGTGACCGATGCGCCCGGCGGAAGACCCGTGATGGCGAAGTTCACCGTGCCTGCATAGCTACCGTAGAGGGGAGTCACCGTTACCTGATAGCTGATGCTATGACCCGGAATCACGGTGGCGACGGATGGGCCCGCGATGGTCATCGTGAAATCGAGCGGCGCCACCGTGACGCTGGCGCTGGCTGTCGACGTACTGCCGGTGAAGTCAGTGTCGCCAGAGTAGACAGCGGTAATGACGTGCGTTATGCTTGGAGCCAGCGTCGTCGTAGTGTAGCTCCCCGTGCCATTACTGAGTGTCACGGTGGTGAGCAGAGTCGTGCCGTCATAGATTCCGACGGAGCCGGTCGGCGTGCCCGTGGTGGACGATGCCACCGTGACCGTGATGGTCTCGCTCTGGCCGGGAGTGATTGAGGTGCTGCTCAGGCCCACTGTAGTGATGCTGGCAGCCTGCCCGACCGTAACCAAGCCGGTCATGTATCCGATCGTGTAATTGCCGTCCACCGCGCCCGAGCAGGAGCTTGGATACGTTCCCACGGGGCTCTGGATCGTGGCCGTTGTCGAGCAGGTAGGCTGCGTGGTCAACGATGTTGCGCTGTCGCCGTTCACGAAGCCCGAATAGCTCGGCGTAATTGTGAGCACGGTCCCGCCATAGGTCATCGTTCCGCTCGACGCGGTGATCGTCAACGGAACTGCGGCGACCGTCACGGTGCCAGTCACGTAGCTGATCGTGTAGTTGGTGTCGACAGCGCCGGAGCAGGAGGTTGTATAAGCGCCCGCATCGCTGTGGCTTGTCGCCGTTGTGGAGCAGGTTGGCAGGGTGGTGAGCGACGCTGGAGTGTCGCCATTGACGAAGCCGCCGTAGCTCGCCGTGATCGTGGGCACCGTGCCGCCGTAGTTCATCGTTGCGGTAGAGGCAGTGATGGTCAGCGGGGTTGCGTTCACCATGAAGCTCGCCGTCGTCGATGCGCCTGTATAAACCGCGGGGTCGCTCGGCGTGAAAGCAGCCGTAATGGTGTAACTACTCGCGGGCAGAACCGTAGTGCCCGCCACGAGCGTCACCGGATTGCCGCCTACGGTGGTGGTGTAGACAAACGAGCCTGGAACGGTAGTGCTGTTGTAATTGGCTGTGGCGTCGAGCGAGGCCGCGGTGATGGCCGTGCCGTAACTCTGCGAAGCCGGGTTGGGCGCGAAGCTCAGTGTCGGCGTAATCTTCGAGACATTGAAGGTCCCGCTCTCGGCCGAAATCGATACCGCTGGCGAGGCGTTCAACCCGAGGGTGGCCGTAAGCTGGTCGCCGGTTCCGGGCAGGTCCACCATCAACGAGGAATAGGTTGCCACGCCCGCGCTTGTCGAGGCTGAACCGCCGCTCAGCGTCGCACCCGATGGAGTGCTCGTGAGCGCGAGCGGAATCGTTACCGCCGCGGCGGTGAACGGCGCGCCGTCCTCATCGAGCGTTACCGCGGGGGCCGGGCTCATCGCCGTGTCCGGCGCCACGTTCGACACCGGGGCCGTAAAGCTCATCGCGTAATCCGTCCCGACCGCTCCCGCGTCCACGCTGTCCGTGGGGCAGTAGCCGCCCGCGTTGAAGGCAACCCCACGCTGGTCGGTGGTCACGCCGTTGGGGATGTTGGCCGTCAAGCCCGCGCAGATAGCCGCACTGCCCGGCAGCGGAATCGTGGTCTGCGTCGGCCCACCGTAGTTGCCGAGCGCGGCCAGGTTGGCCAGCGTTCCAGTTGGATCGACGATGTTGCCGTTTGTGCCGTTTACCGGGCAACCATTGCCGGGACCGGCGCACTCACCGCCGCTGTCGTTGGTGAAGACGCTGTTCGTCACCGTCAGCGTGTCATTGGTGTTGATGTAAATGCCGCCGCCAGAGCTGGAGTTGGCGGAGTTGCCGGAGAAAGTGCTGCCGGTTACCATCACGGCGCCATTGCTCATGTAGATGCCTCCGCCTAATGTGCCGGAAGCGTTGTTGTTGAAGGTGCTGTTGGTGACCTGCAGCGTGCCGTAGCTGAAGATGGCGCCGCCTGGGCCACCCGCCGAATTGCCGGAAAAAGTGCTGCCGGTCACAGTCAGCGCGCCGCTGTTAAGAATGGCGCCGCCCAGGCCTCCGCCCGGCGTGGAGTTCCCAGAGAATGTACTGTTGGTCACGGCCAAGGTGCCGGCATTGTTAATCGCGCCGCCTCCACCGTCACTCCCACCCGAGATCGTCAGATTGGCAATGGCGACGGTCGCGCTAGGGTCCACGGTGAACACAGAGAACTGACCGTTGCTGCCACCAGCTCCATCCACCGTCACCAGGTTGGTCAGCGAAGCGCCGCTGCCGCTCGTGAGGCCGGTAATCGTCGTATTGTCGGGGATCGTCAGGCCACTCTGCAGCACAATCGTCCCGCCCGAACCGAAGGCGCTCGCGTCGAAGGTAATGTTGCCGCCGCCGGCAGTCGCCGCACTTTGGAGCGCAGCGCGCAGCGAACCCGAGCCGGAGTCATCGGTATTGGTCACGATGAAGCCCGGGATCGGATTCACGGCAAGAGAGTGCGTGCCGTCGTTGCTCGTGGTGAAGTTTCCGGCCGGATCGGTGTACACCGCCTGAATCGTGTAGCTGCCGATCGCCGTTCCCGCAGGCAAGGTAAACGTCGCGCTAGCCGAGCCTCCGCTGACTGGACCCATCGCAGCGCTGCCGATCGGCGTGCTTCCGTTCAGCACCGTCAAGGTCACTGTGCCTTCGTTCACCACTCCATTGGGGCTGTTCACAGTGGCCGTTAGTGTCACGGACTGTGTGTTATTGGCGTTGTAAGTGGCCGAGGCGTTGGACGCGGCTGTGATCGTTCCAGCTCCACTTACGGCGAGAACGTGCGTCGTGTCGACGCTCCCTGTGAAGTTGGTCGAGCCGCTATAGACGGCATCGATGGTATAAACCCCGGCAGGAGTGCCTGCGGGAAGCGTATAGTTCGCCGAGGCGCTGCCGCCCGCAACCGTGCTCGAAGTCGTCGCAGTTCCTACCGGCGTCCCGCCGTTGAGCACCGTGAAGGTGACCGTGCCGGCGTTGACGGTGCCCGCGGCGCTGGTCACCGTGGCGGAGAGCGTCACAACTTGCGAGCTCGAGCTGAACGTCGCGGTCTGATTCGAACCAGTGGTGGTGGTGCTCGCCGCATTGACCGTCAGGGTGTGAGTGTTGTCGCTGCTGGACGTAAAGCCGCCCGCCCCCGTGTAGCTGGCCACAATGGTGTAGGTACCGGCGCTCGTCCCGCTCGGCAGAGTGTAGATGCCCGTGGCAGATCCGTTGCTTACGGTGGCAGGCCCGGCTGTAGTACCGATCTGCGTGGCGCCTTGCATCACGGTGAACGTCACCGTGCCGCTGTTCACCGTGCCTCCGCCGCTCGTGATCGTGGCATTCAGAATCACCGGCTGAAGGAAGGAGTTGTAAGTGGCCGATACGCTGGAGGCCGAAGTGGTGGTGGTGCCGCCAACGACAGATAGTGTGTGCGTGTTGTCGGTGCTGGAGGTGAAGTCGGTCGAGCCGTTATAGACGGCCTGGATGGTGTAGGTGCCGCCGGCAGTACCGACAGGCAATGTGTAACTCACTGAGGCGTTGCCGGTCGTAACCGTACCCGAAGTCGTGGCCGTCCCGATTGGCGTTCCGCCGTTGAGCACCGTGAAGGTAACAGTCCCGGCATTCACCGTGCCCGCCGCACTCGTTACCGAGGCGGAGAGCGTCACGTTCTGGCTGCTGGCGCTGTACATAGCGCTCTGATTCGCCGCCGCGGTCGTTGTGCCGGCCGCGGTGACTGTCAGGGTGTGGGTGTTGTCGCTGCTGGAGGGGAAACTGCCAGCACCCGTGTAGCTGGCCACGATGGTGTAGGTTCCGACGTTGGTTCCACCAGGCAGCGTGTAGCTGGCGGTGGCAGTTCCGTTGCTGACGTTGGCTGGCGAGGTGGAGGCGCCGATCTGCGTTGCGCCTTGCATCACTGTGAACGTGACCGTGCCGCTGGTCACCGTGCCCGCTGTGCTCGTAACCGTGGCATTGAGAGTCAGATTCTGGTTGCTCGCGCTGAATGTCGCCGTCGCATTCGCCGCCGCGGTCGTGGTCGTGGCGATCACACTCACCGTATCCGTGTTGGAAGCAGCAGCGGTGCCCGCGCTGTCGTGCACGGGATCGCCTCCGCCCCACGTGGACGCAGTGTTGCTCACGGACGTGGGGGAATCCGCCGGAATGTTCACGGTGAGCGTAATCGTGTTGCTGCCTCCGGCGGCAATGCCCGGAGTTCCGGTGCAAGTGACGGTGGACGTGCCGCTGCAACTAAAGAGACTGCCGGTGGAGGTGGAAGAACTGAGCGTGTAGCCGGTGGGCAGCGTATCGGATACGGTCACCGTGCCGCTGGTGCTGCCGGATGCTGCAGTATTCGAAACCATCAGCGTCCAGGTTCCGGTAGAACCCTGCGTGAATGAGCCGGTATGCGATTTGCTGATCGCAAGCGAGGCCAAGCCCTGGACCTGGATCGTGTCGCTGCCGCTGTTCGCGGTGATGCCCGCGCCGCTGACGCTGGCGGAGTTGCTGATGCTGGCGGGAGCGCTCGATGAAACGCTCACATTCAAGGTCAGCGTGGGATAGGCGCTGCCCGATGCAACCGCGGAGTCGTTGGTGCAGGTCACGGTCTGGCCACCCGCCGAGCAACTCCAGTCTGTGCCGGAGAAGCTCGCGTATGTGAGCGCTGAGTTGAGCGTATCCGTCACTGTAAGCTTGTTGGTTCCCAGCGGATCTCCGGTGGGGCCGGGGCCGTTGTTGGTAATGACGGTGGTGATCTGCGCTCCCGTCTCGCCCTGAATAAAATCGCCGCTCGTTCCCGTGCCGCTGTGGTTCTCGTCCACCGTCACCGTAACCGGATTTTCGCTGAAGTTCAGGCACCAGCCGCTCTGCGCTCCTTCGGCCGTCACCGCATTCGCGGTGTTGAAGAAAAGGCTCCATGTGCCGTTGGGGTTGGTGCTGCCGAAGGTGCTGGCAAAGGTGTCGCTACCGTGCGGCCGCGCGTACTTGATCGACCCCGGAACGTTGTAGAAGCCGCTGGAGCTCGAAGTAAACGTGTCGGCAGTAGTTCCGTTGGAAGTTGGCTTATAGGAACCAGCGGCGATGCTTGTGATGCCGTTGCCGTTATCGTAAGGCACGGTCCCGGATGCCGAATCCTCGAAGGTCAGGGGGGAACTCAATGGGCCGAGGGTAGAGCCGACCGCAGTGACTGCATCGCCGGTGTTGGTGAAGAAATCCAGCGCGCCTCCCGGCCCAGCAATCAAGGATTCCGTCTCCGAAAGCGAACCTTCACCCGCGGTGTAGAAACCGTTGAGGCTAAGGGTGACGGTATTGATTGTGCCAGGTATGCCGGAGACGAAGATGTTGGAGGGATTCGGCTCGAACGGACCTCTGTTATTGGCCTGATCCAAAAGCACCGCACCAGTGTTGCAGGCGTTGATAGAACCGCCGGAGCCTGCGCTGAGGGTAGTGCTGTCGTCAAAGCGCTGCCAGAACGTCGCCGAGTCGCTGGCATCGTCTGAGGACGATCCACTGTATTCGCCCGTGAAAGCGTAGTCGCCCTCGTAGATGGTCATGAAATGATCGGAACCTGTCTCGTTTTGCGCGCCGATGTCGACGGAGTTGGAGACAGTGCCGGTGGTGAGCGATGCCTGGCCATTCGAGGTGCTGAGATTGACAACATTGTTGGGGCTGGTAACTCCGCTCGGAAGGCCGCCGTTTTGAAGGAAGGTCACCGTGCCGCCACTGGTCACCGGAGTGCCGCTGGCCTTGACGGTGGCTGTCACTGTGACGGGGGTTTGGGCTACCTGCGGATTAGCGTTCGAGCCCAACGTCGTGGTCGTGGGAGCGCCGCTGCTGGGGTTAAGGGTAAGCGCGATGCACCAGCCGCCGTTGAATGTCTCAGCATTGTCAAAGCCTGCGTAGGGATAAAGTGCCCAGGTCCCATCCGCCGAGACGCCGCCGAAGTTGCTCCCGAAGGTTTCCGTAATCGGCCCATGAGCTCCCGGCGTGAAGTGATCGTAGCCATAGTTCACCGTCCCGGGAACCTGTGGGATCGAATTGTCGTAGGTGGGCGCTGTCGAGGAGGGGAACGTGTCCGTGTTGCCCTCATTGAGAATGTCTGAAGCCAGATAATTCGCACTTACAGGCGGGTTATTGCTATCTGGATAGCTGCCCGTGAACGAGTCGGCGAAGTCAAGATTGATTCCAGTGGAGGTGCTGTCGCCGGGATTGAAGCCGAAATCGAAGAAGTCGAGATTGTGCGTGCCGTCCGGCGCCACCAGCAGATGCTGCGCGTCGATGACGCCCGTGACGTTCACCAGCTCCACTTCGACGTTAGCAACTGTCTGCGCGCCATAACCGGTCACTTTGATTACCGAGGGATAGGCGATTCCAGCGCCGTCGCCCGGACTGGTGAAAGAGCCGGTATTGCACCAGGTGTCCCCCGTCGTATTCGCGGACGGATGCTCGACCAGCTGGTCGAAGACTGTGCTGGCGCTCGATGCGAATCCGGTGCCGGCGGAGTAAGAGGCCACGATCGGATAGAGACCCTGCGTCGGGAAGGTCGTGGTGCAAGTTGCTTGTCCGCCGCTGATCGGTTTTGCGCCGCAGCCTGAAATGGTCGTGCCGTTGGCAGTGAATGCAACAGTGCCGTCGTTGACGGTGGTGCCGGGATTTGTGATATCGCTGACGGTGGCCGTGTACGTGTAGCTATTGGCAGTAGATCCGGGGTTCGCGATATTACTCGAGACTGTAGTGACAGTGGAGTCGGAAGCGCCGGCGTTGAATGTCATCGTCAGCGACCAGCTTGAGATCGATACAGGATCGTTACCCGCAACCACGTTAAAGGTGTCGTCGGTGAGAATGTAGAGGGTCCACGTGCCGTTGGATGTGGCGCTGGCGAAGGTACCATTCAGGGTCGCGCTCCCGTCGGTCTGGGGCGCGGCATCACCATTGACGTCGGAGGGCAGAGACGCGAGAGGCAGACATCCGTCGTTCTGGTTCTCCCAATACGAGCTCGGCTTCACGTTGGCCGTGCCGGTGTGCTGCCACGCAACGCCCTGAGGCGCGTCGCTGGAGTTTGAGTCACTGATGTTGATGGTGACGCTGCTTAATCCGTTGCCGGTATCTTCAGAGTCATCGCCGTCGGTGCTGTCACCTGTGCAGCCCAGTAGGATGAACTTCTGCCCGCCGGGCGACTGGAGAACGAACGAGGTGAATCCCACACTGTCGTCGGCTTGGTTGTTGGGGGGGGGGATGCGCGGTCCCTGGGACGTGACGCCATTGAGGGTGACAGAAATGGTATTCACCGAGCCCGAAGCGCCGGTCACCGAGAGCGTAGAAGATCCCGAACCATTCGGGCCCGAGATACTGATAGATCCTCCGCCACTGAAAGTGGTCTGAGCGAGGGTTTTATGCGCGCCGGTGCACACCATCAACACCGCAGCTGCCAGCATCGCCGCGAGGCGGACCTGAAAGGTAATGCTGGCTCGATTGGATACAAATGAGGTTGCGCGGCGGACCATGCAGGACAGAGAACGAACAACAAAAGAAGACATCGCTGGACTCCAGAAGCTTTTAAAACCGCGAGCAGCCCCAATCGCCTCACCGGCAAATGGGGTGTTTCGATCGCCTTTAGGTGAGCCTGAAGGGGCCCTCGCCGATTGAATGCGGAGGATCTCCCATAGCTCGCGAAGGTAAGGGGATATCCGCTGGCGTGCATGACTGAATGAAAATCGCTCCGGTTCAGCCAATAGGACAATGGTGCGGCGATCCGCTTCCGGAGAGGTGTCTGGACAGTCGGTTATCGCCGAATGCTTTTGGTCAATTACTCCCTGGCGTGAGCGGGTTGGGGAATAACCAGGTTTTGGGCTACATTGCCAATTTCGCAGACGCGCGGGCGGGTGTCAATAAGAAACAGAAAAGCGCGAAATCGGGGGTTCGCGCCTGGGCCAATTGCCGGAAGTGGCGAAATTGTGAGAACCGCGTGAAAGCGGCACAGATTCAAAACTCGGTTGTGAGCCGAAGCATCCCGCTGCGTGCCGGTCCGATGGCGTTGCCGGAAAACAAACCGCCAAAGTCAACCACTTCGAGCGTGTTGCTCAGGTTCTCACCATCAACCTGCAGACGCACCGAAACCTTCTCGCGTTTATAGAGTTCGGCGCTCATAGATGCATTCTGGGTGAAGTATGGATGAATGCGGCCGCGCTCGATGTTCAGGTGATTTACCACTGCCTGTCCGTACTCCGAGACATCCTGCTGCACGGTCTGATTCGCGTCAAACGGCAATCCGGAATTATATTCGCTACCCAACGCGATCCACACCCGCGAGGCGACCTGGAAGCGAACGCGGCCGCGCACCGAATTTCGCTGGTCCTGCGAGTCGGGGGAGTGTCCCGTCAGTTGGCTTGTCGCATTCAATGCATCCCCACCGAGGAACAGCCCGCCTGTGACTGGATTCCAGACGTTCCCCACCATATAGGAGTAACTCGCGAACCCTGAGAACCGTCCCCATTGCTGGACCTCCAGCTTGCCCTCGGCGCCATAAATGATGGCTTTCCTGAACGCGATCGGAAAGCTGATCCCCGTGCTGAAGATCTGCGAGTCATCGGCATAGTTGTCGATGTCGCGCCGGTACATATTGGTATCCACGCGCAGCTTGCCGAACAATGCTTTCGTCGCGCCGAATTCATAGTAGTTTCCGTGAGCGGGCTCAACGGGCAGTTGCACGATGGGCACGCTGGTATCGAGTGACTGCGCCTCTGGCGAACTGGACAGGATGATGTTCTCGAAGGACGGTGTCTGAAAGATGTGATCCCAGGAGCCGTGTACCTTGATCGCTGCCGAGGGGAAGTAGCGCGCGAGCGCAACGCGCGGGCTGACGGCATTCTTATTCACCATCAATTGGTAGTGGTCCCACCGGAGTCCCGCGGCGATCGACCAGTTGCGGAGTTGGATGGAATCCTCGACATAAGCCGCCTGCTCCAGATCCGGGCGGCTGCCGGCAAAGGCAAAGCTGGTAGCGGCGACGTCAATCACGCCCACATTAAATGGGCATTGCGGATCGTTGGGATCGGCACAGTCAGGAATCAGATAGCTCAGGTTTTCATGCAGGAACATGTTGTCGGTCTGGATGCCTGCTTTCCACTCCTGATGACCATGATCGGCAATGATGCTGCCGTTGAAGTAGACATCTTTGAAGTCGTTGTGCTGCGTAACATTCACAGGCCAGGATGCCGGATTGGAGTAGAAATCGAGAGAGTTCTCCCGGGCCATGCCGCGCAGCGCGCCCATCGTCCGGGGAGAAAAGATGTGTTGCCAGGAGGCGATGCCCATCGTTTCAAAGTTGTCGCCGGTCTCAAGCTGCCCGCCGGGAATGTACACGCAATTTTCCGCGGCAGGGTCCGGACCTGAACAGCCATCGGTGTTATTGCTGTTGGGCACATATGCGCCGTTCTGCTGCACCAGCTCGTTGGGAATCTCGTAGCGCGCGAGTTCATGGCTGGCAATCATTGTGAAACGATCCTGCGTCGTGAGCTGTCGCTGATAGTTCAGCGAGAAATCTCCTGTTGTGCCGTTATTGGTGTAGTTCTCTGCGGCCGGAGTATTGAGATAGTGCCCGGTCATATCTCCTGCTCCGCTGAAGCCTACTGAATTCTTCCTCCAGGTATATTCGTCCTGGGTTTCGATTCCGCCCGTCGCGTACGCGCCGCCCAGCAACGTGAAACTTCCGTGCAAACCGGGTTGTTCGTCTTGAATCGTGTTGACTACCACCACGCCGCCTAGAGAGCGTCCGTATTGGGCCGGAATGCCCGCGGTGTAGATGGACATGGACTGGATGTTGTTCGCGTCAATCGACGGCCCGAAGCCGGGCGAGCGGTTGTCCGTGAGCGGAATGCCGTCAATCACGAACTGCGTTTGATACTCCGAGCCGCGCGGATGAAGAACCGCATTTCCCTCGGTAAGCCATCCCGGTTCCGAATTCACCAGGTCCTGAATGGAGCGGCCAGGCAGCGCGGTCAGCCGATTCTGAATCGTTTCGCGGCCCATCTCGTCCACCGAGCCTGCGCGATACGGGTCGATCAACGTGCCGGTTGCGTTGACCGTCACCACCTGCGAAACTGAAGCTACTTTGAGCTGGATCGCCATGTTAATCGGGAGAGCGGAACGGATAGCGACAGGCTCAGAGACCGGAGCAAACGATTTCGCCTGAATCCGCACCAGGTAGTTTCCATAGGGCAGCCGCCGGGCATCGAGATTTCCTTGGTCGTCGGTCGTGAATGTCGAGCGATATTGATTGGCCTCGCTGACTAGCTCAACCTGCGTCTCGATAGCGCGGCCGGAAGGATCGGCGACGCTCAGGCACAATTCCCCCGTGTTGCTTTGCCCAAGCGCCGGCAGAGCGGCAAGAAAGATGAGAAGGGCGAGGGATGATTTCAAGCGGTATAGCCTCACGGAATCCTGGCTCTTTCGTTCACCGGAAAATGCCCTGAGTGCGTGGAAGGTGAATCACTACACTTCTTAGATGCTAAAAGACCATCTTCACGGCCGCGGCCAGCGGTCTGGAGAGTTTGCGTTTTCTAAATCCCTATTTCCTATTCCCCGCTCCCTGTTCTATCGTCAAAGGCGTATGGCTACCACTGCTGCCATCCCCGCTCCGCGTCCCGCGCCTGAAGCCGAAGAGATCTACCGGCGTTGGATTCAGTTTCTCGACGACGAATTGACGCGCCACAGTTCACCGGAGCGCCGCGGCGAAATTGTGCGCGACCAGCTTTATCAAATCTACCTGGGCCGTCCCCACGGCGGAAAGCTCAACCTCACGCTGACCTCCGAGCTGCCGGGCAACGTGGTGAACCTTTCGCTTGACCCGCAGAACGTCACCATGGAAGCCGAGCATTATGCCGAAATCGATCACGAGCGCTTTGCCGAGCGCAAACCCTTGCTCTGGTTCTGGCAGATGTTCGACCGCTCGCCCATCGGCCTCAATCACTGGCTGGGACTGCGCTTCCGCTGCATGTTGGCCCGCCACATCTTCGAGCACGTCGGCTCGGGCGTCAAGATTTACCACGGCGTCGACCTCACCTACGGCTACAATCTCTCCATCGGCGACGGCGTCACCATCCGCCAGCGCGCGCTGCTCAACGACCGCGGCGGCATCACCATCGGCAACAACGCCATCATCGGCTCCTACGCGCGCATCTACTCGTTCTGGCACGATCCCAGCGACTACAACAGGGTTCGTCTCCAGCACACAGAGATCGGCGCAGGAGCCCATATTGCCACGCACGCCATCGTCCTCGCTGGCCAGAATGTTGCCCCCGGCGACTCCGTCGGCACCTTCCCCGACGATCGCGTTTAGCGCACAATCTCTGCGCCGCGTTTACGCCGCCGTGCAAATCAGGCGCGGGCCGCTCGCGCGAGTGACTTAAATCACTGTAAGAGCTAGAATCCGTTAGCGATGATGGGGACTGCCATCAGCCCCATGCGGAGACTTTGGCTCGATTCCAGTCCTTTCCTTTTTGAGTTAACCTTCGGGCGCATCATGGGCCCGTCCACCGTTCGCGTACCGCATCAGGAGGCCCTCGGATGACTCCCGAGATCATTCACCGGCTGCATTTTGCCTTTACCATCACTTTTCACTACCTGTTTCCGCAGCTCACGATGGGCCTGGCTCTTCTCATCGTGGCGATGAAAACGATGGCCTTGCGCACCAGGAGCGAAACGTGGGATCGCGCGGCACGTTTCTGGGGCCGCATCTTCGCCATCAACTTTGTGATGGGCGTGGTCACCGGCATCCCGATGGAATTCCAGTTCGGCACCAACTGGGCGCGCTTCTCGCAACTCTCGGGCGGCGTCATCGGCCAGCCGCTGGCCATGGAAGGCGTCTTCAGTTTCTTTCTCGAGTCCGCATTTCTAGGCCTCTTCCTCTACGGCGAGAAACGCATCTCGCCGCGCATGCACTGGTTCTCGGCATTCATGGTGTGGCTGGGCTCGTGGATCTCCGGCTTCTTCATCATCGTGACCGATGCGTGGATGCAGCATCCGGTGGCCTACTCGCGCCTGCCCGACGGCCGATTCGAAGTGCTCAGCTTCTGGCAACTGCTGCTGAATCCCTGGGCGCTGCTCCAATACATGCACAATATGACGGGCGCGGTCGTCACCGCAGCCTTCGTTGTGAGCGCGGTGGGCGCGTTCTATCTGCTGGAAGGCCAGCGCCAGGAGTACGCGCGCATTTTTCTCAAGGTGGGCGTCATCGCCGGCGTCATTTCGTCAATCCTGATCATCTTTCCCACCGGCGATCTCGCCGGCAAATACGTCGCGCGCAACCAGCCCGCGGCCATCGCCGCCATGGAAGGGCTTTTCAAGAGCCAAATCGGCGCGCCGATTGTGCTCATGGGCCAGCCCAATGAGGAAACCGGCCAGATCGACAATCCGATCGTTGTGAACAACGTGCTCAGCTTCCTCATCTACGGCACGACCAAGGCCGAAGTAAAAGGGCTCGATCAGATTCCGCGCGACCAGTGGCCCGGCGCGCTGCCGCTGCTCTACTACAGCTACCACATCATGGCGGGGCTGGGGACGTGGTTTGCGCTGCTGATGATTGTGGCCGCATTTTTGCTGTGGCGCGGACGGCTGCACACCTCCCGGTGGGTGCTGTGGGCGCTGCTGTTGAGTTTTCCGCTGCCCTACATCGCCAACACCGCCGGATGGATGACGGCGGAGTTGGGCCGCCAGCCGTGGCTCATCTACGGATTGATGCGCACCAGCGAAGGCTTCTCGCAAACGGTTTCCGTCGGCAATGGCCTGTTTACGCTACTCGGATTCATGGGCCTTTATATGCTGCTGGGCCTGCTGTTCACGCTGCTCGTCTATCGCGAAATCAGCACCGGCCCCGAGCCGGAAACGCACGCTGCGGAAAGCGTTGCCGCCGATTAAGCAATTTCCATTGCAAACTGCGATGGAAGAACTACGAACTGAAACCTGATACCTGAAACCCGACACCTGAGGACTTCACATGATGGGCTTTATCTGGTTCTGGCTGGTTGCGGTCATGATTGTCGGCTACGTCGTGCTCGATGGCTTCGACCTGGGCGTGGGCGTGCTGCACCTGTTTCTGGCGCGCACCGAGGCCGAACGCCGCGCCACGCTCGCCTCCATCGGTCCGGTTTGGGACGGCAACGAGGTCTGGCTGCTCGCCGGCGGCGGCACGCTCTACTTCGCCTTTCCGCTCCTCTACGCCTCGGCCTTCAGCGGATTCTATCTGCCGCTCATGATTGTGCTCTGGCTGCTCATCCTGCGCGGCGTCAGCGTCGAACTGCGCAACCACATCGACGTAGGCGTGTGGCGCGCTCTGCTCGATGGCGTCTTCGGCTTCGCGAGCGCGCTGCTGACGATCTTCTATGGCGCGGCCCTCGCCAACGTGCTTCGTGGCGTGCCGCTTAATGCCGACGGTTACTTCTTCCTGCCGCTCTGGACGAACTGGAAGCCCGGCATCGCGCCCGGCATTCTCGACTGGTACACGGTGATCGGCGGCCTCGTCGCGCTCGTTGCGCTCACGCTGCACGGAGCACTGTGGCTCGCGCTCAAAACCTCCGGCAACTTGGAGCAACGCGCCCGCAATGTAGTTACGCCGTTGTGGCTGATGCTCGTCGCCCTCACCGTCGTCAGCCTCTTCGCGACAATCGCGGTGCGGCACGCAAGCCTCGACAACTACTTCCACTATCCGTTTACGTTCGCCATTCCCGCAGGCGTGGTTGCCTCGCTTGCGGCTGTTTGGCTCTGGAATCGCAAGGGCCACGCGCTGAAGGCGTTTCTCGCCTCGTGCGTCTATCTCTTCTTCATGCTCGCCGGGGCGTGCTGGGGCGTGTATCCGGTGCTTTTGCCCGCCACCACCGGCTCCGCGAACGACATCACGCTCACCCGCGCGATCTCCGGACCGCACACTCTGGCCGTAGGCCTCGCATGGTGGCTCGTCGGGATGGCGCTTGCCGTTGCCTACATTGTCTTTGTCTATTCGCGGTTCAAGGGCAAGGCGGACGCGGCCGAGGGCGGGCACTGACCCAGCATTCGAAAGTATTATTTACGCAAATTACGTAAATATATACGCAGTTTGCGTATATAATAGACGATGTGAATAACCTCGCCCCGCTCGAAGCCATTTTCCCGACGATCCGGGCCGGAGTTCTCTCCTCCGCCCTGCTCGAACCGCAGCGCTGGTGGTTCCTCAGCGAACTGGCTGGGCGCCTAAACACAAGACCATCCAGCCTTCAGCGGGAACTCGAATCGCTGGTGGGCTCGGGAATCCTGGAGCGGCGCGAAGATGGGCGTCGCGTGTATTTTCGGGCCAATCGGAGTTCCCCGGTATTTAAGGATCTGCGCGGACTGGTGGAAAAGACTGCCGGAATCGTGCCTTCGCTGGTCCAGACCCTGAAGCCATTTGGGAGCCGCATCGAACTCGCGCTGATCTATGGATCAGTCGCGCGCGGGGAAGAACGCGCATTGAGTGATGTGGATCTGATGATCGTCGGATCGGTGAAGCAGATCGACATGGTTCCGGGGCTGCGCAGCTTGGAAGAGCGGTTCCGACGCGAGGTGAATGCCACGCTATTCTCACCGCAGGAGTTTCGCGGCAAACTGGCCGCTGGCGACCATTTTCTGATGTCTGTGTTGAAGGGCAAGACTATACTGCTCATGGGATCGCTTGATGAGCTGGGCCAAACTGCTGCAAGACGGAAAGGTCCACCGGCATCGGACCGGCATTCAGGAACTTGGCGAGATACGCCGCCTCGTGGCCCGCGATCTCGCTGACGCCGCGATTCCGGCGCTCTCAGAGGATCGGCGCTTCGCCACCGCCTATAATGCCGCCCTTCAAACCGCGAAGATGGTGATAGCCTGCGCCGGCTATCGCGTAGCCAGCGTGCCCGGCCATCATCGCCTCACCTTCGACGGTGCCAAATTGGCCTTAGGGCCATCCGCAGCGCACTTGACGGATTACTTTGAGGCTTGCCGCCGCAAGCGGAACGAGATCGACTACACGGGGGCAGCAATCGCCACTGGGACTGAGGCGGAGGAGCTTTTGGTACATGCCAAAGCGTTCCTGGCTATGGTCGAAGCGTGGATAGCTGCCAAGCATCCTGCGCTGAAACCATAGCGCGCCCTCTGTTCTACAAAGACGGCCTTAAAGCGTCACCAGCGTCCCCGCCGGCAGCGCCTGCTTGAACGCCTCCGCCGTCTGCTCCCGCTCCGGGTCCCAGTTCTTCGGCTGGTAGATGCAGCAGGGCTCTGCGGCTAGCGGGTCGCCGGTGAGCGCGTAGGCGCGGGCGCGCGATCCTCCACAAATTTCCTTGTACTCGCAGGCGCCGCATTTGCCCTCAAGCCGCTTCGTATCGCGCAGCGCCTTGAAGATCGGTGCATTGCGGTAAATCTCGGCGAGCGGTGTTTCTCGCACATTGCCCGCGTGAATCGGCAGGAATCCGCTGGGGTACACATTGCCCATGTGCGAGATGAAGACGAATCCCTTGCCGTCATTGACGCGCCGCGTGGCCCAGCTCATATTGCGCGTCTTGGCTTCGCTCGTCGGCGCGCCGGTTTCGTACGCGGGGGCTAAAGCCCCCTCATTTTTATTGGTGGCTTTTTCGGCACGACTGAAGTCGTGCCCTTTCAAAGCGCCGCCCGGATGGCCGTGCCCCATCTTCTTCTCTTCCAGGTTGTGCTGCAGCAGATATCTCCGGTAGTGCATCGCCTC
Organism: uncultured Acidobacteriota bacterium; assembly: GCA_963745965.1. GTDB lineage: Bacteria > Acidobacteriota > Terriglobia > Terriglobales > Acidobacteriaceae > Telmatobacter. The sequence continues at coordinate 146,457 of CAVUZC010000012.1, forward strand.
GGTGGTCTTGATCTGGAATTTGGCGCGGCGCGAGAGCTCGTAGATTTTCCCAAACACCTGCTCGAACTCCTCGCCACTAAGCAGGTCATCAAGCTGCCCGCGCCCCACCGGAACCAGGAAGAAGACATTCCACATCACGATGGCGAGCTTCTCGAAGAGATTGCAAAGGTTATCGAGATCGTGCGCGTTGTGGCGGCTGATGGTCGTGTGTACCTGGATGGGGATGCCCGCCTCGCCGGCCCATTCGATCGCCTGAATGGTCCGTGCCCACGCGCCCGTCAGGCCGCGAAATGCGTCGTGAATCTCGGGAGTTGAGCCGTCGAGCGAGATGCCGAGCCGCACCACGCCCGCCTCTTTCATCTTGAAGATCTGTTCGCGCGTCAACAGCGGCGTAGCGCTCGGCGTGACTGCAACATGCACGCCCTTGCCGGCGGCGTAGCGGATCAGCTCGAAAACGTCTTTACGCTTCAACGGGTCTCCGCCCGTAAAAACGAAGATGGGAATGTGCATCTCCGCAATCTGGTCGATCAAAGCTCGGCCTTCCTCGTGCGTCAGCTCGTCGGGGTGCGGAATGGGTTGCGCCGCCGCGCGGCAGTGCTTGCATGCCAGATCGCAGGACTGCGTGACCTCCCAGATGGCAAGAAACGGCAATTCATCAAAGTCGATCCCGCCGCGGGCGGGAATGTTGTGCATCGGCTGCAGGGGCTGCGTCGCCATAAGGCCTCCCGTGGGAATCGGAGGCGTCGGGCGTCGTAGGTCTTGCGGCGCCTGGGGGTGGGACGGCTTCGGGCTTAAAACTTTTTACGGGCATTTAACAATTACTTGCGTGCCCGAAGCCGGAAAGCCGTATCCGACCGCCTCGATTCCACACCAGAAGACCAGTTTTGTGGCGAACAAGGCTGTGATTTAGGTCACCTTTTCAATTCCTAAATCGGTTAGCTGGACAAATCCGGGAATCGGGCACACAATCATTGAACTGATAGATGCATTTGCCCACTTTTGCATCTTATAGTGGCGAAGCAGCAGTATTCTTTGGGGCCCCAGACGTCGCATGGTGGTGAGATTCGTCACCCGGCACTGTGCGGTCTAGCACCGCAATACGTCAACCCTAACTGCCATCATTTGAACGCCTGTAAGGAGGTTCTTATGGCCGCCTTATTGAAGCCAGGTTGGAGCAAGCCCTCCACCATCCTCTTCGCTACCGAAATCCCTGCCAACCACAAAGCCTTTGCCTTCGCGCTCGCGCAAGCAAAGGAGTTTGGTTCCGATCTCATCCTCTTTCACGTGTATGACACGCTGGTGGTGGCCGCCTCCGAGGCGTCTGGCATCCGCTACTACGACTATGCCGCCGCCGCGCGCGGGGAAAAACAGCATCTCGAGCCACTGGCGCAAGCTGTCCGCGACGCGGGCCTTCACTGTGAGGTGGTAGTGCGGCCGGGTTTGCCGGCGGACGAGATCCTGGCGTTTGCGCACGAGCGCGAGATCGACCGCATCGTGATGGGCACGCACTCTCCTGGCCCGCTCGGAAAACTGCTGGTGGGCTCAGTGGCCGAGGCAGTTCTACGCACTGCGAACGTACCGGTGTACATCGTCGGTCCCGACGTGGTCGATGGCAGCTATCGCAACTTTGCCACGCGCAGCATTCTATGCGCCGTGAGCATGCACGAAGCCAGCACGGTGGTCGCTGCTTTTGCGGCCGAATTGGCCGCGCAGCATGGCGCGCGTCTGGTCCTGCAGCATGTCATCCGTCCTCAGGATCGCGCGGAGTTCCTCGCCGGCCGTTCGCTCGATGAACTGGAAGCCGAAATGCTCGCGCTGATTCCTTCAGAGTTGCAGGGCCAGGTTCCCATCCAGACCATCGTGGTGCCCGGCGACCCCACCGAGGAGCTTTTGTACCAGAGCCACGCGCAGCAGGCGGACCTCATTGTTCTCGGCGCGCAGGGCGCATCGGCTTTTGCCGCTATCACCCGCAACGGCGTCGTGTATAAGACTCTAGCGCACACCTCCTGCCCGGTCATCACTCTGTCGCCAGTGGTGCTGGCCAAGTGCGGCTCGAAGTCGGAAAAGCTGCACCCGGCTGAAGCTTACCTGGCGGGCGTCTTTTAACCGGCTGCGTTCTTCCACCCGGCTCCTGCGCCCGTTCAGGAGCCGCTTGCCTTCCGATCAAATCGCGAATACTGCTCACAGAGGAAGATCCCGCATTCACCGTGCCGCAGCGCTTCTCATGCGAGTGCGCACCGTACTCACACCGATGCGCCGCTCAGATCACGCGCAGTAAAACCAGAATCAGGATGATCGTGAGAATCAGGCTGAGGCTTCCGCCCCCGTAGTAGCCCCAGCCCGGGCCCACGCGATAGCCGCCGTATCCGAATGCGAGGATCAACAGGATCAGAATGATGAGTAACATGGGTCCCTCCGGCGCGGTGTGGCTGCGCGCTCTTGGCACTCCGATGCCCGCGCACCGCGCCGGGCTGCTTTGCGCGAGGACAAGTTTCTGCTGATCGCACCCTGCCGCGAATTTCCGCTGAGCACCCTTCGAAAAAGTCCAACTCGCTATAGCTTTGCTGCGCACGGGCTTACGCCACGGGCTGCTCTTCTTTACGCCGGCTGGCGGAACAACCCGCCGCCTCTGCCCGGCGTCAAACCGTGCTTGTGGGTGCGGGGAAGTTTCTCACGGAGGTGAGCCGATGCTCTGGACAATATTTATCATCCTTCTCGTGTTGTGGCTCCTGGGAGTTGTGACGTCGTACACCTTGGGAGGGTTTATTCATATTCTGCTAGTGATCGCTCTCGTGGTGCTGATCATCCAACTGATCACGGGACGACGGGCGGTTTAGCAGATCGCCCCAGGCAAGAGACCTCGCCTCGCTGCTCCCGTTGGGCGAAGGCAAACACGAAACCGGTTCGTCAATCAACTCTAGATTAGAGGTGACCTTATGGATAAAGATCGGGTGAAAAGCGCAATCAACGACGCAGCCGGGCGCGCCAAGCGCCAGGTGGGAGAGTGGACCGACGATCCCAATGCTCAGATGGAAGGAACCGCACAGCAAATCAAGGGCAAGGCGCAGAAGGCGGTGGGCAACGTGAAAGACGCCGCACGCAACGCAAACGAAAACGTCAACCGCCGGACCAGCTCCGAGCAAGATCGTGAACGGCGTCCTGAGCAGCAGCACGTGCACTCCGGCCACAACCACTAGCAAGCTGCGTGAAATCGAGTTATAGCAAGCGGTCCTGTGCTCTCAGATGGTGGGCGCTGGATTGAACTCTAAAACACCATCGGCATGGGGCAGCGGAGGGCGTACCGGCATTTCCGCTGTCTTTTTGCGTGCTTCAGTCGGGGTCGGCGATCAGCGCCCCAAAGCAGGTCAGCTGGATCACGGAATTACGTATGCGCTATACTGGCGGCAACGGGCAGCCTGCTTTCGGCGTAGTCCGTTGAGCGAGGTGCGTCTTCCACAGGGACTCCCTCATGGCCGCAACCCATGTTCCGCCATCGGAAACAACACGCTGGCGTGCAGTGGTTCGCGTGCTTCGAAGTCCCATGGATTCATTAGGTTGCGCTCTTCTTCCCGCCTCCTGCGCTCTCTGCGGCTCGCCTCTGCCGCAGCTCTCTTCCGTTCCCATTTGCGATCTCTGCTGGACAGAATTCCCTCTCCAGGCTCAGCCGGCCTGTACGCGCTGCGGTGACGCGCTGCCGGGTTCTGCTGCATCCAGCTCCTCCGCTCTTTGCCGCGCCTGCCGCATGGCCCCGCCGCCGTTTCTCCGCGCCGTTTCCTATGGGCTTTATCAGGGCCGCATGCGCGAGGCCATCCATGCCCTCAAATACGAGCGCCTCTACGGGGCCTCGACCGGGCTGGGCCGCATGTTGGCGGACGCTATCGCTCAACTGGCCGTTGAGGCTCCGCAGGAGATGCTGGTGGTGCCGGTGCCGCTGCATCGCACGAAGCACGCGCAACGCGGATTCAATCAGTCGCGTTCGCTCGCCGTCGCGGCACTCAAATTTCTCAGCAAGAGCCATCCCGAGTGGCGGCTCACGCTCGCATCCAGCACGCTTCTGCGCCAGCGGGCTACGGAAAGTCAGGCCGGGCTCACTCCGCGTCAGCGCCGCCTCAATGTGCGGGGCGCATTCGCGGTCTCCGATCCCGCGCGCGTGACGGCGCAGAATGTTCTCGTCGTCGACGACATTTTGACCACCGGAGCCACGGCCCGTGCTGCAGCCAAAGCGTTGATCGAGGCTGGCGCTGCCTCAGTTTGGGTAGCCACGTTGGCGCGTGCGCAACGCGCCGATGGAATCAGATCCTTTTACGAAGACACGGAGGAAGAAGCTCCGCAGGCCGGCACACTGCCGGAGGCGGAGTTGCTCGCAGCACGCACCAGCACGATCGGTTCGGCTTTTTAGCCCCGGGGGGAAGAGATGTCGTTGGGGAAAGCCATGATTCACGCGCGCAAACAGAAGGCGATAGCCCGGGCCGTGGTGCTGGCCGGCGGCCACGAAAACGTGCAGCACGCCCACGCCCACATCCTGCAGATGCCGGTGCTGGTGCTCAATGCGTCTTATGAGCCCATCAATATTTGCGGCGCGCGCCGCGCCCTGGTGCTGGTGCTCAAGGGCATCGCGCGCACGGAAGAGGAGCACGGCCTTTCGCTGCACGCGCAGCGCACCATTGTCGCCATGCCCTCGGTGATTCGTCTGCTCGAATACCGCCGCATCCCCCACCAGACCCGCGCCCTTTCGCGCAAGAACATCCTGCTGCGCGACCGCAATACCTGCCAGTACTGCGGAGAAGCCTTCCCGCCCGGCGAACTCACGCTCGACCACGTGGTGCCCCGCTCCCGCGGCGGCAATTCCACGTGGGAAAACCTCGTCGCCTGCTGCCACGAGTGCAACCGCAAAAAGGGCAACCGCCTGCTCGCCGAAATCGACGACATGATCCTCTTGCGCGAGCCCAAGCCTTTCTCCCTGCACACCAGCCGCCAGATCATGCGCATGTTAGGCCGCAGCGACGACCGCTGGCGCAAGTATCTGTTCTATTAAAAGGCAGCCCGGCCTCCTGAAAGGGCACGGGTTTCAAAGCCTGCTGAAAAACTCTATCGCGGCCGCCGTTTTGAAAGGGCACGAATTCATTCGTGCCGCAAATGCCACAAAAACTCTGAGGGCTTTAGCCCCTGAGAGGCGTTTTTCGCTGCCTCGCCAGGATTTGCGAGATGGGGTCGCCAAGGAAAACCTCGCTTGCGGGTTAATCATTTTGTAGCTACAATTAAATTGTGTACGTCTGGGACGAAGCAAAGCGGAAGTCCAACCTGAAGAAGCATGGACTCGACTTCAGGGACGCTTACCTCGTTTACGAGAATCCAGACAAATGCACCTACGACGCAAGCCGTGGCGACGAATACCGCTTAATGGATGTCGCCCTGGCTGTAGTCAAAGGTAGGCTCCTGACGCTGGTCTATACGGAACAAGACGATGAAGTGCGCGTAATCTCTTTCCGTCATGCTTCGCGCACGGAGCGCAAACAGTATGAAGAAGACGCAGAGTAAAACCGATTGGAATCGCGTGCTGGCCTACCGGGAAGGCGCTCCGATTCCGTATGAGCCGGAGGACGGCCCCTACGATCCGAACGATGCCGAAGCCACGCGCGCATTCTTTGCGCAGGCCGATCTCATTCGTCACGGTAAGGTGGTGCGGCGCGGCAAGCGCGGCCCGCAGAAGGCCCCAACGAAGAAATTGGTCTCTCTGCGCCTCTCTCCTGAGGTGATCGACCACTTCAAATCCGCAGGCCCGGGGTGGCAAACGCGGATTGATAGTACATTGCGCCAGGCGATCAGGAAGAGGGCGTGAGCAGCCATTTAAACTAGAGGCTATGGCCACACTGAAATCTGTGCGCGGGACGCGGGACCTGCTGCCTCCGGAGACGGAGCTATGGAACCGCATCGAAGCGACCGCGCGAAATGTCTTTGCCCGCTACCACTTCGGCGAAATCCGCACGCCCATCTTCGAGGACACGGGACTCTTTGCCCGCAGCGTCGGCGAAGAGACCGACATTGTCTCGAAAGAGATGTACACGTGGGAGGATCGTGATCGCTTCAACGAAAAAGCATTGATTGACGCCTGGATTGAGTCAAGACGCGGCCGGATCGAAATCATTTCCAGAGAAGGGAAGGTTGGCAGTCACCGATTCGACCTCGTAGTGCGAGACCTTTCGGAAGGCGTCATTGAAATAGTCGAGTTCAAGCATAAGGGAGAGATCGGCCAGGACGAGCAGCTTAGGGCTCTTGTCGATGCATTTCAGGCGAACCCTTTAACCGCGGAAAAGCGAGGCAGACTCGTATATCCGAAAGGGAAAGCCGGTCCTATTCATTTTTCCGCAGTGCCTTCCCCTTGGATTGACGTGGAGGAAGTCGAGGGCCAATTCTTCTACTCTTCTCAAAGCCTGACTCTTCGCCCTGAAAATACAGCCAGTGTCGTCCGCGCCTACATCGAGCACAAACTGGGCGAGACGGGCCAACTCCAGAAGCTCTTCTACATCGGACCGCAGTTCCGCCGCGAACGTCCGATGAAGGGCCGCTACCGGCAGTTCTGGCAGATCGGCGCCGAGGTCATCGGGCCTCCCTCCGCCGGCAGCGAGAGCCCGCTCCGCGACGCGGAAGTTTTGGAGATGCTCGCCACGCTGCTCGACGAATTGCACATCGAGGGCTGGACACTGGAGCTGAACTCCGTCGGGTCTTCCGCGGACCGAGCCAGATATAACGATGTCCTCCGCACGGCGCTCGTCGAAGTCGCGCCAAAAATGTGCGCCGACTGCCAGCGCCGTGCCGTCTCAAATCCGCTGCGCGTGCTCGACTGCAAAGTCCCTGAGGACCAGCCCATCATCGAGTCGCTGCCCAAAATCACCGAATCTCTCGACCAGGAATCGAAGGACCATTTCGCCGCCGTCACCGCGGCTCTCGACGCCGCCGGCGTGGCCTACAAACTGAATCCGCGCCTGGTCCGCGGCCTCGACTACTACACGCGCACGACCTTCGAGTTCACGCACGGAGGCCTGGGCGCGCAGAACGCCCTGCTCGGCGGCGGCCGCTATGACGGCCTTAGCGAAGCCATCGGCGGACCAAAAGCCCCCGGCATCGGCTTTGCGATGGGCCTGGACCGGCTGGTCTTAACTCTGCAATCCTCAGAGGCAAACCAAAACTCCGCCGCACCGCAGGTGCCGCAGGTTGCGGCTTACATCGCGCCGCTCGGCGAAAATTTGAACGCCGCCGCCCTGGTTCTGGCCCGCGAACTGCGCCGCGCCGGGCTCAGCGTCGAGTTGGGCGACGGTAGCTTCCGCTTGAAGAAGTCCTTCGAGACCGCCGACAAGATGGCCCGCCGCATCGTCATCCTGGGCGAGGACGAACTCCAATCCGGTATCCTGACTGTGAAGGACTTTGCCACAGGTACGCAGAGCAAAGTTTCGCGCGCGGAGTTGGCGAACTTCCTCAATCGGTAAGTGCGAGGCCCTCGGGTTCGTGCTATCCCACCCTTGTGACCCAAAAATACGTCGCAAGGATGGGGCACCCCAAAACATATGGGAGATTGACAGTGAAAGGGTAGTTTTGTGCTCGACTTTTTAGGCAATCTGGAACGCACCAACATGTGCGGCGAACTGCGCGCCGCCGACCAAGGCAAGCAAGTGGTCCTGATGGGCTGGGTCAACCGCCGCCGCGACCACGGCAACCTCATCTTCCTCGACCTGCGCGACCGCTCCGGCATTGCACAGATCGTCCTCGACGCGGAGATTTGCCCCGAAGGCCACAAGAAGGGCGAACAGGTGCGGCCGGAGTACGTTGTCGCCGCGGTGGGAAAGGTGCGGCTGCGCGATAAGGACGCCATCAATCCCAAAATGCCCACCGGCGAAATCGAGATTGAGGCCACCGAGCTGCGCGTGCTCAACGACACGCGCCTCGCCCCGTTTTCGCCCGCGGAAGAAGCCATCCAGAACGAAGAAGTGCGCCTGAAGCACCGCTACGTGGACCTGCGCCGCGCTGAGATGCAGCACAACTTCCGCCTGCGCCACGACATCACGCTGGCCATTCGCGACAACCTGAGCCAGCAGGGATTTCTCGAAATCGAAACCCCGATTCTCACCAAATCCACGCCCGAAGGCGCGCGCGATTTTCTCGTGCCCAGCCGCGTGCATCCAGGCGAGTTCTACGCGCTGCCGCAGTCGCCGCAGATCTTCAAGCAGATTCTGATGATCTCCGGCTTCGACCGCTATTTCCAAATCGCCCGCTGTTTCCGCGACGAGGATCTGCGCGCCGACCGTCAGCTCGAATTCACGCAGGTCGATCTCGAGATGAGCTTTCCCCGCCAGGACACGGTCTTCGGCGTGGTCGAGCAGTTCCTGAGGGCCGGCTTTGCCGCCGCCGGCGTCGATCTGCCCATTCCCTTTCCGCGCATCAGCTACGACGAATCGCTGCGCCAGTACGGCACCGACAAACCCGACCTCCGCCTGCCAGGTCTCACCAACGTGCGTTCAGCCTTCACCGACGAATCGCTCGCCACGCTGCAGATCGATCCCGCGTTGCCCATCGTCGCCCTGCGCATCCCCAAAGTCGGCGAACTGAGCCGCAAGGAGCGCGAGGACAACCATCCGCTCTTCGACACCAAGAAGGGCGCGAAGTTTATCGACGATTTCAAGCGCCTCGCGAAGAGCTTTCCCGAGTCAGCCACGAAGGTGCGCGAGCTTGCCGGCGCTGCCGACGAGGATTTCGTCATCATCGTAGCCGGCGATCCGGCGCATCACATCAAGGCCAGCGACACCAAATTTCCGGGCCGCCTCTCCGAGCGCGAAATCAATGTCTACGCTGCCGCCGGCAACTTCCGCGCTGAGCTGGCAAAGAAATACGCCGAAAAGCACGGGGCGTTTCACGTCACAGATGACGTCGTCCAAAAGGCTGCTGCCCGCAGCGCAGGTGCAGGCCCAGCGGGTTCCGCTTTAATCGACGGCAGCCACGCCTTCCACCCCATGTGGCTCACAGATTTCCCCATGTTCGAGTACGACCTGGCCACCGGCAAGTGGGTTCCCGCGCATCATCCCTTCACCGCGCCCATCGAAGCCGATATGAAGAACCTAGTGGCCGATCCGGCTTCCGTGCGCGCCAACTGCTACGACCTGGCGATGAACGGTCTCGAACTTGGATCAGGCTCCATCCGCATTCACCGCAAGGACGTGCAGCAGCAGATTTTTTCCTCGCTTGGGATTAGCGAGGACGAAGCGAAAGCGCGCTTCGGTTTCTTCCTCGAAGCGCTCGAGTACGGCACGCCTCCGCATGGCGGCATCGCGCTGGGCCTCGACCGCATCGCGATGCTGCTGGCCGGCGCGGCCAATCTCCGCGAAGTCATCGCTTTCCCCAAAACGGCCAAAGCCATCGACCTGATGGCCGAAGCGCCCACGCCTGTAAGCGAGCAGCAATTGAAAGAACTGCACATCCGCGTGGCGCTAAAGAGCTAGCTTGCGTCCGAGCAAATCCTTGGGCTGAACCCGGCATGTATGGTATATTTTTCAAGGTGCGGGGCTGATTTTCTCCCCTGCGCAGGCCGCCTGAAAAACGTCTCTCCCGCGGCGTTCCAACCTTAAGGACGCGTAGCTCAACTGGCAGAGCATTCGGCTCTTAACCGACAGGTTGAAGGTTCGATTCCTTCCGCGTCCACCACCATTGCATGGAGCAGATGCTCGCTCATCGGCTCGCACAAGTTCCCATTCAACGGAAGAATCTGGCCGGATCATTCGACTCGCCTGTGCTGTCATTTGGCGGCGCGTGGGGACTTCAGGTCGCCGTCGGATTCCTCGAAAGTCGTACCGGCGAGCCTCAAGCTGGTGATTCAGGAGTGCGCCGGTCAATGGGAAACTAGGAGCCAGTTACCGAAATTTTGAAGCCCGCTGATGTCCTAGCCCAAATGGGAGCGCATCAGCGGGCTTCGTTTCCTTTTAGCGAACCTGACTGGAGGCCAAATGACTGTGGGGCGCTTCACAACTATGGATTGCTCCACCAGACGAAGCATTGAAAACGGCAATTGGGCCTGAATGCGTGGGTGCCGCATACCGCTTGCGGGAATGACGCTGACGGTTCGCGGGCACGAAGGCAGTGCCGGCATCTGTCGGATTCGCAAAAGGGGCTGCCCTCGCGAGCAGCCCTTTTTCTGTTCCCTATTTCCTACTGGCTATTCCCTGCTCTTATGCCGGTGACGGTGAACCTTCCGGGAAGCCGCCTGGGCCGCGCTGGCCCTCGGGCTTGAGGATCTGTTGCGGGCTGCCGTCGCCGTCCGTAGGCGAGGCTAGGTTTGAGCGCAGCGCAGGCAGTTCCTTGCCTTCGATGAGCAGCCTGAGCTCTTCGGCGTCGATGGTTTCGCGCTCCAGCAGCGCCGCCGCGATGCGGTGCATGGCGTCCGGGTTCGCCTCGAGGATCGTGTGCGCCGACTGATACGCTTCGTCGATCAGGCGGCGAACTTCGAGATCGATCTGCCGCGCTGTCTCCTCGCTGAAGTCGCGATGCTGCGCAATCTCACGGCCCAGGAATATCTGCTCTTCCTTCTTGCCGAAGGTGAGCGGACCCAGGCGGCTCATGCCGTACTCGCAAACCATGGCGCGCGCCAGCTCCGTGGCCCGCTCGATATCGTTGCCGGCGCCGGTTGACATCTGGTTAAGGAAGATCTCCTCGGCCACGCGCCCGCCGTACATCATGGCCAGCCGCGTTTCCAAATACTCCCGCGTATAGTTGTGGCGGTCGTCGGGCAGGTGCACGGTGACGCCCAGCGCCATGCCGCGCGGAATGATGGTGACCTTGTGGACAGGGTCGGAGTTCTCGCGCTTCACCGAAACCAGCGCGTGGCCGGCTTCGTGATAGGCCGTGACGCGCTTCTCCTCGTCGGAGAGCAGCATCGACTTGCGCTCGGCGCCCATGAGCACCTTGTCCTTGGCGAGTTCGAAGTCGTACATGGTCACTTGCTTGCGATTCATGCGCGCCGCGTTCAGCGCCGCTTCGTTCACCATGTTGGCGAGATCGGCGCCTGAGAAGCCTGGCGTCCCGCGGGCAAGCACGTTTAAATTCGTGTCGTCGCTTACGGGAACTTTTTTGACATGGACCTTGAGCACTTCTTCGCGCCCACGAACATCGGGAAGGCCAACCACGACGCGGCGATCGAAACGGCCGGGCCTGAGCAGCGCGGGATCGAGCACGTCGGGACGGTTTGTCGCCGCCACCAGAATCACGCCATCGTTCGATTCAAAGCCGTCCATTTCGACGAGCAACTGGTTCAGGGTCTGCTCGCGCTCGTCATGTCCGCCGCCCAGACCCGCGCCGCGATGGCGGCCGACCGCATCAATCTCGTCAATAAAGATGATGCAGGGAGCGTTCTTTTTGCCCTGCTCGAAGAGATCGCGCACGCGGCTTGCGCCCACGCCCACAAACATCTCGACAAAATCCGAACCCGAGATCGAGAAGAACGGAACATTCGCCTCACCGGCCACAGCGCGCGCCAGCAGAGTTTTGCCGGTGCCCGGAGGCCCGACGAGCAGCACGCCCTTGGGAATGCGCCCACCCAGCTTCTGGAACTTCTGCGGTTCGCGCAGGTATTCAATAATCTCTTTCAGCTCTTCCTTGGCCTCATCCACGCCAGCCACGTCTTTGAATGTGACCTTCTTCTGCTGCATGGAGAGCAGGCGCGCGCGGCTCTTGCCGAAAGAAAGCGCTTTGTTGCCGCCCGACTGCATTTGGCGCAGCATGAAGAGCCAAACCAGAATAATGAGCACGATCGGACCGACGTTATAAAGCAGGGGAAGCAGGAAGTTGCTCTGTTCGGGCTTGATGGTGGTGTTGACCTTGGCCGTGATGAGCGCCTTCAGTAGGTCGTCGTAGTTGGTCGGCAGGTAGGTATGGAACTCGTCTTTGGGTGAATTCTTCAAATGGCCCTTCAGGTCGTTACCCTGAATCGCGACGTCCTGCACCTGGCCGCTCTCTACCTTCTGGTAGAGATCGGTATACCCATATTCCGCATCCTTGTTCATGCTGTTGCTCTTCGATATGATCACCCACAGCATCAACCCGCAGATGGCAAGGAAGACCCAGAACATGATGTTCTTTAAGCTTGAGTTCACCTACGACTCCTTTTGCGCGATCAAGGGGAACACCCACAGGTGACCCCGGCCCGTCTCTGGCAAAACCACCTTTTAGACGCGTGAGCGCTGGTTAAAGTGGCAAAAATAACACATCATCTCCGGCGCGCTGCGCACGCGCTCCAGAGGAATAGCAGTACAAAGATTGTACTCCCTGGCCGGGAAAAAGGGGGCTATTCCATCGATGCGGAGAGTGGCCTCACTCCAGTTTTTAAAGGGTTTCGGACCCGCCCAGGGCTGGGTCCGTGCTTGTATCCTCGGCTGTAATCGTCAGTCCCGGCAACGGTTCCAATTCCACGCCCCGCATCCACACAATCTGCCCACCGGCCTCGAGCACTGGCCAGACCGTCCGTTCAAGGCCCGTAACATGCTTGCGCTCCAGAACTTCCTTCACCTTGCGCAGTCCGCTCGAATAGCGGAGCCGCACCCGGTCCCCAGGCCTCCAATTGCGGAGGGTCGCGCCTGGCGCCAGAAAGTCCTTGCCGACCCGCTCAGTTACTTTGGTGGGAATTCTCTCGATGCGGAGCCGGACCCCGAATGAAGGCGCGTCGATTGTGCCGGGGATCGGCCCACTATATTGTTGCTCCTGCCCGCCTGCCGAACTGCCTTTGGCCGCGCGCTCCGGCCCAATCGTAAACCTGAGCTCCCGAGCAGTCCGCTCGACCCCAAGTCCCTGCGGCAACGACAGTCGTTGCCCGGCCCGACCGCCCAAGCCCAACGACCGCACAGCTTCCGTCGCATCGAAATCGAGCGCCACGCCAAGCTGACTGGCCGCGTGGCGAATCATCCTGCGTTGCAGCGCTGGGGCGAGCGCAGCCAAGCGCGCCGTTTCGATCGCCAGCCCTGCGCCGGCGCCTGAACCCGCCGCGCGGCCGCCGCCGCGTGCTGGCCGGCCGGGGAGAACCAATTGCGGCGCAAGCCTCGCCAGCTCCGAACTCCACCAAGCCTCCTCGTCCCGCGCCAGCTCCGCCATCTGCGCCAGATGCTCCCGCAGCCGCGGGTTCCAGCTTTCGAGCAGCGGCAGCAACTCGTGGCGAATGCGGTTGCGCGTGAAGGTCAGATGGCGATTCGAGGAGTCCTCGCGCCACTCCTGTCCGAGCGAGCGCAGATAGGCTTCGATCTCGGCACGTTTCACGCCGAGCAGAGGCCGCACAACCTGCCCCTCAGTGAATTCGAGTCTTGGAGCGATGCCTGCCAGACCTTCCGTCCACGCGCCACGCAAGAACTTCGCGAGCACCGTCTCCGCCTGGTCATCAAGCGTATGCGCCGTAGCCACTGCGTGGAGCGGACCTTTGGACAAGAGTTCGCGAAACCAGGAATAGCGCAACCGCCGCGCAGCCTCTTCGATGGTCTCAGCCCGCTTGCCTGCTTTCGCATCGGCACGGGCTTCGGCGCCTGTGTCGACACGCTTCTCGTGAAAGGGAACGTCGAGCTTTGCAGCTAAGGCACGGCAAAACACCAGATCACCGTCAGCCTCTGCGCCGCGCAGTCCGTGGTGCAAGTGCGCGGCATGGAGCACAAGGCCCAGTTCTTTGCGCCGGCTGGCAAGGGCCCGCAATAGTGCCACCGAATCCGCGCCGCCCGAAAGCGCGACCGCCAGCCTCATGCCGGGCTTAAGCAGCGAAATATCGAGCGGCAGGCCCTGAACAGAGTTAAGAGCGGATTTCGGCTTGGGCGGATAAGGCACGAGAGGATGATAGCGCGCCTGCGCCGGTCCGCCAGCCTTTCAGTTCCGGCGTGCGTGCCGAAGCTTCGCAAGACGTTCATGCCCGCCCGGCAAACTCTTTGGTCTCGGTGTAGACCCTGACCCTCTCGCTCTCCTGGATGTAGAGCGGAACCTTGATCTCGAGGCCAGTCTCCAATCGCGCGAGCTTGGTCACGTTTCCGGAGGTGTCGCCGCGCGCGCCCGGTTCGGTGTAGGAAACCGCGAGTTCAACCTGAGCAGGTAACTCCAGGCCAATGGGGTTGCCGTTGAACTTGTGCAGCTGAATCAGCGAGCCCTCCACGAGAAACTTGAGCGCATCGCCCACCATGCCCGGCGAAAGCATGTGGGTATCGAAGCTCTGCTGGTCGAGAAAGTAGGAGCCATTCGCATCGCTGTAGAGATAGGAGGACTCGACCATCTCCAGGTCCGGCTCCTTGAACTTCTCACCGGCCTTGAAAGTTTTGTCGAAGACCGCGCGCGTGAGCAGGTTGCGCATTTTCAGGCGGACCAGAGTCTGGCCGCCGCGCGCCGTGGGCGTGGAAACCTCGGCCTCAAGGCAGTAATACGGCGTGCCTTCAAACTCAAAAACCATTTTCCGCTTTACATCGATTGCTTCAATCAGTGCAGCCATGCGTTCCCCGGAAAAGAAAAGTCGAAGAGGCGAGCGCGCGAAGCGCTCTGCCAGTTCCTATTCATTATAGGGAGACGGCCAACGCGACTCGAAGAAACCGGAAGTTACTTTTTCCGGAACATCAGGTTTGGCCGTCCAGACACTTCTTGGCGGCTCATATCTCACTGTTTACCGGCGCGGAGGAGCGAACCCGCATCTAACCCCTCATATAGAACGTGGAACGCTAAAAATAGAGCGCATTAAAAGCATGCAAAGCCAGGCAAGAAGTTCTGAATGCGAGAACTCGAAGAAGCGGCTGCGTGCCGTCGCAGTGGCGCTCTATGCCGCTGCGGCGTGCGCGGGGCTGGCGGGTTGCGGAGTCTTCAATAGTTTCTCCGTCTCCGGCGGCACGACCAGTTCCACCCCTGGCTTCGCAGCGAACGCAGCGAACGGCGATTCCCCTCAGCGCCGTGCTCTTTTTCCCGCACGTTTCATCTCTCCTGCGCAGTTGAAGCAGACGGCTCGGCCCAGTAGCTAGTCCGCGCCGTAACCTTAAGGCCCTTGTAGTCGGGCAACTTGAGTGTCAGCACATGCAGTCCCGGATGCGGCGCCTGCGGGTGGAACGTCAGAATGTACCGGTTCGGCAGGTGGTTCCCGATCATCGTCAGGTCCTGCTCAAGATTCCGCTCGCCACCCAGTCTGAAGTACTCGCCCCCGGTCAGTCGCGCCACAGTCGCCGGAACATTTCTCTGTAGGCTGTCGGCTGTCGCAATCGTAGCCATCTTTGCAAAGGTCAGCGGCGGCACAAGTTGCGCCGCGCAATCGTAGAACTGCGACCACTTGCTGGTCGGGTCATCGGGTTCGGGATTGGGATCCTTGCCCATGCAGCCGTGAGGCGGATTGGGACGGGGATTTTCAAACGCCAGCGGCCCGACGCGGCTCGTCGGAAGCTGGTGGTGCGCATAGTGCGCAGCCTCTGACTTGGCGGTTGAAAAGCCGATCGCATAGATGGTCGTGTTGGTATCCGTAATGGCGCGCACCGCCTGGTCTATGCTTGTCTCGCTGCCGCGATCCACCGTCTCGGTTACCATGAGGATCGCCCGGCGGTAGCCGGCGGGCTCAGCCCGCAGCATATCCGCCGAGAACTCCAGGCTGTCCAGGATAGCAGCGCCGTTGTCGCCCATCGGCTTGTCGTGCACTGGATTCGGCTCAGTGCAGTTGTCGTAGTGGTTGTGCCGCGAGCATCCCGCCGAGAGATCGCGCAGTGTCGTCTCCACCTCGTCCAGGTCGGAGGTAAAGCTCTGTATCAGCTTCGGGCGGCTGTCGAAGGTCACCACGGCCACGCGATGATAGACGTTCCCAACAATGGACGGCAGCATAGGGGCAAGCGGCGAGCCAGCCGCTCGAACTTCTGGAACTGGCGCGCACCCGCGCCGCCCGCCTCGATCACGATCACCAGTGCCAGCGGCTCATCCCCCGTCTCCTGCTGCAGCGTAAGCTCCTGCGGCACGCCGTCGTCGGTCAGCGCGAAGTCTCCGGCCTGAAGCGTGTAAACTACGTTGCCGGCCGCGTCCTGCACCAGCGCCGGCACAAGTACCTCTGTCGTCTGTCTGGTGAAGTTGGAACTCTTCTCGTTGGGTGTAGCCCGCTGGGCTGGAATTGCTACTCCGGCAGCCGCGAGGACCACCAGAACGGCACAAGTAAGTCGCAGCTCCATTGGCCTCCCTGACGTCCCTGCGGCACTGACTAGGGCTTAGACTGCCCAACTGCCGAAACGGGGATATTGGGTCGACGGGCCGCGCACCCGCCCGGTGCTATACTCCATTCTCTATGCAGGTCTTTGTCATTCTTCCCGCCGCGGGTTTGGGCACCCGGATGGCGGGTCCCCAGCCCAAACAGTTTCTCGCTCTCGACGGCGTGCCCATCCTGATTCATTCGCTGCGCGCGTTTGCCGCGGCGCCGCGCGTCAACTCGATATCCGTGGCCGTGCGCAAGCCCGAAATAGAACGCGCCGAGGCGCAGGTGGCTGAATACGGTTTTGCCGATCGCGTGCGCGTGGTCGAGGGCGGCGAAAAGCGCCAGGAATCGGTGGCCAACGCGCTCCGTTCCCTGTCCGCCCAGCCGGATGACATTGTTCTGGTGCACGACGCCGTGCGCCCCCTCATTGACGTGGCTACCATCGAGCGCACCATTGACGCGGTGGCCCAATACGGCGCGGCCATCGTGGGCTTGCCCGCCGTCGACACCATCAAGCAGGTGGAGCGTACCGCGCATGGAGCGCTCATTACCGCGACTATCCCGCGCGAATTCGTAGTGCAGGCGCAAACCCCGCAGGGCGCGCGCTTTCGCCTGCTCCAGCACGCCTTTGCCGACGCCGAGGCCGACGGCTTTCTGGGCACCGACGAGGCCTCGCTCCTCGAGCGCGCGGGAGTCCCTGTAGCCGTGGTGCACGGTTCTCAGGTTAATCTGAAGATTACGCAGCCGGGGGACCTGGAGCTGGCCGAGTTCTATTTGAAGCAGCAGCGTGAGCCACGTTAGCGGGGCTTGCACCGCCTGGGCCCGGCCGGGATGCAGGAACCTTGAACGCAACTACCTGATCGAAACATGGCAAAGTCGAACATACGCATCGGATTTGGCTATGACTCGCACGAGTTCAAGGCGGGCGTGCCGCTGCGCATTGGCGGGCTGACAATCACTCACCCTGAAGGCCTGGCCGGCCACTCCGACGGCGACGTACTGCTTCACGCTATCACCGACGCCCTGCTCGGCTCGGTGGCCGCCGGCGACATCGGCAGCTTCTTCCCGCCCGGCGATCCGCGCTGGAAAGATGCCGACTCCGCCATCTTCCTCAATCTTGCTCTCGAAGAGCTGCAGCACGCTGGCTACCGCGTGATCAACGTGGATACCACGCTGATCCTCGCCGCGCCCAAAATCTCGCCCATCGCCGCCGATATCTGCGCCCGTGTTGCCGATCTGCTCGGAGTCGAAGTTAACCAGGTGAGCATCAAGGCCAAGACCCCTGAAGGCCTCAACCTCGACCAGACGGCCCAGTGCCATGCCGTCGTTCTGGTAGAGCTTGTGCCGGAGCCCGAAGAGCTCAAGAGCATGGAAGCCGTTATCGAAAGCCAGCGCCAACTCGAAGACGTCGTCGACGACCTGCTCGCTTCGGTTCACGGTGTACCCAAGAAACGCACCGTGGATCCGGTCTACGACACCGAAGACATCACGTAAGAGCAGGTCCGAGGTTTCAGATTTCACGACCGGAATTACCGGCGTAGTCTTGGCGCGCCACAAAATTCACCGGCTCGTGCTGTCTCCGGGCTCTCTTTCAAGTCGACGTCCGCGTCAGACCATAATGAATTGCGCAGTTTTTCATTGCGGATTTGTGCGTCTGGCATTACCTTGGCAGGGAGTCTTTTGTCGCATCTAGGAGTGTTCTCTATGTACGCATTGGCGTTTCTCCTTCAGGATCAGCCCAACCCCGAAATGATCCAGCACATCATGATGGCGATCGTCCCGATCCTTCTCGTCATCTTCCTTGTCTCGATTGCCGTAGTTATGGTGCCGTGCTGGTTCATCCTCAAAAAGGCCGGCTTCTCGCCGTGGCTCTCGCTCTTGTGCCTTTTCCCGTCGCTGGGCACGCTGGTCCTGCTGTACGTTCTCGCCTTCGCAGAGTGGAAGGTGGTTCCGGCGCCTCAGCTCGCGGCTTATCCGCCGCCTGTGCCGCCGCCGTATCCTCCCGCACAGCCGCCCTACCCGCCGGTGCCGCCCGCAGCCTGAGACGCGGCATCCATCGGCGGAGGCGCAATGTTTTAGCATCGTGAATGACGATGCCTGATTCCATCTCCGCCGTTTCCGCGCCACCGCGCGTCCGCTTTGCGCCCTCGCCCACCGGTTTTCTCCACGTGGGCAGCGCCCGCACGTTCATCTTCAACTGGCTCTATGCCCGCCACAATCACGGCGTCATGGTCCTGCGCCTGGACGACACCGACGTCGAGCGCAACACTGAAGCCAGCGTCCGGTCCATCTTCGAGGGCCTGCGCTGGCTCGGCCTCGACTGGGACGAAGAGTACAAGCAGTCCGAGCGGTTGGCCCTCCACCGACAAGCCGCGCAGGCCATCTCCGAAAAAGGACTGGCCTATCGCGACTTCACCCCCGCCCATGCCGGTGACGACAATCAATCCTCCTCCGCGCAAGGCGCATGGCTCTTCAATCCCGGCATGAGAGAAATCTCTCGCGAAGAGAGTGACCGCCGCGCCTCAGCAGGCGAGCCGTATGCGCTGCGCTATCGTGTCCCGCGTGGCCAGGGCCGGATTCTGCACTTCGTCGATGGCGTCTACGGCGCGCAGTCCCGCCCCGCCGATGAAGTCGAAGACTTCGCGTTGCTGCGCTCGGACGGCATGCCGACCTACCATCTCGCCTCCTGCGTCGACGACGCCGATCTCCGCATCAGCCACATCATTCGTGGCCAGGACCATCTCACGAATACGTACAAACACCTGCTCATCTTCGAAGCCCTCGGCGCTTCCGCGCCGCAGTTCGCGCATTGCCGCTTCTCGTCGCGCCCGACGGCACCAAGCTCTCCAAACGCAAACACGGCCCGGTCGTTAGCGTCACCACCTATCGCGACGCTGGCTTTCTCCCGCAAGCCTTCGTCAACTTCCTCTGCCTGCTCGGATGGTCGCCCAAGAACGATCGCGAACTCATGACTCTGGACGAGATTCGCGACCTGTTCACGCTCGAAGGCGTCAACCGCTCCAACGCCGTCGTTAACTTCACTGAAGAGCTCCCATTCGATGAAAAAGCCCTCTGGCTCAACGCCGAGCACATCCGCGCTTTGCCCATCGACGACCTGAGCCATCGCCTGACGCCGTTTTTTGAACAGGCCGGCTTTCATCCCACGCCGGAGAAAATCGCAGCCGTAACGCCGCTCATCCGTGAGCGCATCAAGCTGCTCGGCGAAGCCCCCGCCGCCGCCGATTTTTTCTTTGTCGATCAACTCGCGCCCTACGACCCGGCAGAACTCATTCCGCAAAAAGGCGACGCCGCGATGGCTCTGCGCGTACTCCAGACCGCCCAGAAGATTTTGGCCAACACCACATTCGATCACGACTCACTCGATAAGGCTTTGCGCGAAGCCGCCGTCTCGCTCGGCCTCAAGGCCGGACCCATGTTCCAGCCCATCCGCGTCGCCGTCTGCGGACGCAAGAACGCCCCTCCGCTCTTTGAAACCCTGATCGTTCTCGGCCGTGAGGTCTGCCTTGGACGCATCCGCCAGGCCGAAGCACTGCTGCAATCGCGAGGTTGAGCACAGACTCTTAGAATGATGAAACAAATTGCAGCATTAATGTTGATCGTGGGCGGCATCTGGATTCTGTGCATTGCCTGGGCGTTCGTTGCTCTTAGCGGTTTGTCTGTGCCAGTTTCCGACGGAACGATAATATTGGACTACGGAATTATGCTGGCTGTTCCGGCAGCGCAGATAGTGGGTTCGATCCTGATCCTGAAAGGACTGCTGCAGCGACCTGGAGCGATCCTCATTGGAGCAGCGTGCCTGATCTTGACAGGGCTAGTGGCGTATGAATTTGCCATTGATCTTCATCTTCAGCCACTCCAAATGCGGCCTCCCTATCTCTTCAACGCCGTTGTCATGGTCCTTGTCCTCATCATCGATCTTGCTGCCTGGAAGCTGTTTAGACTTACCAAGTCTTTGGCCGTGAAGTAAGGAATCGTAAATATGACCGACGCAAATCCGGAAAGCAACGAAGTCCGCACCCCCTCCAACTTTCTCAGCGACATCATCGCCGAAGACGTTCGCACCAAAGCGTTCGGCGACGCCCAAATCCAGACGCGCTTTCCACCCGAGCCCAACGGCTACCTCCACATTGGCCACGCCAAGGCGATATGTCTTGATTTTGGGCTGGCCGACGAGTTTGGCGGCAAAACCAATCTGCGCTTCGATGACACCAATCCCGAGAAAGAAGAGCAGGAATACGTTGACTCCATCATGGCCGACGTACGCTGGCTCGGCTTCGAGTGGGACCGCCTCTGCTACGCCTCCGATTATTTCGGCCAGCTCTACGAGTGGGCGTTACAACTGATCAAAGCCGGCAATGCCTACGTCGACGATCTCTCCGCCGAGCAAATTCGCCAGCACCGCGGCACGCTTACCGAGCCAGGCAAGGATTCGCCCTTCCGCAACCGCAGCGTCGAAGAAAACCTCGATCTCTTCGTGCGCATGAAGCAGGGCGAGTTTCCAGACGGCTCGCGAGTCCTCCGCGCCAAAATCGACATGGCGTCGCCCAACCTCAACATGCGCGACCCGGTCATGTACCGCATCCTCCACGCCTCGCATCACCGCACCGGCGACACATGGTGCATCTATCCCATGTACGATTACGCGCACGGCCAGTCGGATTCGATCGAGCGCGTCACGCACTCCATGTGCACGCTCGAGTTCGCCGACCATCAGCCGCTCTATAAGTGGTATATTGCCCAGCTCGGCATCTTTCCCTCTCAGCAATTTGAGTTCGACCGCCTCAACCTTACCTACACCATGCTCTCCAAGCGCAAGCTCCTGCAGCTTGTCACAGAGAAGCGCGTCTCCGGGTGGGACGATCCGCGCATGCCAACGCTCAGCGGCATCCGCCGGCGTGGCTTCACGCCCGAGGCTCTGCGCGCCTTCTGCGCTTCCATCGGTGCCTCGCGCACCAATGGGACTACGGACATTGAAATGCTAGAGCACTTTCAGCGCGACGACCTCAATCGCCGAGCGGTACGCGCCATGGCCGTTCTGCGCCCGCTCAAAATCGTCATCGATAACTACCCCGAAGACCAGGAAGAATTTGTCGAAGTAGCCAACAATCCCGAAGATCCGTCTGCCGGAACGCGCCAGGTGCCCTTCTCGCGCGAGCTCTATATCGAGCAGGATGACTTCCGCGAAGTCCCGCCGCCCAAGTACTACCGCCTCAGCCCGGGCAAAGAAGTGCGCCTGCGCAACGCGTATTTCATCACTGCAAAAAGCGTCGTGAAAGATGCCGCGGGCAACGTCAGCGAAGTGCATTGCACCTACGACCCGGCCAGCCGCGGCGGCAACTCGCCCGACGGCCGCAAGGTCAAGTCGACGATGCACTGGGTCTCGGCGCGTCACGCAATCGAAGCCGAAATACGCCTCTACGATAAGCTCTTCACAAAGCCCGATCCCTACGACTTCCCAGAGGGCGGCGACCTCTTCGACAATCTCAATCCCAACTCGCTCGAAATCGTAAACGACGCCAAACTCGAACCCTCGCTAGCCACCGCCAAACCCGGCGACCGCTACCAGTTCGAGCGCGTAGGCTATTTCTGTCTCGACCCGGACTCATCCGAGACCAGGAAAATATTCAACCGCACGCTGCCTCTAAAAGACACCTGGGCTAAAATCGAAAAGAAGGCCGGAGCATAGCGCGGTAGGGCTCAAAGCCAGTAGCGCCGGCTTCCTAGCCGGCGCTGCCTTTAGGCTAAGATCGACAAGAGAACAGGAGCGTAGCTCCGATGCCTTTATCTGATTCATTTGACAAAGCAGAAGCGGTGCACCCTAAGCGCGACCTGAGTGACATTGCAGGGAGTTGGGTAGACGATCCCGCCTTTGACGCTGCACTCGTAGAACAAGACACCATCTGGCAGACTCGCGAAGACACTCGATCCGGTAACGCCACAGAGAAAGCTAACAGCTAGAAGCTGAGAGCTAATAGCTGCCCTTTCACTTCCCAATCACATCAATCGCCACGGTGATCGTCTTCGGCGGCAAGCATTGATTGTTGTCGCAGGCTTGGTAATGCAGTTGGCCCTGCACCAGATGATTGCCCGCCGTGGCCACAATGCGCGCCTCAATGATGAACTCGCCGGTGTAGACGCTCAACTTCGTTGTGGGATCGATGGGCAGCGCCATCACCGTGCCCGCCGGATACGTTGCAGCTTCGAGCCTCACGCCCGAGTCTTCGGGAATCGAGAATGTCGTCGGGATCAGAAACTCATCCGTGGGCGTGTGCGAGTTGATGTGCATTCCCGGCGCAACGCGGAAGTGCAGCGCGATCTGGCTTGGCTTGCCTGCCGGCACGCTGACCTGCTCGGGAAAGAGGAACGTCACCGCATCGTTCTTCACGAGCTGCCGTTCCGAGGTCAAGCCCTGCCCGAGAGCGGCTGACGCAGCAACCGCGAGCAAAGCAACTGTCGCGAGAACCGATCTCCTCAAAACATTCATCGACACCAATCCAATCGCGCTTGCACAATGCGGTTCGTCGCTGATCACTGACAACTGACAACTGACCACTGATCACTGGTTCAGCGCCTTGCGGATCTTACTTTCAAGGTCCTGCTCCGAAGTCAGGCCCATCTGCGCTGCTACCACCACGCCTTTGCGATCGACAAAGAACGACGTGGGCAGATCGTCGAGGCCACCGTAGTCGCCGCTGATCGAGTCGCCATCGAGCAGCACCGGGTATGGAACGTCTTCCTGCGCCACAAACTTACCTGCCGCAGCCGTGGCCTTCGCCCATCCGGCCTTGTCGTTCTTCTTCAGGTCGTCGCCCTCGGTGTCGATGCCCAGCACCTCAAAGCCCTGCGTCGCATACTTGTTGCGCAACTCCACAAGCCACGGTGTCTCGATCCTGCAAGGTCCGCACCACGTCGCCCAGAAGTTGATCATCACCGCCTTGCCGCGGTAGCTCGCGAGCGTGACCTTGTTTCCCTTCAGGTCCTCCAGCGCAAAGCCAGGCGCCGCCTTGCCGTCGAGCGGAGAGACGAATACCGGCGCACCCCCATCGGGAGCGGGCACAAGTTCACCTTGCGCGGCATGCGCGAGCAATCGCTCCGACTCCTGCCGGCGGTACTCCCAGTTGGTCCAGCCGGCCCAGGCAAAGATGGCAAGAATCAAAAGCGTAGCACCGAGAACCAACGTGTTGCGCCGCACAGGGAAAGACCTCATGCGTCTATTTTACGAGCGGGAACGGCGGGGCGTGAACAGCGAGACAAGGAAGAAGTGAAAAAGTGAATGAGTGAAGAAAGGAAGATGTGAAGTGCTTTCCGGTTCACTCGTTCACTTATTCACTCTTTCACTCGCAGTCCTCCTCTCTCGTTCATTGTCGTAAGCTGTTACCATCAAATGCCAATGAGTCTCTCCAATCAAGAAGGCGCGTTTCATCCGGCGGCGCCCTTTCGCCCGTCGGATCTTGTCCGCACCGAGGCAGCCGCGCTTGAGGCCCTTGCCTCGCGCCTTGAAGGCGCAATGGCCGAGCCGTTCGCGCGTGCCGTCGAAATGATCCTTCGCTGCGGCGAATCGCATGGCCGCGTGGTAGTCACCGGCATGGGCAAAAGCGGCATCATCGCGCAGAAAATCGCCGCCACGCTCAGCTCCACCGGGTCGCCCGCGCTATTTCTGCATCCGGCTGAGGCCGTGCACGGCGACCTGGGCATGCTCATGCCCGGCGATGTGGTCGTCGCGCTCTCGGCCAGCGGCGAAACCGAAGAGATCCTGCGATTGCTGGCCACGTTGAAACGCAAAGGCGACGCGCTCGTCTCGTTCTGCTGCAATTTGCAGTCAACCTTGGCGCAGGCCAGCGACGTGGCCCTCGATTGCTCCGTGGAGCGCGAGGCCTGCGGCTTGAATCTAGCGCCCACGGCCTCCACCACCGCCATGCTCGCTTTGGGCGACGCCCTCGCAGTCGCCGTCAGCCTGCGTAAGGGCTTCCGCGCCGAAGATTTCGCCGAGCTGCACCCCGGCGGCAAACTCGGCAAGCGCCTCGCCAGGGTGCGCGATCTCATGCACACCGGCGAGGACATCCCCACCGTGGCGCCCACAACGCCGATGGCCGATGTGATCTTCGAGATGTCGTCGAAGAAGCTGGGCATCACGACGGTGCAGGAGGATGGCCGCCTCCGTGGAGTGATCTCCGATGGAGATTTGCGCAGGCTTTTAGAGCGCGAGGGCGGCGCGGCGCTGGGCAAGATCCGCCGGCGAGGCTATGAATCCTCATCCGCGCACGATTGCCGCCGACGAGTTGGCCGCCAAAGCACTTGCCATTCTCGAAGAGCGCAAGATCACCTCGCTAGTCGTGGTCGATGCAGGCGGGAAGGTTGAGGGCGTCGTGCACCTGCACGATCTGTGGGGCGTGGAGCTGATCTGAATTCGCAGTCAATCGCGAAAGTCAGCGGAATTGCGGAGCCAGGAGCGCGATCATCTCCAGGTCGCGGTCGAGAATTACCGATTTGTCCGGGTTAGAAGCGTCGTAGTGGACCTGAACCCGCTTGTCTTTAATCTGACGGATGAACTCATCGGCATCTTCCTCGCGGTGAAAGCGGTGAACGTGCTTGCCTGTGCGGTACTCACCCACGTAATAGGTGTAGGTGATCTCAACCCAAAAGCTTCGCCAACCTTTGTTGTGAACCTGCCCATTCAGGATCGTTGCGTCCGTCGCAGGCCACCCGGCCATGGCCTTATTCTGGCGCCATTTCTGGTAAAACCTCTTGACGCCGAACGCCGCAATGGCGCCCGGAATGATCCCGAACATCTTGAGGAGCTTGACCAGCACAAACACGAGCTCTCCCCAAGGGATGTGGTGGGAATTCATGCCTGGAATTATGACACACACCGTGGAACTCATTGAATGAACCGCGGTTGGGCCGATAGATCGGCCACAGAACCTGCTCCGGTGGCAAGTTCATCTCCAGACCAGAAAGAATAGCGCGATCTGTTGCAAGTTTCAGCGGTAAGCCATGCGTGTCAGCACTGCCACAGACGTGTGCCTGGTGACACGGCGAAAAGCGCTGCTCATCCTCTACATGCTTTGTTTTCAGTGGCAGGAAATATGGGCCTCCGAGTGCGCTTCTTCTGGCAAAGGCCGATGCGGAGGGGCCTGAGCTATGCCAACTTCTGTAGCAACCTGGCTTGCATTGGGAGGTACCGCGCCGCGGCCGCTTGAGGGCTCGCAACACCGCGAACATTTAGAATGGAATCTGGATCTTTCAATCGCCTTGCGTCCGTCTTTTTCCCGGCGACCCGGAGTTCAAACGGACGGGAAAGCAAGTAAGCCCTTTTTTATGCATCGTTGGTCGAAGCTCTTTATTCCTACCTTGCGCGAGGCTCCGGCAGACGCCGAAGTGGCCAGCCACAAGTTTCTGCTCCGCGCCGGCTACATTCGCCAACTCGGCGCCGGCATCTACAACTACCTCTTTCTCGGCCAGCGTTCGCTCAACAAGATCATCGCCATCGTCCGCGAGGAGATGGATAAGATCGGCCAGGAGTTTTATCTGCCGGCCCTCTTGCCAAAAGAACCGTGGGAGGAGAGCGGACGCTGGACCGGCATGGGCGACAACATGTTCCGCCTCAAGGACCGCAAAGGCGCGGACCTCTGCCTCGGCATGACGCATGAAGAGATCATGACCGTGATCGCGCGCGGTGAATTGCGCAGCTACAAGCAGCTGCCGCAGATCTGGTACCAGATCCAGACCAAATTCCGCGACGAACCGCGGCCCAAGTCGGGTCTGCTGCGCGTGCGCCAATTCACGATGAAGGACGCCTACTCCTTCGACATCGACAAAGCCGGCCTGGACAAGAGCTTCGATCTACACGACGCCGTCTATCGCCGCATTTTTTCGCGCTGCGGCCTCAAGTTCGTTGCCGTCGAAGCGGACTCGGGCGCGATGGGCGGCTCGCAGTCGCAGGAGTTCATGGTCTATACCGACGCCGGTGAAGACCTCATCGCAAGCTGTCCGGCTTGTCGCTACGCGGCAAATTTGGAGAAGGCAACATCGCGGCTCGATCCGGTCCAGGAGCTTGAACCAACTGGCGAAGGCAAGCCGGAAGAAATCCACACGCCGGGCATGGGTTCCATTACTGACATCGCGGCATATCTCAAGATGGCCGAGTCGAGCGACATCAAGTGCGTGGCGTATATGGCGCTGCGTGGGTACGGACCCGGTCCCGTGCTCAGTCGCGCTGGACTTGGTCCAATGGAGCCGTTGTGGGAACCCGTTGCGGCGTTTTTACGCGGCGACCACCAAGTGAACGAGACGAAGCTGATGGGCCTCGTGGGCGCGCGTGAATTGCGTCCCATGCAGGCTGAGGAGTTACAGCAATTCTTCAACGGTCCAGCAGGCTATCTTGGGCCGGTTGGTTTGAAATCTAAAGGGGTGGTCAATCCCGGGAGTCCAGTTCCGGCGTTCACTGGCGATGGAAATCTCGTCGTAGTTGTGGACAAGTCTCTCGAAGGCCGCACGAACATGGTGTGCGGCGCCAATAAGCTCGACTATCACCTGCGCAATGTGACGCCCGGCCACGATTTCACGTGGACCCTCGCGGCTGATATTCGCAGCGTGAACGAAGGCGAAAGCTGTCCGAAGGAAGGCTGCACTGGCAAGCTTGTCGTCGGCAAGGCCGTCGAGATCGGCCACATCTTCAAACTCGGCTACAAATACTCCGAATCGATGGGCGCGCGCGTGCTCGACGAGAACGGCAAAGAAGTGACGCCAATCATGGGCAGCTACGGCATCGGCATCGAGCGCATTTTGACGGCGGCCATCGAGGCGGCCAATGACGCCAACGGCTTTTGCCTGCCGGCTTCGATTGCGCCCTTCACCGTCGTCGTTACGATTACCAACGTTGCCGATGCGGCCCTTCGCGAAACCGGCGAAAAACTTGCCGCCGATCTTCAAGCTGTCGGGCTCGACGTGCTGCTCGATGACAGAGACGAGCGCGCCGGCGTCAAATTCAAGGATGCGGATCTAGTCGGCATTCCGTACCGTATCAATGTTGGCAAGAAAGCCGCAGCGGGCCAGGTAGAACTGGTCACGCGCTCCACAAGCACAAGCGTCGATGTAGCCTTGCAGGACGCGGTGCCACAGGTAAAGAAGCGCGTGGAAGAAGAACAGCTTCTAGCCTCTAGCTCCTAGCGTCAAGCTTTGTGGTGCTTTGGCTCAGATCTTATTTTTTGCCTGCAACCGCGGCGATCCATTGAAGCAAGCAGCTAGAAGCTAAAAGCTAGCAGCCAGGAGCTGTATTTATGGCACTACGAATCCGTTTCGCGCGGCCCGCGTCGGGCCACTCCCTCCGGTCGCGGATTCTCATGATCGCGCTCGCCGGCTGTACCGCTGTTCTCGCGGTCGGCCTCTGTGTCTTCTGGATTCTCTATATCAAATACACCGGCGTGGTGAACGACCGGCTCAAGCAGCCGATCTTTGAAAATACCGCCAAGATCTTCGCCGCGCCGCGCGAAGTGCGGCCGGGGCAAAAGCTGAGCGTTCGTCTCATTGCCAACGAACTGCGCGAGGCCGGCTACACGCAGGATGGGGCACCGCAGACATCTCAGCTCGGCACGTTCAGTCAGGGAGCGCAGCAGATTACCGTGCGTCCCGGCCCGCAGTCGTATCACGCGCCCGACGCTGCCACCATCCATGTCAGCGGCGGCGTTGTCGATGCCATCACTGACGACCACGGCCCGCTCTCAAGCTACGAGCTTGAGCCGCTGCTCATCACCGGCCTCAGCGACGCTAACCGCACCAAGCGCCGCGTGCTCACCTACGACGAGATTCCGCCCAACCTCGTGCACGCCGTCATCGCCATCGAAGACCGCCGCTTCTTCGAGCACGGCGGCCTCGACTACTGGCGCATCCTCGGCGCGATGCGCAACGACATCTTCCACCTGCACCACTTCAAGGAAGGCGCTTCCACGCTCACGCAGCAATTGGCGCGCGGCTTCTTCCTCTCGCCGGAGCGCACCTATTCGCGCAAGATTCGCGAAGCCGTCATCAGCATCATCCTCGAGCATCGCTTCAACAAGCAGCAGATCCTCGCGATGTACGCCAACGAGATCAATCTCGGCCAGCTCGGTAGTTTTTCTGTCGACGGCTTTGGCGAAGCGGCGCAGGACTACTTCGGCAAGGATGTGCGCCAACTCGACCTCGCCCAGTGCGCACTGCTCGCGGGTCTCATCCAGAGCCCCAGCCGGCTCAATCCCTACCGTCATGCCGAGCGCGCCATCGAGCGGCGCAACCTGGTGCTCGACTCAATGGTTGAGACTGGCGCGATCACCAAAGACCAGGCCGAGACCGCAAAGATGGAGCCGCTGCATCTCGCCGCGGCCAACGTGGACGCCAGCGAAGCGCCCTATTTTGTCGATCTGGTGCACGACCAGCTCACGCAACACCTCGGCGATCGCGATTTCAATCGCGAAGGATTGCACATCTACACCTCGCTCGATCCGGATTTGCAGCGCCTGGCCACGCAGACCGTAGACGCCACCATCCCTCAAATCGATGCGCAAGTCGATAGGCTCCACGCCCGCGACCGCAGATTGGGCCGGCCCTACATCTATCCGCAGGTGGCGCTCATCGCGCTCAATCCGCACACCGGCCAGGTGCTGGCGCTGGTGGGCGGACGCAATTACGGCAACTCGCAGGTGAATCACGCCGTGGCGCACCGGCCCACCGGGTCCATCTTCAAGCCATTTGTCTACGCGGCGGCCTTCCAGACCGCGGTAGAGGGCACCATGCTGCCCGGACAGACAAAGCTATTTTCGCCCGTCACCATACTCAGCGACATGCAGCAGACCTACGGCGCAGGAACGCCCTACGAATACACGCCTCGTAACTATAAGGGCGAGTTTTACGGCGATATCACCGCGCGATTTGCGCTGATGCGATCGGATAACAACGCCACAATCGGCCTTGCCAGCATGGTCGGCTTCGATCGCGTAGCGGCTTTGGCGCGCAACGCGGGCATCAAGAGCGCACAAGGCACGCCTTCTATGGCAATCGGTTCTTACGACGCCACGCCGCTCGACATGGCCGGCGCTTACACCATCTATCTCGAACGGCGGCACTCACATCGATCCATGGATGCTGGCCAGCGTGCGCACTTCGACCGGCGACATTATTCAGGATTTCTCGCCCACGACGAGCCAAGTGCTCGATCCGCGCGTCGCCTTCCTCACCACCTACATGATGGAGGCCGTTCTGCAAGGCAACGGGCCCGACGGTTGCACAATCGGAGGGAAGGAATACTGCGGAACCGGCGCCGGGGTCCGCAACATGGGATTCATCTCGCCGGCCGCCGGCAAAACCGGCACCAGCCACGATGCGTGGTTCGCCGGATTCACGAGCAGTCTGCTCTGCATCGTGTGGGTCGGCAACGACGATTACACCGACGTGCAACTCGAAGGTGCGCACGCCGCTGCGCCCATCTGGGCAAACTTCATGAAGCAGGCCGTTCTGCTGCCGCAATACTCCGACACCAACGAGTTCACGCCGCCGCAAGGAACCCAGATCGAAACCCTCGACAAAGGCACCAACCTGCTGGCCGATGGAGCCTGCCCCGACGATTACACCGCAGCCTTTCTCGACGGCACCGCGCCCACCGACACCTGTGATCACAAGGGCTTGGGCGGCGACGACCACCGCAACATCCTGCAAAAAATCTTCGGCCTGGGCAAACCGTCGAACTGACGTTGCATTACTATTTAGCAGTCCCCAGGATCGGTTTCAAGGGAGGCACCGCTTATGGCCAGTACGGACGATCAGGCAAAATGGCACTGGGCGGAGGGTATAAAGTTCGCGCTTGAGGGTGTAAAACTCCTCTTCCTCCTAAACGGCGCGGCTTCAATTTCGATTCTCACATTCATTGGGCACATGAGAAGCGGTTCCACCCTTCTCGTAGGAGCTCTAATTGCTTTTGCCCTTGGAGCTGCGAGTACCATACCCGCGATGATCTTCGCCTACCTAACTCAGTTGCATTACGGCAACGCCGCGCAATCTACGCCGTACAGCACTGGCACTTGGCGCACGGCAGTGAAGCTACACTATTGGGCCTATGGCTTTATGGGGCTCGGATTGCTCTGTTTCTTGGCAGGTGTCGCTCTGGCTGCATGTGGTCTGTGGCACATCCCAGGCGCGAACCTTTGCCCTTCCCAAGGGTAGAGCCAACCCTTATCCATCGACATCCGAGCCATCCGGCATAGGCTGGCACTGCGGACACCAGAACGTCACCCGCGCGTCCATACCCTGAATACGCCGGCGGATCGCCTCCCCGCAACGGCGGCACGGCTTGCCGGCGCGCCCGTAAACCCACAGGCTCTCCCCCGGATCCGACGCGTGCGTCGTCCGCCGCTGCTGCCCGCGGTAGGTCACAATTGTGTCGCCCGAATCCTCAAGCACGTTGGCCTTGAGCAGCTTCTGCGCGCAGGCAATCGCCGCCGCAGCCTCCTCGCGCGTCAACGAATCGACCCTGCGAAACGGGTGGAGGCCGTTGACGAAACAAATCTCCGACTTGAAGACGTTGCCCACGCCGGCCACGACCGATTGATCGAGCAGCGCGTCGGCAATGGCTCCGTTTCCGCAAGCGATCAACCGTTCCAGCGCCGCCGCAGCGTCGAACTCCGCGCGCAACACATCGTTTTCAGGCAGTGCCACGCGCAGATCGCGTTCGAGCGACTGCGGCGTATGCATGCGGGCTACGGGCACGCGAAAACCCACGGCCTCGTACTCCGCGTTCGCAATCACGATGCGCATGTGAACGTGCGCAACCTGCCAGCGCTCACTGCGGCGATAGATGTGCCAACTTCCGTTCATCAGCAGATGCGAGGCCAGAATGCCGCCGCCCGAAAAATGCACCAGCAGCCATTTGCCGCGCGCTTCGACATGGTTCACGAATTGGCCCGCAATCGGCGTGTCGTCATTGAAGCGCATCAGCCAGGGAAACGTGGAGCGAAACGCCGTCACCGGCTTGCCCACGAGCGCGCGTCCCAGGTTGCGCGCAGTCCGAAAAATCGTATCGCCTTCTGGCATCTTCTATTGCACCTCGGGCCGCTCCGGTTCACGGTGCACAACCGGCAAAGGAATCCGCCGCAGATGCATGCCCAGCGGCCCGGGATGGAAGCCAGCATCCATCAGGAATCGCGCCATGAAGTGCGCAGCCACAGCCTGCCCATTGATCGTCGTAATCAGCACGCCTTCATGGCTGTGCAACCGCATCCGCTGTTGTCCTTGCGCGCCCAGAAAATGCGCCAGCCCCGCCGCCGTTTGCGAGCGCTCCGGCTCTTCGGCAGGCAAAAAGACCAACAGATTGGGATTGCCCCGCTTGAGCCATGCCACCAAGCGGCCGTTACGCAAAATCACTTCGGCGTAGGCTGCGCGCGTAAGCACGCGCGGCGCAGACTCCGAATCTTCATCGGTAACCGGCAACTCCGGCCAGCGCAATACCGACCCATAAGGATTCGCGGGATCGGTCGCGGCCAACTGCACGAACTCCGGCTTTTCTTCGGGCGGCTCCGTCCGCAACTGGCGCAGCAGATCCACAGCAGCCGGCAATGCAAACTGCGTAGCCCCCAGCCCACCCACAAAATAACCACGGCGAATGCGTCCGCTCTCTTCCAGCGCCTTCAGCACGTCATACACCGCGCTGAATCCGCCAGGCACATTCTCCGCAGCCACGTGCTCGCGCAGCAATACACCGTAGCGATGAAGCAGTTGCAGCGCCAGCGCGTGACTGCGCTCTGTTAGCGACGGCGAGTAGCGCCGGTCTCCTGACCGGCTGTCGTGTGGGTCTCCAGACCCACACATATCGCTTGCCTGCGAAGGGCCGGCATTGTTTTGAAAGGGCACGGCTTCAGCCGTGCCACCAGATGCCCCAAGAATCTTCCCGGGCTTTAGCCCCGGAGGGATGTCTTCTCGGACCACAGCACCTTGCAGCGGCAAAAGTGACCACCTTCCCTGCGCGTTCGGCGGGGTCGTTCGCCGCGAGCGAAAAACCATGCCGGTCTGCATGCGCCGAGGCGTGCGCGCGCTCTCCGGCCGCGCAATGTATGCGCGCAGAGCGTGCAGTGAATCGTTCGTGATCAGCCCGCGCCACACCAGGCTCCAGAGAGCGTCGATCGTCTCGCCCGGATAGCCGCCGCCCGCGGCCTGGTGCAGCGCGTCGAAGAAACTCGCACCCGTGGACTCCAGCACTACGAGCAGCTTTTCCTCGCGCTCGGTCAGCGGCTCAACCAACGGCCGCCTCTGTGCAAGCAGCGGCAATTTGTCGGCAAGAAACAGCGCGATACGTCCATCGCGCTCGCCGATCGGCTCGACTCCAGCCCACGCAACTTCGCCTGCGGCGACCAATGTGTCCAGCCCAGCCGGCGTGAAATCTGCAATGCGCGCGGACAGAATCGATGCTTCAAGCAATGACGCCGGCAGCGGCGCGCCTTGCAAGTTTTCAATTGCATCGAGCAGCGAGTCAAGATGGGCCGCTCCCGTGCGCCGCGGCGCGAGCAGTCCCTGCCAGTGCGTGAGGAAGCGCGCCAGCGTGTGCTGCTCCACCGGCTCCACTTCGCGGCGCAGCCGTGCCAGCGATTTGCGGCGAATCTGCCGGAGAATCTCCGCGTCGCACCACTCGCGATGCAATCCTCCCGGCCGGAATCCGCCTTCCAAAACGCGGCCCTCCGCCGCAAGCTGCCGAAGCGTCAGCTCAACCACCTCCGTGTCGAGCGCAAACCGCTCCGCAGCCTCGCGCAACGTGAATGGCCCATGCGTGCGCGCGTAACGCCGCACCAGTTCAAGCACCGGATGCGCCACCGGCTCAAGCAATGCCGCCGCCAGTCCCGGCGGCAACGGAATACCCAGTCCATCGCGATACCGTGCAGCATCTTCGGCAGCGATCAACCGCTTTTCGCTGGCGATGCGCAGCTCCAGCAATCGCCTTGAGCGGATCAGCCGGTCCAATGATTCGAGCAGTGACTTGTCGGTAACGCGCAACGCAATTTCGGCCCGCGATAAATCCCCCAGCTTTAAACACAGATCGTGAATTCCATCCGCGGAACGCGCGCGGAAATTCTCCGCCAGGCACTGCGCCGCCTCTTCCACCTCCGCAATCGCCTCCGGATCGAGCAGTTCGCGCAAATCGGCCTCGCCGAGCAGTTCCCGCAATTGATCCTGATCGATGGTGAGCGCTTGCGCGCGGCGTTCGGCCAGCGGCGCATCGCCTTCGTACACAAAATTGGCCACGTAGCTGAAGAGCAGCGATGCAGCAAACGGCGACGGCTTGCGCGTCTCCACCACATGCACCCGCAGCTTTCGCTGTTCGATCTCCCTGAGGATTTCAATCAGCGCCGGCATGTCGAACACATCGCGCAGGCACTCGCGATAGGTCTCAAGCAACAGCGGGAACGAGGGATAGCGCGACGCCACGCTCAGCAGATCGTACGAGCGCTTGCGCAACTGCCACAGCGGCGAGCGCTGGTCCGCGCGGCGGCGCGGCAACAGCAGTGCGCGGCCGGCTGCCTCGCGAAAGCGCCCGGCAAACAGCGCTGTCGATCCCAATTGGCGCAGCACAAGCTGCATGGCCTCGGCAGACTCGACGAGAATCCAATCCGCATCGGGCGGCTCGTCCGTGTCGGGAAAGCGCAGGACAAATCCATCGTCGCCCCACAGCGTCTCCACCTCCGGCCCGCCCGCGGCGCGAATCCGGGCGCTCACCGCCATTGCCCAGGGGATATGAATGCGGCTGCCGAAGGGCGTCAACACGCACACGCGCCAGTCGCCCAACTCGTCGCGGCATCTTTCGACCACAATCGTCCGGTCGTCGGGCACCTGCCCCGTCGCCTCGGCCTGGTCGGCAAGAAAGCGCAGCAAATTTTCTGCCGCACCGGGATCGAGATCGTGCTCGGTGACAAGCCGCGCCAGTGCGGCCGGTGACGGCAATGCCCGCAGCTCGCGCACCATGGTGCCGATGCGCCTCCCAAACTCAAGCGGTCGGCCCGGCCCGTCGCCTTTCCAGAACGGCATCTTGCCCGGCTCGCCGGGCGCGGGCGTCACCAGCACGCGATCGTGCGTAATGTCTGTGATGCGCCACGTCGACGCGCCAAGAATAAACGTCTCGTTGGGATGCGACTCGAAGACCATCTCCTCGTCGAGCTCGCCCACGCGCACAGCTTTGCCCTCAGTGAACGCGAGAAACACGCCGTAGAGTCCGCGATCGGGAATCGTCCCGGCGTTCAGAATCGCCAGCCGCGCCGCGCCATCGCGTGCCGAGACCACGTTGCGCACGCGGTCCCAGGTGAGCCGCGGCCGCAGCTCGGCGAACTCGTCTGAAGGATAACGGCCGCTCAGTAGATCGAGCACGCCCTCAAAGGCCGAACGCGAAAGCGATCCAAACGGTGCCGCCCCACGCACGAGATCGAAAAGAAAATCGACGGAGACTTCGGCGGCAGCGGAGTTAGCGGAGTTAGCGGAGTTGGCGGAGTCAGCCCGGCCTGCGGAGGCGGTGCTGTCCCAACTCTCGAAGTTAAAAGTCAGCGCACCCGCTTTCTTGCTCGCTCGCTCTCTTGCTCCCTTGCTCCCTGCTTTCTTGTTCCCTGCACTTGCAACGACCGCGACCAGCTGCTGGCACAGCACGTCGAGCGGATTGCGCGGAAACCGCGTGGACTCGATGTGGCCGTCGTGCATGGCGCGCGTGACGGCGGCGCAGGCCACAAGATCGGCGCGGAATTTCGGAAACAGAATCCCTTCGCTCACGGCATCCACGTGGTGCCCGGCGCGGCCGATGCGCTGCATACCGCTCGCGACCGAGGGCGGCGACTCAATCTGCACCACCAGATCGACCGCGCCCATGTCGATGCCCAGTTCGAGAGTCGAAGTCGCGCACAGCGCGCGAATCTGCCCAGCTTTAAGCTGCTCCTCGATCACGGCGCGCTGTGCGGCAGCCAGCGATCCGTGATGCGCGCGGGCAATGGGCTCGCCGGCCAGATCGTTGAGTGCTCCGGCCAGCCTCTCCGCCGTTTGCCGCGCGTTCACAAAGAGAATGGTTGAGTTGCGCTCGCGAATGATTTCGAGCAGCCGCGGATGAATTGCGTTCCAGATCGAAACGCGCCGCGGCGTTTGCGACGCTGGCCCTGAAGGAATCTCCTCCATCTCGCCCAGCCGCGCCATATCTTCGACAGGAACCTCGATGCGCAGCTTGAGCTGCTTGCGCGCAGCGGCGTTGACGATAGTGACCGGCCTATAGTGCAATGTCCCGGCATCGGCCGCCCCGCCCAACACAGCGCTGTCATCCTGAGCGACCGAAGCGCTAGCGGAGGGAGTCGAAGGATCTGCGGTTACTCTTCGCGGACCCTTCGACTTGCTGACTCGCTGACTTGCTGACTCGTCTTTCTTCGCTAAGGCAACTTCAACGCCTCCCAAGAATCTCGCCACCTCTTCCAGCGGCCTCTGCGTAGCCGAGAGGCCGATGCGCTGCAATGGCTTCGCGGTCAGCGCCTCCAGCCGTTCTAGAGTCAGGGCCAAATGCGCGCCGCGCTTGGTGGGCACCAGCGCGTGAATTTCGTCGATGATGACGGTTTCGACCGTGCGCAGCGCCTCGGCCGCCTGCGACGTGAGCAGCAGGTAGAGCGATTCGGGCGTGGTGATGAGAATGTCGGACGGATGCCGCGCAAACCGCGCGCGCTCGCGTTGCGGCGTATCACCCGTGCGCACGCTGATCTCAGGCTCGTGAAACGCCACGCCCATGCGACGCGCCATATTGGCCATCCCGGCCAGCGGCGAACGCAGGTTCCGCTCCACGTCTACGGCGAGCGCTTTCAGCGGTGAGACGTAGACGATGCGGCAGCCTTGGCTTTGAGGCTTAGCGGGAATTGCCTCAGGGGCTAAAGCCCCCGATCGGTTTGGCGGCGTCTTCGGCACGGCTGAAGCCGTGCCCTGATACAAAACCCTTTGGCTAAATTTTCTCTGCGTTTTCCTACTTTCTTGTTCCCTTGCTCCCTTGTTCCCCGCCGGGGTCCCCGGCGAGCGGTCTGTGCTCGCTGGGGTGGCTTGGTCCCTGTTTTCCAGCATCAGCCTGTCCAGGCACCACAGAAACGCAGCCAGCGTCTTGCCGGTTCCGGTCGGCGCCAGGATCAGCGCATTTTCGCCGCGCGCAATCACCGGCCAGCCCATCCGCTGCGGCGCGGTAGGCGCGTCGAACACCGCCTTAAACCATGACGCGGTTACCGGATGAAAGCAGGCGAATGGATCGGCGCTGGCATCATTCTTTTTGCCGGAATGGGGATCTTCCCGAGACACGATTCTCTGAGATTAGCGCATTTATGATGGCGAAGACAAAGCGAATAAAACAGGAGGAGCCAACGGGGAGCTGGCTACTCCCTATTTCCTATCTTTGACACGCTGAACTGCGCGCCCGCGAACATGATCAGCCCCGATATATACGCCCAGAAGAGCAGACCCACCGAAACATAAAACGGGCCGTAGAGCGCTTTCAGATCGAGGTGCGGCAGCACGGCGACAAAGATGAAGCGTGCCGCCAGCCACACCAGGCCGGTAATGACCGATGTGCGCAATACCGGCCGCCAGGGCACCGTGCGATTCGGCAGCAGGTAGTAGACCGAAAAGAAGAAGACAATCGATGCGGCGCCCGTTGAGATGGCCAGCCAAACGTAGCTCAGAACGTCGTAGGAATAGTGCAGAACCCGGAAAAACCAGTTGTTTGAGTCGTGCACCAGGGCAAAGGCCAGCGTCTTGTCCACGCCCACGTTCGCCATAATGCTGATCACGCCAAGCACCACCATCAGCAGCGCCAATCCGAAAGCGATGGTCTGGTTGAAGAGGTAGTTGCGGCTCTTGGTCACGCCCCACGCCTGATTGAGAGCTACCTCCAAAGGCAGGAAAATGCCCGTGCAAGAAATCAAAATCATGACCAGCGAGAGCGCCTGCACGCCGTGCTGCGATGAACTGGTCGCGGCGGCATCAAGGCTGGTAGCCAGCCAGCCCTGCTTGGTTGTTGCGGAGGGCAAGAAGTAGTTCACCATCGCGTTCACAACGTCGATCATTGGGCCCTTGGGAGGCGAGTGAAAGACGCGCAGCGCCAGCGTATAGAGCAGGATGACGAAAGGAATAAACGATAGGATCGCGTTGGCCGCCACGCTGAAAGCAAAGGTATGCACCTCGCTGTCGAGCAGGTAGGCGATGAGCGCGGTGCCGTCCTTACGCCACTGGTACCACTTCGATTGCGAGACCGGCTGAGTGGGTCCGGTAGCCGCGGCGGCCATGGCTTCCCCAGCGCTCTCTACGCTGGCCGCAACATCGGCAGCGGCGTCGGACACGGATTTCAATTCATCAGCCACGTGACTGTCCTTCTTTTCTGATCGTTGCGCTTGGTCGCACCCGGGGGAACTGTTTCAAGGATAGCTCGCTGCGCTAGCGGTACGTTATAAAGGCTTGAAGGGCGCTGCGAATTTGCTCATGCGGGGAACTGTTCCCATGCCCACTGCGTAGTCCGATGCGAACAATCGGCGCGCAGCATCTGGACGACAAGTGCGTCGTAATTTCGCGAATCTCGGGAGGATGGGCAACTGAGAATGACACCCAACAACGAAGAACCGGTTCGATTCGTCTCAGCCGCCGGACGGATTTCCGCGGTCATCGGCCTGCTGGTAGTGGTGGGATGGCTGCTTGCAGAAATGCTTTTGGCAAGGCACAACGGCAGCCGGCTAACCTCGGTCCGCGATGACTTCCATACCATTGTGGGCCAGTGGTCGATCCTTGCGCTCCTGGCCGGGATTGCCTTTGGATTGCAGCGGCTGCCTCCACGATTGTTCCGTTTGCGCTTACCGGGATGGCTCGATCTCCTCTCTGCCCTTGGCGCGTTGGTAGCGGCATTGGTGCTGTCTTCTCTTGTGAGCCGGCTGGTGACGGCCCCAAAATTCGACCTTCACCGGATGGCATCGGTTCCCTTCGCGGTGCGTGTTTGCCTGGTGCTGACGGCAGGCATCTGCGAGGAGTTCGTCTTTCGCGGGTTCTTCATCGAGGAGCTGGGAATGCTCACCGGAAGCCGCTGGCTTGGCGCATTCCTGTCTCTGGTGGTCTTTTCGCTCGGGCATGTCGGAGTCTACGGATTCTCAAGCGCTCTGCTGATTCCGGCGACCGTGGGGCTCGTCCTCACGCTTCTCTACATGTTTCGGAAGAGTCTCCCCGCCTGCGTGCTGATGCATTGCGGAATGGACGCTCTGTTCCTTCTCCTGATTCCCGCGCTGGTCCGTAGCTAGGGCCGGTGGGCTCAAGAAACTGAGCATCCGAGGCTGGAATCAATCGGAATCAAGCTGTGCCAGCGCCCATCTTGCGGCATTGCGCAGACCTTCGTCCGTTTCCTGTGCCCATTGTTCAAGCCTCGGCGCATACTCCGCGAGCCCGCTGTTGCCCATAGCTATCGCCACGTTGCGCTGCAATCCGCGGAAGCCCGTTCTCCGTACCGGCGAGCCGTTAAATAGTTGTTCGAAGGATTGCTCGTCGAGCGAGGCAAGCCAATCGAGCGCCGGATTGATCAGCTCGGGCCGCGGTTCGAGATCCGCATCAACGTGAATCGGCCCGTTGCGCAGGGCCTTTCCATTCCACGGACAAACATCCTGGCAAATATCGCAGCCGAAGACCTGCCGGCCCATCCCCGGCATCAGTTCCTCGGCGATCGGCCCCTTGTGCTCGATGGTTAGGTAAGCAATGCACCGCGTCGCGTCCATCTGGTAGGGCACATCGAGCGCATGCGTCGGGCAGGCCTCGATGCAGCGCGTGCACGTGCCGCAGCGATCGGGAATCTCAAACGAGCTACCCTCGGAGGTGCGGCCGCCTGCTGGGCCAGCGATCCCCGCTAACTCGCTGACTTGCTGACTCGCTGACTCACTCACCTCCAATGACGTCAACAACACCGCCAAAAATCCCCACGACCCCAGCTTGGGATGAATCAAACAAGTGTTCTTTCCCGTCCATCCCAGTCCGGCCGCCACAGCTAACGGCCGCTCGACAATCGGCCCCGTATCCACGTACGCGCGCGACTCGAATTCGCCCAACTCCTCATGCAGCCGCGCCTCCACCTCGCGCAATCGCTTCAACAGCACCTTGTGATAATCGCTGGCCCGGCGCTCGCCTTTTTCATCTTTACGGCTCGACCACGCATACCGCGCAATCCACCCGCTCCACGGCTCTGAACCTTTGGTTGAGAGAGGCACGTCAGGGTAGAGATAACTCGCAAAGCACACCAGCGCCGATCTCACCCACGGGAAGGGAATGCGGGCATTCTCGCGTGTAAGCCGGCCGTCTTCCGCAGTCCGCTCCAGGTAGTGCATCGATCCCGCGCGGCCCTTCGCCACCCACGCGCGAAACCGCTGCGCATTTCGCTCCTCGTAGGCATACGGCAACGCTGCCACGCCCGCCTCGGTGAAGCCGGCGGCGAGCGCCAACTCGCGCATCCGGCTCGCAAGCAACCCCGGCAAATTGTGCACTTTCGCGCCCAAGGGAACTCTCTTCTTCTCGCTTGCGTATGAGATAGTGTTGTTCATTTCCGGACGCGCCGCACGAGATCGAACACCAGCCGCGCGCCGGACGAGCGCAAGTCGCTCAAAGGCCTCACAGATTCAGCATATTCCCCGCCCGCGGCATTTTTCAGGTTTGGTCCTCCGCGTGCTGCTTAAGGGCCAGGTGATAACAGAACACCGGATGGCCCGTTATAGCGGTAGACGCTTCAGG
This sequence comes from uncultured Acidobacteriota bacterium, assembly GCA_963745965.1. Classification (GTDB taxonomy): domain Bacteria; phylum Acidobacteriota; class Terriglobia; order Terriglobales; family Acidobacteriaceae; genus Telmatobacter. The sequence continues at coordinate 186,436 of CAVUZC010000012.1, forward strand.
GCTTTCGGAGCGTCGCCGCTCAAGGAGTTTGATATGAAGCACCTCTTCCACTCAACCACGGAATGCGTCGGAGGCATAAGGGAACTTGTCAAAGGTCAGGATCAGGAGTTCGTCAACAAACTGCGGGCGCTCGTCGAGCGGCAGAACGTTACGCTCGACCTCGAAGCCACTGAACGCATCGATGCAGCCGGCCTTGCCGCTCTCATCGCGCTCTATTGCGATGCGCGCAAATCCGGGCACCGGTTCGCGATTGCGAATCCCTCTCCGCGCGTCCGCGAAATCCTCCACATGGTCGGCCTGGACGCGATTCTTGTGTCCCGGAACACTGAAGAAACCTCCTGCTTCAGGCCGCAGCTTCAGGAAACCGCGGCCTGATTCCTTCCAAAATCCCGTCGAAAATCGTCCCGCGCTGACGAGTTAGTCTCAAATAACGATACTTAGCGCTTCATCCCAAAACGTCCGTACCCTTGCCCGCCATCCCCTGTGACCCATAACACAGGCAATGCCAGCCCCCAGACGATATTCCTGATAAGGACACTACCCGCTCGGCGCAGTCCCAGATTACTGGGGGCTTCATCGCTTGGCCTGCTTTCCGTTTCCAATTGGCGCGCCGGGCCTCTGTTCCGTTACCCTTTTATGTGGACCGCAAAGCGAAATCCTACGATGGAGATTTGACTCGATGACTCAGGCAGTTTTAGAAGCACCGTCCGCCCAGGCGGATTCAACCTCAACTGAACGCTATGTGTACTTTTTTGGAGGCGGAAAGGCCGACGGCAACGGCAAAATGAAGGACGTACTGGGCGGCAAAGGCGCTGGCCTGGCCGAGATGACCAACGCGGGTCTGCCGGTGCCTCCGGGATTCACCATCCAGACTGAAGCCTGCCGCGAATACATGCGCGGCAAGGTCAGCCCCAAAATCGACCAGGAGATGCTCGCGGCCCTCGCCAAGCTTGAGCAGATGCAGGGCCAGAAACTGGGCGTGGGCGAAAATCCGCTGCTGGTTTCCGTCCGCTCCGGCGCCAAGTTTTCCATGCCCGGCATGATGGACACGATTCTGAACCTCGGCCTCAACGATCAGGCCGTGGAAGCGCTCGCCAAGCGCAGCGGTAATCCCCGCTTCGCCTACGACTCTTACCGCCGCCTCATCCAGATGTTCGGCGACGTGGTCCTCGACGTTCCCAAAAAGAAGTTCGAGCACATCTTCGACGGCGTGAAGGCCGCGAAAAAGGTGAAGTTCGACTACGAGTTGCAGCCCGACGCGCTCAAGAAGATCATTGAAGAATATAAAAAGCTGGTGAAGAAAGAGACCGGCAAGGACTTCCCGCAGAATCCGCTGGAGCAGCTCAGTGCTGCCCGCGATGCCGTTTTTCGCAGTTGGCAAAACGAGCGCGCCAAGACCTATCGCCGCATCAACCACATCGACGACTGGCTCGGCACCGCCGTCAATGTGCAGGCCATGGTCTTCGGCAACCTGGGCGACAACTCCGGCACCGGCGTAGGCTTCACGCGCAACCCCGCCACCGGCGAGCACGTCTTCTTCGGCGAGTATCTGATGAACGCGCAGGGTGAGGACGTCGTCAGCGGCGTGCGCACGCCCAATCCCATCAGCGAGCTCGAGAAGGGCATGCCCAAAGTCTACGAGCAGTTGAAGGACATCACCCGCCGCATGGAAAAGCACTACCGCGACATGCAGGACTTCGAGTTCACCATCCAGGATGGCAAGCTCTACATGCTGCAGACGCGCAATGGCAAGCGCACCGGCCTCGCTGCGGTTCGCGTCGCCATCGATATGGTGCGCGAAGGCCTCATCACCCAGGAGGAAGCCATCTTCCGCGTCGAGCCCAACCAGCTTTACGACTTCCTGGTTCCGCGTCTCATCGAAAAGGGCGAGAAGATCGAAGTGCTCGCCACCGGTCTGCCGGCATCGCCCGGCGCGGCTGTCGGCCAAATCGTCTTCACCGCCGAGGACGCCGTCAAGCACCACCAGAACGGCTCCTACAAGTCCATCGTTCTCGTGCGCGGCGAAACCACGCCTGAGGACATCGCCGGTATGGAAGTTGCCGACGGCATCCTCACCTCGCGCGGCGGCATGACCTCGCACGCAGCCGTCGTCACCCGCGGCATGGGCAAGTGCTGCGTAGCCGGCGCAGGCGACTGCGTAGTCGACGAAGCCAAAAAGGAATTGCGCGTCAAGGGTAAGACCTACAAGCAGGGCGATTACATCTCGCTCGACGGCACCACCGGCCGCGTCATCGCCGGCAAGCTCAACACCCTCGAAGCTCAGCCTAACGATCCCGACCTCGTCAAGTTCATGGCCTGGGTCGATCCGGTTCGCAAGCTCCAGGTCTGGGCCAACGCCGATATTCCGCGCGACGCCAAAACCGCCCGTGCATTCGGCGCGCAGGGCATCGGCCTCTGCCGCACCGAGCATATGTTCTTTGCAGAGGATCGCATCGAGCACATGCGCACCATGATTCTCGCCAATAACGAGAAGGATCGCCGCGTGGCGCTCAAGAAGTTGCTGCCCATGCAACGCTCCGACTTCGCCGGCCTCTTCAAGGCCATGGAGTCGCTGCCGGTTGTCATCCGCCTGCTCGACCCGCCGCTGCACGAGTTCCTGCCCAAGCGCGAAGACTTGCTGGTTCAGATCGCCACGCTCCAGGCCACCAAGCCCAAGTCGCCCAAGCTCAAGGAACTGCGCACGCTGCTCGCCCGCGTGGAAGAGCTGCACGAGCAGAATCCCATGCTCGGCCTGCGCGGCTGCCGTCTGGGCATCACCTTCCCTGAGATCACCGAGATGCAGGCCCGTGCCATCATCGAGGCCGCCGTCGCCGTCAAGTCCAAGGGCGGCGATCCCCATCCCGAGATCATGATCCCGCTCATCGGATCCATCGAAGAGATGCGCAACCAGGCTGCCATCGTGCGCCGCATCGCCGACGAGGTCTTCGCCGAGAAGAAGACCAAGATCGACTTCAAGGTCGGCACCATGATCGAAATTCCGCGCGCCGCCCTCACCGCCGATCAAATCGCCGAAGAAGCCGAGTTCTTCTCCTTCGGCACCAACGATCTAACGCAGACCACCTTTGGAATTTCAAGGGACGACATCAACAACTTCCTGCCCGCGTATCTTAAGGCAGGAATCTTCAAGCAGGACCCGTTCGCCACTCTCGACCAGGTCGGCGTCGGTCAGCTTATCAAGGGCGCAGTGGCCAAGGGACGCAACACGCGGCCCAACCTCAAGGTCGGCATCTGCGGCGAGCACGGCGGCGATCCCGAGTCCGTCAAGTTCTGCCACAAGATCGGCCTCAACTACGTCTCCTGCTCTCCCTTCCGCCTGCTGACAGCGCGCCTAGCCGCCGCCCAGGCCGTGCTGGAAGAAAAGGGCACCACCCACAGCAGCAAGTAATCCCGCAACAGGGATCAACACGAAGGGCGTCCGCACCAGCGGACGCCCTTCGTGTCTTAGCCCGCTCATTCCGAGCATATTTTCGCGAGTGGCTATGCTTCCGGCAGCCTCGGCACACCTCCGGGAGGCGTGTCTACAGGCGGCCTGCCGCAAAAGGCTTGACGAAGCAAATCATTGTTATACAAGCGCTTACAGAAACGATACTGGGATACTGCCATAGTATCGCGGGCTGAATCGTGTGTAAGTTACTGAATTACATCGTGCTAATTGGCTGCACAGTTTGAGTACAATTTTTTGGGGTTTTCGGTTGGCGGGGCGGAATTTCCGGGTTGGGATTTGGGGTAGTGGGCGCGGCGGAGAGCGTCGGGGAGGCGTTCGAGCAGGTAGGCGACGAGGCTGGTGACAGTGGTGTCGAACTCAGCGGCGAGAAGACGGGTTCGGTGGTACTGCTCCTCGGTGACGGCTACGGTGATGTGTTTGCATTTCCTGCGCATGGCGCGGTTTCTCCCGAGACAGTCCAGACGGTTTCCCGTTGTCCTTAACCTCATTGTGCGCCGGGAGGGGGAAATTATCGGCAATTCCGAGGAGGAAAATTTGGGGCGCGGTTGGTGGGCGGTAATCGTGGGCGAAGACGGCGTTTTTCGGGGCCAACCGAACTCCAGTGAACGCTTTGACCAGTCTGTCAGTGTCGGCACCCTAGCCGTTGGAAAGAACATCTCTCCACCGGGTCAACGAAAGGCCGTAATTCTCCGCCTCCAGCTGACCAATGACCTTCAAGACCTCAACTGTGTCCTGGAGTTCCTGGGTCAAATCTGAGAGGGTGTTGTCCCGCACCGTTTCAATCTCTCTTTGGCGAGAGTACATAAAATGATCGAGCGCCTCTTGCAGAGAAACGGACGTCAAGGGCTTGTTAGCCAACGCGTATTCACTGAGCAGATCCGAATCATTAGTGAAGTATTCGAGATTCCTAGATATCAACGCTTGAGCGTTAGCCGGATCGAGAAAGCGGTGGAGCTTCGGTATGTATATTCGAATTTCAGCGGTGCCGCCGCGGTGATATCCGCTATCCCTCCATTCGCCGTAACCTACTCCGTTGCCAAATCCCGACAACCCTTTCTTCTCCATGAGGATTGATAGATACCCTCCATGCAGTGCAAGACTCGTTATTCCCGCAGCGGCGACGCAGGTGGTAGCGTCGACATACTTTTGAAGGTCCTCCTCTTTTGCTTCGTGTTCCTTGAAGTTATTAGGATACGTAAAAAAGGACGATATTCCCGCTTTCTTCAGACGGGCTGCTATGGTTTTCCATTGGCTCGTGGTGGGCCACTTGGCAAAGTGTAGGATCGGGTAAATTTCATTGGCGGGCACCATGGTCGTTGCCTGCTCTACGCAGATCATGCAGATTTCGTACCACTCATCACCGACGTCGTTAAAGCGAAAGTAGGGGGGCACGAAGTGCTGAGGGTTGGCGATCTCAGGGACGGTATCGATACCGAGCAGCTTGCGATACTTTTCTAGCTTTCTCCGCTGGTCTTTCTGGACCCTGAAGTCGAGCTGATACTGTATACACGATTTGGTGATTTCGCTGATTCTCGCCGCCGGTAAGTCCTGCGGCGTTAGCGCACGTAACAATCCAGCTGAGGTGAACGGCTCACCGAGAATGGCAGCCATCTTGCGGTGTGGCTCCCGTATGTTCGATCTATTCCATCCTTGTTGGAACAATGCGCTACGCGGATCTAGTGCGAAACGTTTGGTTTGGTCTTTGCCGAGGAGTGCGCGGAGAAATCCATAGGTGCCGGCGGGGAACGACGCCGCGATCGAGAAGGGAATCAGGATGCCGTCAAATTTATCGATGTGCGTGATGAAGAAACGCTGCACGTTATGCTGGTAAAAAAGATAGTGCGTCAAGACGCCCGTCCTTTCCCTTCATGCCCTGAAACTCATCTAGGACTAGCTGCTGCTGTCGGACGCGCGTCGAGATTGTTGAAACACTCGGCTCCAGGACGATTTCAGCGTCCGCTTCAGAGACCGAGATTATCCCAACTCGATAGGACCTGAACAAGCTCTCTCGCTCAAGCGCAGATCGTACCCTCGTATGCCACAAAGCGATATAAGAGCGATCCGACAGCTGTGTGTTGATGGCAGCTTGCCATAGTGCCTTTTTCCAATCCTTTACTTTTAGCTCAATCGAAATCCACGGTCCTTCTTCATTTGGTATCAGGAGCACATCAATCCGCTTACGGCTCAGTTTGGCCTCTAGCACAGTCTGGTATCCCGGCAATTCGAAGAGAGCCAAGACTGGAGATAGGAGTTCGGTTTCCGCAGGGAGTTGAATTGGCATCACGAGGCCTTTCGATTGACGGACAACCCGCGTATCAATTTGTCCCGCATTTGCTGATAGCGAACGACGCCCATAACGATGAGGACAAGCGTCACGGAGGTCACGAGCGATAGTAAGCCTGCCGTGGTTCTGCGTAGGATCAATGGGGGTATGAGAAGACTGACCAGTAAGAACACAACCGCTAGCGAGTGCAACAATCCCATCTTCCAGAGTGCCGCCGCTTGCTCCTGCAATCTCTCTCGGAGATCTTGCATTGTCTTCTTTTCCCGAAGGGCGGCCTCAACCCCTTCCAAATGGGGAAGGAAATCAACTTCGTCAAGAATATCTTCTGTTACCAGGAGACTCAACTCCGCGCGCGTCTTGAGAGCTTTCGCCTTCGCGACTGCGTCACATAGCCTTGCCAGCGCGGGAACTAGCTTTCGTTCGTCAATACTGCTCAGGGCGCGGTCTAGGGCCCCGCTGTTGTCAACATCCTTGAACAAGGATTCATTCTTGTCATAGAAGCGCAGAGTGACAAATTGAGTCCACAGCACAATCCAAGCGAAAGCAGGGCCGTACCACAGAATTATGTCATGCCAGTTCATGCTTGCTGGGCGAGCCTTCTTGCCTCGGGATGAACACTGTTTTCTGCCATTTTTGGATAGCGCCGGTAAACGTACCGGATGATCTGATTTAGCGGCAATGAACCGTAGCGACTCACTACCTGATCGATCTCGGCGAGGGCCTTGGGATATTCCTTCTCCCAAATGGACCGCAGTTTGCCAGCCAGAGTTTTGCCGTTTTTCGTTAGAGTGAACAGCTTTTCGTGGCCTGAAGGTGTCGGCTCGCCCAATTCATCAAATTCATCATCGGTGTCGATGTCCCGCTGAAGTTCCTTTTCCTCTTCGGCCACGTAATACGAGTAGTAGGGCTTCACCTCGACGTCGACGAGATTTGCAGACTGCAGAAAGGCGGCGGCGTCGTAGACTCCTTTGGAGTACGGCCCAAACTTGTAGGCACGAAATGCAAACATCTGGCCGATCTCTTTTAGCCCCGCCTCCTCCGCCAACAGAAATACGAGCTTTTCGAGGCGAGTGACCCCATTAAATGCGGCCCTGTGAAATAGCCGCTCATATGCATCGAATATGAGAAGGAGAACGTCCTCCCGGTCGATTTCGGTGCTCATTGGTCCCTCCTTGGGGCGAAGAAAAATTCTAACCCGTTAGCCCGCGCCTGCTCCTCCGTCTGACCCTGGGGAGCGAAGCTTGATGAAGCCCTCTTTGATGAGCCGTTCCACTTCACGCGTCAGGAGGGTTCTTGCAACGTCAGAACGTGTATCGCCGTGCAACCCGAGGTCTGAGAGATCTCCTAGATACGCGTGCAAGGTGGGAGACATGCGAATATTGAGCCTTTCCCTTTCTAGCGTCTTCTTCGCCATCATGTCATTCTATCGCGTTTCGTGCACCAAATAGACACCATTTGGCATACAACAACGCTTAGCGACCGTCTGGAGCTTGCTGGGTGCCGGGCACCCAGGTCTCGGTTTTGAAACCTGGGGAAGCATGAAGGCTCCGGTCGGGCAATATTACTCCTGAAATATCGGCTTGGGGTGATCTTCGTGGGGTGGTCGCTTTGCTCGGTTGCTCTAATGCGCGGGGGCGGGTGCTGGTGGCAGGTCCAACAATTGCGGTGCGGGTAGGTCGTGGCCGTTGTTCAGGGCTCGGGTTGCGGCTTGAAACTGATCGCCGCGGCGCTGCCAGCGCTCGATTTCAAGATCGTAGCGGACGGTGACGTTGTTGAGCCAGTAGGGACGATTCTCGGCGAGCCACGCCTGGCTGTACTCGGCTTTAAGGGCGGAGTAGGCGTCGCGCAGATCCTGGCAGCGGCCGTTGTCGCTCGAGATTTCATCAAGGGTGTGGTTGACGGCGGTGCGCTGGGCCATGTCGTGCTGCTGAGCCGTGGCGTCGGCGTAGGCTGAGATGATTTCCGCGGCAAGCTGAAATTTGAGGCCGATGAGATCGAGGCGGCGCGCGCTGAGATCCATGGCGGCGAGGGCGTTGGGCTCGGCGAGATGGGGATTGGCGGCGCGGGCCTGCGCGAGGAGCACGATGGCGCGCTCGGCATGAAGGCGCAGATCGTGCGCCTGCGGCAGGAGGCGCGCGGAGATTTGCTGGCCTTCAGCGCTCCAGGGATCGAGCCAGAAGAGCTGATCGCTGCGCATGGCGGGCTTGGCTGCGCCGAGAGCTTCCTGGGCTGCCATCAGCTCTTTTTCTGCTTCGCCGATGTTGCCGGTGGGGTCGAGGTGAAAGACCTGGCCGTAGGCATCCTGATAGTCGGCGATGGAGCTTTCGCCGGGCTGCCACGCGGCGACTGCGCCGAAGAGCACACCATACCAGTCGAGATTAAAGAGGCCTTCGCCGTCGTCGTTCCACACGGTGGTGAGCGCGCCGGTTGAGCCGAGGCGCTGGCCGTCGCGAATGAACCCCTGAATGTTCCAGAGGGCGGTTTTTGCGTTGGGGTAGACCTCGTTCCAATTGGCGTCGCCGGGCGCGACCCAGGTTTCAATGCCGTTTTTCGCGAAAGGCTCGATGAGCTTGTCGAAGCCGGAGGTGTCCCAATAGTCCCAGGGCACGGCGATCATGTCTTTGGGCAGCGCGGCGAGGGCGTCGGGATTGGTGACGCCGATGTCACCCCAGAAGAGCAGGCGGCGATTCAGTGGAGTGAGCTCGTCGTGAATCTGCTTGAGGAAGTCGATGTAGACGGGACCGAGGCCTTTTTGTTGGACTGCATCGTGAGTGCGGCCCAGCCCGAGGTCGAAGGTTTCGTCGGCGCCGATGTGGATGAAGGGCGAGGGGAACTCCTGGGCGATCTGGGTGAACCAGTCTTTGATGAGCGGGAGCGTGCCGTCCTGTCTGGGGGCGAGGACGTGACCATGCGGCGTTTCGGCGAGGTCCTGATAGAGCTCGTACTTGAGCACCTGATGCAGATGGCCGAAGGCCTCCTGCTCGGGGACGATGGTGACGTGATACTGGCGGGCGAAGGCGACGAGCTCCGCGGCTTCGGCGGGCGTGAGTGCGGAGCCGGGCGGCGCGGCGAGCGGGTGATCGGGATAGAGAAGCGTGTGCTCGAAGTAGGGCGAGTAGATGTTGATTTTGAATGAGGCGAAGACGCGAATCTGATGCTTTTGGAAATCGAGCGTGGGGAACGGGCCGCGGGAGAGGTCGTCGTGAATGCCGCGATATTTCATGGCAGGCCAGTCGCGCACGGTGCCGGTGGGGAGTGTGCGGGGCGCGCCGGGCAAAGGCAGCAACTGCTTGAAGGTTTGTACGCCGTAGAAGACGCCGCTGCCGGTGGCGCCGATGATTGCGGCTTCGCGCGGCTCGACGATGAGGATGTAACCTTCGGATTCCATCGCGGGATCGAAGGCGAGATTGGCGCGCGTGAGGGCGGATCTGGCTTCAGTGGAGTCGCGGCGCAGGAGGGTGATGCGGTACGGCGGTTGCGCGGCGGGGGATTCGGCGGAGTCTGGGGCGATGCGCTTGATGGCGTCTTCGAGGTCGCGCGCGGCAAATTCGTCTTCAGCGTTGTGGCCGAGGACGGCGACGAGAATTCTGGATGGTAGATCGATGGCTTGGCCGAAGTGCGCTTCGCGCGGGGCGGGGAGGAGCTTAGGCTGGGTTTGCGCGGGGGAAAAGGCAGGGAATAGCGAGCAGGGAATAGGGAATAGAAAAAGGCACGAGAGGACAAGGCGCGGTCTGAGATGCGGCAAAATCCACCTGCTTTCGTTCTTTTCGATCGAACGTTCGATCGCTTTGCGACCATTGTAGACTTAGGAATCGTCGGGCTGCTCTTGCGCTGGTGTGGCCTGTCGGGCGCCTCTAGAAAAGCAACTGCAGATCCTTCGGCTCCGTCCGCCCCGGCGGACTCCGCTCAGGATGACAATGCGCAGTTGTTGCGGAACTCAGTTACGAGGCGATAGCGGCACTGGTGGAAGAGCGCAGCGATGGGTGAATGGGGGTGGATGGAGACGATGAACGTTGCCGGCTCTCCGCACTCAGCGATGCCCATGTCGCCGCGTGATTTTGGCGCGACACGGCGGTATAACGCATTTCTGCTGCTGGTGGCGGGGCTGGGCGGGCTGCTCTACGGAATCGATGTCGGCATCATCGGCGGCGCGTACCCGTATCTTGCGGCGACTTCGGGACTGACGGCGCAAGAGCTTTCGGTGATTGTGGCTGCGGTGCTGCTGGGCAGCGTGCTTTCCACGCTGTTTGCAGGGGTGCTGGCGGACTGGATGGGCCGCAAACCGCTGATGATCCTGAGCGGATGCGCGTTTGCGCTGAGCATTCCACCGATTGCGCTGTCGCATGGGTTTGCGGTGCTGTTTTTCGGGCGACTGCTGCAGGGCATGAGTGGTGGGCTGATCGGAGTGGTGGCGCCACTCTATCTTGCCGAATGTTTGCCGGCGGCGCATCGCGGAAGAGGCACGGCGATTTTTCAGTGGCTGCTGACGCTGGGCATTGTAGCGGCCGCGCTGGTTGGAATGCTTTTCAGCTATCGCGTAGCCGCCGTCGAGAAGCTCGGCAATGCGGCGGCGCTCTTCCATTTTGAAGATCGTGCATGGCGGAGCATCTTCTGGGTTTCATTGCCGCCGGGGCTGCTGTTTGTGCTGGGCAGCTTGTTTGTGACGGAGTCGCCGCGATGGCTGTTCCGGCTGGGACGGAAAGAGGCGGCTCATGCGGTGCTGCTTCGCTCGCGGAGTGTTGAGCAGGCGGAACTGGAAGTTGCAGAGATGGAGGCCGCGGCGCATGTGGCGGCTTCGGCCGGAGAGCGGGTTCGCGATTCCCTGCTACAGCGGAAATACGTGATTCCGTTTTTGCTGGCGTGTGTGATTCTGGCCTGCAATCAGGCCACGGGCATTAATTCGATCATTCAGTACAACACGGGGATTTTGATCGAGAGCGGATTGAGCGACCTGGCGGCGCACTGGGGCTACGTGGTTTTCACGGTGGTGAATTTTCTGGCGACCATGATCGGGATGGCGCTGGTGGATCGGAAGGGCCGCAAATTCCTGCTGGTGATGGGCACATGCGGTGTGATTGTGGCCATGGCCGGCGTGGGGCTGCTTTTTCGAACTACGGAAAACAGCGGAGTGGATTGCCGCGATGCGGTGCAGGCGCTTGTGGGGCCGGGTCAGGATTTGACGTTGCGCTTCGATGCGGCGGAGGCGGAGAAGATGCTGGATGCCGAGGGCGCGCCGGGTCTCGGCATCGATACCCGGCGCGCATCGCTGGCGATTATTTATTCTTACGGCGGCTTTACGGGCGCAACGAACTCGGTGCGCTCCGACGATGCGGCTGGTGCGCCGATTGCGATTACGCGCGCAAGCTCGGTGCCGGCGAACAGAGTCGAAGCAGTTTTCAAAAATCCGTTTGCGGATTTCAAGGCAGCCGAGACTGCGCCGCTCAAGATTGAGAAGGCGCTGGTGACCGAGGTGCCTGAAGCGCGGCACGGCTGGCTGGTGGCGCTGGGGCTTTATCTCTTCGCTGCGTTTTTCGCGCTGGGACCGGGCGTGGTGGTGTGGCTGGCGCTGAGCGAACTGATGCCTACGCGTATCCGTTCGAACGGCATGAGTATCGCACTGGTGCTCAACCAGATGGTTTCGACGACGATCGCTGCGGTCTTTCTGCCTTTTGTGAGCAGGCACGGCTACTCGTCGATGTTCTTCCTGTTCGCGGGCTGCACGGTGGTTTATTTGATCGCGGCGGCGTTCTTTTTGCCGGAGACAAAGGGCAAGACGCTCGAAGAGATTGAGGCGCAGTTTGCGGGGGAAGCATCTTCTAGCCCTAGTTTCTAGCCGCTGGCATTCGGCACGGCTGAAGGCCGTGCACTGATATCAACTGATAGATTTTTCAGATACCGCCTAGTACAGGTGGAAATCCACCTCGACTTCCATCATGACAGGGACGGGGTGGCCATCTTTTGTGCCGGGCTTGAAGCGATAGGCGTGGGCGGCGGCGGGTTTTGAATCAGCTCGAGGCCTTAATGCGCGATTGACGCAATGCGGCAGAGGTGGTTATCCGGGAGATACGCGCTGATATTTGGTTTGGGTTTCGAGGCATCCCAGGTCCCTCCGCCACGGCGGACGAGGGAACCTGGGGTACCCGCCTCTAATGAGTCGGCTAATACCGCTCCTTGCTGTAAGGTGCGCCCGGAAGAAAACTCGACACGGCCAGAGCTTGACCGCTCAGAGACACAACTCCCCGAGGTCTGCCGACGCTGCTGGATTGGGGCCAATCGTTACTTGCTTGTGGGGGAACCGTGGATCTTGCCCAGCGAGAGAACCTCAAGATCGACTTTGGCCAGACCCGACCAGGTCATCCCGAGCTTCTCGGCTGCGCCATAGGAGAGGTCGATGATCCGTCCCTCCTCCACCAGATCGCCGCGGTCCGTGATCCGGACCACAACAGAACGATGGTTCCGCCGGTTGACCACCCGCACGATGGAGCCGAACGGAAGGCTGGGATGGCAGGCGGTCATGGCGTACATGTCGTAGATCTCGCCACTCGCCGTTTTGCGGCCGTTAAAGACGCCGCCGTACCACGAAGCTATGCCATGGATCCGGTCCTTCCATCGCAGCGCCTCGGCCGTCGGTCCAGCTTTCGGAACCGAAGGCTCGGCGTAGGCGATCGAGGCCGGTGTTGGGCTGGCGGCTGCCGGCGCTGTAGGCGCGAACATGGCCGCTTTGGGAAGACGCGCATCCGCTTGCACCGTGCGCGTCGAAACGAGCACGATCAGAGCTACCAAGGCTGCGGCTGAGACGCCCGCTATCAAGTAAATCCATAGCGGAGTTTGCCGCATTAAGTCGCGTGTTTTCCACGTCATAACCATCTGCCTATTTTACTAAGGATGCCTCTGAGAACCCCGGCAGTTGTCAAGTTAAGCAAGAGGAAACTTGCGGAAAACGGTCCCTCGAAAAGGGTACCCCTGGTAAGGTTCTTGGCTTGTGCAAGTTACCCCCTGTCCGAAGGCCGGCCTGTCTGTCCCGTTTTGGGCCAAATTGCACCGGAAGCTGTGCAAACTTTTGTTGCAACCCGGGTTAACCCAAAAGCATCAGCGGATAAATGATTGAAAATAAATAATTTATAGAATCGAAAATGTAAGCGTTTTCAGGGCCGGCGAGGCTTTTACCGACGGCTTCTTATGGTAGCTTTTGTAGGAAAGCAAGGAGACTTATGCGACTCACACATGCCGTTTTTCTTAGCGCGATCGCTGCAGCGTGTCTTGCGGCAACCGCATTCGCGCAAATGCCTGCGTACAGCAAGGCCGGACCGATCCCGCCAGCGCTGTCGACAGCAAAGTCAGTTTTCGTCTCGAATGGCGGCGAGCTATTTCCGAGCCAATACTCCGGCGATCCTGATCGCGCATACACAGAGTTTTTCGCCGCACTCGGAGCCAATCACAGCTTTGCATTGGTCGATGAACCCGCCAAGGCCGACCTTGTGATCGAGCTTAGCCTCATCGGCTTTCCCGCTCCCTACCCTTCCGCCGAGTTTCGCCTGGTGGTCTACGACACCAAATCACACTACGTCCTCTGGACCACTACGAGTTCCATCGAAATCTGCGCGCTAAAAACGACTTGCGACAAGCACTTCGACACAGCCCTCGACGGGGTGCTCAGCCAATTCCTCCAGATCACCGGCAAATCTCCCGCTCCGGCACATTGACCGACGCCAAGCGCAGGAGGTCATTTTTAGCCAAACCGAATCGCCCGGGCGCGTCATCCAAAGCAGCAGGAGATCCATCCGTGACCGCAACCGCTTCCCCACTCATTTCATTGCCCCGCAATTCAGTCCTCTCCGATGTCTTTCGCGCCGTGCGCCGGCAAACGCTCGATCTATGCAAGCCTCTCACTCCAGAGGACATGATGGTGCAGTCCTGCCCGGAGGCCTCGCCCGCTAAGTGGCACATTGCCCACACCACCTGGTTCTTCGAGTCCTTTGTGCTCAAGCAGTTCCTTGCCGGCTACCGCGCCTTCAACGAGGATTTCGCGTGGCTGTTTAACAGCTATTATCAGACGTTCTCCGCGTTTCCCGAGAAGCGCCTGCGATCGTCGTTCTCGCGGCCGGCGCTGGACGAGATCCTGCACTACCGCGAGCACGTGGATCGCGCGATGGAGCGGCTCCTCGAAAGCGGTCCGGAAGGGGAAGCCCTGCGCCGCATCGAATTGGGCCTGAACCACGAGGAGCAGCACCAGGAGCTGCTGCTCACCGACATCCTGCATGCCTTCTTCACCAATCCGCTCAAGCCCAAATACAGGGAGCTAAAAAGCAGGGAACAAGGGAACGAGGGAGCAAGGGAACAAGAAAACGGGGAGCTAGGGAGCGAGGGAGCTAGGGAGCGAACCGAAGCCGCGCCGCTTAGCTTCAGAGCTTTCGAAGGCGGCCTGCGCGAAGCGGGCCACAAAGGCGATGGCTTCTGCTACGACAATGAGCTGCCGCGCCATCGCGTGTGGCTGGAGCCGTTTGCCCTCGCCAACCGACTGGTCACCTGTGGCGAGTACGCGGCGTTCATCGCCGATGGCGGCTACAGCCGGCCCGAACTGTGGCTTTCGGCTGGCTGGGACGCGGTGAAGCAAAACGGCTGGCGCGCGCCTCTCTATTGGGGCCAAGCGAACGTCTTCACCCTACGCGGCGAACTGCCTCTCGACGATCTGGCGGCGACACCCGTGAGCCAGGTCAGCTACTTTGAGGCCGACGCCTACGCACGTTGGGCCGGGTACCGGCTGCCCACCGAGTTCGAGTGGGAGGCCGCGGCCGAGGGCCAGCCGGTTGAGGGCAATCTCCTGGACTCCGCCGAGTTGATGCCAGTTTCCACGGGGCTACTCCGAAAGGCCCGCCCCGCGCAGTGGTTCGGGGACTGTTGGGTGTGGACTTCGAGCGCCTACCTGGGCTATCCGGGATTCAAGCCCTTGAACGGCACGTTGGGCGAGTACAACGGCAAGTTTATGAGCGGGCAGATGGTATTGCGTGGCGGATCCTGCGTGACGCCCGCGCGGCACATCCGCGCCACCTACCGCAACTTCTTTTCGCCGGAGACGCGCTGGCAGTTCTCCGGTATCCGCCTGGCGAAGTAACCGCTCCATCGCCGATTAAGCCCAAAGAGGAACTATCGGAGGGCATTCAACAAACTATTCACATCGCAATCCGAGCCCCTGCATCCAATCGAGAACATGAGTGCCGCAGCTTCCCCTGCCCTTCAACCTGCTGTAAAGATTGACCGCCGCGTCGCCGCAGCCGTGCACGCAGGCCTTACCGCGCGCCCCAAGCGCCTGCCCGCCTGGCTGTTTTACGACGCGGCCGGCTCGCGCCTCTTCGAGGCGATCACCGAGCTGCCCGAGTACTACCTCACCCGAACCGAGCGCAGCATTTTGGCCGAGCACGCAGCGAAGATCGTCGCTCAAGCCGCAGGAGATTCCTGCCTCCGCGTCGTCGAGCTTGGCGCCGGCTCAGCCGACAAAACGCGCCTGCTGCTCAAAGCCGCGACCGAACTCCAGGGGCCCCTGCTCTACGAGCCGGTGGATGTCTCGGCGAGCGCCCTCGAAGCGGCACGCCAGCGGATCGAGCGCGAGATTCCGGGCGTGACGGTAGTCCCGCGGGTCGCGGACTTTACCCGCGGCAACGACGGCCGCATGCATCTGGGACCGGTTGACGCACGCGAGCGCCGCATGGTGCTCTTCATCGGTTCGAGCATCGGCAACTTTGAGCCGCATGAGGCGCGGCAACTGCTGCGCCGGGTCCGCGCCGGCCTCAGGGCGGACGACAGCTTCTTACTGGGTGTGGACCTGGTCAAAGACAAAGCCACGCTGCTCGCCGCCTACGACGATGCGGCGGGCGTGACGGCCGCTTTCAACCGCAATCTGCTGGCGCGGCTGAATCGTGAGTTCGATGCCGGCTTCGACACCGAGTCCTTTGCGCACCGGGCCGTGTGGAATGCCGTCGAATCGCGGATCGAAATGCACCTCGCGAGTCGTGCAGAGCAAAACGTGCGCATCGCCGCGCTGGATCTCACCGCGCATTTCGCCGCGGGCGAAAGCATCCACACCGAAAACAGCTACAAGTACCGGCCGGGCCAAGCCGAATCGCTCCTGACCGAAGCCGGATTCCATGCCGAGCAGACCTGGACCGACCCCCAGGGGTGGTTCGGGGTGTGTTTGGGCCGAGCCACGTGAGCCTTCGCGCCGCAATGTGTCTCATCTAATTCCGTTTCCGATCGTTCTTCGACAGCAGCTTGCTGG
Organism: uncultured Acidobacteriota bacterium; assembly: GCA_963745965.1. GTDB lineage: Bacteria > Acidobacteriota > Terriglobia > Terriglobales > Acidobacteriaceae > Telmatobacter. The sequence continues at coordinate 202,459 of CAVUZC010000012.1, forward strand.
GGGCAGGCTCCATGGCCGCTATTGATCGGGCGTGGCAGGAGACTCGTATTCGTCGCCGCTGTAGGCGCGGGGTTCGCCGAGGCTTCCTGCAGGGGGCAGATGGCGAATGAAGAGGATGGTCTGCCATATCTCCTCGTCGCTCAATGTGCCTTTGGAGGCGGGCATGCCGGAAGGAAAGATGCCGTTGTCGATGATCCACTTGAGCTGGCCGTCGGTATAGCTCTGCACCTGGGGCGAAGCAAGAGAAGGTATAGGAGGCGCCATGCTTGCGGCAAAGGGCACGCCCGTGTTCTGGCCGTCGCGCCCGTGGCACTCTACGCAGTAGTAGCCGAAGACGTGCTTGCCGGCATCGATGTTCGCGGCTGTAGCGGGAAGAGGGTTCTTGACTTTCCTGCCGCCCACAGTGATGTGGTGCTTCATCCAGTTCACTGTGGCCGTCTCAGCCTTACCCGGAGGCTTGGCGCGGCAGCCGGCAAGCGCGGCCGCCATGACGCACGCCAGGAGAGCGAACAGATGTGACGCTTGCGCTGTCATCAGTTGACCACGTGCACGACGAAGGTCATATGTCCGTGCCCTGAACCGCAGAATCGGCCGCATCTCCCGTTGAAATCTCCAACCGTATTCGGAGTGATCGTGACTTCTGTTGTGTGGCCTTTGGTGATGGTGGCGTTCACGTGCAAGCCTTCGATAACCAGGCTGTGAGTCACGTCTTCTGAGGTTAACGCGAGGGTTACGGTTTCGCCTTTCTTGACCGTGATCTCCGCGGGTTGAAAGGCGAAGCGCTTGGCGTGGATTTCGATGCGCCGCGGCGCAGATTGGGCGGAGACCGCATGAGGAGCCAAAAGGGCTGCTACGAGAGCAAGTGCGAGAAGAGCAGACTTCATGGAAATAAATGACCTCGGGAAAATTTGATTGTAATGGAAGGGTCGATAGCGACTCTCAATCAGCTATGGGGCCAGATAGTGCAGGAGATCCTTCTCCTCCTGTTGCGAGAGACGCGCGCGAACGCGCATGTGCATGATGATGGTGCCGGTGGCTTGAGGGGGAATGGTCATTGGAGGACGATGGCAACGGGCGCAGTTGTTGTTGAATGCGCGCTCGCCACGTTGCTCCGCGGTCAAAGGTTGCTTCTGATCGGGCTGCTCCGCGACCAGAGCCGGAAGGGCCGCAGCGGCCAAGAGTGAGATTCCAAAGAACGCCGCGCATAAAGCAACCGCCGGTTTGTTCACGAGATTTTGCATTTCACTTCTTCTCCCGGCCGAGAGGCCAAACGAAACGGTACGTAAAGCCCAGGTTCCAGAGGTTGAACTTCTGACCGTTGTTGGATTGACGTCCGTAGCTGGAAATCAGGCGCCAATCGTCGCGGATGTTGTAATTGATCGCGGTTTCGAGACGCTTTATTTCGAGCGTCGAGGCGCCGTTGCCGCCACCATGAAGCGGAAACTCTTCCTCGCCCCGTCCGACCACCTGCATGTGGCTAAAGAACTTTGTTGCCACCGGAGCCCAGGCAAGCATGTCGTAGCCCTCGATCCAATAACCGTGCCCGTAATAGTTGTGCGAGTATTGAGCCTTGAGATCGAGATTGGTGCTCTGGAATGGCTGCCAGGTCAGATAAGTCGCCTCGCTATTAAAATGTCGACCATTGTCGAGGTAGCGCTGATAGGAGGAGCCGAATTCGGCGCGTTGATTCTTAAAGTAGATGCTGGTGTCGCCGCCCGCGACACGTCCAGCCCCCAGATAATCCTGCTTGTAGTGTACGGAGTAATAGGCAGTGTACTGCACGTTGAACGCGGGTTTCTCGATGGCGACGCCGCGGAGTTGCGCGCCATCGCCGCTCCCCCCCGAAAGAGTACCGATGCCGAAAATGAGCGGATAATCCTGAATATTCTCGATCCAGAGCGCGGTGAGCCGCTCGGGGAAGATGCCGAAAGGCATTAGGTATTTGCCGAACACCGGCATCACGTGAGTGTTGGCCAGCCAATCCACCTGCACATAATCGAAGGTTTTGTAGACTTGGCCGGTATAGTCGCCGCTCGTGCCATTGCGGCGGTAGAAGTAGCCGGTGAAGTCTGTGCGGCTCTCGAACAGCACATGCCTGCCGAACGCTGCAAGCAAAACCGGGTTGATTTGCGGTGAGAGCGTGGGAACACCGCCTTGGACGTGGTAGACGTAGCCCAGCCCGCCAGATAAGACCGGCACAATCCCGGCATGAGTGCTCTCGCTGCCGGTTGCTTGCGCATTGGTATCGTCCGCTGCTTGCGCAGGCGCGGTATCGCCGGTTCGCCCGGTAGCGCTCGCGGCGGCTTGCCCGTGAGCCCGCAACACGAATACCAGCAAACAAAAAGTGAGGAGGGCTTTGACTTTCATGAAACCATCGCCTTGCGATGCAGGTTGTTTTTTCTCGAACTCATCGAGGCACCTCGCAGTTGCCGCACCGCGGCTGTGCAATAAGCCGATCTTAGGAACACGCTGTCTGGTTGTTTCATGTGGAATGTCATTCCTTTGTCATCGATGGCCACGACAGAATATTTAGGGCTCGATGTGATTTATAAACAGGCCAGATGCGAGGAAACGCCAATCCGCAAGCAAGCTGTCCCACGAGCGTTGCAAGGAAGAACAACGCAGTGCAGGCTGGGGCGAAATGCGCGATTGCAGCGATGACACTCGTGTTCGCAATATCCGGCACATCGGCCCTTCACGCACAGTTAAGCTCTGCCGGGGGACAAAGTAGTCAGGGACTACCCCAGGACTACGCGTGCATAGCCGAACCCGAGCTTTGCGCAACCAGTTCGAATCAGACGAACTTGCAGGGTTCTTACAGCGGACTGGGCTCGCCGAGCAGTGCGACTGCGATGCCCGATTTGATAGAGGGGCAAGGATATGCCGGACGAGCAATTCCGCCGCAACCCATCAACGACCCGTGGATGTGGCGAGCCGCGGTACCGCAGAGGGCGCAGGTCCATCGCAACCCGGACCCGCCAACCGAGTTCCAGAACTTTGTCGCAGCAGCAACAGGGAAGATGCTTCCGATCTTCGGCAGCGCACTTTTTGTTGATGTGCCGACGACCTTTGCGCCGCTCGACCGCGGGCCCGTACCGCCTGACTATGTGCTTGGTCCGGGCGATGAGTTGCAGGTGCGAACATGGGGAGGCCTCACGCTGAATGTGCACTCTCCAATTGATCGCAACGGCAATCTTTTTCTTCCTGGGATCGGAACGTTACGCATTGCGGGTTTGCGATTCGCGGACCTCGATGGCTTTCTGAACAAGCGCATCGGGGAGCAATACAGAAACTTCCAGTTGACTGTGTCGATGGGGCAAATGCGATCGATCGACGTACTGGTTGTGGGCCGCGCGCGACGGCCCGGTGCATATACCGTGAGTTCATTGAGCACGCTGGTCAACGTTGTATTCGAGTGCGGCGGACCTGCGCCGGGCGGCTCCATGCGCGCCATCGAATTGCGAAGGAACGGTAAGACGCTGGCGACTCTGGATCTTTACCGAATCCTGACCGAGGGCGACCAGTCACAGGATGCACCGCTGCTTGGTGGGGACACGATCTACATTCCACCGGCTGGGCCGCGTGTGGCGCTTGCCGGCAGCGTGAACCAACCGGCGATCTACGAGATCCATCCTGGAGACACGGTGGAGACGGCGATTGGGCTGGCCGGAGGATTGACATCGATCGCCGCGCTGGAGCGTGCGGATCTGGAGCAATTTGGCACGCGTGGAGAGCGGCATGTGACCGATCTCGAACTCGACGCGCAGGGAATGAAAACGCCGATCCATGACGGCGACGTGCTGGATGTGTTCGAAGTTGTGCCGAAGTTCGACAACGAGGTGATTCTGCGCGGAAACGTGGCCAACCCAGGACGCTATGCCTGGCGGCCCGGCATGCGCATTCGCGACCTGATTCCGAATCGCGAGAACCTTGTGACGCGCCAGGCCTGGAACAGCAGAAACAATCTCGCGCTCAACGAGTCGGATCGTACATGGGCCCGGCGCGCGCAGGCAGTGGAAGCGGCAGGTACACGTAGCGCGAACGGAACCCGTGCAGCAGACTCGATGCAGAACGGAAATCAAAACGCTCAGGGCCCGGCTCCCGAGGGGACTGACACGAGCAGCAGCAATGAACTGATCGCCGAGGACGCACTTGCGACGCGGCAGGGAGTGACCGGCCCTAACGCCGCGGGTGCAAGGCTGGCTGGTCCTGCACCGAATAACGGGGCGATTGGAGAGAGCGAGGAAGGGGCGGAGAAGAGGTTTCCCCGCAGGAACGCGGTGGATCTCGTTGCGCCGGAGATTGACTGGGACTACGCAGTCATCGAGCGAACGAATCCAGCGGACCTGACCACGGTCCTGGTGCCATTCCATCTTGGCCGTGTGGTGCTCGACGGAGACGATCACGAGAACTATGTGCTGCAGCCGGGAGATGTGGTCACGGTTTTCTCGCAGGCGGACATCGATGTGCCGCAAAAGCAGCGGACAAAGTTGGTGCGCCTGGAAGGGGAGTTTGCAGCGTCGGGTGTGTACAGCGCGACGCCGGGTGAAACGCTGCGCGATCTGGTGAAGCGCGCGGGCGGATTGACCGACGACGCGTATCTGTACGGTTCGTCGTTTACGCGGCTCTCGACGCAACGGCAGCAGCAGGAGCGGCTGGACGAGTATACGACTGAGCTGGAACAGGAGATCGACCTTGCCGGAGGAAATATGGCGGGTACGGTCGTGAACGCGCAGGAGGCGGCTTTAGCGGCGGCGAGCCTGCAAACTCAGCACGAGTTTGTGACCAAGCTGCGGGAGCTGAAAGCAACAGGGCGAATCGTTCTGAATATTCCCGAAGCGGCGACTGGCATCGACAGCATACCGCCGCTGCCGCTCGAAGACGGAGACGAGTTCCGCGTTCCCGCGCGACCGGTCAACGTTTCGGTGGTCGGGTCGGTCTACGATCAGAACTCCTTCGTCTTTGAACCCGGAAGTAACCTAAATCACTACTTGCAGCTCGCAGGCGGGGTGTCAAGGAATGGGGATTGGGGTCACGCATTTGTTATCCGCGCAGATGGCTCAGTGGTGAGTCAGCATTCAGCAGCGTCGCGGAAGCTCGATGGCTTAAAGCGGCTCAAGCTCGACCCGGGAGATGCGTTGGTGGTTCCCGCCCACTTTAATAAGGGCACGGCGCTCCGCGGGCTGATCGACTGGTCGACGGTATTCTCGCAGTTCGCGTTTGGCGCCGCGGCCATTAACGTGGTTCGTTGAAGGAATGCCATGCAGTCCTACGCCGAGGAACTTCGCGAAAGCTCGCACGAGTCGCCAGTGCTGCGGCTATTGGCGCTCCTCGCAGGCGAGTGGAAGCTGATTGTTGGCGGAACACTCGCCGCGGCGGTTCTGATCGCGATTCTGGTCTGCGTGATTCCCGTGAGTTACACGGCGACAACCATGATTCTGGTGCCGCCGCCGGCGATGGGATCGGCTTCCGCGCTGATGAGCGCCCTTGGAGGAGGGGGATCGATCGCGGCGTTGTCGTCAGTCGCAGATGGCCAGTCCCTTAGCGGGACTGACACCTACCAGGGAGTCCTTGCAAGCCGCACGGTAGCCGACGATCTGATTGCGCAGTTCGATCTCGAAAAGGTCTACCATCAACACTCGCTTTATGCCACCCGGATTGCGCTGAAGCACCACACAAAGTTCGAAGCGGCGCGGGGATTCATGATTCGGATATCGGTGGAGGACCAGGATGCCCGGCGCGCAGCGGCAATCGCCAATGCTTACGTGGACGCTTTGTGGCGCGTAAATCAACATCTCGCTCTGACCACAGGCTCGCAGCGGCGGCTGTTTTTTGAGCAGCAGGTGGAAGCGGAACGAAAGCCGCTGGCCGATGCGGAAGAGGCATTCCGCGAGATCCAGCAGAAGACGGGCGTGATTCAGCTGGCGGGCCAGGAGGAGCTTACTCTGCGCTCGATCGCGCAGATTCGCGCACAGATACAGGCGCGAGAGATTGAAGTCGAGATGCTGCGCACCACCGCGACGGAGCAAAACCCGGACGTGCAGCGCCTGGAGAGCGTGATAGCGGGCTTGAAAGCGCAGTTGCAACAGGCGCAGGGCGATGCCGGGGATGCGGACGACGAGACGTTTGTGCCGGCGGGCAAGCTGCCGCAGGCAGGACTCGATTACCTGCGCCGCGCACGAGACTTGCGGTATCACGAGGCGCTCTTCGAACTGCTATCCAGGCAGTATGAGCAGGCCCGCATAGAAGAAGCAAAGGACCCGGCGTTGATTCAGGTGGTGGATCAGGCGATTCCTCCCGACAAGAAGTCCTGGCCGCCACGCACGCTGCTGGTTCTGCTCGCATTTGTTGGCACGGCTTTCTTGCTAACCGGCTTCGTGCTGGCACGGGCGCACTGGCGAAGGGTCATTGAGGAGCCGGCAAATGGACCGCATTTGATGGCGCTGCGCGGAGAATTTGCTCGCGTGTGGCCGCGTTGGCTGTTGGGGCTGATCCGGAGGAGAGATGCGTCAGCATGAAAGTCGCATCGTTCTTCTACGCGCTCGCTCTGCTCACGCTGGGCGCGGGGCCGGCTACGAAGGTGTTTTTTGGCGGGGCCGGCATGGTGTGGATCGATCCGCCGCTGATCTTTTCCATACTGGCGCTGGTTGCGCTGCTTCCATATCTCAACCGCAATAATACGATGCTCTGGCGGCAGATCGCGGGGCCGTTAGCGGCGCTCGTGCTGGTCTGCGGATTGAGCGCCTTGTCAGGCTTCGCGTTGCTGCCTATAGATAGGCTTTATAACGCGCTGCGCGAGCCGCTGCGATTTGTCCTGATGCTTGTATGGTTCGCGACCTCATGCTGGTTCCTCGAACAGCGCCGGGAGATGGTTTTCCGTTACGCAGCCGCGGGTGCATTGCTGGGCTTACTGTCTGGACTCTACGTGTACAGCGCGGCGATGCGCCTGCTGCCGGCGCCGATCGCGCTGGTTGCTTACGCGCAGCAATACTGGGTCCGCCAGGCATTCTGGGTGGGAAATGTTCCCCTTCCTCGCATGGGAGGACTGTTTATCGAGGCGCCTCCCTTCGGGCTGTTCATGCTTGGGCTGCTCGTACTTTTCTTGATTGCCTTGCGGTCGGGCGCCAAAAACAAAGTGACCATCGTTGGACTCGCGGCTGCGCTGGTGGGCGCAATCGCATCGCTTGCCGATCAAGTGATGATTGCGGTTGTTGTGTGTCTCGCGGTCTCGGTTCTCTCGCTCAAGATGCGGAGCAGGTGGCTGCGGCCGACGGTATTGGCGATGGCTTTCTGCCTGTTCGCTATGGCCGCAGTCCTGTCGCTGCGAACGAAATTGATCGTAGGGCCGGAAATCGGAGCGGCAAATGTCATCTACGGCAACAGCGTGGGCGAACGTAACTTTCATGCCCGCTATGGAATCTCGCTGCTCGGACGCGAACCGGCTGCAACCGTGTTCGGCATCGGGCCCGGACGATACGGCGAATACGTGGCGCAAACGGGCTTGTTTCCGGATACCGTAACGATGCAGTACACGGCGCCCGAGATTCTGGTGGAATGGGGCATCGCAGGCCTGGCAGTGTGGCTGGCATTGCTGGCGATGCTGGGCGTACGGGCGTGGAAGACGCACAGGTTCGCCGGGCTGGGTCTGCTCGCAGCATTGCTGATTGCCGACAGCTTTCAGGCGAACTGGAAATCGGAGTCGGTGTTCTTGGCGGTAGCTGCATTTTGCGTCTTGACGGATAAGGCGCGAGCCGGGTTTAACGAAGCTCCAGTGGATTTTGAGGCTGTGCCATGAGCGGCGTCCAAAGCCCGATTCGGTTCAGCCTGGTGGTGGGAACCGTGGGAAGAATTGACACGCTGGAACGTGCCCTGGAGTCGTTCTCAGCACAGCGGTTCCAGAGCTTTGAAGCGATCATTGTGGATCAAAATGCGGACGACAGGCTGGCCCCGGTCTTAGCGCGCTGGACAAGCAGGATGCGGCTTGTACATTTGCACTCCGCCCCGGGTTTGTCGCGGGCGCGCAATGTGGGGATTGAAGCGGCGAGCGGCGAGATTGTGGTGTTTCCAGACGACGACTGCTGGTATCCGGAGGACTTGCTGCAGCGGGTTGACGGCTGGTTTCGCGAACATGCGGATTATTCACTGCTTTCGATCTGCGCTAAGGACGAGAAAGGGAATGAGGTCTCCTCGCGATGGCCGCGGCATTCATGCGAACTGGACCGGCGCAGCGCGTTACTCTCCTGCACGTCGTTTTGTTTGTTTGTGCGGCGCAGAACCTTGATTGCGGCAGAGGGATTCGATCCGAGATTGGGGTTGGGGAGTGGTACGCGGTTTGGCTCCGCGGAAGACGTAGACCTTGCGCTAAGGGTACTGGCCCAGGGCGCCAGGGGCTGGTTCGAGAAGAGCATCTGGGCAGGACACCCGGCGAAGAATGCGTCGAACGCGCCGCCGAATCGCGCCCTCAGCTACGGAAGAGGCTTTGGCTGCCTCCTGCGCAAACACAACTATTCAGCGGCTCAATGGTTGATCCATGTGACCCGGGCTCTGGCGGGAACCGTGCGTGCGGCTTTGTTGTTGCGCTGGAGCGAAACAAGGTTTCACTGGAACAGCTTCAGGGGGCGCATCGAGGGGTATTTGGCCTTCTCCGATCTCGCAGCAGGAACGGACGAAGCGGCCGCTGCGTCGACGACGGTCAGCACTCCTGAATAACCGATCGCACCAATCTCGCGTATCTTTGAGCCGCGAGTCCGGGTGAGAACGCGGCGACCCGCTCACGGCCTCTCTCTGCAAGGTCGCGCCGTAAATGTTCAGAGTCGAGCAGGCAACAGATGGCGTCTTCGAGCTCCTGCCGGGAGTCGGGCGAGAAGAACTTGGCACAGCCGGCTGCAACTTCGGGGAGCGATGCCAGCGAAGAGCAGACAACCGGAGTTCCGCACGCCATCGACTCGGCGACCGGATAGCCAAACCCTTCTTCAAAAGACGGCAGGATCGTCATCGTGGCCGCGGAGTAGAGGGCAGAAAGCTCGCGGTCGGTGACATCGTGCAGGCAGTGGATTTGCGTATCTTCCATGAGAGAGACGAGCCTGCTGCCCGGTGCGATGCGCATTGCTGAATTGGGAAGAACCAGGACGAGCGGAGGAACTTCCTTACGCTTTCCGCGAAGGCTCCGGTGCGCCTCGATAAGAGTAATCAGGTTCTTGTGCGGCGCGGTGGAAGTGACCGAGAGAAGAAAAGGTCCGGCAATTCCGTAGGTATTCTCCACCATCTCAATGGCATAGGGTTTGTCGATCGGATGAAAGGCGGGATCGAGCGCGGCCGGAATCACAACGATCTTTTCGGGATCGGCGTGCAGACGCTCGACCAGCCTACGCTTTGTGTAATCGGAGGGCACAACGATGCGCGCGGCGCGTGCACAGGCGATCTTGAGCATGGGAAATGCATACAACTGGGCACGCAGGGTTTTTCTGTATGCAGGGTAGACGAGATGCGTAATGTCGTGGATGGTCACAATGCTGGGAGCTGCACGCAGGACGGGAAGATTGTAATGGGGAGCACAAAGCACGGCGGCGTTGCGCGCAATGCGCGGCAGGGCGAGTTGCTCGGAGAGCGAGTAGATGTCCGATTCAAATGGTATGACCCGGTCGCAAAAAGACGAGAGCCGCTCAGCGTCCTCCGGCTGCGCGATACAACTGAGGGTCAGCCCGCCGAGATGATTTCGCAGCTCGCTGAGAAGCGTAAGTATGTAGCGCCCGATGCCTGTGCGCAGCCAGCGCGCATCGAACACAACCTCCGGCGCGATCTGGCCTTTCATAGAACCATTTCGAGCCTGGACGCGGAGGGAGGAACCTGAAGGGCTTCATCGACGAGGGCCTGAAAGCTGCGGCGAAACGCCTGGACGCCGAAGCGGGAGGCTTGCTCGCGGATAACGGCGGGTTGGAACCGATGCTGATTCATTTCGAATCGCCGGATCGCGGCCTCCGCCGACGCCGCTGTCTGTTCGTAGAAGAAAATGCCGGTGCAGCCGGTGCGGTGGCTGGCGTTATCGAGGCTGACAACGCTTTCGAGCGCGCCGCCGCGGCCGAACGCGATCACGGGCCTGCCACATGCCTGGGCTTCAACCAGCGCCATTCCGAAGTCCTCTTCAGCAGCATAGAGAAAAGCGCTGCAACGGGCGTATTCGTTCCATAGAGTCTCGTGGCCGACCTCGCCTAGAAACTCAATCGTGTTGCCGGCCATCGAGCGCAGGCGAGCCTCCTCGGGGCCTGTGCCGACGATGCGTAAGCGCCGGTCAAGGCGATTGCAGGCCTCGATGAGCAGATCGACGCGCTTGTAAGAGGTCAGCCGGCTGACTGTGAGATAGGCCTCGGATGGATTGTCATGCAGGCGGCCGGAAGCCGTATCGACCGGCGGATAAACCACCGTGCTTTCGCGCCCGTAGTACTGGCGAATCCTTGCGGCGACGTAGCGGGAGTTGGCCGCGAAATGCGTGACGCGCTGCGCGGCAGCCTGATCCCAGTTACGCACGTAGTGTGCGGCCATGCTGAATGCGAAGCGTGCAATTCCGCGCATCTGGCTGCGATAGGGATGGTAATGGTCCCATAAATAGCGCATCGGCGAGTGGCAATAGCAGACGTGAACCGCGGAAGGAGAGACAATGACGCCCTTCATCGGGCCACTGTCGGAGGTGAGCACAAGGTCGTAGCCGGTCAGGTCCAGTTGCTCGACAGCGAGGGGATACAGAGGAAGCAGATAGCGGTAGGCACGACGCGCGAACGGCAGCCGGTTCAGGAACGACGTGGTCAGGCGGCGATCGGCGAGCGACTGGGGTACGCGGGCGGGATCGGCGACCAGGGCGAAGAGATCGGCCTGTGGGTAGAGGGATGCAAGGGCCTCCGCGACACGCTCGCCTCCGCCCGTGGTGACGTACCAGTGATGAACGATCGCAACCCGCATACCCCGCCTGTCGCCGGAGAACCACAGAATCTGATCTCACTCTAAGCGGAGCCGGATTTCCTGTTGTCGCCGCAGCGTGAAGTTCGTGTCAGCCTTTTGTCACGGCAGGATGGCAGGCTCTTCCTGCACGGTGGGGCGTAGCGATTCGAGGATTTGGCGGTCGAGGGAAAGCACAAATGTCGTACTGCCGGGCTCGGTTTTCTCAAGCCGCACGGAGCCGCCGTGCTCCTGCAGGATGCGAGTGGCGATCGAAAGCCCAAGCCCGATGCCGCGGCCTTTGCCTTTACTCACAAAAGGCTCGAAAAGCGTGTCGCGAATGGCAGCAGGAACTCCCGGACCGTTGTCGATGATGCGCAGCTCAATCTTCGACGGGTACTCAGTGAGGCAGATGCGCACATGCGGGTGTTGGCCGCCAGTTCGCGCGGCCTGTACAGCATTGATGAGCAGGTTGTAGATGGCGCGCTCGATCATGCGGGCATCGAGCCACGCCGCGACATGCGGCCCCGCTTCGACCTCGATGCTCACCTGCTGAGCGTCCGGATGCATGCGAAGCAGAGCCACGGCGCGCTCGATGAGCACATTAAGCGATTCGTAGCTGGGGTGCAGCGAGGCTCCCGTGCGGCTGAAGATGAGCAGCGACTCAAGGATGTCGGTCATGCCCTGTACGGCAAGCTTCACTTCGGCCATCAGTTCGTCACGTTCGGAGCTTGAATCGCCTGTTTGGCTGAGGAATTCGGCGTTGGCGTAGATCGCGGAAAGGTAATGGCGAAGGTCGTGCGAGATGGAGCTGGCCATGCGGCCGATGATGGCCAAACGTGCCGATTCGACCTGCTGCCGCTGCGAGACGCGGACCTGGTCGCGCATCTGGTAGAAGGCCGCGCCCAACTCGCGCAACTCGCGGCTCCCGCTCGGCTTCAGTTCGTAATCAAAGTTGCCCGAACCGACGGCTCGCGCTCCGGCGAGAAGCGTTTCGAGCGGGCGCGTGATCGTCCCGGCGATGTAAAGAGCGAGAACGGTTCCCAGCAAAAGCACCAAGGCTCCAATTGCGATGAGCAGGCGATTGAGCTGTAGCGCAAACGTGCTGGCCTGATCGTAGGATTTAAGCACCAAGAGGCGCACAGGAAGCTCCGAAACCGCAGGGAGACTGAGCGCACTGGCTAGGTAGTGTTCCTTTCCGAGCTGGAGGTCGATGGGGCTCGACGGGGAGTTGAGATCGGCCGGAGGCTCCTGAAATCCGGCAGTCAGCTTGGGATTGAGTGTGCTGAAAACAATCTGACCGGCTCCCAGGAATACAACGTCGGCATCGGCAGCATCGCGTACCTCGCGGCCGACCTGATCGTCAATCGCAGATCCAACCACAACGTAGCCGAGAGGAGTGCCGGTTGCATCAGGACCAAAGATCAGCGAATGGAAGGAAACCTGATAAAGACGGTGATTCGTGAGCAGGTAACGCTCGACGGGAGGAGCTTCGAGGAGTCGGCCGAGTTGAAGCTCCAAATCGCGTCGGTCAGGAAGATCGGCCTTCGAGTAGACCGCGTCTACTCTGCCGGATGTATCGATAAGGGCGAAGAGATCGCTGCCGCTGATGGGCCAGAAATCTGCGCTGCTATCCTGAATCGTCTTGACGTCGTGCGTGGTCATCAGCGCCTTGAGGATGGGGAGATCCGCAAGCAGAGCTGCCTCGCGATCGAGAGATTGCTGGCGCTGGCTCTGAAGGTTTTCGAAGGTTTGAGCCGATCCGGAAAGACCGTCTTTGAGGTTGCTGCGAATCTGCCTTTGCAGCACGCCGTGAATCACAACCAGACTCATCACCGTGAGCCCGCACGCAAGGGACAACAGGGCTACGAGAAGGACGGTCCTCATGCGCATGGTAATTTCAGATCCGCTGAAAGTTACGAAACCTCGCTGACGAACTTATACCCCATTCCGTGCAAGGTGCGGATATGGACGGGATTCGCCGGATCGGTCTCCAGCTTCTGGCGGAGCTTCAGAATCTGATTATCCACCGTTCGCGTGGATGGATAGCAATTGTAGCCCCAGACATGATTCAGAAGCTCTTCCCGCGACAGGACCCGTTCGGCATTCTCGAGCATGAATTTGAGTAGCCGGAACTCATGCGCGGTGAGAGTGACTGCCTGTCCCGAGCGCGATGCCTCCATCTTCAGGAAATCGACGGTGACATTACCGAAGGAGTAGACCTTTTCGGGCTTGGGTTTGTTGGAGCGGCGGATCGCAGCCTGAACCCGCGCAAGCAGCTCCCGTGGGCTGAAGGGCTTCGTGACGTAATCGTCGGCACCAAGCTCGAGGAGCAGAACCTTGTCCGTCACGTCGGAGACGGCGCTGAGCACGATAACCGGCGCGGATGGAAACGCCTGCTTGAGCTCTTTGCAAAGGTCGCGGCCTGAGGCTCCAGGAAGCATCAGGTCGAGAATAATGGCCTTGGGAATCGGGCCCTTTAATGCCGCCCGCGCCTGCGGGCCGTCAGAGGCGGTCCGCACTTGCAGATCCTCGGCCGAGAACAGGCGCTGCAAGACTTTGTGAATTCCAGGATCGTCTTCAATGACCAGAATCATAGTGGACTTTTTTCGAACCCGCCCAGAAAGCCGGTCCTGCCTCCGGCTACTATTGTCGCGCTCCGGAATGAAGAATGTCACGGGATTCCCTGGAAATGACACTTTCGTGACAAGCCGGAGGCACCCGTGGGACAACCTTTAACCAAGGCGGCGTGGGGAGGACTGGGGCGGGATGGAGAGCGACACTACGGCCTGAAAGTTTGAACCCAGGGCCAAGCGCATCCGAGGTCTGAGCGATAAGCTGAGCTGCCGGAGCGTGGACGAATCGTTCGACGCCGTCGATCCAGAGGCTCTCCAAATGGAAAGTAAGCTCGGGCGGCAGATGCGTGGCGAACGCGGGTGTGAGCAGGACGATCCGTCCGGATTGGATGACAAGTTCGATGTCGCTCCAGCTCAACTCGACGAGTGTGTTTGCGGGCGTGATGTGGCGATCGCGGACGACGATGAGATTGGCGCGGCCGCCCGGTTCAATCCTGCCCTGGTTCTCCTTCAGGCGCAGCAGGCGCGCGGCGCGGGTTGTCACCAGCAGGTAGAGCAGTGCGGGTGGTACGCGAAGGTTCTGGTGCAGAAAGCGGATGTGGTCGAGGAGATCGCCTGCCGCCGTCAGCGGCGAGTCGGTTCCGAGCGCAACGTTCGAGAGGGCTTTGATCTGGCGGAAGGGAACCGTCTCGCCGAGCGTGAAGAGATTGGAAACCGGACACCAGACGACGCCCATGTTGAGCCGCCGCACCGTTTCCCACTGCGCCGGTGTGAGCCCCACACCGTGAACCAGGTTGATCCGTGCATCGAGCGGCAGAGTGCGGGCAAGCTCATCGAATTCACGGCGGGCAGCGCTGTTTGTGCCCTCGCCAAGGTGGATAAGGAAGGGCCAGCCGTCGGGAGTTTCATTGAATCGGCGCGCAACGATTTCCGGGTCTCTGATGGAGTGCGCCCAGCCATACTCGGTGGGGATCTGAACCGGGAAATCGCGGCCAAGAACATGAGGGAGATAGCGGTCGTGCTGCGACACAGTGGTGACGCCGGAGAGTAAATTGCGAATGCCTCCCCACCAGAAGCGAACTTCGCTGGGAACATCCTGTAGCTCGCGGAGCGGAGATTCGCTAGGACGGTAAATATCTTCGGCCCACTCTCGCCAACTCGGATAAGGGCCGCGGCCGAGCTGCGGGTAGAGAGAAAAATCGAGGTGATCGTGTGCGTTGATGAGTCCGGGGAGGACAAGATGCCCGGTCAAGTCGATCTCGATTGCGTGAATCGGACGGGTATGAGGCGGAAGAATGCTCTGAATGTGTTCGCCTCGCAGGCACACTGTATGAGGCTCTGCAATCTGCGAGGTGCGCGCGACGCGGGCGCCGGCGAGAACAAGCTCGCGCGGCCTGCCGTGAGTCGTTACTGCCGGAGCGCGCGTCACTGCCGATCTCCGGCAAGAATGAACCGCGCCCAATAGACGACGGGAAGAGATTCGACCTGGCGGAAGGCTTCGAGCTTGCCCGCTCGTTCGAATATTGCGCCTTCAGGAGGTCCAAAAGGCCACTCTGCGGCCTGTTCGAGGCGCAATCCCGAGCTTGACATAGTCTCAATCAGATGATCGAGCGTATAGCGATGCGTCTCAATCTCAAAGATAGTTCCTGCGGCGCGAAACGTGCGGCGCCAGCCATAAGAACTCGTGTTGGGATGGAGATCGGAGACATGGATAACACCACCGGGCCGCAGAATGCGCGCTGCCTCGCGCGCAAACGCGGCGAGATCGGACAGATACGAAAGCAGAAACGATGCCAGAACGCGGTCGGCGCTCCGGTTACTGAGAGGTGTTTCGATGCAGTCGCCTTGAAACAAGTGCGTGGAGTGCGCGCACTTGACGCGCGCCTGTTCGAGCATGGCGCAAGAAAGATCCACGCCCGTCAATGAGCGCGGCCGGAGGCTCTCAAGTTTCTTGAGCCATCTCCCTGTGCCGCATCCGAGATCCACGACGTCTTTGCCTGCGAAGTCCCCAAGTAGAGCCGCCATGCGGCGCTCTTCGAGAGCCAGGAGCGGGTTTACTGCGGAGTCGTAGTGCGCGGCCCAGAGCTGATAGGCCCCCTGCGGGTTGAGCGGTACGGGTTCGCGCGGATCGACGGCTACGGCTTTGCTCACGCTCATACGCTCTCTACCTTGGGGCGGCGCAAACGGACCCATTCTTGCGCGAGCCGAAGCTCAGCGGGAGCGCTGTAAATGCGGGTGAGATACCGCCAGGAGCTGAGAGCGGCAAGGAACGCGCGGCTCCAGCGGCTGGCCTGAATGTCCTGTACGGTGGGCCAGCGCGTGGCCACAACCGTCTCGAAATCGTCGATCAGGCGCTTGGTGCGCGGCTTGAGCCACGGCATCGACGGATTGACGCGGATGGTGAAGTTGTACCAGCGCGGCGTGGCCCACTCTTCGGGAGTCGAAGGAAAATCGACCAGGCCGTCGATGCCACCGTACATTTTGGTGTCGCGCTGGGGCACCGGCGTGTAGTGCTGCATGATGATTTCGGAAACTGGATTAATACTCTTGATGGTGCGAATGAAAGAGATGGTTTCGTGCGTATCGGCTTCGGGATCGCGCGGATTGCCGATGACGAAGGAGAACTCGGGAATGATGTCTGCTTCGCGAAGACGCCGCGCGACGGTAAGAGTCTGTTCCGTAGTGATGCCCTTCTTCATATCCTGAAGCGTGCGGTTCGATCCCGATTCGGCCCCAAAGAAGATCATCGTGCATCCGGCCTGTCGGATCAGTTTGAGGGTGCTGTCGGAGTAGCGGCAGATGGCATCGACGCGGCCTTCGCACCACCAATGGAGGTTCAGAGGCGCGATGCGCTCCATCAGTTCGCATGTGTGCGACTCATTGACGAAGAAGTTCATGTCATAAAACTGCACGCCATCCATGCCGTAGTCGCGGACGAGGTGACGCAGAACGGCTTCCGTTCTGGCCGGCGACTCCATCTTCTGCTTGCTGCCGAAGGCCTCATGCACGGCGCAGAAAGTGCATTGGAAGGGGCAGCCGATGCTGGCCTGGTGCGCGCCGGTGCGCTTGCCGAAGAAAGAAGGGCGTAGATAGCTGGCTACGGGAAGCCGACGGTAAGGAATCCACGGAAAATCGTCAGGAGACTCCATGCTGCGCTCAGGATTATGCATTCGGCGGCCCGCAGCATCCTTCCAGGAAAGGCCGGCGATACTGCCGAAATCGCGCTGGCCGCGGAGGGCATCGATCAACTCAAGCAGCGTGTTTTCGCCCTGTCCCCGCACCGCATAATCGACATACCTTGGATTCAGCGTTGCGTCGCGATAGAGAGAAGGAAAATACCCGCCCCATACGATGGGAACATTCGGAAACTGCTCGCGGACCGCACGGCAGGAGTGCATCGCCGAAACCATCTGCGGGCCCGGCATTACACTCACGCCGAGCAATTCGACAGAGTGGGTCTTCATGAGCCGGATAAGAGTTGCGTCCGGTTCTGGATCGAGGTTACCGTCGACGATCTCGTACTCTTCCCGGCCTTCGAGCACCGCGGCCAGCGCCATGATGGACAGCGGAAAGCGGCGATTCTTCGGCTTGGTGAGCTTTGGATAATAAAGAAGAATCACAGCGCCTCGAGCCTCCCTTCATAGAGAAAGAACTGCGACGGTTCGCGGCGCCTCTTCACGCGCGCGACCAACGGCCGCATCCACCAGCGCCATCCAAACCAAGGCAAATGTCGGGTCCAGCAAATTCCGAGTGTGGAGGTTTCTTCGAGATCCGCAGGCGTGAGGTACTCGCGCGTTGGTAGTGCGCGGCCCCGCTTGTCGAAATCGGAACGGAAGCGGCGGGTGCGCTCCGCGCGCATGGCTTCGCCGGCCGTGGCGCTGCGATAGGAGGGCGAGTCCACAATCAGGATGACGCCGCCCGGGCGAAGGCAGCGAATTGCTTCCCGAATCGTTCGCATGTAACTGGTGGAGTAGTGCAGCGAAGCGTTAAAGATCGCCACGTCGAACTGCGCATCCTCGAAAGGGAAGACAATCCATACTTGCCTGAAAGCGCGGAAAGAAGTTCTCGAGCACGCCGGCGAAGGGCGCCGCTGCCTCAAGTCCGTCGAATGCATTCGCGCAAAGGTCCACGGCAACAGGACGGTGGCCGGCAAGCGCCAGCCGGTAACTGAGCCATCCGTTGCCGGCGCCAAGATCGAGAACGCGAAGCGAGGCCCCGAGTAGATGCGTCAGCTGCGGCAGGAGCTTGCGCTCGATGTAGCGGAAGCTTCGCGCGCGAATACGCCATTGATCGGAGAAGTTTTCCGTTAGGTCGGCGAAGGGGAGGGCGAGATAAAAGGCCGCATCCTCAGAGCAACGCCCTTCTTTGCGTCGAATGAACTCGTAGTCCTCGATGAAGGATGCGAAGTGCTTTTGCTGATCCGGTGTGAGCGTGCGCCAGACGCCCGAAGTCTTGGCAATCTTCATGAAGCAGTTCTGGCAGCGCGAGATGTCTTCGGGCGTCGCATCGTCCCGGTCCTCGATCAGGGCGGCTGCAGCGGCGCATTGCGGGCAGCGGAGCCGGATCGCCTGACCAGAGTCATCAAGCGGCCGATGCACAGGGCTGGCAAGGACGGTGGTCATTGCATCTCCCGCGCGAAGCGCAACAACACGTGATCGGCAATGCCGGCAAGCGCCGATCCTCCGAGAAGGTGATCGAGCCATTCCAGAAAGCGAAGAGTACGCGGCCGATTGTGCAAGAAAGGCTCCATCCATGATGGAGGAACAAAAACGCCGATCCCGCGGCAGCTTTCGATGCGGAACCACGGGGCCAACGCGCGAGAGATTTGGCGGACCGAAGGATAGTGGACTCTGATGGTCAGCCCGCCGATCGTCGCCGTTGTGCCCGAAGAACGCAGGCGGCGAAAAGCCCTTCCCCATTGGCCCCTGAGTACGTGCCATACGATATCCCACGCGCAAACACGGCCCATGACGCAGAGGAACGCCGTGCCTCCGGGACGAATCAATGAGGCCAACTGGCGGCCCACAGCGGCCAGATCGGCTGTGCAGTTCAGTCCACCGAAGTTAGAGAGCGCACCGTCGAACGGGCCGAGTTCAGCGATGCTATCGAGGCTCTCATTCGTGCAGACAAGGAAGGCGACAGGGAGAGCGCCGCCAGCCACAGCCATCTTCTGGCGGCACACATCAATCATTGCGGACGAGGCATCGCAGGCGAGGACATCGACGCCACGAGCGCCAAAGTGCAGAGCATCTTCTCCGGTGCCGCAATTCAGTTCGAGAACGCGGCTGCCGGGATGAAAGACCGGCTCGATCTCGCGATACACGAGTGCGCGTTGCGCTCTTCCAATAGAAGAGTTCGTAAAGACATCGTCGTACTGAACGGCAATGCGGTCGAATGCCGCGCCGGCCGGAACCGCATTTGACATGTTGGAGAGCTCTAGTGACAAGGGAGCGCCTCCGGTTGAGCGGGCCAGGCATGTAACGCCTGACGGCGCTCGGCAATCGACATCTCGAGCTCTCGGATGCGAGGCGGTGGATCTCCGGCAGCTTCACGACTGGTCCGGGTTTGTTCCAGTTCCATCTCGAGGCGCAAAAGCTCGTCCGCAACGCGATAGAATTCGCGAGGCCGGCGGCCGGCAATATCAAGTTCGCGGTCAGAGGTCTCGCCCCATGGCTTGATCTGAATCACGCGCGAGGCCACCTTGTTGTAATAGGGCGTTCCTTTGATCGGATAAGAGACGGTCGTTAGAAAAGTGTCGGGCTTGGAGAGCCGGACGTGCTCGATCGTCTGCTCAATATCTTCGATCTCCTCGCCTTCGTAGCCCCACATCAGGAACATGCCGGTCTGGATACCGTACCGGCGGCAGAGAGCGTTTGCCTCGCGCACCGCCTTGACCTGAACCCCGCGCTGCATCGAATCGAGAATGCGCTGCGAGCCGCTCTCGGACCCGATCCAGAGCCGAAAGCATCCCAGCTCGGCAAGAATTCCGATGATCTCCTCATTCAAGCGGTCGCCGCGTGAGATGCACTCGAATGGAATGTGAATTTTGCGCCGGTCGAGCTCCTGCTTCCAGCGCCGAAGCCAGTCGTGATTGATGGTGAATACATCGTCGGCAATCCAGAGCATGTCGGGCTTGTAGCGGTCGATGAGGAATTCGAGTTCGTCCGCAACCAGCTCAGGCTTACGGCGGCGATGCGTTTGCCCGAAAACCTGATGGCTGCACCACTCGCAGCGGAACGGACAACCACGAGCGGTAATTAAAGAAACTGAGCCCTTGCCATGGTGTGTGCGCCAAGTCTCGACGTAGCGGTCGACGTCGATGGCGTCGCGCGCGGGCCAGGGCTGCGCGTCGAGATCGGCGATCTGAATCCTCGGTTCGTTGCGCCGCGTGGAGCCATCACTCGAGCGAAATGCGATTCCTGCAATGCTATCGAGTGCAGATGGATTCGCGCTAGACAGCACCGGCAGAAGCTCCTCAAGGGTTCGCTCGCCTTCGCCGAAAACCACCACATCCGCGCCTGCCTCAAGGTACTCGTCGACATAAGCACCGGGCTCCGGGCCGCCCACGATCGTTTTCCAACCCGCCTGTCTGGCTTCGCGAAGTATCTTCACCACGTTGGAGCGCGTCATCAGGTTGGCATAGATTCCCAGCACGGACGGAGTACCGCTGTGAAGACACTCACGCAATGCATTGCGGCTTTGAAAGGTGCTATCGAAGACTTCAACCGAGAAGCCGCGGCTGCGCAGATGCGAGCAGATATACAGGATCCCAAGCGGCGGATAAGGCTTCATAATCTGACGCTCCTTGGGGTCTTCAAAAAGGAAATAACCGTGCGTTAGCAGCAGATCCACAAAGCCTCCTTTCCGCGCTAAACAGCGCATCCACTGGTGCGGGTTGCTGCAGCTTCATGCATGCAGGCTGCAAGCTCGCCGTGCGCACTGTTTTCGAGCACCGGCAGTTGAGTGGGGAAGGGATTGCGAGAGTGCTTTTCCATCCGATAGACCTCGTCCCACATCGCCTGCAGGCGATTGCGCGCACTCTGATCGTGCGGCGTTGCATACAGGTCCACCTCGGTGTGCAGCGCGTTACGAATTGCGCGATAAAAGTTGTCGGTATAAGCGGCGCGGAACATTGCGCTCAAGTCGTCGCTGTCGCGCCAGTGCTGCTTTGGTCCCATTTGGCGATGGACCCGCTCATGGAAGACAGTTCCGGGGAGCGGATACGATACAGAAACGCCGATATCGTCAGGGCGGGTGCGGCGCACCAGCGCGATCGTTTCTTCGATCTCCGCGAGCGACTCGCCCGGATAACCAAACTGAAGGAAGAAAGCAGCCCGGATGCCGGCGTCCCCAAGCCTCTCTCGCGCCTGCTCAATGGCCGCCACGGTGAGCCCTTTGTCCATGGCCTTGAGGATCGTCTGGGACCCGGATTCGGCTCCCATCCAAACTTCCTCACAGCCTGCTTGTTTCAGGGCATCGACCGTCTCCGGTACCAACAGATCGGCGCGGCACTGAATCTTGAAGGGAATTGCGGCATGTCTGGCGCGGACCGAATGAGCGAATTCCTGCACCCAATGGCGATTGAGCGCAAAGACGTCATCCGCAAACCAAAGGTGTTCGATGCCGTACGTGAACTTGAGCAGACGCATCTCAGCTGCCACAGAATCGGGCGAGCGGAGCACGAACTTGCTCCCGAAAATCGGCTTGGCGCACCAGTTGCAGCGGAACGGGCAGCCGCGGCTTGCAACGATGTTTGTCGAACGCCGGCCGTGATGCTCCTGCCAGATCTCGGCGTAATGATCCATAGAGATCAGGTCGCGCGCCGGTAACGGATAACGATCGAGATCCAAAGACGGGCCGCGTGCTCCCGTGGAGACAAGTTGGCCATGGTTCCCGAGGTAAAACAGTCCGGGGAACTGCCAGGACGATTCCTCATCTTTGCGCAGGTATGCGTCGAGGAATTCCATCAGCGTTGCTTCGCATTCACCGTGAAGCACAGCCAGAAATCCGCGGCGCAGATAGTCCATCGCATTATCGGTTGAATCTGATCCGTGAATGATGACGGGAATCCCGCGCTCCGCGGCTCTGGCCTGCATGGCGAAGCTGACTTCACGCACCACCGAGAGACACATCTTGGAAAGAAAGTTGAAACTATCCTCGCAGATGACGAGCAAACGAGGGCGATGCTGGTCGAGCGCGGCGGCGAATCCGGTTGCAGGATCGTCGAGCATCGTGTCGAACACGGCTACGGAAAAGCCCGACTCGCGCGCAAGCGCGGCTGCATACAGAGTGCCGAGCGGTGGGTAGGGCTGATGGCGCTCGGCTTGCTTTGGATCGTTCCACAGGTGCCAGGAGTGGGTGAAGAGCACATCCACCCCGCCATCAGAGCCGAAGCGAGCGTCGCCATTGGATTCGCCAAACATTCAGCAAGCCTCCGTTGAACTGGCCGGCAATGGAACACCGGTAATGAGCGAACGCCGCGAGACGAAGCGGTCCGTGGCGCGAGCCAGCCATATCTCCCAAGGCAGAAGAAAAAAGCGATTCCGCAAGCGCCACTGCATGGGCACCCTGAGCAGCGTGTTGAGCAGGCGTCCTGTGAATCGCGTGTGCTGCATGGCTTTGCGAATATTGTTGTTGACCATGAAGTAGTCGAGCATGCGTTGCAGGCGGCTCAGTTGGGCGCCCTGGAGCCAGGGGAGGACATTCTTGCCGAGTGGAAGGCTCGCCCACTCCTCAAGGGACGCGGGTTCGCGTACTCCCATTTCTTTGAGCTGCGGCCAAATGGGGATGCCAGGGTAGGGCGTGAAAATGTTTGGCGAGAAGCTGACGTTGCGATACTGCTGCGCGATCCGGTTCATGGCCTCAAGCGTCTCGATGCGGTGCTCTTCTGTTTCTCCCGGATAGCCGAAGATGAGATTGAAGCTTACGCGGATGTTGCCGAGTTCGGCCTTGCGCGCTGTCTCGTACAACTCGTTCAGACGCTGATGGCGCTTGTTCATCAGCGTCAGAACCTCTTCCGATGTGGACTCTGTGCCAAAGCCCATGAAACGGACACCGCTGGCTCCCAGCAGCCGGACTTCGTCGTCAGTCATTCGTGACAGGAAATCGGTAGACGCCTGAAACGTCCATGTGAAACGCACTCCCGACTCGTAGATGCCGCGAGCAATGGCAACCGCGCGCCGTACATCGACGGGGAAGTTCGAGTCGAATAGCGCCACCTCCTGAATTCTGTAGCGCGTGACTAACTCAGTGAGTTCCTGAACAACGTGTTCGGCCGAATAGGCGTTGAATCGCCGGTGATAGAAGACCGTGTCGGTGCAGTAATTACACGCGTAAGGACAGCCAACGCTGGTTGCATAGGTCAGCTTGCGGATGCCGGAAGCGCGCTCATAGGCATCAAAGTCAGCCAGGTGATATGCGGGAGCGGGAAGGGCTGCGAGATGCGCCACCCCTCGTTCAGGATTGTGAATGCGTTCTGTGCCGCGCTTGAATGAGACGCCGGCAATACCATCAAGATCTTGACCGGCGCTGAGACAGTGGACGAGTTCTACGAGCGTGACCTCTCCCTGTCCGCGGACGACCACATCGACGAGGTCGTTTTGCAGCGTTTGATCGGCCGCCAAGGTTGGATGCCAGCCCCCAAAGATGACGGGCAGCTCAGGATGGGCGGCTTTCGCGATCCTGGCTGCGCGCAATGCGCCGTTAATCATCGGTCCAGTGAGTACAGAAATGCCCAGGCAGATAGCTCCGGCACACGCAGAGAGAATGCGATTCGGCAGATCTGGCGTAATCGCCTCGTCGATCACTTCAACTTCGTAACCTTCAAGAAGAAGAGGCGCCGCGAGAGAGAGCATGCACAGCGGCGGACCCAGCACGGGCCCCTCATACGCCGGATAGAACAAGACTACTTTTCCGCCAGCCGCAGCAGGCGATGCTTGCTTATGGGCCGCCTTTGCCGCGGGTGCGATCTGCGTGATGAAGGAAGCGTCCGACATGGGAAGGATTGAGAGTGCTTTTGCTCTCTCGATCAGTTGTGCCATTAGTGCACTGGCAGCGGTGTCAGACGATTGTCACTCCTTTGTCATTTGGACCGGCGGGCTGATTCTACTGGGCGTTTTTGAAGATACGCTGGGTCTGGAGCGTGAATTGAAGTGCATGCAGAAACTGCGACCGACCGCCTCACCTACTCGCAGTACATTTCCTTTGCGGGTAAGCCTCTACTCGTGCGCTCCAACAGCATCGCCATACTCAGTCATGTGGTCTCTTTCTTCTCGCCATGGACTGGAGCAGTGCCCGAAGACCCGGCAGCCGAGTTAAGGCTGATGCGGCGCGAGGATTGTGGCGATCCTGTTGAAAGCTCGTCGTGGTTTCGCGGCAGAGATTATTTTGCGATGGCGCGATTCACGCACGCGGATACCGTCTGGTTCAACCTGCACACTCGTCGCGCCTGTGGCCTGTTCTCGGACGATATCGTCTCTGACGAGTTTCGCTGGCACAAGGACATTCTCCCGGTCATCATCGGCATTCTGGCGCCAGTCATCGATGTCGTTCCCGTGCATGCCGCCTGCCTGGCTAAGAACGGCTCTGGAGTTCTTCTGGCCGGCCCATCAGGCGTGGGCAAATCCACGCTGACTGTCACATTAGCGCGGCTCGGTTACAGCCTCCTTGCCGATGACTGGACATATCTGGCAGAGACAGAGGATAGTATCGGTGCATGGAGCCTTCCCGTTCCAGTCAAGCTGCTCCCAGATGCCATTTGCTATTTCCCTGAAATTGCAAGTTACTCGTGTGGGGAATCGCTCAATGGCGAGATTGCTTATGAAGTATCTCCGCAGAAGTGTTTCAATCTCTCACGAGAGGATCGCTGCGGTATTCGGCACATCGTCTTACTGGAACGCCGCCAGCAACCTGGTATCTCCATCGTACCCGTCACGGCGACAGAAACAATCAGCCATTTTTGTTCTGAGATAGAACCCTTAATTGGTCCGCTTGCCGCTGTGCACCGCGGGCAAATTGAGCTATTACAGGAGTTAGCCACTGCAGTATGCCTGCGAGCCTCGTTTAACGCTTCACCGCAGGACGTAGCAAGCGCAATCGACCACGCTTTGGGCGAGGGAGCCCAGTCTGTGCCAGGCGATGGAGAGCGAATCGCCGCGCAGGACTCTGCGCAGCCCACCGACATGATGCACCGACGTACGCCCCTCGCTCTAAAAGCAAAGTACGAGTGGTCCGAGACAACGGTATGTATCGAGACCAACCATCCCGAGATCTTGCGAGCGGCAAGAGATTTAGGATTCAGCCGAGTTCACGATTCAGTTTCAGATATCGACCTTCACCTGCAATTTGAATTAGAGGAAGCGCGCGAAGAATCGCATGACGCGCCCCAGCTTCGTGTGTTGCGCGACGGAAGGACCGCATATATCGAAATCGGCCAACAGGGCTGGTTTGCCTTCGACGCTGAAACTGCAAACGGAACGGGTTTTCTAGCTGTCGCCGAATCAGGAGCGGTAGAAGCATACTTTGCCGCGGTTATCGCTGTCGTCAAACCATTGGTGCGCCGTCCGATGAAACAGGCGGTGTTCTCATGAGTGGCATCTCGCCGTTCCGAAAAGCAGTTGTACGTTTCCTGGCCACAAATCAGTTGCCATTCCTTGAAGACTGGAAAGAAAGCGAATGGACCAGGCACTTCTATTGGCTTGACCGCACCGGCCTTGCTCTACCCATTGCAGAACGGCTCCTGCGATGCGCCGACGCCGTTCCGCGAATCCCGGAATCTGTGTTTCATGCACTCGAAAGACGACTGCACGACAACCAGCGCCGGATGAGCGACATGCTTACCTTACAGGAATCGATTCAGTCGCTCTTGTCTGCAAGAGCCGTGCGATTCTGCTGTCTCAAGGGATTCAGCCTGGTCCCCGATTATTACTCCGGGATGCGGGAGCGCCATCAAGTGGACTTCGATCTCCTGGTCGATCCTTGCGCAGTTGATCGCGCGGCTGAGGCGCTGGAGTCTCTTGGTTATAAGTCGGCGCGGGCCGGCGATTCAGGAGAAACACGTCTTGTACGGCCCTGGAAAAGGCATCTGACCGCCAAGTCCTGGCAATATCAGGTATCCGAAGGACCTGCGATAGAACTGCATACGCACATATGGGAGCCTCAATCCGAACTCGCTGACTTTTCACTTCGCGGCGGATGGATGGATCATATTGACATGCGGTCCGTCGAGGGTATTAACATCCCATGCCTCTCTCCGGCTTGGCAGTTCCTTCACCTGGTCTTGCATATATTCAGGCATCTGCTCGATTCCTGGGTCCGGATTCTCTCGGTTTTTGAGATTGCTACAATTCTTCGCAAGGAAGAGTCGAATGATGAATTATGGCAGGAGGTGCGATGGTTCGTTGAGTTGGATGCCCGATTAGCATCCGCATGTGCGCTGGTTCTGTCGATTGTCAGCGCGGAATTCTCGGTGCCATTACCATCCACATTCACCGCTCTATGTCAAAACTCTCTGTCGAAAGAGAGCGCTCTCTGGGTCCAGCACTTCCGGGAAGAATGGCTCTATGCGAATCCGCCAGGGACAAAACTCGCGCTTCTCGTCCAGCGGCAATTCTGCCGGGACCATGCTGCTTGGAAGTCGTATTCTCTCCGCAGACTGTTCCCCTTTCGCGCTCCGCACAGTCTGAGCGTGGAAGCAGCGAAAAGAAGCAGACTTTCAGCCCGCTATGCGATAGATACGATGGGCTATCAGATGACACGTCTCAGTTATCATTTGATATCGGACGTCAAGTATCTGATATCTGTCGCGCGCTGGAAGAGACTGACTTACTCATCCAAGGCAATGCCTCTCTCATCTCAGTGAGGCGCCCTTGCCCATGCCTTTCAGCGTCACCCAACAGACTCAGCAGAACAAGCAGACGCTCACGCGCATTCTGCCATACCTTGAGTTCGTTGCGATTGTTTGTCTGGGAGTATTCATCCTGGTAAAGGGTGTGTGGTGCGGTTGGACGCACCTCGGCACGGACTTCCCGCAATACTACCTCGGCGCTAAGCTGGTCGCAGAACACTACAGCCTTGACCGTTTCTATGATTGGGCTTGGCTGCAGCGTCAGGCCTGCCATTTTGGCATTCATGAAGTCGTCGGCTTCCCCGGCCTCACCCCATTCTCTACGCTTGTGCTGCTTCCGCTCGCCTGGCTTAGCGCCTTGCAGGCGAAGCACGCCTGGATTCTCCTGAACATCGCATTCCTGATCGCCGCGATTCACGTCCTCAGCAAGGAGTCCAGCTTGTCGCTCAGGAGAGCGTGGCTTGTTGCGCTGCTCGCCTTGCTGCCTTTGCGCAACGATTTTGCTCTCGGTCAAATGCACCTGATCGTCTTCGCGCTCCTGGTGCTAGCGTGGCGCTTCCATATACAAGGCAAACAGGTTGCAAGCGGGTGCTGCATCGCTCTTGCCGGAATGTTGAAAATCTATCCGCTTTTTTATTGCTTCTATTTTGTTGTAAAAAAGCGCTGGCGTGCATTGGGCACTGCGGCCGCGACCAGTCTTGCATGTGGTGGGATAAGCATGGCGCTGTTCGGCGCAACAGCTACAAAGATCTTCATTGGGCGTCAGCTGCCACGATTGCTCAACGGTGAGGCACTGGACCCCTTTCTTGCATCGGCCACGTCCGCTACGACAATGTTTCACCGGCTCTTCTTCTTTGAACCCGAATGGAATCCACACCCACTCGCGTATTCGCCATTTCTCTATGCGGCCCTATATGCACTATGGCAAGCGTTGCCTACGGCTGCCGTCGTGGCCCAATTGCGACGCGGGTTTGCGCCCGACCAACGCGAGACCATCGAGTGGTGCTCGTTTCTGACTCTCTTGATGTTCCTATCATCTCAGCCGGAAACCTATCACTTTGTCGCTTTGATTGCGGCAGCCGTGCCCACCTACGCCATCCTCAGGAAAGTTGGACCCCGGCTGAGCTTCCTCTATCTGGGCATCTATGCGATTGTATGTAACGCACGAAATATCTCGTCCCACAGCTGGCTAGCGCCCGTGCTTACCATTGTTCTGATACCGCAGTTGTGGGCTGGATTGACCCTGATCATCATCTATGTCGCGGTTCTCTCGTCGCCCCGTTTTCTCTTCGCGGACCCAGCCAAGATGACCAGTAATTTCGTCTCAAGTAATCAGGACGTGCGCGATCGAAGGTTGAGTGTATTCGCTGCCTTTAGCTTACTCTTTCCGGCGCTCTGTCTGCTAACGTTTGCTAGTTTATTCGGGCATTTAAAGTCGATGGCACTGACGCATAGCCACAGCATCGTTGAGCCAGATGGAGCCTGGATGAGAGCCAAACCACAGGCGACTGTCCAAGGGTTGTATTACGTGGCCCTGCTGAACACGGGCTTTAAGATTTTGCACGATGGCTTTTCCGTGTACGGCGGCACGGGAGAAGATCAATTAGACTACGCTGTTAACCGCGAAGGTACAACGGTGTGGATCGAAACGGCGACGAATGCGGGGCCGGTCATTGCGGAGTTAGTCGGCGGCCGGGTCGTTTGCGATATCCAAAATGGGGAGTCTCCAGTACCGTCTCACGATGGCAGCAGTCTTGCACTAATCCGCGAAGAGCGAGGGCGCGGCAGCCTCTGGATAGCAGACGCTCGCAGCTGTGGATCATTAAAACATCCCTTGCGTATTACGTCACCAAAAATGGACGTACGCGCCGTTGGTGCAATGTCTAAAGGTCAGTTCGTCTTCAGCGCGATGACAAAGCAAGGTCCCGTGGTATTTCTTGTGTCCCCTGGTAGGCAAATAGAAGAAGTTCTACGGCCAGGCGCAGATGTAGAGTCGATGGCCGTTTCGGAGGATGGAGAAAGCATCGTGATGAGTGAGTTGCTGAACGAGCATTGGGAATTAATCAACGAATCTCTGCGCACTCATGCCGTGCACCGAATAACTTCTGGCGAGTGCAATTCAACTGATCCGTTTCTTAAGGACGTCCACAGCATGTTGTATGCAACTGACTGCGGGCGGAGCATGGGACTTTCAACTGTAGTTGAACGTGATCGGGAGCAATAGGCGTTTTCAATACTGTTCAGGACGTTGGATGTCGTAATCCTCTCCAAACTTATTCTTATGCGGTTCAGCCGGAGATGAATGTACAGTAAACATTCCAAGATCGGTGTTCGTCACGCCAATGACCACTCTTTTAGTCTGCCCCGCCGACAAGCTGTTGCCGCTGCCAATTGCCCACAGGTGCATGTCATAAGTTCCCGGCTCGACGTCGTGGATAACCAGAGCGCCGTCGACCGTCGACGAGGCGAAGTAGGTTGTCGGAACAGAGACAATAACGGCGCTCATGTCCGGATGAATGTTGCAGAAGATGAACGAGACTCCCGGCCGATCGAAATGCACGCTCCGGCTTTTTCCGCTTTCGTAGAGGCCAAGGTCGAATCGTCGGCCGTTGAAGAGCGAGAAAACATTATGGAAAAAAGGATCGAGATTCGGAAAGTCAACTACGCTGCCTACAGGAATGACGAGCAGATGTGGATGAAACTGTTTGTCCTTCTGTACGAGTTGAAAGTGCGCGTGAGAAGTTGAGGGAATCTTGGCGGATAAGTTATCAGCGGGAGTTAACCACAGCACAACCCCTTTCTTAGGATGAGGTGCATGCGCCGGCGCCCCCGATTCCTGGATTGTGACGTGTGCAACCACATCGACACCTTTCGCACGCGCAGAGGGGAATAGGCACATTGCGGCAGCTAACACGAGAGTTGAAAGCTGGTGTCTCAAAAGATATACCCCGTCGAGAGGGTCATGTTCTGCGCGCCTTGTAAGGGGCTAGTAACGTACCAGGAACGAAGAGCCCGATACTCGGCGGAGAAGACCAGATAGGTTCGTGGGCGAAGAATAAAATTTCCCCCGAAACTCTGGTTTCTGATCAGATATAGATACGGGGAAGTTACAACCACCGGTGTACCCTCACGAACTTCGTTTGCATTAGCAGAGT
Organism: uncultured Acidobacteriota bacterium; assembly: GCA_963745965.1. Taxonomy (GTDB): domain Bacteria; phylum Acidobacteriota; class Terriglobia; order Terriglobales; family Acidobacteriaceae; genus Telmatobacter. Next base: position 231,963 of record CAVUZC010000012.1, read on the forward strand.
CCAGGCCAAAAAACGCGTTTAACTCGGCGGTGGGTCCAAACCGCGCTGCGAACTGAGTCCACCCGCCCGCTGCATCCAGGGACTTATCCTGGCCCGGCTCATATCCGGTTACGATATTTTTGAATGCGCCGCCGCCAAGATCCCCGATGCCTCGCCCTCGGTAGAATTCTCCGGATAGCTCCAAAGGTTTTACAAGCGGTAAGCGCCAGTCTGCGGTTCCGGCCCAGAAATCGAACTTTTCGCTTCCATAGAACAACTGTCGCGTATAGTAGCCATTTGCGCCGAGCTCAAAAGGATGGCTCTTCTCTCCCCATTCCCATGCAGTTCGTGCTTCGTAACCTGGTTGAAGGTTCGCACGCTGGATTCCGTAAGCAACTTCACTCGTGACATCTCCTGCCTCAGGATCAAGGGCACCCAAGCCGAGTTTCAAACGGGCTCCGCGCGGCATATCCACACTCTGCTCAACCGTGAGTTGCGGCAGCCAGGTCCACAGGTTTCCGGCCCAGGCAAGCGAAGGCACCGCGACCGTAGCAAAAGAGGTTGGCGAGAGAGGTGAAACCAGCGGTGCCTCCAGCCCGGCGGTAATTTGCGTATGCGGCCACTCCAAATCGACTTCGCCTGCTTTGATGTGAAAGCTGGCATATGGTTGTGCAGCTCCAGGCGTGTAATACCCGTTCGAGAAGAAGTCGGCGACAATCTGCGCGGCAGTGCGTGCATTCCAGATCGTCGGGCCGGTTGCATTCACCCCCAATTGCGTTTGATTGAAGGTTGCGCCCAGGGAATGATGAGAATAGTAAGTACTACGGTCCAGGGCGATGATCGGAAGCGCGGGATTGTCTACGCTTCCGTCAACCACATAACTATTCAAAAGCACTAAGCCAGTAAGCGTAACCGGGTATCGCGAATAGGACTGAACCTTTGTTTGCTCGAGGGTCGCAACCTGGGTATGAGTTATCTCCTGGTCGTCTTTTATCTGGTCCACCGCTTCTTTGAGGGCGGTTACAGAGGAGGAGTTCTCGCCAACGGCACTTAACTGCTGGCGAAGCTGACCGACCTCGGTTTGCAACTGCTCAATCTGGCGATGTGCTTCGACGATCTGGGTGTTCAGATCACTCAACTTGCGCAGAACATCCGCCATGGATGGCTGCTCTGCGGAAGTGGCAGGAGACGCCTGCGGTCCGGGAGGAGTTTGTGATGCATCCGGGCCTGGCTGCGGTTGTTGTGCCATAGCACCGCAAAACCCGACAGCAACCGCAAACAAGAAAAGAGTGACGCTTGTCCTGCCCGCTATCGATGCGGTCATTTGTTGCATGCCCCCTTTCAAAGCGCCGGCGATGGCGCATAGCGGAGCGGATCCCGCGGATCGGAGAGCCGACAAGCGCGCAGCAGGACAATAACAAATCATTCGAATAATCTGGGAAAATTCTGCGGCGTTTGCAAGCGGGAAAGCCAGCGGTGCATTCAGTATACTCCGCGGTCATCGCAAATCGCGGCGAGGGTTCTCATCAACACAAGAAGGTCGCCAAGAACCGACCAGGTCGCGACGTACTGAATATCGAGTGCAACCCGGCGTTCATAGGGGAGGGACGCTCGTCCGCTGACCTGCCACAATCCAGTCATACCAGGCTTGGCTGCGGCGTAGAGACCATCACCCGCGCCAAATCGCTTTAGCTCCTCCTTGATCACAGGACGCGGCCCCACCAGACTCATTTCACCGGCAATCACATTGAGCAACTGAGGAAGTTCATCGAGGTGCGTTCTCCTTAAGAAGCGGCCGAGCGGGGTCACACGCGGATCGCGGCGCAGCTTCTGGTGCCGAGCCCACTCCCTGTGGGCATCGGGATCGCATGCGAGATGCAGCGACAGGAAGTGGTCGGAGCCGTGATACATGGTCCGGAACTTCCAAAGGAAGAACGGACACCCACCTGTCCCGACGCGGCGATGGCGAAAGAATACGGGCCCGGGAGAACTGATCTTGACGAGGACAGCAATGACCAGCCCAAGGACGAATGCAAAAGGGAGAATCGCCGCCGCAAGGGCCAGATCCATTGCCCGTTTGACGATCCGGTAGCTGATTCGCCGTGTCGGCAGCCGAAGGGCTTCGTGCCGCCCGGAAGGACCGAACGAGAAGCGTTCTTGACACCGGTGGAGTTCCTGGCTGTGGCCGTTCGAAACCAATTGCATCTTCATAGCAGCCTCTTCTCCACGATGCCCAAAACGGCAATACTGGAGTGTCAGCGATTTGTCACTCCTTTGCATTTCAATTGATGGGCGGCTTTTTTCGGGCGGTAGAGAGGTCCGATAAGCACAATTGTGTAGAGCCTCGCAGGGCTGCCATGAATCGGGATCTTTTGAAGAAACCAGCCTATTCGTTTCAGACCGTCAGTTGGTCTGTGTACACGGCCATGCCCACCACGGCATCGGCCCCGAGAGCGTGGAGCACATCCACCTCCTGCTGGCTGCGAATGCCCCCCGCCACGATAAGCTGCTTGGTGGTCAGCTTGCGCAGGCGCGCCGCGATGTCCACCGGAAAGCCTCGCATGGTCCCTTCAGTGTCAACGTGCGTATAGAGAAACGCCGCGGCGTACGGCTCGAGCTGCGGGATCGCCTCGTCAGGCGTCAACTCCACCTGCGCCTTCCAGCCCTTCACGGCGATACGTCCGTTTTTCGTGTCGATCCCCGCCACCACGCGCTCTGCGCCCACGCTTGCCGCAAGGCTCGCTGCGAACTCTGTGTTCACCTTGCCCTCGGTAGAAAAAAGCGCTGAGCCGACGATCACGCGCTTCGCGCCTGCATCCAGCACCTGCCGCGCACGCTCAATGGTGTGGATGCCTCCGCCCGCCTGCACCGGCAGACGCTTCGCAATCTGCTCCACGAGCGCGGAGTTCTCGCCCTGCCGCATGGCCGCGTCGAGATCGATAAGCTGCACGAGCGGATATTTGGAGAACTTCTCGATCCAATATTCAAAGTCATCGAACGCCAGTTGCAGCTTTTCGCCCTGCACAAGCTGCACAATCCGCCCACCCAGTAAATCAATCGAAGGAATCAGCATGGAAGCCTCACCGGAACGCCGGCCTGCGCCAGCTCTTCTTTGAGCGACCGCGAAGTGGAAACGCCGAAGTGAAAAATACTCGCCGCGAGCGCCGCATGAGCCTTGCCGCGAGAGAAGACGTCAGCAAAATGCGCTACCGTGCCCGCGCCGCCCGAGGCAATCACCGGAATACCCACCGCTTCGCTCACCGCCGCGGTCAATTCGCAATCGAAGCCAGCGCGTGTGCCATCCGCGTCCATTGAGGTCAGCAGAATCTCGCCGGCACCGCGCTCTTCGGCCTCGCGCGCCCACTCCACCACGCGGCGGCCCGCCGGCTTGCGCCCACCGTGCACGAAAACCTGCGCATTACGCACTGGGTCAGCGGCCTCTGGATCGCGCCGTGCGTCGATGGCGACCACAACTGCCTGCGCGCCAAACTTCGCGCCGATGGCGCTAATGAGCGCAGGGTCGGCCAGCGCTGCCGAGTTGATGCTCACTTTATCTGCCCCGGCTTCAAACACCTGTTCCGCGTCCCGTGCCGCGCGAATCCCTCCGCCCACGCAGAACGGAACGAAAAGCTCCTTCGCCGTACGCTGGACCGTGTCGAGCAACGTCTGCCGGCCCTCGTGCGTCGCCGTAATGTCGAGCAGCACAATCTCGTCGGCGCCCTCGCGCGCATGCCGCGCCGCCTGCGTCGCGGGATCGCCCGCGTCGACTAAATCGACAAACTGCACGCCTTTCACCACGCGCCCCGCGTGCACGTCGAGACAGGCGATGATGCGTTTGGTCAGCATGACTACATCTTCACAACGTGGCGTTCGATTAGATCATTGAGTTCGGCACGTTGGGCAGAGCTCAGGATACGCGTAGGAAGCATAAGGAATCTTTCATCACCGATATAGAACAAAGCAATCAATTTGTTTTCGGCATACGCTGATACACCGGTCCAAAGATAGCGGCCTTCGCCGACGCCATCGACAGACGTGCGAATGTCTTCATCGTTGATTGCTATGGAAGTGATCCGGTTCTTTGCGCCAGGAGGATAAAGAGCCCGGAACATCGAACGGACGCGAAAACCACGGAAGATGAACACCAAAATAATGATCGCTACTAGCGCGATGTCGGCAATAACTAAATCGTCAAGTCCATCCAGTCCGGTCGTCACATAGAGGTATAAAGTGACAGAGAGAGCAACCCCAGTCGTTCCAGGAATAACAAACTTGTAAATGAACCAGTGAATTCTTCGGCTGAGCTTCTGACGAAAATGAAGCCTCAGCGCGGACTTAAACTCGGCCAATGTTAACTCATAGCTTAACTGCATCGTTCAATCTCCAGAAAATTCCTGAGAATTTTCAGCCCAGTTGTTCCCGATTTCTCCGGATGAAACTGCACACCCATCACGTTCGCGTGCTCCACGGCCGCCGCGAACGGTTCAATATACTGCGTCACCGCGGCCGTATCCGCCGTGACTGGTCCTTTGTATGAGTGCGTAAAGTAGACAAACTCGCCCGGCTCAATGCCAGCGAGCAAACGCGATCCATTGTGCACTTCGAGCGAATTCCAGCCCACGTGCGGTACCTTCTCTGTGCTTTCGGCAAACCGCGTGCACGATCCTGCAAAGCATCCAAGCCCCGGCTGCTCGGGAGCTTCGGCCGATCCTGCATAAAGCCACTGCATCCCCACGCAGATGCCGAGAAACGGCACGCCCCGCGCAATCGCCATGCGAATCGCGCCCGTCAGTCCCGTTCGATCCAGCCGCTCTGTGGCCGCGAAGTGCCCTACGCCCGGCAGCACAATACGCTCAGCCGCGTCCACCAGCGACAAATCGCCGTCCGTCACGACAGGCTCCGCGCCAAGATGCCTGAGCGTCTTCAGCACCGAGGTCAAATTGCCGGCCTTGTAGTCAATCACCGTGACGCGCATATTCTTCTAGCCCCAGGGGCTAAAGCCCCATATTCTCCTGCATTTTTCGGCCCGGCTAAAGCCGTGCCCTTGTTACAAAACCAATTTTTGAATTGCGTTCTAACCAAACCACAAATTCTAGGTGCCCCACATCCCTCGCTCTTGGGGACGTGGGATAGCAGGAAACCGAATCAATCTACAACAGCCCCTTCGTCGACGGCAGCATCTTACCCAGTTGCTTGTCGCGGCTGCACGCGACGCGCAACGCCCGCGCGAACGCTTTGAAGATGGCCTCGATCTTGTGATGGTTCGAGCGGCCGTACATGGTCTTTACATGCACATTGGCTCGCGCCCCGCGCGCAAAGCCTTCGAAGAAGTCCGTCACTAACTCAGTTTGTAAATCGCCTACGAGGCGCGTGCGCACCTTTGTGTCCACAGCGAACGCCGCGCGCCCGCTCAGGTCCACGGCCGCGATCGCGAGCGTCTCATCCATCGGCATCACAAAGTATCCGGCGCGTAAGATTCCGCGCTTGTCGCCGAGCGCCTTATCGAAGGCCTCGCCGAGCGCGATGCCCACGTCTTCGACCGAGTGGTGCTGGTCTACATCGAGATCGCCGTCGCAATGCAAGGTCAGATCGAATGCGCCATGCCGAGTGAACAGCTCCAGCATGTGATCGAAGAAACGAATGCCGGTCGAAACCTTGTACAGGCCGCTTCCTTCAATCGTCAGTTCCAACTCGATGCGCGTCTCTGTGGTCTTGCGTGCAACCGTTGCGGTGCGCAAGCGGGTTTTCTTGCTTTCCCTGGTCTCAGAATCGAGACCAGGGGCACCCGCAGCTATTTTGGTTTTTTTCGTGGTCATTGCGCGTTGCCTCCGCTTCCGAGCGCGGCCATCGTTTCTTTCAGTGCTGCAGCGGCATGTTTCATCTGTTCGCGCGTACCAATCGTGATGCGCACGCGTCCGTCGCAGCCGGGATCGTTGGAGCGGTCCCGCACTAGAACCTCCGCGTCACTCATTAGCCGCACAAATTCCGCATGGTGCGCGCCGATCTCAACCAGAATAAAGTTGGCCCGGCTCGGCCAGCGGCGGATTTTCAAACTATCAAGCGCCGCTTCGAATTCCGTACGCGCCGCCAGAACTTCGCTCACGTACCAATCGAGATAGGCGCTATCCTCAAGTGCGGCCTTGAGGCAAACCAGCGCCAGCGAATTCACGCTGTAAGGCGACAGCACGCGCCGCACCCACCGCATCAGCTCCACGGGCCCCGCCAGCAATCCCAGGCGCAACCCAGCGAGGCCGTATGCCTTCGAAAACGTCCGCGCCACAATCAGATTCGGTACTTTCCCTATTAAGTCCATCACGGTTTCGCCATGAAAATGAAAATACGCTTCGTCGACCAGCAATACGGCTTGCGTCGCACGGCGCGCAAGGTCCAATAGCTGCTCGCGCGTAGCCGCCGATCCCGACGGACTGTTCGGGTTGGCAATGGCAATTACCTTTGTGCGTGGTCTGATTGCCTTGACCAGTTGCTCGAATGGAAATTGCAGATCGTCCGCAGCCTGCACGGTGACGACACGTGCATCCGTTGCCGAAGCGTAGACCTGATACATGGTGTACGTGGGCACAGGCAGCAGTAACTCATCGCCCGCTTCGAGAAAGGTCTCGAAGAGCACGTGAATCGCCTCATCGACGCCGTTGGTCAGCGCCACTTGCTCGGCCTTGAGGCCCAGGTGCGCGGCTACGATCGCCTCCACCGGCTGGCGCTCGGGATAGAGCGTGAGCGAACCCGCAGAAACCGCCGCCAGCGCTTCCGTAACCTTGGGAGAGCAAGCGAGCGTGTTCTCGTTAAAGTCGAGGCGCAGGTTGTTGCGGTTGCCAAGGGGGGGGTGGTACTCCATCATCGCTTGCACGCGCGCGCGGGGCGCGGGCATCACTGTAGTCGCGGCATCAGCCATGTTTGCCTCCTCCGCTCGCGTTTTCTGCTGATCCCTTGCGGCTTAAGCCGCGGCTGCCCCACCGCAGGTGGATTGCCTCGGCGTGACCGATCAATCCCTCGGCCTCCGCGAGCAGGGCAGCTTTCGGTCCCAGCGTGCCCACGCCTTCTGCTGTGTATTCCTGCACGGTGATCAGCTTGATAAAATCGTTCACACTCAACCCGCCGCGCACGCGCGCCATGCCACCCGTGGGCAGAGTGTGATTCGGCCCGGAGATGTAATCGCCCATAGGCTGCGCCGACCAGCGGCCCACAAACACCGATCCGGCATTCTCGACCCACTCGAGATCGCTCGCCGCATCCACAGTCAAATGCTCAGCAGCGAGGCTGTTCGTGATCGCGCGCGCCTCTTCCACCGAGCCCGCCAGAATCACAATTCCATTGCGCCTGAGCGCCACGCGTGCGACAGCATTTTCGCGGCTGCGTGCCTTTGTCTCCTCAATCACGGCCTGCGCCAGATCCTCGCGCGTGGTGACGAAGATTGCCAATGCCGCAGGATCGTGCTCGGCTTGCGCCACAAGATCGGTCGCGATTTCAGCCGCGTTGCCGCGCTCGCTCGTGACCAGGATCTCCGTCGGCCCCGCGAGCATATCGATGGCGCAGTCGAATGCGACGAACCGCTTGGCCGCGGTGACGTAGAGATTGCCCGGCCCGACGATCTTATCCACTCGTGAAATGGTCTCTGTTCCGTAAGCCAGCGCCGCCACGGCCTGTACGCCGCCGAGCCGGTAGAACTCCGTGATGCCGAGCAGGTGCGCTGCGGCCAGAGTCTCCGGCGCAGGCTTAGGCGAAACCGCAACGATTCGCTTCACGCCCGCAACCTGCGCAGGAATTACCGTCATCAACAACGTCGAGGGCAACGGATGCCGTCCGCTCGGCACGTAGCATCCGACCGAGCCAAGGGGTCGAACAAGCTGACCGGTCGTCAGACCCCGCACCGGCGAGGCGTTCCACGATTTCGGCATCTGCCGCTTAGCGAAACTGCGAATCTGCGCCGCCGCCGTGCGCAATGCATCGCGCAACGCTGGATCGAGCGCTTTCCACGCCGCCGCCATCTCTTCCGGCTTGACGCGCAGAGTGTCGGGGCCGCGCAGCCCATCGAGTTGCCGCGCATATTCGATCAGCGCGCCGTCTCCGCGTTTGCGCACATCGTTGACGATGCGCTTCACCACAGGCACTACCGCATCGATCGCCGTGCTGCCGCGTTTTTCGAGGGCCGCGATCGTTTCCGCCGCGGCCTGCGCCCCTCGTCCTTTCGTTCGGATCAGCTTCATGGTTTCGTTCTCACGCAGGGGCTAAAGCCCCTGAGATTCTTTATGCGCCGATTGTGGCACGAGTAAACTCGTGCCCTGATACAAGACTCGTCAACTACGGTAAGCACCCGCGAAGAGTGCGCCTATAGCACAACCTTGTTCAGCGGGTACTCGACGATGCCCGCGCCGCCTGCCGCTTTGAGCCGCGGAATCACGTCGCGCGCAATGCGTTCCTCAACGATCGTGTTCACGGCTACCCACTCGGAATCGCGTAACTCGGAAACCGTGGGCGAGTTCAAGGCCGGAAGCACGGCGAGCACCGCATCCAGATTTGCGCGCTTCACGTTCAGCATCAGCCCCACCTGCGACTGTGCGTCGATCGCGCCGCGCAGCATGGTGGCAATCTGATCGATCTTCTGCTTCTTCCACGGATCAGCCAGCGTGGCCTTGCTCGCGATGAAATGCGTCTCGCTCTCCATCACTGTGTCGATGATCTTGAGATGGTTGGCCTTGAGCGAGCTGCCCGTCTCCGTCACTTCCACAATCGCGTCGGCGAGCATAGGCGGTTTGACTTCCGTCGCGCCCCAGCTGAATTCGACCTTCACGTTCACGCCCTTGGAACCGAAGTAGCGCTTGGTCGTTTCCACCAACTCCGTCGCAATAATCTTGCCTTCGAGGTCCTCGGCCTTCTCGTAGCCGCTCGACTCCGGCACGGCCAGCACCCAGCGCACTTTGCGCCGACTCTGCTTGGCATAGGTCAACGTGGTCACACTCTCGAGATCGAGTCCGCTTTCGACGACCCAGTCGATCCCGGTGAGTCCTGCGTCAAGCACGCCGTGGTCCACGTAGCGCGCCATCTCCTGTGCGCGAATCAGCATACATTCAATTTCGTTGTCGTCGATCGATGGAAAATAGGAGCGGCCGTCGGCGTAAACATTCCATCCGGCCCGCTTGAAGAGCGCAATGGTCGCGTCCTGCAAACTACCCTTGGGAATTCCGAGTCTCAGCTTGTTAGCCACGAGCCACCTCCGCGCCGACTTGAATTGTCTTCGTAAAGCAGCTCACAGTGCCTTCGTGGCACACCAGCCCATCGCCTTCCACTTCCACGCGAAACAGAAGCGCATCGTTATCGCAGTCGGTTGAGGCGGAGATCACGCGCAGGCGGTTGCCGCTGGTTTCGCCCTTCATCCACAGCTTCTGGCGCGTGCGGCTCCAGAAGGTCACAAACCCTGATTCACGGGTCTTCGCGTAACTGGTCTCATTCAGAAAACCCAGCATCAACACCTCGCCGGTGCGCGCATCCTGCACGATTCCGGGTACGAGGCCATCCATTTTGCCAAAGTCAATTGTCGGCAGAGTACTCATCTTTCTTTCCTGCTTCCTTTCAGATTCTTGTTTGCACACGAAAAAGCCCACCAGCGGTGTCGCCGGCGGGCTTGATGGATTCTTTCGATCTCTCTGGCCGTTTACTTCAGGCCATGGCAGTCCGCCGGCATGGATGTCCCATGATGATGGTGATGGCCGTGATGGCGGAAGCTCTGCATCTGTTTTTCAACTTACGGGAAGGGAGCCACTTGTGTCAAATCTTTTTCTCTGCGAACTGTTACACGGGCAGCGGATTTCTTCCAGCGAAAAACTTGCGCTGGTGCCAGTAGGGATAGATAGCTTCGACCTGGCTCGCCTTATCCAGCGCGGCCACTTGCGCCACGGTCAGGTTCCATCCCGCCGCGCCCAGATTCTGACGAAGCTGCTCCTCATTGCGCGCGCCGATGATGACAGATGAGATCGTCGGCCGCTGTAGAAGCCAGTTGAGCGCAATCTGTGGCACGGTCTTGCCGGTGTCGGCGGCGATTGCGTCCAGAGCATCGACTATTTTGTACAAGTGCTCGTCGGGCATCTGCGGGCCGGCATCGGCAATTGAGTGCAGGCGGCTCACGCTGGGCAGCGGCTGGCCGCGGCGAATCTTGCCCGTCAGGCGTCCCCAGCCCAGCGGACTCCAGATGAGCGCGCCGACTTTCTGGTCCATCGCGAGCGGCATCAGCTCCCACTCGTACTCGCGGTTGAGCAACGAATAATAGGCCTGGTGCGCCACGTACCGCGTCCAACCGAAGCGATCGGCCACCGCCAGCGACTTCATGAGGTGCCATCCCGAAAAGTTCGAGCAGGCGGTGTAGCGCACCTTGCCCTCGCGCACGAAACTATTGAGCGTCTCCTGCACCTCTTCGATCGGCGTCATCGCGTCGAAGCAGTGCAGGTGATAGATGTCGATGGTTTCGGTCCCGAGCCGCCGCAAGCTGCCTTCAAGAGCGCGCCGCAGATGGTAGCGCGAGGAGCCTTCGTCATTCGGGCCAGGGCCGAACGGAAATCCCGCTTTCGTGGAGATGAGCACTCCGTCGCGTTTTCCGGCGAGCGCTTTGCCGAGGATTTCTTCCGAGAGGCCGTCGGAATAGCCTTCGGCGGTATCGAAGAGGTTCACCCCGGCTTGGAGGCAGATGTCGATGAGGCGGCGCGCCTCTGCGACCTCGGTTTCGCCAAAGCCTTTGAAAAATGGATTGCTCCCGCCGAAGGTCGCGGTGCCGAAGCTCAGTGCGGAAACTTTGAGGCCGGAGCCTCCCAGAAGTCGATATTCCATGGCTCTTTCGATGTGCTCCTTCGCTTGGAGTTGCAGTTGCTCTGTGCCGCGTTCCTTCTGGCTGTAGATTGGGCGAGCCAAGGTGATCGAATCCACGTTTCGGCCGTCGCGAAAAGGACCGGAGTTGTTGCGTCGAATGTCTATTGACTGGGAGCTACCTGGAAAGACCACGGTGGCTGACCGGAGGCTACCAGGAACGACCACATCGGTTGACCGCAGTCAACCCCCTGAGCCTGGTCAACCACCCTGAAAGAGAACTCACATACTCCTTCATGAGCTTCCCATCCTACGGGCTTTTGCTGTGCGGATTCCTCCCCATTGGGATGGTAAACATGGATTTCGCCGCCGGGGGAGTAAAGGTGGTCAACCATCACCTTGGTGTCGCCATCGACAGAGTCAAAATATAACCTGCCGGAAAACCCAAAGACCTTGCTGTTTCCCTGCAAAAAAACAATCATCACGTAATCTCTGTATTCTGCTGGATATATTAGGGCAATTGAATCGCACACATGGTTCAAACAGTGGCCTTTGAAAGTCTGAACCTCGCTCGCAGTATCTTTCGGTACTATCGAACCATCTGGCGTTTGCTCTTGCTGTGTCTCGGGTTCCTGCGGCGTCTGGGGCTGAGTGGATGACGACTCCCCTGCCAATGCCGTAGGCTGCTGCTGGTTCTGAGTAATCATACCCCGGAGAGTGAGTCCCCCTACTGTAGTTCCATCGGGCATTTTTGCCGTCACGATTGGGTTCAAGTTCGCTCCGGACCCATCTTCTGCTATTCCTCCTACTTCTATTTCTCCTGCCGATATCAGCGAGGTGCCAGCGGGGACGTAGTTGCACCCAGCCGACTTTGCTAGTCCTTCCAGTGAACTTTTCGCGGCTCTAAATTTCTCCGCGGACATGTTTGGTTCATTGGACTCCCACGCTGTCACGGCATCTTGATATGCGGTGATTGCTTTGGAGTTGGGACAGATGATCGCGCCAACGCTGGCGGCCGTAACGTTGCCTTTTGGTATCGAGTAAAGCATGGTGGTGGGGAGAGTGACCCCTTCTATTGTGGTGCCATCGGGCATTTGTGCCGTCACGGTTGCCAGTGGCCCATTCCCACCCGAGTCGCTGCTTTCTCCTTCCGATACCAGCGCAGTTCCGGGGCGAACGTAGTTACAGCCGTTCGGCTTCGCCGTATCAAGCCAGATCGCCGCAACGTCAGGCGTCGCCGGAAGATTGGTGCCCGCTACCCTTATCTGCGCAGCATCAAAGGCGTCGAAAGCTTTAGAGCCAGGACAGATGACTGCACCGAACCGGTCGGCCACGACATTGCCTTTTGGCATTGAATCGAGGCTGGGGGATGTGTATTTTGGGGCTGGTTGCTCTGCGGAGGGCGGCGATGAGGGGCTTGTGTCTGATGGGTGCCGACTGGCAATGAAGACTAGGAGGAGGAGAAGGAAGAGGAGGAATACTAACCAGATTGTGCGGTGGTTTTTTACAGGAGTTTTGACGCCGCATTTCGGGCAGGTCTTTGCGGTATGGCTGACCTGCGCTCCGCACTCACTGCATGGTTTTAGAGCCACAGCTACCCCTTTAAGAAACACGACCGGGAGCCATCCAGTCGCTAATTATTGTAGCTGCCCTCACGTCACGCCCGCTTCTGCCACTGCGCCGGATCACGGCTACCGTGGAAGCAGGCTATGACGGTCAGCGTTTCGTCAGTTTCGATGACGAACATGAGCGCGTAAGGAAAGCGGTGGAGCAGGGCGCGGCGGATGCTTTTGTAAACGACAGGAAATTGCCGGGGATTGGCGCTCATGCGCTGAACCAAGGCATTAACCGCTATGCGGAAACGCCGGCCCAGGCCGAGCACCTCGTTCTCGTACCAGTCCTGCGCATCGATCAACTCCGCACGGGCGGCCGGGGTGAAGATCACCGGAACACTACGGGCAACGCTGCTCAAGCTCGGCCTTCAATGCCGCCCAGGTGATGCCGGCATGCCGGTCCTGATCGAGAGTTTGAAGACGGTGATCAAGCTCCGCCTGCTGCGCGGCCGTTAGCGGAAGCTGGTTGTCTTCCAGACTATCCCAAAGCTGCGAGATTAACGCGAGGCGCTCTGGCGGAGTCAGACGCACGAGCTCGTCATGGGAAAGTAATTCCATGTGTCGAGCATAGGAAAGAATGCGAGCAAAAGCAACCAGGGAAGGAATGCGGCTTCGAATTTCGGCGGTGCTCGCGAGGAATGTTCCCGGTCTATTCGCGAAATAGAAAGCCCCTCGAACTTTTCGTCGAAGGGCTCATTCAATTCGTCAGCAATACAATCGCTCGCCGGTCCCTGGTCCTTAATCCTTGTTCCCTGTTTTCAGCAGTTCAGCACATCCTGCAGTTTGCCCAGCGTGCGGTGCAGGTCCTTATCGGTGCGGCGCTGTTCGTCGATCTTCGCGATCGAGTGCATCACCGTGGTGTGGTGCTTATTGCCGAACTGGCGTCCGATTTCGGGCAGGCTGGCTTCGGTCATCTGCTTCGCCAAGTACATCGCGATCTGCCGCGGCACAACCACGTTGCGCGAATTGTTCTTCTGCTTCAGGTCGCTCACCCTCATGCCGAATTGCTCGGCTACGGCGCGCTGAATGGCCTCGATAGTGATTTTGCGCACCTGCATGTCGATGAACTGCTTCAGGCACATCTGCGCCGCCGAGAGCGTGATCTCCATGCGGTTCAATTGGCACCATGCGATCAGCCGTACCAGAGCGCCTTCGAGTTCGCGCACGTTGGTGCGCACGTTCGAGGCTACAAACAGCGCCACGTCCGTTGGCAGGTGCGCCTGCTCGCTCTCCGCTTTTTTCAGCAGAATGGCTACCTTGGTTTCAAGATCCGGCGGCTGAATGTCGGCAATCAGACCCCACTCAAAACGCGAGCGCAGCCGCTCCTCGATTTCAGTCAGCTCCTTGGGCGGACGGTCCGACGCAATCACCACCTGCTTCATCGATTCGTGCAGCGCGTTGAAGGTGTGGAAGAATTCTTCTTGCGTGCGCTCCTTCTGGGAGATGAACTGAATATCGTCGATCAGGAGCACGTCCACCGTGCGGAAACGATCGCGAAAACTTGTCATGCGATCGTTGCGGATGGAGTTGATCATCTCGTTGGTAAATTTTTCTGCCGAAGAGTAGCAGATGTTCGACGATGGCTGACGGCGCTTCACCTCGTGGCCGATGGCGTGCATCAGGTGCGTCTTGCCCATGCCCACGCCGCCGTAGAGGAACAGCGGATTGTAAGCCCGGGAAGGCCGCTCGGCCACAGCCAGCGCCGCGGCGCGAGCAAACTGATTACCGTTGCCGATAACGAAATTGTCGAAGGTGTAGCGGGGATTCAGTTGCGCCGCGGTGGACCAGTCGAAGCGTGCCTGCTCCGGCGTACGCCCAGTCATCGCCGGAGGCGCCGTCGGCGCATGGCTCGGAACCGGCCCGAAGCCGCCGTCCTTGCGCTGCGGCGGAATCGATGGATCGTCATCCGCGGTGACGAAGCTCACGTCGTCGTACTCGAGCGCGTGGACATCGATGGCTTCCTGAATCAGGTCGCCATATTTGTCGCCAATGTGCTGGAACTCCGCCGAGGGAACCCGCACGTAAAGCGTGCGTCCTGCCGAATGGCTGAAGCGAGTGGGCTTCAGCCAGGTCTCGAACGATTGCCGGATGACTTTCTTTTCGAGAGAGGACAGGATCTGGAGCCAGGGATTAAGAGCCGTCGCCGGCGAAGTAGTTGCCAATGCCATCGTACAATCCTTGTCTCATCCGCCAGCAAAGCGCCGTACGGTTTATTTTCGAGAGTTCAGGCAACAGTCTGCCTTTGCGCAAATTTTTGCGCTCGTTTCTCCATACTTGCCGGCGCCGGGTTGCCTGACCTTAGCTGGTGCGCCCCACAAGACTTGGCCCTTGGGCGGTTTTAAGGGTGATATAAAGCCGCTTCGCAGATAATTGGGAACCGCAGATGAAATCTCGTGAACGGTCCCGATAGTAGCACATCTCGGGCTCATTGCAATATCTGTTTCACATAACTTTTAGTACCCTACTGCGAGTTGCACCGAGAATGGTGAAGGTCGCGCAGCGTTTCACAAAATTCAGAAATTATTTTCCAAATTGTGCGACAGTTTTCTGCGAGCAATTGGTGTTCCAATCGCGAAGACGAAGAAAAATCTTCGCGAGCTATCTCGCTCTGTTCTGCGCAGCTGCGCGTTGCTGGATTCAAATCTCCGCCTGCGATATACTCAAACCTGTTGCTTCCAAAGCGATTTTTGAGAAACAGGAGCGGGTCACGATGCCCAAACGTACATTTCAACCCAACCGCCGCAGCCGCGTGAAGAAACACGGTTTCCGGTCGCGCATGAAGACCAAGTCTGGCGCTGCCGTACTCAGCCGGCGTCGCGCTGCGGGGCGCAAGCGCGTTTCGGTGAGCGCCGGATTCCGCGACTAGTCCGCGGCCGGTTCGCATCTGCCACGGATTACATTGCGGTATCCCGAACGAAATTGCGGGCTGTTCTTTCCCGAGTTCTTTCATGAAGTCCACTTCCAGACCTGCCCAACGCCAATCGCTGGCGGGGGCGCGTCTGCGCAAGCACGCCGACTATCAACGCGCCTACTCCTCTGCGCGCAAGCGGCAGTCCGCTTCGATGAGCTGGTTTTTGGCGCCGCAGTCTTCAGCTTGTTCCTCTGCGGAAGGCTCCGTCACTCCCGAAATGACTGGTCTGTCCCAGGCGCATATGGGCCCGCGCATCGGCCTCACCGTCGGTAAAGTCATTGGAGAAGCTACGGAGCGCAACCGCATCAAGCGACGCATGAGGGAAGCACTGCGCCGTCACGTCGATCTTTTGCCACCGGGATTCGATCTCATCTTCCATCCCCGCCGAACCGTGCTTACGATGGATTTCATGCAACTTGAGGCGGAGATTGTACGTATTCTTCAACAGGCTAGGACGGAAGCGGCGCGCATCGCAAAGCTGCCCGCATCTGCGCCTGATTCCTACTCGAAGTCTGTATCATGACGCGCATTCTGCTCGCACTCATCGCCTTCTACCGCCGGTGGCTTTCGCCGGCGCTGCATGCGGTGAGTCCGGGCCGCTGCAAGTTCATCCCCACGTGCTCGGAATATGCCGCCATCGCCATCGCCACGCATGGGCCGTTGCGCGGTTTTGGGCTTGCCGCCTGGCGTCTGTTGCGCTGCCACCCATTCACGCCCGGCGGATTCGATCCTGTGCCTCCAACGGCAGGCCAGGGAGTTGTTCCGGCCCGGTCCTGCGCGGATTGTGGCTCCGCACCCCCGGCCATGCCCCGCGAACCTTTACCATAAGAAGAAGGGCCGCCATGCAGGCCGCCTGTCCCGAACGAATAGGAAGTATCCTTTGCCCGAAATTCAAAATCCCAATCTGCAATCCCAGGGCTCTGGCGGCAGTGGAGGCGACATGCGATCGACCATGGCGCTGGTTCTCCTCGCTTTAGCCGTCTTCCTCGGTTACCAGTTCTTCTTCATGAAGCCGAAGCCGGACCAGCAGCCGCCCGCGCAAACCCCAACGCAATCCGCAGCGCCAGCCGCGCCGGCAGCGCAGAGTCAGGCTCCGGCTCAGGCCGCCACAGCGCAAGCGTCCGCGCCCACGCCACAGATTTCCGCCGCGACGGTGACCACTACTACGGTCGATAACGAGTTCTACAGAATCGTCTTCACCAATCGCGGTGGCCAGGTACTGCACTGGATTCTGAAAAAGTACAACGACTCGACTGGCAAACCGCTCGACCTGGTGCAGCCGGAGGCGTCAGCGCGCTTCGGACTGCCGCTCGCATTCTTCACCTACGAGCCGGCGCTCACCACGCAACTGAATGGCTCGCTGTATCAGGTGAACTACGATGGCGCGAAGCCTACCGCAGCCGGAGATCTTGTAGCTCCCACCGCGATTACATTCCACTACGCATCGAACGGCATCGACGCCGTCAAGACGATCAGCTTCAACGCGAGCTACGTCGTCACCGTCGACACCCGCGTAACGCGTAATGGTGTTCCGGTGCGCGCGCTGGTCGAGTGGCCCGCGGGCCTGGGCGACATGGAGGAGCTGAAGCAGACGGGGATGTTGCCCTCGCAGGCGCGCACGCCCTCGTTCTTCGCCTGGTGCATCGACGGCAAATCGGATTCGCAGACCGCCTCCAAGGTCAGCGGCAACAACACCCTCGATGCGCCGTATCAATACGCCGCGGTGATGGATCAATACTTCGCCGCGGCATTCCTGCCTGCTGTGCCCGATCGCACCACCGTCGTCACACTGCACAATGCCATCGAGCTGCCCGTCGATCCCAATAATCCCAACGGCAAGAGATCTTCTGTCGACGTGCTCGGTGTTGCCGTCGGCGACACCAGCGGCGATACTCGCCTGCGCCTCTTCGCCGGACCCAAAGCGACAGATCTGCTCCAATCCATTCACGCCATCGGTCCCAGCGGCAAAGCGGACGGGCCATCGCTCGATCCGCTCATCGATTTCGGCTGGCTCGCTTTCATCGCCAAGCCGCTCTACCTCATCCTGCGCTTCATGGTTAGCCACGGCGTTCCCAACTGGGGCTGGGCCATCGTCATCTCCACGGTGATCCTCAACCTGGCCATGCTGCCTGCGCGCATTTCGGCCATGAAGTCGTCCTTGAAGATGATGCGCGTCCAACCCAAAATCGACGCCATCAAGAAGCGCTATTCCAATCTCAAGATGAACGACCCCCGAAAAATGGACATGCAGCAGGAGCAGATGGCGCTCATGAAGGCCGAGGGGGTGAACATGTACGGCAGTTGCCTGCCCATGCTCATACCCATGTTGCTCATCTGGCCGTATTTCCGCATCCTGCTGAGCGCCGTGGAGTTGCGCCAGGCGCACTGGATCTGGCTGCCCGACCTTTCGCAGCCCGACCCGACGCACATTCTGCCAATCGTCATCATTGTCACCATGTTCCTCACGCAGTACATCACGCCCTCGCCGGGCATGGATCCCGCTCAGCGCCGCATGATGGCCTTCATGATGCCCGTCTTCTTCGGCTTTATGCTCTGGCACTACGCCTCGGGGGCGGCGCTTTACTGGGGAACCGGTAACATCATCATGCTGGCCATGCAGGTCGGAATCAATCGCTCGCACTGGGGCCGCGAGATGCACGAGATCGCCGCCCGTCGCGCCGCTAAAAAGGCCGGCATCCCGGCCCGGCGATAAGAAAGCGGAGATGAGCGCCCCTCCTCCTCCGCTTTCCCGCCCACAGCCCTGCTCTGCCATACTTTTCTCATGTCATTGGTGAAAGAACTTCTGCGCCCGCTCGCCGAAGATGGAGGCGCACTCACGCGCGAGCAGGCAGCGCAGGTGCTTGAAGAGATCCTCACGGGCCAGGTGCCTGAAGTCGAAACCGCTGCGCTCTTGGCTGTCCTCGCCACGCGTGGCGAACAGGCGCCAGAGCTCGCCGGCTTTATCGACGTCATGCGCCGGCACTCCGTGCCTTTACCCTTTGGACCAGAGGAGCGAGAGCAACTCGTTGACTGTGTCGGTACGGGCGGCGGTGGCCCGCAAACCTTCAACATCTCCTGCGGTGCGGCGCTCGTGGCCGCAGCGGCCGGCGCCAAAGTTGCCAAGCATGGTAATCACGCTGTCACCTCGCGTTGTGGCGCGGCAGACGTGCTCGAAGCTCTTGGTGTTCCCATCGAGCTTGAGCCTGCGCTGGCGGTCGAATGCCTGCGCGAGACCGGCTTCGTCTTTCTTCTTGCGCCGCTTTATCACCCGGCCATGAAGGTGCTCGGTCCGCTGCGCCGCGCACTCGGTTTTCGCACAATTTTCAATCTCGTTGGCCCGCTCACCAATCCTGCGCACGCGCGCACCCAGGTCATCGGAGTCCTCGCGCCCAGCCGCGTCCTTCTCGTCGGTCGCACGCTTGCCGCGCTTGGCGCAAAGCGCGCCTTTGTCGTTCACGGCACCGATGGCATCGATGAGCTCACCACCACCGGCGAGTCAGTCGTCGCCCGCGTTGAAGAGAATGCGGAAGGTAAGCCCGAGCTGAAAGCCGCGCGCATCACGCCGGAGATGGCCGGACTGGAACGCACTACCCTCGATCACTTCACGGGCGGCGACATCGAGACCAACAAAGCGCTGCTCTACGACGTGCTCACCGGCATCGGTGGCGCGCGTCGTGACGTCGTGCTGCTCAATGCCGCGGCGGTTCTGGTGGCCGCGGGTTTGGCTGGCGATCTCAAGCAGGGTGTTGCCATGGGCGCCGAAGCCATCGACTCGGGCCAGGCTGCTGCCACACTGGAAAAACTCCGCCGCTTCGGCGCGAAGCACACCTCTGCGAGTGCTTGAACTCCAGGGTCAGATTCCTGATCGGCGTGCCGCAGCGATAAACGCCCGTATCTTCGCCGCATCTTTGCGGCCAGGCGCGGTTTCTACGCCGCTGGCGACATCCACGCCCCACGGCCGCAGCGTGGCAATCGCTTCGGCAACGTTCCTGGGATTCAACCCGCCCGCCGCGACAAGCGGCTTACGCCCATCGGCGTTCTGGAAGAGAGTTTTGCTCGCGAGGTTCCAGTCGTAAGATTGTCCGGTGCCGCCCACCGCCGCAGCCGAACGCGAATCGACGAGCAGCGCATCGAGGTTTGCATCGCATGCAAGTGCAGCCGCACGCTCACCGGCCGCTGCATCGAAGTGCACCACGCCCAGAATCCGTAGCTTCGTTCCGAACCTCGCGCGCAGTTGCGCGGGGAGTTCGGGTGCGGACCCGAAATGTAGCTGTACGCCGGTCAACCCCGCCGTCTCAACTGTCGCCGCAATCTCCTCGAACGCGGCATCCACAAACACGCCTATTTTTTCCAGAGCTACCGGAAGATGAGGAACGATCTTGGCAACCTGCTCGGCGGTCACGCGCCGCGAGCTCGGCGCAAAGACGAAGCCCACGGCGTTCGCCCCGGCTTCCGCAGCCAGTTGCGCGTCGGCCAACGAGGTGTTGGCGCAGATTTTGATCCAAAGGCTCATTCTTCAGTTCACTGGTTTCGATTGCGAATCGGCGAGAAAAGGATTCAAAATGTGCGCGCCGGTGCCCGAGAAATGCGCGGTGTTGCGCGTGACAACGGTAAGATCGTGCAGCAAGGCAATGGCCGCAATCTGCTTGTCGATTTTGTGTTGTTCATTCGCACCGATCAGCATTCCCCAAAGCTTGGCGGAATCCAGATCGAAGGCAAGTATATGCTCTGAAAACTGGGCGAGCACTGACTGAAGCCACTTCTGCAAAAGTCGAGCCTGAGGATAATCGCCGCGTTGCCTCAGCCGCTCGATGCCGCCCTCGATTTCGCCTGCTACCTGTACGGGTATGAAAACCTCGTTCTTTGCGCGCCGGAAAAACTCCATCACTCCCGGATCGGCTTTCCGCCCTTTTCGTGTTTCGCTGAGGACATTCGTATCGATCAGGTACATGACTAGTCCCGTTTGAATTCGAAGTCGGAATCGCGGCCGACATTTGGCATTGCAGCCAGAACTTCGCTGATTGAACGCTTCCGTGGTCTCCGTAGCGCAGCCTCAAGGATGGCGCGATGCTCGGCCTCGGCGCTGTGCCCATTGCGAGCGGCTTTTTCCTTCAGAAGCTTCACAACTTCCGCATCCACATTTCTCACGATGAGGTTGGTCGCCATCGCGCACCTCCCACGATTGCAATGATTACATTATAACCTCAGCCGTGCTATCGGTGCAATCATCGCGGGGAGGCCGGAGTCTTCTCAAGCAACTTAGCCAGCGCCTCGCCGGGATCCGCTTGGCGCATCAGGCTCTCGCCGATCAGGAAAGCATCGTACCCCGCCTGGCGCAGGCGGGCGATGTCCTCGCGCGTCGCGATGCCGCTCTCCGTCACCCGAACCACGCTGGCAGGAATGCGGTCAATGAGGGCGAGCGAGGTTTCCTGACTTACCTCAAAGGTTTTTAGATCGCGGTTGTTCACGCCGATGGCGAGCGCACCTTTTTCGCCAAGCACGGCGATTCCGGTTTCGAGCACTTGGGCGAGTTCATCGGAGTTATGCACTTCAACCAGAACATCGAGCGCGAATGAGTGCGCCGATGCCGCCAGGCACTTCAACTCCGCGCCGCTGAGCGCAGCCGCAATGAGCAGAATCGCATCGGCGCGATGCGCGCGCGCCTCAACGATCTGGTACTCATCGATCATAAAGTCCTTGCGCAGGCAGGGTAGCGGAGCCGCGGCCGAAGCCAGCTCCAGGTTGCGCAAGCTGCCTTGGAAGTACGGCTCGTCGGTGAGCACGGAAAGTGCGGCAGCCCCGCCGGCGCGATAACGGCGCGCCAGCCACTCCGGATCGAAGTCGGCGCGGATCAGTCCTTTCGACGGCGACGCTTTTTTGATCTCCGCAATCACCGCCGGCCCACTAGTGGCTTGGCGGCGCAGCGCTGCAACCCATCCGCGCGGATGGTGCTCCGCAGCTTTGCGCTCCAGAGCAGCGCGCGGCACGGCCTTCTTCGCCGCGTCCACGGTGGCGCGCGTCGAGGCAAGAATCGTGGACAGGAACGTGTCGGTGCGGACGGTCATGCTCTACCGCGAGTATACGTTGACCATTGCGCTATCAAGAAAGCTGCGCCGTAGAGTTGCGAGACCTTCATCACGAAACAGAGGCCGCAACCCGCAACGAAAAGCTGGAAGCTAGGAGCTGGAAGCCAGAAGCTCCGTCGCCGCCTTGCGCCCCAACCGGATGCAGTCGGGCACGCCGATGCCGTCATAAGCATTTCCCACAAGGCGCAATCCGGGCAGCGCAGCTACGCGCGCCTGCACGCGGCTCATGCGCTCCTTGTGCCCCACCGTATACTGCGCCATGGCGCGGGACCAGCGCGTGACCTGCGCAAACTCGGGCTCCGTCTCTGTTGCGAATGTCTTTGCGCCAAGAATCTCGCTCATCTCGCGCCGAACGATCGCAATCAGCGCCTCGTTACTCTCCGTCAGCAGTTCGCCGCGATTCATCCCGCCAAGAAACGCTCGGAAGACTGCCTTGCCCGGCGGCGTGCGCCCCAGAAACTTGCGATGCGAGAAGGTGCAGGCCAGCATGGTCCGGCCCTCGACGGCCGGTACCAAAAATCCAAACCCCGCAGGTAGAGCGCCGATCTTCGCCTCGTCGTAAACCAGGTTCACGGTGATCGACGAGGAGTACGGAATCCCGCTGAGTTCTCCGCCCAGCGCGGCGTCTGAAGGCTTGAGCAACTCTCCAGCGGCCCACGCGGACGCCGCCATGATCAGCGCGTCGAAATCCTCGCTTTTTCCGCCAGCTGTAACACGCCAGCCCTTCGCCGCCTTCTCGATTCCGCTCACGGCTGTTCCAGCCCGGATGCTCGCCGCGTCGAGCCGCGCTACGATGGCATCCACCAGCTGCTGCATCCCGCCGCGCAGCGCGGTAAAGATAGGCCTCGGCGTCATGCCGCTGCCACTCTGCCCGCTCGCTCTCTTGCTCTTTCGCTCCCTTGCTCCCTGCTGGTCTGAGCTTTTTGCCATCGCCCGCATCTTCCGGTGCGCCGCCAACATGCCGCGCGTCAGCGACCCGTGCTTCGCTTCCATCTCCACCAGCCGCGGCAGCACGGTTTGCGCGCTCAGTTGCGTCGAGTCGCCGCCGTAGATGCCGCTCAGCAGCGGATCGGCCAGCCGGTCCACGGCCTCGCGGCCAAAGTGCCGCTCCACCAGCGCCGCCACGGATTCATCGCTCTCGCTCGGCCGCGGAGGGTGCAGCAGCTCCAGGCCCATCCTCAATTTGGTGCGCAGGCTGAAGAGGCGGGTCATCGCCGTCGGCATCAGCTTTGTCGGCACCAGGAACATGAGCCCATCCGGCAGCGGAACGAGGCGATTGCGCGTGACAATATACGTTTTGCGTGCGGCATCGTTTGAGGGGATCAGTTCGGCGCCCAGGCCCAGTTCGCGGCAAAGCTCGGTCGCCGCGGCCTTTTCCGTCAGGAAGGAATCGGGCCCGCGCTCCAGCACCGCTCCCGAGACAATCTCGGAAGCCAGCGACCCGCCCAGCCGCGGCCGCTCCTCAAAGAGCGTGTATGTGATCGCCGTGCCGGCCGCGCGCGCCTTTTCCAGCTCATAAGCTGCCGCCAATCCCGCAATGCCGCCGCCGACGATCGCAATCCGCATCTCTTGGCCTCACTCCCAACTTTACAGAAACCGATCGGCTGACGCCGAGTTTGTTCCTGGAGCGCACTGCCTGTACTATGTCTCTTAAGAATCACGAAAAACGACGCTGCACCTTTGTCAAACGGCTGAGGCTGGTCCGCCATCCCAGACCGGGCGATTTTCTCTAGCTTCTGCGCGATTTGCTTTTTAACCGCAACCATGATGTTCAAGGCCCTCAGCGCGGCAGTTTACGGCATCGACGCCAACTTGATCGACGTCGAAGTCGACTATAGCGGCGTCGTCACAGATCAGGATCACTTCCACATGGTGGGCCTTCCCGACGCCGCCGTGCGCGAGAGCCGCGACCGCGTCCGCGCCGCCATCAAAAACTCCGGCTACACCATACCGTCCACCTTCATCACCATCAACCTTGCCCCTGCCGACCTCAAAAAAGAAGGCTCTGGGTTCGATCTACCCATTGCCGTGGGCATTCTGGGTGCGTACGGCGCGTTGACCATCGACGACCTCAGCCGTTTTCTCCTGGTGGGCGAGCTCGGCCTCGACGGCGGCGTCCGGCCCGTCCCCGGCATCTTGCCCATCACCGTACTGGCGCGCGAAAAAGGCATTCCCAACCTGATCCTGCCGGCGGCCAACGCCGCCGAGGCCGCCGTAGTCGAGGGCGTTAACGTCTATCCCGTCTCATCGCTCCTCGACGTGCTCAATCTGCTCAACACCTCGGTCGTCGGCGTGATTCAACGCGAGCCCTTCCGCGTCGTTACCGAGGATTTACTGGGCAAGCTGGAGCAGTTCAGCGTTGACTTCAGCGACGTGCGCGGCCAGCAGACCGCCAAGCGCGCTCTGGAAGTGGCCGCGGCGGGCAGCCATAACATCCTCATGATCGGTCCGCCCGGCTCCGGCAAGACCATGCTCGCCAAGCGTCTGCCGTCGATCCTGGCCCCGCTCACTTTCGAGGAAGCTCTCGAGACCACCAAGATTCACTCCGTTGCCGGCGTGCTCGATTCCGGCGCGGGCCTGGTCACGCAGCGCCCCTTTCGCGCGCCGCACCACACTATCTCCGACGCAGGCCTGATCGGCGGCGGAATCATCCCGCGCCCCGGCGAGGTTTCGCTCGCGCACAATGGACTGCTCTTTCTCGACGAGCTGCCCGAGTTTCCCCGCAACGTGCTCGAAGTCATGCGCCAGCCGCTCGAAGATCACACCGTCACCATCGCGCGCGCCTCCATGTCCTTGAGTTTTCCCGCGCGCTTCATGCTCGCGGCAGCGATGAACCCGTGCCCATGCGGCTACTTCAACGACAAATCGCGCCAGTGCATGTGCACCCCGCCTATGATCCAGCGCTACGTCGCCAAAATCTCCGGCCCGCTTCTCGACCGCATCGACATTCACATTGAAGTCCCCGCCGTTCAATACAAGGAACTACGCGGCGGCGCGGCGGCCGAGGGCTCCTCGCACATTCGCGCGCGCGTCATGGCAGCCCGTGTTCGTCAACGCGAGCGATTCTTGAAAGCCAAAGAAAAAATTTACGCCAACGCGCAGATGAACACGCGCCAGATTCGCGCCCACTGCGAGCTCGGCCAGGACGCCGAGCGGCTGCTGGAGCGCGCCATGCAGCAGCAGGGGCTCACCGCGCGCGCTCACGACCGCATTTTGAAGGTCGCGCGCACCATCGCCGACCTCGAATCCGTAGAACACCTCACCGTCGCCCATCTCGCCGAGGCCATCCAGTACAGAACGCTGGACCGTAGCTACTGGGCGTAAAACCAGCATCGAGGAATGAAGGACCAACGCCAAGGAACGCAATGCGTGCCGCCGGTTTGCTGACTCGCTTTCCTGTCAGAAAACCCGATCGAACCAGTGATGAATCCCCGGCCAGAACTCGGCGGCTCCGTTGTAGAGCGCCGTATCGCCGAGATCGATTCCCACCCGAGAAAAGGTGTGACCCACGGTGCGATCCGGCTGCGGGTAATAGAGATTCGAGACCACGGCCGCGATTCCCGTCCCTGCGAGACCGGAACTGTAGAAAACATTCTTTCCGGAATCGTTATAGGTGATAAAGACACGTGAGATCGCGTAGAGAGTACGCTTTCCAAAAGATCCTTTGCCCAACCGGAAATAGCGCGGGTCCTGGTGCCACCAAACGGTAAAAACATAATCGCCCAGAAAGCTCGAATCGTTGGCGTCCAGCTCCATGGAGCCAAAGCATTTCATATAACCGGCAAAACCCGCTCCATATCCGCAGAAGCCGTCGCTCGAAGAGTACTCCAGCGTTCCCGCCTGGACGGCGGTAGTCACCAGGCCTAGCGGGTCGTAGGCAGATTGCGCCCACTCCTGAAGCTTTTCCTTGGGCGTGAGCGGCTTGAATTGCCCGGAATAGTTCACCTTGTACGCGGGAACCACCCAGAAAATGTGGCCGGGAGAGCCGCTGGTTGGGGAAGCCGCATGTCTACCAGTCGGATGCTTCCTTGAGGCTGCCTGATCCTGCTGCTCGGCGCCGCCAGGGCCCGTGCCGACGCCGTCCTCTTTCGCCTCCAGCCGAGATGCGCCGGCCTCCGCGGCCTGAGGTGCTGCCGCGGGCAAAGCAGCTTCAATCGCGAGTTCCCGAGGTACAGAAGCCTCGTCGAGCTGCGGTTCCGGTGCATCCACCACCGCGTCCTCACGATCCCTGCCGGCGACGCGATTCGGCGGCGGCTCTTGCGTCGTCACGGCCGACTTGCCCATCTCTGCAGCCTGGTTCGCTGGAATACCGTGGTAAAGCGATGCAGCATTCCCACAGAGGACCGCATGCGCAGGTTGAGCAGCGGCGACTCCGGAAGGAGACACAACAATGGCTGGAGCCAGAAGCACAAGAGCCATACGCCTCCACCTGAGACCGATTTGCCTGATGACAATCGCGCGCAAAATGAGGTGCCCCAGCCCGGTTCGACGGCTGGAACGCGGGTGGCGTTGCCCCGCTGGGCCGGAGCGCTCACCTCGCCGGGCTGCGGCCAGGCTTCAAGCGCCCCGATTGCCAGCGCTCTCCACCGGGTAACTACAAAGGTTCTCCTTCAAGGACCGTTATGAGCATGACCTGTTGAAAACGAATAGCTTACACGGGGGCGAATCCTCTCCCGCGCAGTGGAAAACCACGCACCCGAGCCCAGAAATTGCGGCAATCCTTTTGATAAAACGCTTTATCTGAATCCAGCGAAATAATCATTGACCCTGGAGGAGGTTGGTTGTACGCTCAACTTAGCCATCCATTGAGGGCAGCGTTGCGTAATTTGTCGTCGGGTGCGCCAAGTAGCAATTTCCCGCATCATATCGAGCAAGTGCTCCGTAGGTGCGTTGGATAGGTACCCGGAGTTCTGCAAGAGCCTTTCGCGGCACTCGGAAGTCTTAGGCGCGGACACTGCAAAACCGATAGGGCATGGCATCCATTTCATTACCACATAATCTCTCCCAGGCTTTTTGAACTATTGAGCATGAGATGTGCGTCTAAGAAATGGAGCACCACTTTGGGGTAGCCCTCGACTGTAAGGGTTCCCCTCCGCTGCACCGGGTGATAGACCAGGGGCTCCTCCGATGCAGGCATTTGAAAAAGAAGGAGATAACACATGCGTTCCGATCTTGTTTTTAAGGCGCTTTCTCAGGTAGAAAACCGTTATCAGCTCTGTCAACTGGCCAGCAAGGCCACGCGCAAGCTTCACAAGCCGAATACACGGCTGCAGGACACCACCAATGAGGTTTTGGGCCGGTTTGAAAATACTCGTCCGGAAGGCCGGACGTCTGAAGAGGAACCAGCGGCCCAGCCGGTAGAAAGGCGGCGCGCGGCTTAACAGAGCCTCGCGTCGTTTGCACCATCAAATCAGCAAGGATTCAGAAAGGTTTCCCTCCTGAGGTCGTAGGTCTTTCCCGGCGCTGTGCAACTCCAAAAGAGTTTAGAGTCTGATTCTCGGGCTCGCCTGGCGCCGGATGCGCCTCTGAAAGTCGATTCGGTTTTCCCTCTGGAGTAGTTCCCCCTCCGCAACTCATCCACTAACATCCCGCCTTCACGCAGGTGAACATGACCATCGCAGAACTTAAAGAAAAGAACATCACAGAACTGAGCCGCATCGCCCGCACGCTTGAGATTCAAGGCACCAGCGGCCTGCGCAAACAGGATCTCATCTTCAAGATCCTCCAGGCGCAAAGCGAAAAAGAAGGGCACATCTTCGCCGAAGGCGTCCTGGAGATTCTCCCCGACGGCTACGGCTTTCTTCGCTCCCCGGATTACAACTATCTGCCCGGCCCGGACGACATCTACGTCTCTCCGTCACAGATTCGCAAATTCGATCTCAAGACCGGCGACTCCATCAGCGGCAACGTCCGCCCGCCGCACGAAGGCGAGAAATACTTCGCCCTCGTCAAAATCGAGGCCATCAACTTCGAGTCGCCCGAAGAGACGCGCAATAAGATTCTCTTTGATAACCTCACGCCTCTCTATCCGCAGGAGCGCATCAAGATGGAGACCGTGCGCGAAGCTACCAGCGGCCGTGTCATGGATCTGCTCACGCCCGTCGGGAAAGGCCAGCGCGGCCTCATCGTCGCTCCGCCCCGCACCGGCAAAACCATGCTGCTGCAGTCCATCGCCAACTCCATCACGGCAAACCACCCTGAAGTGGTTCTCATCGTCCTGCTGATTGACGAGCGTCCCGAAGAAGTCACCGACATGCAGCGCTCGGTGAAGGGCGAAGTCATCAGTTCCACCTTCGACGAGCCCGCCGCGCGCCACGTCCAGGTGGCCGAGATGGTAATCGAGAAGGCCAAGCGCCTCGTCGAGCACAAGCGTGACGTCGTCATTCTTCTCGACTCCATCACGCGCCTCGCGCGCGCCTACAACACCATCGTTCCTCCGTCCGGCAAAGTCCTCTCGGGCGGCGTCGACTCGAATGCCCTGCAGCGACCGAAGCGCTTCTTCGGCGCGGCCCGCAACATCGAGGAAGGCGGGTCGCTGACGATCATCGCCACGGCCTTGGTCGATACCGGCTCGCGCATGGACGAAGTCATCTTCGAAGAGTTCAAGGGCACGGGCAACATGGAAATCATCCTCGACCGCAAACTGGTCGACAAGCGCGTCTTCCCGGCCATCGACATTCAGCGCTCCGGCACCCGCAAGGAAGAGCTGCTCATTCCCAAAGAAGACCTGCAGCGCGTCTTTATCCTGCGCCGCGTGCTGAACCCGTTGTCTCCGGTCGAAGCCATGGAACTGCTGATCAGCCGACTCGAAAAGGTCCGCAACAACGCCGAATTCCTGGCCAACATGAACCAGCTGTAACTACCTGCGGTGGGGCAGCGCGCTTCGCGCTGTTCGCACCTGCAGCATTTCTCGGCTCTGGGTCTAGGTGGACCGGATCACCGGAGCGATTGAAAAGGCTGGGGGACAGCCTCCGGCCTTTTGCTTTTTCGCCATTGGTATCATTTTCCTGTGCTACCATCTGCTTCATCCATGCCAGGTCAGGAAATCAAGCTGCCTTCACGTAAGTGGTCCGTTGTCGCCCTCAGTTCCGCGAGTCTGGCGATCGTTTTCTTTTCTTACGTGCTTGCCTTGTGCGTGGCAATCGGCTTCCTACTGCTGCCGTTCGTACTCTTCGTGCTTATCCCGTTTGGAGAAGGCAACGCGCTTTTTATCCGTCTCTTAGTCTCTGCATTTGGCCTCACTGCCGGTCTTTCTATTTTCTGGTCGCTCGTACCGAAAAAGAACCGCTTCGACCCCACCGGCGTCCCCATCGATCTCTCAAAAGAACCTCGGCTCGCCCGCGAAATCCAAACCATTGCCGACGCGCTGCGCGAACCAATGCCGACAGAAGTCTATCTCCTCGCCGACGCCAATGCATTTGTGATGGAGACGGCCGGATTCACCGGCATCGGCAACCGCCGCATCATGGGTCTGGGCCTGCCACTGTTGCAGATGCTCTCCATCGCCCAGTTCCGCGCCGTCCTCGCCCACGAGTTCGCGCATTACTACTCGGGAGACACACAGCTCGGCCCCTTGGTCTATAGCGCGCAGCGCGCCATGGTCCGCATGTTCGAGAATCTGGGCAGAAAATCCGAGATTCTCCGCGTCCTCACGCGCTGGGCCGTGGTCGCGTTGCTCTACCGGCTGCTAATGTTTGCCATGAGCGTGTACTGGAAGTTTTTCCTGCGCGTCACGCAGGCCATCTCGCGGCGTCAGGAGCTTCGTTGCGACGAGCTTGCGTGTCATGTCGCGGGCTCTCAGGCTCTGATAGAAGGACTTGAGAGCATTCAAAGATGCCAGCCGGGTGTGCAATCCTACTGGGGTTCTTTCGTCGTACCCGCAGCGATGAATGGATATCAACCCGCCCTCGCCGACGGCTTCCTCCGCTTCATGCAATCTCCGCAAATTGCCAAAGCGGCCGCTGAGTTGATGGCTCAGGCTGCAACAGCCAAAGCCTCGCCCTTCGACTCCCATCCGGCGCTCAGCAAGCGGGTTGAGATGGCAACGCTGCTGAACGTTCCCGCCCCCGCAGAATCCGCTGTAGGTATTTCGGCCCACCCGATGATATCGCTCCTCGACGATCTTGGTTCTCTTGAAAGCAGTCTCCTCAAGAAAATCATCCCCGCCGCCGCTGCGGATCTGAAGCCTCTCAACTTGGAGACCGCAGGAGCCGATATCTACATTCCCGCGTGGCGCAAGCAGGTTGCGCCATTTCTCTCGTTGCTCTCGGAAAAGAAGCTCAGCGAGCTTCCAGTGCTGGTCCTCAATCTCGCTCCTTTGGCCAGCCTCATTCCCAATCCGCCTCAGGGCCGTCTCAACCAGAGCCAGCGCGAAGCCCGCGCGCTTAGCGTCCTTGCTTGCGCATTCTGTCTTTGCCTGCTTGAGAATGGTTGGAAGCTGGTCGTCGAGCCGGGAATCCTGATTTTCGAGAGCGGCGACACCAAAATCGATCCCAACGAATTCATGGGCGCCATGCGGTCAGGCAAGCTCTCGATTGTCGACTGGAACAACTTCCGTGCACAACGTGGGATCGGCGACTGGCCGCTGGTTTCTCCGGCGCCTTCTCCGGTAGCTTCGTGATTGTCGCGTTGGTTCGCCGGCTTCCCAGGTGCCTATTCGCTCGCCCCATCATCAGCCGCCGGCAGCATCTGGTAACTCACAAACGCAAAATGCGCTCCATCCGGAGCCCAGTTCGGCACATTGTCCGTGCCGAGTCCGCCTACAATCTCCACCAGATCGCGCGCTTTGCCCGTCGGCGCATCCAGAATGCGCAGCGTTACGTCCTTGTTTGCGGCATGATCGGGCACGTCGCTCGCGTAAGAAAGCAGGAGCACAGACCGTCCGTCCGGCGAAGGGTGCGGCGTCCAGTTGCGCCTGCCGTCAAAGGTCATTTGCTCCGGAGCCGACCCATCCGGCCTCATGCGAAAGATCTGCATGCCGCCGGCGCGATCGGAATTGAAGTAAATATACTTTCCGTCCGCCGAGTAATCCGGATCGTCGCTCGTCCCCGTGCCCGCGGTCAGCTGCTTCTCGTCGCCGCCCTCGGCAGGAATTGCATAGATGTTCAGGCCTCCGTTTGCGAAACGCGTAAACAGAATGGTCTTCCCGTCCGGCGACCAACTGTGAAAATAAGAATTTGCATTCGCCGTCACTATGCGCGGCGCTCCTCCACCCGAAGGAACCACATACACGCGCCTTCCCGGATGATCCGGCGTGGTGCAGGTGATCGCGAGCCACTGCCCATCCGGCGAAAACCCATGGCTCCCCGTGCAATCCGTCGCGTCGCCAATGTCGATCGCGCTCGGCTCGCCTCCGGTAGCCGGCACACTCCATAGCCGTCCATCGCGATCAAACACGAGCGTCTTCCCGTCTCGCGACCAGTTCGGCGCCTCCATCTTGCCTTTGCCCGTTACGATCACATAGGCCATGCGTGCATTGTTGTCGATGGCAATCGTCTGCAGCGTGCTGTAAAGCGCCATCGGCCGCGGGCTCTTGGGCACGGCAAACGATTTAAGCTCCACGTGAGCAAATGTTGCTTTCTCCACCGCGCCGTCCTGGTGCGCGCACACGCCCAGCCCCGCATAAAATGGCTCCGCAAAGTGCAGCTTGATCGACGCGCCCGCCTGATGCAGCGGCTCGCCCTTCATGCTCACAAACAGAGTGATCGTATCGCCGTGCTTTTCCAGCCGAACCGTCTTCGGCGCTCCCAGATCGAACGCGATGTCCTGTGTGGTGTCGCCTTGGTTGCGACGGTACTGCAGCGCCGTCTCACCGTTGCCATGCACCGCTACATCCGCATACATCGAATCCGGATCGAGCGTTTGCCGGAAGATGACGAGCGCCTTGCGATGCGGGCTTGACTCCTGAGTCGCTGTCCCCAGTTCGATATCCGCCGTCAGCTCGAGATCCCCCGACACCTTCTTCCACACCAGATGGAACCCATCGGTCGTCGACCAGAGGTTCGCTCCCGAAGAAGCGATCGTATACACGCCGCTCGCCGCATCAAACGACGCCGTCCCCGCTGGATGCACCGCACCAACGTCCGATTGCGCCTCGAAGATCCCCAGCGCACCTGGCTGGTTCGGCCCCGCCTCTCCCAACCCCGTTCCCGCGCACGCCAGGACAAAGCCCGTAACCACCGCCACAAATTTGCCCGCAGTTCTCAAGTCAAAACCCTCCGGATACGCCCTACCCACTCTAAGACAAACCCGAAACCTTGTGCCAACATGGCATTCCCCGGCGAAACCGCCGCAGGCGCCGCGCGCCGTCCCTTCTCACCATCCGGCATCACTGCTAAAATAGGGAAGTCGCTCGTGGGGCTGTAGCTCAGCTGGGAGAGCGCCTCGTTCGCAACGAGGAGGCCAGCGGTTCGATCCCGCTCAGCTCCACCATTCCCTTCCAATCCAAGTCGCCACAACTCCATCTTCGGCTTCGCATTATTCCGCCCTTGCACTCTGCTGACTTGCTAACTAGCTGACTAGCTATTTTGCATCCGTGTATACTTGACCCGTTCCGTGCCAGGCAGCGGCTTTCAGATCGGCCCGCGCACTTTCGCTTCCCAGACTGCCGATCTGAGCCCGCTCCAGCCGACGCTCGCACGAGGTGAACGGTTGTCCCAGGTCGTCTCTCCGCCGGACGCTCCCGCCGCAGTGCTCGCGCCT
The DNA here is from genome assembly GCA_963745965.1 of uncultured Acidobacteriota bacterium. GTDB lineage: Bacteria > Acidobacteriota > Terriglobia > Terriglobales > Acidobacteriaceae > Telmatobacter. The sequence continues at coordinate 264,062 of CAVUZC010000012.1, forward strand.
CTCTGCGTCGATCTCGACGGCACCCTCGTTAAATCCGACACTCTCGTCGACTTGCTGTTGGTCACAGCGCGCACTCATCCAGAGTTGTTGCTCGCCTTACCCGCGCAGCTTCTTCGCGGCAAAGCCTCCTTCAAAGCCTTTATTACGTCCCAGGTCGCGCTCGACGTCAAGCACCTGCCTTACAACCAGGCCTTGCTGCACTTTTTAAATGAGGAATGCGCCCGCGGCCGTGCTCTCTACCTCGTCACCGGCTCGGATGTTCGCCTCGCCGAGCGCGTCGCGGAGCATCTTGGTATCTTCACCGGCGTTCTCGCAAGCGACGGCCAGGTCAACCTGACAGGAGATCGTAAACTCGATCGTCTGCGCACCGAGTTCGCCGGCGCATTTGCTTACATCGGCAATCACACGCCCGATCTGCCGCTTTTGGCCCACGCCTCCGAATCTATGGTGGCCAATCCCAGCCTTCGCCTCCGCCTCAGAATGCGCCTGCAAGGCATTTACCCTTCGCGCACCTTTGCGGAAGGAACTGCGCCGCTCGCGGCCGTCTTCAAGGCACTCCGCCCGCATCAGTGGGCAAAGAATCTGCTTATTTTTCTGCCGCTTCTGCTGGCGCACGTGGCCGCTCCCGCCCGCCTGCTGACCGCGCTGCTCGCATTTTTCTGTTTTAGCTTCACGGCCTCGGCCGCTTACATCGCCAACGACCTGCTCGACATCGAGGCCGACCGGCGCCATCTGCGCAAGCGCGTCCGCCCCTTTGCCGCGGGCGATCTCTCCGCCCTTACCGGCGCTGGAATGGCGTTGGCTCTCTTGATTGCAGCGTTTGCGGGCGCGCGCTTCCTGCCGCTCGCCTTTACCGGATGGCTTCTGCTTTATCTGGGTGCTTCGTTCGCATATTCCTGGCGGCTCAAACGAATTGCGCTCGTCGATGTGCTGGTGCTCTCCGGCCTCTATACCCTGCGTCTCTACGCCGGCAGCGCCGCCACCCAATCGCACATCTCCGATTGGCTGGCGGGTTTTGCCGTCTTCCTGTTCTTCTCCCTGGCGATTGTGAAGCGTTTTGCCGAGCTTGAGAACCTGCGCTTGAGCGGTTCGCCGCCAGTGAACGGCCGCGGCTACTTCGTGGCCGATGCCGATCAGCTCCGCAGTTTCGGAACCTCGAGCGCATTTGCCGCCGTGATGGTCTTTGCCATTTACATCAGCAGCAGTGACGTGGTCATGCTCTACCGCCGCGCGGAGCTGCTGTGGCTCATCGTGCCGTTGATGATTCTGTGGCTCTGCCGGGTGTGGCTGCTGGCTTCGCGCGGCGAACTCGACGAAGATCCGCTGATCTTCGCCTTCACGGACCGCATGAGCCTGGCGATCGGTGTTCTCGTAGCCGCCATCGCCATGCTGGCAATTTGAAGCCAGACAGGCTTGATATCATTGCCTTCACCGTGCTATCATTGACAGCAGAAGAGAGAAACCAGTGTCTGCTGTCACCGTACGCAATCTTCCCGAGAAGACCCATCGTGCCCTCAAGCTGCGCGCCGCGCGCAACGGCCGCAGCACCGAGGCGGAAATCCGCAAGATTCTGGAAGATACCGTCTCCCCAAGTAAGGAAGCGGGTTTCGGATCGCAGTTGGCGGCCCTGGGGCGGCGGTATGGAGGGATGGACCTCAAAATCGCGCGCGATCCGAGGCCGATTGAGCCGGCGGATTTCTCGTGATCCTTCTCGATACCAATGTCATTTCCGAAGCGCTGAAGCCGCTGGCCGATCCTATCGCCGTCGCATGGCTCGATAAGCAGCCCAAAGAATCGCTGTATTTGTGCGCACCCGTGCTGATGGAAGTACTGTTCGGTATTGCGCTCCTCCCGCACGGAAAGCGGAAGAGCGTCCTTGGCGCCGCAACGCGGAATCTCTTCACAAGCTATTTTGCCGATCGATTTCTCGCCTTCGATCGCGAAGCCGCGACGGCTTACGCCTCGCTGGCGAGTCGCGCCTCGGCGCGCGGCCTGGCTATTTCAGTTGCTGACGGTCAGATCGCCGCGATTGCCGCCGTCCACGGATTTGCCGTAGCCACTCGCGACGTCGCGCCCTTTCAAGCCGCCGGCGTGCGTGTCATCAATCCCTGGAAAGCCTGAAGGACAGGTCTACGGTCAAGTGGAAAGCTTTTGCTGATTCCCGATTCCCGATCCTGCTTTCCTCAGCCGAACAAATCCTTCATCTTTTCGATCAGCCCCGGCGATGCAGGCTTGTTGTCCACAGCTAAGGTCTCCGCCAGTTGCGACACCAGCTCTCGCTGCGCGCGGTTCAGCTTGCGCGGAATTTGCACCACCACTCTGACAACGAGATCGCCGTGGCCTTTTTCATTCAGGTAAGGAACGCCACGCCCCTTCACGCGCAGTTCTTTGCCGCTTTGCGTGCCTTCGGGAACCTTGATCTCGATAGGGCCGTCGATGCCCGGAATCTCGATCTCGGCGCCTAGCGCCGCCTGCGGAAAGCTGATGGGAAGCACGCAGTAGAGATCCTGCCCGCGGCGCTCGAAGAAATCGTGGCGTCTGATGGAGAGGATGACGTAGAGATCGCCCTTCGGTCCGCCGCGTCGGCCGGCGTCGCCCTCGCCCCCGTAGCGAATGCGCGTTCCTTCTTCAACGCCTTTCGGAACCTTTACGTTCAGCCTGATCTCCGCCGCGGCGCGGCCTTCGCCGCGGCAAGCCGGGCAGGGATCGCTGATGACCGATCCGGTTCCGCCGCAGGCAGCGCAGGTGCGAGCGACCGAGAAGAATCCCTGCTGGTAGCGGAGCTGACCATGTCCCTGGCAATGGCCGCATACGGTCGGCCCCCGGCCTGACGCGCTGCCATGGCCCTTGCACGCGCCGCACGTCTCCAGGCGCCGAATCTTCGCTTCCGTTTCCACGCCGAAGATCGCGTCTTCAAAGTTGATCGTCAGGTCGAAGCGCAGGTCGTCGCCGCGCTGCGCACGCTGGGCGCGTTGCCCACCGCGCTGCCCGCCGCCCATCGAGAACATTTCGCCGAACAGATCGCCAAAGATGTCGCCCAAGTCGACCGCGCCGCCGAATGGACCGCCGGCCCCGAAGCCCTGCCCATTCAAGCCCGCATGGCCAAAGCGATCGTAGGCGGCGCGCTTATCGGCGTCGCTCAATACCTGGTACGCCTCGCTGGCCTCTTTGAATTTCTCTTCGGCCGCCTTATCGCCCGGGTTGCGATCGGGATGGTACTTGAGCGCCTGCTTGCGGTAGGCGCTCTTCAACTCCTGATCGCTCGCACCCCGCGAAACGCCCAGCACTTCGTAGTAATCTGCTTTGCTCACTCTTGTATTAGAACCCATGATGAAGTTGTCAGGTTTCAGGTGTCAGGTTTCAGGCAGGATGCGCCTTAGCCTTTGGCTGTAGTTTATCGAGGAGCGCGTAGACCATCTTCCCGATTTCCTGTGAAAGCGATTCGGACTCCTTGAGCAGTTTGGGATCGCCCATATTGAGAGCCTTGGCAATCTCTAACTGCGTTTGAAGCTCGAAGTTTGATCCTCGAGCAATCCAAAGAAACTGCCGGTATTCTCCGACACCCGATCGTCCATGCCCCTCGGCGATGTTGCTTGAAATGGAAACTGCAGCACGCCTCAGCTGGCTGGACAGCCCGTAAGTCTCCTCGCGCGGAAAGCCTTGCGTCAGCTTGTAAATGCCAGTCGCCAATTGCATTGATTTCTGCCACACCGTCAACTCACGAAACGATCGCAGCATGTTTCTCACCTTTCTCGATCACGATGCCTCCGGTTTGCTGAAACCTGACACCTGACATCTGACGCCTGTCTTACTCACTCATTCACTTGCTTGCTGTTATGCGCCACGCGCACCAGCGCCGGCCGCAGCAGCTTCTCACGAATCTTGTATCCGCGCCGGATTTCCTCGGCCACATGCTGGTCGGGCACGTCGTCGCGCTCCACGGCTCCCAGCGCCTCGTGCACTCGGGGATCGAACGCTTCGCCCACCGCAGGAATCGCATTCACCTGCATCTTGGCGAGAGTCTCTTCCATTTGCTTGACGATCAGGCTCACGCCCGAACGCAGTTGTTCGGCCGATCCCTCCGACTTGAGGGCCAGCTCGAAGTTATCGAGCACCGGCAGGAATAGCTCCACCACGCTTCCCGTCACATGGTCCCGAAAGTCCGCCTTCTCGCGCTCGGCCCGCTTGCGCGCGTTCTCGAACTCCGCCTGCAATCGAGCCAGCCGGTCCAGCAGTTGGTCGCGCTCGGCCTTGAGCAGCTCAATTTCTGTGGAAGGTGCGGGCACAGCCTCACTCACCGCTTCGCCCAGTTTCTCATCCGGCGGCGGCAACTCGGTCGCGGGATCGATCTTCACTCCCGTCCCATCCCCAGCGGGTTCTTTGTTGATCTTGACTTTCAAATCTTCCGTCTCCTGTATCGGCATATCTCCGTAAACTCTCCAACCATTCCAGCAGTCTCTATATTCTTTCGATGAAGATGCCGCGCGCGCAGGTGCAGCGGTGGTTTCAGCCAGAAATCCTCTCGTCTGAAGCTGCAAGTCCAAAGGGCTGCCGGCGGCAGGCCCTTACGCGTGGGGAACATCGAGAAGCCGCTCGGAAAGCCGCGCAATATAGCTCACAGCCTCAATCATCTCCTGGTACTGGATGCGCGTGGGGGCGATCACGGCCACCGTACCCACATTCGTCCCGCCCAGCCGGGCCGGAGCACCGATCAGCACCATATCCTGCATGACGGGCGAAGCCTCATCGAGACCTACCACCACGCGCACCTCCTGCCTGCGGCCATCCACGTATGCGGTCAGCAGCTCCACCAGCCGCTGCTTGGCTTCCAGAGCCAGCAGCATCTGGCGCAGCCGTTCGCGGTCCTGCTCCGCGCCAATCAGGTTCGCCATACCATCCACAAAAATCGCAGCTCCGCTGCCGTCCCCGGCCAGCGCGCCTTTACGGCACAGCTCCTCCACTGAGGTCAGCAGTTGCTTGTAGGCTTCGCGCTCGATCTCCACGCGCCGTTCCACTTCCGCGCGAATCCGGTCGACGAGCCAGCCGCGGAAATTCTCGTTCAGGTAGCGGCTCGCGGTCTCAAGTTCCACCTGCGTCAACTCCCGATCCAGTGCGAGCACGCGGTCCTGCACGGCGCCAGCCTGGGTCACCAACACGGCCAGCACGCGTCCCGTAGAGAGCCGCGAGAAATGAATATGCTCCAGCACCTGTCCGACAGCGGAGCTGGCCAGCGCCACGCCCAATCCGCGCGAAAGCTCGGCGAGCACGTGCGAGGTGCGTTCCAGATACTCGTGCGTCGTCGCAACGCCGGAAAAGCTCTCCTCAATTTGCCCGCGGCGCTCAAGGCTCAGTGGCGATTCCGCGGCTGCCGGCGCGCCAATCGCGGTGATCCCTCCCGCCTGCATGCGCCCGGACTGGGTAATCTGTCCCACGTAGTACCTGAAAGCCGCCGCCGTGGGAACGCGGCCCGCCGATGTGTGCGGCTGCTCCAGGAGTCCTGCGTCGCCCAGCGTCGCCATCACATTGCGCAGCGTGGCCGAGCTCAAACCTTCCCGGTCGGCGAAGAGCCGCGCCACAGCCTGCGATGCCACCGGCTCGCCGGTTGCAATGTACAGCTCGATGATCGCGGTCAGTACCAACCGTTCGCGCGGACTCAGCCGAACATCGGACATGGTGATGGGGTCTCCCTTGCGCCGGGTTTGCCTCTCAGGCTACGTGCCAGCCTGGTGGGATTCCCTGCCGTCGGTCTGGTTTTAAGTTCCTCAAAATGAGCAACTTAAATCCGTGGAATCTCTGGAATTCTCCTCTTTAAGTGTAGGGACGGTCGTCTGTCCATGTCAAGACACGGAAAGGGTCAGCAACGCCCCACGCTCCCTATTGACCTGTCCATGTCAAGACACGGAAAGGGTCAGCAACGCCCCACGCTCCCTATTGACCTGTCCATGTCAAGACACGGAAAGGGTCAGCAACGCCCCACGCTCCCTATTGACCTCGCTCCTGAACCGCCTCCCGACGCCGCTCAAACCCACGCAGCCACCGCCTCCCGTCTTGATGCGTCGTCCGTGACAAAGGTAATGCGGCCCTGCATCCCCGGCGCCAGCTCACCTGTTTTAGTGCTATTGTGTAAGCCTCATGGACCGTCCGAGCTACGGCCCGGTGGCCGATTTCAACATGCAACAGGCGGCTCGATTGCATCAGATTCAATCGTTGCCCGGTTTTTAGGAGAGCCCAATGACCAAGCATCTGACCGGAAATCCGGCTCAAGTTCTCACGCTCGTTCGCCGCAGCTCGTTTCTGCTCGTCGCCATCGCTCTGGCTGTCCTCGCCTGCGCGCCTTGCAGCCGCGCCGATTCCGCGGCCAAAATCGAAAAGCATGCGCGCAAGATGCAAAAACACCTCACCAGATACCGCACAGGAACCCTCCTGCAGATCGACCTTCGCAATAACAGCGAAGCTCTGGGTTCGCTGGGCGAGCTCTCAAACGCATCCTTCCAAATCGTGAGCATCGACAGCAATCGAACCCTGACCTTCAGCTACGCGGATGTGGCTGGCGTGAAAAAAGGCAGAGAGTACATTGGCGCCGGTTCGGAACCCGGCCACCACATCCGCCACTGGGTTCCGCTCGTGGCTGGCGCGTTAGTCGCCGGCGGCGGAGTCGCCGCCTACGAGACCCTGCGCTGAAACGGTCTTGACGGATGCCATCAATCGCGATTTTGCTCCGGCATACCGCCGGCCGATCGCGACGTATAACCATTCGACAGGCATCCTCTACTTCCTGCAGGATGACCGGCTGGGCACGCCGCAGTTGGCGACAGATAGCAATCAGAGCACGGTGTGGCAGGCCGCGTACCAGCCCTTCGGGCAAGCGTCCGTGAGCGGAACGATTACACAAAACCTGCGCTTCCCCGGACAGTACTTCGATCTTGAGAGCGGTTGGAACCACAATGGGTTCCGCGACTACATGCCCCGACTGGGCCGCTATATCGAGCCCGATCCGCTGGGCAGACTGGGCAGCGGGAACAATCTGTATGCCTATGTCGGCAATAATCCTATTGACTTCGTCGATCCGTTAGGTCTGAGGAACTATAAACACAGCGAGCAGGAGACTTTCAATCAACTTTGTGAGGCATATCGCGAAGCTACGGCTGGCCCAATTCAGGGGCTTATTAATATGTTTAATAACAGCACCGGTAAACTAAATCCGAGTGATGGAGGGTTTGATGCTCATGCTCCTGGTAAATACGACTTTGGATTGCTTACTCAGTACTCGGGCGATACATGGACCGTCATGGGCTATACCATGGATCCAAGCCACTTTGGTAACTTCATTGCGGGCTGGGAGGGGGCCGCGTACGATAATGCATACTTAGAAGGGGGGTGGTCTCCCGGTTCGGGTGCAGAGTTGGCAATGGAGGGCGGTGGTCTGTGGTACCACGCTATGGGTCAAACGCTCGCAATAAATGACCCGTTAGACTTTACAGGTATGCCGGATATACTTAAAGGGGAGATCGTGGAAAATGCCTGGGAATCATTATTGCAGCTAGCTGGGATTCCTAAGTGCGGGTGCAAGTAGAAGTCTTAGAGAATGTCATGTCGAAGCAAAGTGTGGATGGGAGCTGAGTTATGAAGAGATGGCTTCAGGCAGTTATAGCCGCTGGCATTCTCTCCATTCCGCTAAGCATATCATCCTACGTCATGCCGGAGTTCATTTGCGTAATTTTATCGCTGTTTCTTTATGTTGCCCTAATTGCGCTACTGCTTGTATCGCTTTACCTCGGATATGCCAGGTGGCGTAAAGCCTGTCGTTTATGGTTCGGCCCGTCTGCGGTTTGCTTGGGAGTTTTGATGGCTCTTCATTTTGCGTCGGCTCTCGGCGATGTGATCTCAGATCGGATGTTTGAAAAACATATCGATGAATATCATCGAGTCGTGAACGGTGTCAGGAATGGCTCCCTTTCATGTGCGGCAGCATGCAATGCCGAACTGGCGATGATTGAGGCTAGGATTAGGCCACCCTATATTCAAGAGGTCTTGGGTGCGCGGTGCAATGACGGTGGCATAATTGTATTGTTTTTGGTTGACACAGATGTTCCTGGGCTTCATGAGGGATATTTCTTCAAGGACTATGGGAAAAGCAGTGATTGTAATGTCCGCTCTGTTTCGCCGGAACTGGGCTGGCCTCACGTACCCTACATCAGACACATTACAGGCCAGTGGTACCGTTTTTCGGATCAACCGGGTTTGTAGCGGTAGCTGATTCACCTTGAGGCTTGAAGGGCGCGCTGTCTGTCTGGTCTGCGTCGGGAGTGGCCGGAAATGGCCTAGGCCTAGGAAATCCCTGGCAGAGGCGCCGATCCAGATGACGATTCGGGCCCGCCAAGCGTACCTGAGCGTCATCCCGAGACGGGTGGCTAGGATCTCAAAGAAGACTGTATCCAGCTGAGGGATGTCCTCGGTTCCTTGCCCTACGAAACCGGGGATGTTACAGCTCCAATTCACCGCTTTGAACAACCGGAGATCCAAGGCGTTCACCCCAACGCAAAGTCAACCCCCAGCCTCGCCGCTCCCGCCCCATCCCATTCACCCCAAGACATTTATTTCCGGGATCCGGCCTCGTTGTTCCCTCGCCCTTATTTCCTGTTTCTCAGTACCTGTCCCCAAACTCCGGATCAACAGGATTCTCAAAGAGCGATGCGTCGCGCGTCACGATTGTCAGCCCCGAGGGCGTCACAAAATACCGCCGCTTGTCCTCGGCCGGATCGTAGCCGATCACTGTGCCCTCGGGAATATGCACGTCGCGGTCAATGATGGCGCGGCGAATGCGGCAATGCCGGCCGATATTCACGTGCGAAAACACAATGCTCGCGTCGATGTCCGAGTAGGAGTTCACGCGCACGTCCTGTGACAGCACCGAGTTGTACACCGATGCGCCGGAGATGATGACGCCCGCTGTGATGATCGAGTTCACGGCCATGCCCGAGCGGCCCGGCTCGCCAAAGACGAACTTGGCTGGAGGGTACTGCCGCACGCGCGTGCGGATCGGCCAGCTCTTGTCGTAGAGGTTGAATACCGGCGACACCGAGCAGAGATCCATATTGGCTTCGTAGTAGGCGTCCAGTGTGCCCACGTCGCGCCAGTAGAGCGCCTCCTTCTTGTTCTCGTCGACAAAACTGTAGGCCATCATTTTCTTCTTGCCCAGCAGATTGGGCAGGATGTTGTGGCCGAAGTCGTGCTTCGAATCCGGGTCGTCGGCATCGGCGATGAGCGCCTTCAGCAGCACTTCCGTGTTGAAGATGTAGACGCCCATCGATGCGTCGACGCCGTTGGGATTAAAAGGAGACCGTATCTTGGTCGAGGGCGGCTTTTCCTGAAAGCCGCGAATTTCGCCATTGGGGCCCACATCCACCACGCCAAACTGCGAAACCTGATCGGGCGCGACGGGCAGAGTCGCGAGCGTGACTTCCGCTTTGGTGTCCCTGTGATAGGCGAGCATGCGGCTGTAGTTCATCTTGTAGATGTGATCGCCCGAAAGGATGATCACGTGCGACGGCTGCTCGCTGCCGATCGAATAAATGTTCTGGTAGACGGCATCGGCCGTGCCCATGTACCAGTTGGCTCCGGTCCGCTGCATGGGCGGCATCAGCTCGAAGAACTCGCCCAACTCCTGCGACACAATGCCCGACCAGCCTTCGCGGATGTGCCGGTTGAGGCTGAGCGCCTTGTACTGCGTGAGGATATACACGCGGCGCAGGCCTGAATTGATGCAGTTGGAAAGCGTGATATCGATAATGCGGTAGTGCCCGCCGAAGGGAACCGCTGGCTTGGCCCGGTCGCGCGTTAGAGGAAATAACCGCTCTCCTGCCCCGCCTGCGAGTAAGACGCCTAACGTATCTCTCATAACCTTTCGGCTCCGGTGTGGATGGGTTATAAAACAGTGTCGCTACCCGGATTGCATCTTCAGGAACGGCCGCCAACAAAAACTGCCGCCGAACGCAGGAGAATATCATACAAAGCAAGCCATCTGTCAGTGCGGCCCATAAAGAAATATAGAGGAACCGTCGTCGTTCAGGCAGTCATCCCTTTGCATGAAACCAGCCACCCTGCTATGGCTCGTGCGGATTCCTCCCTGCCGGAAGAAAGATGTCCACCGGGCACCGGCGCAGCCGCGCAGTAGCCGATTGCAAACACTTTGATGCACGCGGTAACGGTGGCGCTGCGGAGCCGATCAATCCTGAAGCAAAATCTGGGCGAATGCGCGATCTGCCCTATCTGGGGAGAGAAAACCGGCAGATGACTCCGCCGGCAGAAGTTTGTACTCGACGATGCCCCCGGAAACTGCCCGCTAGCTCCGCTGTTGCCCTACCATCCGGAAACCCAATTCGCCTTTTTGTTCGATCGCTTGATCTTCGTGAACTTGTACTCCACGCCCACGGAGATCGCGAAGTTCACGTCGTACTGTTGGTAAGAAAACGCAGGGCTGGCGAGCGGGTTGCTGAACGTGTAGTGAGTCACCACCGCATCGGGCGTCACGCGAAAGACCCAGTGCTCCGAGCGATTCAAATCGAAGTGCCCGCCGACGATCACCGCCGGCGCAATCTGGTTGTAATAGAAGTCGAACGTCGCCGGCGGCAGACCCAGCAGATCTTTCTGGAAGTTTCCGTATACACCGCCCAGCATAACGTGCGCAACGATCGCACCATGCTTGTTGTGCGGCCCCAGCCACTCCGGTCCGGCCACAAAGAAATACTGCTTGACCACAGGCCCCTTGAGATCCCCTCCGCCGGGAAGGGCATGGTTGGGAGCGGTGCCGCTGGTGCCCACATAGCCCCGGCCCGATGCCTCCAGGCCCCAATGCCGGTTCAGCCAGTAGGAACCGTCCATGTCCAATCCGCCCAGATTCGAGCCCTGCAAGAGCGTCGGTCCAGCCTTCATGTGGTCGTAGGCAAAGCCCAGTGAAAGATCCCACCGGTTGTCGTAGCGCACTTTGGCCAGGGGGTCGAGCGGCACATAAACGCCGTACGCAGTCTGCGAACTCGATGACTGCGAAGCCTGCGCCGGCTGACTTTGGCTGCTCGAACTCTGCGGCTGAGCGCCCTGGTTCTGCGAGTCCGCATCCTGCGCCTGAACGCGCGCACTTGCGCACACGCCCAGAGCCAGAACAACGGCAATAATAAAGGAAAATCTTGCTTGGAGAGGCATCACCAACCAGCTTACAGGACTGCCCCGATGCCGGACAACGCGGCAGCCGCGCATTTTCAAAAGCATTCTTGTTAGACGCTCCCACGGCCCATGCGTCAGTTTTTAGTTGTCAGTAATCCGTAGTTCACCCGCCACTCGCCAGTCAGCCCATTCCGCTGAGAACTGACAACTGACCACTGACCACTGACCACTGATTACTGACTACTGACCTCACACGGCTCCGTCTGCCGCGTCCATGTCAGGTAATAGAGCGTCTTCAAAATCTCCTTCGCCGTCTGGTACGCGCTCGGGTCCGCGTTCGCCGGCTCCAGCGCCGGAGCCGCGTGCACCCGCCACTTCAGTGGCAGCCGGCTCAGCATCAGTCCCGCGCGCGGCAGGTGGCTCGGACTCGAAATCACCTCCGCCGACTCCCATCCGTGGTGACGCATAATGCCGAGCGCATTGCAGGTGTTTTCGATCGTATTGCGCGACAGCCCATCCGCGTACACCGCCGACGCCGGAATCCCCTGCGCCTCCGCGGTTCGCGCCATCACGTGCGCTTCCACAAACCGGTTCTTCACCGCCCCGCCCGTAAAGATAATGCGCGGCGCCACCCCCCGCTCATATTCATGCACCGCCTCGCTCACGCGCGCCTGCTCCGTCGGGCTGGGATCTCCGTCCGCATCCACCGGGCTGCCCAGCACAATCAGCACATCGAAATGGTCCTGCGCCGTATTGCCCTCAGGCGCCAGCGCCCGCTCCAGAGCAGCCCACCCAAGCAGCCCCAGAACCACCGCCGCGCACGCCAGAATTACACGCGCGCTCCAGCCCAGTCGGAACTTCTTCGGAAAGATCCTCCGCCGGCTCGGCCGGATCGCCTTTCGCGTAATCGTCGATGATTTGCTGCCGCTCAATCGCCTCGCCTCCCAGGGATCAATGCTGTATCCCAACTCTAAAAACCCATCCCATAATCCGCAACTATGCGCATCAATAGTATCATCGTTTAATGATAGAATAGATGCCAGAGGGCATTATGAGAACCACTGTATCGCTCGACGACGAGCTTGTAAAAACGGCCCAGGAATATTCCGGTATTACCGAGAGGACGGCGCTGTTGCGTGAGGCGCTCAAGGTGCTGATTCACGTGGCAGCTTCGCGCCAGCTTGCCGCGCTCGGAGGCACGATGCCCAAGCTCGAAGACGTCAAGCGTCTGCGAGTCGATCGGCAGTGATCCTGGCTGATACGACCATCTGGATCGATCATCTGCGGCTCAACAACGGGCGGATGCAAGCACTGCTCGACGGCGGACAGGTTCTGATGCATCCGTTTATCGTCGCCGAGTTGGCCCTCGGCTCGCTGCGCAACCGATCCGTAACCCTGGCCGCGCTGGATGCATTGTTGGAAGTGAGGGTTGCGCAACTGAGCCAGGTCCGCCAAATGATCGAAGCGCGCCGGCTCTACGCAAAAGGCATCGGCCTCACCGACGCGCATTTGGTTGCGTCCTGCCTCATCACGCCGGGAACGAAGCTGTGGACGAGAGACGCCCGTCTGCGCACAGTGGCCCAAACCGCAGGAATCGACGCCGGTCTGCCGTAGCACCGACGGCTCCCGTCGATGGCCTGGTAATCCGTGTAACGTAGAAACCAGAGGAGCATTCCCCTTTGCCCCCATCGCTCAAAATCGTCTACCACGTCGCGCCCGACCCGCAGGCCCTCGCCTGCCTCGCCGCAGAGCACTTCGTCGAGCAGGCCGAGCAAGCCATTGCCGCGCGCGGAGTGGCCCGCATCGCCATCAGCGGCGGCTCGACCCCGAAAGCCACATTTCAGGTCCTTGCCGATCCCGCCCAGCCTTGGCGCGCCCGCATGAACTGGTCCAAACTCGACCTCTGGTGGGTTGACGAGCGCTGCGTTCCGCCCGGCCATCCCGACTCCAACTACCGCATGACCCGCGAGGCCATGCTCGACCACGTTCCGCTCGCGCCCACGCAGATTCACCGCATCCAGGGCGAACGTGAGCCCGAAGCCGCTGCCGCGCGCTACGAATCCGAACTGCGCAACAGCTTTCGACTCGAAGGTGCCGAGCTGCCGCGCTTCGACGTCGTCCAGCTCGGCATGGGCCCCGACGGCCACACCGCGTCTCTTTTCCCTCACACGCAGGCTCTCTCCGAGTTCGGCCGCCTTGCCGTGGCCAATCCGGTCGAGGCAAAAGACGCGTGGCGCGTCACTCTTACCTCGCCGGTCATCAACCGCGCCTCTCAGGTCTTCTTCCTTATCGCCGGCGCGGATAAAGCACAGATTCTACAAGAGGTCTTCACCGGCCAGCGCGACCCGGAGCGCCTGCCCAGCCAGTTGATTAAACCGGCGGGCGGTATACTGACGTTACTTCTGGACCGGGCAGCAGCGGCGCTTTTGCCCGCTACGGACGCCGAGGGCCGTGGAGAAATCCAAGGTTGACAAATGCAAGGCTGGCGACCACGGCAGCTTGGGAACAAGCAACCGATCAAACCAGAGCGTCAGGCGAAGCGAGATAAACAAGCGAGACTTGAGCGTCAAACCAGACCCGCTCCCAGGCTCCGTGGCTCCCTCGCTCCCTTGCTAACTAGCTCCCTGTCTTTTTGAGAGGAATGAATGATTCTTGCAGGCGATGTAGGCGGCACCAAAGTTCATCTGGCTTTATTCGACTTCACGGACGGCAACCTGAAGCACGCCCGCGACAAGCAATTTCCGGCCAAAGAGTACGTGGGCCTCGAAGAAATCGTCAAGGAGTTCGTCGTCTCCGAGAAGATCACCGCGGCCTGCTTCGGCGTGCCCGGTCCGGTGCGCGAGGGCCGTTTGCGCCTCACCAACCTGCCCTGGACCCTCGACAGCCGCGAACTCGCCCACAATCTCAAAATCGACTACGTCTTCCTGATTAACGACCTGCAGGCCAACGGCTACGGCATCGCCGAGCTGGGCCCGGACCAGATCTACACCCTCAGCGAGGGAGATACCCGCCAGGTCGGCAACCGTGCGCTCATCTCTGCCGGTACCGGTCTCGGCGAAGCCTTCCTGGTCTTCGATGGCCGCGATTACGTGCCCTACCCCTCCGAGGGCGGCCACTCCGATTTTTCGCCGCGCAATGAAGACGAAATCGATCTGCTGCGTTTCCTCATGCAAAAGTACAACGGCCGCATCAGCTCTGAGCGCGTGGTCAGCGGCCAGGGGATCACCAACGTCTACGAGTTTCTGCGCGACGGCCGCGGCATGGAAGAGCCGGCGTGGCTTGCCCAGCGCATGCGCACCGAAGACCCAAACGCCGTCATCACCGATTGCGCCCTCAAGGCTAAGAGCCAGATCTGCGAGCGCGCGCTCGACATGTTTGTCTCCGCCTACGGTGCCGAAGCCGGCAACCTCGCGCTCAAGATTCTCTCCGTCGGCGGCCTCTACGTGGGCGGCGGCATCGCTCCGCGCATTCTCGAGAAACTCAAAGACGGCACCTTCATCAAAGCCTTCACCGACAAGGGCCGCCTCAGCCAGTTGCTCGTCAACACGCCGGTCAAGGTGATTCTCGAAAGCCGCACCGCGCTCATCGGCGCCGCAGCCTACGCCGAAGCCCGTGCCGCCGAGCTAAGCGGCATCTCGCCAAGAGCCGCCAGCGTCAAGTTTTAGCGCCCTCTAACTGAAGTTCGCACCATGAGTGCGTTGTCATCCTGAGCGAAGCAAGCCGCGATCTTTACGGCTTTCCCCGCTCTCCCGTGTGGACGAGATGCTTCCAATGTGGTGTACTTGAGACGAAAACCAATTGATGCACGAGATGAAGAGCGAATCCAAACTTCGGCTGGTTTTCGATTCGGCGACGACGGCCAAGAGTGCCGTTGAGAGGCCTGACACCTCGGTCCCTCGCCTCCTTGATGAAATTCTCAGCCAAGGGGTCATGCTGGGAGACGCTGGCGAACTCCTAGCCCGTCTTCCACGCCAAAGCGTGGACCTCTTTTTTACAAGTCCGCCCTACGCTGACGCACGAGCATATAGCCGCGTTCACCCGGATCGCTACGTCGATTGGTTTCTTCCCTTCGCCCGAGCCATGTACAACGCGGTTAAGCCGACCGGCAGCTTAATTCTTAACATCAAGAACCGTGTTGCAAACCGCGGCCCCCTCCGCGGCCAGCGGCACCCCTATGTCTATCAACTGGTGCTTGCCATGCAACATATGGGGTGGCGCTGGGTTGAAACATACATCTGGGCCAAACCAAATGCCGTGCCAGGCAGGTTTGGACCCAGGACCAAGGATAGCTTCGAGTACGTTTATCACTTCGCGCGCACTGCCAAGCCGTATTTTGATCTGAATTCATTGAGAATCCCCTATAAAGCCGATCCCGCTGAGATCGAAAGGCGTAAGCACGATACAAATGGACGGCGCAACACGGGAGCAGGGTTTGGCCGCGACCGGACGAAAACCTACCTGCTCGGAGGCGCCGACCCTGGCAACGTCGTCAGCGTGCCCCAAACCTACAATCAGCACTACGGTGTGGATCATACTGCGGCCATGCCTGAAGGGCTCGCGGAGTTTTTTATCAAAGCCGCCAGCCCCACGGACGGCATCGTCCTCGACCCATTTGCAGGCTCTGCTACCACCGTTGTAGTTGCGCGTCGGCTCGGACGAAGAGCGGGCGGAATCGAAATCCATGAAAATTTCGCGCTTGAGGCCAAGCGGCGAATAGCTGCGAACATCGCAAACGACACGCAGGGCAAACTGTTCGGTGCAGCCGCAGGGTGAAGCATGACTGACGCCAGCGGCACTATCGAGCGCATCGTCGATGCGCCCAACTGGAACCAGCGCGTCGCGCAGATTCGATTGATTCCGCAGCACCACGGCACAGGCGAACATGCGCAAATCTTCGCCGAAATTGCTCGCCTGTTGTATTTACCTCACCTGGCTCCCGATTTCGCCTATATCCATGAGGCCTCCTTTTACGAACAAGAGTATTTCGCAGCAGCCTACGATGCTGCCCATCGAGCCACAAGAGGATTCACAGAAGTCACGGAAGACGATCTGAAAAAAACGATTGAGAACGATCCGAAAACGCTCTTGGTCTTCCGGACCATCCTCGGCCTGACCCGAGAGGAGTTCGCACAATCAACAACCTTGGCGGGACAGCCTGTTGGGCTAGCCAGTCTGACTCCTGGGAAGGTTGACTCCATGGAGAGACACGGATCGTCAACTACCGCAGATCAGGCATTGGTCGCAGCCATGACACTTCGGCTTGTCATGGACGGAACTCTCTTCGGCAAGCCTCCCGCTGGATTGCGGAGCAAACAGGCAAAGCCTGACACGGCGCACGGCTGGGAAAGTGTCCAGAAATTCGCAACCCGCGGCGTTCCGTTCGCCACGTTCCTCCACCAAAGACATTACGGCGGAGCTTTCCGGCAAGTCCTGGATGCTACTTCTACGCAACGCGGAAACCTGATCGAAGAGGCAGTGCAGACCTTATTCGAGGAACACCGAGTCCCGTTTCTCCGCACAGGAAACAACAATCAAGCCGAAATAGCCTCAAGATTCGAAGTCCGAGTCACACCTGCGCCGGATTTCGTCGTATTCGACAGCGCAGGCTCCTTGAAGGCAATGCTTGAGTGTAAGGGCACGAATAACGGAGGGACAGCCCGCGACAAGGCATTGAGGTTTCGAACACTACGCGAGGAATCCATTCGTCTAGGCGGAATCCCACTTATCGCCGTTCTTGGCGGTTTGGGATGGGCAAGGGTCAATGACGCCTTGGGCCCGGTCGTCCGCGACACCGAGGGAAGAGTCTTCACCCTCGCGACCTTAAACTCTATGCTGGAGGTCGCCCCGTTCCCTTCGCTCGTCAACACGGTCGGCACCCTCTAGCCTTTGTCTCGACGGCAAGCAGCCCTTGTACCCGGCCCGCCGCGACGCCACCTTCAAAAAAGCCCCGCGCAGCCGCCCCGCCCCCGCCGAAAATCTAACTCTTCCTTTGGGCGAGTGAACGCCGAGAAGGGGGTGCAGAATCTGCACAATCTCTGGTGCAAAATAGCTGGTTTTTTAGGTCGTTTGCACTGAAAAGAGTGCAGCAAAGCGGCTTGAACAAAGCGGTTTTTACCGCATTGTTTTCCGCCCATAATCAGATCTCGACGCCTGCCGCGCTCCGTACAGCGCCCACTCTTGCCCGTCGCCGCTATGCTGGAAGGCGAGGAGAATCGCCAATGCGTTGGCTGGGCAAATGGCTGTTGCGGATTTTGATCGGAGTCGCGGCGCTTTTCATGGTCGCCTTGGCCGCTGACCTTGCCGTCTACAAGCTACAGGGATCGCCCCACTCCACGGTCACAGTCAGCCGCTTTATGTCGGTCCCGCTCAAAGGCCAAAAGACCGAATACGATTTCCTCGGCACCGCTGACGTCGCTTGCGCGCAGGCGCTCTTCCCGCAGGATGGCCTCGCTCCCTGCTGGCATCTCCGCCGCAACCCGAACCAATGGGACAACCTCGGCACGCCGCTCCCCTAGACGCCGGTCACCCGCAATGCGTATCGTGGTTGCGGCACCAAGTTCAGCTTGTTTTGGTTGTCTCCAACGGAGGAAGACCCTTTATGGCTACACGCTCCAACCCGGCCGCTGCGACCAGTGCGCCGAATTACACTGGCCCGTTCATCGCGGTCACGGTCCTTTTTGGCATCTTCGGGTTTCTCACCGTATTGAATAACACCCTGGTGAAAAAGCTCGAGGACATCTTTCAGCTCGGCTATGGGCCGTCCATGCTGGCCACCGCGGCCTGGTTCTTTGCGTACCTGGTCTTCTCGGTGCCTGCCTCCAAAGTCATCGAGGCTATCGGCTACAAGCGCACCATGGTGATCTCGCTGTTCGTGATGGTGGTGGGCGCCCTGCTGTTTGTTCCAGCTGCCAACCTGGTCAGTTTCCCCATGACGCTTTTCGCCATTTTCGTGCTGGCGACCGGAGCGTGCGGCTTGCAGACCGCGGCGAACCCGTACGTTACGATTCTCGGGCCGGAGCACAGCGCGTCGTCGCGGTTGAACCTTGCGCAGGCCGTCAACTCCTTTGGCTCGCTGGTGGCGCCCTGGATTGCCGCACGCTTCATCCTCTCTGAGACCGCCAGCGCCGCCAATTCGGCGGCCACGGCTCACATGCTGGAGGGGCCTTACGTCGCCGTCGCTGCAGCGTTATTCTTGCTGGGCTTCGCCTTCATGGTGTTACATCTGCCAGCCATCAACATGGCGCGCCAATCGGACCCGTCAGGCGCCGCCCCGGCCGCGGAGCGGAACATCTGGAAGCATCGCCACACGATCCTGGGCATGGTAGGCATCTTCGTCTATGTCGGCCTGGAGATCTCGCTCGCCGCCATCACCATTCAATTCAGCCTCAAGCAAGGCATCGCGCCCGTGGAGGAGTGGCTGAACGCGCATCTGTTTAATCATGCTGCGTTCGGATATCTCTTCGGCCTCACGCACGGCATTGGCCTGGTTGAGACCGCGGGCCTCATGCTGGTCCTTTACTACGCATGGATGATGGTCGGCCGCCTGATAGGCAGCGCGATCATGAAGTGGATCAAGGCGCAGCACCTGCTCGTCGTGCTGGGCCTGGCGGGGACAGCTCTACTGCTGGTATCGATGTTTTCGCATGGCTTGTTTGCGGTATGGACGCTCGTCTTCTGCGGCGTGACGAATTCGATTATGTACCCGACCGTTTTTGCGCTGGGCGTTGCGGAACTGGGCCCGCTGACCAGCAAAGGCTCGGGCGTACTGACGATCGGCAACGTCGGCGGAGCCGTGATTCCGCCGCTGTTCGGCGTTCTGGCTGATCACATCGGCATCCAGTACGCGTTCGTGATTCCCATCATCGGCTACCTCTACGTGGCCTACTACGGATTTTCGGGGTACAAGCCGGAGCGCGACGCCGCATAGACTGTCTTCCGCATCGTGAGTTTAGACAAACCCTCCGGCACGCCGGAGGGTTTGTTCTTGGTGGGCGACTTGGGCAGGAGCACCTCGGAAAACCCGCAAGAAAGGCCGGAAAGACGAAAGGTTTCAGCCCTTGTTCCCGCGGACACTCTGCTCCAGATCGCGACAACTCGCCGCCCCGCTCCGCGACACCCGCTGCTGTCTTTCAGGACAAGGTTTGCGCCAAAGCGAAACAGTCTGATTTGTGCTCGGACAAAGATACTCGCAAAAAAAGTTAGAAACATCACTAAAGTTATTCCGCCCGGGTCCGATGAAGGGGGTGGATGCAAAAAGAGCCATCCGGAAGACGCGGACGCTGGATCGATCAAGGCTCCGCGCGATGGGAAGGCACAGGCATCCAAAAGGAGTTGATCCCATGGCCCTCGGTGTTTTGAACAATCTGTCGGCGATCTACGCTGAGAACAATCTGAACAACACGAACAGCAATCTGCAGACGGTATTGCAGCAGTTGTCGTCGGGGTCGCGCATCAACTCCGGTGCGGATGACGCCGCCGGCCTTAGCCTGGTGAACGGCCTGGGGGCCAACTCCGCGGCCCTGCAGCAATCCACTACGAACGCGACGGAAGGCGTGGGCCTGCTGCAAGTGGCCGACGGCGCTCTTTCGCAGGTGACGAGCCTGTTGGATCGCGCCGTGACGCTGGCGACCGAGGCCTCGAACGGCACGCTGAACAGCTCGCAGGAAGCTGCAGCCAACCAGGAGTACCAGTCGATCCTTTCCGAGATCAACAACATTGGCACCACAACCACCTATAACCAGGTGCAGGTGTTCAACGGCTCGCAGGCAGGCGTGGCGATTTACACCGGCGACTCATCGGCGTCGGGATCTTCGATCGACAACCTGTATTTTGCGCGGCTGAGCTCGGCCACCGTTGGCGACTCAGGCGGCACGGTGCAGCAGAGCAATGCCGGCCAGTTCATCGATCTGTCAGAAGATACGGTGCCGGGAACATTGACTACGGCGGCGCAGCAGAGCGACGCGATCGCTGGCGGTCTGGTCTTCACGATTACCAATCCGGACGGTACGACGAGCACCCTCACCA
Source organism: uncultured Acidobacteriota bacterium (assembly GCA_963745965.1). Taxonomy (GTDB): domain Bacteria; phylum Acidobacteriota; class Terriglobia; order Terriglobales; family Acidobacteriaceae; genus Telmatobacter. The sequence goes on from CAVUZC010000012.1 coordinate 284,246, forward strand.
CAACAGCGACCACGGTGGCCAGCCTCATCACGGAGATTAACCAGGACGGAATTCCGGGCGTGACGGCCAGCATTACGACCGCGGCGGCCGCCGGCGACACATCCGCGACGGTGGCTGGAAACGATGCGGGCATTCTGCTGACCAACACCAACGCCAACGTGACGATTGCATTAGGAGCAGCGCCGGCCTTTGAGGATACGACGACCGTGATCACGCCGGCAGCGCTGTTGGCCAGCACTGCTGCCACAGAAACGATTGGATACGTGACGGCCGTGGGAGGCGACGCGAGCGCGGATCTCTCGAACACCAACCTGCTCACTCAAGGAAACGCGCAGAACGCCGAGTCGGTATTGAATGCGTCAATCACCTACGTGGCGGCACAGGACGGCTACATCGGCGCGCAGATCAACACTCTGAACGCCATCAGCCAGGTGATGAGCACGCAGCAGGAGAACATTGTTTCGGCGCAAAACGCCGTCCAGGCCACCGATTACGCTTCGGCGACCTCCAACATGTCAAAGTACGAGATTCTGAGCCAGACCGGCATCTCCGCATTAGCACAGGCCAATAGTGTGCAGCAGGAAGTGCTCAAGCTGTTGCAGTAAGGCTGCGGGACTTCGGGATTAGGCGCTGCTGGTTTGGCAGTCGCAAGTGGAAATCGGCGAGCTGAGTCGCTCTGAATATCGGAACGCGGTGCCAGCGGCTCACAGTGATCCAAGGTTTAGCAAGACTGCACTACCTTCAAGACAACCCAGGGACAGGGCGGCGGCAGAGCGCAAGCTTTGCCGCCCATTTTTTAAAAGCAGGAAGTAACATACCCTCCGGCAGAGCCGGAGGCTCTATCGGGAGCCGCTCAAAGCGGCCCGACTGTCATTGACAATCGGATGACATTCCCGCGACAACTCGAACGCGGTCGCATTCTAGCTTGAATGGCAGATGACTTCGTCCGTCTTGCCCAAATTCGGCGGCCAGTCTGCGGAACCTGCCGCAGCCCTCGCGCCGCAGCCTGAGTTGCGGATTCACGAACTCAAATGGCTCTTTCTGATTCTTGCGGTCTCTTTCTGCTATCTCTACATCTCGCTCTTCAGCCTTTCCGGCATCCCCTACTTCCGCGCCGGAGATCAGGCCGCCTTCTGGACGTTTGCCTGCCGCATGCTTTCTGGCCAAGTCTTTTTAAAAGATTTTCACCAATTCACTCCGCCCGGAGCCGACATCGTTTTCGCAGCCGTTTTCCATTGGTTTGGAACCAGCGTGCGCAGCTTCAACTGGACGACCCTTTGGCTTGGCGTCGCCCTGGCCATCGTCTGCTACTTCGCCGCACGGTCCATCTTGCGGCCCGGCTTGGCTGCTCTGGCCGCGTTGCTCTGCATGGTTATGCTTTACGCCGACCGCCTGGATGCAACGCACCATTGGTTCAGCTCCCTTGCCAATCTGCTTGCAGTCCTGATCCTCGCCCGTCGCCGCAATTGGCAGCATATCGCCGCCGCAGGTGTTCTCATCGCCTTTGCCGCGTTCTTCACGCAGACCCGCGGCGCGGTGGGACTGCTTGCATGTTGCGCCGCCCTGATATGGGAGAGGAGAGACGGCCAAATCTCCTGGCGCCTCCTGCTCTCGCGAGTGATGCTGCTCTCCGGCATCACATTTGCCGTGTGGCTGCTGCTGAGCGAGCGTTTCATTGCTCAGGCCGGAATTACCAATTACTGGTATGAGCAGGTCATCGCCCCACCCAAAGACGATGGAATGTTCCCCATCGGCTTTCTCATCCCCCAATTCAAGTGGGTTGCCCACCCGCGGCCGGCCATTGCTCTCTTCGATCACCTGTTCACGTACATCCTGCTTCTCGCGGTGTGCCCATGGGTGATGATCCTGTGCGCGCGCCGCCGCTCCGAAACCAACCAGAGCGCAGTTCCGATCTTTCTATTGGCGTCGCTCGGCGCTCTTCAAACCCTCGAAATCATCACCATGTTGAACTGGGATCGAATGGCAGCTGCCGCGATGCCCTCCATGATCCTGACTGTATGGCTCATCAGCCGGATGGGACCGGCGAGGCGCGCTGTGGTTACGGCCTGCTGGTGCATTGTTGGCGGCATCATCCTGGTGAATTCACTAGCGATCCAGCTTCATCCCCATCTACACCCGTATACCCGGGCGGCCCTGCCCACGGGCCCTGCCTTGCTCGAACAGAAGGATGTCCCGGAGTTCCTCTGGGTTGCGCAGCACACGCATCCGGGAGACTGGTTTTATGATGCGGGAAGCCCGCAGCTTTATGCGCCGATGGCGCTCAAAAACCCCACGCCGGTGCATATGCTCATGGCTCTCGATTGCACTCTTCCCGGTTGGGTACCTGAGGTGGTGCAGGGATTGGAACAATCCCAGACACGCTACATTCTCTGGGAGGCAGAACTGGGCCCCGTGGAACGGATGCACACAGTTCAAAGCGATCACCTTGATCCTGCGCGGATCTATATTCAACGCGCCTACATGCGGATCGCGACCTTTGCCAATGGAGATGAAATCTGGCAGCGGCGGAATTGAGAACCCTATCCCGGATACACGCCTGTAATGTAGCCTTCGAGCGCCTGGATGGCGTGCTCCTGCCCGCCGATGACCCACTTGACCAAATCGCCAATGGAGACGAGGCCGACGACACGGTCGCCATCGAGCACAGGAAGGTGGCGGAAGCGGCCCTCGGTCATCAGATTCATGCAATCGTCCACGGTCTGCCGCGGCGTCACGGAGACGACCGGGCTGGTCATGATCTCGGCCACCGCTGTGTCCTTCGAGTGATGGCCCTTCAGGATTCCCTTGCGCGCGTAATCGCGCTCTGAAACGATGCCGACCAGCTTTTGCCCAGACATGACCATTAGCGCGCCGACATCGTACTCGGCCATCAGCGACAAAGCCTCGTGCACAGTCTGCTCGGGCGAGATGGGCAGGACTTTGTTGAACGCTTTGTGCTGCAGCACCTGTTGCACGGTGTCGGTGATCTTCATCGGGTCCTCCGCGGGTCCAAGAGGGGAATGCGAGGAGCATCGCTCCATCGCCGGCGGGCCACTGCCGCCGTGGAAGAAAAGTATACGCCGGATGGCGTTCCCTTGTCGTACCTTCTGTGCGAAAGTGGCGGCCCTGACTCGCATCTGATGTCGGAGAATTCGAGCGGGTTGGCCAGTGGGCCTCGCGGAGCTGGGCGCTGTGAAAATCAGGCCGTTTGGCGGCCGCGCAGGCGGCGAATGCGGTAAACGATAGTGAGGAGCGTGACGGTTCCACAGGTCAGGAAACTCGCCCCCAGGCCCACGACAAGGGAATTGTCGTGTTCGTAAAGGCCGTGGACCACGCCGATGACCTGCAAGATGCAAAAACCGCCGAACGTTACGAGCGAGATGCCCTCATCGCTCTTCTTACGCCAGACGGCCATGGCCTGCGGCACAAAAAGCGCAGCGTTGCCGATCAGGGCAAGGCCAAAGACAAAGGTGACCAGTTCTCTCATCGCTTGGAATCCGGGGACGGGGAAGATGCTCCTGCTTCGATCTTCTCATCTTCGGCCCGCCGAAGCGTTTCCGGAGATCGCGTTTGGCGGCACATAGCGAGCCGCGTGCATCTGAAATGGACGTAAGCGCAGGTGTGTCCATGCGCAAGGTCTTTTGGTTCGTTCTGGGTTCTGCACTGGTGTTGCCGGCGGTCTTGAGCGTGAGAGGCCCCCGGCAGTCGCACGAGACTAGCGCCGCCGCCCAGACTGCAGCGCAGCCGCCTGCCACCAAGCCGGCGCCCCCCACGCCCATAGCCATCAAGAAGGCGGAGCTTGGCGAAGACAACACCTGGAACCCGGAATGGGACAAGTTCATTGAAAAATCCCTGCCGCGGCAGCTGCTATCATCCCGGCGCGAGCGGCAAGTGAAGATGCTCTGTCCGCGCTTTAGCAGAATGAGCCAAACTGATCGCCGCGCCTTCTGGGCGTATTTCTTCCAGGCCCTGGCGGGCGCCGAGGCGGGTTTGAAGCCCACCGCGGACGTGAGGCACACTGAACCGGAAGTGGCCGTGATCGATCCCGTAACCCACCGCATCGCTCGGCAGGAAGGGCTCCTGCAGCTTGGCTATTACGACAGCGAACGGTACGGCTGTGCTTTCGACTGGGACAAGGACAAAGATCTGCCGGAGCACGACCCCGAGAAGACCATCCTGCAGCCCAAAAACAATCTCGAGTGCGGAATCAGAATTCTCTCGAATCAGCTGTTGGTACAGCACAAACCGGTGCTGAGCGAAACCAGCTATTGGGTCACTCTAAGGCCCGGTACGCCGGGCTTCAACGTGTTCGCCAGGCAGCTCGCAAATCTGCCTGCCACCTGCGGATCGTCGCGCTGGCGGCGCCAGAGCACACCCGGCGCAGTCTCCGCTCCCGCCTCCAAGGCAAACACTCCGCCTCGGGAACAGGTTACGGCCGGCGTGACAGTGAAAGCGGCAGCACGCTGACAAGCTGCTTGCGGAGTTGAGCAGACTCCGCGAACTCCGCCAGCTACTAAACTGGGTTTTGGTGTCGAGCTGGATCTGCCGCGCTTACTTGCCTAGGCGTCTGGCACGCGCCAGCCTGCTCGCGCCCAGCGCACCGCCGGCGGCAGCAAATAGCGCCAGCAGAAACGAAGCCAAAGCGAGACTGGCAACAACGTAGCCGGAATGCCCTTCGGGCGAGAGCATCCAGTTGGCTTGCTGCGCAGCCACTGCCTGGGCCTGGGCGGAATCGGACGCGCCGGTCCATCCGGCAATGCGCTCGGAGAACTGCGCGTCGAGTTGCACAAACTGCCTCCACTCGGCGTCGATCTGGCTGCCTTGATGAAGAACGTAGCGCTTGGCATAGAGCTCGCAGCCGCTTACGGCGAACGCCAGTGTGCCCGCAAGGATGCCGCAAACCAGACCGATCCGCGCGCCGGCGCGGGCGGTGATCCACGCCGGGTGTTGGCCCGGCCGCTGGCTGCGTGTGTAAAGAGCCACGGCCCATGCCGCGGCCACACCCATCAGGAGCAGTCCAAGAAGGCCTACCGCCGAAACGATAGAGCACAGGATGCCGGCGGCAATCGCCAAGGGAAGAATCGAACGCGCTGCTGAACGCCAATCCACTGCATTCGCGTCACGCATCGCCTGGTCCCAGCGATCGGGCTGTCCCCCGGAATCGGCGGAGTTCTCGGCGGAGTAGACGAGTTGCGGCAGCCCGCAGGCAGGGCAATAGCGGAACTCATCCCGCAGAGTTTCATGACAGCGGTTGCACGTCTGCTCCATACCCAAAGCCTATCGCATCGCGCCCACGCGCCGTTGCAAATGATGAACTGGGACTGTTTGCATGGTGGCCGCACGCCGCAGGTTAGCTGCCGACTCTCTGGATTCAGCTGCGATCGGCAATACTCTGCCGCTCAGAACCAGCCATCCGCTCTATGCGCATCCCGTATCTTTCGCGCATTCGTCGCTGTTCCGCTTCGCGCCGGATGGCGCCGATTTTGAGGATACTCACGTAAAATCGCACCCGGCAGTAACGGCAACGCACCGGCGCGCGCAGAACGACCCGATTGACCAAATCCATCCACCGAAAATGCGCCGGGCGCAAATTGCTGCTTCCGCATCGATGGCAGTGGACGGTCATGGTGCATTCATGCTCCTCGAGAAATTTTCCTGGGGCCGCCGACATTGATTGCAAACATCCTAAACCAAAATCCATACGGATTCGTATAAAACTCGAAGAATCGGGAAGGCGGCTTATTACAAGACGCACCGCAACACCGTGCGAAGAGTAAGTATCTAAGGAAGTTCTTATCGAAATGCAGTCTCTTCAATGAAGGCGGGCGACTTTGAAGATTCTCTGAAGAAATTGCGCCTTGACTGCTAAGGCTCCGCGAAAACATCCGAAACAAAAGCGCAGCAACGCGGCAAACGGACGCGTCAGCAGGAGTGCCCAGCCACGCGCATCTTTTCCTCCACGACCTTCACGGCTTTGGAAACCACCTGCTCAAACGTGAGCTTTGTCGAGTCCAGGAGCACGGAATCGGCCGCGGGCTTCAACGGCGAATCGGCGCGGTTGCGATCGCGTTCGTCTCTCTCGCGCAGATCCCGAAGAATCTCTTCCGGTGGTGGAGGAGGTGCTGCGCTCTTCCGATCCAATTGATCGTAGCGTCGCTGCCCGCGCACCTCGGGCGCAGCATCGAGAAAAATTTTGACATCGGCGTGCGGGAACACCACGGTTCCGATGTCGCGGCCTTCCATCACTACGCCGCCATCGGCGCCAAGCTGCTGCTGCAGCCCGACCATCCAGGCGCGAATCCGCGGATAAACGCTCACGCGCGATGCGGCTTCGGACACAGTGGGATTGCGAATCAGGCCAGTGACGTCTTCACCGTCGAGCAGAACGCGGTTCTCCTCATCGCCGGGTTCGAGACGGATGGAGGTTTCGGCGGAGAGCGCCTCTAAGCCTCTACTCTCCTCCAAAGGCAGTCCCGCGCGGAGCGCCTTGAGGGCGAAGGCGCGATACATGGCCCCGGTTTCCAGATTGAGCAGTCCGAAGTGGCGCGCGAGTTCGCGGGCGATGGTGCTTTTCCCCGCTCCCGCAGGGCCGTCGATGGCGACAATGATTCTGCGAGCGGGCATCGCAGACTGGAATGAGTTTTCGTCCGCGCTCATCCGCGATTCGTTCACCCGCGTTTCTTTGTCCGCTGCCGGCTGGAAGCAGTAAACCCATAGCGGGACCTGTTACCCGCCTTTGCCGATGCGGTCAAAGCCGGCTTGCGGCGCGAGCGTGCATCCGCCGCGCGACGTGCAGCAGGCCGCGACGAGGACTTCGACGCTGCCTTGCCAGAGTGGCCGTTGCGCAAACTGCGCTGTGCCGCGGGCTTCGATTTGCGCACGCCATTGCTCCGCGCCGTGCGATTGCGCGAGGAGGTCGCGGGCTTGCGATCGCGCGCGCGCGTCGGCTTGCGGCTGAAGTGCGGCTGCGTCCGCCTTGGTTCTTCCTCGGCCTCGGCTGCAATCCGAGGCGTCGTCTCGGCCGGTTGGCGTGTTGCGATCGGCGCGGCTTGCGCCAGCGGAACCGAACTCTCGCGATCGCGCTCAAACGAGCGCATGAATTCGCGGGATGCCGGCATCGCCGAACTCGAATACGAACCGCCCAGAAGTGACGCAGGAGAGGAGAACTCAGGAAGCGTACCGGCCACGTAGAAATGCGGCGCGTGTCCCATCGAGATCGTGTGCACCTGCCGCGTCGCAACCAGACCACGCAGTACTTCGCGCACCTTGCTGCGGGCCGTCAGGGGCGACAGGAAGATCTCCACCTCTTCCATCGTGGCGGCGATCACGGCCTGTAGATAGATGGAAGCAAGCACGGAAATCGCCGTGACCTGCGATGTGGAAGCTCCCTCAGCGATGGCCTTTTGGTAGCGTACCCGCAGAAGCTGCCATTGCGGCGCGCGGTTGGGCGCAGAGAAAACCGGAATAATGCGCAGTTGCTGCCAGAGCTCGGTTACGGCGCGCAGAACCGCCGATTCGGTCACTTCTCTGCTTAACGCGTGCTTCAACTGCGGAATGGTTGCGTCGCCGGCTTCAAGCGACTTGTACGCCTGAACGGCAAGAGGCGAAACCGCACGCGATCCCGTCAACTGCGGAATGCGCCGCCAGTCGCGGTCGCCACGCAGTGCATAAACGTAGGGCAGAACCCAGGCGGCAACGACAAAATCAGGATGTTCGCCCGGCTGACCCTGCAGGTTGAGTCGCACAGCCACGCCCTCGCCTTCCAGGCGGACCAGCAGTTCCTCGGCCTGGGTAGCGGCTTTGGCTCCTGGAGCCGGGTTACGTTCACCGGCTACAGCTTCAACAAAAGATGGGGCAACAAAGGCGGCAAACTGTTTCCGTGGCAAAAACAAACAAAGTCCCGTCTCTTCGAGCCACGTACGGGCGTCCTCATAGGTGAGCGTCCCAACACCGTTCTGGCGCATCCTTTCGGCGCGCGATGCTTCCAACTGTTCTGCTGTCAAAGAGAAACCCTCGCTTCCAAGGCTGGCGAAAACAACCTGCCGGTCGGCTCCTGAGAGCTAAATCGACCGCCTCCAGGGAATTCAAATACGCTGGAAGGCCCGCTGGATTTCCTTCCAAGAATACAGCAAAGCTATTGGACGTCCGTGCGGGCAACTGGTTGGGTGCTCGGTCTTCGCAAGCTCCAACAGTAGCCATTCTATACGTTTTTGATCGAGAGCGGTATTCACTTTGATGGCCGAGTGGCAGGCAATCGAGGCCGCAATGCGCGACCGGAGCTTGCTAAGCGCTTCGCTTTGTATAGCTTGCTCCGAATCTTCCGCTGCCTGCTCGATAATTTCGCTCAGTGTTCGTTCCAGTTCCGCGCCCTCCAGCCCCACCGGAGCGGATTTCACGGCAAGCGTCTGCGGGCCAAAGGGTTCCACTTCAAATCCATTATTTTCAAGCTCTTCGGCGATCCGCGCAAAAACCACCATCTGCTCCGGCTTCAGCTCAACCAGCAGCGGCATCAGCAACCGTTGCCGCTGCACCTGTTCCACCTGGCGCAGCCGCAGGATCTTCTCAAAAAGCACACGCTCGTGTGCAACGTGCTGATCGATGATCCATAACCCATCGTCGCCAGCAGCCAAAATAAACGACTCGCGCAGTTGCCCCAATGGTTTCAGCGATCCCAGACGATTTAAGTTGCCGGCTGCCTGTTCGGCTTCGACCGCAGCCGTCTCCGCCACCGAATCGCTCCCGTAACTCTCTGCTCCATTAAGAGTTGGGCTACAGTGGTCCGTGGCGGGAACGGTCGCGGCAAAAAACGCTTGAGCCGCGTCACCCAAAGCCTCACCATCCAGGCCATGGCTTTCATAAGACGGCCTCTCCGCTGAGCCTTGGCTGGCAAACGGCAGCGTGCCGGGCATCGGAGTCGGCATTACCGGCGTCAATCGGAAGGATTCGGCTAGAGCGGCGCCGCCCGTAAACGCTTCGGGATCGGAGTCGGGCAACACCGCGACCGACTCGCCGGGAGCACCCGGAATCGCCGACGTCGCCGGAGGCATCAGCGACGGGCTGGCCGTCGGCTGCGCATCGAGCGCAGCCAGAAATCCCGCAGCCGGCCGCGCCTTCACCAGCGCCGTGCGCAAACTGTCGCGCACAAAATCGTGGATAAAACTCTGCTGCCGAAATCGCACCTCGGTCTTCGCTGGGTGCACGTTCACGTCGACTTCTTCCGGAGGCATCTCCAGAAACAACAGCACCACCGGAAAGCTGGTCGGCGGAAGTACGTTGCGATAGGCCTCGGTGATGGCATGCAGCAGAAGCCGGTCGCGGATCAGCCGCTTGTTGACGAAGATGTAAATCGAATTCCGGTTGAGTTTTTGCAACTCCGGCTTCGAATAAAATCCGCTGAGCCGCATCTTGCCCGGCTGGCGCGCAGGGTCCTCCGGACTTCTTCTCCATGGAGGAGGTTCAGGTAGGCCGACATGCGCGAACAGCGCTTCGGCAGCCAACGGCAACAATTGTCCGAGCGTTTCCTTGCCGAAGATCTGGTAGATGCGCTCGGCGGTGCGCGCGACAGGCGGCGCGGAAACAATCGTGTGGCTCGCCGAAACCAGCTCGAAATGTTTTTCAGGATGCGCCAGCGCGTAATGCGTTACCAGCGCCGTCACGTGTGCCAACTCGGTCGACTCCGCGCGCAGGAATTTCCTCCGCGCCGGCGTGTTGAAGAAGAGATCGGAAACCGCGATCGTTGTTCCCCGCGGCAGAGCCGCATCTTCCACCCGCAGAATCTTCCCGCCGGCAATCTCAATGTGAGTCCCTACTCCAGAAGATTCGCTGTCGGCGCAGGACGTTTCGAGCGTTACCCGGGCGACCGATGCGATCGACGGCAGCGCCTCACCGCGAAAACCTAGCGTGGCAATCGAGAGCAGTTCGTCCGCGGTGCGCAGCTTCGACGTTGCGTGCCGCTCAAACGCCAGCAAGGCATCGTCGCGATTCATGCCGCATCCATCGTCGGCCATGCGGATCAGCTTGCGTCCGCCGCCTTCCACCTCCACGCGAATCCGCGTCGCCTGCGCATCGAGCGCATTCTCCAGCAGCTCCTTCACGACGGAGGCAGGACGGTCCACTACCTCGCCGGCGGCGATCTGGTTAGCCACCTGGTCAGAAAGAATGCGGATGCGCCCCATAAGAAACAAGGGTAACGCAGAAAGGTAGCGATTCAATTCAATTGCTTAGAGAAATGATACTGGGATACTGCCATAGTATCGTGGGTTGGAATCGTGTGTAAGCTGCTGGATTAGAGCGCGTTAGGTGGCTGCACAGTTTGAGTACGATTTTGGGGGCTTTCGGTCGGCGAGGAAGAATTGGCCGCTTGGGATTTTGGGTAGCGGGCGCGGCGGAGAGCGTCGGGGAGGCGGTCGAGAAGATAAGCGACGAGGCTGGTGACAGTGGTGTCGAACTCGGCGGCCAGAAGACGGGTTCTGTGGTACTGCTCCTCGGTGACGGCTACGGTGATGTGTTTGCATTTCCTGCGCATGATGCGGCTTCTCCCTTATTCCCATCTTGCGCCGAATGAGGATAATGTTCGGCAAAAGATGGGGAACAAGGGAACGAGGGGACAAGGGAACAAGAATCAGTGATTTAGCGGAAAGCTATTACGGGATTTGCGGAAGGGGGGCTTGACTGCGCGGTTATTCAGCGTGGGGAAGAAGGGTTCATGAATTCATTCGGGAGTCCCGTAGGGACGGCGCAAGGTGCAATCCCATTCTGCGCCCGATGCTCGGAGTTGAGCCTATGCCTTATGCGGAACTAGCTCCAGTTTACGAAATAGCCTCTAAAGTTTTTCAGTGATCTGATCCGATCGGCCGCGATGTAGGCCTGGCGATCGGGAAAGCCCGCTCCCAGCGCGAGTTTTCTCATGTTCGGCCGAACTGGGGGAGACACGGCGAAGGCGTCGCGGCGGGCCAGTAAAATGTATACACTAAATCATTAGGGGGCAGATTCGCGAGGGACAGGTGAGGCCAAGGGTGCCTGCTGCGTCGAATGCCGATGCTTTGACCGTTTTTCCGAGGTTTATAACTCTGGTTCCACATGCAGTGGTATCCGGGTTGACGTCTACTAAGTATGGTATACACTAAACTCCGTGGCCAGTATCCAGCGCAAGATTATCCACGGACACCCCTATTACTACCTCGTCGAGTCGCGCCGCGTAAACGGCCGCCCGCGCCCCGTTGTCCTCCAGTATCTGGGCACAGCAGATAGCTTGCTTCGGCGCTTCCAGCAACCACACGCAGAACCAATCCGCGCCCGCCTGACCCAGTTCGGCGGCGTTGCCGCCCTCTATGATCTGGCCCAGCAGATCCGTCTGGTCGAGCTCATCGACGAACACGCCCCCAAGCGTCACCAGGGACCCTCTCTCGGCCAGTACATGCTGGTGGCAGCCATAAACCGCTGCCTGGCCCCAACCAGCAAGCGGCAGATGCCCGCCTGGCTGGGCGCGACGCCACTGCCACGGTGGTTGGGTGTTTCGGCCGAACAGTTCTCTGCGCAACGCTTCTGGGACAACATGGAGTTGCTGGGAGAGAACCAGATCTCGGCCATCAGCGAAGCGTTGACACGGCGGTTGCTGGAAAGGTTCCAACTCGACCTGAACAGCCTCATCTTCGACTGCACGAACTTTGATACCTTCATCGACACCGAGAACACCAGCAAACTACCGCAGCGGGGTCATGCCAAGAGCAAACGGGAGGACCTGCGCATCGTGGGCCTGGCGCTGCTGGTGAGCGTCGACTTTCACGTCCCCCTTTTGTGGAAGGTCTATCCGGGCAATCAGCATGACAGCGTGAGCTTTCGCGATGCACTGGAAGAGCTGACGCAGCGCTACAAGGTGCTGGCACAGCAGTGCCAGTCGATTACCCTTGTCTTCGACAAAGGCAACAACTCGGCAAGCAACCAGGAGATCCTGGATGCCAGCGGCTTCCATTTTGTGGGTTCGCTGGTCCCGACACACTACTCCGATCTGCTGGCGATTCCGTTGAAGAAGTTCGAGCCCCTCAAGGACACGCGTCTGGAGCCGGTACTGGCGCTGCGGCTAAACCGTGTGGTCTGGGAACAGGAACGTACCCTGGTGGTCACCTTCAGCCCGGAATTGCAGCGCAAGCAGATCCGGGGGATCGAACAGCACTTGGGGAAAAAGCGGCGGGCGCTGGAAGAACTGCAGGCAAAGCTGCGGCGCTCGCTAAGACCGGGCGCCAAGGGAAAAGGCTATACCCGCGAGAGTCTTGAAAAGCAGGTGAAGGAAATCTGTTCCGGCCAACACATCCACAAGATTCTTCCGGTAGCGGTGACAGGAGAGGGAAGGAATCTAAAAATCACCTACCACACGGATGCTGCCGCCTGGGCCCGCATCAAGCTGCAGTTAGGGAAACGGATACTGTTCACCGACCAGAAGGACTGGAGCAATGAACAGATTGTTCTGGGCTATCGCAGTCAGTCGCACGTCGAGGATGCCTTCCGGAGCATGAAGGATCCGTGCTTCCTGGGTTGGGAGCCCATGTTCCATTGGACTGATTCCAAGATACGGGTCCACGCCTTGTACTGTGTGCTGGCGCTGGTCCTGGGAAGCCTGTTGCAGCGCCGGGCGGCGAACAGCGGTTTGTCGCTGAGCATGCATGCGCTGCTCAAGACCCTCGGCGGAATCCAGGAAGTGACTAATCTGTTTCCAGCCGCAGGCAAGTCCGGCTCCCCCGGGCGACCACAGCTGAAGACGACCCTCACAGAGATGGACCCCACGCAGCAAGCGCTGTACCGCCTATTTGCGCTCGATGGCTACCGGCAAGCCTGATTGGGTCGATTTAGGCTATACAAGCTGATCCGTTCCAAAGCGCATCCTGGAGCGGGTTCTTCGCTTTTTCGCCACCGTATTTCGTAAACTGGAGCTAGTGGTTGAATAGGCGGGATTTCTTTCCCGCCTTGCCCCGAGTCTCTATCGACTTTGCTGGCTCAGGTAGGTCCGCTTTAAACTTGCCGAGCAACGCATCGAATTTTTCCTTATTGATTTTCATATTCTTTGGCTATACGCCTCATGAAATTCGGCCTTCGGCCGATGATTCTAGCATGTGGCAAGTTGAAGTGGTTGACAACCCACGAAACATTGTCGGACATTAGCGCGTGAGGCTATTGAATCGTCGGATACCGTAGTGCATCATACTTGTAGGTTTACCAGCGGTCTTCGCTGGGCCTACGCTGGGTCGCACCCGGCTTTCCCCGCAGCCCCTGGGTATAATGAGGGGCAAAGAGGCCACAGAAATGTGGCCTCTGCCGTTTAAGGCCAAACAACCTTGTACGCTTTCCCGGCGCTTTCTTTATCGAGCGGATGGGATGTTATCGGCACCAGTAGTCCTGATACAAGACGTGAATGATGAGATTTGCGGTGGGCGTGTTGCGGGACCGATGAAATTGTTCTTGCGCCCCCTGCGCGGGCTGGTGTTCGCAATTCAAAATGCGTACCCCAGGCTCGCGCCATGGGGCTATTGTCTTTCGCCCGCACCCAGAGGGTCCCCGGCGGGCTCTGGCCGTCCTGAGGAGTCGGGAGCGCCGGTCGGCGATCTGATCCCACCCTGGCGAAAAACAAAAACGGCGCGAGAATGGGCACCCGCTTTTCGTGCTGAGTGGGAGGTGGAAAAGGCAACTGCAGATCCCCGTTCGACTCCGATCGCCATTGCGATCTCCGCTCAGGGCAGGCTCTCGGCTGGCTCGGGATGACGAGGCTTTGCGGGGCAGGGGCTAAAGCCCCGGCACATTTTGTTGCCTTATTGGCCCGGCTAAAGCCGTGCCCTTGTTACAAGGCTTTTTTAAAGGGATGACGTGGTTTGCTTGGGGTTCGTGCTTTCCCAGGTGCCCAAATGCGAGGCACCCGGGGCACCCGTTTTTTCGTGCTGAGTGGAAGAAAAGCAAGCCCAGATCCCCGTTCGACTCCGATCGCTATTGCGGTCTCCGCTCAGGGCAGGCTCTCGACTGGCTCGGGATGACGAGGCTTTTGCGGGCAGGGGCTAAAGCCCCGCACATTTTGTTACCTTATTGGCCCGGCTAAAGCCGTGCCCTTGTTACAAGGCTTCTTTTAAGGGATGATGCGGTATTACCACGGAGCCGCTCAGCTGGCCGAGGAAGACAAATTGCCAGTTTCAATGATGGGCGCTCGGCCATTTGCACGTACTGTTCCCTGCAATACCTTTTCTCAGGCTGAAGCCCCTCGGGGGAAACACGGAGGATTCAGCGCGTAAGAGGCGATTGTGGGCGCACGCACGGACCGCCCCGGCGTCATGCGGTAAAATTCCGCAATGCCAGAAAGCCACTCTCAGACCGTCTTCGTAGTGGACGATGATCCGGGAACGGCATCGAATATCGCCGCGATCCTGAATGCGGCCGGCTTTCAGGCGACCGCCTTCACGGACGCCGAAAAGGCGATGCAGGCTGCGGAGTCTTGTTGCCCAAGCGTCCTGATTTCCGATGTGGTCATGCCCCAAATGAACGGCATCCAGTTGGCAATTAAGTTCAAGGCTGCATGTCCAACATGCAAAATTCTGCTCTTTTCTGGAAACGCATCCGCAAATAGTCTCATGGAAGTGGCCACCGAACAAGGCCATGCCTTCACGCTTATGAGCAAGTTGATTCTTCCAGAGGACCTCGTGGCCGCTGTCGCGAAACTTTAGTTCCTCGTCTATTTGCCAAGTCTGTTGTTACACAAATCCCTTCGAGAAAGCCGCTGAGCGAAATCGTCAGAATCTGCCCCGCAAAAAACTTCCAGAAACTACTCGACAACATACGCTGTGTTACGTACAGTATGTGAAGCACGGTGTATGGAGCACAGCATGACATTGGCTGAGAACGTCTTTGAAAACCTTCGCCTGGAGCTGCGGCGCGGCTGCCTGACCTTGGCGGTGCTTGCTCAACTCCGGCAGGAGCACTACGGCTACACGTTGCGCAAAGCTTTGGCCGCGCGCGGCATGGAGATTGACGAAAACACGCTTTACCCGCTGCTACGGCGGCTTGAAGCGCAAGGCCTGCTCACCAGCGAATGGCGCGAAGAAGAGAAGCGCAACAAGCGGTTCTACCGGTTATCGGCAGACGGCCAGGAAATCTTTGCGCGCCTGCTCAAGGAATGGAACGACATCAACACAGCGATCGCGAATCTGCTGTAGAGGCGAGGAACAACATGGAACTACTCGATCGTTATCTCGAAGCCGTGAGACGGCACCTGCCCTGGCTGCGGCAGGACGACATCATCGCCGAACTGCGCGCGAATCTCGAAGCGCAGCTCGAAGACAAGGAAGCCGAGCTGGGGCGCAAGATGACCGACGCCGAGATGGAAGACTGGCTTAAGCAGATGGGATCGCCCCTGCAAGTGGCCGCGCGCTATCAGCCGCAGCAATTCCTCATCGGGCCGGCGCTCTTTCCGATTTACCGCTTCGTGCTGCGCCTGGTTGTGGGCTGGTGCGCCGTCATCTACTGCATCGCCAAGACCGTAGAAATTGTGGCGAACGGGCTCGGCTCCGATGCGCTGGTGCGCGCGCTGCTCCAGTTGCCATGGATTCTGTTTGTCAACGCAGCCATCGTCACGCTGATCTTCGCCATCGTGGAGCGGAGCGGCGCGAAGATTCCGGAGAAATTCGCGCAAAGCGCGGCGATGGGCCCTGATTGGATGGACAAGGCAGCGCCGCCTTTTGATGCACACCGCGAAAAAGGGAAGAAACCCAAGAGCTATGCGCAAGCCGTCGCCGAAGTGGTCTTTGGCTGGGTATTGCTGGTGTGGCTGCTCCTGGTGCCGCATTATCCGTATCTACTTATGGGCCCGGGCGCAGTGTACCTCTCCATCACTCCCTACGAGTTGACTCCGATTTGGTGGACATTCTACTGGTGCATCGTGGTGCTAAACACTGTGGAGCTGATATGGCGCATGGTCGATCTACTGCGAGACCGCTGGCAAGGCCCGCGCCGCGCGCAGCACCTTGTGAAGAAGGTACTGGGACTGGTTCCGCTCGTGATTGTGCTGGCCGCGCCGGGACGGACGCTTGTCATGCTCAAGGATCCGGCAGACGTGACGAATGCCGCCGCGGTTGCCCAGATCAATCACTGGGCCTATACCGGGTTCGAGATTGTCGCCGCGATCGTCGTCCTGCTGTTGATATGGACGGTGGGAAAGATGAGTCTGGAAGCGTATCGCAAAAGGCTCGCTGCGGCGCGGTAAGCTCGCAGCTCAAGAGCGAGGCAGTGCACTGTGGATGAGTGGATGGCGGAGCGCAAATGCTCCGCCGTCACACCTGCATCACTTCGGCTTCTTTCTTCTGCGAAAGCTCTTCCATGCGGTGGATTTCGCCGTCGGTCATCTTCTGCACTTCTTCGAGGGCGCGCTTCTCGTCGTCCTCGCTGATTTTCTTGTCTTTGGCGAGCTTCTTGAGCGCATCGTTGCCGTCGCGGCGCACGTTCCGAACGGCCGTCCGGTGTTCTTCGAGAACCTTGTTGATGTGCTTGCACACATCGCGGCGGCGCTCCTCAGTCATGGGCGGCACAGGAACGCGGATGATCTTGCCGTCGGACATGGGATTGAATCCGAGATCGGAGGCCTGGATGGCTTTCTCAATCTCCTTGAGGATGCTCGGGTCCCAGGGCGAGATGGTGATCAACTGCGGCTCGGGCGCGGAGACTTGCGCCATCTGATTGATCGGCGTGGGCGTGCCGTAGTAGTCGACTTTCACCTGGTCGAGCATGTGCACGCTGGCGCGGCCGGTGCGCGTGGCCGCCAGGTTGGCCTGGAAGTCGGCAACCGCGTGATCCATGCGCCGCTTGAGGTCGTTATATAGGTCTTTGAGCGCCGGATTCCCGGCCATGAACGCTGTCATCGTCAATCGTCCTCGCTCTCAAGTATCAGCCAAGCGCTATTCTACAACCCTCGCCTGCAGAGATTGAGCGAAGCCGCGCGGCACGGTATCTGCCCAGCGCTTAGACAATTTAGGACAGCGCGCGCCCATAAGATGATTCATGAGCCTTGCGGGTTCCCCTGCTCCATGATGGACTTCGAGAGCAGACCGCAATCGCATCTGGGATATTGAAGGGCGACCGCTTAAGATGAAGCCCGCACCTCGATGCTCTACAGACATCTTCGGATCTCGGATACCGCATTCAGGGACACAGGCCCGTTCTGTGACCTAAGGCACACGCCCTTCTTGGCGGCCACGCGACAATAAATAGTGTTGAGAAGCCCGCAAATTGAGAACCCGGCGCGCTTGAATCTGCCGGGATAGGAGGTTTGAGTTCATGAGCGATCTTGCCACTCTGGCTGAAGCAGGCGCCGTCGATCCACTTGTAGGGCACCCACCGGACTACCACGTCTTTCATCAATTCATTGAGCGCTGCAAGGCCTTGCCCGCCATCACCACGGCCGTGGTGTGGCCTTTGAGCGATGTGGCGCTGAAGGGCGCGGTGGAAGCAGCCGCCGCCGGCATCATCGAGCCCACTCTCATCGGACCTGGCGCCGCAATGAAGGCGCTGGCCGCAAAGATCGGCGTCAAGATTGACAAGTTCCCAGTTGTGGAGGCAGAGACAGAAGCCCAAGCCGCCACGGCCGCCGTGGTGATGTGCCGCGCCGGCAACGCGCAGGCGCTGATGAAGGGCAGCCTGCACACCGACGAACTGCTCAAGCCGGCCCTGGCCCGCGACACCGGCTTGCGCACGGCACGCCGCGTCTCGCACGTATTCATCATGGACACGCCCGCTTACGCGCGCACTCTGCTCATCACCGACGCGGCTATCAACATCACGCCCGATCTCGAAGGCAAGGTCGACATTGTGCAGAACGCCATTGACCTGGCGCATGCGCTGGGAATTCCCGAGCCCAAGGTGGCGCTGCTTTCAGCCATTGAAACCGTGAATCCCAAGATTCAGTCCACGCTCGATGCGGCCGCGCTGTGCAAGATGGCCGACCGCGGCCAGATTACGGGCGGTATTCTCGACGGGCCGCTGGCCTTCGATACCGCCGTCAGCCAGAAGGCGGCGGCGATCAAGAAGCTGGTTTCTCCGGTCACAGGCCAGGCCGACATTCTCGTGGTTCCCGATCTCGAGAGCGGCAACATGCTGGCCAAACAGCTTGAATACCTGGGCGGAGCGCAACTGGCCGGCATCGTGCTTGGCGCGCGCGTGCCTACCATCCTCACCAGCCGCGCCGATTCGGCGGCCACACGGCTTGTGAGCTGCGCGGTCGCGTCGCTGCTGCACTATGCAGAGAATCCTGCTGTAAAGGTGTAAACGGCGCACTTGATCTACTGCGTCGGTTCATCATCCATGGCCAAACCGGATAGCCAGGAAGCTGTCCGGTTGGCTGGGAAGCAGACTCGTTCCTGACGACCACCGCGCTTCATCGCACTTGTCCCGAACAACTGTCGTGGCGATGCGGTCGCGCGGTCGCGGTTAATTAAGTCCCAGGCTCAGGAACTGCCCCCTGTCGGGTGCTGGAAGATCGATGTCTTTTTGCGTTCTGCCGAGAACCCTCTCACACGCACCTCGGAACGACTGCCACACTGAATCGACCGCCGCATCGGCATCGATTGTGCGCTCCAGTGCGCCGACCGGCTCCAACACCTCTTCACTCGATGGAGTGTCTTCGGTCTGCTGCCGGTGCCATTGGCGATCCTCGCCCATCACATACGTGGCGCCCTGGTAAACACGCGTTTCGTTTTCTGCGTAGCGCGGGGTCGTCTCCCAGGCATTCCTGGTTTCGATGCGGCTGCTCATCTTCTCTTGCAGCGCCTCGATTTGCGCGATCAGCCGCTCCCTCTCCGAAGTGGCAATATCCAGACATGCGGCGTTCGATTCGCTTCCTGAATTGCGCAGGATCGTATCCCAGGCATCCTTGGTTTCGTTATAGAGGCGAACTTCCACTTGCAGTACTTCAATCTCCGTGCTCAGCTGCTGCCGGTCCCATTGGCCGTCCTCACCTCTTACATACGTGGTGCCGAGGTAAATGCGCGATTCATTTCCGGTGTTTTGCTTCACCACATTCCAGGCTTCGACGGTTTCGATGCGGCAGCGAATCTTCTCTCGCACCGTTTCAATCTCCCCGTTCAGCCTCTCCTTCTCTGAATTGGCAAGATTGAGACAGACGGTATGGGTTTCGATTCCCGCATCGCGCAGGATTCTTTCCCAGGCATCCCTGGTTTCAATCTGGAAACGAATTTCCCCTTGCAGCGCTTCAACTTCAGTGTTCAGCCGCTGTGTCTCTTGCTCCGCAAAAGTAAGATAGCTCTCTGTCATTTCGTGCACCTTCCATTCGGGGGATTTAAACGCATAGCCTTTCAAGAACGGGGGAGTCTCTATGCCGACAGAGACCACAGGCGTATTATACGCTAATTTTGATAAAATCCAAATACCACTCTTGTTTGATGCGGGAAGGCCTCTCGAAAACACCAGTTTGGAGCCACTCCACCGGCGCTGGAGCTTGAGCTAAGTTCTTTTGCAACAGTATTCTTCTCTTCTTGGGGTAACCACACAGGAACCCCCGCAGCATCTCCTGCTGTTTCAGCCCATCAATTTCTCTGCGGTACGACGGCTTTAGTTCGCGGCTGGCGCATGCGGCAAAACCCGGTCAGGGTGGCTACGCATCCTACCAATACGCGACAAACGCGGAACGCTTGCTGGTGAAGTCTGCATCGCCGGCTCTCGCGTTTTCGCACACGGAGGATTCAATGTCGACCCAAACGGCTCCCCCAGCCAAGCCGCAATCCACGCGCCGCTCTGAAGCGGCCAGGCACGAAAACCCGGATGGCTTCAACCAGGAGCAGGTGAAGAGCCTGTCGGCCTCGCTGAATGCGCTACTGGCAGATTTTTTTGCTTTATATATCAAGACGAAGAATTTTCACTGGCACATGAGCGGCCCACATTTCCGCGACTACCATCTGCTGCTCGATGAGCAGGGCGAGCAGATCTTCAAGGTCACCGACGACATTGCCGAGCGGGTGCGCAAGATCGGCGGCGAGACGATTCGCTCCATCGGCCAGATTGCGCGGCTGCAGCGCATCAAGGACAACGACTACGAATTTGTGCCGGCGCACGGGATGCTGGAGGAGCTCGCCGCAGACAACAAGTCGCTGATCGAGAGCCTGCGCGAGGCGCACGAAGTTGCGTCCGATGCCAAGGACTACGCCACAACCAGCATGATCGAAGTCTGGATCGACGAGGCCGAACGCCGCGCCTGGTTCCTGTTTGAAGCGACGCGGTAGCGCCCATTTTTAACAAACTTGGGCCTTTTTGGCGTTTGGCCCGGCGTGCTGTTTACCAAGTAGTCATAGGGGGTCCCCCCTATTTTCCGAGGAAGATCCCTGTTTTCAGCAGTTTAGCCTGCAAGAAAACTGATAAAATATCTGTTTTCAAGCACTTGTGGCCAGAATCTAGATGACAAAGGACTTAGACAATGATTCCGATGACTTGCAGCGAGTAAGTCTTTTGTTATCATTGTTTCCTTCCTCTGCTCACTGTGCGCGCTCGCGTAAAATATCTGTTTGCAAGAGCTTATGGATCGCAGCCAACGGCCTTCCGTTCACGGCGGACGGTGATCGCGGGTAGCTGGCCTCTGCGCTGCTCGGCTTTGTCTTTATTGTGCGCCGACAGGGGGAAATTCCCTGCAAAACGCAGGCGGAGAAAAATTGGGCGGGATCCGTCGCGCGAGGATTGCGGACGGAAGGGCGTTTACCGAGACTAATCCGCGATTCACGTGTTTAGTTTCCCGATAGGCCCGGGTCACGATCTGCAGTGCGCGCGCCACCAAAACCGCTCCTGCCGAAGCCAATTCGCCTTTCTGCACCAGCAGCTAGTGTCCTGTCTCTAAAGTTCGCACACAAAAGCGAGCGATGGAATCGAGGATCTGGTCGGCGGTTTTGTGCCAGACGAAGGGTTTTGGATCACGGTTGTGGTTTTGGATGAAGGCCGCGATAGCATTCTTCAGGTCTTTGGTGGAGCGATGCACACCTCGCCGCAATTGCTTTTCGGTCAGTGCGGCAAACCATCGCTCGACCAGATTAAGCCAACTGGCGGAAGTGGGCGTGAAGTGCAGGTGGTAGCGCGGCCTCTTGGCCAGCCAGTTGCGAATCAACGCCGTCTTGTGGGTTCCGTAGTTGTCCAAAATCAGGTGTATATCGAGGTCGGCGGGAACGTTGGCTTCGATGGTGTCGAGGAACTTGCGGAACTCCTCGGAGCGATGGCGCTGTTGCGTCTGTCCGATCACCTTGCCTGTTTTTGTATCCAGGGCAGCAAACAAGCTGGTTGTTCCATGGCGGACGTAGTCGTGGGAGCGGCGTTCGATCTGTCCGGGGCGCATGGGCAACAGCGGAGCGGTGCGGTCCAGGGCCTGAATCTGGCTTTTTTCGTCGACGCATAAAACCAGAGCGCGATCCGGCGGCGCCAGATACAGGCCGACGATGTCACGCACTTTTTCGATAAACAGCGGGTCTTTGGATAGCTTGAACGTCTCGGAGCGGTGCGGCGCCAGGGAGAAGGCTTGCCAGATGCGATGAATCGAGGCACGGCTGAGGCCGGCACGCTTAGCCATGGAGCGTGTGGACCAGTGCGTAGCATCGCTGGGGGTCGACTCCAGGGTTAGAGCCAGTACCCGCTCGACATCCTTGTCGGAGAGCTTACGCGAGGTGCCCGGCCGCGGCTCATCGAGAAGACCATCCAAACCCTGATCCAGATAACGCCGCCGCCACTTGCCCACGGTCTGCAGAGTCAGGTTCAACTGGCGCGCTATGCTTGTGTTGCTCAACCCATCTGCGGCAAGCAGAACGATGCGCGAGCGCATGGCTAGAGCCTGCGCGGTCTTCGGTCTCCTGGTCCACGCCACCATCTGCGACTGATCTTCGGCGTTGACCGACAACGGAATGAGCGGCCGCCCCATCGGAGTTCCTCCCACTCTATCCGATGAAGGGCCCCACGGAAGTTATGCAACTTATTTCAGAGACAGGACACTAGTGCGCAACAGCCGATTCTGCTTCCGCAGGAGCGACGAGCGAAACTGCCGCAAGAAGCGCGCACCGACGACGCTATTTGAATAGATATGGGGCCAGAAGGGCAACCATTCCACCCTGTGCGAAGTGGGCGATCATGCCCGGCCGCAGGCTACTGCGCCAATAGGCGAGCGCGCCCAGAAGCCAGCCGTAGGTGCCGATGATGACCATGAACTTCCACCCTTGGTTGCCGTGGAAGAGGGCGAAGAGGATTCCCTGGCCCACCACTGCCAGCCACGCGTTTCCCATCATCGCCGTGAACTGTCTTTGCAGGTAGCCGCGGAAGATGATCTCTTCGCAGAAGCCGCCCGTCAGCGCCATCAATAGATACAACGCAGCTTCGATTCCGCTGTGCGGGAGCATGTCGCGCACGGCACTACTTGGATCGACCTTGAGGAATCCGGTAAGAAGAGCCGAAACAAGGTTGGATGCAAGGAAGAACAGGAGGACGATTCCGATATCGCGCAGAACCTCCAGCCAATTGCTCCAGCGCCCGCCAATCAGGTCACGCAGGGTGACATTTCGCTTCCGGATGCCAAACCAAACCAATGCCACAATCAGCCAATCCAGCGCGACTCCGATGATGTAACCTGTAATGCGCACCTCCGGCTTGATGGGCGGGGTCATGCTTGGCGAATGCGAGCCGAAGGCGGCCAGCGCCGAGAACCCGGCGACGGCCAGCAATACAGCCAGTAAATGCCAGCGTGGGGCGATCAATTTGGAGTCGATGCTGTCCTGCTTTTGGTCGATCGCGGCTTCCATGTGCATTCTCCTTACAAGCGTGAAAGTGTCGATTGCGGGGCGCATCAGGCGATGTTCTTAAATCGCGGGCGTAGGCGCGGTCTGGGCGGCCGCTTGCAGCTTGCCCGCCTTGGGCCGCAGCAGCAAAACAGCCGTGATTCCAAGCGAGACGTTCTGAGTCATGATCTCGAAGACGTGAATGTAGCGCTGCGTGGCGATCATCATGGGATTAGGCACCAGCAGGGCCGCGCCTCCGCCGGCGATCCACAGCAGCACGCCCAAGGCGGGGACTGTGAAGCATAGCCCGCCCAACAGACAATAAAGTCCAATTCGTAAATTGAGATTCATACCTTGTTCCCCTTTCTTTGTTGGTAAAGCGCCATGGATTTTCTGGCCCAGCGGAGCCGCGATTCGTACTCCTGAATGCCGCACTCCAGGGCCAGGCGGCTGGAGAGCGCCATTTTGTCCTTGTGCACGCCGAGAAACTCCTGGAGGCTGGGAACATATCCGGCCATCTTCTCGGCAAACTCGCTGAGAAACTTCGCCGTTCGCTCCTCGTCCAGCGTCTGGTCCATGAACGCAAAGCGCACCATCAGGTCTGGAATGCGGCGAATCACGTCGTCGTGCGTCACGGGCTTCTTCAGCCACGCCTTGAAGGCCGCCAGACCTTTGGGCGAGATCCTGAAGACGCGCCGCTGGCGCAGGCCGGCCGACTCGTGCACCTCACTGCGCACCAGCCCGCGCGTTTCCAGCCTGCCCAGCGCGGGATAGATGGCTCCGGGGCTGTCGCTGAAAGTGCCCCACGCCGTAGAAGCAAAGATCTTTCTCAGGTCATAGCCAGACATGGGCTGCTGCTGAATGAGACCCAACAGTGCAAAGCCGAGGAGAGAATTGTTTTCCATACTATGTTGCGTATTATTACGTTACGTACTATTATCGTCAAGTTAATACTTTGTGACAAGAGCACCCATGGTCTCGCCTGATTCCAGGCGCGTACCGCTCAGGTCTCGTCTTGAAGGGGAAAATTCACGACCGCTTGATTTCTTAACGCAAAAGAATGAAAAGCGCCGCTTCGCTCCCTGCTACGCAACTGCCTCTCTGTGTCAAGCGAGCCGCCAGATGAACGCCGCACTGTGACTCTGCGCACAGACCCGGCCACTCCCTGGTTTGAGGGTTGCCTCGCAGAGAGTCCTTATCGGAAAGGAGTACCGAAACTGAAACAAACAGCAGCGGATCTGCTGTTTGGGGAGAATTCGTACAATTACTCCCGATATGTCGGTATGTGGTGATCTTTGGGCGTTTAGCGCTTTGGCGGATGGGCGCGCTTGTTGGGCGGGACGTAATGGAAGCGGACCAGGAAGATCTTCTCGCCTTTGCCGTGCTTGGCTACTTTGAGCAGATCGAGAACGCCGAGGAATCCTGACGCGCGGGCAAGCTCCGGCGTGATGTCGGGGAATCCGATTGGCTCGATGGAGTCGACTTCGATCTCGCCTTCTTCCATGCGGTAGCGGTTGCCGGCTTTCACATGCGGTCGCGTCCAGATGCGCACGCTCGACGTGATTTCTCCGCGGCGAACGCCTTCGCGCAGACGCTTGGTGAACATCATGGTGGAAGTCTACAACGCGCGCTGCCGCCTCGCAGCGGCAGCGCCGTTTCCAGATCAGGGAGAAAAGCGCAGCTACCTTTCTGCGAGTGCTTTCTGGATTGCGTGATCCATTGCGCGAATCGCACTTGGAGCGTAGCCGACAGATTGATAGGCGATGACACCATGGCGATCGACTACATAGGTTCGAGGGATGCCGGCTGAGGCAATGAGCGCGAATGCGCTTCGCGTGGGATCCCAAGCGAGCGGGAAGGTAATGTTTTCGTGGCGCTGCTGGAAGCGTAGAACGGTGTCCTCATCCTGCTCGCGGGCAATGGCAATGAAAGCGAAATCGGGCGCAGATCTGTACTTCTGCCAGATCTGTGTTTCTAGTTCAGGCATCTCGACCTGGCAGGGGCCACACCAAGTGGCCCAGAAATTGATGACGACGACTTTGCCCTTTTGAGCGGCGAGCGAGAAAGCACCGTCTGGGGCCTGACCGACCGATATCTGAGGCATCTTGTCCCCGACCTTGGTATGGGCATCCGGGTCAACGCCCGGACGGCATGCGGACAAAGGAACGAGCAGCAGGCCCAGAAAGCAAAGCAATGCGAGGCGCGGATTCATTGCATTCATTTGTAGCCGATGGGAGGTACTTCGCGGAAGGAAATCGCATTGGGACGCACACGCTGCTGACCAGGGCACGGGATTTAATCTATCTATAGGAAAGCTATGCTGCTCGAAGCTCTTCGCGAACAAGTTCTCCATGCTAACAGCGAGATTGCGCGCCGCGGTCTTGCGCCGCACACCTTCGGCAACGCCAGCGGAATCGACCGGTCGGGCGAGAAACCTCTCGTGGTCATCAAGCCGAGCGGCGTGGACTACGCTGCGATGAAGCCCGGCGACCTGGTGATCACGGATCTCGATGGCAACATCGTGGAAGGGGCGCTGCGGCCGTCGAGCGATCTCGATACGCACACGCTCCTCTATCGCGAATTCCCGCAGATTGGCGGCATCGTGCACACGCACTCGGAGTTTGCGACGTCGTGGGCGCAGGCGTGCCGCGCTATCCCGTGTCTTGGCACAACACATGCCGACTATTTTCACGGGCCGGTTCCCGTGACGGAGCCGCTCACGGCGGACGAAGTTGCGCAAGCGTATGTGCGCAACACAGGCGCGGTGATCGTGCGGCTCTTTCGCTCGCAGAATCTCGATCCAGTTGCGGTGCCCGGCGTGCTGGTGGCGGGCCACGCGCCGTTCACGTGGGGCAAGACTCCACTGGATGCCGTGGAGCACGCCGACGTTCTCGAATACATTGCGCGGCTGGCCTTTCGCAGCGTGCTGCTCGGAGCTCCAGAGGCCGGCATTCCGCCTTATGTGAAAGAGCACCATTACCTGCGTAAGCATGGACCCAAGGCGACTTACGGCCAGCGGTGAAGAGGTTTTTAGGGCGGAAATGCAAAGAATCCGCTGCAAATTCTTGTCTCTGAGGAATCTACCATTTATCATAGGCGCATCTCTGTATTGGGAGCCGATTCCTGATTTGTAGAGGCTCCCAGGTGATTTGCCGGACCTGTTGATGACATTTCAAGCAACTTCCAGTCGATATCGTGTGTAGTTTCAGGTGATTGGCGGCTGGTAACCTGAGTTGGGTCGCTTATTTACCCACTGGCAATCCACGTGCAAGCTCTCACTACGTAGGACAATCCCTCGTTTATGGATAAAAGCCTCCTTAGCCGCGTGCAGGTTACCTTGATGGCGCTGGCCACGGCGGCATTGTTTGTCCTTGCGATCTTCAATTTTCTTCAGGAGCGCCATTTCCAGCAGCCGACGGATGGTGTGTGGTGGCACGAGGCCCGCGGCGGGTTGGTCGCCGACCGCGTACTGCCGGATTCGCCCGGCCAGCACGCATTCATTCAGGCCCACGATCTTCTCACCGCCGTAAACGACACGCCCGTGACCACGGTCGGCGATCTCGATCGCGCTCTTTACCGCGCCGGCAGTTATGTGGCGCTTCGCTACAGCATCACGCGCGACGGCATCCCCCTCGACACGCCGGTGCAGGTGATTCCCGAGCCTGCGGACCACAGCCTGCAACTGGGTCTGCGCATCATCGGCTTCATCTATCTCATCATAGGTTTCTACGTGCTCTTCCGCCGCTGGGGCGCGCCGCGGTCCACGCATTTTTATCTTTTCTGCCTGGTTTCATTCGCGCTCTACGCGCTCAAATACACCTCGGAATTCGATCTGCTGGACTGGACCGTTTTCTGGACCAACGTGGCCGCCGAAGCTCTGCAGCCTGCGCTGTTTCTGCATTTCGCGCTGAGCTTCCCTGAAGAACGGCTGAAGAGCCTTGGCCGCCGCTGGCTGCTGCCGGTGGTGTACGCTCCCGGCGCTGCCCTGCTGGGATTGTGGGTCTGGTCGGTTACGACGCGTGCGGCCACGAAGTTGCTGCTCGACCGCCTCGACCAGATCGCCACCGGATACGACGCGCTCTTCTACCTGGGTGCGGCCGCCCTGTTCATGCTCAGCTACCGGCGCGCCACGACTCCGCTGCTGCGCCAGCAGTTGAAGTGGGTAACGCGTGGAACCCTGCTTGCGGTACTGCCCTTCACCTTCTTTTACGCGATTCCGTATCTGCTGCAGCTCAATCCGCCGCGACTGCTTACCAATCTCGCCGGCCTCTCTCTGGTGTTTTTGCCGCTCACGTTCAGCTGGGCGATCGTGCGCTACCGGCTGATGGACACGGATCTGATCTTTAAGCGCGGCGTGGCGTACATGCTGGCGACTGCGCTGATTGTCGGCGGCTACTTTGGCGCCATCGCTCTGATCTCCGTCTGGGTGCATAATGCCATGCCGCAGGCGGTGCGCGAATGGGGCCTGGTGCTGGCAATCCTTTTCACCGCTGCCATCTTCGATCCGCTCAAGCGCCGCATTCAGGGCTGGGTGGATCGCGCTTTCGACCGCCATCGCTACGACTACCGCAAGGCGCTGGTGGAGTTCGGCCGCGGACTCAGTTCGGAGACCGATCTCGACGCTCTGCTTCATGCCATCGTCGAGCAGTTGCCGCGCACGCTTCTCGTGGCGCGCGTGGCCGTGTTCCTGACCGGCGAAGCGGGCGATCTACGCATGGCCGCTTCCCACGGGTTGACTGAGGACATCGTCCAAAGCCTAAAGGGCGAGAAGCCCCTGGATCTTGGCTTTCTCCACTTCGATCGCCTCGCCGATCACACGCACCTTTTCTTTGAGAACGCGCAGCAGGCATTCCATCTGCCGCAGTCGCAGCAGCGCGCCGCGGCGCTCCTCGATCTGAACTACTATTTGCCGTGCCGGGTGGCGGAGTCGCCCTCCGATCGCGGCAACGGCAAGGCGCTCCAGGGCTCACGGTTCAACATGTTTGCGCGCCCGCAAAGCGGCCGCACCATCGCTGTCATCGGCCTGGGACGAACGCTCGGCGGCGATTTTCTGTCGAGCGAAGACGTGGAGCTGCTCGAATCCCTCGCCAGCTACATCGGCATCGCCTTGCAGAACGCCAGTCTCTACTCCCGGCTCGAAGAAAAAATCGGCGAATTCGAGCGTCTCAAGGAGTTTAACGAGAACATTGTCGAGTCCATTAACGTGGGCATCTTCGCTCTCGATCTCAACGATCGCGTCGAGAGCTGGAACGCGCAGATGGAGGCGATGTACGCGCTTAGCCGCTCCGAGGCTCTCGGCCAAGAACTTCGTTTTGTTTTTCCTTTGGAGTTTATTGAGGCAATAGAAGGGTTCCGCAACGAGCCGGGCGTGCATCACCTTTATAAATTTCCGCTGACCACGCGGGCCGGTGAGCAGCGCACGGCGAATATCGCGATCGCGCCGCTGCTCTCGCGCGACTTTGTTCCCGTGGGCCGCATCGTTCTCGTCGACGACATCACGGAGCGCGTAGCTCTCGAAAGCCAGCTGGCTCAGGCCGACAAGCTCAGCTCCATTGGCCTGCTGGCCGCGGGCGTCGCCCACGAGATCAACACTCCGCTGGCCGTGATCTCCTCCTATGCGCAGATGCTGGGCAAGCAGTTGCGCGCCGATGCGCGGCTGGGGCCCGTGCTCGAAAAAATTACGCAGCAGAGCTTCCGCGCGTCGGAAATTGCCAACGGGCTGTTGAACTTCTCGCGCACGTCCACCACTGAGTTCCGATCGACCGATCTGAACCAGGTGATTCGCGACACGCTTTCGCTGCTCGAACATCAGTTCAAGACGGCGCAGATTCATGTCGATCTCGAGCTCGCCGGCGAGCTGCCGGCTATCAACGGCAACCCCGGCAAACTGCAGCAGGTTTTTCTGAACCTGCTTCTCAACGCCAAAGAAGCCATGCCCCGGGGCGGGCGCGTGCGCGTCGCTACGCTCGTGAACGGGCACGTGGAGGCGATCGTCGCCGACTCCGGCTCCGGCATTGCGCCCGAGAATATGAAGCGCATCTACGATCCTTTTTTCACCACCAAGAATATGCCGGGCGAAAAACGCGGCACCGGCCTCGGCCTTGCGGTCAGCTACGGCATCATTCAGGAACATGCGGGAAAAATCCAGGTGGAAAGCGCGGTCGGCGCCGGCACCACCTTTCATCTTGAGTTTCCATTGTTGAGGAATTCTGTTCATGCCTGATACCGATGTAGAAACGACCCTGAGCGCATCCGAATCCGCACCGGCCAACAATGGCCATGCTCCCGCGGCTTCTATTCTCGTGGTCGATGACGAGGCGGGCATCCGCGATTCGCTGGAAGTGCTGCTCGGTTTCGAGAATTACCAGGTCACGACCGCGGCCAATGGCGAGGAGGGACTGAATCGCGTTGACCACGAGAGCTTCGATCTCATCCTCCTCGATCTTGCGCTGCCCGGCCAGAGCGGCCTCGAACTGCTGCCGCAGTTCAAAGAGCGCCAGCCCGATCTGCCGATCATCATGATCACGGCCTACGGCACGGTGGAGAACGTGGTCGAGGCCATTCGCGCCGGCGCGGAAAACTTCATCCAGAAGCCGTGGGACAACGAGAAGTTGCTGGCGGATATCCGTTCGGCCGTGGCCCGCCGTCGTGCCGAGGAAGAAAACGTTCAGCTCAAGCGCACGCTTAAGCAGCGCTACAACTTTTCGAACATCGTGGGCAAGAGCGACTCCATGCTCAAGGTCTTCGACCTCGTGGCGCAGGTGGCGCCCAGCCGCTCGACGGTGTTGATTCAGGGTGAAAGCGGCACGGGCAAGGAAGTCATCGCCAAGGCTATCCACGCCAACTCGCCGCGCAAGGACAAGCCGTTTGTCCCGATCAACACCGGGGCCATGCCTTCGGAACTGCTCGAGTCCACGCTCTTCGGGCACGTGAAGGGCGCGTTCACTTCGGCCATCGCGTCCAAGAAGGGCCTCTTCGAAGTGGCCAACGGCGGCACGCTCTTTCTCGACGAGATCGCCACCATGGGCATGGACACGCAGTCCAAAATTCTGCGCGTCCTGCAGGACAAGCGCTTCATGCACCTGGGCGGCATTCAGGAGATTCAGGTGGACGTGCGCATCCTCGCGGCCACCAATGTCGATCTGCGCCAGGCCGTGCGGGACGGCCGTTTCCGCGAGGACCTCTTCTATCGCCTCAACGTGATCACCGTCGATCTGCCGCCGCTGCGCTCGCGCCGCGAAGACATTCCGCTGCTCGCACAGCATTTCCTCGAACTCTACGCCAGCGAAAACAACTTCGCGCCGCGCAAGCTCTCCACCGATGCCATGCGCGCCCTCATGGACTACGATTGGCCGGGCAACGTCCGCGAGCTCGAGAACGCCATCGAACGCGGCGTCGTGCTCTCATCCGGCCCCATGATCGGCGCCGATCTGCTGCCCGGACACATCACCGGCCGCAGCTTTCAGGACGCGCTCCTCGAGCACAACCCCAACTCCTCGCTCTTCGACATACTCGAAGTCATCGAGCGCCGCATCATCGTCGAAAAACTCGAGCGCTGCAACTGGAACCAGACCGAAGCCGCCGAGCAGTTCCGCATTCCGCTCTCCACCCTCAACCAGAAGATCAAGCGCCTGAGCATCGAGATCCGGAAAAAAGGCAGGGAATAGAATAGCAGGGAGTAGGGAATAGGGACCGGGGAACAGGGCTGCCGAGGCAGAGCGTATAGTTAGACGTTGACCGAACCCTTGGAGAATCCAACGCACGGGAGGGATGGGATGCGCTCGCACGCAGTCGCTTTCCTTGCCACAATCTGCGCCATTCACGCAATCGCTCAGGGAACACCCCAAAGCCCATCCGGTGAAGGGCCGAGCGCAAGTCCGCAATCCAGAACCGAAAGCGTGGCCAATGGGTGGGCCGAAATCGTCGCGCACGCTCGCCCTGCGGTCGTGGTTATAGAAACTGATAAGGGCTTTGCTAGCGGATTCGTAATCAAGCCTGACGGGATCATAGTTACCAATCACCACGTCGTGGCCGACGCTACAGCGATGGCGGTCAAACTCGCATCGGGGGAGGTGTACAGGAACGTGTACCTCCTCGGCTCCGACCCTACCGATGATCTCGCATTCCTCAAGATCGAAGCGGTCGATCTTCCGACGATACCGTTGGGCAACTCTAACGATGTGCAGGTGGGTGAGGAGGTGCTACTGGTCGGCGCTCCGCAAGGGCTTGAGCAAACGGTATCAAATGGTTTAATTAGTGGCATCCGCCTAGATGAAGGTGTCCGCGTCCTACAGACATCAGCGGCGGCAAGCCCCGGAAGCAGCGGCGGACCCTTGTTAAATCGGAACGGGGAAGCAGTTGGAGTTATGTCCTTCAAGGTCGTGAATGGGGAGAACCTGAATTTCACGATCCCGATTAATTACGTGCGTGGAAAGTTGGGTAACCTAACTTCATCGAACCCGCAAGCATTCGCGCCGCTGCAAGGTCAGGCGGAAAAACACCGAGGCGTTTGGGTTGCAGGGCACGGTTCGAGTCAGTTTTCTAGTGTCTATATGGAATTGCTCGATTTCTTGAGTTCCAGCGGCGTGGGAATTGCAAATTATGGGTTACAGAAGGTTACAGATACTCAAGAAACTGGTTTTATGCCTCTGTCTTCCCTAATCGAGACGCTACCTAAAACAGGTGCGGATAGCTTGTTGTACGTTAAGGTGGAGCAGGGTGAGATTATGCTTGGCGGATACGTACGAGCTACGGTTTATTTTCAGTGCTTTGACACTACAGGTCGACTCTTATGGGACGAAAAAGTTATAAGCGGGGCAGTCGATGGGAGAGATACGCGTTTGGGGAGCCATGGCTGGAAACGCAAGCTAACTCCCCATATCGGGAAACCCGGGCTGTTATTAAAGCAAGGTCAAGAGGAAGGCTCACAAGAACCGAAGAAGTAGCCGCGTAGAGTGAGAATCTGCGGGTTACCGGCTGACCCCTGACCCCTGACACCTGCGTATGAGCTACTTCCTCTTCAAATCCGAACCCGATGTCTACTCCTTTGACGATCTTCTCCGCGACGGCGAAACCGTGTGGGATGGCGTGACGAATCCCACTGCGGTCAAGAATCTGCGCGAGATGAAGCCGGGCGCGAAGTGGATCTTCTACCATACCGGCGACGAGCGCACTGCCTCGGGCATGGGCACTGTGGTGAGCGTCGACGCAACCGATCCCAAGGTCCCCATTGTGCGGGTGAAGGCCGGCAAGCGCCTGAAACATCCCAAATCACTCCAGGAGATAAAGTCCGAGAAGCTTTTCAAAGACTCGCCGCTCGTGAAGATCGGACGGCTCTCCGTTGTCCCGCTCACGAAAGAGCAGTGGGACTGGTTTGTGGCGTGAGCCGCGCTTGCGCATTGCATGATTACCGGGTATATTACAGGATAGAAGGCGTGAGGTGTGACCATGGGCAGCACGGCACAGGCGAGAGCAGTTGACAATTACCGGAAGCGCTTGTTTAAG
Source organism: uncultured Acidobacteriota bacterium (assembly GCA_963745965.1). Taxonomy (GTDB): domain Bacteria; phylum Acidobacteriota; class Terriglobia; order Terriglobales; family Acidobacteriaceae; genus Telmatobacter. Next base: position 316,525 of record CAVUZC010000012.1, read on the forward strand.
CGCGGCATGGCGCGGTTTGAGGTGCTTGGCCTCAAGAAGGACCGCGCACTCGTGCGCGCCGTAGCCAGCAAGCTGGCCGAAAACGGACCCGAAGCGATAAAGATTCGTGCGGCGATGAGCGAAAAGGGCGCACCCGATACCCGAAAAAGGGGCGGCATTTATGCTGCGCTTCGTCGCTCTCCATTGGTTGGCGCCGATCTGAATCTCAAAAGGCCTTTCCTTAAGGGGCGAAAGATCGATCTGTGAGCCGTTATCTTCTCGACAGCAACATCGTTAGCAACGCCATAAAGCCGATTCCATCCCAGTCGCTGGCTGGCTGGCTGACAGAACAAGCTGACGATGATCTCTTTATCGCCTCGTTCACCTTCGCAGAAATCTGGCGGGGTATATTGGAAAAACCAGCAGGAAAGAAACGTCGAGAATTGGAGAACTGGTTCGACGGCCCGGAGGGTCCGCCATCGCTCTTCGCGGGCCGAATATTACCGTTCGACGACGAAGCAGGGCTGATCTGGGCGCGCCTGATGGCCGAAGGTACGGCCGCCGGACGCCCGCGAAGTGCTCTCGACACGATTCTTGCCGCCGTTGCCGAAGCCAACGACTGCATCATCGTGACCGACAACGAAAAGCACTTCGCGGGATTGACGTTCATCAACCCGATGCGTGCATTGAGCTAGACGCTGCGGATTATCAAAAGAGCTGCGCAATTGCCAAAACGATTGGTATCGGCACCAGGATGCTGACGACGATAACCGTCGTGCGCGCTCGCTTGAAATCGCGGTCGTCCGTGTGGATCGAGCGGAATTTGACCCACCAGCGAATTGCAAGGAAGGGTACCGCAACGAGCAGGAAATAATATCCCACGATACCCAACAAGCCCAGAAACGGGATAAACATCACGCCGATAAATACCAGGATCGAAATCGCAGCCGTGCGAAGAAAGCTCGCGTCGCTGCATGCCCGATTAATCCGTGCCATCTTTTCAGCACCCGCCTGAGCCGCGGCCGGATCGATCGGCGAGGAACAAAAGCGGCATTCGGTGGCCGAGGTGTTAATTGTTTCCTTGCAAATTGGGCACTCGAAAACGCCCGCGTTTCCTTCAGCGGCTGTGAGGCTCAGACTGTTTGCCATGCACGATTCTTTCTGTTCACAATTCCCTACTGGCTACTTACTATTCCCTGTTCTTTCGAGCCATGCCCTGGTATTCAGCAACTGCCGCTGATCGAGCGCCCACACCTTGCCCGTCAGCTCGTCTGGCGCTTTGCCTTCACGCGCGGACTTCTCGAACTCGCTGGCCACAGCCTGCATCTTGGCGTCGAAGTCATCGATAAAGTTCAGCGCCAGCGCTTCGGGAATCATGGGCAGCTTGGGTGAGCCGTATTCCAGTTTGCCGTGGTGCGCGAGGATCATGTGCAGCACCAGCGTGCGCAGGCGATCGGGAAAATCGGGCAGCGCGGCAATGGTTTTCTCGACCAGATCGACGCCCATCTGGATGTGGCCCAGCAGCACGCCCTCTATGGTGTACTCGAAGCAGGTTTCCCACTCGAGTTCGCGGATTTTTCCGATGTCGTGCAGGATCACGCCGGTGACGAGCAGATCGCGGTCGAGCATTGGATAGTGGGAGGCCACGCGCTCGGCCATTCCCAGCAGGCTCACGACGTGCTCCAGCAGCCCACCGAGCCACGCATGGTGCAGTTGCCGCGCCGCCGGCGCTTCGCGGTATGCCTGCGCCAGCGCCGAGTCGGCAAGCAACGCATTCAAAAGCCGCTTCAGGTCCGGATTTGCCAGGCTCTCGACCGTCCCCTCAAGCTGGCGCCATAATTCGCCCACGTCGCGCGTGGTCGCGGGCAGCATATCCAGCTTGTCAGCTTCGCCGGGCTGCGCTTTACGCAGTTGTTCCACCTTGAGCTGCGCGCGGTCGTCGAAGCGCGAGATGCATCCGCGCACCTTGACGATGTCGCCGCTCTCAAAATCTTTCGCGATGCGGGGATCGGCCAGTTCCCATGCGCGGCCTTCAATCATGCCGGTTTTGTCACAGAGCGTCAGGCTCAGGTATGGTTTGTTCTGCTTGGTGGTCCGCTGCTGCTTGGCCGTGACAAGGAAATAGCCGTCGAAGAGCTTTCCCTCGTCGAAGCCCATGAGATCGGAAACGTAAAGGTCTTTCATTCTGCCGAGAAGATTAAATCAATTGGGCGGCTGCGCCAAGAATGGCCGAGAGGAAATCGGCGCAGAATCGCTCAAAAACACCGCAGGCCCGGGGATTCTTCCGGGCCTGTGCGATGCGATCGGCGTTTTCGCAGTGGCTACTGTTGTTGTGACGGCTGCTCCGGCTGCTGCGTGTTCTGGGCGGGGCCGGGAGCTCCTTGCACCTGCGGAATCGCCGTTGGCTGGGGCGCTGGAGCTTTATCCTCGGGGTTCTTCTTGTGATGCGACATGCGGGTCTTCTCGGCTGTCCTCTCCGACGCTTTTTTCTTCTTCTTGCTCTGCGTGGTGGTTCCGTTCAATCCCAGAGGCGCAGACTGGATCTCACGGTCTGCCACTTCGGCTGCGTCCGGCGCTGCAGGCGAATTCGGATAATCCAAAACTGCATGATTCGTCTTGGGCTTCTTTTCGCGCGCCCGTTCGCTAAACCGGGTTCTTTTGGTGGGCGCCGTGGGCTCAAGTGGATTTGCGGGCTGCTCCGCATTTGAAGCGGTCTCTGCCGGAGTCGAAGCAGTTTCAGGCGGCACCGCGCCGGCGTCCTCGGTGGAGGAGTTCCTGGCTGCCGTGGGCAGCGTCTCGCGCGGCGCCTGGCCGTAGCGGATCTTTTCCCGCTTGCCCGCCTTCTCCTCGGCTTGCTTTTCCTTTTTGTGCTTCTTTGCGGAAACCGGTGTAGCCGTCGGCGCCGCGGTCTCAGCTGGGGCTTGATCCGAGTCGGGCGCGGCCGACCTCTGCCGGAAGGCGTGCGTATTTTCGCGGAAGCGCGTCCGTTCCTCCTTGGCCTTTTTCTTTGGCGAAGGCGGAGCATAAGCGCTGAACGCAATGCTCGGATGCAGCTCGGCATACGTGGCGCCGGAATCGGTATATCCCTGCTTGATCTGGATGAAGGCCTCGTTGCGCATCTTATTCAGATAGTCGCGAATGGCCGGATCCATCTTGCTCATGTAGTAAGCCTGTTCGACGTCCTGCTCCACGTCTTTGAACGGCCGCGCTCCGCCGGGTGTGTGCTGCACCACCTTGAGGATGATGTAGCCCTGGCGCGTCAGAATGGGATCGGTGTACTGCCCGGATTGAAGGTCGAAAGTCTTATCTTCGAGCAGTTTTCCTAATTGGCCGCGTTTGTATTGCCCAAGATCGCCGCCCTCGGCAGCCGTCGGCCCTTCGCTGAAGCTGCGGGCCAGTTGCGCAAACTCGCCGCCCGCGTGCAGCCGGGCTTCGATGTCGTCGGCCTTGGCTTTGGCCGCGGCCACTTTGGCGGGATCGTCGTCACTGCCGGTGGAAATCAAAATCTCGCTCAGACGCACGCTCTCCGGCTGCGAGTAATCCTGCTTGTGTGCTTCGTAGAAGCGCTCCACCTCACCCGGCGTCATCTGGATATGCTCGCCAACTTCCTGCCGCATCACTTGCTGCGTAATGACCTCATTGCGGATGTTGGCCTTGAAGTCTTCGAACGAGACGCCCTGCTCCTGGGCTGCTTTTTCCAGGTCCTCAATCGTATCCAGGTTGTACTGCTTGCGGATGTCGTCGAGCCGCTTGACCAGCTCGGTTTCGCCGGTGATGTTCAGCTCCTTGCCCTTGGAGAGCCAGAGCTGCTGATCGATGAGGTTGCGCAGCAGGTCTTTGCGCATCGACGCCATCACCTGCATCGACTCGCCGTGGTCGCGGCCCTCCTTGTCCATCTCGTCCAGGGCGCGGTTGTAATCCGACTGCGTGATGATCTGGTCGTTGACGCGGGCGATGATGTCCTCGGCCACTGTTCCGCCGTAAGGACTAGCCGGCTCATTGGCCTGGGCGCGCACCTGGCTGCCTGCCGCGAGAGCGAGAGCGCCCAGCGCCAGCGCCGCCGAGATGCGAAACACGGTCCTGATACTGACAACCGGCCGGCGGGCCGGCTTAAGATTTTCTGCCACCGTATGAATCCTTTGCGTCCGCGCGATTGGGAAACTCGAAAAACGCCGGGCTGCCTTTAATATTGTCACCGTCATTCGTTCCTGTCCCGTTCCAGTCGTGAATCGATCGGGCTACTGACTGGCTTGCGCGGTCCTGGCTATTAGACGTCATTGTAAATGCCAAGGCAGCGGGAACGCGATGCGCGGAGCCTTGGCTAACACGGGCGGCTCTTCCGAACTCTGTGTGGGCGATGTACTGTTCCGGAGCTTTTGGCGGGATGACTACCTTCGTTGTCCCGGCTCACCCTGCCATCCTCGTGCGCGTCCAACAGCAGTGCTATACTTGAGCGCAGGACGGCTCCGCGGGAACTCTGCGAGCGATCTCAAGCTGCTTCGAGGCCTTGCCGGTAATGGGCAAGGTCAATTTGTCTTGAGGCTCCAATGTGCACCCGATGGATTTGCTCCGCCGGCAGGTGCGATCATCGCCGCAAGCCTGCCCGGCACGCGCCCAACGTACTGGCCGTCTCGAAGTTTGGTTTATTGAGGTTTGCATTGTCCATGACTCCCCGCGCCCGCCGCGCAACCTTCGCCCTCTCTGTTTTCTTCGCTGTTTGCGCCGCCGCCGGCACGATCTATGAACGCGGCGTAAACGCACAATCCTCGCAGGACGAGAGCCAGCTTCGCGACAGCCTGAAGACCTTCACCGACGTGTATGCGGTGGTGGAGCAGAACTACGCTGAGCCCATCACTGGCGACAAAGCCGACGACGCCATGTACGACGGCGCCATCCCCGGCATGTTGCAGGTGCTCGATCCGCACTCGCACTTCTACGATCCCAAGTCCTACGCGCGCCTGCGCGAAGACCAGCGCGGCCACTACTACGGCGTGGGCATGATCATTCAGCAGCAAAACGACGACGGCAAGACCAAGGTCTTTGTGGTCACGCCCTACGAGAACACACCCTCGTTCAGCGCCGGCATTCACCCCGGCGACCAGATCGTCGATGTCGATAACAAATCGACCGAGGGCTGGACCTCCGATCAGGTAGCCAAGGCGCTGAAAGGCCCCAAGGGCACGCCAGTGGAAGTGACGATGCTGCGCTACGGCCAGCCCAAGCCGCTCGAATTCAACCTGACACGCGACGAGATTCCGCATCCCTCCATCGATCTCAAATACGAGATTCGTCCCGGCATCGGCTACATTCATCTCACGCAATTCCAGGAAACCACGGCCGACGAAATGGAAGAAGCCATTGACGGCTTCGGCAATCTGAAGGGCCTGGTGCTTGACCTCCGCGAGAACCCCGGTGGACTGCTGAACCAGGCCGTCGACGTCTGCGACCATCTTTTGGCCAGGGGCCAGACCATCGTTTCGCAGCGCGGACGCGCTTATCCCGATGTGAACTACACGGCCACGCACGGCAACGACGGCAAGACCTTCCCGATCGTCGTGCTCGTCAACCGCGACACGGCTTCAGCCGCCGAAATCGTTTCCGGCGCGCTGCAGGATCACGACCGCGCCCTGATTGTGGGCGAAACCACCTTCGGCAAGGGCCTGGTGCAGACCGTTTACAACCTCAGCGAGAACACCGGCCTCGCGCTCACGACGTATCACTACTACACGCCCTCCGGGCGCCTAATTCAGCGCAATTACTCAGGCGTTTCGCTCTACGACTACTACAACCACGCCGGCGCGCTGGCAGCGAACTCGTCCAATCCGGAAATGAAGCTGACCGACTCCGGCCGCACGGTGTATGGCGGCGGCGGCATTACGCCCGACGAGAAGATCGAATCGCCAAAGACCAACCGCTTCCAGGACGAGCTGACATTCAAGAATGTCTTCTTTGAATTCGCGCCCGTTTATGTGGCCACGCACACCGTCGATAAGGATTTCCAGGTGAATGACGCGGTCATGGGCGAATTCAAGAAGTACCTCACCGGCCAGGGAGTGGATTGGACCGACGCCGACATCAATGGAGTCTCCGACTGGATCAAGGCGCGCATCAAAAAGGACATCGACACCATCGAGTTCGGGCAGCTGGTCGGCTTACGCGTGATGGCTGACGCAGATCCGGAGGTTCAGAAAGCGCTCACCTACATGCCCGAGGCGCAGGCTCTGGAAGAGAATGCGCACAAGGTTCTGGCGGAAAAAGCACAGGCGCGCAACACGCAGGCGCAAGGCACAGCCACACAGCCCTGACGCGCAAGCCTCCCATCAAGCGAAAAGGCCATCCCGCGGGATGGCCTTTTTGCTGGGCGGTTTGAATAGCTACCGGGAGTGCGTTATTAGAGTACGCCGACACCACGCCTTCCTCGGCCGTTCAGCCGCTCGATGCGCCAAGCGTTCGAATCGGTGCTTACTTCGTCGGAGGAGGCGTGAATATCTCGCGCTTCTGCGAGGGTTCTGGTTTCGGCTTTGGCTTCGGCGCCTTCTTAGCTTCTTTTCTGCCTTTATCTTTGCTTCCCATGCACCCAAGCATGACACAGATGGCCGCTGCTGAAAAGCCCCTGCTTACAGACTGTGGTTAAAAGTCGCAATCATCACGAAAGGCATGCCTCAGGGGCTAAAGCCCCGCTGATATTGCTGATCTAACGGCACGACTAAAGTCGTGCCCTTTCACAACGGCGGCTTCGATGAAGTTTTTCAGCAAGCTCTGAAGTCGTGCCCTTTCAAAACCGAGCTTTTGCCACTGACTGCTAGTGCCGCATTCTCCTTTGCGCTTTGCCACTTCGGCCTCGAAGCTGTTCCGCGAGCTTTTATAGAACTTCGCCAGGTCGTCCGAATACCCCTTCATGGCCCATGGCGTTCTCTCAGCAGCCAGCGCGAGCAGTTCGTCCACTTTCATTTGCTTGCCGGCAATCTCCGCGCGACCGTCGGTGAAGTTCAGCTCCGCGGCATAGGTGGTGCCCAACGGAATGATGCCGTATATGCGGCGCTTTATGGCTTTTTTGTAGGCCCACACCAGATTCTCCAGCCGGAACAGGTCGAAGCTCAGATTCGTCTGCTTCACCGCATAATTCTGCGTCAGGGTCCAGCCGCTGCCTTTGGCCTTCACCGCGGTCTCCAGCTCCCGCTCCACTTCTGCTGAAGTCACGGCCAGGTCGCCCCAGCAGCGGGCGCGCACTATGGCCGGATGGTCCACTTGGCCCGAAAGCCGCCGCCACGAGCGCCAGGCGAAGAATCCGAAGAGTGCCTCTGCCAGCAGCGCCCAGAACGCTCCCGCATATCCCGAATCGCGATAGTTGGTATCGAGCAGCAGCGGATACACCACCGCGACGTCGGCGGGATCGGAGCCGTCGGGAAACAGGCTCGACTTCACGTCCAACGGCATAGAGTCCAGCGCGCCCGCCACCGTCGTCAACGGAGCCTTCTTGCTCTTCACAATCAAAACGCGGTCGCCGATCTTGAGCGCGTAATACCCCGCCGACACGTTCTTGATGACGCCCTCGTAGGTCGTCACCTCCTGGACGCCGGTGTTCAGCACCTTCTCGCCGGCAATGGTGACGTACGGCGTAGCAATCGTTTGATAGTTGTCGGCTGCCTTTTCGGCCGCATCCAGATCGGCTGCGGCTGCCGGCGGAGGTCCGTGGAAGAACACCTTCCAGTAGGCGCTGTTTTCAGCGAGTATCCAGGCTACGATGGCCGTCACTACAAGGAACAGTACAACCTGGCCAATCGACTTCTTGCGAGCGGTGCGCTCGACCCATGTCGTCATGGGATGGAATCTATCACGGTTCGTGCAGGTTACGCGATCTCACTTCTTTCCCGGTGTAATTCGGTAAGCGCTTTCTATGCGGAAGCAGAGAAAGCCCTGAAAACTTCAGCGAATTATCCTCTTGACAACCTTCGACTAAATTGATTTACTTGCAGCCGTTGTTGTCGAACGCCACCGTTCGACTTGAGCTTTGGTTACGCTTTCCCATAACTGCACGGCAGCCCATCAGAGGCTATCTTAAGGCTTTCAGCGCGCCCGCATTCCTGGTGACAATCCACCGCAGGGCATAGCGCAACGATCCATACCTGTTTCCCTGGTCCCATCGATTGAGCCAGTCTCCGGCATGACGCCCGGGGATGACGCTTGCTGAAAAGTCAGTCAACATCCAATGAAAACCACCGGGACAACTCTCCCAACAAACCGAAGGAGGTTTGGTATGCATTCCATGAGGTTCGTTTCGTCACGGGTTCAACTCATCTTCGCCGCAGTGGTAGCGATCGCGGCGATTGGCGTAACCACGGCGGCAAGCGCCCAAACAGTAAGCGGCAATGGCACGGGCACAAACAACGGCTTCTACTATTCGCTGTACTCGAGCGGCGGGTCGGCAACCATGACGCTGGGATCGGCTGGCAACTACGCCATTACCTGGTCCGGCGTGAGCGATGTAGTCGGCGGAAAAGGCTGGAATCCCGGCAGCGCGCAGTTGATCGGCTACAACGTCGGTTCGGCCAGCGGCTATAACACCATTTCCATTTATGGCTGGCTGACCAACCCGCTGGTTGAGTACTACATCACCGAGTTTGGTTCGCTGTATACGGCGGATGCGACGGAGAAGGGCAGTGTGACCAGCGATGGGCACACCTACACTACGTACGAGCATCAGCAAGTCAACCAACCCTCCATCCAGGGCACTACGACTTTCGAACAGTATTTAGACGCCTGGGGCGGGGCATCGATGGGACAGAACAACGTAGTCACCACTGCCAACCACTTCAGCCATTGGAGCAGCCTAGGCATGACAGTAGGAACTTTCAACTATCAGATCCTCGGAACGGAGGCCTATAACGGCGCGAGCGGCTCGGTGAATGCGACGGTATGCGCAACTTCGTGCGGCAGTTCCGGCGGCGGTGGCGGCAGTACGCCGAGCTTCAGCCTCTCGCCTTCGGCATCTTCAACCTCCGTTACGCAGGGAAACAGCGTGACCGATATCATCTCGGTGGATGACGTGGACGGCTTTACGGGTGCGGTCACACTTTCCGCTTCCGGCATGCCCAGCGGCGTGACCGCGTCGTTTGCCACCAATCCCACCACTTCAACCAGCACACTGACGCTCGCGGCATCGGGCTCAGCCGCTACCGGCTCCTCCACGATCACCGTCACAGGAACCTCCGGCGGCACGACCAAAACCACGACGATTAACCTCACGGTCAACTCTTCGAGCAGCGGCAGCAGCGGCGGTGGGTGCACGGTGGACTACACGATTTCCAGCCAGTGGCAAGGCGGGTTCGGAGCGACCATCGGCATCAAGAACGGCGGAAGCAGCACCCTGAGCGACTGGACGCTGACCTGGAGCTTCGCCAATGGACAAACCATCTCGAGCTCGTGGAACGGAGCAGTATCGCAGAGCGGCGCCAACGTTACGGTGAGCCAACAATCCGGCCAGTCGTGGGAGAACATTCCTGCCGGTGGAACTTACACCGGATTCGGCTTTAACGGCACATGGAGCGGCACTAACTCGATCCCCACAAACTTCAAACTCAATGGCACGGCCTGCACGATTAACTAGCGGTGCTCGCGGGGTTAGCGGAGTTTGCGGCGTTAGCCCCCGGCTTCCCGCCAAACGCGGAACGGCCACCCCGAAGGGTGGCCGTTCCTATTAGCGCCTGATTTGCGACTCCCTGCTATCGTCTCTTCACAGAAGTCATCCCTATGGCGGAAACTCCGCCCTTCCCCTACGAAACAACCGCGCTAGACTTATGGCCATGGGTATGGAAGAGAAATATCCCGCGCTGCTTAAGGACGACGACGCCCTACAGGAGGAACTCCTGAAGATTCTAGCTGAGCGGGTGCAGGGAGATCCCTACAGTTCTGACGGCAGCTTTGCGGCGAATCTGGCCTTGCTGCCTCCGGGGCTGCGCGCAATGGGGGCCACTCACTGGCTCGATATTAGTCTTACGCTTGATAGCATTACTTGGCACTTCGGGAACTTCGGAGAGGCAGGTTTGGTGGAGCAGACCGAAGCCGGATTAATTGAGTTGGGGCTCGATGAACTTGCACAGGTTTTTCGCGAGGCAAGAGATTTGATGATTCCCCTACTAAGGCAAAGAACGGAGGCGGACGGCGACCCATACGAGATCCTTGAGCAGAAAGGTCTTCGTGAGCGCGGCGACAGACTCAACCGCCGAGCGTGGGATCTTGATAGCCTGGGCGGTCGTAAGTCGATCATTTATGACGGGTGGGTGCGTTACGTTCGTGCACATCCCGAGCGCGTGTTTGCCGACTGACCGGCGACGATGCGCCTGAAATCGTAACCGTGAAACTTCTCGCCTTACGACGAGTAATCCAAAAAGCAAACGCAGAACGGCCACCCTGGAAGAGTGGCCGTTCTGCTGATTACTGGCAACTGACTACTGCTTGCCGCTCTCCTTGCGCCAGTTGACGAGGTCGCCGAGCGTGGTGGTTGAGCTGGAGACGGGCGCTTTGTGCGCCTTCTCCTTGTAGTGCTCGACCGTCTGACGGCTGGCTTCCTCGCCCGAGATAGCCCTGAGGCTGAGGCCGACCTTCTTCTCTTCGACGTTGATCTTGATGATCTTGAACTCGTGCTCCAGGCCCTGTTCGAGCTTGGAGTGGTCGCCGCCTTCGCCCGCTTCGGAGATGTGGCACAGGCCTTCGACACCTTCGGCAATTTCTACGAACGCGCCGAACTGCGCGGTGCGCAGAATCTTACCATGGACGACGTCGCCCACGCGGTGCGTGGCGAAGAAGCTCTCCCAGACATCGGGCTGCAACTGCTTGATGCCCAGCGAGAGGCGGCGGTTCTGCGGCTCTACGCCGAGAACAACAGCCTTCACCTTTTCGCCCTTCTTGATCACTTCCGACGGGTGCTTGACGCGCTTGGTCCAGCTCAGGTTCGAGATGTGAACCAGGCCGTCGATGCCGTCCTCGATCTCAATGAACGCGCCGAAATCGGTGAGGTTGCGCACGCGCCCTTCGACAATGGTTCCCTGGGGATACTTATCGGTCAGGTTTTCCCACGGGTTCTCGAGGAGCTGCTTCATGCCGAGAGAGATACGGCGATCGCCGGGATTCACGGCCAGAACCACAGTGTCGACCTCGTCGCCCGGCTTGACGAGCTTGGATGGATGCTTGAGGCGCTTCGACCACGTCATCTCGGAGAGGTGAACCAGGCCCTCGATGCCCTGCTCCAGCTCAACGAACGCGCCGTAGTCTGTGACCGACAGAACGCGGCCATGCACCTTGGCGCCCACCGGGTAGCGCTCCGTAGCGTCGAGCCACGGATCGGGCGTCAACTGCTTAAAGCCCAGCGACACGCGCTGCTTGTCTTTGTCGAACTTGAGCACCTTTACCTGGATCTCGTCGCCCACATTGACCAGGTCGCGCGGATGCGTGAGCCGGCCCCAGCTCATATCGGTGATGTGCAGCAGTCCGTCGATTCCGCCGAGGTCGACGAACGCGCCGTAGTCGGTCAGGTTCTTCACCGTGCCGGTGAGCACCGCGTCCTCGGCCAAATGCTCCATGATGGCCGAGCGCTTGGTGTTCTGCTCTTCCTCGAGCAGCTCCTTGCGGCTGACCACAACGTTGCCGCGCTTCTTGTTCAGCTTGATGACGCGGACTTCGATTTCCTGGCCAAGGTAGGTGTCCAGGTTGCGCACCGGACGGATCTCAAGCTGCGAGCCGGGCAGGAACGCCTTGATCCCGATATCGACCGTGAGGCCGCCCTTGACGCGGCTCACCACGATACCCTTGATCGGCGTCTTCTCGTTGGCCGCCTTCTCAATGGTGTCCCAGACGCGCAGGCGCTGCGCCTTCTCGTAGCTGACGAGATAACCGCCTTCGGACTCCTCGCGCTCGATCACCACTTCGAGTTCGTCGCCGGGCTGGAACTTGACCGCGCCGGTGTGGTCGGTGACCTGCTCCAGGGGCACAAGTCCCTCGGACTTCAGGCCGACATCGACCACGAGAAATTTTTCTCGTAGCTCCACCACCTTGCCGGAGACAACCTTGTCTCCGTAGGCCTCGACAGCGGCCGCTTCTGCGGCCTGCTCGCGCTCAAATGCGGCGAGAGCGGAGGAAAAATCCTCAGCCGATTCGGCCGTTGGCGCATCCGCGCGCGCCGGCTTGGCAGACGGTATCGCTGGAGACGCATCGTGCTCTCCTTCAGCGGCGGTCTGGTTAAAGGCATCGGCGTCCAGCGGGGTGGCTTCGTGGGTTGCGGAAGGCGCGGGGTTGGACGTGGATTCGTGCAACGGCTGTTCAAGCTCCGTCGCAGGTTCTAAAACAGGGGTTTCCAATTCGGTGTTCAGGGTTGTGCTCTCGGTTTCGGGATTGAGGACGTTTGCCATTACAGCCAGCTCCAGGACAGCTTGCTCCAGCGCCGGGTTTGGGGCCCGGAACTGGGTGGCTTCCGCGCAATGCGGCTTGCCGGTCACCCTTGGCCTGTGCCCTTGAGCCTGTAGGGCCCATGCCGCATGCCATCGCGCCTTGTGAGGCGCGCCGCTCGCGTCTTCCACAGAAGAAAAGCCGTCCCAGTCCAGTTGCTCTGGGAGTCGTGAATCGGCTGGTCTCCTTGGGAAACGCCGGCAGGCAACGGCTAGCTTGGGAGGGCGGCCGCAACTCACTGCTGGAATCCGCGCAGGAAGCTACGCTCTAGAGTGTAGCAATCTCTCCAAGTCAGCGTCAATTGCGGAGATCGCAACTTTCATCCGCGCGTAACATCGTGGCACTCGCTCAAACATTTGCGCTGGCTGGCCGCCGCGTCAGCCTGAAATGAGCTTGGCTTCGAGCGTGATCTCGGTGTTGTTCGCAAACAGCTTGGAAATCGGGCATCCGGCCTTGGCATCGTTGGCCGCCTGCATGAATGCGTCTTTGCTGGCGCCAGGAACATTCGCCGCTGTGTTGAGAGCGATGCGCGTAATGGCGAACCCATCGTCCACTTTGGCCAAAGTGACTGCCGCACGGGTTTCGATGCTTTGGGGCGCCAACCCGGCGGCGCCTAGAAGCGCGCTGAGCGCCATCGAGTAGCATGCCGCGTGCGCAGCGGCAATCAGTTCCTCGGGGGTTGTGCCGGTTTCGGCTCCCTCAAAGCGCGCAGCGAAAGAGTAGTTGGCGTCGTGGAGTGCGCCTGTAGCGGTGGAGATGGTGCCTTTGCCGCCTCGCACTGAACCCGTCCAAACCGCAGTTGCCTTGCTTGGCATTGTTCCTCCTTGCCTGGGTTTTAGATGGACTGCCGGGGAGCAAGATGCAAGGGGGATGCTCGTGTGGACCCATAGCACGACCATCTATGCCGCCCAAATCCGGGGCGGAGTGGAACTTATTTTATGCTAATCTGTCGGGAATGTTACAGAAAAAGGCGAAAACCGTCGATTTCAAATCCCCGATGGTAACCGCTGCGGCCAGCTCTCAGGGCGATGCGCCAAGTGCGGGCGAAGAGCCGCACCTCGCCGATGCCCTTGCCGAGGCGGGCCTCGAAGCCGCGGGTGTGGACCACCACTGCCGCATCTGCCCCACCTGCGGCCATCAGCTCACCGGCCACCGCTGCAAACTGATCTGCACGCAGTGCGGCTATTATCTGAGCTGCGCGGACTATTACTGAAGTTTCCGCATCGACGATCGGTCGCAGTCTGGACCGAGGCCCTGCTTTTCTGCTCGTGATAGAAATCGCGCTCGGTTATGATTTCTCATCCCGGCCAGGCGATGCCAGAGATTCCCGCTCCAGCAGCTCTTTCGAGTTTTGCAGCCCCAATTTTCCTGGTTTGCGGCCCCCAAATTACAACCCTCCGGGAGCAGATGTCGATTGCGGCGAAGGAGTGTCGAGGAGCCGCGCGCGTACGAGCACCTTCCGCGCGAGTCCGGTAAGCGCCATCTCCGCGGTCTCACGCATTGGGACCCAGCGGCGCTCGCCGCCGTTTATGCTGAGCGAATCGACATCGTCCTCGAAAACGTTGCGGATGCGCACGTAATAGTTCACCTGCATGATGGAGTGGCGCAGCGTCATGCGCAGCTCTTCGGGTGGGACTTCGCACGCGGCGAGCGCCGGCAGCTCCCACAGGCCCGCCATTACCGTCGCGTGCGCGGGACGCTGTTCCAGCAGTACTTCGCGCCAGCCCGCGCCGCGCTTTTTCCCGGAGCGCACGGAAAGCGCGTAGGCCACCTCCCGGCTCATCATCGGAGCCCGACGCGGCGTCTTGTGTTCGCCGCGCGTCTTGCAGTCCGCGGCAAGCGGGCACGCCGCGCACTGCGGATTGCGTGGCGCGCACACCGTCGCACCCAGCTCCATCATTGCCTGATTGAAATCGCCGGGCCGAGCGGGATCGAGCAATCGCCCGGCAAGGCTCTCGATCTTGCGGCGCAACGCCGATCCGCCGCCTTTGCGGCTGCCCGCCGCCCACCCCGCCAAGCGGCACAGCACGCGCTCTACATTGCCGTCGACCACCGCAACCGGCTCGCCATGCGCGATGCTGGCCACGGCCGCGGCGGTATATGCGCCGATGCCGGGCAAAAGGCGAAGCTCGCTGGCCCGCGACGGCAGATTGCCGATCATATTCTCGGCCACAAACTGTGCGGTCTTTTGCAACATGCGCGCGCGGCGGTAATACCCCAGGCCGCTCCAGAGCGCTAGTACCTGCTGCTCCGGCGCGAGCGCCAGCGCGATGAGAGTGGGAAAGCGCGCCATGAATTTTTGATAGCGATCGACGACCACCGCCACGCGTGTCTGCTGCAGCATGATCTCCGAAACCCAGATGGCGTAGGGATCAGCGGTCTTGCGCCACGGCAGGTCGCGCGCGTTCTGCGCGTACCACGCGAGCAACCGGCCGCGCAACGCGGCGATCTTTTGGGGATCGTCGTCGAATTTCGCCATGAGGAAAGATTACGGCATTGCGCGTCCGTGAAGCGTGGAGCCGTTTGTACCGCCGGTCTCCTGACCGGCTGTAGTGCGGGCGTCCTCGCCCGCACCATCGTTACCGTGACTACCCCAGAAGTTCTCCGGCGATCTTGGGCGCGGCTTGAAGAGCGGCATCGATCTGCGCCTGATCCTTGCCGCCGGCCTCGGCGATCTCGGGCTTGCCGCCGCCAGAGCCGCCGACGATTTTCGCGACGGCGCCTACGAGCTTGCCCGCCTGGATGCGCTTCGTGAGCCCCGGCGTCACGCCGGCGATGATCGCGACTTTCCCCTCGGGCTGCGCTGACGCGAGCACCACCACGCCCTCGCCGAGCTTCTGTTTGAGGTTATCGACCAGCGTGCGCAGTTGCCCACGTTCGAGCTGATCGGCGCGATGCGTGAGCACTTTTACGCCCTTCACTTCGATAGCGCGAGAAACGGCTTCATCGAGCCCGCCGGCAGCCGACTTCATGCGCATCTCTTCCAGCTCGCGGCGTAGCTTCTTCAGCTCTTCTTCCTGCGCGGCGAACTTTGCCTTCAGGCCTTCGGAAAGATTGTCGGTCGACGGGAGATACTGCCCCGCCACCTGCGCCAGCTCGAAATCGCGACGGAAAGTATCGAGCGAGCCCATGCCGCTAATGGCCTCGATGCGGCGGACGCCCGAGGAAACCGACTCCTCGCCGGTGAGTTTGAACAGGCCGATCTCGCCCGTGGCCGCGGTGTGCGTACCGCCGCAAAGCTCGGTCGAAAAGCCGTCGGACAGTTTGACCACGCGCACTTTGTCGCCGTACTTCTCGCCGAAGAGCGCCATGGCGTGATACTCGTTCACGGCCACGTCGATGGGCACGTCTTCGAGGGTTTCGACTCTGGCGTTGGCCAGCACCTCGCGATTGACGATGTCTTCGATCTCTTGGAGTTCCTCGTCGGCTACTTGAGAAAAGTGCGAAAAGTCGAAGCGCATCCGGTCGGGATGAACGGCCGAGCCCGCCTGCTTTACATGCGTGCCCAACACCTGTCTGAGCGCCGCGTGCAGCAGGTGCGTGCCCGTGTGGTTGCGCTTGATGGCGTTGCGGCGGTCGCCATCGACCTGCGTGTTGAGGTGATCGCCGACTGCAAGACCCTGCTTGAGAATCGCTTCGTGCACGCGCACACCTTGAACGGGAAGGACGCAGCCGACAATTTCGGCGACGGTGGAATTTCCGTCTACCGTCAGGAAAAAACCCAGGTCGCCGACCTGGCCGCCGGAGTCGCCGTAGAAGCTGGTGTGGTCGAGGACGACTTCGACTTCTTCGCCGGCCTTGGCCGCGGGAACGCCTACGCCATTCTTTACGATGGCGAGAACTTCGCAGTTGGTCGAGTTGAGTTGCCGGTAGCCCTCGAAGACCGTCTTCGGTAGATCGCGGAATGCCGGGCTGGCGGTTTTTTGCGCGCCGCCTTTCCAGGATGCGCGGGCGCGGGCCTGCTCTTCGGATTTCGCCTTTTCGAAGCCTGCCTTATCGAAAGGTACTCTTTCGTCCCGGCATACATCTTCGATAAAGTCCTCAGGCAATCCGAAGGTTTCGTACAGAGAGAACGCTCGCTGCCCCGTAAACCGGAAATCAAGGACACCGGCTTGGATTCTGTTGGCTAGGGTTGGCGTGATTGGGTTGCTGAACTCGTCGCACGGTTGGATGAGAGCCCTTTCCAATTCGATTCCAAAACGAACGTTGGGGTCAGAAAAGGCATCTTGGGCAATTTTGAATGCCAGCTTTGCCTGTGACTCTTCCGCTATATACCGCTTATAGAATCTGAGCGATCTCGAGTCCTCTCCAATAGCATCAAGCAGCCTGCTCAGTCCGATCTTAAGCACGCGATCAAACTGCTTCTCCTCAGCTTCCACCACCTTCGCTACGCGCGCGGCCGAATCCACTAGCTCGGGATATGCGCCCTTCATCAGATCGCGGACGGCGTAGACCATTTCGAAAAGGAACGGCTTTTCCTGGCCGAGAAGGCGGCCGTGGCGGATGGCGCGGCGCATAATCTTGCGCAGCACGTATCCGCGGCCTTCATTCGACGGCACGACACCATCATTAATAAGGAATGTGGCGGCGCGCGCGTGGTCGGCGATGATACGGAGGCTGGCGTTGCCGACGAGGCTTGCCTCAGGGGCTAAAGCCCCTTCTTCTTGGGTAGCCGTTTCGGCACGACTAAAGTCGTGCCCTTTCACAAGGCCTGTCAGTTCTGCAGCGCGAGTGATGAGCGGCGTAAACAAATCCGTCTCAAAGTTACTCACCTTGCTTTGCAGGACAGCGGCTACACGCTCCAGGCCCATGCCGGTGTCGATGGAGGGTTTGGGCAATGGCGTCAATTTGTAGGTTGTCTTGCCGGTCGCGTCCTTCACGGCGGAGCGATCGAACTGCATGAAGACCAGATTCCAGATTTCTACGTAGCGGGCTTCGTCCTGGCCGAAGGGCTTGTCGACTCCGGGATTTTCGGCGGCTTCGATGCCCATGTCGTAGAAAATCTCGCTGCACGGCCCGCACGGCCCCGTCTCGCCCATCTGCCAAAAATTGTCCTTCAGGCCGTATTGAAAGATGCGATCTTTCTGGACGCCGGTCTCGATCCAGAACTGCTCGGCTTCGTCGTCGCGCGGTACGCCGTTCGCAGGATCGCCCTCGAAGATGGTCACGTACAACCGGTCCTTGGGAATGCCGAACCACTCGGGGCTGGTCACCAGTTCCCATGCGAACTGGATGGCGTCGCGCTTGAAGTAGTCGCCGAAGGAGAAGTTGCCGAGCATCTCGAAGAAGGTGTGGTGGCGGCGGGTGAAGCCCACGTTTTCAAGATCATTGTGCTTGCCGCCGGCACGCACGCATTTTTGAGAGGTCGTCGCCCGCGAGTACTCGCGCTTTTCCGCGCCCAGAAAAAGATCCTTGAACTGGTTCATGCCCGCGTTGGTAAAAAGGAGGGTCGGATCGTTGGCAGGCACCAGCGAGGAAGAGTGCACCCTGCGGTGCCCCTTCGACTCAAAGAAGCTCAGAAACAGCTCGCGTATCTCATTTCCCGAGCGCAATTGCATGGCTTTAGTGTAATTGGACACGACCGCACAGCACAGCAGAGCGTGAAAGTGCAGGCGCTGAACATGCGCGGGTCTGGAGACCCGCACGACAGCCGGTCAGGAGACCGGCGCTACTCTTCGTGCGGATCGGTCTCCAGATCGTCGAGGGCGTCGAGCGATTCTTCCGGCACGTCCCACCGCCGGAGGATTTTGTAGATCGTGGCTGTCGAGAATCCGGCAACGACGAGGCGGCGCATCACGCGCGCGACTTCTTTTTCGTTCTCAGGCTTCTTAATGTGCTTGCGTTCGAGGTGCTCGCGCGCCAGGGCTTCCTCGCTGGTTTCGCCGTAGCGCGCGGTGACGGCTTCTTCAACCACTTCGGCGCGGACGCCTTTCTGGCGCAGATCGTTGCGCACGCGGCGGGCGCCCAGCTTCTCGTTCTCCTGGCGCAGGCGCGCGTAGGTCTCGGCGTAGGAGCGATCGTTCAGATAGCCGTGTTCCTTGAGGCGCACGATGACACTCCGCACAGCCGCTTCGCCGCTCCCGCCCGGCTCGGCACGCGCAGTCATCAGGCGGCGCAGCTCGGCTTCGGTTCTCATGCGGCGACCGAGGGCTTTTACGGCGTAATCGTAGAGCGTCGTTTCATCGAGCGGCTCTTTCTTCTTCGCGGATTTTCGCGCAAACGGCATCGTGCTAGTCCCTACGTCCCTAGTCCCTGGTCCCTGCTTTCGTCCACTGGTCCACCCAATCGTTCACCGTCTTCCACCACAGTTGGGAATTCTGCGGCTTCAGCACCCAGTGGCCTTCGTCTGGGAAGTAGAGCATCTTCGACGGGACTCCTTCAAGTTGCAGCGTGTCGAAGAGCTGGAAGCCTTCACTCACGTCGAGGCGATAGTCGAGCTGGCCGTGGATGACGAGCGTGGGGGTTTTAAAGTTTTTGGCGTAGACGGACGGGGACCACTTGCGGAACGGGTTCTGATCATCGGGCTTGCCGTAGTAGTCCCACGGGTGGCCGCGAAACTCCCAGATGTTGAACCAGTCCTCTTCGGTGGTGCCGAAGGCCGACTCGGCGTTGAACATGCCGTCGTGCGAGACGATGCACTTGAAGCGATTGGTGTGGCCCAGAATCCAGTTGGCCATGTAGCCGCCATAGCTCGCGCCGAGGGCGCATTCGCGGTTCTTGTCGATGAAGGAGTAGTGCTGCTCGGCATAGTCGAGGCCTTCCATCAGATCGGTGAAGGGCTTGCCGCCCCAGTCGCCGCTCACCGCCTCGACAATAGCCTGCCCGTAGCCTGTGGAGCCGCGGGGATTGATCATGACCACGACGTAACCGTTGGCGGCAAAGAGCTCGGGGTTCCAGCGGTAGCTCCAGTCGTCGCCCCAGTTGCCCTGCGGCCCGCCGTGGATTAGGAACTTTACTGGGTATTTCTTTGTGGGATCGAATCCGGGCGGGCGGATGAGGAAACCTTCGAGCTTGGTGCCGTCCTTGGCTTTGAACCAGAAGGATTCCATCTTCGGCAGGTCGAGCTGGGCGAGGAGGGCGTCGTTGAGATGGGTGACGAATCCTTGAATTAGCGGCTCGAATGGCTCAAGAGAATCCGGGGTCGGCTCGCCTCCCATACAGAACCCCTCATGCTGATGGAGATTACTTCGCATTTTGATCTTGACGACTTCGGGTGGAGAATTCACTGCCATTCGGGTGGCTACCAAATACCCGCCTCCACTTATCATCCGCAGATCGCTATACTCGCCAAGATCGCGAACCCGGGCTGGGCATTCCCTTTGTTCAAAAACCTTAACGGACCAGTTCGGATCGATCCGCTGAGTACTCGGATCGAAGTTGTGATCTGTTGAGGTGCCCGCCACGATTGCAGACCGGTCCGCGAATTCCATCCTTAGCGCTATAAATACTGGAACCTCGCCGGCAAATTCGGACGTGAAGAAGATCGTCTCGGAGTCCGTTCCCCATGCAAACTCGTCGACCCAGTTGTCGAACCTCGGCAGCAGGTCTTTCTCTGTCTTCGCCGCGCGGTCGTAGAGCCACAGCCGAAACTTATCGCTCTCATACCCTGCCCGCGCCTGGCTGCGCCACGCCAGGTACTTTCCGTCCGGCGAGTAGGCGGGGGAGAAGTTGCCGCCGGCAGACGTACTCACCTTCACCGGCTTCGCCGCAGGATCAGTCAGATCAAGCTTGAAAATGTCGGAATGCGTGCTGATGGCCTGTACCGGATCGAGATTTTCGGTGAAGGCCAGCTCTTTCGAGTCGGGCGAGATGTCGAAGCTTCCGCCGAGTTCTTGCGAAGGATAATCCGGCGGCACGTCGTGCGGGTCGTTGGGATTCAGGTCGCGCATGGCACCGCCATCGACTGAAACCTGAAAGAGGTGCGATACCTTATCCCCGGTGAAGTGGTCCCAATGGCGATAAAGCAAATGCGTAAAGATCTGTGCTTTCACCGGGCTTGCGGCAAGGGCCTTGTCGCGATCGGCGTTGCACGCGTTGCCCGTTGCAAAATCCGCCACCGTAATGGGAGCGCAGTCTGGATAAACCGCCGAGGTGAAGACGATGAACTTCGAGTCGGGCGACCACTTGGCGTGATCGGCTTCTGTGGCGATGGCGGTCAGCTTGCGGGCATTGCTCGTGGTGCCGGTGGCTGGATCGAAGTCGGCCAGCCAGATTTGTTGGCCCGCCTCGCGGCTGCTCAGAAAGAGGATTTGCTTGTTATTCGGTGCGAATTGAATGCCGCTGTCGCCGGGCTGGGCTACTGCGACTTTGAAGGGTTCGCCGCCCTCAATTTTTTGCAGCCATAACTCTGCTGTCTTGGTGTTTTTCGCCAGATCGACAGTGGTGACGGAATACGCCAGCCATTTGCCGTCGGGCGAGACGGCGGTATCCCCCAGGCGCTTCATGGCCATCATGTCTTCGAAGGTCATGGGGCGCTTCGCGGAGATTGGTTGCGGCGCGGTTTGGGCAGAGCAGGATGTAGAAGCAAGAAGAGCGAAGGCAGTTAACGCGAGGGTTCGTGCTATCCCAGGTCTCAAAATCGAGACCTGGGGCACCCAATGTTGGTGAGAGGAAAAGAAGAGCATAGAACCTCAATTCGCGTAGTAATGATGGAGTTCGCGCGAAGGAGAAGTTTACACCGGAAGCGCAGAGGTTAGTGTTTGGTGGTTGATGGCGTGGGTCGGGAGACCCACGCTCCAGCCGGTCAGGAGACCGGCGCTACAAGGCATCGAGCTACTTGTTCTCGTTGGCGGTGAGGCGGAAGGTGATGGTTCCCCAGAAGAGGCGGGCGCGCATTTGCACGGGGAGATGGCGGTCGTCATCGGTGTACCAGATCCAGATGTTGCCGCGGTTTTTGACGACGCCGGCGTCGGCGGTGGGCTGTACGCGGATGGTGTTGAAGGTGCCGAGCGGGGTCTTGATCTGCTCGTGTTGCTCGACCTTCATGGTGACGAGTACGGTGCGCTGGGCGTCGACCACGGGAAGCACAAAGTTGTGGCCGATCGCGATGGGCTGCGAAGAGGCATAGAAAACGCCGGAGAGCAGATCCGTGAGGCAGCCTGAGACGGGCGCTTCAAGGTGCTTGGTCTGGCCGGTGACCTGGTTTTTTTCATCGAGGAACGACTTGCCTGCGGCGTAATCGAGCCTCAGCGTCGAGTTGATCTGGCGGCGGCCTTCCACGGTCTGCTTGTTGAAGTCGTAGGTGCAACCGCGCCTGCGGTCGAAGTCGGCCTGGAAGCGGTCGGCGACGTGGAAGAGCATGTTGATGGCGCCGATGGTATCGGCCGTGGCGGAGATGCGCTCGCGATCGCCGGCGGCCTCAAAGTGGATGACCGCAGTGCCCGCGGGAAAGACGCGCCAATCCACCGCGTAGGTGAGGGTCTGGCGCAGAGGGAAACTGTAGCCGGGGCGCGGCGCGGGGAGCGTGGCCGCTTGCTGGGCGCAGGCTGCCGCCACGGCAAATGTGGATAAGAGACTAACTGCGATCGCACGGGTCTTCAACGTTCGGCGGGGCTCCTTGAAAAATTTGGCCGATCGAAACTGGCCCGTCGAAACTAGCCGATCCAAACTGGCCAACCCAGTCTGGGCGATCAAGTCTGGGCAAACAAATCTGGCCGATTCTGGATGATCGAACTCTGCCTAATGAAACCAGCGAAGAACGAAATCCAGCGCCGGGCGCAGGAAAAGCAAACTCAAGTACAGCAGTGCGGCTCCTATTGCAGAATTGTACTCGTGATGCTGGAAGTAAAGCGCGAAAGAGAAGCCTTGGGACGGAGGGTTGGAGACGGAGGAACCATGGAGCGCAACCTCCTGACCATTTTGGGCTTTGGCCCGAGTGAGGCGGGGGATGAGGCGGGGGACACGACGGCAGTATTCGTCAAACTCAGGGAATGTAGCGCGAAGGAATTGCTCTTCGCCGGCGATGACGGGGATATAGACGATGACGAAACCGGCTGCGAGCACAAGAGCCAGCAGCCAACTGAGCAGTGCTACGGCAAACCCTGCGGCCATGAGCATGGAGCCCAGGTAGAGCGGATTGCGCGTGTATGCGTAGGGACCGGTGACGGTGAGTTCGCGATTTTTCTTGACCGTGCCTGAGGCGGCGGCACGCAATGCGAGTCCGGGCAAAACCAGCAGGAGACTCCACGCGATGGCCCTCGGATGCGCGGGATGGCGCGCGACTTCAAAGACATAGAGCGCAGCAGTCACGAAGCCCATCGGCACGCGAACCCTTCTTGCCCACCACTGCCACCATTGCATGGAGCAGCCTTTTGGAGAAGAGTCGTGGAAAGTCATCTCGGCATCTCCTCCGCGAGTAGTTCGTCGGTTGCGCGCAACACATCTTCCGGCATGATGGTGAGCAGGCCAGGGTCGGGCGCGTCGCGGTGGGTGTAGTCGCGGCGGCTGGCAGGGCTGCGCAGCACGCGGGTTCGGGTTCCGTAGGGGCCGTTGCGGCTGGGATCGGTGGGGCCGTAGATGCCGACGACGGGCCGGCCGGCCGCGCAGGCGAGATGCAGCGGCCCGGTGTCTCCGCCGATGGCTAGGGCGATGCGGCGGGTGAGGGCGATCAACTGTGGAAGCGTGGCCGTGAAGGGCGTTGCGCCGGCGGCGGCGATGGGAACGGCCAGCGACTCCTCGCCAGGCGGTGCGTTGACCAGGACATGGAATCCGCGCTGCACGAGGCCGGCTGCGACGGTTGCATAACGCTCGGAGGGCCAGCGTTTGGCGCCCCAGCCCGCGCCCGGCGCGATAAACGCCAGCCGCCTCCCGCTGGTTGCTTGCTCCGCCAGCCAGGCGGCGCACCAGCTTTCGGCTTCGGGATCGACGGGCAAAAGAGGCTCGACCATTTCGAGGGGATCGCCGGCCACGGCCGACGCGAGCTCCAAGTCCTGCTCAATCACGTGCACACCATGAGTTGCGATGCGCTCAGTGAAGAGCCAGTGCGCCGGCCACTCGCGGGGTTTGGCTTCACCGATGCGACGAGGGTACCCAGTCATGCGCGCGATGACGGCGGACCGGATGGCGCCCTGGAGGTCAAGCACGGCATCGTAATGGGCCTCGCGCAGTTCCCGGCGGAGGGCGGCGATCTGGGTTCGTGTCTGCGCGCTGAACGGATGCCGCTTCCATTCGCGGCTGGGAGCGAAATGCAGCCGGTCGACAACCGGCATAGCAGCGACGGCATTGCCGCTCCCTTGCTTCCTCGCTTCCTCGCTCCCTGCCTCTAGCAGCGCCTGCCAGCGCGGATCGACAACCCAGCCGATGTGCCACGCGGGATGCATCCGGCGCAAGGCCGTGACCGCCGGCAGCGCGTGCAGAATGTCGCCCATGGCACCGAGCCGGACCACGAGCAGGCGAAAGCTGGACTGCGTGTGCAAGGTTCAATTCTAGCGGAGTTACTGGGGTTAGCGGTGCTCGCGCAGTTAGCTCGGAGGCAGCGGAAGTTGGCGGCTTGAGCCAGGTGGGAGAGTACGGAAGGCACTGGCATCCAAAAAATTCTCCCTGCGTCCACAAGCGGGATGTGTATGATTCCGGTGGGCCGGGAATCCGGCGTGGAGAACCCGGTTACGAAAGCGAGGGGGTTCCAACATGAAGATCTGGATGGTTGCCGCGGTTGTTTTCTGCATGCCTCTTTGCGCCTCGGCGCAGATCAAGTCGTGCGACGACCTGAAGACGGAGATCGCCAAGAAAATCGACGCCCACGGCGGAAGCAATTACACGCTCACCATTGTGGACAAGGGCAAGGAAACCGATGGCAAGATAGTGGGCAGCTGCGGCGGGGGGACCAAGAGCATCGTCTACACCAAGGCAACGCCTGCGCCCGCGCCTAAACCGGCGGCCAAGGCGAAGCCCGCAAGCGAGAAGAAGTCGAAGTAGCGGAGTTAGTGGAGATAGCGGTCCCGGCTGCGTGAATTGGCGTCTGGCGTTCTGCTCCCGTGCGCAAAACCGCGCAAGCGGAATCTCTCGGCGTGCGAAAAATCGACCAGACACCAGGCTCCCGGGAATTCGCGCCAGGATTGCCGGCGGCGCGCGCGGGCAGATTGACGGGTGCGTCAGCAGACAGTCGAAGACGGGCTGGTGTTCTGTTCTGTCGCTTCTTTGATTTTCCTTAGCAGTTCGGTGGGATGCACAGGTTTGGCCATGATCTCAAAATCAAACCCGTTGACGCGCGCGGTCTCACGCAAGCCGGCATTTGTCGCCTGACCCGAGAACAACACGATTTTGCATTGGGGACATTGCTCCTGAAGCCGGATTGCCAGCTCGATTCCCGAAAACTGCGGCATGACTACGTCGGAGATGAGAAGGTCAGGAACCGTGGAGCGGGCTGCCTCGAGAACGTCATTCGGAGCAGTGAACGATACCGCGTCGAAACCCTTCTGACGGAGGATCAACGAGAGGGTAGATGCAATGACGAATTCATCGTCCACAACGAAGATGCGAAGCTGCCTATTCGATTGGACCACGGGTCCTCCTTGATGAGGCTGGAACCTGTCAAATCGATCAGCGGCAGCGCCTCGCCGAATGCCCTGGGTAGCACCCCAGGTAGATGCATCCTAAGCCTTTTGTGAAGAAGACTATGTCCTACCCGGTACACAACCTCCGGACTTGGTTTGCGCATCGCACCTCCCAAGCATAGCCTTATCTAAGCAGAGGAAAAAGGGCTTGCTGGGACGCAAATGCAGAGTCGCCTGAACGCAAATCCATATAAGAACACGATTCTGAGCGCATTGAGCGCCAATATCGTGCGGCGGCTCGGTTTGAAGCCCGTCCGCTTCGAAGTGATGCAGGAAATCGAATATCCGGGAAGCCCGATCCAAAATCTCTATTTTCTTGAAGAGGGGATGGCGTCCATGACGACGACCTTCACCGATGGAGCCCAGGTCGAGGTAGGGATGTTCGGCTACGAGTCGGTGATCGGCGTCTCGGCGCTGATGGGAACCAAGAGGAGCCTGAATCGCATTTATACACAAATTGCCGGCCACGGCTATAGTTGCCGCACTGAAGCCGCAAGGATTGAGTTTGCGCTTGGCGGCGACTTCCATAAACTGGCTCTTCGCTATGTTCAAACGCAACTTGTTCAGGCCATGCAGTCGGCCGGATGCAGTGCCCGTCACAGCTTCGAGCAGCGCCTTGCCCGTTGGCTTCTGATCTGTGCCGATCGAGCGCATACCAACGAATTCAAGATGTCCCATGAGTTTCTCGCAAGTATGCTTGGCAGCGGCCGGCCGACCGTCACATCGACGGCGGGAATTCTCAAGGAAAAGGGATTGATCAAGTACTCTCGCGGGGAAATCCGGATTCTCGACGTATCTGGCCTTACCGAGGTCGCCTGTGAGTGCTACAGCGTGATTAAACATCACCTCGACAGCTACACAGAGTTCGAAACCGGAATCACTTCATAGCCGCATCGGCGCTCCCAGGGATACAGCTTCTTTGGGGCCACGCTTGAAATTCTCAAGCAGACCTGCCGATTATTCTGAAGTGTGACCGAACAGACAGCCCCGGCAACTGAATTGCCTGCGGCGCGGCCCAAGCCCCGGCTGCGCGAAGTGTCTGTCTGGTCGATTCTCATATGGATCGCGATCGGCGTGGCGGATTTATGGCTGCTGGGCGCACTGTCGCTCGTGGCGCTCAAGTGGATCGACCCGCCGACCACCGCGGTGCAGATGGAGCGGCGCATCGAGTCCTGGACGGCCTCGAAGCCGTATCGCAAGCGCTACCAGTTCGTCCCCATGAGCCAGATTTCGCCCGACCTGCAACATGCCGTGGTCGCCGCCGAGGATGCGCGTTTCTACGAACACCATGGATTCGACTGGCACGCCATGGAGCTTGCCGCCGAAGAAGATGAGAAAGGCGGCCGCATCCGCGGCGGTTCCACAATCACGCAGCAGCTGGTGAAGAACCTGTTCTTCGGGACGGAGCGGTCGTATCTGCGCAAGGGCGCGGAGTTCTCGCTGGTGCCCGTGGCCGAGTTTGTGCTGGGCAAAAAGCGGATTCTGGAGCTGTATCTGAATGTGGTCGAGATGGGGCCGGGAATCTACGGCGTGGAGGCGGCGAGCCACGCCTATTACAAGACCACAGCGCGCAAGATCGATCGCGACCAGGCGGCGCGGATGGCTGCAGTGCTTCCGCTGCCGCTCAAGCGCCGGCCCGAGCACATGGATCGCTACAGCGGGATTATTTTGGAGCGGATGCGGCAGATGGGCTGGTGAGCGCTGCCGATTGTTATCGCTGGAAGAGATCGATCGGCTGCGTAAAGTCCGTGACGCGGATGTGGCGCGCCAAATCGGGGTGCTGGCGCTGGAGGGCTAAAAACATCTCCCAGGCGACGCGGCGGTAGCTGAAATGGCCAGCGGGGCCGGAGCGCAGTTCCGTAATGTATTGAGCCTCGGCGAAATCCATCTTGAAGAGTGCGCGAATACGCGTGGCGAGCGGCAACAGATACTGGGCCGATTGCGCAGCCTCGGGCGCGGGTCCCGCGGCAATCTGTGCGGCGGCTGCGTGCGCGCCTTCGACGGCGGACTGGAAATCCGCGAGCACGCCGGCTTCGGCCAGAATGTCGATTTCACCAGCCAGATCGGCCGCGCCGGGAGTTTCATAGCCGTGCTCTGCGGTGAATCCCTGAATGATCTGCGTGCAGCGGCGATGGCGGTGCATGTCGCGAAAGCCGCCGATGTCCATGAGGATGTCGAAGCGCAAAGCGGCGCCGGCGTGGAACGCACGGAGGGCCTCGTCGTGGCGTCCGCGATGTTTGAGCCCCAACTCGATGATCTCGTTGATTCGTGACGCGGAGAACGAGGAAATCAAGTCGCGGATTTGGCGGTAGGGGTGGTGGCTGGCCGAGTAGAGGAGCGTGGCGGCCAGCTCAACTTCGAGAGATTCGGTGCGCTCAACCAAATCAACGAGCGGCGCCACTGCGTGGGGCGGAGTTTTGGAGGAGAGATGTGCGAGAACTTCCGCGGCGGCTTGAGCCAGTTCGGCCTGGGATTCGATCAGATAGGTGTTCGGCTGCGCGTACTTGACCAGCGTAGGCGCGGTGCGAATCTCGCGCGTGAGGAGCTCGGCGGCTTCGGCGGCGAGGCTGCCCTCAGGGGCTAAAGCCCCTTCTTTTTTCCCCTCGTTTGCGGCACGACTGAAGTCGTGCCCTTTCGCGGTAGCCTGTTCTGCCCCCTGAACCCTGACACCTGACACCTGTTCCGCAGCGGCTAATCTGTCCACGAACGCCTGCGCCGCCCTGCCGTTCAGGTTCCAGGCGGGGCCGGTAGCGGCGTCGCGGAGTTTCTCGCCGAGCAGGCGGATTTCGGCGGTGGGGTGGGAGAGCAGGCGGGAAACCTGAGTTTCCAGGGTGCGTGCACTCACGATCTGGCCGAGCGAGGTGTTGGTTGCCAGCGGCAGCAGGTAGCGGGCCACGTCGAAGGCGCGGGCACGGAGAGTACGGTCGTAGGCATCGGGTTTAAGGGCTTCGGGGCGGGCGACGCGCGAACGGAGGAGTTCGAAGACCGCGGCGGAAACCTGCTGGTAGGTGTCAAAGAGGTTTTTGACAGTGTTGGAATAAAGCTCCGCTGAAGCAGAATCGTCTCCAAAACCGGGCAAAAACCAGCCAGATTCGAGGAAGTTCTGGTAACGGGTCGACCGTTCCTGGCCGTCCCAGCGGGTCTCGTCAACAAGCACGATGGCAGCCAGCAGGCTTAGCCGCTCGACGGCGAAGGCGATATGGGCCAGGTCGGCGATGGAGCGGTGGCCGTATTGAAAATAAAAGGTGTTGAGGAACTGTTCGGCGCGCTGGGAGCTGATTTCGGCCAGCGACTCGCGCATGGAGAGCTTGGAGCGGGAGTATTTGGCCATGGCGTAGGCAAGGATCTCGGGATCGGCGCCATGGACGGCAAAAACCTCAGTTTGGGTACGGGCACCCGGCGGGCTAAAAGATTCACTGGACATAAGGATCGTCTCGCGGACAGAATACGGCATGAGGCTTGCGATTCAATCCTCAGCCCGAAGTGCGGCTGTGCTCAGCCGGATTTGCATCCTTTGTAAGAGAGAGCGGAATTAGCGGCTCGAACAGAGTTGGCGCTAATTCGACGCGACGCGAAGCGTCTTAACAACGCATTCCCCCGCAAAGCGCGGAAACGCCGATTGAGGAGTTTTGAGTGCGGGAGTTTCTGGTGCGTACGTCGCACAAACCGCGGCCATTGCCGGCAGGGCGCTGGGCCAGCACCCAGCGCTGGAACGATCTGCTGTTTGCCCACTGGCCCATTCCCGTCCCGCTGATGGAGCGGCTGCTGCCCGATTGGCTGGAGCCGGATACTTTTGAGGGATCGGCGTGGCTGGGCGCGGTGCCTTTCTGGCTCGATCGCATCAAGATTCGCGGCGTGCCGCCGATTCCCGGGCTGCGCAACTTTCCCGACCTGAATTTGCGCACCTATGTGCGCGACCGGTTTACGCGCACGCCGGGCATCTACTGCTTTTCCTTCGATTCGAGCAACCTGATTGCCGTCGTGGTCGCTCATGCCGTTTACCACCTGCCGTACAAACTGGCGGAGATGCGGATGGAGCCGCGCGCTGAGCGGGAGTTCGCGTTTTACAGCCGACGGCGGTTTGTGCGCCACGAGGTGATCTTCAAGGCGGCGTACCGGGGGCTGGGGCCTACGCACAAAACGGCGGAGATCCGGCCGGGATCGTTTGAATACTTCTTCTCAGAGCGCAACTGCGTTTTCAGCACCAATCGCGCCGGGCAGCCCATCCGCGCCAACCTGCACCATGTGCCCTGGCCGCTTGAGGAAGCCGAAGCGGAGATCGAGCGCAACGATCTGGCCAGCGCTGTGGGCATTACCTTGCCGAAGATGGAGCCGGTGCTGCACTACTCGCGGCGGCTGGCGGTGTATGTGTGGCCGGCGGAGCTATTGCGCCCCGCGCTTGCCCCGCGGCCGGTAACCGTGGCGGCTACGCCGACATAAAATAGTAGGGACGTTCGGGGCGTCAACAGCAATAGCTGCTCTCTCGAGGGTAACTGAAGCATAGGCGACCTCCACGACCGCAACCACATGGAATTAGTTCATGCCGCGTAGACTGCAGCTCACGTCCTTGAAAATCCTCGCGTTTGTGAGTCTGGTAGGCTGCCAATACGACCCTTGGGCAGACAGATTCCTCACGCGCCAACCGGCTGAACGGGACGTCGTCGGCCTGTATACGGTCGATCAGGCTTCATTGCAACGCACAATTAAACTACCCATGACGGGAACGGTTCTCAAGATCAATTCCTCTGCGCACATATTGCTATCTCCAGATCACAAAGCAGAGTTTTTCCATGTTCCAGAAACGATTAACGACGATCAGTCATGCTCGATCACCGGACGCGGCACATGGCGCTTTGGGAAGAACGTTAGCTACATTGTCGTGTGGGCGGACATCGCTGATGAAGAACCGGATAATCGCTGCAAGGATGCATTTACAGGGAAATTTGCGGAGGAACTCAACTTGTACGGTGAGAAACCGCCTTACAAGCTCCATGTGACCATTGGTGACCCCGATTTGGGTGACGCAATCCAATTTGAACGGCGAAACTAAAATCTTCGACCCGGTCAATTGCAGTGTTGCTGGCTAATGACCATCCACTCTTCCCTTCACTGAACCACCATCTGCCTTCTCGTTCCCTTGGTCCCTTGTTCCCTCGCTCCCTTATAATCAGCCGTGGAAAGGCGCTGCTCGCAACCACTGAGCTTGTGGGCGCGCATCGAGGTCGACAGAAAACCACATGGGTGATTTACAGGGAAGAATTGCGCTGGTAACCGGCGGGGCGCAGGGGATTGGGCGCGCAATTGCCGAAGAGCTTGCCGCTGCGGGCGCGAGGATCGTGCTAGCCGACGTGAATGAGGCCAAGCTGGCCGAGACCGTCGCCGAAATGAAGGGGCAGGGCATCGATGCCTCGGCCTTTACGGTGAATGTGTCGAGCCAGGAGTCGATCGAGACCGGCGCCAAGGCCATCATCGAGAAGTTCGGCAAGGTCGAGATCCTCGTCAACAACGCCGGCATTACCCGCGACAACCTGATGCTGCGCATGAAGCCCGCGGACTGGGACCTGGTGCTGAGCATCAATCTGACGGGCGCTTTTCTGATCACGCAAGCTTTGCTGAGCCCCATGCTCAAAAACCGCTGGGGACGCATCGTAAACATTGCCAGCGTGGTGGGACGCGCGGGCCAGGCTGGCCAGGTGAACTATGCGGCATCAAAGGCGGGGCTAATCGGCTTCACGCGCTCGTTGGCCCGCGAAGTAGCTTCGCGCAACATCACCGTGAACGCGGTCGCTCCCGGTTTCATTGAGACCCCCATGACCGCGGTGCTGAGCGAGGAAGTGAGCAAGGCCATGCTGGCCACGGTTCCGCTCGGCCGTCGCGGTACGCCCAAGGATGTGGCGCAGGCGGTGAAGTTCCTGGCCTCGGACGCTGCGTCGTACATTACCGGCCACGTTCTGGATGTGAACGGCGGCATGTTTATGGGCGGATAGTGGATTGACAGAATCCGCGCAATGGAATTCTCTGACTGCGTAGATCAGGGTTCAACGAAAAACAGAGGTGTCATCCTGAACGAAAGGGACCCCAAGCGTTCTTCAGCTTGGGGGTGGTGAGTGAAGGATCTGCGGTTGCTCTTCGGGATTTTCCCTGTTGCGAAGCAGCCTAAACCAGCCGCCCCCTTTCGTCTATCCTCATCTCATGACGACTGACGCCTCTCGCAAACTTCGCAAACTCGGCAACTCCGACCTGCAACTCACCGCCATCGGCTTTGGCGCCTGGGCTATCGGCGGCGGCGACTGGCAATTCGCCTGGGGCCCCCAGGACGATTCGGACTCGCTCTCCGCCATCCATCGCGCGCTCGATCTCGGCATCAACTGGATCGACACCGCGGCCGTCTATGGCCTCGGTCACTCTGAAGAAATCGTCGGCCGCGCGCTGAAATCTTCTGCGCACAAGCCGTACGTTTTTACCAAGTGCTCCATGCGCTGGCACGCGGACCGTGAGATTTATCAAACGCTCAAGTCTGCGTCCATCGCCGAAGAGGTGGAAGCCTCGCTGCGTCGCCTCCAGGTCGAAAAAATCGATCTCTACCAGATTCACTGGCCCAATCCCGACAGCGAGATCGAAGAGGGCTGGGAGGCGCTGGCGAGACTACGCGAGCACGGCAAGCTGCGCTGGATCGGCGTATCCAACTTCAGCGTGGAGCAAATGAAGCGCGCGCAAAAGATCGCGCCCATCACCAGCCTGCAGCCGCCGTATTCCATGCTGCGCCGCGCCGTCGAGGCGGAGATTCTTCCCTTCGCTCAGACGAATGGCATCGGCGTCATCAACTACTCGCCCATGCTCTCCGGCTTGCTCACGGGCAAGATGACGGCGGAGCGCATCGCCGCATTCCCGGCCGATGACTGGCGCCGCAAAAATGTGGAATTCCAGGAGCCGCGCCTCAGCCGGAATATGCAACTGGTCGAGCTGCTGCGCGAGATTGGCAGCGCGCATAGCGTCACTCCCGGCGTGGTGGCCGTGGCTTGGACTCTGCACAATCCAGCGATTACCGCCGCGATCGTGGGCGGGCGCAACGGCGGCCAGGTGGAAGAAACCGCGGCCGCGCTAACCTTCCGCCTCACTGAGGACGAGTACAAAACCATCTGCGCAGCGTTGCCGTAGAATCCGAAGCCACTTGATCGGATATTCTGCTGAAGACATCATTTCCCAAGCAAGGAGCACTCATGATCCCTGAAGCCAAGATTGCCCAGAAAGGCCCGTATCCTGTCGACGTCGAGGCGGGGAAAGCCTATTTCTGGTGCGCGTGCGGACGCAGCGCCAACCAGCCGTTTTGCGATGGAAGCCACCGCGGAACCGGATTTGCGCCTGTGAAGTACGAAGCGACAGAATCCAATACCGTCTATTTCTGCGGATGCAAGCACACCGCCAATGCGCCCCAGTGCGACGGCACCCACAGCAAGCTCTGACGCCAAAACGGGCGCGTGCGCGCGCCCAGTCAGTCCCCGAACTCGAGCTCGTCAAATCGCCGCCACTTGTAGATGGCGATGGAAGCGATCCAGCTCAACACGAAAATCCCAATAATGAAGTAGCCCAGCTTGCCAAAGTCTCCGTTGAGCTTCAGCACCGCATCCCAGAACAGTCCGCTCCAGTGAAACTCGCTGGCCAGCAGACCCAGCGCCTCGATGCCGCCCACCACCAGCGCCACCACCACGGATACGAATGTGATGGTCATGTTGTAGTAGAGCTTGCGCACCGGCTTCACAAACGCCCATCCATACGCGCCTAACATCAAGATGTTGTCGGTGGTGTCGATGAGCGACATGCCCGCCGCAAACAGCGCCGGGAAGACCATGATCGACCACAGCGGCAGTCCCTTCGATGCTTCGGCCGCGGAAATCCCCAGTACTCCGATCTCGGTTGCGGTGTCGAACCCCAGCCCGAACAACACACCCAGCGGATACATGTGCCAACTGCGCCGGATCATCGCGAACATGGGCCGGAAGAGGCGCGCGAGAAATCCGCGGCTTGCAAGCAGCATGTCGAAATCCTCATCGACATACGGAGCCCCGTTGCGCACACGGGTAAACGCGCGATAGATCGACACGAGCACTACAATGTTCACGACGGCAATTCCGAAGAGAAACAATGCCGAGACCAGAGTGCCAACGACGCCGCCCACCGCGCGCGCCCCATCCATGCGATGCTGCAATGCGAGCGCGGTCGCGGCAATCGCCGCGGAGCCCAGCACCACGATCGTCGAGTGCCCGAGCGAAAACAGGAAACCGACGCCGACCGGCCGTTTGCCTTCCTGCATCAGCTTGCGCGTCACGTTGTCGATGGCGGCAATATGATCGGCGTCGACCGCGTGGCGCAGGCCGAAGCTGTAGGCCAGCAGCGCCGTCCCCAGCAACAGCGGGTAATGGCGAAACGCCACAATCGCCCACAGCCATGCGGCCGTATTGAAGACAAAGAGAATGCCGTAGATGCCGATGATTTTGCCGCGCAGGTTGGCGGGAGCGTCGTCGAAGAGCCGCCGCAAAACGCCCGCAGCCCCCAAGCCCATGCGCTGGCCGGAGCGTAGACCGTTTCGATTCCGGTCGCTGGCCGAGCCGGATTGGGCAAGCTCACGAATACAACGATATTACCATTTTTAAAATCGTGCTATCCAACCAGGGCCAATACCGGCTAGATCGCCTTGATCAGCATCAAGGTAATGTCATCATGCTGCGGCGCAGAGCCTACGAAGCGCTCGATGTCCATCATGACGGCGCCCAGCGCCGCCTGCGGGGCCGCGGTTGCGTTCGCGTAAAGCGCCTGCACCAGCCGCCCTTCAGAGTACTCCTGTGCCGCAGTATTCTCCGCTTCGGTCACGCCGTCGGTGAAGATCGCAAGCCAGTCGCCGCTTTCGATGGTTGTTGTGCCCGAAGCGAACTGCGCCTCCTCAAGGATTCCCAGCGGAATGCCGCCCTCGTTGAGCCTCTCAATCGATCCGTTCCTGTGCATCAGCATGGGCGCGTTGTGCCCGGCATTCACATAGGTGAGTTGGCGCGAGCCGACATCGTACTCGGCGATGAAGGTTGTCGTGAATCGTCTCCCGTTATCGCTGTTGCCGCAGGCATAGTTGTTCATGGCGGCGGCAAGATCGGTCAGTGTCTCCGCCCTGGCCGCCAGCGTTTTCAGGCTGGCCTGGTAAGTGGCCATGAGCATGGCTGCCGGGATGCTCTTGCCGGCCACGTCGGCAATCGCGATCAGGTACGCACCCCCCGCCGCCTTCGCCCCCGGGCGCGGAAAAACGTCATAGTAATCTCCAGCCACGGTATTTGCAGGCCTGGTTTGAAAGGCAATCTCCAGCCCCGGCACCGCTGGGGGTGACGGCGGCAAAAGCCAGCTCTGAATCTCCTTGGCGATTTGCAGATCGCGCTTCATCACCACGCGATCGGTCACTTCAAGAATCAGCACCAGCAGCACCAGCAGTTCGCCCCATACGGCGAGCGACAGCGGTCCGAAGTAGAAACCTGTGCCCGGCTGGTGACTGTCAGGCTGCCATCGAATGTCGATGTTGATCGCCATCATGATCAGTGCGGCGAGCAGCAGAATGCGCCGCGCCGGAGTCAGCTTATCCACGATGGCCCAGAAGAACAGCCGCACGGTGCGGAAAAAGTGCTTTCCCCGCCGCGTGTCGGGCCTGCGCGTGGTATCAACCTCTTGGGAGAAGAGCCGGTAGCTCAGGCGCGCATCGGCCTCGAACTGTTTCCACAGCTCTCCCATTGCCATGCCGTTCGACACACGCAACCAGAATCGCTGTACTCGCGCAAACATAGCTGGATCCGCAAGGCAATCGCCCTTCCTGCGTCCTGCCGATGATAGGGCAATCCTGCCGGAATTATACGGCGAGCGGGTTCGAGTCGCGCCTGTCGCAAGGTTGGGAGATGCAGAGCGGATCGAATCCCCTGCTTTTGTTGCGGTGCACGAGCGACAAAGATCACCGAAGTCCAAACGAAGTAGCTGACGTCTTTGATCGGGCCGGTGCCGCCGTAGATACGAATGCAACGTTAGTCATTTCATCAGGCCGGCAAATACAACGTAGCTTGGTCCTCAATAGCTTGCGGGGACGTTGCAGTTGCGACCAGGCCGAAACGGGCGCAGTTCATTGCTGGCGGAGGAGGGTCGCCGAACCTAGTGTTCCGCTGCAGCTGCCGCCGTTGATTTGAATCGAGGAGAGAGTCAATGTACTGGCTGCTGAATCGATCGATCCTGTCATCTGAACCTCGGCGCCCTCGGCGTCATTCGTCGTGAAGTCCATGGTGACGCTATCTCCGATCACGCTTCCGTTCTCCGCAGTGAGCGTGCCTTGCGAGAAGCAACTGATGCCGCTGAAGGCTGCCGATCCACTTAGAGGAAAGGTTCCTAAACCTGTACCTGCTGCATCCTGCGAGAGTGACAGCGACAGCGTGACGACCGGGCTCGATCCAGTTATGGAGCCTGTGAAGGTCCCGGTCAAGGATGCGTATTCTGTGCCTGTTACGGTGCCGGAGACGCCCCCCGCGCAACCTCCGGCGATGGAGTAATTACCGGAGAACTGATTGCCATCTGCATTTGCCTGGACATTGACCGAGAGTGTCTGACTCTCGATCGCGAACGATGCGAGATTGACATCCATATCGGAGGTTTGGCCATACATGGGGACCGTCGTGGCATCCTGAAAGCAGCCGGAAGTTTGCGCCTGGAGTGCGGCCGTGGTGAACTGGTTGGCTCCTTGTCCCTGCTGAGACAGATATCCAGCCATGGAACTGATCGGTGCAGCGGGAGTGAACTTGATCTGCCAGTTGCCTGTGACATCGACTGCGGTTCCTCCGCCAGATCCAGAACCTCCGCCAGATCCTGATCCACCGCCGGAGCCCGAGCCTGAGCCGCCCCCATGCGAACAACCGATCAAGACTGCGGCTGCGAATGCGAGCGCGGAGAGAGCGATGGCAGAGGATCGAAGTTTCCTCGCGGCTACGATTCTGAATTGCGTGTCTGCATCTTTCTGCTGTTGTCGGTGCTGATGGCCGAATAGATATATCACTGGGGCGCCCCCTTTAGAGTTCAATTTGACTGGCGCGTTAGCGATGCGCCGCCGAGGCTTCCCGAGCACTCGCCGCCGCTCACTTGAATTGAATTCGCGGTGATGGTATCCGCGCTGGGATCGAACGAGCCGGAAAGGGTTAAAGTCGAGGACGGTGATTCATTGGTTGTGAACTGAAGTTGCACACTGCTGCCGACGACAGTTCCCCCATAAGACGCGATGGTTGCAGAGGTAAAGCAACTGAAGCCTTGCAGATTGGCAGTACCGGTGACAAAGAAGGTGCCGTTGCCGGTGGCGACCGTGTTCTGCGTGAGATCCAGTTGCAGATTCTGCCCCGCGTCCGAGCTGAGAGAACCCGCATAGGTTCCGGTTAAGCTCGCGTAGCGCGTACCAACCACGGTGCCGGTTTCGCCGTCGGCGCACGGGCCACCCAGGGTATAGGTTCCCGTGAACTGCGTGAAAGTTGCATTGGAGTTCGCGGTGATCGTGAGCGCTTCGCCCGTGATCAGGAAAGAATAGAGGTTCATGGCAGTGCCATTGATATTGCCGTACCACGGAGTGAAGCTCTGACCGGCAAAGCAGTCCGAGAGAGTGCCTTGAAACGCTGCTGTGGCCCAGTTCTGCGGGCCGCCTATGTCGTTGATAAAGCCGGAAAGCTGAGTGAATTCCGTTGGTCCCGAAGTTGCGGTGAACTGGAGTACCCAATTGCCGGTGAAGTTCGAGTAAGTAGGATCAGTGTTTGAGATTGTTGAGAAAAGCCTGGCATTGCAGCCGCCGATGGTCAGAACAAGGAGGCCAGCCGCCACCGCGCCCACCCATTGTGGCAGGCTGCCTAAGCCTCTGTGGAATGCATAGAGTGAAATAGGAAGTTGAGTGTTGTTTCTGAGGCAATCCCTGCGTGTCATGCGAATTTCCCCATGCATCGAGCGGCGAAGCCCATCGGCACGACCGTTCCACGACCATTCCAGCCGCATCTTCCAACTGCCGTGCACATCGCCGACGGTGTCGGCTGTTTACGATATTTGTTTTGATAGAGAGCCTAACGAAATAATTCGAGAGGACACTGACCCCCCTCTGGGAATCTGATGCGGATTTTCAATCAGAAGGTGGTGGTCTGCCCGATATTTTGTGCCAGGGTGAGAGTTAGAGTAGCGCGGCGTGGAAGGTGAGCGCCGCGGCAAGACGCGCCCGGCGGCGTGCCGGGAAGCCGGCATCACCGAGCAAACCTACTGCCGCTGGCGCAAGGAGTACGGCGGCCTGAAGGTGGTCGAAGCGGCGCTGTACTGCTGTGGAACACGCGAAACAGCAAGGGGCGAGTGAGCATCACGCGTGCCAACCGGTGCACCAGCCACGCGGCATGCCGTTTTGCAGATAATTTCGCGGAGCTAGCTAAACTGGTCTCACGCTGAAAAACGGAGACATGAACGGCACGCCCGCCTTTGACCGCTGATAGCCAATCGCTGACAGCTGCCTCTTAACCTCTTTGCCGAGAGGAATCTGCAAATAAATCCCTTGCACAGAGGAATTTACAGCGGGAGCCACTCGATAAAGCCATGAAAACGAGGAATTTATTTACAGAGATGGAGGGGGGTGCCCCGGCCGTTCACACACACACAAAAAAACCGGCAATAGGTACGGAGCGGCCGGATGCCCGACAGAATAAACCGCGAGCATCCCCGACACTGCGAATCTTACGCGTGTTGCAAGGCGGTAGCCCCGCAGCCCCCGCTTTCTCGTTCCCAGCTCCCTCGCTCTCACACCACCGTTCACGGCCCACGGTTCACAGTCTACGGTCCACCGTCCATGATTATTCTGGAATTGCCATGACACAAACAAGCAATCCTTTACGGCGCGTCGCGGTATTTTGCGGATCGGCGCTCGGCTCGAATCCCATGTATCGCGCTGAAGCCGCAGCGCTCGGCGCAGCCATCGCCAAAGCTGGGCTTGGCCTCGTCTACGGCGGAGCGAACTGCGGACTCATGGGCGTAGTAGCCGACGCGGTCCTCTCTGAAGGCGCGGAAGCAATCGGCGTGCTGCCCGAGGTGCTGAGCGGACACGAGCTTGCGCATGCGGGGCTGACGAGGCTCGAACTGGTGGCGACCATGCACGAGCGCAAAGCGCGCATGCACGAGCTCGCCGACGCAATCCTGGTGCTGCCCGGCGGCTTCGGCACGCTCGATGAATTGCTTGAAGCCGTGACCTGGGCGCAGCTCGGGATTCACGCCAAGCCCGTCGTTCTCATCAACACGGCAAACTTTTGGGACGGCCTGCTCGATTTTCTCGATACGGCAGTGGAGAACGGATTTATCCACACGCGCAATCGCGAACTGATGCGCGTCGCCGCCAACGCCAAAGAGGCACTCGCGATGATCGGAGCGAACAGTGAAGCGATTTGACTATTTGGCAGCAGGCGAGGCGATCAATGCCTTCAGGTCCTCAAAAAGCTTGTCCAATGCTTCATCGTTTCCTTTGTCGGTGAATTTTCGAATCATCTCGTCGAGCGTCCACAACAGCGTGTTTGCTTTCGGATCGCGCAGTTCGAGCTTGATTGCAGGAGTAGTTCCCAGGTTCACACGGCTGATCTCGAGTATCAGATCGGCTTCGCTCGGGGAACCGACCAGTTGATAGTGTCCCCACGCCTTCATATCCGCGTAAAACTCGTTATAGATGCCCGCAACTTCATATATGTCACCGCCTCCGTTGGCGATGAAGATCTTTTGCGCCGCGAGAACTTGAGAGGGTATGGGGCCAGCGGGTGCCTCTTGCGGCTTTTCCGCTCGCAGAACAGAAGCCGCAGGCACGATCATCGCGGCGCACAGAAGGACGCCGAGATTGGTTTTCAGCATGTTTTCAGCCTTTCGTTTGAAGCTGGATTCAGGCAAAGGGAAGTATACTCTGGAACCTCGCCTTCTCACGACGTCTCAAGCATCGCCGGCGCTTAAAGCTGGGCGCGGTATCATGCAGCTATGCAAAAAAAGCTGCGTTTTGGCGTACTCAGCACCGCCAACATTGGTTTGAAAAAAGTGATCCCTGCCATGCAGCAGGGCGCGCTGACCACGGTCACCGCGATTGCTTCGCGCGATCTCGGCAAGGCTCGCGAAGCGGCCAGCGAACTTGGCATTCCCGCTGCCTACGGTTCTTACGAGGAGCTGATAGCCGATTCGAGCGTCGACGCGGTTTACAACCCGCTGCCCAATCAGCTGCACGTTCCGTGGACGAAGAAGGCTGCCGAAGCCGGCAAACACGTGCTCTGCGAAAAGCCGATCAGCATGAATGCGGCCGAAGCCAGAACCCTTGTCGACGTGCGCGCGCGGACGGGCGTGAAGATATGCGAAGCATTCATGGTGCGCAGCGCGCCGCAGTGGCTGCGCCTGCGCGAACTGCTCCGCGAAGGCCGCATCGGCGAGATGCGCGCGGTGAATGCGCACTTCAGCTACTTCAACGTCGATCCCGCGAACATTCGCAATAGCGAGGAGACGGGCGGCGGCGGCGTCTACGACATCGGCTGCTACTGCATTCAGGCAGCGCGCTTCGCATTCAATCAGGAGCCGCTGCGCGTCGTGGCCCTCGTCGATCGCGACCCCAAAATGGGCACCGATCGCCTGGCTTCGGCGATCCTCGATTTTCCCGCCGGCCAGGCCATCTTCACCTGCAGCACGCAGATGATTCCCTACCAGCGTGTGCAGCTACTGGGTACACGCGGACGAATCGAGATGGAGATTCCCTTCAGCCCGCTCAACGATCGGCCGTCGCGTCTCCTGATCGCTTCAACCGGCGACCTGACCTTCAACGATATTGTCGCGGAAAATTTTGCTACGTCCGACCAGTACACGCTGCAAGGCGATGCATTCGCCCGCGCCGTTTTTGAGAACGGCGAAGTGCCCGTGCCGCTTGAGGACTCGATTGCGAATATGGCGGTGATCGACGCGATCTTCCGCTCCGGCGAGTCGGGTAACTGGGAAACGGTTTAGCGGAGTCAGAGAGCGTTGCGGAGCGTTAAGCCTGGCGGCCTTCTGCGGCGCATTCGAACAGGTCGCGGCTCAAGGCTTCCACGCGATGCAGATCGGTGTCCCACGCGAACATGAAGCGGGCCGCGCCGCCGATGAAGGTGTAAAACTGCCAGCCGCGTTTGCGCAGTGCGCTGAGGATCTGCCCCGAAGCCAGAAGAAAAACTGCGTTGGCTTCGACCGGCTGCGCCACCTTGATGCCGGGGATGGCGTCGATGAGTAAAGCAAACTGCTGGGCGCAGCGGTTGGCGTGCTCGGCGTTGCTCAGCCACGCGCCGCTTTCGAGCATTCCCACCCAGGGCGCTGAAAGAAACCGCATCTTCGATGCGAGCTGTCCCGCCTGCTTACAGCGGTAGTCGAAATCCGCCGCCTGTGTGCGATCGAAAAACAATACCGCCTCACCGATCGCCATGCCGTTTTTCGCGCCGCCGAAGCAGAGCACATCGACGCCGCTCTTCCAGGTGAGTTCGGCCGGCGAGCATTGGAGACTCGCGCAGGCGTTGGCAAAGCGCGCGCCATCCATGTGCAGCGAAAGGCCCAGGGCGCGGCACTCGCCCGCAATCTCGATGATTTCCTTGAGCGTGTAGACCCGGCCGGTCTCAGTAGATTGCGTGATCGTGACGGCGCGCGGCTTGGGATAGTGAATATCGCTGCGCTTGGTGGCGAGTTCGCGTATGGACGCGGGCGTGAGCTTGCCATCGGGGCTGGGCACCGTCAGGAGCTTCGATCCGTTCGAGAAGAATTCCGGCGCCCCGCACTCGTCGGTCTCGACATGCGACTGCTCCGAGCAGATGACGCTGTGATAGGACTGGCAGAGCGAAGCCAGCGCCAGCGAGTTGGCCGCGGTGCCATTGAAGACGAAATATACCTCGCAATCGGTTTCAAAGAGGCTGCGAAAGGCATCGGCCGCGCGCGCGGTCCATGGGTCGTCGCCGTAGGAGGTGGCGTGGCCGCGGTTAGCGGCTTCCATCGCCTCCCACGCTTCAGGACATATCCCCGCGTAATTGTCGCTGGCAAATTGCTGCACGAAATCGTTGCTGGCAAATTCCGTCATGACTCGTCCTCGATCGACCGGGCAAACAGCGTCCTAGAGACTTGTTGCCAAGGTCGATCCAATTATCGGTGAAAAGGCTGCTGCGGGGGAAAGCCTGTGCGGAGTTCCGCAAGCCCTCCAGCAAGAACGCAACCGGCTGGCCGCAGTGGCCAGCCCGTTACGAAAGACGCGATGCGGACGGCGCGAGGTTAGCTGAGGATTCCCTTGATTGAAACCTCTTTGCGATTGTCGCGAGGAGCCTGTACCAAATTGCCCTCGATGGGTGCACCGTCGACCGTGAGCACGATGTGATTGCCGGGGCCACGCCGCTCGATTGCGATCTTGTAGAGGACTCCGCGGAAGAGGCGCATGGCGGTGAATCCCTTCCAGCTCGCGGGGATGACCGGTGCGATTTCAAGGCCGTCGTAGGTTGTGCGGATGCCGAGGATCCATTGCGCAATGGCATAGTAGTTCCAGGCCGCGGTCCCAGTGAGCCAGGAGTTCTTCGCCTCGCCGTGCGTGGGCGCGTCTTTGCCGGCGATCATCTGCGCGTAGACATAAGGCTCGCAGCGATGCACGTCGCTGATCTCTTCGCGCGCCGAGGGATTGATGCGTGTGTAGTAATCGTGGGCGCGGTCGCCGTGGCCGAGGCGCGTCTCCGCGATCATGACCCAGGGATTCACGTGACAAAAAACCCCCGCGTTCTCCTTGTATCCGGGGGGATAAGAGGAGATTTCGCCTAGATTGAGATAGTAGCGGGAGTAGGCGGGCTGGTGAACCACGATGCCGTGGCTCGTGGCAAGATGCGTGCGAATCGCATCCAGCGCCTTTGCTGCTTTGCCATCGGCGACACCGATTCCGGCCAGAACGCAGTAGCCGTTCGACTCGATGAAGATCCTGCCTTCATCGCATTCTTTCGAGCCGATTTTGCTGCCCGAGTCGTCGTATGCGCGCAGGAACCACTCGCCATCCCAGCCATGGGCGTAGATGGTCTTTTCCATTTCCTCGACCGCAACGAGGTACTTCGCAGCCTCAGCGGCCGCGCCGCGGCGCTTGGCAATGGCGGCTAGTTCGCGGCCCGCGTGAACGAACAGACCGGCGATGAAGACCGATTCGGCCACCTTGCCTTCTTTATTCGTGGTGGTCTGGAAGCTCTGGCCCGGCGTGTCGGAGAAGCAATTCAGGTTGAGGCAGTCGTTCCAGTCAGCGCGGCCGATGAGCGGCAGGCGATGCGGACCAAGGCGATCGAGCGTGTAGAGAAAGCTGCGCTGCAGGTGCTCGTAGAGCGGAGCTTCGCTGCCGGGCTCATTGTCAAAGGGAACCTTTGCGTCAAGGATGCTCCAGTCGCCGGTCTCCTTGAGATAGGCCGAGACGCCGAGGATGAGCCAGTGCGGATCGTCGTTGAAGCCGTCGCCGATGTCGTTATTTCCGCGCTTGGTGAGCGGCTGGTACTGGTGATAGGCGCCGCCCGTGGGCATTTGCGTGGCGGCCAGATCGAGGATGCGCTCGCGCGCGCGGGCCGGGGCCATGTGCACAAAGCCAAGCAGGTCCTGATTCGAGTCGCGGAAGCCAAGCCCGCGGCCGATTCCCGATTCGAAGGACGAAGCCGAGCGCGAAAGATTGAAGGTGGCCATGCACTGGTACGCATTCCAGATATTCACCATGCGGTTGGTGTGAATGTCGGGGGTGTCCACCTGGAAGATGTTCAGGAGCCTATCCCAGTGGCTGCGCAGACGGGCGAAGGCATTGTCGGCCTCGGCGGGTTTCAGGTATTTCGCGATTGTTGGCTTCACCAACTTTTTGTTGATGGTCTGCGAGGCGGGCGGATCGAATTTTTGATCGTTGGGGTTTTCGTGGTAGCCGAGAGCGAAGACGATCTGACGCGTTTCGCCGGGAGCGAGTTCGAGCTCGACCTGATGAGCGCCGATCGGCGACCAGCCATAGGCGATGGAGCTTGAAAGCTGGCCGGCCTCGACAGCGGCGGGGTGGTCCCATCCGCTATATGGACCTAGAAACGCATCACGGCGTGTTTCAAACGCCACGGCTTTTTCCGAGCAGGCAAACCAGGCGAAATGATTGCGGCGCTCGCGGTATTCGGTCTTGTGGTAGATGACGCCGTCCTCGACCTCGACCTGACCCGTATTGAAGTTACGCTGGAAGTTGGTCGCGTCGTCCTGCGCGTCCCACAGGCAGAACTCGATGCTGGCGAAGACGGAGATGCGGGCTTTGGCGGGGCGGAGATTTTCGACCGTCAACTGCCAGATCTCAAGGTTCTCGTCCAGTGGGACAAAATAACGCGTGTGCGCGCGGATACCCTCGTAATCGGAGCCGATGACGGAGTAGCCCATGCCGTGGCGGCACGAATACTCGGCTGCTTCGTGGCGAGTGGGCTGCCAGGAGGGCGACCAGTAGCGGCCCGAGTCGGCGTCGCGAAGATAAATGTAGCGGCCGCCGGTATCGGTGGGTACATTGTTGTAGCGGTAGCGAGTGAGCCGGCGCAGGCGGGCATCGCGATAAAAAGAGTAGCCGCCAGCGGTATTAGAAATAATGCCGAAATAATCCTGGCATCCCAGGTAATTGATCCATGGCAACGGAGTATCTGGCCGCGTGATGACGTATTCACGGTTCTGATCGTCGAAGTACCCAAATTTCATGTCGATTTTCTCTTTCAAGCTGGACCGGGGAGAGGAATTGCCAGGCGAGCGTATTTAAACGTTTTTGTAGAGCAAAAACACTTTTGACAACTGGAACGCGACCAGTATACTTGATTCGCACCAAGCAGGGGAAAATTCTGGAGGCAAGGGCGGAGACGTTGAACTCGCCGCCCGCGCAGTCGGCTGGATCGAGCAGAACTTCAGGCGCAGTCTTGAGCGTCTGAATCAAGGAGGACAAGCCGCTTTGAAGGCTTGCGATCCCGGCTGATCGCCGGTGCTGGTTGTGGAGTGCATCCTCGCCGCTAAGAATTCTAGGTGAAACGATTATTTTAGGGAAGCCCCCCATCGACAGAAGCCAGCCCGCAGGGCCGGATCTCAGTATTATGAGTTCGCAGTAGAATTTGGTGACTATGCATCTTCACGCTTTGGACGTCGGCATCATCGTGGCTTACCTGCTGTCGACGGTGCTCATCGGCTACTGGGTTTCGCATC
Organism: uncultured Acidobacteriota bacterium; assembly: GCA_963745965.1. Lineage (GTDB taxonomy): Bacteria > Acidobacteriota > Terriglobia > Terriglobales > Acidobacteriaceae > Telmatobacter. The sequence goes on from CAVUZC010000012.1 coordinate 360,747, forward strand.
GCGCTTCGCAGAGCCTGCAGAATTATTTTCTCGGCGGCAACGCGATGCCCTGGTATATTCTTGGCATCTCCAACGCGTCGGGCATGTTCGATATCAGCGGCACCATGCTGCTGGTCTACTGGATGTTCGTCTATGGGCTTAAGAGCGTTTGGATTCCTTGGCTCTGGCCGACCTTCAACCAGGTCTTTCTGATGGTGTATCTCTCCACCTGGCTGCAGGCGCTCAAAAGTGATGACCGGCGCGGAATGGATCAAGACACGGTTCGGGACCGGCCGGGGCGCGCAGTTATCGCATCTGATCGTCGTGGTCTACGCCTTTGTCAGCATCATCGGCTTCTTCACCTACGGCTTCAAGGGCATCGGCAAATTTGCCGCGGAGTTCCTTCCCTTTCATCTCTCGCCCAACCAGTACGCACTGATCCTGGTTGCTATTACCGCCATCTACGTCATCAAGGGCGGCATGATTAGCGTCGTGATTACAGAAGTGGTCCAGTTCTTCATTCTGGCCATCGCGAGCTTTGCCGTGGGCATTATCGCCATGATCAAGGTCTCTCCCGATACCCTGCGCAAAGTGGTTCCGGCCGGCTGGGACAATATCTTCTTCGGCTGGCATCTGGGCCTGGACTGGACGACCTTTTTGCCCGCGGCGACCGCCAAGATCGCCGCCGACAAGTATGAGTTGTTCGGCTTCTTTGTGATGATGCTGCTCTTCAAAGGCATCCTGATCTCGGCTGCCGGACCGGCGCCCAACTACGATATGCAGCGCGTGCTTTCATCCAAGAATCCTCGCGAAGCATCCCTGATGAGCGCCTGGGTCAACATCGTGCTCACCCCGCCCCGTTACTTCCTGGTCATTGGTCTCACTGTGCTGGCGGCAGCCTTCTTCGGCCCCGACCTCCGCGCCATGGGCACAAATCTCGATTTCGAAAATGTGCTGCCAATGGCCTTGGGCCGTTTCGTCCCCGTAGGTCTGCTCGGCTTCCTGATCGCCGGACTGCTGGCGGCCTTCATGTCCAACTTTGCCGCCACGGTCAACGCCGCGCCGCCTTACTTTGTCAATGACATCTACAAGCGCTACATCAACCCCAACGCCTCGCCCAAAGCCTATGTTCGCCTCGCCTATCTCAGCTCATTCGTTGTGGTATTGCTCGGGGTCCTGATCGGATGGTATGTGACCAGCGTTAACTCGGTGGTGCTGTGGATCGTCTCCGGGCTGTGGGGCGGCTACACAGCTTCGAACGTTCTCAAATGGTACTGGTGGCGCTTTAACGGCTTCGGCTACTTCTGGGGCATGATCACCGGCGTCGGCTCCGCGCTGGTGCTGGCCTTTCCCGGCTTGCTGGACAAGCTGTCCATCGTGCAGAGCTTCGAGGCCAAGTATCCCGTCAATCTCGAAGTCACGATCATTTTCCCGCTAGTGCTGGCGATTTCCCTCATCGGCTGCTTCGCGGGCACGCTGCTGACGAAACCGGAAGACGAAGAGGTGCTCAAGGACTTTTACCGGCGGGTGCGCCCCTGGGGCTTGTGGGGGCCGGTTCTCAAGAAGGTTCAGGCTGAAGATCCCGCTTTTGAACGCAATAAGGATTTCCCCCGCGACATGTTCAACATTGCGGTAGGCATCGTCTGGCAGGTCGCCTTGGTTGTTCTGCCTCTGTATATCGTGATCCAGGAATTCGGGCGCGCGGCAATCACTCTGGCGGTGATCCTAGCCACTTCGGCGATCCTCAAGTTTACTTGGTATGACCACCTGAGCGTGCGCGAGGCAAAGGCCGCGCTTTGAGTGGCAGTAGCCGTGCGCAAAAGCGAATTGAGCCCGCTGCTAAGGCTCTTGGCTTTGGCTGCGCTTCCGTTCTTGGATCTCACTCCAGTGCGCCAACAAGGACGGATCGCACACGTGAGCCTTTTCCGCACTCTCCAATTCGGATGCCGAGATAGACGTGCGGACTGTGACGTAACACCTTCGACAGATGGAATCGATGGTTCCATCTGAGTTTTCACGACGAGCAAAGGCAACTTGAATAGGTGCAGTCATGGGCAGCTCCACAGCATATTGATGGATGGCCCGATCCAGCAAAGCTCGTGAGGACGCTAGTGTATACCCCGTAGCGGGAAGAGCACATAAGGAAGTAGTAAATACCTCTGCCCGGAGTTCGACCTGCCTTGCGTTGAGTGCCCTGAGACGGGGCCGTTGGGATCGCAGCGGGGGCGGAAACCTGGAACTGGGCCCTCATGGGCCAACTTGGGCATTTTCATAGGGTATTTGGGCGTGTTACAACGTTGTGATGCCCAAAAAATCAAAACCCCGCCCCAGACGGGAGCCGGAGCCGGGAAGGCCCGTTAGTCTGCGCATTCTGGGTGAATACCTCGACCTATCCCCAGCCACCATCTCTCTGGTGTTGAACGACGCGCCGGGCGTACAGGCGATTCCGCAAAACACGAGAGATCGAGTCAAGGAAGCAGCCGCAAAGTTCGACTACCATCCCAGCTTCTACGCACGCTCGCTGCGCAAGCGCCAATCCTACACTGTCGGCGTGCTGGTTCCAGAATTGAACGACAGTTACACGACGCAGATCCTGGCCGGCGTCGAGGATTTTCTGATCGAAGAAGGCTATTTCTACCTGACGGCAAGCCATCGCCGCAAGCCGGACCTGATCGAGGAATATCCGAACATGCTGCGGGAGCGCTCCGTCGAAGGCTTCATCTTTATCGACACTGTTCTGGAGCGTAGCCCCAGGGCGCCGGCCGTGGCAATTGCGGGGCATCGCGTGATTGAGGGCGTCACCAACGTAGTGCTCGACCAGCGACGCGCGGCCGAGCTCACCTTGCGCCATCTCTACAGTCTGGGCCATCGCCGCATCGCCTTTATGCGCGGCGGCAGCCATAGCTCGGATGCAGACGAGCGCTGGGAGTGCATGCAGGCCGTGGCGGCGGAACTCGGAATCCCGGTGCGGCCGGAGTTGACGGTGCAGCTCAAGTCGCGCATCTCCACACCGGAACTGGGCCTCGATCCGGCCAATGAGCTGCTGCAGCGCAAGGCGCCTTTTACCGCTCTGGTCGGCTACGACGATATCGCCGCCATCGGGGCGATTCGCGCCATCCGCGACAAGGGGTTGCGGGTTCCGGAAGATATTTCCGTGATCGGATTCGACGACATCCAAAGCGCGGCCTTCCACAACCCCAGCATTTCGACTATTCGTCAGCCGCTGGTGCGGATGGGCACCTTGGCCGCGCACACGCTGCTGCAACGGATTCGCGGGGAAAGCGACGTTCCGCAAAAGCTGACCGTCCAGCCGGAGATCGTGATTCGCGAATCGACTGGCCCGCCGGGAAAGTCAGAACCACGGGGGACTTCAGCAGACTAGAACCCTGCACACAAAAGAATGCAGGCTCCGCGGCCGCTGATGGCGGCTGATGACGATCATGTCTCCCGCTTTGGCTCGCGGACAGCTGCTGACGCGTCTCAGCGGCGCGTCAACAACCGGTCATCAGACGCAATCAGGAGCAATCCGAATTCAGACCGCGCCCATCTAACCGTTTGTAAGCAGGCGGTCCCATGTCGCGTCACGGTCTCCCAATTGGGCGTATCTTCGGCATCTCCATCGATCTGGATTACTCCTGGTTCCTGATCGTAGGCTTACTGGCCTGGATGCTCGCGGTTGGCTATTTTCCACAAAAATTCCCGGAATGGACGCGCGGCGAGTGTTGGGGGACTGGGGTCGCGGGAGCAGTCCTTCTATTTGCCAGCGTGTTACTGCACGAACTCGGCCACTCAGTGGTAGCTCAGGGATTTGGAATTCCGGTTCCGCGCATCACCCTGTTTCTGTTTGGGGGCGTTTCGCAGATCGCCAAAGACGCTCCTACACCTGGACAAGAGTTCTGGATCTCGGCAGTGGGCCCGCTTACGAGCCTCATGCTTGCCGCGTTCTTCTGGGAGATCGAACCGCTGGTGAGACCGGTTCAGCCGTTGTTTGCACTGGCCAAATATCTCGCGCTCATTAATGTTGCGCTTGCAGCGTTCAATCTGGTTCCCGGTTATCCGCTCGATGGCGGGCGCATCTTCCGGGCGTTTCTCTGGAGAATTACGCACAGCCATTCTCATGCAACGGTCGTCGCCGGTCTCACGGGGCGGTTCTTCGGTTTTCTGTTGATCTTCTGGGGAATCTGGCAGGTGTTCACAGGCCGTCTCGGAGACGGCATCTGGATCGCGCTGATCGGGTGGTTCCTCGAAAGCGCAGCCGGGAGTCATATCCGGGAAGAAGGCGCTAAAAATCTGCTCAATGGCCGCGTGGTCGCCGACGCCATGGAAAAGCAGTTTATCGAGGTTCCCGGCGATGTCACCGTGCAGGAGCTGGCGAGCCAGGCAGTGTACACACCCGGCGCCGGGCCGGTGATTGTTACCCGTGACGGAGTTCCGGAAGGAATGGTGACATTGGGCGGGGTGCGCGCAACGCCAACAGACGCCTGGCCGACCACAAAGGTTGGCCAAATCATGATCCCCATTCAGAAGCTATCTACGACCCAGCCGGACGCTGTTCTTTGGTCAGTTCTAGAAAAAATGGGGCGCGACGGCGCGACGCAGCTGGTTGTGCTCGACGGAGATCGGATCGTCGGGGTGCTTTCGCGCAAAGACATTTTGCACTATCTCGAGGGACTACGCGCAGTCGCAGCCTGAAGAGAGAAGATCGCGGGATGGATCGCCGAGGGAGAATAAGAGCAAATAGCGAGCGCCATAAATCGCATGGTAGGGAATCGGTAAGGTGCCGACGACAGACGTTGGGGTGTCACCCATCCGTCAGGAGAACGGCGCATCCGGCGGGCCTACGTCGAACTCCAGGTCGGCTTCGACCGCAAGCACGCCGTCAATTCGCCGGGCTTTTTCCGCCTGGGCCTCCGTTCCGATCGTGACCATGATCGATACGGACTCAAGGAACTGCTGGATCGTGAGTCCGGCGCGCCCGATGGCGCGCCGGATAGGCTCAACCGGTGCATTGGAATCGAGCGTCACGATCCAGGTTGTCCCTGTCGAATTGTGACTTACTTGCACACGCCTCCGGGATACGGCGCCTGCACCAGACCCGCGCCCACATCGGTCGCCGGCTGGCTCAGGCTGCTTGCCGCGTTGGTGAGCGTGGTCCACAGGGCCTGACCGCGGAGAGAGTTGTCGCTCTGCGCCCAGAGTGCGGCAATGCCCGAAACGTGCGGCGTAGCCATGCTGGTACCGGTCTTATTTGCGTATTGCGTTGGCATCGGCACTGAGGAAAGCACATCCACGCCGGGACCGGCAATCTCAACTTTGCCGCCGTTGGATCGCACATACATGTTGGAACTGCTGTCGACCCCCGCCACCGCCATAATTGTAGGCGAGTTGGCCGGCGCGCCGGTGTTGGCTACCGTTCCGGGCCGGCTGCTGTCATTGCCGGCAGCGGCAATAATCAGGGAGTTCTGATTGAGCGCCTTTTGCCCAAGTTGAGTGTAGGTTGTCTGCACTCCTACAGGCGCGCTTAGCGACATCGAGATGACGTCGCAGTTGTTGGCGAGCGCCCACTTCATGCCGTAAATCACCGAGAGGCCCACCCCGACGCCTCCATCGCTCAAGACTTTGCCGATGTAAAGCGACGCGTTGTAAGCGATGCCATAGCGCGGGCCGGAAGCCGGAGTTTGCGGTCCGGCAGCGGTTCCGGCGGTGTGCGTGCCGTGGCTATGGCCGTCCTGTACGGTTTGGCCGGGGACAAAGCTCGCGCTTACGATGGTGCGGCCGGAAAAATCGGGATGATTCAGATCGATGCCTGTGTCCAGCACGCAAAGTTTTATGCCCGTGCCGTCCTGGGTGCTCTGGGAAACCTTAGTAAGGTCCAGCCCGTATGTGACGCTGGGCGCGGCTACCGTCGCGGTGCCGTCGGCGTAGAAGAAGGTCTCCTGCTCCCAACTGCCGACGGGGCTGTCGGTTGCCGAAGCTGGGGCGGGATCGCCGGAGCCGTCTCCGTCAGCGGAGGCGACAGCGGCGTTGTTGCTCGGCGATTGCAGGGAAGCGTACGCGTCCGCGGAAACCACCGCCACGCCGAAATCGGGAAACGTAAGCACCTCCGCGTCGCCCAGATCGGGGAACGAGTCCGCTTGCGAGTCGAACGATGCGGTCGATGCGGCCTTCACATTCGCGCTGTCCATGAACTGTTGGATTTGGTCGGCAGTCGCATCGGGCTTGAAGATCGCGATCCAGCGGCCCGTGTAGAGCGGCTTATCGGTTGTGCCCTCACCGCTGGCTGAAGCTGCGGTGGACGCGGCGGTAAAGAGATCATCGATGGATTGGGTGAGTGGCATGGCTTTCCTCCAGAGGAAGTGGTTGGATATTGATGTTGTCTCGTCAACCGTCACTGCGTGACGTGCCGCGCTGCGTCCTGGGGAAAAGTTGGGGATCGCTTATCGGTAGTGATTTGATGCATGCTACCCTCGGCAAAACGCCGATTTACGTGCTCACGGACGCGCGATGCATGTACATTAGTGCAGTCCCACCTTGGAACGTTTCAATAATTGAAAAATTGGGGGAGAGGTGAATAATTCGGCCCGGCGCCAAAAATCAAAATTGGGGCCAATTGGCGCCAAAGAACGACCCCTGCCCGGCGGGGGTATGATGCCGTAATCCGCTGATTTTTGTTTGGTGATTGGTGGACCTGGTCGGGATCGAACCGACGACCTCTTCCATGCCATAGTGCCAGTATTAGGAAATTCAACAACTTACAAGACCCCGATGGCAATCAAAGTCCTTGTAAGCACGTACTGCTCCGCTTTCCGCGTATCGCAAAACGTATTGCGTTTACTCGGACACACATGCGTATACTGCGAAGCAGGTTCAATGCGTCCGTTTGGAACCGAGTTGCCCGAGGTTTCCAGTCCTAACCGTGAGTCACTCTGCTAACCGGCTGCCTTTTGCGCCTTGGCCGCTCTCACAGCCGCCCATCTTTTCCTTTGCCCGGCCGCCATGCGCTTCCGAGCAGCTACGCTCAACTTCCGATAAACGCGCTTCTTCGATGGGGTAGCGCTGATCTTTCCTTCGGCGACGGACACAGGAACTTTGCTTGAACCGCTCCGGCCATCGAGTGCCGTCAGTGATGCACGAGCCCTCTCAAGCTTTGAAATCTCGCTGTCGATCGCAGCGACAATTGAAGTAATAGGCATTCAGATCGTCCTTTTACAGAGATGATAGCAGCCGCGGTATGACCATGCTCGAAGAGCGAGCACCATCAGTCCGCGTAATCCAAGGTTATTGCAACGGTCATTGTTTGCTGCAATGTGGCGGAAGTGCCTGTGACGGTGATCGTGTAGTTCCCGGTGTAGTACCAGGCTTGCTCTGGCTCGCTCCTCCAATGCCCCCGCAAGCCTCCACGCCTCCTAACGGAATCACGAGAAGCGCCAAGGCCAAAGCAACGGCCGCCATCTCCTGCGTTTGGTTGACACACCCAAGATCAGGCAACAAGCCAATACCGCTCCACTCCGAGCCAGCCAACGGAGTCCAGATGGACGAGTCTGCGCCGGACGAAGGCGCTGTGTTTGAAATCGTCAGGATCGCCCTACCAACATTCGCACTCGCGATGATGACAGGGTTTTTCGAACCGAAGCTGAGTGTGGGCGGATCAACTGCACCAGGAAGGCTTTTCGCGCCGGCGACGCTCAATGCCACCGGCGCCAGTGAATCCATCGAGGGCGAAACGATGATCGCGGATTTGTTGTCGGCTAGTGCCTCTGAGCGAAGCTGATTGAGGTATCGCCCGAGAAGTCTTGGGGGAGAGCACTGTTATTATGTCACGGAACCACAGGACTCCGCGCTAACCAGCCGCGACCGCAATCACCTGCACTATCTCGCCGGAACTCACTTCGAAGGAGAATTCCCCCGCTGCGGACTGCTTGAACTGCCAGCCAAGGGCGTGGCAGGTGACGGCTAAACTCTCATTTTTTCATCTTGGTTGCCGAACCGACCGGCGGAAGTTAGGCCTCAAACGCCGTTACGAAAGCTGGCGCGAAGCCAACTTGAACGAATCCGCTGGGTCTGCCTGCTCGCTTACCCGATGCACTTTGCGGGAAACGGCCATCCAGAGTTACGGGGGCAGGTAAATGCCACCGGCTGAAAGGTTGCGAAACGTAATGGCTTGTATGCGACACTGGAATGGCATTGGCCCATGCTTTACAAACGGCCGACAACATTACGAACAAACGGAGGGGGTTAAGGGCGGAGCCTCGGCAAGAAGAACTCAGTGAAAGGCACACGGGCCAATTTCAACCTCTGCAGCCGAGTCGTTCACCCCCGCTCGCACTGCCAAAGAATTATGCACAGAACGCCGCTTTCCGAAATCGCAGTCGTCACATCCAATCGCCCCCTTCAACTACGCCGATGCATGGTTTCTTACGCACGAAACTGCGAGGCTACAGGAAGGACCTACTCGTTCACTGTTTTAGATGACACCGAGTCTATGGCTATCCGCGCAGCCACTCGTGACTGGCTCCATTCATTCAGTAGCAAATTCAACGTTCAAGTGAGTTATGCGGATGTAATGACCAAAGCGCGCTTTTCAGATGAATTGGAGCGATTGGGCATCTCTCGCCCGATTCTCGACTTCGCTTTATGTGGCTGTCCGGCGACCAATATTTCGCCAGGCCGGAACCGCAATGCCGCTCTGCTGCATTTTGCTAATGATCGATTTCTTTGTAGCGATGACGACGCTTTTTGTCGCCCCACCAAATTCAGCAGTGGCGACCAGTCACTTGGAGTGCTAAAACGGGATTCGTTATCTTTAGACACTCATTTCTTCTCAACCCGACGCGAAGCCTTTCGAGCGGCACCCGAAGAAGAGTGCGATGTATTGGGTGCCCATGATGCATTGCTAGGGCGGCAGTTTGAAGAACTAAATTGGGCGCCCGGTAGTCTGGACTATCTACGGATCGCTTTAGGGAGGCAAGACCACTCTGCCAGAAGTGCGCACAACGGTCGAGTATCAGTTACAGTTTCGGGCGTAGTTGGAGATTCCGGCGTCCCCAATATCCTTGGTTTCCTGATTGCCCCAGATCTCATCCTCGAACGTTTTATTTCCAGAATGCAGGATGAAGGCACTCCCCGCATTAGCCGTAACGTAGTACGCGGTGTATGCCGTCCATCAGTCACCCCTTTGGGCCTCGTGTTCACTACCACAGGAACTGGATTCGATAACCAAACTTTGCTGCCACCCTTTTCTCCGTCCGCTGGTGGGGAGGATACTCTGTTCGGCGTATTACTTAGTCTGTGTGATCCTAGTGCATTCACGGCACACGTCCCTGTGGGACTGGCGCACGATCCGTCCACAGAAAGATTCTATTCTGCACCTCAAATTGCGCCAAATCTGATGCGTATACTCATGGAGTTGGCTAACACCTCTCTCATAGGCCCTGAACACGATACCGCAAAGCGTATGCGAGTAGTAGGGCAGACATTGCAGAATATCGCCGATAGCACTTTCAGTGACTTTTGCAATGTTATCGCTGAAGTAGCCCGAAAGGTAATAAGCAGTTGGACGGCGTGCTGTTTGCAATATCTCAGCTTCAATGAACAGAAATACGATAAATGGGCCGTTGCGATGAAAGAATGGCTCGCAGATCTTCGTCTTTCAATGGACGAGGGGCGTTTTCTTGGGCCTAACGATTTCAAGAATGGATATTCCGATGAGGAAAGGTTGCGGCTTATGCAGAGCTATATCCGCAACTATGGACAACTCCTGCGAGAATGGCCCGACATAATTGAGGTTTCTAGATCTCTACGAGGAAGCGGTCATCGAATTGCGCCTGAGCTGGGTCACACCTGATTCGTGGTTATGTAAAGAGCCGCGCTAATCGGTTCTTCGTAAGTTGCGATAAACAATGAAAATTATCTATGGATTAAGATTGGCTGCTTCGTGCGTATGGCGCGGGTTATTTTCCATGACCGGTGGGGTATGAAATAGAGCACAAATGTGCCATTTCGAGAGAGGTGCGGTAGATGGAGAGTAAGCGGATGCCCCTGCTGAGCCTGCAAGCATTGGAAGGACATCAATGATAGAATCCGAAAGCGCCAAGAGTGTTCTGATTATTCATGACGTATTACCGCACTTTGACGAAAGCGGCTCCGATCTGCGCATCTTGCAGGTGATCCGATGTCTATGCGATTTTGGATACGCAGTCAGCTACATTGCCCGAGATGGTAAGGATCGTGATCGATACGAGGAGCCATTAAAAGCGCTTGGAGTCAAGGTCTTTGCTAATGATGCAGTCAGTCTGCGGACGCTCGGTGTGGACATCAACGAAGAGTGGCGGCTAGAAGAAGTTCTTCAAGCCAGCCAGTTCCATGTGGCGATCCTTTTTCATTGGTTCTGGAACAGTTTCTCTGTGACCGAGCAATATCTCGATAAATTGCGCCGGCTATCTCCTGGGACGCGTATTGTGATACTTACAGACGACCGTCACTGGGTCCGCCAATTCCGCTTGGCTCAGATCTCGGTAGATTTGGCTGATTACGTTCGCGCTCTGGACTTTCGTAATCGTGAGATCGAATGCTATAGGAGTGCGGACCTGGTTGTTGTAATTTCAAAGACGGAGCGGATAGAATTGCTAAACCTTCTACCTGAAATTCCCTTGGAAATACTACCTATGTCGTTCGATCGAGATGATGACGCTAAATGTTCTTGCCGCAGAACCGGCTTTGTTAGGCGCCAGAATTTTCTATTCCTAGGTAACTTTACCAGCCCTGCAAACCTCGATGCGGCGCAGTGGTTCTGCGATGATATTTGGCCAGGCATCAAGCGACGGCTTCCACAAGCAGAATTCCATTTGGCTGGACATGGGGCAAACCCCGAAATGATCGCGTCCGATGGTGTGAAAGTCCTCGGCCATGTACCAAATCTAGAGGTACTGCTTTGCAAGTACCGTGTCTTTGTTAGCCCGCTACGTATCGGTACTGGCATTAAGACAAAAAACGTGATCGCAATGTCTCACGGACTTCCTCTGGTAACCACCGCAGTGGGAGCTGAGGGAATGGATTTATGCGACGGCGAGAACGCGATGATTGCCAATACAAAAGAGCGATTCATAGAAGCTGCTTCGAGGTTGTATAGCAATAGAGAGCTTTGGGAGACGATACGCCGACAAGGGATTCAACATATTAAGGCAGCGTTTTCCAACGATCAATTGCGGGCCTCGTTGCAGAGAATTATGAAGCGTGTGAAGATAATTTATCCTCAATCGTTCAACCTGGAGCATCGGTTCTCGATGATTGAAGTGGAAGATACACACTCGACGGTCATAGACCACCAGCCGGCCTCAATGCGCGTGGTGATCCGGATATGGGCTCACGCTGAAAGGGCAGGTCAATACCTAACGATGCATAGGCCGGATTTGGCGCGCGACGAGTTGTTCCACGCCGTAAGCTTGATGTCCCCTCTTCAATTAGATCCAAACATTCGAGCGATGCTCTTCGGCGGAATTGAACGTTGTAGTTATGATCTTGGCGAGGTTGCGTTCGCGGCCTGGTGCGCACAGGAAGCGGATCGCCTGATCAGAGAGAAACCGTCTGTACAAGAAAATGAGGGCTGAATTTAGGCGACTGCTTTGTTCGTTCCGTATCAGGATTGGTCATTGCGCTTTGCCGAATTTAGCTGAATGGGTGCAGTCCAGATGAAGTGTAGAGCTGGAAAAGCGGTACCAGGACACTGATGCATATGTGGGAACCTCTTTTATCGGGCGATTTACATCGCGCAGCTCGCGAGAGGATTGCTGAGATTGCTACCCATCACGAGCAGACATCAATTCATGATGAGGTCTCTCCGTGGGCGCTTTGCCAAAATGCACTCTTTTATATTTATCTTTCCAAAATACATAAGCCATCAGATTGGAAAGAGCAGGCCATTAGGAGCCTTAATTTGGCGATCGAATCATTTTCCGAAGGCGTCCAACTGCGAGGCGCAGATCTGAGTGTTGGCTGGGCCGGCGTAGGTTGGATTGTGGAACACATCAATAGAGCGCTGGAAAATGTAGAAGGAGGGGAAGCAGCTGGACCTCCGGAACTGAATCAGGAGGATGATCCCGCCGAGGCGATCGATAGACTGATCCTAGACCTCCTACAGAAGGATTCATGGTCCAATCTTCCTGACCTGATTAGCAGATCGGTTGGAGTGGGCCTGTATTTCCTCGAACGCCTGCCGCGAGCGCGTGCCGTTCAAGGTATCGTTTTAGTTCTCGACCAAATCGAAAAGCATAGTGACGTCACTGCAATCAAGACTTACTGGAAGGTAGACACTAAGGTCATTGCGGAACAATGGTACCTGGGAAGAACGCGTATTTACAATCTCGGTGCAGCATACGGGATTGCCGGATTGGTCCATTTCTTGAGTGAGACATCGGCTGCCGGTATTGAGCGGGAACGCATCGCCTCATTGCTGAACATCGCCGCGCATTGGCTCATGGCGCATCAACAGACACGAAGCATTTCTTCCCCATACCTCCGATGGTTTGCTCCGGATCAGGAGTATAGCGATATGGGAGTGGGCATGGTCCTATATCAAGCTGGGTGCCGAGCCGAAAATGAATTGTGGCGGAAGTTCGGGGTCTCGCTGCTCGACAGCAATTTGTCATGGAAAGACAATGACGGCGATTCTTTGGATGGATCCTTGCTAAGGGGGGCAATTGGCGTAGCGCACGTGTACAACCGGTTATATCAACGATCCCAAGACAAGCGCTATAAGCAAGCAGCGATTGACTTGTTTGATCGCGGTCTAACTTTAACAACCTCTGAAGCGCCAGTCGGCAGACGCTTTTCGCTCAGCACGAATAATTTACTCTTAAACGGACCGATCGGAATCGCGCTTTCACTCGTCTCAGCGACCAGCGCCGCAGCTCCGGATTGGGATCGATTGTTGTTGCTGTCTGGATGGTAGAGGGTAAGCGTCTTGTGTTTCCACCCTCGACAGGTGTTCGCCGGATTGCAACCATGGAGACATGGAAGCGAGCAAGGTGCGTGTACGGCGTTCCGTCGCGGAGAAGCGACGGATTGTGGAGATGACGTTTCAGCCGGGGCAGAGCGTGGCACGGGTTGCGCTGGCCGAGGGCGTGAACTCGCATCAGGTGTTTCAGTGGCGGCGAGCCTATCGCGTCGGGGAGTTGGTGGAGGCCGGAGAGCAGGCATCATCGCTGTTGCCGGTGATTGTTTCGGCGACGGGTTCAAGGAGCCTGGTTGAGCGGCAGCAGACCGTCAGCCGAGAAGCATCCGCTCCATCGGGCGCGATTCACATCGAGTTTCCGGGCCGCGTCGCGATCACCGTGGGGCACGGTGCGGACCGTGCGGCGCTGCAAGCGATTCTCACCACCCTTGCAAGCAACGACCGCTTGCAAGGGAACCCGGGAGTGGAGATTCCGCGCAAGTGATCGAGCTGCGTACAGGCACACGCATCTGGATCGCTGCCGGCGTGACCGATATGCGGCGGGGCTTTCCTGGGCTGAGTGCGCAGGTGCAGATGATCCTCAAGCAGCAGCCATTTTCCGGACACGTCTTTGTTTTTCGCGGGCGCAGGGGCGACACGATCAAGATTTTATGGGCCGATGAAGACGGTCTATGTTTGTTCGCGAAGCGCTTGGAGCGCGGACGCTTCATCTGGCCGCAAGCGAAGGAAGGAACGGTTTCTCTGACGCGTGCGCAACTGTCGATGCTGATGGAGGGCATCGATTGGCGCAGGCCGGAGAGAACCTGGACGCCACAGATCGCAGTATAAGTGACAAGCATGATTCTCCTGTATTCATGCGCCTTTTATAGATGTTTTCCACACCGTCTCATGGCATACTCTGCTCATGGTTGCTGCCGCTCTTCCCGACCTCGATCAGCTCGACATCGAAGCCTTGAAGGCATTGGTCGTTGCGCAGCGCGAGAGCCTCGATTCACATACCCGGCAGGTCGAACATCTGAAGCTGGTCGTCGAGAAGCTGCGCCGCATGATCTTCGGAGCCAAGAGTGAGAAGGTCATTGTTCAGGTTGAGCAGTTCGAGTTGCAGCTGGAAGAGACAGAGACGGAGCAGGCTGCCGATAAAGAAGAGATGGAAGCGCCTGTATCGGAGGCCAAGCCGCAGCTCTCAGTCAAGGCCGGCGCGCAAGCCGCTGCCCGCGCATCTTCCCCGCGAAGTTGTCACGCACCATCCCGATCAAGACTGCTGTCCCGATTGCGGCGGCCAGTTGCGCAACTTCGGTGAAGATGTGGCCGAGATACTGGAGTACATTCCGGCCAACTTCAAGGTCATTCGTCACGTGCGGCCGAAGTTCGCCTGCAAGCAGTGCGAGCGCGTTGTCGAAGCTCTGCCCCGTCGCGGCCCATCGAACGCGGTCTTGCGGGGCCGGGACTGCTGGCGCATGTGCTGGTTTCGAAGTATCGCCGACCACTGCCCGCTGTATCGCCAGTCTGAGATCTATGCCCGTGAAGGCGTCGATCTGGATCGCTCCACGCTGGCCGGTTGGGTCGGAGCGGCCAGCGAGTTACTAACTCCATTAGTCGAGGCACTGCGTAAGCATGTTCTTTCCGCGGCGAAGATTCATGCCGACGATACGCCGGTTCCGGTGCTCGCCCCCGGCAACGGCAAGACCAGGACAGGCCGTCTCTGGACTTATGTGCGCGATGAACGAGCCGCCGGTGAAAACACCGCGCCTGCCGTTTGGTTCACCTACTCGCCGGATCGTAAGGGCGAACATCCGCGGCAACACTTGATGAACTTCAAGGGCGCGCTGCAGGCCGATGCCTACGCTGGTTTTCACCATCTGTATGAAGGCGGCGTCATTTACGAAGTCGCCTGCTGGGCGCATGCCCGGCGCAAGTTCCATGACATTCACGTGGTCCACGCCTCCCCGATTACCACCGAAGCCATTCGTCGCATCGGCGCTCTGTACGGCATCGAAGAAGAGATTCGCGGCAAGCCGGCCGAATTACGCCGTGAGATTCGCCAGGCCCGTGCCAGGCCGTTGCTCGACGATCTGCGAGCCTGGATGGAAAAATCTCTTCGCTCTCTGTCCACCAAGAGTGAGACCGCGGGCGCGATCCGCTATGCGCTTGCGCACTGGCGCGCGCTCACACGTTATGTGGACGATGGACTGTTGGAGATCGATAACTCGGCCGCCGAACGGGCGCTGCGCGCCGTTGCGCTGGGAAGAAAGAATTACCTTTTCTGTGGTTCGAACTCCGGCGGCGAGCGCGCGGCGGCTATATACTCCTTGGTCGGTTCAGCCAAACTGAACGGTCTTGACCCGGAAGCCTATCTCCGCCAGGTCTTGATCCGCATCGCCGAGCATCCCATCAGCCGAATCGACGAACTGCTGCCCTGGAACCTCGCCGACACCCTCCAGCCCGTCGTCCAAAGCTGCCTGACCGGTGCTTCCACGAAGTGTCCACTTAAAAATAAGTGGACACTCCGCAAGTCAGTCCATACCCCAAATACATGACCCGCGAATGGTCAACAGGGCCAGACCACGCGCTTACGGTAGAGGGCGCGTGTAAGGCATATGACTTGATCTTCAAGTACAAGTCGCTCCAGTATCGAAAATGCTAAAAGTTCTGGACACAACCAAGTGAGGGTTCCCCAGCTCTGCTTTGGGCAGAGCTGGGGGAGTGAAGCCAGCTATCCTTCTCTTCCAATTCAGTTGCTGCTGACGCCGTCGGTCAGAGATTCTTAACAGCAGGCGCCACAGGTTGCAGGAGCAGTATTCGGGCCGGGGGGTGGTGGGGGTGGGCAGGCCAGAGTCGCTCCGCACTGCCCAACGGTGCCTTGGCAAAAACCGCCGTTGGTAGGACAATTGTTAGTTCCACAAGTACCCGCAGTTGGGTCACACTCAGGTCCAGAAGTCTGACCAGTACCACCTGCGAGAGTTTTCAACGATCCATCGTCAATATCTCTGATCGTGACTTTGTTCAATTTCAGCTTTTTCTTTTTCATCGTCGACCTTTCAAAAAGAATTTCGGCTGCTTTGACCACAATTCCCATTTGGGGTCCGCGGTCATGCAAGTTTACTTTCCATATCTATTTTTTGGCAAGCCAAAAATATATTCACTACGCAACACGGCCAAATCACCGTAGGCATCGCATATCGCGTATGCACCTCAACCACCGAGGAGTATTTGGGGCTAGATCAACTGGAAAAGTGCGATCGACAGATAAGATAGCTAGGTTCAACACGTGCCTCATCAAGGCATCCCGAGAAGGACCTGGGAATGGCCAAAGCCTCACAGCGGCTGCTTGACAGCTCGTTCAGCGGCAAGAGCCTGGACGATGGAATTCGTCCGCTGCCATCTGGAAGCACGTCAGATGAAGATTCCCCAGCTCGCTTCGAGCAGGCCAGGGGAATCAAACCATCTACTCTTCTCTTCCAATTCAGTTGCTGGTTACGCCGTTGGTCAGAAATTCCTAGCAGCAGGCGCCGCACGTCGCAGGAGCGGTATTCGGACCAGGAGGTGGTGGGGGTGGGCAGGCCAGAGATTGACCGCACTCCCCGACAGTACCCGCACAAACGCCGCCGTCGGTAGCGCAATTGTAGGCAGTCTGACAATTATCCCCAGACCACAGACAACCCGCAGTATCAACACCTGTACCACCTGCGAGGGTCTGCAGCGATCCATCGTCAATGTCTCTGATTGTGACTTTGTTCAACTTGAGCTTTTTCTTTTTCATCGCCGACCTTTCAAAAGGAAGTCTTGCTGCTTTGGCCCGATTTTGATTTTAATTCTGTGGTTGAAAGAGTTTATTTGTTAGAGCGCCCCTTGGCAAGTGGAAAAATATGCTGTTGATCATTCAACGCGGTGAGACCCCTTTCAATGTCACCTACTAAACAGCATCCCGTTCAAGCCTTTTCTGGACCGAGTAGACCACGGTTGGCAACGGGACGCTCTATGAATGGCATACTCTCGCCGCGGTTGCGAGCCTTCATGAGTTCCACTGAGCGGGGAAGTTCTCTAGGTGCGGCTAAACTGCAGATAAAGAACAAAAAAACGGGCTCATAAGCTAAACTGGCAGCAAAGAGCCCGATGCGAGCGCAACTCGCGGTAGGAGTCTAAAGACTGATGTTTTGCCGACGACGTTCGGACCGCCGGATGAAGTTACAACCGTACGTTCTAATACTGCTGTTCCTGTGCGTTCTGGTGGTGCAGGACACTGCATGCCGTGCCCATATGCAGAGAGTTCTTGGGTTTGAAGATCAATCGAGCGGGACCTTATCCGGCTGGTCTGCGTACCCGCCGGGAACCGTTTCTATCGATAAAGTAGCGCACAGCGGCCACTGGTCAGTGCGCCTGCAACGCGACACACATTCGCCGGGCAAATTCTCCGTAATCACACGAAAGTTGCCGGTCAATTTTCAGGGGAGCGCAATAGAATTGCGTGGGTTTCTCCGCCTGCAAGACGTATCGGATTTTGCAGGACTATGGGTGCGTGAAGACGCGGATAGCCAAACACTTTCGATCGACAACATGCAGTCACAACGCGTCAATGGCACGCGTGAATGGGCGGAATATCGAGTAACGTTGCCTATTGACCCACAGGCGCAGGAACTCTCTTTCGGTGTGCTCGTATCGGGCTCTGGTACTGTCTGGGCCGATGATCTCGAACTCCTCGTGGATGGAAAGCCACTCGACCAGGCACCTGCCAAGCCGGTACAAGCGTCCACCCCGATGGATCACGAGTTCGATAACGGCTCGGGCATTCAAATCGCCGCGCTCACACCTTTACAAGTGGAAAACCTCGTTACACTTGGACGGGTTTGGGGATTTCTGAAGTATCACCATCCTGCAATCACTGCCGGACAGAGGAACTGGGATTACGATCTTTTCCGTGTTCTCCCCGCAGTGCTTTCCGCATCCGATCATGCTCACGCAAACGATGCGATCGTGCGCTGGATCGACGCACTGGGGCCGGTTGCTCCTTGCAGTCGGTGTGTTTCAGCACCTGCAGGCGATCTCGCTCTGAAGCCGCCGCTCGATTGGATTCACGATCGGTTAGCACTTGGACCGATATTGAGCGCACGTCTGGAACAAATCTACGCGAACCGAAGCGGGAGCCAGTTCTATGTCTCACTAAAGCAGGGAACTGGCAATCCCTCGTTCGATCATGAAGCCGCATATCCGCAAATTACATCCCCGGACTTTGGATATCAACTGCTCGCGCTTTTGCGCTGGTGGAATATTATGGAGTACTGGGCACCGGACCGCGATGTCGCTGGCCAGAATTGGCCGAACGTGCTCAAAGAGTTTATCCCCGAAGTAGCTCTCGCGCACGACAAAGAAGGATATCAGCTTGTCCTTTTTCGATTGATCGCTACCGCTAATGACACACATGCCAATCTCTGGAGTTCATTGGCAGAGCGCCCTCCCGTGGGAGACTGCGTTGTGTCCGGCGTCCTGCGATTTATCGGCAACAAGCCTGTTGTATTTCGCACGTCCGATGATACGAACGGTCTTCATCCGGGTGACGTACTCGAGCAGATCTATGGACAGCCGATTGCCTCGTTCATTGCGAATTGGAGCAAATTCTACGCCGATTCGAATGAAGCGGCGCGCAAACGTGACCTTGCGGCGAATCTTACACGCGGACCATGCGGTTCCGTCACCTTCGGCATCGAGCGCAGGGGAAAATTCCTGCACGTATCTGCGAAAAGACTGATCAGAACACCTGAATTCGCGACCCACGACCAGGTCGGCGATACCTTCCAATTATTATCGCCTTTCGTCGCGTACATCAAGCTATCGAGCATCAAAGCCAGCGATCTGCCTATGTATTTCGAAAGGGCGAAGAATACAAAAGGCATGATCGTCGACATTCGTAATTATCCTTCAGATTTCGTTCCTTACGTGATGGGAAAGTATTTCGCGGTGCGGCCCGTGCCGTTCGTCAGCTTTACACGTACCGATCTCGCTAATCCGGGAACCTTCCACTTCGAAGCAGGCCCGCTGATTCAGCCCGGTCCGATTCACTACAATGGGCGTCTCATCATCCTGGTCGATGAGACTACGCAGAGTCAGGCTGAATTCACAGCCATGGCCTTGCGCGCCATGCCGAATGCCCTCGTGTTAGGGAGCACCACGGCCGGTGCGGACGGCGACGTTTCGCGTATTTCTCTTCCGGGTGGCCTGAGTACGATGATCAGCGGTCTTGGCGTTTTCTATCCCGACCACCGGCCGACCCAGCGTGTGGGAATTGTCCCAGACTTGGTTGTACAGCCGACGATCCAAGGTATATCCGCAGGCCGAGATGAGGTCTTGGAAACAGCACTGCGTCTGATTAAGACGGGCACGGCGGACCGGAAAGGATCACAGTGAAATGGTAATTGCAACTAGGACGTTGGTGCACTCTCTCTGAGGCTCACCTTGTGCAAAGCATTCTCGACGACATCCGGGAGGACCCCATCGCGCTGCGCCGCAATCAGAGCACAATAGGCACCACCCAATCTCATCAACTCTTCATGACGGCCGCTTTCCACGATGCGACCTTCATCCATCACGACGATTAGGTCTGCATCTCGAATAGTGCTCAATCTATGCGCGATCACGATACGAGTACAACGTAGCATTGCAAGGCTCCGATTCACTTGCTCTTCGGTAATCGCATCTAAGTGGCTCGTTGCCTCGTCCAAAATCAACAACACGGGATCATTAGCTAAGGCACGAGCCAACGCCAGGCGCTGCCGTTGACCGCCCGATAATGACAATCCGCGATCTGTTAGAATCGTTTCGTAACCCATCGGCATCCGTGCGATTTCGTCGTGGATACAAGCAGTCTTAGCAGCTTTTCTCACCCGCACCATATCCATCTCAGGGTCGGAGAACGCGATATTGCGGCGAATTGAGCCTCCAAAGAGTTGTGTCTCTTGAGTTACGACTCCGATGCGATGGCGCAAGTTGCGACGCTCTAGCACCTTGAGACTGATGCCGTCGTAACAAACCTCTCCAGCGTAAGGATCATATAGTCCTGCCAATAATCGCGCCAAACTCGACTTACCGCAGCCTGTAGGTCCAACAAGTGCTACCCGGGACCCAGCCGCAACATGAAACGAGACATTGTCGACCACAAACGGACCGTCGTCTGTATAACGGAAGGATACTCCTTCAACGTCAACGGTTCCTGTCAGTCGGTCTGGCACCGAGGTGCATAGCGGTTCCTGCTCTGGTGCAGTATCCATCACGTCATTAAGTCGGTCTAGATAAACCTCAATCAACTGGAACTGAAGCAACGTTCCGATTAAATTATTCAATGGTCCGAGGAATCCGCTGGCCAAAGAACTAACTACAATCATCATGCCAAGGGTAAGACGGCTCTGAATCACTAAATAGCTTCCGTAAAACAAAAATATAATGGTATTAGCGCTACCAAGGAGGCTTAACAAACCTCCGAATGCTGCATCTAAGCGGCCTCTACGGATGGAGATATTTAATCCATTGACAAAGAGATTTGTCCAATCCTCGGCCGCCCGATTGACCTTGCCCGCGCAAAACGTATCCCTTAGCAAGCTGTTCTAATGCGAAAGGGTAGCGAAGATGACGAAGGCAACGCGGGGACGTTACACGCTGGAGTTCAAGCAAGAGGCGGTTCGGCTAGTGGAGTCGGGCCAGAGTCAGGCAGCGGTAGCTCGCAGTCTGGGCGTGGTTGAACAGACGTTAGGCAACTGGGTCAGGGAGCATCGAGCCGGGACCTTGAAGGGTGCCAGCGGCAAGCCTCAGGTGACTGCCGAGCAAATGGAGAACAGCCGCTTACGGGCAGAATTGGCGCGGGTAACGATGGAGCGCGACATCCTGGGAAAAGCCACGGCGTATTTTGCGAAGTGCCAGAAATGAAGTACGCCTTTATTCATCGCCACAAGCGAGTCTGGCCGATCTCGGTTCAGTGCCGGGTTCTGCTGGTGAGTGTCTCTGGCTACCATGAACATCTGGCGCGGCGGGTCCATATTGCTCAGCGTCGTCACCTCAGCGACGAAGCGCTTCTGGTTCACATCAGCGCCGTTTACGCGGAGAATCGCGGTGCGTATGGGTGGCCGCGGATCTGGCGTCAACTGCGGGCGCAGGGCATTCGCGTGGGTAAACTGCGGGTGCAACGGCTGATGCAGAAGCATGGCATTCAGGCGCGCGGCAAGCGAAAGTTCCGCGTTGCCACCACCGACAGCAAGCACGGTCTTCCGATTGCGCCCAATGTGCTTGATCGCAAGTTCACGGTGGCTGCGCCCAACCAGGCCTGGGTTGGCGATCTGACCTATATCGCGACCGAAGAAGGCTGGCTGTTTCTTGCGGTAGTGATCGATCTGTTCAGCCGCAAGGTGGTGGGCTGGTCGATGAGGCAGGACATGCAGCGCGACCTGGTGATCGATGCTCTGGAGATGGCGTGGTTCAAGCGCAATCCCGGCAAGCTGGCCGGATTGATTTTTCATAGCGATCGCGGCAGCCAATACGCCAGCGACGACTTCAGGGAGGTACTCAAAGAGCATGGCATTACGCCATCGATGAGCCGCAAGGGAAACTGCTGGGACAACGCCTGCTCGGAGACGTTGTTCGGCTCACTGAAGGTGGAACGGCTATACGGCCGGCGTTTTGAAACGATCCGGGAGGCCAAGGATGAAACCATCTCCTGGCTGCTCTGGTATAACCGAACCCGGATGCACTCGACGCTGAACTACGTCAGCCCGATGCAGTTCGAGCAAGACTGGACAGATGCTGCTGAGAAGATCGCCGCCTGAGAATACGCGGCGATCGAGGCAGGCCGTGGAAATGACGGTTTATGGAAAGCCCGGAAAACGATAACGCTGTTTTCCGCCCTTCCCACAAACCTTGGAAATCGATGAAACCGATTCCCACATTCCCACCGCCACGACGATGACGAGGATGAATTTAATCCTCAAAACACGGCCGGTTAAGAGATACGCATTCTGAGGGCAAGGTCAGATCTTCCAAACCCATAGCCTTAAGTGTCTCCATACCTCCTAGCATCTCTACTTGTGCCGTCTGCATTTCAGCTTGATTCTCGATCGATTCGTTCAACAATATCTTCTGTCGCCAGCGCATAATCGCAAGCAGCACAAAGCGCATTGATGCCAGAACGATGATGAACGCGGTTAGTTTAATACTGACGAAGAACAGAATTATGCAGTACAAGCTTGCCATTGCACCATCTAACACAGCTGAAAGTGCGGCAGAAGTTAACATATCACGGATCACATTATTGCTTCCAAGGCGAATCATTAGATCGCCCGCCGTGTGCTGTTGAAAAAATGAATAGGGCAAATCAATTAGGTGATCCAGAAACCGCAGCGTAAACCTGGTGTCCACTTCAGTTCTGAAATACACGAATAGGTGTGCCCGAACAAACGTGGCGAGTACGCTGAATGTCTGAAACAAGCAATATCCCAGGAAAAGGTCGAACAGTAATCGCGTGTCGGAGTGCGGAACAACTCGATCGATTACCAGGCCGGTCAAGAGCGGCACAAGCGCGCCTGTAACCTGAGCTAATAAAGAAGAAGTTATAATTCGCGTTATCAAGCCTCGACATTGAAATATCTGCGATAGCCAGAGTGATAGGCGTAAACTTTTTTTGCTAGTGCTCCGTTCAAAACCGTCTGAGGGCTCGAAAGCCATAGCCACGCCAGTAAAATAGCGCCCAAAGTCACTCAGTGGGACAGAGCGGCGTCCGACAGCCGGATCAACTATATCGACCCTCTTCCTGTGTACCCGCTCGAAGACGACAAAGTGCCGAAAGCGCCAATAGAGAATAGAGGCCTTCGGCAATTGATATAAATCCCGCACCTCCAGTCGTACACCCCGCCCGCGCAACCCGTAATGGCGTGCTGCCCGCATGATTGCAAGCGCGTCCGCTCCATCCCTCCCAGGGTTCAGGATCTTGCGTATCTCAGCCAGTGCTATTCTCTTACCGAAGTAACCTAACACCATGGCTAGGGCTGCCGGCCCGCAGTCCGTCGCGGCGAGTTGTCTCACGGGCACGATGCGCTTTCGTAAACGAAACGTGACTAAGCGGCTCAAGACCCGTTTCACCTTAGTCTCCACGTTTGAGCTCATGATCGCCTCCTACCCCTCTTATCGACTCCCACGCCAGGATCCAAGGTAAATACGCGGCTCGTCGTGAACTTGTTTTATCCCCGGAACCAATGCGATAATTAGCGACTCCTTACGTACACTTACCTCCGCTCGTGCCACCATCCCGTCATGATAGCGAAATTTCTCGTTTAACGATTCAAACGTGTCAAATGTTACTTCCGGCAATGCGCAGCGCACAATCAATATTGGGCCTTTTAATGACAAGGTTTGTGAAATTTCTTTACCCACATAAAGGTCCGCATTCTCCGGCCCGATGACGTCCGTAGCCACATTCTCAATTGTCAATTCCTCGCGCGATTGGGGATAACCGTCTACCTTCAATATTAGAGGCATACCCGCGTGAATTTGAGGTGCATATGATCCCGGGAGCAAGGCAACAACCTCATTTCGCGAGGCCTCCCCGCGTAAGCTCAACACCCTATCGCCTGCGCTTACCATCTGCCCAGTTCGTATGTAGGTACCGAAGACAGTTCCATCAGCAGGAGCTCGAACCTCTTCGCGTATTCTTGCGAGGAGGTCGTCGCCCGGAGTGCCCTGCAACTTGGCCAGAAGTTCGTCCTTAGTGGTCAAGTCGCCGGGTTGCACAAACACACTTTCAACTACTCCCCCGCTGAGCGATTGGATATTGATCTTGTTCGTTACCTGAATGACTGCTGGACCACTCGTAATCTCGTTTACTTTTGCAAATACCACATAGGCAAGGCCGATAATTAGCGATAAGACGATCATTAAATGTGACCATGTAAGCCACAAAGGAATCCTGCGCAGCAGCTTCCCCTCTCGTTCTGTATGATCCTGGTAGTCTAGTGCCTCCTGACGGAAAAAATATCGATGGCCGTCCTCGATCCTGTTGCCATTTTCCTGCGCGTGCAGATTTGACAACATTGTCTGCAAAGGAGGTGCCATAATTCTGGCCATCTCCTCGATGCGGATTTGGTCCGCCTCGATAAACGAACTCAAATTCGCAGTACGGGTCCCTGTTAATACGCCTAAGGTCGCACCATTTGCCCCGCTCAAAGGCTGCGCAATAAAGTGCGTCTCGATTGCCCCACCAGGATTGTCCGCCTCGGGATCATAGCGAGGATCATGTACTGTAAGTTGGGTTCTGACATGCTCGCCAGTACGCGCAACATATCCCACTAGGCCAGCCGCTGCGCTGATCGCCTCCTCTTCTCCCTCTTCCACGCGGTCAGCGCACAGCGTGTCTGTCTCCGGGTCGTAGATCAGGCAACGCGCCTGCGTTGCCTGAAGTATATTCGTCAACTCCTCTGACGCGGCTCGGACGAATCCTGAAATATCGCCCTTCCGGAGCAGAGTCAAGCACATGTCCGTCAGCCTCTCGGTTTCCTCCCTGGTTAGGCCCATAGGAGCCGAAATCGGCTCTTGCGATGAAAATCGGCGAGCAGCAGCTAAAATTGTCTCCCGCAACTCATGCTCAATTATTGACGCGCGGGCTAAATAGAAGATGGCATCGCTGTCAACCAGATCTTGAAATGCGCTTGGCGGGACCTTATCGTAAAGGACAATATGTGCACTTTTTTTTCTTTCCTTCCAGTCGACGCTGTGTAGAAATTTGTGTATCTCTAGTGGCTTCACTGATGGCCCGAAAACCACCACCGCAACCTCATTCTCATTTAGCAGTTGCGCTGCTTCGTCGACAGCGTTCGCTTCTTTCATGCGAAAACCGGAGAGGGTGATTTTTGTCAGCTTCTCCGCAGCTTTCACACTTAATATCAGAGGATCAATCGCTGCCATTCGGCCCTCGAAATCATACGTGAAATCTCGTTTCCTTGTGTTGGAGCCGTCACACTGCGGGCAACCACAGTATTTCCTGTGAGGCGATGAGCATTAAACGATATGACACTAGCCCAAACTTTGCCTGCCTCTCCACTACGGGCTAAGTCTGTTATATGGCAGGACCACTAGATTTCTCTTGCACCCTCTAGTGCATCATTGCGCGCCGATTTTTCACTGGGCGCAAATTCCACCCGGAAATTCAGGGATAGTCTGTGGAATTCTAGCACAATTGATTGCCCGGCTCTTTCGAACCTTCGCTACAATCCGTTCATAGGAGAAGGACGAGGCTCAGCTTGGGAGTAGGGTCGATAGCGGGCGGGGGAACTGATTCGCGGTCGCTGACGAGAAGCCGGACTGCAGCTGCGGCTTGGGCCATGGACGCGAGACATCTGGGGAATAGCAGCCGCAACTCGAACTTGACGTTACAGTTCGGGCAAAAGGCACCATTCCCAGTCAGCTGGCCCGGGCCTGCGCTGCCCCCACGTTCATGCCCCGCCAATACTGACCGGCCGCATGGCCCGGAGATATTGCAGACGGATTACCCGTACCGATTGCCTTTCAGCCAGACCGCGACCGGTAGGGCTAGGTTAAGCAAACTTTTTGCGTTGCAGCACAACTCTCTTCCAAATCTTCGTCGGCCCATGACGGTCATTTTTTCCGGAGCAAGATCCTGGCTTGTCAGTCGACTCTTGACTCTTGCCATAGCGCCACAATTGCTATAATGCTAGTAACCAATGCTTTCCATACGATTTGTAAAGGGTAAGGTCGTCCTTTCAGCCTATATGAAATGGAGTGCGATCTAAGAATGTGGTGTTCAATTCTTTCCGGGAACACTGAATCTGAAGCTCGCGAATCAATCCGCGAGATTTCCGCTGAGTTGCAAGCAATGGATCTTTCGACTCTGCCTTCTATCCGCCTGTGCGAGCATGCTCTACTCTATGCTTATTTGGGACTGGATACGAATACTTCAGATTGGCATGACAAAAGTCTTCTTTACCTTAATCTCGCCATAGAGCGCCTTTCCGTTGCTCCATTAATTCAACTTGGACTCTACGGAGGATTGGCTGGTTTTGGCTGGATGGCGCAGCATGTCGTTTCAATCCTGACCGGCGATGAAGATGGCTCTCCTCAAGAGGACGGTGATGAAGACGATGTGCTCCTCGAATTGGACAAGCGCTTACTGAACTTACTCAAGGACGATGACCAACTCGGATTAAACTATGACCTCATAGGCGGCTACGTTGGAGTGGGTATTTATTGGTTGGAGCGACTGCCACGTAAGACAGCATTAATGGGTATTCAGCAAACGCTAGCTGCCTTGGAAAGACTTTCGACAATCACCCCTTTGGGCATCACATGGTTTACGCCTGCATTTCTCGTTCCACCAAGTCAGATCGACAAAGCTCCGTCCGGCTATTACAATCTCGGGGTTGCGCATGGGGTCCCTGGGGTGATTGGTTTTCTAGCTCAGGTAGTTGCATATGGATTCGGCGATGAAATTACCAACAAGGCTTCCGCTCTCCTTGCCGGAGCTATGGAATGGCTCCTTGCTCAACAGCGCCCACCTGATTCCATCAGTCGTTACAGTGCCTGGGCCATTCCAGGACAAGATTGCGGAGATTCACGAACAGCTTGGTGTTATGGAGATCTTGGCATAGCCTCTGTCTTGCGGCTAGTTGCTCAGCGAACGCACAATCCATTTTGGATGATCGGATCGAGGAATCTGATTGATCGCTGCATCTGACCTTGCCCTCAGAATGCGTATCTCTTAACCGGCCGTGTTTTGAGGATTAAATTCATCCTCGTCATCGTCGTGGCGGTGGGAATGTGGGAATCGGTTTCATCGATTTCCAAGGTTTGTGGGAAGGGCGGAAAACAGCGTTATCGTTTTCCGGGCTTTCCATAAACCGTCATTTCCACGGCCTGCCTCGATCGCCGCGTATTCTCAGGCGGCGATCTTCTCAGCAGCATCTGTCCAGTCTTGCTCGAACTGCATCGGGCTGACGTAGTTCAGCGTCGAGTGCATCCGGGTTCGGTTATACCAGAGCAGCCAGGAGATGGTTTCATCCTTGGCCTCCCGGATCGTTTCAAAACGCCGGCCGTATAGCCGTTCCACCTTCAGTGAGCCGAACAACGTCTCCGAGCAGGCGTTGTCCCAGCAGTTTCCCTTGCGGCTCATCGATGGCGTAATGCCATGCTCTTTGAGTACCTCCCTGAAGTCGTCGCTGGCGTATTGGCTGCCGCGATCGCTATGAAAAATCAATCCGGCCAGCTTGCCGGGATTGCGCTTGAACCACGCCATCTCCAGAGCATCGATCACCAGGTCGCGCTGCATGTCCTGCCTCATCGACCAGCCCACCACCTTGCGGCTGAACAGATCGATCACTACCGCAAGAAACAGCCAGCCTTCTTCGGTCGCGATATAGGTCAGATCGCCAACCCAGGCCTGGTTGGGCGCAGCCACCGTGAACTTGCGATCAAGCACATTGGGCGCAATCGGAAGACCGTGCTTGCTGTCGGTGGTGGCAACGCGGAACTTTCGCTTGCCGCGCGCCTGAATGCCATGCTTCTGCATCAGCCGTTGCACCCGCAGTTTACCCACGCGAATGCCCTGCGCCCGCAGTTGACGCCAGATCCGCGGCCACCCATACGCACCGCGATTCTCCGCGTAAACGGCGCTGATGTGAACCAGAAGCGCTTCGTCGCTGAGGTGACGACGCTGAGCAATATGGACCCGCCGCGCCAGATGTTCATGGTAGCCAGAGACACTCACCAGCAGAACCCGGCACTGAACCGAGATCGGCCAGACTCGCTTGTGGCGATGAATAAAGGCGTACTTCATTTCTGGCACTTCGCAAAATACGCCGTGGCTTTTCCCAGGATGTCGCGCTCCATCGTTACCCGCGCCAATTCTGCCCGTAAGCGGCTGTTCTCCATTTGCTCGGCAGTCACCTGAGGCTTGCCGCTGGCACCCTTCAAGGTCCCGGCTCGATGCTCCCTGACCCAGTTGCCTAACGTCTGTTCAACCACGCCCAGACTGCGAGCTACCGCTGCCTGACTCTGGCCCGACTCCACTAGCCGAACCGCCTCTTGCTTGAACTCCAGCGTGTAACGTCCCCGCGTTGCCTTCGTCATCTTCGCTACCCTTTCGCATTAGAACAGCTTGCTAAGGGATACGTTTTGCGCGGGCAAGGTCAATCCTCCGTCAGGGGACGTTGAATGCTTATGATGCGCCACTATGTCACGGCGCGTTTGGTAACGCGCATCTTTTTAACCGTGCTTACCACGCGTTTCAGGAGGAGGTGTATAGAGACGCCGCGATTGCTTGGTACCGTAAGGGCCTAACACTTCGAAAACCTAATGTCGGTGTGGCCGGATACTACGCTTGGCTTCTGGAGTCAATTCCACACGAACAACCTGATGCGTCCTTTCTGTCGGGAGCGGTCGGTATTGCCCTTGGCCTGCTATCAGCCGCAGCTCCTATCGAGCCGAAGTGGGACAGAATTCTATTATTGTCGGGCGTGCAGCCGACTCGCAAATGATCTGTGCGTCTAAGATTTTACGCCCACGACTGACGTCTGTGCAGAATAGAGCAGAGTTTTTGCTGACTGCGGTTTGTTTGCGCTTCGACCTTCATTGCCGCCCTTAAATGAGAGGCGCAAGACGAAGGCTCCCCAATAATCATTAGTGTTTGAGTGTAGCAGACCTAATAAAAAATAGGAATTACGAGTTCTACTCCAACACCGTAAGTCTTTGATAATAATAAATATCGTACCGTAACCGAGCGGAAGCTTAAGTAACTCACCGACCGTAGTTTAGGGCAATTTGTCGAAGTTGCTCCAAGCTGACGAGTGTACCGTGACTGTACTGAATGACTTTGGCGTCGAGGGGAAGCTCGTGGTTGGTCAACTCGGACGCGCCTTGATTTCAACCAGAATGTCTACACGCAAGCTAGGGTGTCTGTCGAGCCTGCCCCAAGCCCAGCCGGAAGTTCCTGCGCCGCATGGAACAGATCGAAGGACTGTCGCGCTGCAAGCAAATAACCCTGCTCACTACCATCGACACATTTCCGGAGAACAACACCGTCGCTCCGATCCGGCCCCGGACGATGACCTATCCGGCTTGAACAGATGCTGCACAGGGCTGCACAGCGTCCGGGCCGTTGTTCGATTGTGATTCGAGGACGGGCGGCAATACGGCCCCGCTAAGCCGCTAGGCTTAGGGACGGTGTCTTGGTTCCAACATCGCAGGTGTGAACGAAGAACTGTTTTTTCATTCCTTGAGTGTGGGCAGCCCTCACCGAGGATATTTCCATGAAAAAGCACTTCAACCCCTACCGGATTTGCCGTGATCGTATCCGCCTCAAGCTGGACGCACTCTGCGACCAATTTGACCAACTCGACGCCGACAACCCCGAACGCGGCCAACTCCTC
Source organism: uncultured Acidobacteriota bacterium (assembly GCA_963745965.1). Taxonomy (GTDB): domain Bacteria; phylum Acidobacteriota; class Terriglobia; order Terriglobales; family Acidobacteriaceae; genus Telmatobacter. Next base: position 390,081 of record CAVUZC010000012.1, read on the forward strand.
CGCCAGATTGAGGCGCTGAACATCGCCCACAACGTCGAGGAATAGGCTCACTCCAACCCCGGCGCTGGTCTCACCGGTAGCACCGTCGCCGGGCGTGACGACGATCGCGGATGCGTTGTCGCTTGGAACGGGTGATTTATAGTCGCGGGCGTACATGATATGGTCAAACACAGGAAAATCGACCTATGCTGGGACTCTTGGTCGCTTTCCTGCTGGCAACAGCAGGAGTTTCTCTTGCCTACCGGTTCTCGCCCGCCGCGAAGGTTAAAGCGCGGATAGCTGAAGTTTTGTCACCGTTTGAGGAACTGGATTCAGAGATTCAACGTCTGCATCAGAGCCTTCAAAGCGAGATCGACCTGCTGACGAGCCAATATATTCAGCGAATTCACACGATCCGCCTCCAAGCGATCCCTGTCGACGAGTTGAAGAAGTACGCAACCGGAATGCGGTTGCAGGCTCTCAAGGACGTTGGGGTCCGTACAGTCTTCGACTTGCAGGGATGGAACGAATACCGCGTTTCGCAGGTAAGAGGTGTGGGGCCAAAGTCGGCATTTGCTATCGTTCAGTCAGTTGCGGCAGCGACCGCCGCTGCGAAAGCTGTCCCAATCCCTAATCCCTCTCTGCCATTTTCAGAAGATATAGAGCGTCAACTGATGCAGGCGCTCTATCGCCAACGCTGGTTTCAAGTCCATATTGCCGAGCAGGCTACCGCGTTCGCAGTAACCGTCAGATCGCATCAATGCACTCGGGATGCAATTCTGGCTAAATCTACTTTTGCTCATTGGCTGTGGAAATTCGGTTCCAACGCAACCATTCGCCGCAGCCTGGAGCAAGGTAGCTCTCTGATTAGAGCCTTGGAAGATCAAAACCTTGGCTCAACGAAACAGGTACTTTCACAGTTGTTGGCTGAATGCAAAGCAATCTGCGCCAACCGTATCCCGGTCGAGTCCATCACCAAAGATTTCAACGACGAGCGAACGTTTTATGATTCCTATTTGGCGAACCGGCTTGGGGCAGCGAATAATACTCCGCCGCGTCAAACCCCGGTACGCCCGAGCAGCTCTAACCCGCCCGCGGTTACACCCAGACAGCCTGAAATTCTGTTTTCCGTCTCTGTCGGTTCTACTTCAAGTAGCGCAGTCACAGAATTTGCGCTGCCATCCCCACCTCGTCCTGTCGAACTCTCGGATTTGCGATGGCTGAAGAAAGAAGAAGCCATCCAGATCCAGGGTCACAATCTTGTGCACGGATTTATATACGTTGGAAAAGGCATCAATGACGAACAGCATTACGCCGTTAATCCAAGGCTGCCAGCAACATCTGGCAACCTTTCATCGGCAGAAGAAGGTGGGTACTGTTCAAACTATTCATACCTCAGCCCAGAGCGACGGTCGCTCTATCTTGCGTGGCTTGCAGACGGGGCTCGATCGCCATCGGAGTCTGGATTTGGGATGCTGTACTTCTACGGGATTGAGCGCCGCCTGATCGACCTCCTCCAAGGCAGAGCGTCAGATCCATCCGGAACTGAACAACAACAACTTCTCCTGGAAGTTAACCGCGTCGGAGACCTGTTTAAGGACAAGCCAGGCAGTGTTACCCAGTGCTGCCTCCGCCTTTCGGATTTCGCGGTGGCCTGCGCCCTCGATAAAACGCCTCTTCCAGAGTTGCCGAAAGAATGGGTGAGAACGTGGGAATTGCCGTTCATCGTTCGTTACGGCATCGGATGGTTCATGAAGGACAGCAGACCAATTCCACTGGAATGGGCTCTGCGTTGGGCCTACGTCGAACCCACGATCTACCTCCGAACACCCGCGTTACGGTGCACTCAGGAATTTGAGGCGGCATTTGCAGATGTCTACAGGGACAAATTTGGCGACGGACTGGTCATACCCGCAAACAAGACAAAGCTGAAATTGACCTATCAACCAGGTTGGCCGATGCAGTTTGGGCGGGAAATCCGACACGAGCTCTCAGGGATTCCCGATGTCGCTGCTGTCAGTAATCCGCAACAGGTCCTTAAGAACTTGGTCGAAGAGGCGACCGCAAAAATCGACGTGTATAGCCGATATCTTCGGCGGTACCCTGCCAAGTCAGGCACGTTCGAAGCGTATTTGAATCTTCCTCTTCATCTTTGGCCTTCTACAGCCACAGATCGCTGGCAGCAGTTTCTCAATTCGTTTGTCGAACCCGTCCAGCCAATATTGCTTGAGGTGCTGCTGCGCGAGCTTGGGTATGTCGGAGATCCAGGTTCGGCAAGACTGTCGGAGATTGCAACAAATCTGAACCGTGCTCTCGTTGGCTTTGAACCCGACATTTTAGCCGGAGCACGTCGGCCGAAATCAGCCGATCCGGTGACGGTTTTCCCGTTGACTTCGCAATTCGCCGTGGACAGAACCACGACTGACTACAAGAAAGCGTCGCTGATCATTTCACTCTCTGCGTGTGTCGCCCTCGCCGACGGTCATGCGACTGAAGATGAGGCTTCTGCCGTCGAGGGAATGGTTGCATCTTGGGAGCACCTTCACAACGACCTCCGTACTCGATTACGCGCGCAATATCGTCTTCAGATTCGGAAGGGAGTTTCTCTCGCGAGCTTGAAATCGCACCTTGCGAATCTGACACCTGACGGCCGAGCACAACTAGCGGGCGCCCTGTGTTCATTGGCAGCCGCGGACGGTAACATTGCGGCCGCCGAAGTGAGACTCTTGGAACAGATATATCGCGCACTGGAATTGGATCCGAAGCTTCTCTACTCTCACTTGCACGTGGGTACACAGCAGGCAAAATTGCCGGACGCACAGAGAACATCCATGCCTTCCGGCACGTCCGCCTATACGGTGGATGCCGCGCGGTTGGCTACGTTGCGGCAGGAAACCGATCAGGTAAGCGCTCTACTGGCAGAGGTATTTGTCGAGGGGGAACCTGAGTGTTCATCGGAACCCGATGCGACTAGCCCAGATTCGCCTCCATCGCCCGTTTCGGACGATATATTGTTGCCCGGCCTCGATTCTAAGTATCAGCGATTCCTGGCAGATCTCCTCCGTAAGCCTTCATGGACGAGACAAGAATTGCAGAGCTTGGCGGCGCAGTCACAGATTATGCTGAATGGAGCTTTAGAGCGGATCAACGAGGCCTCCTTTGAACTGGTCGGCGAAGCGATTACAGAGGGGGATGATCCAGTTTACGTACAACAGAGCATCTTGGAGACTGCGAAGTAATGGTCCTGATTCGACCTCGTGAGCGCGATGCCGTCCTCCAATCTCTTCGGGCGGGCGTAGTACCTCGCATAGGCCAGCATCTTATTCAAGTTGGCCGGGTATGCGAGCTACGCGCCCTGATGGAAGATATTGATCGCATCGTCGATGGCGGCTCTGCATTTCGCCTGGTAATTGGCGAATATGGCGCCGGGAAGACATTTTTTCTCAACCTGGTACGCTCGATTGCTCTGGAGAAGAAACTCGTCACGATGAATTGCGATCTTAATCCCGACCGGAGGCTCCACGCCTCTGGAGGGCAGGCTCGCTCCCTATACGCGGAACTGACCAGGAATATGGCCACTCGCACGAAGCCGGAAGGTGGCGCTCTGCCGGGCATCCTTGAGAAATTCATCGCTCAGGCAAAATCTGAAAGCGAGCAGACCGGAGTCTCGACGGACCAGATCATTCGTCAGAATACTCAGCAACTGGTCGAAATCGTGAATGGATATGACTTCGCAGACGTCGTATTGGCGTATTGGCGGGGATTCGAGGAGAACAACGAGAAATTGTGCAGCGACGCGGTTCGCTGGATGCGCGGCGAGTTCTCTACCAAAACAGATGCCCGCGCAGCTCTGGGTGTACGTACGATTATTGACGATGCATCAATCTATGACCAGTTGAAGTTGTTGGCGCGGTTTGTGAGGCTCGCCGGCTATAGCGGAGTCTTCGTCTGCTTGGACGAAATGGTAAACCTCTATAAGCTCGCCAACACTCAGGCCCGCACCTCCAATTACGAGCAGATACTTCGAATCCTGAATGACTCATTGCAGGGATCTTCGGAGGGACTAGGCTTCATTTTTGGGGGAACGCCGGAATTCCTGTTCGATACTCGGCGCGGCCTCTATAGCTATCCTGCACTGCAATCTCGGCTCGGCCAAAATACCTTTGCACGAGATGGTTTGGCCGACTTCTCTGGTCCAGTCTTGCGACTAGCAGCCTTGACCCCCGAGGATTTCCAAATACTGCTCGAAAAACTGCGTTATGTCTACGCGGCGGGAGATCCAGAGAAGTATCTCTTGCCAGATGAGGCCATCCCGGCATTCATGCAACATTGCAATCGGCGTCTCGGCGATAATTACTTTCGCACGCCGAGAACCACAATCACGTCCTTCATCGATCTATTGACGATTCTGGACCAGAACCCGCAAGTGCAGTGGACTAGCCTCATTGAAGGTCTCAGTGTCCAGCAGGACACGGGTGGCGAAGCAGATAAGGCGATCGAACCGGATGATGAGTTCACCACGTTCAAGCTCTGAGACGGCCTCATTTGTGCTTCTCGATGAGCGCATTCAGCATTGGATATGGTCTCAAGGGTGGACCAGCCTACGTGCAGTGCAGGAGCGTGCAATCCCACTGCTCCTTTCCGGCACGACTGATGTGATTCTTGCCGCGGCCACATCGGCAGGAAAGACCGAGGCTGCTTTCTTTCCTCTGCTTACGCGCTTGCTCAAGTCCGATACCGCTCCCGGTTACGTCCTTTCCATCAGTCCGCTCAAAGCCCTCATTAACGATCAGACTCAAAGACTGCGAGCATTATGTGAGCTTCTGGATTTGCCGGTGCTTGGCTGGCACGGCGATATCTCAGCTTCACGAAAGCAGAAATTCCTCAAAGGACTATCGGGCGTCTTGATCATTACGCCTGAATCGCTGGAAGCAATATTCGTGACGAAGGGGACTGTAATCCCAGCATTTGCAAAAGCGGCGCAGAGCATAGTAATCGACGAAATACATTCGTTCATCGGAACGGAACGCGGTAAACAGGTGCAATCTCTACTGCATCGTCTCGAAGTAGCAGCGGAGCGTAAAATCCCGCGAATTGGTCTATCGGCAACCCTCGGGGACAAGTCTCTTGCCGCAGAATACCTCCGCCCCGGCTTCGCAAGCAGTGTCGAGACTATCGATGCCGGGAATGAAGGATATGAACTGAAGCTCACGTTGAAAGGCTTCAGCGACAGCTTCCGCGTCCATCAGGAACCAAGAAACGATGATTCGGAGGCGCCGGAGCAGTCTACCGAAGATGAGGACGGGGCTCAACGAGACTCTGCTCAGTTTGCAATTGCAGACTACCTTTTCAGCCATCTGAGGGGCAGCAACAATCTGATTTTCCCCAATAGCCGCTCTAAAGTCGAATTCTACGCCGACCAGCTTCGGCGACGCTGTGAGCGGGAAGGCGTTCCCAACGAGTTTTGGCCGCATCATGGAAGCCTGTCCCGCGAGATTCGAGAGGAATCGGAAGCGGCGCTCAAGAATGGTGAAAGATCTGCCAGCGCAGTTTGCACTACCACGCTTGAACTAGGCATCGATATTGGTAGCATCCGCAGCGTCGCCCAGATTGGACCACCTCCGTCAGTTGCCAGCCTTCGGCAACGCCTCGGTCGTTCCGGACGACGGGCCGGCGAACCGGCCATCCTGCGCTGCATGGTGGTGGAACGAGAATTGACGCGAAATTCAGGATTTTCGGACCGGATTCGTGAGGGTCTCGTACAGACAATCGCAATGATACGGCTGCTGATACGTGATAGATGGGTAGAGCCGCCCTCTCCTGAAGCATTGCACGTGTCGACGCTTGTCCAGCAGATACTTTCAGTGATTGCCCAGAAGGGCGGCACCAATGCAGCCGAGCTTTGGATCGCACTCGTGAAGAGCGGAGTCTTTCGTGGGATAGAGGCAGCCGACTTCACTGAACTTCTCCGAACGATGGGAACGCACGATCTTATAACGCAGGACCATGGTGGAACTCTTTTGCCGGGGCTAGTCGGAGAAAAGCTTATCAATCATTTCGACTTTTATAGTGCCTTCACTTCAGGGGAGGAATTCCGCATCGTTGCGGAAGGCCAGCTCCTGGGCTCACTTCCGATCGAGCGTCCGCTTACGACAGGACAGCGGATTATCTTTGCTGGGCGCCGCTGGAAGGTTTATGAGATCGATCAGCGGGGTAAGATGATATTCGTTGTGCGAGATCGAGGAGGCGCCCCACCTTCATTCGATGGGACTGCCGGCGCGGTCCACAATCGCGTGCGTCAAGAAATGAGGCAGGTTCTTACCGGACAGGATCCAGTGCCGTTTCTCGACTCGAAAGCTGCCGAATTTCTGAATGAGGCCCGCCAATGGTTCACTGCTGCGGGCTTAGATCGGCGACAATGGTTTGTCGAAGGCAGCAGCATTGTCTTATTAGGGTGGCAGGGAGATAGCGTACACGATGCACTCGCTCTGTTACTGACCGCCCGAGGAATGCATGCTTCAAACGAAGGTGCAGCAATTCGTGTCTTTTCCACGGATCAGCAGCAACTCGTCAATCTACTTGGTGAAATAGGGCCTGGAACAACTCTCATCCCAGACGATCTTCACATTAAACCAGAACAGGCAATCCGGGAAAAATGGGATTGGACATTACCCGTGGAACTCCGCATCCGTTCGTACGTGAGCGCTCACCTTGATCTCAGCGGAGCGCATCAACTGGCAATTGCGCTCTCCAATGCTCCCGGTTCTGCCACAACCATACACCCCTAAATGAATGCTGCGGCCAATGCAACCTATAGTCGAAGCTATAACAGGATGGTGGGCCGGACAGGCGAGCAGGATTTTGCAAAGGGCTACGATCGGAAACGATCAGCCGTCGGCTTCGGACGACGACTGATCGTTTCCTCGATGAGGTGTCGTCAAGTCTGGTTTTGCTGATCGGGTTCTGAACAGAAACGATGTATTTCCGAATAGCACCAGTGCGGAGCGTCAATGATCTCGCGCTTCGTTCTTAGCGGAATCGTGACGATGGGCTGTAGGCAATATTCGGAGTTCTGTACGCACTCATTATCTCGTAGCAACTGCTCGAAGATGTCGCTAGCGTTCAGCGTCCCGCAATGAAAGCAGCAAAAGGTGAAATGATTGCACCTGGAGCTTTGCGCCCAGTACCAGCCGGGATAGCTGACCATCAGATTTAGTTCCTGATGCGCCCAGACGTATTGCTGTACCTTCCTAACAATCCAGGGAGCGCCTGCATCTTTTAGTGGCCTCGCCATCCAATCACAAATCGGCAGATGGTCATTGCATAGCGTGGAGCATTCCGTTGGACAGAATACGTCGAAATCCCTCTGGCAGGCCCAGCATTCGTGGAATCGAAAGATTGTGATTCCTTCAGCCGTGGTCACCCGTTGCTTCGAGCATCGTCTGAACTGATGCTGCAAAAGAGCCCGTACGCCTTCTGTTAGCTGCAGTTCCTGATTGCCAATGCTGACGCAATCAGGCGGCTGCCCCGTTCTAAATGCTGGAAAGGGGTTCACACCGCTAAAGCCAAGCGGAAATACAGGAATGTCCGTCTGTATAGGCGGCGGAGGGTTGACTGCGCCGTAGCCGTAGAACCAGCAGCCACGTACGAAGCTATCCGCGTAAGCCTGCTGCCTGGCGGTCAACTCGGAAAATGGGATCGTCGACAATTGCACTTCAAACGCGATCCGCAAGTTCCCCCTGCTTGCCAGTACATCTGCGCGCCATCGGCCGTCCGGATCACATACTTCAACGTCAGCATCCCAGCCGGCATGTTTGACAGATCGGAGAATGAGGTCCTTTAAAAATAGGTGTTCGGCGCTTTCGGGTGCCGTGGTACACGATTCCGGGCGCCGGGAATGCACGAAATGCTGAGTCCCTAGCTTGCTGATGCGCATGAAACCGCGCGTTCTGCAGCAACACAACTCGATCGCTGGTTTTTGGGCGCGAATCTCTTCCCAGTCCGAAGCGTCGAGAAGCGAGGCGATCTGTCGCTTGCCATTGACGTTGGCAACTAATGGCATGGGGCCTCACTTGCTGTTGATGGCTCTAGAAAACATAAGCCCGTGTTGGTTCGGCTTCTTCCGATTTGTTGCGGGGGATTGATCCACCAGTACACCGTCTGTCTCTTTGCGCCTGCTCGCTGTAAAGGCCGATCGCGATCAATCCGCGTAGTCCACGATGATCGCTATGGTCGTGGTTTGTTGCAACGCAGCAGAAGTGCCTGTGATCTTAATGGTGTAGTTTCCCTGTGTCGTACCAGGGTTGCGCTGGCCCCCTCCTCCAATGCCCCCGCATGCCTGCACGCTGGCTAACAGAACGACGAGAAGCGACAAGGGCCACAGCAACGAGCGCCATCTCCTGCGTTTGGTTGACACGCCGAAGACTAGGCAGAATGCCAGTGTCACTCCATCCTTAGCAAGCCAGAGGAGTCGAGATGGGCGAACCTGCGCCGAAGAGCCGGTCGAAGGTGCAGTGGTCGAAATCGTCAGAATCGCTCTGCCGACATTCGTGCTCGTAACGTTGACAGGGTTTGTCGAACCGAAGCTGAGCGTAGGCAGGTCAACTGCGCCGGACGGGCTATTGGTCACTGAAGCACTTAGTGTAACCGTACCGGTAAATCCGTCGATCGGGGTGACAACAATGCCAGATGCGTTGTTGCTTGTGTCCCCTTGCGCGAAGCTGATTGAGCTGCCGCTTAAGGAGAAATTCGGAGGGGGAAACACAATCGTATAAGTTGCGGAAGCCACGGTACTCGGTGAGTAACCGGGCGCGACGGCGATCGCCTGGACTGTCTCGCTGGAGTTGACGTAGATGTCTAATCCTGGGGTAAAGGGGATCGAGCTGCCGGCAACGGGCGTGCTTCCGTCGGTGGTGTAGTAAATCATCGCCGCAAGGTCTGAGTCGCTAATGCCTACATGCTGGATGGAGTTATATGTGCCAGATGACAGATTGAAAACGGGTGCCGGCGTTATCCCGAGCGGCGTCATAGTTTGCGATAGTGTTGCCGACGACGAGGCGTACCCAACCACAGGATCGAACTCTGCCGACACCCTGTCATTGCCGGCCGGCAGGAGGTATCCTGAACCATTTGTCCACGAGGCTTGGCCATTGGCGTCCAAGCCTATCGCACTATATTCCATTAAGATAGTGCCCTTCGCTGGCTTTCCTGTATTGTCCAGAACTGTCGCAGTAAGCGCGACAGGGGCTCCGTAAAGTGCCGGATTCTGACTTGAGGTTAAGGTGGTCGTTGTTGGAATCAGTGTCAGCGTCTCTGCGCCGGATGTGCGACTGGGGGCGTTATTCGCATCGCCCAAATACTGCACGTTGAACTGGATCTGATCGAGGGTGAGATTCCCGGTGTTGAGCATGTATGTCGCTGTTCCAGTCGGGTCGAGAGACGCCCAAGTCCAGGAGCCGAATCCTTCGCCATTACCGTCGACTCCATCGGCGGGCTGCTGTCCGTAGAAGCTGAAGCCGACGATTCCTGTCGGCGTTTGTCCTGATGTAGGCTGCACCGCCGCCGTGAAGGTCACCGGCTGCCCATACTCCACCGATGGAGCGCTCGACGTGATGCCTATCGATGTGAGTGGAAGGGACTTCATCTCGCTTGCGTTGAACTCGGCTATGAAATCTCCACCCCAGCTCGCGCTCGGCCCAACAACTCCCGGTGTCGTCTGAAAATCCGGCGATACGGCTCCTCCGGCGACATATACGTTACCGAGCGCATCAACCGCGATTCGGCCGGGGCAGTCCCCATTCGTGATCGGGCTTTGGGCACCGGTTCCGCCGAAATAGGTTGAGTACAGAATCGTGGCGCCGGCTGGATCGATTTTGGTCAGGAAGCCGCCGAACTGTCCGGAGTACAACGAGGCGAGGTTCTGCGTCTCAAGAGCCCCAGGTGTCACCGGATAATCTATTGAGCTCGTACAGCCACCGACGATCACGTCTCCCTGCGAGTCGAGCGCAAGCGCGTCTAGATAGCTGTCCACCCCGCTTGATCCACCAAACAACGCAGAGTAAATCAGCGCGGTTCCTGAGCTGTTGAGCTTTGAAACGATAAAAGATCCATTCGTCTGATCGAGAGCACCGGGCGTCACTGGGAAATCGAGTGCGCCACCCTCCCCCGCAACATAGGCATTGCCGTTCGCGTCCACTGCGATGGCCGAAAGAATGTCGGCCAGGAACGTAGAGTACACCAGCCCGCTACCGTCGCTCTTCAGCTTCGTTACAAACCCGCCTGAAGTGCTTTTGAGTGACTTCTGAATCGCATTGGGTGTGATGGGAAAGGCTGAAGAAGACGTCCAACCCGTAACGTACGCTTCATCAGTTGTGTCGAGTGCAATGGCTGCTGGCCAGTCTCCATTTCCGCCGGAGAGATAGGTGGAATAGACGAGCGCCGTCCCCGCAGGGTTGAGCTTGGTTACAAAGCCGCTTTCGTTGTAGGTGTTTGTCTGCCTGCCGGTCGACTGGAAGGCTCCCGCAGTCGTCGGAAAGTCTAAATCCCCGGTATTTCCGGTCACGTAGGCGCTGCCTGACCCATCGACCGCCAGTGCCTGGATCACGTCCAGTTGGCTTCCGCCCAGGTAGGTGGAATAGATCAGTCCGGTCCCTGTGCTGTTCAACTCGGTGACAAAGCCGGAGCCGATCTCTGTCCCATAGGGGTAGTTCTTTGTAGGATCGGTTGTTTGAAATGCGCCCGGAGTGACCGGGAAATCGGTTGAAGTAGTGGTTCCGGCTATATATGCGTTTCCGCTTGTATCGATAGCAATGGAGCTCGGCCAATCGCCGCCGGTGCCCATGATGTAGGTGCTATAGAGGAGCGCGGTGCCCGTGCTATTGAGCTTGGCTACAAAGGGATAAAAGCTCAACTTGTCGCTCAGAACCGTGGTCTGAAAAGCCCCGGCAGTGGTCGGGAATCCAGACGCTGCGGTCCCTGTAACATAAATGTTTCCGGTATTGTCGACTGCGATAGCAACAGGATTATTTGAGCTGACCGGCGCAAGTAGAGTCGAATAATTCAATATCGGGTCAACGATCAGAGGTCTTGTGTGGTCGTATTTTCCGAGGGCGAAACTCACCGTGCGGCCGGACGAGATTTTGAAGAAACCATGAACCGGGAAAGTGTTGCCTTTGTTATCCGGTTGGTAGGTCACGGGTGCGTGAAAGACAATAGGCCCGCCGCTGGTCACTGCGATCAGATTGCCTTGCCGGCCGAGCATGAGCTTGCGCGCGCCTTCGAGGCGAAAGCGAATAGCTGCAGGATCGGACCCAGGGGCCAATTTGAAATCAAACTCAAGGCGCTGCTGCGCTCCGTAATACTCCAGATCGATGCCGGGATAAACCTGTGCATACCGCACCCGACCATAGGTGGGAATCGAAGTGCACCAGTTGGCTGGATTGTTACCGACGAAATAGTTGGCTGTGCCCGGCAGTGGTTCCGCTCCTTCGATGCGGGACGACGGATTGGCGTTGAGGAGCCTCATGCGCAATAAACTGGCTGAAACCGGTACGGGACGATGGGTCGCAATCTGTCGCAAAGTGCCGCCACGGCTCGTCGTTTGCCGGGCAAATAGTAGATCTGCTTCGTTCTTCCGAAACGCGACAGAAAAGTTGGCTGCCCGGGCCACGAATCCAATGCTAGAATCGGCCTGTCCGCGGTTCTCTTCAAAACTCAATGGGATCGAGTAGCGTTTGGGATTGAGCGATCGACTGTTGTCGTGTGCAGGGTGCGCGCCGATGGCCATCGGAATGGCACCTAATACGAGCGCGCAAAAGAGGACTCTGCCGGTGAGACGTTTTCTTGTATGCTGATTTCGATTTGATTTAACCATTACTCCACCGGGTTTGCTTATGATCGGTTGTCGCGAGCGTAACAACGAGCAGACCCAGCCCCGGAGATGACTCGTCTGCCGCTACTGTTTCTCGTAAACAAGAGTAGACTTGGCAGCCAGTTTATCTGAATTCCACCACGAATCAGTGATGGTCCTTCCGTCGTTGCTCAACTCGAGGGTGCCTTGACTGAAAACGTTACCTTGGCGCTTCGTTACAGTTTGAAACTCGCGTCTGCCAGCAGGCCGCACAGCATGGGTGCTCCCCTCTAGAACATGAAACCCGCGTATGGGCGCGTCGACTCCATCAAGTGGAGCATCGATTTGCTGGCCCGCGGTCGGATAATTGATATGCAGCGCTTTCTTGTCGAGTTTCAGAATCATATTGGCATGCTGCTGAAGGTAGCTCGTATCCCGCCATTGACCTGCAAAGCCGTTGGACCCTGACAATCGCGTGAAAGTGAACTGGGAGCTAATAACCGGTTCATTCGGTCGATACTCAGTTACCGTCGTCGTAAAAACTTTTCCGTCAGGCGAAAGCTCATCATGAGTAGCCCTCGTCTCCACTCCATTTTCTCTTTGGGTTACGTCTAATACTGTAACGCCCCTTTCTACACAGGCCAGTGTGCGACGGTTCCCTATTGCTCGATCCTTTCCATCGCAGCGAAGGGTATGGCGCGAATTCTCATCAAAGCGATACTCTCCGCCCGGCATAATCGAAATCGTAAGGATCTGGCCTTGAAAGCTGCTTTTATTGGGGTTTAATTTCCAGGTGCCGTTCCAATCTCGCGAGGGCGCGCGGCAGCTTGATGCGACGATTAATGAACATAGGAGAACCCAACCGAACCTTGCGTTCCTCATCGATTTTGCCCACGTAGAGAAAAATCGTACGGAGGCCCAGATGCTACGAGGCCACCCTGAGAAGTGGCTCTGCTGTTTAGCTTTGAGCATGAGCTATCGTCGCTTCTTCATAATCCCATTGACCCTCTTCTGACCCTGCCTGAAGAAACGAACGAATACCTTGAAAATCTACTTCGGGAGGCACATCTAGCGCAATAAGACGAGGAATATGACTTTGTTCGGTTGAACATCCCTGAGCCTTTAAAGCACTCCGCAGTTCCTTCGCACGGGTCTCAATCGATCCGGCTCCTGATCTGTCCGACAGAATTACCCTAACCGTCGAGTGCCCATTTTCTTCTAACAAACCATTGCAGCAAAGTAAGCCGTCGGAGTTTCTCGTTGCACTAACGATGTCAAAGCAGCTCACTCCTATCACAAAGAATGGGATATTGTCGATCTGAATATCTACCGCTACCAAGATCAATAGCCCAAAGATTCTCCGATGTTGCCGGTGGATAGCCATCAGCATCTTGAGTGAGTTCAAAACGAACTTTCACGCGATTTATGTCAGTGCGCGGAAAGTCGTGGAACAATCCTGTTTTCAATGCAAACCTCGTATTCGAAAGGCTAATTGTGTCTGTCATGGGAGCTCGACTATCCTATTAGGATCTCACGGAATTTCAATTGCATCTGTCAGTGGGAGCTCGCCCGTGCCCGTTAATGGCATCTCTCCCGTCTCTGTCACCGGGATTTCCTCCGTCCCTTCTGGGGGAGCCTGGGTCCTTACCGCAGGAAGGGAGTCGGACTTGACTCCGTTACATGTTCTGCAAAGAACTTGTCCATTTGATGGAGCGCCATCACCGCCCTGTGCGCGCGGATGAATGTGATCCACATTGGTTTCGTTGCCTGGAGGAGTGACCCCCGATTGGCTCTGTTGGGCGGGAACCGTTGGCTGTCCGCAGTTCTCGCATACATTTGTGCCACCATTTTTTGCAGCATTATCATTGACAACGTCTTGCCTACCACCACGCGTAAACGTCTTGCCTGCACGGGCTCCCCCGAAGCTTCCAAATGATCGCGAAAAGACCGCGCCTAGTGAGCTGAAGAAATTTCCGATCTTGTTCCACCAGTGGGTTTTGGCTGAAACAACAACCGTCGTTTCAGTATGTGGCTTCGGAGGGGGCTGACACTTTGCAGCTACGCCAGCCGCGCACTCTACTACGTCACTCTCACCAACTTGAAACAGGGAACTGGGAAACTGGTGTCCGTCAGCGTCCGCCACGCCCATTGGATTGTTCCTGACGTAGGCATATAAGTTCAACGTCTGAGGATCGCCCAGTTTGGAATAGGGTACCGGCTCAACCTTGGCGCTCCAGTCGGGCGACATGAACCTACCCATCGTAGACGCAAAGTAGCGCGCCTTGAAGTAGTCGTTGCCGGATTCGGTGTCCCGTTCCTTGCCGGTGAAGTGGTGCTCCGTGGCGTCGTCGGCGGTGGGCGGAGCGCCAGGCGGATTGTAGCAGTTGAGCGCATCGCCGTAGGGTTCCGACAGGCAGTATTCCTCGACCATGCCCGCCGTGGATACGCCATTTTTGAGATTGCTGCCCGCCGCCAACTGCACACGCCGTGTGCCTAGCGGATCCATGAGATGGAAGTGCAGACCGCCCGGATTGGTCTGAGTGGGGGCCGTGTACGTCGCATCGCCTCCCCCGACATTCGTGTGGACCCAATTGGCCGAGCCGTCCAGTTCCGTCACCTGATTGCCGCCCTGGTCGAGCAGATATTGCGCGGTGATCTTAGTAAATGATGCTGCCGAATTCGGACAGACAAAGCTGCTCATCGAGCCTTTGATGACTCGCAAACCTTCCGCATTATAGAGATAGCCCGTCACAGAGCCGCCATTGCCACCCGTCTCCACCGCGCACTGGCGTCCCTCACCATCGTAAAGATACTTGTTCGCGCCGTCGTAGAGGATGTTGCCGGCCTGATCGTATCCACTCGACTGACCCTGATTCGGATTGAGGCTGGTGGCCGACAATTGATTGTTGTTCGTTCCGTTGACGGTGCCATTGTACTGTGCCCAGACATTCTGGCCCAGCGAGCCGGTGGTCGAACAGCCGTTGGCTCCACCTTGCGTGCTTGCAAATGTTACGCTGGCCGTCATCTGGGTGGTCCGATTGCCGAAGCTGTCGTAGCTCCAGCAGAAGTTCGGATACGGATTCGCGGGCTGACCGGATGCCGGTGTGCTCGATGCGGACGCAAGCCGACCGAGCGTGTCGTAGCTGAAGTTCCAGGTTCCCATGACCGTGGAGTCGGTGTAGCTGAGCAGCTTGCCATTCTTCGCGTAGCCGCCCGCAGGCACTGCATAGCTGTAAACCGTCCCATACGACGAGGTGAGATTCGTCCCGCCCGTCATGCTGTTCGGGCTGGCCTGGAAACTTGCCGATGGGAAGAGCGAAGGATACGAAGCCTTCTGGGTATCGTTCACGGACGCGGACACTGAGTAATTCGTTGTGGAACCAGTAGCCGTGCTCGTGAGTTGAACTGAACCGCCGTTGGCTGTCGCCGTCACGATCGTGCCGGCGGCGGAGTTGATGGCTGAGGCAAGGCTGCTTGCCAGCGTGCTCGTCGTGCTTCCCTGGCCCCAGGAAACTGCCGATGTCGTGTACGTCACGGCAGGCGACACGGAATTGTTGGTGATGGTGGCCGTGACGGTTCCGGCGTCATAGACCGTGGAACCATTTGTGCCGCCTGTCAACGCATTATTTGGGTCGGAGACAGTGAAATCCCCATTCGAAATGGTGATCGGGTAATTGCTGGAAGTTCCCGTCGCGATGGCTGTCACTGTGAATGAATTTCCGCTGGCAACCGCTCTGACAGGTGAGCCATTCAGATTGAATCCTGCGGCCAGAACGGAAGCAATAGCTGCATCAGTCGACGAACTGCTGTAATTGGCGGTCGATGTAAAGCCGCCGATGGTCACGGCGAGGGTGCCCGAATCTGGAACATAATCACAGGTGGTCACCGGTTCGTACACCTCGCCGTTGTCCCCGGCATTGATCCACTCATAGGTTGTTGTGCATTCATATTGCTGACCATCAACACCACTCACCGTAAGTATGCCGGAGCCGGATGTCCCCTGGGTTGTGCCCGAAGCCTCAGACCCGCTGAGGACGATGGAGCCGATGCTCTGCGTGGCGGGAGTATTGACGGCGTTGCCCCCATCTGTTTCCAATGTGATCCGTGCGCGATTGTCGAAAGCGCGCGAGATATCGGCCACGCCATTTGGCTCTGTTGCGGTGACCCCAAGATTTGCCTTTACCAGATTGCCGACAGGATCGTAACCAGTACTCGCTGCGACTTGGAGAAGCGTAGGCTTGTTGAGGTAAGTTGAACTATTCCAGCCGGAAGGTTGACCAGTGACATTGATGGCGCTGAGGCGCTGCGCGCTATCCCAACTGCTGGCAAGCGTCAAGGAATTTCCGCTGCTGATTGGCAGGATACTCTGTATCGCATCTCCAGCGAGATCGTAGGTGTAGTTGAAGGGGTAAGGTGTTGTGCAACTGCTGCCGAGGGGGCACTGCTGATCGCCGTTGAGCCGGCCCATCACATCGTATCCGGAAATGATGCGGCTGGAGATAGCGTTCGATGGAGGGTTCTGCTGCGGACTGGCCGGCCCCGGACAAGAGCTTCCGCCAGGTTGTGTCCAATCCATCGTCAGACGGCCGAGAGGATACGTCGCGCCCGATACTCCTGCATCGTACTGCGTGCAAACGACCTGGTCGTTGGTGCTAACCGACCCTGTCTTGTAGGTCTTTTGGTAGGGGCGGTTGAGATTGTCGTAGGAATAATTGACGCTGATGCCCCGAGCATCGGTTTTCGTCGAAATATTTCCGTTTAGGTCGTGAACGTAGCTGATCGTTCCGGTCTCGGGGTTTGCCGCCGAAAGCAACTGCGACAGGCTGTTGTAGCTAAACGATCGCATGCGTGCGTACGTCGATCCGCTGGTGCCGCCCCACTGCTTGATCGAGAGCAGATTACCCAGAGGGTCATAGTTATAGTCCGTTTCCATCGTCGGCGTTTTGGTACTGCCGTTCGGCTCCATGACTTCCGTGAGATCGCCGAAGGAGTCGCTTGTGCGCTGCCAGTCGTTGCCGAGTTCATCCGTCCCATCCACCCATGTTCCCGTTGAAACCGACCCCAGGTGACCGTTGCAGGTTTGCGAGAAGTTATTCACCCATGACGGCAAGGGGGTTGAGATGCCGTTATAGCACCACGTCAATCCACTCCCGTCCGGATGGATCTGGAGCACAGTCCTGCCGAGCGCGTCGTAATAGGAATAGCTGGTACCGTCTGTCGGCGATGAGGATGACCGGTGAGGATTCGACTGTGAATACACCTGTCCCATGCCGTTGTAGGTCGTATCTACATAGTCCACCCCATCCGGATCTGAGATCAACTGTGTCTGGATCGTGTGCCTCATGCCATCCAGAATCGCCACACTGGTCTTCCAGGTGCCCGAGCTGTTCATCAACTCGGTGGTCGCTACCTCTGGATTTGGGGCCGCATCATTGTAGGAATATATTGTTTCTCCACCGTCTGGAGAGTTTACCTGAGTGGGGCGGAGCAATGGGTCGTTGTACTGGTATGTCGTTGTCTGATTGTTTTCGTCCGTCGCACTTGCGAGTTCTCCGGTCGGATAGTTGTAGCTGAAGCTCTTCCGAAGCGTAACGCCGCCAGGAGTGGTTGGATCAGTAATTTGAGTCAGAAACGCATTTGAATTGCCGTACGAGTTTCCACCACTGGGACTATCCTGATAGGAATACGATGTAGTGTGGCTTGATCCCGTCACATCCCCGCAGTTTCCGTTGCCGCACGGATCCGTAATGCTAGTAATCTGACCGGTCTCGTCATACTTGAGGGTTGTAGTCGAATCCGCTGTACATCCTCCCGAGAGACATTTCTCGGTTACTGTTGTGGCGTTGCCGCGCGAGGTAGTCGAACTGGATCTATAGCCCAATTCGTCATGAGTATTCGATGGCAGATTCGAGACCGGAGAAGTCGTTGTCGTTGCCGAATTAAGCGTAGGACAGCCGGTTGAAGTAGCACCATCGTAAAGATAATCTGTCTCGGCGTAGACATTCCCAGACCCGTCTTGCTTCTTGATCCAACACGGCATGTCATATAGATTAGGCGCTGTCGCAAAACTCTGATATGTCACCGTGGTCTCGCGACTCAGTGTTGCTACTCCAGCAGGTGGAGGCGCTAAATCATTATTCTGCTGCATTGCGGGTGCGCTCTGGCAGTAGCTGGGATTTCCCTGGCCATAATCATATTCTTTGATGTCGGAGATTTGTTCCCCTGCGGCGTACTTGTAGTACTTCGCGGAGCTGAAGCTTCCTGCGGTACCGGGCGCTCCGACCGTATCGACTTCGCAGCCAAGCTCAGTCGGCCCATACCATCCCTTATTAACGGTTTCGAGTGGCGTCGATCCTTGGGACGTCGTAATAGTTTGTTCGACGCCTTCGGCATACGAGTTAGCAAAATTGACGCCGGAACCACCTTGTTGGCCAACATACGTGTAAGTTGTAGCAAAGCTGCTGCCGGTTACGTTATCCGTGGTTGTCACAGTAGTTGATTTTTCAGCCCAGTACATACTGTATGTAGCATTCCAAGTAGTAGGACCATACGAGAAGTGCTGATGCTGCACTTCATTGGTTCCGTCAAAACTCACGTACCGATCCGTCACAGCGACCGTGTCCGTCCGAAAATCGCAAACTCCGTTTATCGGCCAAGAACCGCGGGTATCGTTAGCCACCCCATTGAATTGAACATTCGAGGAAAGAGGATCCGTGCCGTAGACATAACGTACATATCCACCACTCGGATAATTTATCCTGCTGATCATGCCATAAGTCGAATCGTAGGTGAAGGAATAACTTTGACCGTTCGGTAACTCAATAGAACTGATAACATTTTCCGTCTGGCTTCCCGTGTGTTGGGGATTAGCTGTCGGGCAATTTCCAGGAAGAGTCGACTCATTTTGCACATTCAGTGAATACCCGTTGTAGGTGAAGTTCTCCCAGTTTAGGGTGTATGGGGCAGGGTCTCCCGCAACAGTGATGGTGCTGCCATTCTGGCCGAAATTCGTCGCCTTTACTACGGGTCGGCCGGCGGTGTCGGTCACATTGAGTGAATAGTTAAAAATAAAGTTGGGTTGGGGTGCAGGTGTCGAGGAGGTTGTGACTTGCAAGTTAATCCTGTTCCCATTCCGGTCCTCAATCAACGACGGCGGGTTTCCAAAACAAAAGTCAGAAGTCTCCGAACAAGCTGGGTCAAGATACTGATTCCACACATACGTAGTGCCGTCTGGTCCCGTGACTGACGGAGTTCCTCCATCGCTAGGTGGTCCTGGACTTGAGCCATCGGGAGCGTTTGGCGGAACACCCGCCAAGACTGCCGAATAAGGGATGCCTCCATTGGAAACATCGGACTCTTGCCAAGGGACCTGTGCACATGCATAGTCACCGCCTGAGTTGTTATATCCGGTGTTGACATTGTCATAAATATGCGCGAGATTCAGGGGATATTGGGAACCATCGAGGGCCGTGAACATATAGCTGTCCATGACGCCGCACTTTGTGGAGCCGTCATATCCGGAAATATTGCTCGCCGGCCAGGTGACATTAAATACATACGGCTTCCGGCTAAGAAGAGGAACGCCGTACGACCAGGCGCCCTGGTCGAATTCCCCAATGCCGTCGAACCACTGCAGCCCAAAACTGAGGTTCTGGAAGGAGGGCGTTAGGAAAAGCGCTTGATTTGAATTGTATTGGATCGAGAACGGGAAATTCAGTCCGCGTCCTGGCGGAGTGGGAATTGAAATGTTCAGATTGACTGCGCCATTTTCCGGATTCACCGTTTCGTTGAGCATCTTAATGTAGTCATGCCCGACGCCGGGTACAGGGGAGGCAATGGTATCGCTGGGAGCGTTAAGCTGAAGAGCGGGAGCGGTGATCTCCTGCTGGGCAGCACCGGTCGTTGCACAAAGCACGAGCATCCCGGCCAAGAGACTGCAGAATCTGCCCAGTAGGGGCCTGCCCGCAGGCATACGCCCAAGCTGATCAAAGAGCTTTTCAGCGTGTTCCAGTGCTGAAAGTTGCTCGGGAGCAAGAATGGAACGAAACTGCATTTCCAGGGTAGAAGCGAAGGTCTTCACAAGTGTGCGCACAGTTTGCCTCTTCGTCATTAGGAAATGTCACGCTGCGTAAGCAGCGGTCTAGCATGGCCCTGGCCCGGAATCCGGTTGTCAAGATATAGGCGCGATAGCGGGTGTTACCAGTGACGTGATTCCTAACGAAACCCATCCACCCGAGACACGCCTATATCTCCGGAGGTTCTTAGGCCGCCTGACTGTGACGCAGAGATGGGAAAAGCGCACGCGTTTGGGCAACGGCATTACTACGCCCAAACATGCGCGGAAGCTGAAACGTAATCTCTTAAGACTGTGTGGGGCCCGGTGGAGTGATGCTCTTCCGCCAAGGCTAGAGACGCAAGCCGTTTAAAGTCAAGTGAAAAAGTTTGCGCAGTTTCGAGGTGTCAGGCGAGACCTCGCACTGAAGCAAATGGGCACTATAGACGAGTCGCACGGAAGCAGGCATCGGCAGGCACACCTTTTTATACCTCGAACACTGCGAGTTTGGTATGCGCATGAAGCGCTCGGGGCGCAAGCGTTTGCGGTACAGATTGCAGCCGCGCCGATCCACAGGCCGGTACGCATCCCGGCAGTTTTCCACGCATATTTGGTCTACCAGTTCACGCATAAATGGTCTACCTAGACGAGATTTCCACGCATATTTGGTCAACATTTACGCATATTTGGTCTACGGTTCGTCTGCAATATGCTGATTCTGAATGAGATCTGTGCTCCCCTGTATACCTGTATGAATTACCTATATGGGTAGCCTGTAGTAGCAGCGCGCATTGTGGAAATCGCCAGTGCGGACATACCGTTGCAAGAACCTCCCCCCCTCGCGGGGGAAAGACGCCTGCGGCGCTCAGCGCACGATTCTCGGAATATGCGGCGCAGAGGGAAAGATCAACACGCCGTCGTCTTCGATCTCAAGGCGCAGCGTGGAATACACCCGGCAAACGCGCCTGAGGGCATCGAGTACCTTTGCGCGGAATTTGGCGCGGCCTTGCGGTGTTTCGGCATACCCTGCCCCGAAACTCCGGCGCAACGCCTCCCAGGAGATCAGCGTAGGCCGCTCCAGATAGCTGACGCGCCGTGTTGCCCAGGCATAGAGATCGAGCGCCAGCGGCGATTGCTTGAGTATGCGGACAGCCCGCAAATCGAGCGGGACAGGCGAGGCGACAAGTTGCTCAAAGAAGTTTGCCGAAAGTGTAATACGAGGATGTCTCTCGGCGGCACGGCGGGAAGGATCTGCGGTGTCCACCACAGTTGGAAACGGTCGGCGACAAGCAGATTCTCGCCGGCTGTGAGATGCTGGCCGCTCGCGTCCTGCTCCCACCGCGTCGAGATGGCTGCGCCCATAAGCCGCTGCATCTGGTCGCGGAAGCGTGGAATCGTGCCCCAGTGACCGCCTGTCGCCTGGAGACCAAGCTCTGCCATGAAATCGTGAGAGAGATGCGCCAAGCTCCAGTTCGCGGCTGTGGCCGTCCGGACAGCCTCCGAGGTCATCCAGATGAGGATCAGCCGCGGATAGCTGCCATACGGAAGCCCTGCGCCGCCGACATCGGTGATGCGGAGCGTAAACGACCATCGGTGCGCGTGTAGTGTGATCCTGGCTGACGGCGGTGCGGAAGAGTGGTTTGGACAAGAAATCTGGCGAGAAAGCCGATGGCTCCTGCATCGTAGGCGCTTTCCCTGAATTCGTCATAGACGAATGGCAGCGCAGCTCTGCCAAGCCGAATACGTCGATCCAGATTCAGGATCGTCGAGGAGCGATCGGGCGCGCGACGCCGTTGCCATCGACCGATTTGCATCTGCCTCGCGCGAATGCCCTTCGCTGGCAGAATCGGGATTACAGCCGAGAATCGACCGGATAGAGGTGAGATCAGAACTCACGCGCCTTATTACCGGATACCGAGCACATCCGCGATTTCAGAAGTGCGAAAGTAGACGCGGCGGCCGAGCCGGAGGCGAGTCGCATTGATCTTCTCCACCCACTCGCCAGTTGAGCGCAGCGTAACGCGAAGTCCTTCAGGAGACCGATCGAGGATCGAGGCCAATTGGGCCATATTCATCAGCGGCCCGTAGCGGCCAATTAACGTATTTTCCGCAACGACGATTTCCGTCTCTTGTTTCTTTTCCTGAGCATGTCGCGCATTTCTCATCTCGATTGCGCCTATTGCTGTCATTTCTTGCCTTTCGATGTGACGTGTACATTCCAGTAGACGCAGAGAGTGTTTAGTTCGGTTTGCATCTTTTCACTTCGATTTCGTAAGCGATTCATGTGATCACGTTCTTTACACTCATCTACGCATTGTTTCCACGTTTCTTCATCTCTTTTTGCGGGAGGAAGGTTCCTGCCCTCGCTTTAGCCGCCGATAAGACTGGCGTCTTTCGCTCCCCACCTCTGCGGGCCTGTCTCGAGACCGTTACGAAACTCGAAGCGGCATGAAGGCCGTAAAAGGGATGGGGTCAGTGGCCAGGAATGAAGTGCGGGTTTTCGGGCTAGATCTCGTCAGCAGGTTTGCAGCCGTTCGGCCAATCTGGCAGCTCCGAGCACTTTTGTGATGCGCTTGAGGTTATATGCCATCGTTGCGATGGCAATTTCACTCTGCGCACCGGTCAATCCCCGAACTAAGAGACGCGGATGTCCGAAGATGCGGTATTTGATCGTTGCGAATGGATGCTCGACGGTTTGTCTCCTCAGTCTCATGACTTCTGGCGTAACACGCTTTTCCATTCGGTTAAGAGCATCTTCATAAAGATGTCGTGCCAAGCCTCGGCGCACAGCGAGAGTGCACCGCGACTTCAACGGACAAACTCCACAATCGGTACTCGAAGCCTTGTACATCGTGTAACGGTCTTTCAGATTGGTGTGTTTCCGGAGCAATCTCTTTTCGTCTGGACAGATATAGCTGTCAGTCTCCGCGTCGTATCTGAAGTCCGTACGGCCAAAGAGAGTGCCATCGGCCTGGTTGTTGACCGTGCGCATCACGGGGACGAATGGCGTTATGCCTGCCTCTTCGCACTGCGCAATCTGTTCTCCGTTAGAATATCCTGCGTCTGCGACTACCTGAAGAGTATCGGCTTCGAGTGCCTGTTTTGCAGCGTCAGCCATAGGCTTTAGACAGCGGATGTCGGATGCATCGAGTGTCACCGAGTGAGCGACGATTATAGCGTGCTCCGCATCGACTGCAGTTTGAACGTCGTATGCAGGAAGCGCCACCTGGCGAACCAGCATGAACTTCGCTTCTGGTTCAGGATGCTGTTTCAGCTTCTCAAGGGCAGCTTGTACCGCTGATTGGTCAATGCTGGCCTGTTGCCCTTCATCAGTCTTTTCGATCTTGTCCAGATAGCGTTGCAGTTCCAGCCGTTCACGCGTGGCATTGATGCTAGCCACTGCCCTGAACTTTGAGCCGTCTATGGCGATCCATTCTCCCGCGGATTATCCATTTTCACGTGCAAACAGCACAAGCTCGGCACCGGTCGCTACGATTGCATCTCTATGAAGCCTACGGAATTCAGCAATGCTTTTGTGGTCTGGATATAGGCGTCCAAGCAACCACATCAGTTCGACGTTCTCCGACACTCAGCTTCCAAGCGCCGCGACGAACGAATCTGATTCAGATATCCATAGAGGTAGAGCTTCAGAAGATCGCGCGGATCGTAGCCAGGTCGTCCCGTATCCGCGGCCTCCGCTCGTTCGAACCCGAGGTGTGACATCGCAAGCCTGCCCACAAAGGCATCAATGACGCGGCATATGTGGTCGGCTGGAACGAAGTCGTCAAGAGTAACAGGGAACAACGTACCCTGAGTTCGACCTTCTCCTGCGATATAGGCCATAAGAGATGATGTCCTCGATACAGAGACATCATCCACTTTCGCGGTCACGATCATGGGGTTTTGTACTGCCTACATCACTCAGGACGATACTAAAGTTACGATAACGGTGTTTCAGGGCCGCTCTCGGGGTAATCTCCGGTTTGCCGACAATCCACTCGCAACCAAGATTCTCAATCACCTGGCTCACCATGGCCGACAATACGCCCGCTGACCTTCCCGGAGCGTCGCCGCAGCTTGCTCTAGCGATGAGGGCAACCGGGCGAACAACATGGTCTGCGCATTCCTTCTTTAAGCTCCAAGCAAACCCTCTGCACATTCTTCTTTCGAGTTTCAGGCTTTTTTACGGGATGACCCAGCAGATCCATTCACTGCGCGCGAGCGGCATAATATGTTCTCGCTCGCACGCGCGGCCAAATCGGAATGAGAGCGTCCCTGAGATCCTCTGGCACGCTATGGACCACACCGGACGAGAGCTTTAAGTCTGGATTTAATCCCGCGAAATGTAAACCGCTAAAACAGATTGCCATGGACCTGCTCGGCGATTGCCTTTACCTTGTCTGCGAGCGGATCGTTTGCCGTGCGTCGACCTGGTTGCGCTTCCGCGCTGATTGAAATGATGAAAATTCGTCGCGGACCCGGCCCATCACTTGCTGCCCGCTAGAGGTTGCGGTGCTGTTCGCACAGCACTGCGTCGTTTCCAATCGCCTTGAGAGGCGTGGAAAATGACATTCATCGACTTTCAGAAGTCTTCAGGTCATGTTCTGCATTCTGCGGATCTGCGGCCAATGCCACCGAAACGGTAAGGTTCTCTGCCGGCGATCCGGTCGAGGCCGAAGAGTCAGGTTCCGCTCCCCTCAGTGGTTTTGTTAACCGTAACGCTGATGCGCCGCCCGACGCGCCTGACGCGGTGGCGACATTGAGCCAAGGACAATTATTTTGTGCGTGGCACCCAGCGGAAGATGCTCCGGCTGCGACCGCAATCGAAAGTAGCCTGAGGGGACCCACACATCGCATGACCGATTCTTCGAAACATCTGTCGGGAAACGTTTTCGAGCGTTCCATGTTCCCCAAGCTCGGCGGTAAATATATGTCGCAGCCAGGACGCAGCATTGCGGCTCTCCTCTTCAAACGAAACTCTGACAACTTGAGTCTCAGCGCGCGCACGCCGCTTTGTCCTGATACAACGATCGATTCGTGCGTCCACAGAAGATTGACATTCGCGTTTGGCAGTCACTGCAGCGGAGTCGACTCATTCCATGACTGCAAGCAGTTGAAAGCATCTTCAACCCTTTGGTTGAGGCGGAATCGTTTTGTTGTTGCTACTCTTCCGGATGAGGTAGGGCTGCTATTCGCAGAGGTCGGAGCATTTACTTCCTGTGGGTGTGTGCGTGCTTCGCAGCAGGAGCTTCCCTTCCTGCCATCGCCCAACTACAGGAACAGTTGTTGAAACCACAATTCAAGATACAGCGCACTCCCGATCGGCCGCAGGGCGGATCGGCGACCGCGGGTGCTTTTGCGCCCGTTCTGGATTCCGAGCATCGGCCGATTACGGCCGGTGGCTTCGTCAAATCGGGGCCGGTAATCTTCGAGGACATCTCGGCCAAATCCGGTCTAACAACCTGGCACCACGTGATGGGAACTCCACAGAAGAAGTACATCATGAAGAGACAGGTTCAGGTGTCTGTCTTCTCGATTACGATCATGACGGCTGGCTGGATATTTATTTAGTAAACGGCTCGACATATGATGCAATCAATGGCAAAGCTGAACCGCCGCACGCCGCGCTATTTCATAACAATCACGACGGCACATTCACCAATGTGGCCAATTTGCCGGCGTTACCAACGATCGCTGGGGTTACGGCTGTGCCATCGCCGACTATGACAACGACGGATGGCCCGATCTCTACGTCGCCAATTTCGGCAACAATCGCCTCTATCGCAACAATCACGATGGAACGTTCACCGATGTCGCCGAGAAGGCCGGCGTCACTTTGGGAAAATCGTCCACACGACCCAGCTTCGGCGATTACGATGGCGATGGGCTGCTCGATCTGTTTGTTCCCGGATACGTCCACTACGAATGGCGCATCCACCGCAGTCCGGCACCGCATCCCGGTCTCGGATTCTGCCAGTATCGCGGCGTGAACGTGGTGCGGCCCACGCGGACTCGAAGGCGAGCCCGACCATCTCTTCCACAACAATGGCGATGGCACCTTTACGGACGTAAGCAGAAGGCTGGCGTCAGCGACCCAAACCACTACTACGGATTTACCTCAGCCTTGTGGACGTCAACAATGACGGCAAGGTCGACCTGCTGGTCGCAACGATTCCTCGTCGAATTATCTCTACATCAATAAGGGCGACGGCACGTTGAGGATGATAGCTTTGCTTCCGGTTTCGCCTTGAACCGCGGTGGCCGCGAAACGGCGTCCATGGGTCTCGGTGTCGGGGACTACCGAATTCAGGGCGCGTCGGTCTTTATACCACCACATTTTCCGACAACTACAAGCCCCTTTACGCGAACAAAGGCAACGCTAATTTCACCGACATTACCACGCACACGGGAATGGCCGAATTTACTTATCCGTTTCTCGGCTGGGGCACCGAATTCATCGACTACGATAACGACGGCTGGAAAATATCTTCTCGCCAACGGGCACGTGTCCCTGCAGTTGAATCACGAATGGGGAACGACCTACGCCGAACGCCCGCTATTGTTCCACAATACCGGACAGGGAAAGAGTTTCGAGACATACCAGCGGTCGATCGGCACCGGCCTCGCGCACGTGATTCCCTTCCGAGGCGCGGCCTTCGGCGACCTGTTCAACGATGGCAAGATCGACGTCGTCATCAACTGCATGGACCACACGCCAGTTCTGTTGCGCAATGTGAATGCCGATAACAACCACTGGGTCGGCATTCAGTTGATCGGCGGTCCGGATCTCCGCGTGACGCTGTTGGATCGACAGTCTATTTGACTGCGAACGGCATCCGCCAGCGCGAAGACGTGATGAGCGGCGGAAGCTACGAATCTTCCAATGACCAGCGCGTACATTTCGGGCTGGGCGAAGCGACTTCAGTTGATTCCGTCGAAATTCACTGGGCCAGCAATGGGAAAATCGAGCGGCTCGCGCTTCCATCTGTGGATCGGTACTTCGTGATCAAGGAAGGCGATGGCATTGTTCCGAGTGTGTACGACGGTATTACGAAAGAGCTGCAGGCGAAGAAGCAGGGCGCGCATTCATCTTCCGGCAATTAGGCAAACCACGCATCCCGAGCACAAGTCTTGCGAAGAAGAAAGGACCGACGACCAATGCAAGCCAGATTGTTTCTTGCGCTTTTGAGGAAACCGAGCGTCATGCTCGCAACTGGAGCAGTGATGGGTTCTCTGTGCTTCGCTTCGGCTTCCGGCCAAACGACTCAGCCGGACCGCGACAAGTATTCGAGCGACATCGCGAAAACCTATAACTTCCACTTCGGCGAGAGCACTCCATTCATACCCGGCAGTGCGCAGGTTGAAGGCAACGAATTCATCCAGGCCGGCGCATTTCCGAATGCAAGTATTGCGGGCACTGCCATCAGGAGGCTTACAGTCAATGGCGCCAGGCGCTGCATTCCAATTCGTTCCGCACGCCATTCTATCGCACCAGCGTCAACATCCTGATTCGCGATCAGACGCGCGGCATCGCATTTACCCGGCATTGCGATAGTTGCCACAATCCCATCGCGCGTTCTCACCGGCGCGCTGACCGAAGATTCGCAGGTGGACCGGGCCAAATTCGACCAGATGGTCTTACCTGCACGACCTGTCACTCGATGCAGAAGCTTCCAGTCGACCAACGGCAATGGCGGTTTTGTGATGGGCGTTCCGGCCGTGATGGTCGATGAGAACGGTAATCGCATTCCCGGCGAAGTTCCGTACGAGCAGATCCTCGCGCATCCTGACCGCCACGTCCAAGGCAGTCATGCAGCCGATTTCATGCATACGCCGGAATTCTGCGCCGCCTGCCACAAGGCGAATCTTCCCGCACCCTGAACGACTACAAGTTCATCCGCGCTTTCACGACGTACGACGAATGGCAGAACTCCAAGTTCTCCCAGCGCAATCCGCTGACCTTTTACACAGCGGATTTCACCACCTGCCAGGGCTGCCACATGAAGCGCGACGCCGACCACGCTGCCCGACTACGGCGCGAAGCCCGGCACCTTCGCCTCGCATCGCTGGCTTGCCGGAAATACCGCCGTGCCTTTTTATTATGGTTTCGACGAGCAACTGCGAAAGACCATCGATTTCCTCAGAGCCGGCAATTATCTCAACGTCGATATCTTCGCGCTCAAGAAGAACGGCGAGCGACGAAGCTGATCGCGCCGCTGGGTCGGCGCCGCTTACAGCCTCGCCCCGGGGAAATCGTCGAAACCTTATGTCGTCGTCCAGAACAAGAACATCGGCCACTCTTTGATTCCCGAGGTGCGCGATCTGTATGAGGCATGGGTCGAGTTCACGGTCACGGACGCCAGCGGGAAGGACATTTATCACAGCGGCTTCCTGCAGCCCGACGGCATCTCGACCCGCGCGCGCATAGTTTTACCAATCGGCCGGTGAACACGGACCGGGAGTTTCGTCGATAACCACAAGGTTTGGACCATCCATTCCGTGGCCTTCGACAACACCGTTCAGGCGGGACGTTCAACGCTGGTCCGTTACAGATTCCAGGTTCCCGCCGATGTCCAGGGCCGCATCACCATCACCGCGAAGGTCAATTATCGCCATCTCCGCCAGAGCTATTTGAACAACATCTTCGGCACGGATCACCCTGCTTATCCGATCGTCGAGATTGCGTCACGCACCCGCACGTTAGACATCGGGGCAAAACAAGCCAATGCCCGCCGATCCCAATGACAACCCCGACTGGATGCGCTGGAACAATCTCGGCATCGCCTCCTCGATCAGTTTCAATATGCCGAATCGGTCCAGGCTTTCTACGAAGTAGTCAAATTACGTCCGGACTATGCAGACGGCTATACCAACATTGCGGTGACCGAAATCGACTGGGAGAAGTTCATTTCTGCGCGGCGTGCTATTAACAAGGCGTTGAAGCTGAGCCCGAACGGCGCGCGCGCGCTTTATTACCGGGCGCTCCTCGAGCGGAGGGCGGGACAATCCGATGCCGAGCTTGCCGACCTGCTGGAAGTTGTGAAGCAGTATCCGCAATCGCGCGATGCGCGGCGCGAGCTCGGTATTACTTACTTTCAGCGGGACGACGATGAGAACGCCAAGGAGCAGTTCGAAGCACTCCAAGGCATCGATCCCGACGACGTTGCGGCGCACTACAACCTAGCCGTTCTCTATCGGCGGATGGGCATGAAGGAGCAGGCTCAAAAAGAACAGGCGATGCTTGTAACGGAAAAGAACGATCCCGCAGCGCCAACCTATTCATTGAATTTCCTAAGAAATCATCAGGAGATCTGGGGTGAAAGCAATCCGTGGCATGTGCATACAGATATGCCGCAGAAGGGTGAAGCCGCAGGCGATGAATAGCCGGACCTTCACTGCGTTTTGTCTTCTGCTCGCCGCAAATGTGTCTGCCGCAGGCCAGAGCGCAGTGGGCGGACATACGAGGCAATCATCGCTCCAAGTGCACTTCGATGCAGCGTCTGCGTTCCAGGCCAAGGGCGATCTGAATCAGGCGCTCGTGGAGTACGAGCTATTCCTTGCGGACGCGCTGCACCGTGTCGCCAACGGCAGGGCGGAAACAGGCGAGTATCCTGAGGCCGCTCCGGCCTTCGACGAAGCCCTCGTACTCGATCCAAACAACGCAGCGCTAAAAACGGACTACGCAGGAGCCGCTCTCGAAGCGCACGATCTGCTCACAGCGCAGCGCATTGCCGAGCAACTGCTCGCATCGTTTCCCATTGGTTCGCGAGACAAGCGCGTTGCCAAGCTACATTGGCTTCTTGGCCAGGCCCTGCTCGGTGTGAATGACAGCCTTGGAGCGAAGCAGCAATTTATGCAAGCTGTCACCGCCGATTCCAGCTTTGAGAATCAATATGCTCTGGCCCAGGCAGATCTTGGCTTGCTCGACAAAGACAGCGCAGCCAAAGTGTTCGCGACAATGCTGGCTCAATTCGGCAATACCGCGCACAATCACATGGAGATTGGGCTTGCCTATGCGCGCGCGGAGTTCTCCGAGCAGGCAATTCCGGAGTTCAAGAAGGTTCTCGCTATGGACCCTTCAATGCGGGACGCGCATTACTGTCTTGGCGCAGCCTACCTGAGCCGGTCCGGAGATACCGGCTTCGCGCAGGCGGAAGCAGAGTTCCATAAGGAACTTACTCTTCATCCCGATGACTTCTTTAGTTATTACGAGCTCGGCTACGAAGCCATGAAACTGCATCATCTTGAAGATGCAGTCCGCGACTTGAATCACGCCGCCACACTCAATCCCCGCAGTGACGACACGTTTCTTCTTTTGGGCGAGTTATACGGGAATATGAATGACACGGTAAAACAGGAAGCCGTGTTACGCAAAGCGATTCAGGTTTGTACCGACCCTTCGCGAAACCACTACCAGATTCGTGGCGCGCATTATCAGTTGGGCCTCCTGCTGATGCAGCAAGGGAATACTGACGAAGGCAAGAAGGAACTGCAAATATCGGAGCAACTGCTCCTTGAGAACAGGGCGCTGGATAAAGCGAACATGACCGGCGAGTCGATCCTGCGCTTTCCTCCACCAAAGGCCGATACGGTCGCGAGCCCGAAGGCTATCGCGGAACTCAGGCAATTCGAGCAGGAGATCGGCCCCGCAATTGCAGACAGCTTCAACAATCTAGGAGTGATTACGGCCCAGCAAGAAAACTATTCGGCAGCGGAAGGATTTTTCAAGCAGGCCGCAGTCTGGAATCCAGCGGCAGACGATCTGGACTTCAATTGGGGCAGAGCGGCTTTCGGTGCGTATGACTACAACCAGGCCGTTACTTCTCTCGCGCGATACTCGCACCGCCACCCGGATGACGAGCGCGTTCGTGTTCCACTCGGCATGAGCGAATTTGAACTTTCTGACTATGCGGATGCTGTCGGCACGCTTGCACCGTTAGGGGCTCAATTGAATGCCGTACCTTTGATCGCCTACGCCTATGCTGAATCCTTGGTGAAAACCGGCGACACAGATCATGGAATCTCGCGCCTGGAGCAATTGGAAGCCGCACACCCCGATTTCGAACCTGTGCCTGTCGCTCTCGGCGCTGCCCTGGTACATGAAAAGCAGTACGCAAAAGCAGAAACAGAGTTGCGCCGCGCATTGCAGCTCAAGCCTGGAGATTTGGCCGCGAAGAGCGACCTCGCCGCCACTCTGTTAGCTCTTGAACGGAAAGAGGAAGCCGAGCCGCTGCTGAAGGAACTGGCAGCTTCCGAGCCGAATAATCCGGCAATCTTCTATCAATTAGGCAAGCTCCAACTCGACCGCGGGGATCGCAAGGAAGCGGTTATAAATCTTGAAGCTGCGGCAAAATTGGCCCCTCAGGATAATGCGATTCATGAGGAACTGGCGCTGGCTAATGGCGAGCTGAGCCAAGAGAACTCGACAAAGAAATCTCCCGCGGGCAGTCAATAGCCGCTATCGCCAATGCACTCAAGGGGCGTTCCGGTCGGATGATCGGCAAACCGGAGATTGCTCCTGATAAGTCGGCTTCTCATCAGCAATTCTGATTCCTCCATTCCCAAATGAGTTCCGTAACAGCCTCGTCTCCTGCCCGCAACGCCGGCCCTTCCTTAGAAGGTGCAGCCTTCGGCTGGTCTTCTCTCTTGACATTCGTTTCCCGGCGAACTCTAGGCTCCGTTCGGCTCCTGGTGTCAACCCTGCTTGTGCAGCTCCGCGCGGCGAAAAGAACGCCGTGCTCGCTTCCGCGCCCCTTGCGGGCTTCGAGGGTTGACACCGCCTCACTACGCCTAATTCGCCAGTTATGAAACGAATGTCTTTTTTTAGCCCTCTCAGGGCTGAAAAACGGACAAATTCAAACTCCCAAGGAGCCGAATCATGACTAACGAAAGCACCAGCAACGCCAACGGTAACTCCACCAGCACCACGCCGCAAAGGAAAAATGCGGCGCTTCGCAGCAACTCCCCCTATCAGCAGCGCACCACCGAGCGCGAGAACCCCGCGCAGCAACTCATCAAGCAGGCCGTCGAATTCCTGCTTAAGCAGCTTGAAGAAGGCAAGAGCGAAACCTTGACCGCGTATCTGGCGGCGATGGCCCGGTTCCACAACTACAGCTTCGGCAACATTCTTGCCATTGCGCGGCAGCGCCCGACCGCTACCCGCGTAGCGGGCATCCGCACATGGAACGAGTTAGGCCGATTCGTGAAGAAGGGCGAGAAAGGCATCCAGATTCTTGCCCCCATCGTCGGCCAGCGGCGCAGGAAGGATGCAGCCGAGCAGGAACAGGGCGGAAGTCAGGAAACGAAGCGCCTCTCAGTGTTGATCGGTTTCCGCGCTGTCTACGTTTTCGATTACTCGCAGACCGAAGGCGAGAACCTGCCGGAGTTCGAGCACACCATCACGGGCGAAGTCGGCGCACACCGCGACCGGCTGATTTCGTTCCTCGACGCGCAGGGCATCAAGCTCGAATACAACGAGAAGATCGCCCCGGCGCTTGGCGTCAGCTACGGCGGAAGAATCGCTCTGCTTCCCGGCCAGTCGAAGGCCGAGGAGTTCACCACACTGGTACACGAGACGGCGCACGAGCTTTTACACAAAACCGACCGGCGCACCATGACCACCGCCACCGTGCGCGAGACCGAAGCCGAGGCGGTAGCCTTCATCGTCGGCCAAGCTGTCGGCTTGGAGATGGGAACCGCGTCTTCGGACTACATCCAGATGTACGCGGGCAACGCGGCGCTTTTGGCCGAGAGCCTTGAAGTCATCCAGCGCACCTCTGCCGTGATCCTCGGAGCCATTCTTGCCGAGGATGCGAAGGAGGAAAGGAACACTCTCGCGGAGGTGGCGTAATGCAAACCATCCTCCGCATCCTTGAGCGGGCCGGAGGCTACCGGCCCACGCTCTACATCAAAATCGAAAACCCGCCCTACATGGCGCTGGTCATCGAGGCCACACCGGAGCCGGGGCCGTGCGGATTGCCTGCTATCTCAGTCGCGCACTACGGCGAACAGAATGGCGACCTGATGCGCGACCCGGAAATGTGTTTCGAGTTGATCGAAGCCGCCGCTCTGCGCTGCGGTGCTCTCGGCGTTCTATTACCGCAACGATTACCCCGGAATCGAGCAATGGTCCCGCTTCATTCGTGAGGGGCAGTACGCCTTTCACACCATGCTTCACCGCGAGCACGAACGATTCGCCGCGCTGTGGGACCAGAACCTGATCGCGCAGGGATTCGTCGAAGCATTCTCGGACAAGTCGATTCGCGGCTAGTTCGCTCCCTGCGGAGCGGACTTGACGCCCAAGTGTCGCCGCTCCGTGTGCCTTCACCCTCTCAACCGCTCGAAAGGAGCCTTTGACTTATGACGACCCAAGTTATCGATGCCACCGAATACCGCGACGTGCCTCTCGCGTTGCTTCAAGAATCCCCAACCAACCCTCGCCGCCACTTTGACGAAGGAGTTTCTGAAAGGACTGGCCGAGAGCATCCGCGCCAATGGTCTTCTTGCGCCGTTGCTGGTGCGGCCCAGGAACGAACGTCTGGAGATTGTTTTCGGTGCGCAGCGTTACCGTGCCGCGCAGATGGCCGAAGTCTGAAACCGTTCCCGTCCGCATCCGCGAGATGACCGATGCGCAAGTGCTGGAGGCGCAGTTAGTCGAGAATCTACAGCGCCGCGACGTTCACCCGATGGAAGAGGCCGAGGGCTTCCGGGCGCTTTTGAATCTCGAAGAGCCAAAGTACTCGATCGAACAGATCGCCGCGTAAAACAGGAAAATCCGCCGCGTTTATGGCGGCTCGCCTGAAATTGGTTGACCTCATCCCGGACGCGGTCGAAGCCTTCTACCGGGATGAGATCGGCGTCGGCCACGCCCTCTTGTTAGCCAAGCTGCAACCGGAGCAGCAAAACGAAGCACTCGCCGCTTGCTATCAGGAGACGTAGTGGCAGCGGAAAGTCAAAGCTGGTTTTGCTGCCTGTTCGTCATCTCCAGCAATGGATTGAGCAGAATGTGATGCTCATCCTGAAAGATGCACCATTTGACCGCAAGGACGCCGACCTTGTGCCGTCAGCAGGAAGCTGCGTTGATTGCCCAAAGCGAACTGGGCACAACAAGCTGCTCTTTGCCGGAATCAGCGATCATGCCGACGCCTGCTCCGATCCGGCTTGCTGGTCTGTCAAATTAGAAGCGCACGTAAAAAAGACCATCGCCGCCAAACCGAAGCTCGTACAGATCAGCACCGCCTTCGCCAAACCAGCCGAGGGCAGCCCACTCGTGCCTCGCAATAGATACGTCGAAATCCGGCAGGAGAAACCCAAGAACAAGTATCAGCAGGATGCACCGGAATTCAAGACATGCAAGTACACAACCGAGGCCATCGTTGCGGACGGCGCGGAAAAGGGCGAAATTCGCAAGGTGTGCGTTAGCCCGGACTGCGCTGTGCATCACCCGAAGAAGCAATACCAGCGGACAAATGGCGATGCTGCATTCAAAGCGCAGCAGGAAAAGCAGCGCCGCGAGGAAGCCATTGCCAACGCAACCGGCATCCGCGTTCTCGCTGCCATCTCAGCCGCCGTACCTGTGCGGCTGATGAAGCGTGACCTGCTTTTTGTCACAGAACGGCTGGCCGCGCTTTTGGACGAGTCCCGCCTTGCAGATCGTTGCCCGTCACCGTGGCATCAAACGCGAAAAAGGCACGCGATTCAGTTGCCAAGCTGTTTGGCGCGTACTTCGCCGAGCAGAGGAGAGCGCGTTTGGCAGCGTCTTGGTGGAACTGACCATCGCGCTCGCGGCATCGCGCCAGCAAGCGGCACAGGTGTTGAAGGATGCTGCCGCCGTATACAAGGTGGATACCGATGCTATCGCTGCCAAGGTCAAGCAGGAGTTCGCGGCGAAAGACAAGGCTAAAATAACTAAGAAGGCAGCGCCGAAACCTACAACCAAAGCGGGAAAGAAAGCCGCTGCGTAGTCTTCGACCGACAAACTTATCGCGGAGCCAGCAACAGCGGCTCCGCATTTTTATGCCCCGAGCCCGTCGATTCCCGCCCTTATTTGTGCTCCCGCTTCCAGCGGGAGGCCATCTTCACCCGCCCGACGGGGTGGCCGCTGCGCTCTAATCTGTCGATGAAGAGCAGTTCGGAGCCGGCGTCTGATCTGGCGATTGCTCAAACTGTGCGAGTGCTCGTCTCAAGAGTTTCTGCAGCTGGTGTCCATATCGGTGTCATGCTCTCTGTGCGCCTTCGGAACACGCATGTTCGCTAATCGATATGGACTGCCGGATACGATTCGACGTATTGCTCGCCGTTGCAGCCGATGTAGGCTACCTGTACGCGCGGCAAAATCCACATCGTACCTGACGACTCCTGCGCGCCAGCTGGCCGCGAGGAATTCGGGAAATGTGCTTTTCCCAGCCTGGTCAGTTCGCAAAGCTGCGATCAGGGCTTCTTGATCGAAGGCCGGTACGTCCGCCGTTCCCCATAGAAGAGGCGCGCCCTGCATCACAACAGGTCCGTGCTCGGTTAGAAACATGCTTTGGCAGGCCGGAAGAGACCAGACGTTGTGAGTGACTCCGGCCTTTCGCAGGCACTCTGCGAGATAAGGAAATCCCCCCACCTTCGGGCGAACAGCTGCCGCTTTTCGCATTGCCGAGTTCAGGTTGTCGATTGCCGCGCTCATTGAACTGGTCTCCTCTTGCGATTGGGTGAATTGATACCCAGTGTGTCATGCGAACGGAACATCGCGAAACCGACAAATGAGGATAGTCTCAGCCCGGCAAAAACCCCGGTGCGCGCGCAGCTCATGTCTCTCTGAGCGCCTTGCTTTTCTGAAGCGTTTGAAGAATTCGTCGAGGAGGCTGACGGTGATCGCCTTGACTATGCCGGTCCCGATAATGCACTGGCTGTCTGATAGCCTAATAACTCCGGGCCCCATTCTATCGGGGGTTGCTCGTGGGTTCACCGCCAGACAGCAAATTTTTGCATCGCGTTTACCGTGATGGAACCATTCATTCCATCTGTAGTCAGAATGGAGTGACCGGTCCAATGCGCTGACCGTGGGTTAGGCTGTGATTCTGGAAAGAAGCACAGTTCAGAGCCACAAGCGGAGAGGAACCGGTCATGAAGGAAAAGGTACGATTTTTGGGCTTGGATGTCCATGCCGAAACGATTGCGGTAGCGATAGCCGAGCCGGATGGCGAGGTGCGCAGCCTGGGAACGATTGCCAACCGCACGGAGTCGATACGCAAGCTGGTGAAGAAGCTGGGGCCGGCGGAGCAGTTGCGGGCCTGCTACGAGGCCGGTCCGACGGGCTACGTTCTGTACTGGCAGTTGGCGGAGTTGGGGGTCGCGTGCGAGGTGATTGCGCCGACGCTGGTGCCGATGAAGGCCGGCGACCGGGTGAAGACGGATCGGCGGGATGCCGAGCGGCTGGCGCGCAGTTACCGGTCCGGCGATCTGACGGCGGTATGGGTTCCGGATGAGGGTTCAGAGGCGCTGCGCGATCTGGTGCGGGCGCGCGAGGCGGCCAAGCAGGATCAGTTGCGGGCGCGGCATCGGCTGAGCAAGTTTCTGCTGCGCACGGGCCAGCGTCCGGCGCTCGGCGTGAAGGCGTGGACGCAGGCTTACCTGGCTTGGGTGCAAGCAGATTCACTTCACACAGGCGGCGCAGGAATCGACGTTGCTGGATTATCTGCACGAGGTCGAGCACATGGCCGGAGCGGGTCAAGCGGCTGGAGCAAGCGATCACGGAGGCGGTCAAACTGGCCTCGCCGCAGATGCAGGAAGTGGTTCGCGGGCTTACAGGCATTGCGCGGCATCGCGCAGATTTCGGCGGTGACCATCGTGGCCGAGTTAGGCAAGTTATCCCGTTTCGAGAGCGCTCGGCAGCTCATGGGTTACAGCGGCGCGGTGCCCAGCGAGGAATCGAGCGGCAAGCGAACCAGGCGCGGAAGCATCACCAAAACAGGCAACGCGCATCTGCGACGAATCGCTGATCGAAGCGGCCTGGAGCTACCGGCTGCGGCCGCGCGTCGGCCCTGCGTTGCGCAAGCGACAAGAAGGCGTATCGGAAGAGATCAAGGAGATCGCCTGGAAGGCGCAACACCGATTGCACAAGCGCTACATGAGGCTGTCGGCGGCAGGAAAAGATCAGAGAAAGATCATCACCGCAGTGGGACGCGAACTGCTGGGCTTCATCTGGGCCATCGGGATCAAGGCGGAAGCGGCCAGCAAACTGCGAATGGCGGCCTGACGAAAAGCAACAGCAAAAGCAGCAAAAGCAAAAACTTTCCAAAGAATGAAAAAGCAAAAACACTAACCCATGAACAGCAGCAACCAAATTCGAGAACAGAGCCAGCCGCAGCCAGGAGCAAGCACGAAGGAGAATCCTCGTCATGCTCCTATGCGACAGGCTCAGCCGGACTCGCGACCTTAGTCAGAGGCAGCTCCCGACGGATCACGATTATGCGGTTTCGACCCGCGAATATCAGACTGATCAATCGTCGCTCAAATCTGCCCCGGCTGCTGCTGGCTCTGTCCTCGAAAAACGGCAAAAACAACAACACAAAAACAACCCCACGGATGTCGCAGAGATTGACAGGGTCACTCCATATCAGGGATTGTCTTGTCACCGTGGCAAGCGTTAGTGCCCAGCATGAGGCCGACCTTGCGAAAGCCGAAATGGATCATCATTGCAATCAGTGGCATCTACAACGTTCCAAGCGAAGCGCTGAAAACTCAACCTAAGTCACTACCTCCCGTGCGTTGATCGGAAGGGAGGACGATACGGCCAGCGGTCAATTTCGGAGCGGACAGAACCGCCCACCACCGTTTCCTTGGGAAGCATCGGCTGATACGGCTTCAGGTTGAAGGTTATCCTCTTTCCGCCAAACATTACTAATTAAAAGGCTTTACCTGCCTCCAGGTACTTTAGCTTTGATGGCCGTGCGTGAGTAGTACAAAAGTTGTACACATTGCGTATAGACTCTCGGTTGTGTTGTTTCTGCACACAAGGGGGAAATACG
Source organism: uncultured Acidobacteriota bacterium (assembly GCA_963745965.1). Taxonomy (GTDB): domain Bacteria; phylum Acidobacteriota; class Terriglobia; order Terriglobales; family Acidobacteriaceae; genus Telmatobacter. Next base: position 427,975 of record CAVUZC010000012.1, read on the forward strand.
TAATGAAGATCCTGTCAAGGAATCTCGTCAAGGGCCTGGCCCTTCTTACGCTGGCATCCACAGTAGCCTTCGCCATGCCGGGTCCGAACCCATACCCGCCAGACTTCGGCTGTCGCCATGCCGGGTCCGAACCCATACCCGCCAGCTTCGGCTGTCGCCATGCCGGGTCCAAACCCGTATCCGCCGGCTTCGGCTGTTGCCATGCCGGGTCCGAACCCATATCCGCCAGCTATCGCGTAACCCATAAGTACCGTAGCCATCGGATTCTTTCGCGTGTTATAGGTGACTAAAGTAGTCGATACTATAAGCGCTGGGGTGAGATGCGTCTATCCGCGCTCGATAACGTGATCTGGGCGGCGGGCTTTACGATGTCCGTGGCCCTGTTATGCGTTTTGATCTATCGTCGCCGCTTCAAGGCGACTCCTTTCTTTACTGCACTCATTGCTCTTGAAGTAGCGGAGACGGTCGCTCTTTTCTGGGCTTACAAAGTCGGACCGGCAGGTCTCTATACCGCCATTTACTGGCCCGCGGAGATCCTGGTTTTCTGTCTGCAACTCGCGGTTGTAGTCGAAATTGCCCGCATTGTGCTGCGTCCAATGGGAACCTGGGTACAAGACGCGAGGAAGCAGTTTGTCTTTCTGAGCTTGGCCGGGATCGCCGTGGCGGCTCTACTTGCATGGATGGTCTCGCCTCCCACCACCCATGTACTGGATCGTTGGGAAATACGCGGCAATCTGTTCAGAAGCCTCCTCATCTGCGAAATGGTCATGGCGATGACTGTGACTTCCAACAAGCTCGGCCTTGGATGGCGCAGCCATGTGATGGCTCTGGGCCAAGGGCTGACGGTATGGTCGGTCTGTGGTGTCACGATCGATGTTTTACATAGCTATTTTGGCAGGACATTGGGGTTCACAGCCCTGGAACATTTCGGGGGCTTCGTATATGTCGGTACTTTAGGGTATTGGATTATTCAACTCTGGTCTGAGGAACCTGTTCGTCAGCCAATTTCCCACGATCTGCAAGAGCTGATTGTTGCCATGCACCGTAGAGTGCAAATCGATCTGGAGCGCGCAACAAGCGGCATTCACTAAGGAGCACTTGGGATATGGCGAGTCTTTTTGCATTGATATTGCTCTTGGTCATCGCTAGCGGCCTCATAGTGGCCGTAGTGCGGGCGCAGCTTCATAAGGTTAAGCTCTCGGATGAAAGCTGGAAGTCTCTGGTCGGGAAGCTCCAGAAAATCGACAATGACGGCGTGAACGCGGTCGCACACGACTTCCTTAATCCGCGCGAAGGGATGTTCGTGCTGCAGCCTGAACAGATTTGGAATGCCGTTGGCGGCTACCCTGGCTTGGCGAAGATGCGGGACAACGCGGAAATCATGATTGCGCTGGCCGCATTTGTCAGAGAAATTGATTTTAATTCGAGCGTCATTGTGGGGGAGAGAATGCGCCGCGATGCGGTGCTGTTGCGGAAGTGCGTGCGCCGTTTGGAACTGGCGCAGGCACGCCACGTGATGTTCGGCAAAGTAAATGTTGGCGCAATATTCGACATTCAACAGGCGGCGGCATCGTACTACCTGATGCGAGAGCGCCTGTTCGCTCTCTATAAGATCAGCCTGGACGGCATGTATCCGGCTTTGTCGCAGGCGTTATAACGATCGCCGCCATTCCGTGCCGCGTACTCGCGGCACGTTGCTATATCATCCTTCTCAGAGGACAATTTGAATGCCCCTTACTTCGATTCTCGCCGCGATCGACAGCGAGATTTCAAGGCTCGAAAAGGCCCGTACAATACTTGCCGAGCTGGCGAACTCTGACCGTTCAAGTAAAGCCGCAATGAGAGATACGGCGCCGGTTACGGCGCAAGAAGATTTCCCCTCTCTGCGGAAGAAGCGCGGTCCTCGGAAGTTGAGCTGGGCCGCTCGCAAGCGGATGGCCGAGGGTCAAAAGAAGAGATGGGCGGCTTTCAGGGCGGCGAAAGCCAGGAAAGCCGCAACTGCGGCAACTCACTAGACAATCGTTCAGGTTGTTTTTCACTTCCTTTGACGCCCGCCCTTCTTGCGCCTGGCGGATACCGGCCCGTTGCACTTCGGCAGGTGGACTCTCATCTCCCGCACGGAAAAGACTTGCCTGCATCCTTTAGGACATTCTCAAAGGACGGGCCTGCGCCCGCCTAACTCATGGCTGGAGCCTATGGCATCGTCGGTAAACTCGCAGTTAGGCTACGGTTGGATTTCTCCAGATGCGGCATTCCTGCAATTGCTTCCCGAAGTTGGCTAGGTCCAGCGCACCGAAATCTTGATTCTCAACCATTACTGACGGGACAATGCAGTCATCCAGCTTGTTTGCGCGAGAATGCCAGGGCAGAAACCTGTGAACGGATTTGCAGTAGAAAACAATATAGAGGCGTTAATTCGGCAAGAACCCGCGATGCGCGCGCAGTTCCAGCCGCAGTTCCTCTCTCAGCGCTTTGCTCTTCTTGAGGCGCTTGAAAAACTCGTCGAGGAGGCTGACGACGATGGCATTGATGCTGACGCCCTCGACTTCAGCCCATTCCTTGAGCCTGGTGCGGGCCTCAGCGCCCACGTGGAGAAGCTGAGGATTGGTGAGATCCATGCCGGCCTTGCGGGTCTGCTGAATATCGACTTCCTTCTTGTCAACGTGGCTTAAAGCAAAAAGGACGATCCTGGCCAGATCGCCCTTTACGCGGGATTCTTCTGTGATAGCTTCGCGGAGATCGAGCGGAAGGCGCAGCGTCATTCCGGGCCGATCATCCGTCCACCGCTGCCCCTCACGGTTCACCTTGCGAGGTGCTTTCTTTTTGACTGTTTTCTTGACTGCTTTCTTGACTGCCACTGAGCCCCCTTTCCGCTGCAATTACTACCCTATTATTCCGGCCACTTGCCCCTTGCAAAGTTGCGTTCAGGGGCGCATACGGGCCGTTGAACTCAATGTCTTTCTCTACCCGCACGAAAAACCTGTAACCGGGCCTCACGACGACCGTGGGCTGAATGTTCAGGTTCCGGCGCGTGACTTCCGTGCCGAGCTCGCCTACCTGCTGGCCTACGGCCTGTCCAGTCGTCTGGCCGACGCTTTCGGACTGCAAGACCGAAGAGTTCGTTCCCTGGCTGACCTCGATACCGGCCGCAAAGACCGAAGTCAATAGAGCGCCCGAAAGAATCCGTCCCCAGTGATTGTTCACCTGGTCGCGGAACCCGGCAGCGCCGGCACTATCATCCGCTTCAAAAGTGCCGAGAGTAAGACTTGAGCTATCCGGAAAAACAATTCTTTGCCAAACTGCCTGCAACGCATTCTGCCCGTAGCCGACATGCGAGTTGTAAATCCCTATCAGTGTACTCCCGGAAGGTATTAGAATGTACCTCCCAGTAGCAGAATCATACACATTTTCACGAACCAGCGCCCGGATCATTCCGGGCAGGTCGGAATTAAGTTGTTGCTCAAGAACGGCAGGGATCAACCAGCCGGCCTTAATCTCATATGGGCCTCTAGCAGGCTCGCGTGTCGTCAGGTATTCCGATACTTGTTTTGAGCGTTCGAGGCCGAAAGTAGTCTTTCGCTCCTGATCGTTCTGGCGCTCGTAGTCTGACCGTTGCTCGGGCGCTCCGGGAGTTCCGGCCTGCGCGAGGGTGGACGGGGTTGAACCATTGGTCCCGGTCCCCAGCATCGCCCGAGCCCCCAACTGAGCATTGATGAGGGCCGACTGAATGGCGGCCAGCGGATCGGAGGCGCTTGAAGCTATCTCTTTGACCGTGCCGGAGAGGTCACCCTTGATCGAGGTGGGAGCTTCCATCGCTTCCCGCTCCCGGTTGTACTCGTCGAGACGCAGTTGCTCGGCAAACGACAATGATCCGTATGTAGCGGTCGAAACCGGCGTCTGCCGGTATTCAAGAGGAGGGATAGAAGTCGTTTGCGATCCATTGCCCGGAGCCGCCGACTGCCCTGTGCTGCTACTTGGAGTCTCGCCGGTCAGGATCGATGGACGAAACGTAGGGGAATTGGGTACGTGCGACTGCCCTGTGTCCAAGCCACTGCGCGCCTGATCGGAGAGAAGACCTTTTTCTACCGTCGTAGCCGGTCCTGTACCAACCTTTTCCGTCTCTGTCTGCTTGACCGTCTTCTTGTGGCGGTTGGCTAACCCGTGATGCATGTAGGCCGCGGCCAGCACGACCAGCGCGATCACGATGATGCCAGCCAAGGGGCGCAGCTTGCGTGCTTTAGGCGTGAGCGAACCGTTTACGCCACGCACAACCTTTTCCGGCTGTGCCGCCGCGAGGATTTCATCCTGGCTCTCTTCGCACTCGCCTTCCAGGTTCACGGGAGTGGGTTTCTCGTCGGGCTTAGCCATCGTTAATTCTCCTTTCCTGTTTGGGAGTAAGGCGTCGCGCGCGTGATCGTCACGCGAGTCTGCTTTTTGCCCACGCCGACCACGAGAATGGCTTTGTCGAAGAGGCGGTCCACGATGTAACGGGAACCATCGACGCGGAAATTGACCAGTTCCGTTTTGCCGTTGACCACCAGGAGTAACGTTGGCAGCTCGCGGAAACGGCCATCGTTCGGGTAGATCAGATAGGTGTGCTGGCCGTCGTCGAAGACGTGATCCGGGCGAAGTTGCTCGTCACCTGAAATTTTGTAGTCGAGATAGAGCCGGTCAATATCGAAGTTGGGTGTGTTGTCGCCTATCGGCAGAACGCCATCTCTCCGGTCTCTTTCACGCCGCTCTTGGGCTACAGCTTCGGCATTGTGCTTGGCCTCATCCTGTTGCGCCGCGAAGGCCGCCCACTTGGCGCGGTCCTCATCGGGATATTGAAAGGCCAATCGCGAGACAAAGCGCGTGGGATCGGAGACCAGCCGCACCACATAGGTGCGCTTGTCCGTCGGCACGATCAGATCGGTCTCAAGACCCGCTTCAATCGGCTTCACGATGAGAATCGGCGTCTCATCGAGACCAGAGCCGGAGAGCACCGGCGTGATCTCCCAACGGCGCCCATCGCCGATCTGTGGCTGGCTCTCGAGATGTTCGCCCGCTTCGAGCTCGATTGCACAAACACGCAACGGAGCACAGACGAGCACCGGCATTCCCTGGCCATAGATGTAGACGACCTTGCCATTCGCGCCAGGCGTCGGCATGGAGGCCCCGGTCTTCCAAAGGTGCGAGACCTCCGCCGCGTCGATGCCGGCGGCGTTCACGACAGCGTGAGGCGGTTGCCAGTCCGGAGGGACAGCGGAGCCTTTCTCCGGTGAACCCGACGACTTTGGCGGCTGCGCAGGAGGGATGCTGCTTACGATAGGCGGAACCTTAAGCGGCGGAATCGGCGTGAGCGATTCCTGCTTTTTAGTCGGTTGATTCGACTGCGCCTCAAGAGCAGTCTCCGCGCCCTTGAAGTTGTAGCCGGAAAGATCCCGTTTCTGTTGGGGCGCCAACGGCGAAGCGCTTTGCGCTCCAGCCGCCGCACTTGTGAGCGCAAGGACAACTCCGATTGTCATGAACCGCTTCATTGATTCTGTCCTCCATTCGGTTGCTGAGCATTAGGCTTCTGAGCGTTGCCGCTTTGCGTGTTGTTGGATTGCTGGTCCGTGCCCATCGAGACCACTTCGCCCCAGGTCAGATTCGTGACATAGAGACCAAGTGGATTCACCAGAGCCTGCCTTGCATCCATCACTTCCTGAGTCACAACAGAAACGAAGGCCCGGTATCGATGGCTCGACATCAAGTTGCCATTCAGGTCGCGCGTTGCTTCCGTCCAGGCCACCTCATAGGTTTTCGGCGATTGCTGGACTATCGATTCAATGGAAGCATCCACGGTCTCTTTCGTCAGCAAGTCGAAGGGCGAGTTCTTCGAGTAGAACTCCGTGATGATTGCCGAGGCCGGCGAGTTCTGCCCCGTCTCGGCATAGACCTCATCGACCAGCCGCCGCTGGGCCACTGCGTCCGCAATCACCGTCCGCAGATTCGTCACCCACCGGGCGACGACCGCTTCCTGCAGGCGGACATCCTTGACCGCGACCTGCTTGGCCGGAATGACCGGAACCGCCCTGCCTACGTCGTCGAGGGCGACAACGTAGGGAACGGTATTCGAGCGGTAGCCGATGGCGACCATGCCGGTCACGCAGACCAGCGCCGCCGCCATCGAAAGAAATGCTGCCAGGCGCCAGTTGTTCCGGCTCTTGATCTGGTCGCCGAATCGTTCGTCCCATTCCTGCCGGGCGCGAACGTACGGCGTCTGTACGATTGCTTTTTCTTGCACGTTTACTCCTCTCTCTCGACTTTGAGTTGCGCCGACGGCGCGTGTCCCGAGCCATCGTGCGGGACGCGGATATTGGTGGCGTGCCGGGCCAGCGTTTGAAGATTTCTTGCGACCGAAGGTTCGGCTGCTGGAGCGGATGGAGCGCTTACCGGATTTTCCGCCACGGTGGCTGGCGGAGGCGCTGGTGGCGTGCTTGGGGTACTCAAGTCCGTTGCACTTGGAACTGGAGGCGGAGGCGCACTCGATCCTTCGATCGCCGCGTCGCCCGCGCCACTGGCAGCGGCCATTCCTGCGCTGCCAACCGTGCCAGCTCCTTCGGCGGCTGCGCCTGCTGTCTCGGTTGCCGCAAGAGCCCCGCCCGCGGCTGCTCCCGCGCCACCGGTTGCTGCGACGACAGCAACCGTTGCGGCGGTGAGAGCGGCGCCCTTGGCGACCTCCATGCCCATGCCAACGAGATCTGCCGCGCCCGCCCCCAATGTTCCCGAGGCGATGGAGGCTGCCATCTTCGGGATCATCCACGAGGCGAAGGCAAACAGCAGCATCGACATCAACGTGGGGAAGATTTGCGTGATGGGCTGAGCGGCCGTATAGCCGTTCATCGTGGCGATCCAGTTCCCGGAGATCGTCTTGAAGACGCCGAGCATCAGGTAAATCAGCATCAGCCGGATGCCGGTCGAGATCGCCAGAGAAATGTACCTTTCAAAGTAAGGCGCAGTCCACCGGCTGCCACCGAAGCCAAGGAAGATGTAGCCCGCCGACATGACGATAATGGCTTCGAGCTTGGTGACAACGTAATGGAGCGTGATGATGATGTAAGAGGCAAGAACGATGCAGGCCGCAAGGATCGTCGTAATCGCTCCACCTGGCTCTGATAACAAATTGACTGCCGAGACCTTGGCGAATAGGTCCGAGACGATCTGGAGACCCTGCATCATAATGTCCGATGGATTTTGAGCGACACTCACGCCCGCGGCATTCGCGCCCAGTTGCGCGAAGCTGTTGACGGTGGCCGGTATCCAGGTCTGGCCGTTGATGAGCACCGCATAGAAGAACCCAATGACGAGCAGCTTGCGAATCAGGCTCATGAACAGGCCCATGAAATCCTGCTCGCGAAGGAACTGCGGCGCGTTCCAGGCGAAATCGAGTGTCGCCAGCGCATAGAAGAGGTACGTCGCCTCTTGCATGATCGTAGGAATCCATGCATTCGCCGCCTGGCTGAGCTGCTGAAATGTGCTGCCCACATCGACCGGGGCCTGGGCATGAGCCGTGGCGGCCGAGGCTATTGCCACAGCCGCTACGAGAATGAATCTCTTACTTCGCGCCATTGGGCATTCCCCTTTAGAACTTCACGCCATCCGATTTCAGTTGCGGTTTCGAGAAGAAGTTCGCCTTCTCGTTCGCCGTGCAGACTTTCCCTTCGTCCGAGCCCGCCGAGTTCGCGGGCGCTTTCACCCTCTGCGCATCGCAGAGCGGCGTCAGTTGCTTGCGGAGATCGTCGTGCTGGGCGAGATAAGACGAGATTCCTTCCGGCGTCGTTTTCGGTACCTCGCCGCCACCGGCATTCTGGAACGTCGTCACAATCTCGCTCTTCCCGGCCGTCTTGCATCCGGCGAGCACGAGCAAAATGCCGATACTTGAAATCGAAATCCACTTCATCCTTTTCTCCTAGAAGGTCACGCCGTCGCTTGTGACCTGGGTTTGGCCGAAAAACTGGTCGGAGTTGGCCTGTTTGGTCGCATCCGCCTGCACCATGGCGCTCTGATATGCGGCCTTACTTTGCATATCCGCCATCATCAGTTGGCGCAACTTTATCAACTGCTCCGCCTGATTCTCGGCAATCTGATTTCCCACCTCGATCGCCTGCATGCGGCCTACAGCCGATTGGCTTTGGCCTTGCAGGCTCTGAAGCAGAGCCTCATCGCTGTCAAATTGTGAGTTTTGTAATCCAGCCGCTTTCAACGCGCCAAGGGTGCTGTCAAGGCTCGTCTGGCTCCAGGTCTGGTACGACTGACCATAGTTAGTAGACGGACTGTAGCCGGGAAAGCGGAGCCGGAAAGTGCCATCCATATTGCTCAGCGTGTAGGAGAGAGCCTGCCCGGTATTCACGATCTGACGGAGATTTGTGATGTCCGAAGCGACCGTTCCGAAGAGTTGATCGGTGATGGTGATTCCGTGTTTGGCCATGTCGGCAAGCTGGTTCAACTGGTTTTCGACCATGAGAACCTGCTTTTCGAGCTGACCGGCCAACTCGACATAGTTGAGGAGTTGCGTGTACTCGGTGGCGAACACTCCCGGAACGCCTGCGTGCGCCGGCGCCGGGGAGATCGTGTCAATGACCATGATTGCAACGAGAGCGATCGAGGTTGCGCTTTTAACCAGCCATTTGGATTTCATGATTCGTTACTCCTTCGTAGTAGTCGATCCAGCCTTTGTCTACCTTCCGCTCTTCCATCCATGCCGAAATCCAGGCTGGACCCAGTTGCTCGGCAAGAACATCGATGCGTGCCCTGTCCCTTTGTCCCGAGACGGCCAGAAAGGCCAACGCCACCGGCCCAAGGCGGAACGAGATCATGCGGCGTCCGAGCCGCTGAACGATGTAGTAGTCCCGCTTCGGCGTCGCCGACTGAAGCAGCTCGATCTCTCGGCCGTTCAATCCGGCATATTCGTAAAACTGGCGCATCCCCTCGTTGCCAGCTTCGGAGTTCGGCAGATAAATCTTTGTTGCCGTGCTCTGGAGAATTGCCGAGGCAATCGGCGATTCCTTCACATCGGCCATGCTCTGCGTCGCAAGAAGAACGACCGCATTCTTCTTGCGCAAAGTCTTGAGCCAGTCCTGAATTTTGTCCCGCCAGGCCGGATGCTTCAGGAAAAGCCAGGCTTCGTCGATGGGGACGAGAGTCGGGCTGCCATCGAGGGCGCGTTCCATGCGGCGGAAGAGATAGAGCAGTACGGCCATGACCGTCGCTTCGCCGTAGGAGCCGCTCAGGAGCGTCTCCATCTCGCAGACGACGAAGCGGGAAGTCGTCAGCCCGTCGTTGCGGGCATCGAGCAGCCCGCCAAGCGCGCCATCGATCACATAGGGCTGCAATCCGGCTTTGAGCTTTTCATCCTGGAGGTTGGCTTCAAGTTCGGTCAGCGTTCGCCGTTCGCGCGGGGCCGAAGCGAGTTGCTGGAGCGCACGGTGAATCGTGTGCCGCTCTGCTGGGCCAACCTCGACCTGCTGCATTTTGAGAACGGTCTCGACCCATTCCTGTCCCCAGCCGAACTCCGCCTCATCGTCGATGTCGCGGAGCGGCTGGAAGCTCAATCCGCCTTCGCCGATGTCGTAGAAGCGCCCGCCCGCGGCCTTCGAGAGCGCATACAAGGAGTGGCCTTTGTCAAAGGCGAAGACCTGAGCATTGGGATAGCGGAACCACTGCGCGACGAAGAGCGCGAGGCTGACGGATTTGCCCGCGCCTGTAGGGCCAATCAAGAGAGTGTGCCCAACATCGTAGTCGTGCAGATTGAGCCGGTATGGGACCCCGCCCTGCGTCGCCGCATAGAGCAGCGGCGGCGAATTGGGCGGCATGAGCGAAGAGGGATTCCTCTTTTCGCCGGCCCAGACCGATGAGATCGGCATCAGGTCAACATAGTTGCGCGTGTGCGCGATGACGCGGCGCACTTGCGCCACGCCATTGCCGGGGAGCGTACCGAAGAACGCGTCCACGGCATTGATGTCCTCAAGCCGGACGCCGAAGCCGCGATTGATGAGCGCCTTGCGGAACTCGCCAATCATGTTGTCAAGGAAGCGCCGGTCCTTGTTCTGGAGAACAATCGAAGATGAGAAGTAGCAGAAATGCACGTCGCCGGAGGTGGCTTCGGCCAGCGCGCCATCGGAATCCGAAACCATCGTCATGGCGAACTGGTTCAACTGTCCGCCGCCGCTCGACTTGAAGATCTGATCCTTCAGGCCGCGCTGCTGAAACTTCCACTTCTTGCCGATCTTGGCGATGACGCCTTGCGCCTCCGATGGATCGAGCAGTATCGCCCGCGTATTCCAGCGGTATTCGCAGGGGATCGTATCGAGCACCGACAGCGCGCCAGGATACGTCGAACGCGGGAAGCCATCGAGCGCAAGCGTGCGCAGATGGCGCTCTCCCATCATCGGTTCCGTCCCGCCGCGCAGGTCTTCCATCGCGAGCAGATCGTTCAGAAAGACAGGAATCTCCGGCTGCATCACCGGGCCTTTGATTCCGGTCAGGCAGCGGCGAAGATACGAGAGCAGCTCGTCATCGACTCGCTCGTATCCATCGCCGAGCTTGGTCACTTGCGCCTTCAGGCGCGTGACCGGAAGCTGCGCCGAGAAAACATCATCGAACTGGCGAATCTTGGCCTTGAAGTAGCGCAATGCCTCGGTGCCAGCGCCATCGGTTTTACTTGGCGCACCCGAGATCATGAAGCCTTCGAGCTTTTCCGAAGCCATAAGCGGCGGCAGGTAGGTCAGCGTCAGGAAGTATTCGTTCTCGAAGTGCGTGCCTTCCTGGGCGAACTGTTCGCGGCGCTCGCGATCGATCAGTGCAGTCACCGGATCGGGAAACGCGCCCTCCGGCGCGTAGCCGCTCGAAAAGGAGCGGATGCAGTCCACCTGAATCATCCAGCCGCTGCCCAGACGCAAAATACGATTGAGCCGCTTGGCGACGGCGGCCATCTCGGCGTGGGTCGCCGATTGCAGATCGGGTCCGCGATACTGCCATGCCGCGAGCAATGATCCATCCCGCTGCAACACAATGCCGTCATCGACGAGGCCGAACCAGAGGAGCAGATCGGCCAACCCGCTAGGCTGTTTCCGTGTTTCTCCGAACATTGCTACCTCCAGCCTCTCTTGGGCGTCTTGCCAAAAGCAGCGACCCCGCTTTTAGCAGGGTAGAAATCCTTGTAGCCGAGATGCCGGCTATAGACCTTGCGCATCATCGGATCGGCCTTGCCGATTCTGGCCAGCACGGCGACGATGGACCAGAAGGCGACGATGGCGATGAGAAAAGACAGAAAACTCATGACGGTTACGGCCATCATGGCCGTGCCCAGTCCTGCCAAAATGACAAGCTCGCGATCTCCGCCCAGCAATTGTTGCGGCCTGCTCAGAGAAGTCCGCATAATCGTCTGCTCCGGTCCATCAAAATCCGAATTTCCCATCTCGCCCTCCGGCGACGAGGATAGCCCGGGCGAGCTATCCCCGCTGGCTTGTTTATCCCCTCGCTACGAGCCGAAGGACAGGCTGAGCGACAGCATGAAAAGGCTGAAGCAACGAAACTTCCGCGGCCTGTCCGATAAAGGAAGACATCACCTGAGCCGCGAAGACAACCAGGCAGACCGCGATGCCGATCTGCAGAAGCCGCTTCATCGTCTCGCCCATTTCGCCGCCGGCAAAGGCCAAGGTCGCGCCGAGAGCAACAATGGCGATGACGGAAATGGCGTATGCGACCGGACCGGTCAGCGATGTCACCAGCGTGTTGAGGGGGCCTTCCCAGGGAAGGCCGTTTCCGGTTTCCGCGGCGAAGGAAACTGCCGAGCCGATGAGCAGGGCCAGAACGAAGAATCCGGTGTTCCGTGCTCTGGGATGTGAGAGTGTACCTTGCATGAAGATCCTCCATATGGTTATCGAAAGGCACCCGCAACGCCCTTCGTGTTGTCGCTTCAGCCCCCACGCGATGCCGGAGCCCTGCCATCACACCTGTGTCAGCAGGTAGCGGCCATTTTCATAGCCGGTGACTACGGCCACTTCCTGCACCTTGCGTCCGTGCACGGGGTCATTCACGATCGAGATGACCAAATCGACCGCGCTTCCGATCATGCGTTGCTGAGGCGCGTCGGTCGCTTCGCGTACCAGCGCCTCAAGCCGGTCGAGCGCCTCCGCTGCGCTATTCGCGTGCAAGGTCGAGACGCCGCCCGGATGCCCCGTATTCCAGCTCTTGAGAAGGGGAAGAGCCGCCGCCCCGTCGCGGACCTCGCCAACAACAATCCGGTCCGGCTTTAGCCGCAACGCGACCTTCAGGCACTTCAACTGATCGAACTCCGTCGTCGCCAACATGCTCAGGCTGTTTGCGGAGTCGAGAAGCAATTCTTGCGTGTCTTCGATCACGAGCACGCGGTCACCCGGTGTCAATGTCCCGATCTCTTCGAGAATCGCGTTCGCGATAGTCGTCTTGCCCGCGCCGGTTCCACCAACCACCAGAATGTTTTTCCGCGCAATGATGGCCTGCTGGACGACCCTAAGGTGATCGAGATTGCGAACCGCATCGATAAAGTCTTCCTGCTCCGAGCGCCGGTTGCGTGGATCGTCTTTGCTTGTCAGGATTCCCTGGCGCTGAAGACTGAACAGGCTGCGCTGGGTGTCCGACTTCACGCGAATCGCAAACGAGGGCGACAGAACGACCGGCTCCATCAAACCGGCAAAGCGGTACTTCCAGATGGGAAGCTGGGCCTCGAGAACCGGCTTCGACTCGGTCACGGTCGTTTTCTGCATCGAGGCGATGGTCATCATCGCCCCGCGCGACTGGCGGCTGTCTAGCTCGCCGACCGACTCGAAAGCGGAGCCGGTTCTCTTGACCCAGATGCGGCAGTCTTCGTTGACAAGAATGTCCTCGATCCCGCTCGACTCGTCGAGCAAACCGCAGATCGTTAGCCCAAGCTCGTCGCGGAGCTTCTCCTTGAGCCTTTCCTGCTTCTCGTCCGAGTGAGAATCCCAAATCATCGCCCCTCGCATCCCGGATCAGCCGCCATTGCCATTTGCGTAAACGCAATGTACATTTCAATATGTACACCACATCCGCATATTTTGGCAAATCAGCGGAAAAGGAACCTGTCATGAACCGAACAGAGAGAGCCGTAGAACGGATGCTGGCCTCGCTCGATGCCCCGGCCTACGACATAGGCGTCCTGAGCGAACGAGGGATGCTCCCGAGCTTGTCGAATCTACCTGCCGAGGCTGTTCTTTTCCGGGTTCCCTTCCTAAGGGCCCACAATGCGCAGGGCGCGCATATTTATATCCGGCCAGCCGGGGAGCATCGATACACCGTCCTCGACGATCTTTCTTCAGAGTCCGTGAAACGTCTCTCCGCCGACGGATATGAGCCGTGCGCCCTTGTCGAAACCAGCAGCGGCAACTTCCAGGCATGGTTGAAGCACGCGGAAGCCTACCCAGCGGCACTCTCTACGCTTGCAGCGCAGACGCTCGCCGGCCGCTACGGCGCAGACCCGAACGCGGCGGACTGGCGCCGCTTCGGCCGGCTGCCAGGATTCACGAACACGAAGCCCAAGTACCAAAAGACCGATGGTCTCTTTCCTTATGTGCTATTACGATCCAGTTCTGGCATAGAGTTCAGCAACGCAGCGCGATTGCGTCTTGAGGTGATAAAGCTCTACCAGCTTCAGCAGCGGGAACGGGAGACGCGAGCGGCAACAAGATTTCAGTCGAAACCTGTTTCCGCATTCGGCCAGCCTGTTTATTCGTGCCTCTCGCTTGAACGCTTCCGTAATGCCGCCAAATTCCGCTTGCGCCCCGCCGCTGCCGACATCGCCTTCTGTGTCGCCGCCATCTTCCTGCGAATGCCGGACGAAGCAATTGCCGCTGCCCTTGAGACCAACTACCTATCGAGCGATCCCAGCCCCTCCCGGCGCGCGGCCTATATTCGCCGGACCATGGCGAAGGCGAGAGCTTGGGCGAAGCGGTGAGCGCCATGTCGCCGCCTGTACTCGCCCTGATGTTTTCACTCGGAAGAACGCTGTGGCGCGCCCCCGGACTCATCCATCTTGCGACTGCACTGCTCCTGCAATCTCAACGGCAGCATGTGGATATTGAACAGGCTTGCTCCACTTCGGTTTGCCTTTCTGTTTGCGTTCAGCGTGCCGCGCTCAAAGCACCCACGCCCTTCGGACGCACGCTCTCCTTCCAGAGATTCTTGGCCTTCGGTGTGGACTCCTCCCCCGAGACAAGCTCGTGTCCCCTTCCACAAATCTCTTCCACTCGCCTTGGGAGTGGGCCGCGACGACACACCCTCCGGGCAAGCATGTACCGCATCCAGCGGACAAACTTCAAAAAAGGAGCAATACACCATGTTCAACAAAGTCATCCTCATCGGCCGCCTCGGAAAGAATGCAGAAGCCAAAACCGCGCAGAACAAGAAGGACTACGCCGTCCTCAACCTCGCCACCAGCGAGAGCTGGAAGAACGAGCAGGGCGAGTACGAAACCCGCACCGAATGGCACCGCGTCTATGCCTGGGGCAATCTCGCCAACTTCGCAAAGAAGCTCTTGAAGGGCCAGCTCGTCAGCCTGGAGGGGAAGATCAAGTATCGCGCGATCGAGGAAACCGTCAAGAGCCAGCAGGTCAAGTACACCATCGCCGAAATCCATGCTGCGAGCATCCGGCGTCTCTCCAAAGTCGAAGCCGCTGACGATCCCAGTGACGGGGCGGACGAGGCGTAAGACCTCGTCCCATCCACCCAAGGGCGAGAAGATCGCCCTTGGGCGTAGCGTCATGTTCGACTGATTAGAGGAGACTTGCCGACTTCCCATTGCAGATCAGCGGCGGACGAGCATTGGCGATAACGTGCCATTTTAAAGCGGCCTTTGACCGACTCATCTTTAGAGAATATCAGGCTTCATCGAATTTGCATGCGAACATGGTATTTTTGAATTGCTCCGTGGAAATTTCACCATCTTTCCGCAATTGCTCGTCGTGCAACTGGCTTCCCGAGAGGTCCCTAAGCCATGCGAAGGCTAATTATCGTTCACGGGGTCAACTATTTCGACGAACAGAAAGTTCTTCGTGACGTCTCCTGCCAGGCCCAGGAATGGGGAATCAGCACAGAGGAGATTGAGGCGTTCAATTGGGACAAACTGATGGGGCATCCTGACGATCCGACGCCAGATAGTGGCCTCAACACGCGCTTCATTTCAGAACTCGGGGCGGGGATACTCGAGTCCGCTCATATCGGATTCTTTGAGAGAGCCCGCAACGGCCATTTACCGCCTCGCTGGTTTACTCGCCTTCACAGTGTTTTTATTTTTCCCTTGCAATTGACTTCGTGGCTCTTGCTTCCGGCAGTGGCAACAGGATTTGCTATCGGTCATGGCTGGACCGTCTTGGGCTCTCTCGCAGGCTACATGCTCTGGACCACCGTTCTTGGCGTTCTCGGAGGTACAACCCTTACAATCCGTCAGTGCTTCCGGCGCACATTCCTCGTTGGAATTTGGGGTATTGCCAGCACAATCATGGCTCCTCTCGTCCTTCCAGCGGCCACGATGGCGATCTTCCTGCTGATTCAATGGGGGATATTCCAAAGGGGACGCCACTGGCTTGAAGGACACGGACTTGATACCTATCACCTCTATTTCGCAAATTTCACTCCCCTCCTGGGCGTAGGGATCGAGGTCGTGTTCGGATCTATGGCGATGGCTTGCCTCGTGTTTCTCACACACCTCTTGAGACGGACGCCGTTCGGGATGCTCATCAAGATCTCTGCAGACACATGCAGATACACAGGGTTAGCCGCCTATCGTTCCGAATTGCTTAACAGACTGCACGAGAAGGTCCAGAGTGCGGTCACACAACAGCCATCTGAGCTGGTCTTCCTTACTCACAGTTTAGGCAGCGCAATTGTTGCAGACTATCTACTAGCCAGTGGTGCGACCGTCGCCACTACCGGTGTCACCCTCATCACAATGGGCTCTCCGTTGGGGAGACTATTCCCAAGTTTTTACCCGACTGAATACTGTCAACCCACTGAGACGTTTCGCCGAATCAACAGCCTCGTGCCACGCTTCCGGTGGATCAACTATTACAGGAAGTTCGACCCAATCGGACGGGAATTGGGCGAAAGCGGGGGTCCGATTCTCGACATCAGACTCCAGGGGCAGACACAGGATGCAGGCGATGGACGCGCCTGCCGGCACATGCTGATTACTGGAGCCACCTCAATCCCCAAGTGAATTGTGCGCTGTCAAACCTGTCAATGTTTGTCGGCGATGGATCGACACCTTGGCAGGAGCCGCCTCCGGACATCCCCGATGATAGCTATAGCTGTGGCTGGAATTCTCACCATCGAATTGCATCCGCGCTGTGGGGAATGCGCAAGCCATTCTTTGGACGCTTCAATAAAGCACAGACTCGCGGCCGGGACATCCTCGTCTGGTTCGTTTTCCTGAGTGCTACTCTGCTTGCCGAAGCAGCGAACCTCCACAAGTCTGTCTTCGCGTTGAAGTCAATCGACTACATGAGCATTGTCTGTGAATCGATGATTGCGTTTTTGATCCTATGGGGTATCCTTCAGCCTTACTTCAATCTCGCGTTCGCTTGCTTTCCCTACTTCCGGCCGCCAACAGTTCGTCGACAGCCGCTCACCTGGACCGCCACGAAAAAACCTTTGGCTCTTACGGCACTTTTTCTTGGGATCGTCCTGGCTTATGCAGCGATTCTGGTGACTCCGGTTAGCTCCTGGCAAAAAATCGGCTCCGCAGATCTCAATACCGGCACCGAGCCCGGTTACTATCAAACGTTAGCACCTATCGACGAACACACTCTTCTATTCGGGCACTACCCGGGCGTAGTCCCGGTGGATTTCTCCAATCCACACCCAGATCCAAGTCAGTTTCCTCTTCCTGGTACAACCGCCATGGTTTCCTATAACAGCACCCTGCGGTGTGCCGCCGCTGCAAATTCCGAATCGATCGCCTGGGGGCAGCTCACGGATTTTCCGAGAAACATGCGGGCGGTGCTGCTGCCTGCACTTAACAAAGATAATGTCCGTTCCATAGGGTCTGATTGTCGATCAATGACGATTGCTACCGATCACGCTCTGTATTTTATCGATTTGACTTCTGCACCTTCGCCGAAATACGACAGTATGCCCCTTTCCGGCTTTACTGCTGGTCAATTTCCGAGGCTGTTCACCACGGTGGTCAACCCTTCTGGTGAGACAACCGCATTCTGTGGCGACGGTTTATGGATTCTCAGGCGGAAGGATCATTCATCTATGCGGGTTGGTACGTGCGAAGTCGAATCGAGTCACGGTGGAATTTCTTTCGATGAGCACGGAAATCGCCTATCATGGGTTGAGAACGCAACCACCATCGGGATTCTTGATGTAGTCTCAGGTAGTGTCGTACATGTGTTGATCGAACGACGTGAACGTGCAAACGCGGTCGACATGATATCAACTGCATTGAGTCCGGGTGGCAGGTTTTTGGCAGTAGGGTTGCCCGAAGAAGTGAGGATTTATAACCTTGTCTTCCCAAGCAAGCCAGCTATGGTGGCGGTCTACGAAGGCGATAGAAATCTCATCGGATCGTCGCAGATTTTATTCATGACCGACGATTATATCGTAGCGATTGTGGATCAGTTCAATGAACACGTGACGGTCATGCGATGGGGACCGCATGGCATACGAAACCGGATTATGAAAGCGCTGGTTTACCTGAAGATTCGTCCTGACGATGCCTCTTCGGACTGAAGGCTGATCCGAAATCGCCATTCTCGCCGGAGAGCAAAGACTTAGGAGCTACCAATTCCTGCCTAGCCAGAACCCGCCAGCCAGGAGGAGTGCTCCGGCGATCAGCCCACCGCCGATGCAGGCCCAGACTAGCCTTCCCCATGCGCCTCTGAGCTTGCTTTTGAAATCGTTGTTGGCGGCGCTCAGCGCCTTTTGTGCCTCGGCCATCGAGTGTTCCAACGTCTTCTTGACCCACTCGTCCATGCGCCCGTGCGCCAAGGTCAGCGCACGGGTCAGTGCATCATCGATAAGCGACTTGATGACGGATCGCGAAGTGCTTCCGCGTCTCTTCGGAATAGCTCTTGAGGATCGCGTCGCCGGCAATGGCCTCGTGCAGGCTGGCCTGTACATCTTCGAGCAACTGCCGGGTTGTCTGCGCGGCGGAATCGATCGATCCCTTCATCTGCGTCGCGGCAAAGTCCGCAATCTCGCGCGTCACGCCGCGGAGCCGCGCCTGCTCCGTCGCGGCTTCCGTGAGACTGCGCGCCGTGTTCTCAAGCGCGCGGCACTCCACAATGCTCAGCTTGTATCGCAGCCATTCGGGATCTTCCGGGTCCATCTTCGAGAACTGCTGGACCAGGTCGATGAGGACGCGCTCGCGGGCCTCGCCTTCCGGGAAGGCCAGAAAGACGAGATCGCGAATCCATGCAGTTTTGTCGGTTACGAGAGCCGGAGTTGTGCTCATGGGAGGAGAACCTTTCTCGCTTCGGTGAACTGGCTGAATGCGCGGAACCGGTACGTCCTTGCGCGCAGGGTCATGTCCGGCGCTCGCAGCTCCGGCACGGTCGTACGCCGCTCGCCAACATCGCTGAGAGTGACATTCATCGTCCGCATCATCCGCTGGAGATCGGGCGCCGCGCGTCGATCCGAATCTCGACCGGGGAGAAGGCTTCCCGGAAGGCCGCTACATCGTCCGCAATCTTTGGATTCTCCCAGGCCGAGGCAACGCCCTCCTGAAAGTAGTTGTGGACAATCACGTAATCGACGGTGTTCTGCAGCTCCTCTCCCCATTCGATGACCGACCGCGCAGAGGCAATGTCCCCATCGACGACGCCAAGCGCCGTCCAGCGGAGTTCGAGCCCGGATTCTTGCATGATCCGGTAGAACTCCCGGAACCACGGAATCATCCGGTGCCCCTGAGCCGCGCCCAAGTCGGCAAGAATCACGTCGGCAGAGGATTCAAGCGAAACTCCGAGCAGTTTGTCGTAGGTCCAGCTTTCGAGCGCCGGGAGCTTATGCGCTCTGGCGAAGAGCGCCTTGAAGGAACCCTCCGCCTTATTGTCCGGGTCCATATCGAACAGATCGGCCGTGTATGACGTGCTGGCATACCACTCGGCTAGTGTTGCCATGACAGTAGTTTTGCCAACGCCGCCTTTGCCGGCGATGGGGAAGACGACCCGCTTGGGACTTCATACCCAAGCCCCGCGGCTAATCCTGGCTCCTGCCCACGAACGGCTCGGCTTGAATATCTTCACAGGTTGCAGCCGCGCCTCTCTCTGCCGATTCAATTCCGCTTCGCGATCCAGCCTCGCCATTTCCTGCTCTCTCCGTATTTGCCATTCGGGCTTCTCCTGATTCCTGTTGACCTGCTCCGGTTGCTCTTCGAGGACGAAGTTCGCTTCGCCCCATTGCCTTTCCGCCCGTAAGGGCGGGGAGGTTCTTGCGTCTGTGCGATCTGCGTGGCGTCACCCCATTCAGCACGAGCGCCATCCGCCAGAATTGCTGGTAACTACCCCGGTATCCGTGCTCGACCAGTACCCGCCAGATGTCTTTCCACGGGAGCCCAATCGCGTGTGCCGCATTCAACTCGACCATAGCTCCTTTCAGAAAGAGCGCCTTCAATGGCAGCAACTCACGCCGCGCCTGAAGGAGTGCTAAGAGCCGCTTGACCTCCGGGATGCTCTTCGATATCTGCCATGTACATTTCTATAGACGCAACTTCGTTCCGACCGTCGCAGACAAGAATGGACTGATTTTCCCTGATTCCCCCTGATTAAGACTGATTTCTGCTGACAACGCCTGATTCCAAGTCCAAGAGAGGTGCAATCAGGCAAAATCTCACTCGATCAGGCATAATCTGCCCCGGCCTGGTCTCTGCTTTCCGAGGGCGCAGCCCCTCGGGAGGTGTGCGGTTTGGGCGTGGTCTCGATAGGTAATGCGGTAGTGGAACATAAAGCGCAGACGCGCTTTGAAGGTTTTCTCCAGGCATCGTCTTTTCGTTTTCATCACCAATTCGTGACGCATCGATGTACTTTAGAGACCCCCTCCGTGCGTCACTTGCATAGCGATGTACATTGCTGTATAGTGTCGCCATGCCGAGACCGAAGCCCAAAGAGATTGTTCGTTACACCATTCGGCTGAAGCGCCCCCAGGCCGAGCGCATCGCCGCCATTAAGGCACAGCTTCACGCCAAGAGCGACAACGAGGTTTTTGAATATCTCGTCACCGTTGCGACCGACCAGCGCGACGATCTCATCCAGCTTGTCTATAGCCTGTTCGGCAATCTCGCTGACAGCCTGAGCCCACCGGTTTCAGAGCCTTGAGACCGTCTCACAGCTCCATCTCGCGCTGACTGACACCTACATCAAGTACGCTCTGACGGCATTGCCCGAAGTGCCACAGCCTACTGCTTGCAAGGGCCCGCACCAGAGCGGCGCAAATCTACGAGCAAGTGAATCTGACCGCGGCCAGGGAATTTCACCGTCGCAGAGAATCCGGCGCCTATACAGCCAGTGAATTGGGATCTGGAAGACGAACGGGACATCGAGGGCGAAACCAACAAGGGGTAGTCAGGAATGGCCCGGAAAGTCGAAAGCACGGAAAACGGCGAGATAAGGATCGGGAGCGGAGCGGTCAGCTTCGCCCAGGCCGCGTAAAGCAGATTCCGTCCTCGCATCCGCGGATGACCGGAACAGCCCGAAACCTGCTACGCCTTGCACGCATGGTTGCCCGCACTTCAAAGAACAGGAGGGCATAGCCGCGGAGCGTCTACCTATTCGCCGTCGACATCCAAAACCTCGCCCTTCCAGCGTCGCGCCATCGTCAACGTTCGATACTCAAATGCCGTACCCCTGGGGGATGGAAGGCCCACGGAACTTACATCGAGCGTGAAAGCGCCAAAGGCGATCGAGTG
The DNA here is from genome assembly GCA_963745965.1 of uncultured Acidobacteriota bacterium. Taxonomy (GTDB): domain Bacteria; phylum Acidobacteriota; class Terriglobia; order Terriglobales; family Acidobacteriaceae; genus Telmatobacter. Next base: position 448,904 of record CAVUZC010000012.1, read on the forward strand.
AATCCCAACGCCGAACGATTCGGACTGGCGAAGGAGCAATCTCTTGGATCGCTTGCCGAAGGCTGGCAAAAGGCCGGCGACCGGCGTCTCTTCAAGATCGTTCTCTCGCCAGAAGACCCAGGCGCAGATCTTGAGCGGACGACTCAGGAACTCATCAAGCGAATCGAGAGAGAAATATCCGGGACGGTCGAATGGGGCGCAGTGGTCCATCGGAACACAGATCATCCGCACGTCCACATCATTGTCCGGGATCGGCTCCGCTCCGGTGTGGAATTCACCCTCCCTCGCGACCTGGTCCGCCGCGGACTGAGGGAGACAGTGCAGAATTCTTTGACCCGGCAACTTGGTCCCCGCACACTCGAAGAGATTGAATTTCAAAAGCAAACAGAGCTGACCGCGAATCGCGCGACTCCGCTCGACCGCCGGCTGTCGGAAAGGCTCCTTCCATCGGCAGACGATAGCGCTCACAGGAAATTTGATGGCGTACCGAATGCCTACGAGACTACGCGCCTGCGCTATCTCGCCCGCCTTGGACTGGCTAAGCCACGTCAGGACGGTCAATGGCAGGTCCGCTCTGACTTTCGTCGGCCAGCTTCAAGAATGAAGGACATTCAGGATCGGGCGCGAACGCTCTTCCGCTGTGGAGTTGCCATCAGCGATCCCCACGCGCCGATGGAGTACTCCGTCGCGTCGAAGAAACTCATAGGCCGAGTCCTGCTCAATAGTGAGGAGGAGAGAACTGGCGCGTTTCAAACCATCTTTGAGACGACAGAGGGAAAGATCGAAATTATCCGCCACGACGCTACCCTTCGCGCGGCATGGGCGCGGGGAGACCTTCAGCCGGGAAATATCGTGGTCATCGACAGCCTGCGGAGCAGCCCCGAGCAGCTATACGCGTCATCAGCGGGGAGAGACAAAAACATCCTTCGCGATGGAAAGGCGCTTGATTCCATCGCGCGCAGGATGCGTACCATGAATCTCGCCGTGGGCGAATCCGACAAGGGATGGATGGGGGAGTTCAACAAAACGCTCCGTTCGAAAATGATGGACTGGCAGCGAGATCGCGGATTCTGATTTTGCAAACATTTCTAGTGGAATGTACACTCCGTTATCAGGAGGCATTCCATGAAGAACGGCAAAATCGCCCCTCCCGGCTACGTGCTACCGAACCGGCCTCGCTGGCAGGGCGGCTGGAATCTCCGCTCACTCTTTGGCGCTGTCCTTGCCTTCACGCTCGTCGCAGGCTCGGCTACCAAGTGGCTTGCGATTCAGCTTCACAACCCTATCGAAATGGGTGAACCGATATTCAAGTTCGGCAGCACGCTGGTCTACCAGCCCTTCGCAGCCCTGATGCTCTGGAAACACTTCGCAGGTCGCCGCCTTATTAGCTCTGGCGTTCGCAAGGATCTCTGGATTGCCTTTGGCGTGACTATCGTCGGCGGCCTCTTTCTTTCCTATCTGACCTATTGGTTTCTTTCGCTCATCCGCGACCGCAGGAGTACTGACAGCCTGATGAATCTACACGGATCGGCGACCTGGGCGACGCACGACGATATTGAAAAGCTCGGCCTGTTAGATGCGACCGATGGAGTTTACATCGGCGGCTGGCGCGATCCAAAGACCGAGGAGATTCATTACCTGCTCCATTCAGGCTCGGAGCCGGTCCTGCTATTCGCCCCGAGCCGGAGCGGCAAGGGCGTCTCCGCCATCATTCCGACGCTTTGCCAATGGCGGCAGAGCGTCTTCGTCTACGACCTCAAGGGCGAGAACTGGGAGAGGTCAGCGGGCTTTCGTCACGCTATCGGTCAGCGCGTTCTCAAGTTCGCGCCGACGCTGCCAGCGGAGAGCTGCTGCTACAACCCGCTCTCCGAAATCCGCTGGGAGACGGACTATGAAGTCGCCGACGCCCAGACGATCGCCAACGCCGTCATCCGCCACGGCGATGACGACAACCTCTACAAGCACTTCGAGGACGCCGCCGTCGATCTCGTTTCGGCTGGCATTATCCATCTCGGTTACGTCTACCGCAATCTCGCTCCGCCCCGTGAGCCTACTCTTCCTGACGTGCTTGCCCACTACTCCACACCTGGCATCGACTTCACCGATCTGCTGGTCGAGATGCAGAGGACTGTCCACATGCCTGGCGGCAAATCGGAGCCGCGCCTTCACTGGTTCGACCAGAACGGGAAGCCGACCTTCACTCACCCGTATGTAAGCAAGGCCGTTCAGCGGCAGCTCAATCGCGCCGACCGCGAAGCATCGAGCATTCAGTCGAGCATCGTCACCCCGATGACGCTCTATGACGACCCAATCGTACAGAAGACTGTTTCGCGCTCGGACTTCCGTGTGCGTGACCTTGTTTACGGCAAAACACCGATGAGCCTTTACTTCAAGGTTCCGCAGCCGGACCGCGACCGGCTCCGCCCGCTCGTCCGACTAATGCTTCAGCTCATCTTCAACCGGCTGATGGAACAGCTCGACCCGAACCGCCACCATCTTCTTCTGATGCTCGACGAGTTCCCGGAACTCAGGAAGATTCCGAATCTGGCATCGGCCATGAGCCTCATGGCCGGTTACAAGATCAAACCCTACCTGATTGCGCAGACCCTCACGCAGATCGTCGAGGAGTACGGCCCGAACGAGTCGATCACCGACAACTGCTACATCAAGGCCGCCTTCCAAACTGACAATCTTCAGACCTGCAAGAACCTCTCCGAGCTGAGCGGCAACATGACCGTCGAAAAGGAGACGGTCAACTACAGCGGCCAGCGCACCGACTTCTACCTCAAGCACATCTTTCGCAGCGTCGAGCAGATACAGCGCCCGCTCATTACCGTCGATGAGATTCGCCGCATCAAGCCGCCAACCAAAGCCACGAACGATCCGAACAGCAAGATCATCGCCCCCGGCGACATGCTCATCTTCATCAACGGCGTCGCGCCTATTTATGGCGTGCAGAGCCTCTACTTCATGAATGAGACTCTGCTTGCCCGCACCAAGCTCAAGCCGCCAGAGTTCCCGACGGCTGCTGAAAAAGCTCCAGACCAGTCCGCAACGCCAGAATCCGAGGACAACGAATTCGCGGCGATTGTTCGCGGTGCGCTCGACGAGATTCGCATCGAGGAGAAGCTCCATGGAAATTCTTAATCAGGTCATTCTTGCCGGCAATCTGACCGATCAGCCATCGGTCTCCGATGCCAGGCGGCCGTCAGTTCATCCGCGCCCGCCTTGCCCAGAGCTGGTTCTACGAAACCCAGGGCAGAACCGTCGAGCACCGGCAATTCATCCCGCTCACATTCTTTGGCGAAAGCTCCATCGTCGCCAAATCGTTCCAGAAGGGCGACAACATCCACGTAACCGGCCAACTTATCCGGCGCGATGCCCGCCCCCGGCCTGAAGAGGCAAACACAGGGCGCGAACCGGGAACAATCTACGAGATCCACGTCATTCGCGCCTTCCGCATCGCTTCCGAATCGAAGCAGGAACAGCCATCAACTCACCAAAACGAGATTCGCCGCACGAACGACGCCAAGCGAATCCCATCTTTCCTTGAGGAGAGCATCCGTGATTGGCCTGTTTAAGAAGTTGTCTCGCCGAATCGCTCCGCGCGGTCGCTCGCCTGCGTTGTCATCTTTGTGACGATTGGTGCACTGGCAATCGGCACGATGTTCCTGTGGACCGGGTTCGGTGTTGTCTTCAACTACACGCACTCGGCGCCCTTCGGACTTTACCGCGAGCAATTTGAATCAGAAAAGGCGATTCATTCGCCAGCCCCTTACGTCTTCTTTTGCCCGGATCGTCGCTGGCCTCAATGCGGGGCGAGCCAAACTACCGCGATCCCATGCGCACCTGCCCGGATGGATTCTCGCCGCTCATCAAGCCCGTTGTGGCCTGGCCCGGCGATATTGTCTCGGTTTCGACCGGCTGGCATCAGCGTCAATGGACGCTTGCTCAAGAATTCCGCGCCGATCGAGCGCGACTCCAAAGGCCAGCAGCTTCGCCCATTTTCCGCCGGAGAATACCGCGTCGGCCCCAACGAGCTTTGGGTTGTCAGCACCTTCAGCCCTCGCAGCTTCGATTCCCGATACTTCGGACCGATCCCGCTCAAGAGCGTCCACAGTTGGCTTACGTCCTTTGCTTGTGGAGCGTGCCTACCACCCGGCACGCCGCAGGAGGCCAGGAGCGATGAGACATTCAAGAGCTGCACTTGTCGGACACAGTGAACTCCATTCTGCTCTTTTCCGCCTCTGCTCTGATTGGCGGGCTCGGCTGGAGCGGCAATCCAGCCTTGCATTTTCTGGCCTTGCTTTATCCATTCGTCTACATCCACTCGCGCCGCCGGCTGGACACTCTCAGCGCCGTCTTCTACTACGCTGCCTCCACATGGCCGGTAATTCCCGGCGCACAGAGCTTCTTTCAAACCGGCCACCATCTAGGCAAGCCGATTGCCGTCTGGATTGCGACTGATCGCTCTCGGCTCCTTGCCGTGGATTCTCTTCTATCACCGCCGCTTTCTACCGCTCTCGGCAATCGCTGCGCTTGTGGCTCTCTGCTTTCCGCCTTTGAGCCTTGTGACCGTGGCTGCACCCGCTAATTGCCACTGGGCACTGGTTCCCAGGCACGCGCTGGTTCGGACTCGCATTGCCGCTCGTCCTGATTGCATGCTCACAAACGATTGGGAACTCTACTCGTCTTCGCTGTGCTCATCCTCGCCTCTTTCGCTGTTCATGCTCGTTTCGTTCGCCCTGCGCCGATCCACATATCGTTGCAGTCAATACCAACTTCGGCAGTGCGCCCACGCAGAGAGACCTCGGATTGGGCGCGCAGGAGGCTCGAGCGCGAACTGCAAGCAGATTGCTCTGGCGCATCCCAACACACTCGTGATCTTCCCGGAATCGGTGATCCCGGATTGGAGCGCAGCGCACGATGCGCGCTGGGCATCGACCTTCGCGCAACTCAACACGCAGCGCACGGGCATCCTGATCGGCACGACGATTCCTATTTCCAAACACCGAGGCCAGCCGCAACGTCCTGCTCTCCCGTGGGTACACGGAGCATCTTTCCTACGTTCAGCGCGTGCCCATTCCCCTCGGAATGTGGCAGCTTGGCGAATCCCGCCGCGGGTTTCCCGCTTTCGCTCCGTTTTCCAGCCACCATTCGTGTCTGGAATCGCCGCGCCGGGGTTCTGCTCTGCTACGAGCAGTTGGCTTTCTGGCCGGCCGTCGAAACGATGGCCCGCAACCCTGAGATGCTGATTGCCCCCTCAAATCTCTATTGGGCGCGGAATACTTCCATCCCTGCAATCCAGCATCTCGCCGCCCAGGACTGGGCCGACCTTTGGGCGATTCCCGCTCTACGAGGCACGGAATCTATGAAAGGCATTCTCCCGACCGCGCTCTTCGTGCTTGTGTCCTAGTGGTCAAGCGCAGAGTGTGGACATTGCGGCGCTCGGCAGGCAATGCGTATCCGCAGCCCCACTCTCGACGCTCCGCGCCATTGTCCGAGTCGAATCCGGCGGCAATCAGAACGCCATGCAGATCGACTTTCCGAAGACACTGCTGAAGCGATGGAATCTTCCACCAGGGACAATCGCGCTCAACCGGCAGCCCGCAAATGCACAAGAGGCGCTTGCATGGCTTCGCTATTTCGAAACCTACGGCATCTACGTCGATCTTGGCTTAATGCAGGTTTCGAGCTACGAAGCGAAGCGCCGCAAGATTGATCCTGAATCGCTGCTCGATCCTTGCACCAACCTGCGAGCCGGTTGGCAGATTCTCGAAGACGCTTACCGGATCGAGGCCGCTACCTACGGCCGAAACCAGACAGCCTTCCAGCACGCGCTTTCGCGCTACAACACAGGCGACACTGTCAGCGGCTTTGACAACGGCTACGTCGAAAGAGTTCTTGCAGCTCTCCGTCGCCTGCCCGGCCCATCCCAATCCAACCCGGAGAAACGAAGATGATTGATGCGGAAGATTTCCAATCGCCAGGCGCCAGCACACTGGAAAACAAACTCGGCATCACCAGTCCGGAAGCACTTGCCGCAGCTGTGTCGGAGTGCACAGCGCGCCGGCTTGCCGAACTTCAGGCATCGCCTATTCGGGGCGGCTTCGACTCATCACATCTCCAGGAGATTCATCGCTACCTCTATCAGGATGTTTTCGATTGGGCAGGAGAATCTGCGGCGCATCGAGAAAGGTGAAACGCCTGCATCCACACTTCAAGGCTCGATCGAATCGTGCCTTCGACCGATTAAGCCGCGAGAATCTGTTAAGGGGTCTCTAATGCCGACGAATGGACACTCTGCGCTTCGGCATATATCAAAGAACTTCGTTCTCTCCATCCGTTTTTCGCAGGCAACGATCTTGCCATCCAGGAATTCGCCACCGAACTCGCCCGCAAGAATAATTTGCAACTTGAGTGGCAGGAGATACCAGCAGCCGTAGCCGACGCAGTTGCATTCGCGGAGCAAGCTGAACGGTCTGCCGAGTTGCGCCGCCTCATCCTACTCGCGGTCGATGCAGACCCAGTTACCCAAATTCCGCGCCATCATCATACACTTGAACACGGAAGCGAATTGTCACTGCCAATCGACAAGTTAGTAATCTAATTACTATCTCACAGAGCGGTACGCAATGAACTGCACATTCCAGTAACTTGCTGTAATCGAGAGCAGTCTTCCATATTTCTAGTCGCAACTTCTCTTAACCAACCCTCAAAACTCTATTCATAAACTGAGCAGTTTTTTCATCTTGTGCGTCCAAATAAACGTTGCACATAAGAAAAAAGAAGCGCAGAACAATTGTGGTTCGATAGCAACATCGTCACAATCTCGTTCATGCGCACCGCGATACCTGGAAGACTACTTGACTTCCCCACCACTGGCCGCGACGAAAACCGTACGTTTCGTCGCCTATCATTGGCAGCCCTGCCTCCCCAGATCTGCGCGCAGGGTTGAGCTAGGAGCACGCGAATGGCTTACCTGATTGAACGCAGGGCACAGGTTTTGTTTATTACGGCGTCCTTGGTTAAAGAGAACGGAAAGAGACGCAAGATCGTCATCGAAAGCCGGCCTGAATACGCCGTCGTCACTTTACAGGGCATGAAAGAAAAGTTCCCGATTTCCTGGGAACAACTCTTCGAGGCCGCACAGCGGCGCCACGCCGAAAATCTCCGCATCGAGGCCAAGGCAAACAAGCAGCGGCAAGCCCCAAAGAAGCGGACATCCTAGATACCGCAGGCCGGCCACGCATTCTGGTTTCGATTGACGAGCCGCGCTGCAAAGTCAAAGCAGCAAGCTCATACGTTTGGAGCCGCGACACGGCCTCTGCCGGTTTGTGATTTCTTATGCAATGTACATTGCATATATTGCCAGAATTCCACGATACCGGAAGCTTAGTTGCCCAGAGATGACACCGATGCAGACTGCGAATGGTTTTGCCGAGGAACAATTTGTAGATGGCCAGCGGGCAGCCGACTTTCTCGGGCTTCCACGAAAAACCCTGTTAAACCTTGCTCGGCGCGGATTGGTGCCGGCCTATCCGATCGGAGAGGGCACACGCCACATCTGGCGTTTTCGGCTGTCGGAATTGTCTTCCTGGGTGCAGTCGAAAACGATAGAATTAGATAGCCATCGGGGTCGCAGAGAGGAGTCAATTCCTTGATTCGACCACGGTATCAACACGGCTTTTTTAGCCGGATCAAACGCAAGAAGGGACCGGAAGTTTGGATTTATCGCTGGCGAGAAGCCGACGGCAGCGGTAAACCCAGAATGCGTTCCCAGGTCATCGGCTCGGTCGTTCAGTATCCGACTGAAAAGGCAGCGTGGGCGGCAGTCCAAACGCTGCGCCTCGACATCAACTATGAAACTCTCCGGCCGGAAGGAAGGCCGCAGACATTCGAAGAATTGGCTAAACACTACGAACTGGTTGAACTTGATCTGGAAAAGCCTTCGGAAAGAAAGGTCCAGCAAACGAAGCAAGTCTACTCCGGTTACCTGAAATCGAAAATCGTTCCGCGTTGGGGAGATTGTCGTATTCAGGAGATCAAAGCAGTAGCAGTTGAACGTTGGCTTGCATCCTTGGACGACCTTTCGAATGGAACCAAATCCAAGATCAAGTGCATCATGAGCGATGCCTTCCAGCACGCAGTCAGGTATGGGTGGCTCATTGATGGTGAAAACCCGATGTTCGCGGTGCGCCAAAGCGCCAAACGGACTAGGGTCACGGAACCTTTGGAAGCAGTGGAATTCCGTGCGCTGATCCGGGAGTTGCCCCAGAAGATGCGTGTGATCGGCATCGTTGCGGCTACGACCGGGCTTCGTATCAGCGAGGTGCTGGGTCTGAAGTGGAAGGACATCGACTGGGGGGTATCGCAAATGGAAGTGACCCGGTCGGTTGTTGATGGTGTCATCGGGAAATGCAAGACCGAAACTTCCCGGCGTCCCGTTCCAATCGACTCGCTTATGGCCCAGGAACTGTTGGCATGGAAACAGGAAACCGCGTATGCCGACGCGGAAGATTGGGTCTTCGCCAGCGAACACGTCCAGGGAAGAATGCCACCCTGGCCGGACACTCTACTAGATCGCGTCCTGCAACCTGCCGCCAAGCGGGCCGGGATTACAAAATGGGTGGGATTTCATACCTTTCGGCACACGTACTCAACGCTGCTCAAGGCAAACGGAGAGGACGTAAAGGTGGTTCAAGAGCTGATGCGACACGCGAACATCTCGACGACCATGAATATCTACACCAAAGCCCTGACGCCTGCAAAACGAGAGGCGCAGAGCAGAGTAGTGGATGTCCTGATGGACCGTTCGCGAAGTGCTTCGGAGGTAGCGCAGGAAAATGCTGCCTGATCTTTCAACGTATCTTCAGCGTATCGCGCGTTTCTAAGCCGATCCGCTAACTTGTTGGTTTTATTGGTGGACCTGGTCGGGATCGAACCGACGACCTCTT
>CAVUZC010000013.1:0-120290 GCA_963745965.1 uncultured Acidobacteriota bacterium
TCAGCTTGGCAACCAGCGAAAACCCAGATATTGGGGAGTGGAAGACTCTATTGCCGAACAATCGCCCGACTGTCGCGTGCAAGTGCCTCGGTGAAGTTCATGCGAATGCCGTGTTTAGGCCGCAGGATGACCATCGGGCGGGCCTCGATGGTCTGGCCCGGTGACAGTTGAAAATCGTATCTCCTGAGCAGAACGCTCAGAATCATGAGGATTTGCTGCATCGCGTAGTTGCCGCCGATGCAGCCCCGCGGTCCGCCTCCAAAGGGCAGATAGGTGAATGGCGGTTGCAGCTTTTCGTTCGTTTTGGTGAAACGCCCGGGATCGAAACTCTCCGGGCTGGGCCAGTACTTTGGCGCATGGTGCGCGCCGTACACGAACACAATCACCGTCGACCCTCGAGGTATGGCGACATCTCCTGCAAGGTCGTCCGCAACCGCCATGCGGTCGATCATCCAAAAAGGCGGGTAGAGGCGCAGCGCCTCCTGAATGACCTGAGTGACAAACTCAAACCGGGGAACGTCGTTGTAACTCAATGGCGCATCGCCCAGCACGGCATCGAACTCCTGCCGCACCTTTTCGAGACAATCGGGACGCGAGCTTAATAGATAGAACATCCACGACAATGCGTTCGACGATGTTTCATGGCCGGCCACCAGTAGTTGCATGCTCTCGCTCAGGACCAGTTCATCGCTCATGCCTTCGCCGTCGCTGTAGCGGGCATCCATCAACGTCTGTAGCAGATCGTTGCCCGGCTCCTGGTGGCGGCGCTGCTTGATGTAAGCCATCAGAATGCTGTCGGCACGGACGCGCATGGCTTCGTGTTTGCGCAGGTCGCCGGAAATGGCAAACCATGGATTCATATAAGGCTGGAGGGTTTGCCGGACGATGAACTCCTGGACGGTGCAGATGGTATGGCTGACCAGGTCGATGTCTTCGTCTTTCAGCTTGGCGCCAAACAGCGATCGGGCGACCATCGAGAAAGTCATTTTCATCAGGTGGGGATAAATATCGACAGAACCAACATGGACTTGCCGTTCGAATTCCTTGAGCGACTCGGCGAGCGAGTCCTGCATGATCGAAGACAGCGCTTCAAGCTGCTTTCGATCGAAACCCTTCTGGATAAGACGCCGCTGCGTGCGCCAGGCTTCCCCGTGTGTGGTGAGAAGGCCTTTGCCCAGGAAGTGACCCATGCGCTTTACTTGAATCTCGGATTTTTGGTAGTTCTCCGCGTTGGTCTTCAACACATGCTGAATAACGTCGGGATTGGTAGTAACGATGGCTTCTTTAAGGCCGCCTATGTAAAACAGGAAAGTGTCGCCGTAGAGTTCGGTGTACTTAGTCAGAACCGCGACGGGATTGCGAACCATCGCAGGCGAGTCAGTAAAACAACGAATTCGGGAAACAACGGGTATAGGAGTGGGCAACGTTATACCTCGCCCCGATACGGTCTTTGAAAGGTGGGGAATCTCATGGTTTCTACCTGAAGCTCGAGGGTCATCCAGAAAAGCCGGCCGGTCCAGGAATGCATATCCGGGGATTGTGTCGAACACCCTGCATCAGTCTTCGCTTCCCAGCTGTTTTAAAAGTATCAGATGATGCACGATGGCCCGCGTCATGGTGGGATGTTGCCGATAGGGAACGCCAAACTCCTCGGCGGTCTGCTTCACAATCCTGGTCAGCGGAGCGTAGTGAGTATGGCACACGGCAGGGCACAGATGATGGGTGATGTGGTGGTTGAGCCCGCCGGTCAGCCAAGCCACGAGCGGGTTCTCCGTCGCATAATCGGCCGTGGTGGCAAAGATGTGGTACACACTGTTGTCGAACTCGTTGCGCGCCGAAGGGAAGTGAGTGCTGTCGACGGTGTGCGAAGTCTGGAAGACCAGCGATACGGTCAAACCGATGATCAAATGCACCAGCAGGAACGCCAAGGCGACCACCAGAAGCGGTTTACCCAGCACGACCACTGGCAAAACCAGCATGTAAGTAACGTAGAGCGCCTTGCCCGCAAATAAGATGGCGTATTCTCGCGGCGGATGCTTGGCGCTTTTCAAATAATCGTGGGACGGGAAGAAAAAAGCTTCAAAGTCCCTGACAAAAATATAGTCGAGAGAGAACAGCGCGTAGAAAAACAGCGCATAGATGTGCTGGAAGCGGTGCATGGCTGTGCGCGGTTCATGGGGCGTAAAGCGAAAGATGCCGCGTCCCGTAAGCGCATCGTCTTCGCCCTGGAGATTGATGCAGGAGTGGTGGCCGCGATGATGGAGAATCCGCCACATGTAGGAGCTGATTCCGCAAACATCGAAGACATAATTCAGGAGTTTGTTCACGGCCGGCACAGTCGAGATGGCGTTGTGGTTGCTATCGTGCGCGATGTTCAGCAAAAGGAAGGTCTGGGCAAGTCCGCCCAGAAGGTAGAGAGCGACAAACCTCCATGAATCCGGCCGGAGAGTGTAGATGGCAATCCAGCTGCCCAGGAGCACGGAAAGACCCACGGCAATTTTGAGCCACATCGAACGGTCGGCTTTGGGAGAGATCTTGGTGCCGGCAAAGAAATTGTCGAGACGGCGGCGCAGGACTTTCGGAAAGGAAGGCGCAACGGCCGGGTCGCCGATGGACTGTGCCGGCGAAGCCTGGGAGGGAACGAGATCTTCCACATCCGGCGTTAAAGTGATCCCCGTTTCAGTCCCCGTCGCCACCAGCGCCTCCACTTATTGTTAGGTATTTTGTTAAGCCGGATCGGGCGAACGCTTACCGGCGGCATCGGCTGCCCGGGGTAGCAGGGCTTTGACCACACACGTTCGACAGCTTCAAAGGCTGAATGTTAGCGCGAAACTCCAGGGAGAATCAAGGAAATTCGGGTGGGACGGGGCCGTGCAGGGTGGCGTTTTGTGGACAATATACGTCCAATTTCCTTCCGGCTCTGCTACCATAGACGCACAGATTGTATGACAATCCGTTGAATGGGCAATGTTGGCCCGGCGGACCCTGCAAGACTTCCCCGCTGCCTGAGCCGGTCGTCAGGGTGATTCACCCACGACCGAACCGAGCAGCACTTGAGTAGAGACCAGCTGTTCCTTATGTTCTCAAGGTCGACCAACGCTGGAGTTCCGCACCCCGAAACTCAAGCGAACTTCACCGAATCATGGTCTGAGCGCAGCAAAACGGTAAGTGTTTCCCCACGTGCTGAGGTGTCCCAATTCACTTTGAAGGGTATGTCTGATCGAATATGACGTCGATTTTGGACCAACTGGACAGGCTCGGGGAGAAGCACCCGAACAAACTCCTCTATTCGTATCTTGATCTGAACGGCAATCCACTCGAAAGCTATTCCTACGCGTCGTTTCTCCATCGGACGAGGGCGATCGCCGGACACCTGCGGAAAGGCCATGGATTCGCGCCGGGAGAACGGCTCTTGCTTGCCTACCCGCCGGGCCTGGAAATGATTTGCGCGTTTTTCGGTTGCGTGCGTGCCGGATTGATCCCCGTGCCCGTGTATCCTCCGGGCTCCCGCGGCTTCCAGAGCGCCCTGTACAAAATGGTCCACATCGCCAAGGATTGCCAGGCGGCCGGGGTCTTAACCAGCAGTGACTTCCACGCATCTTTGAAGACAAATCTTGCCAGGACCGGGGTTTCGACCTCCGGCGTAGACATCGACTACATCTCAAATCTTCCCTGGATTGTCACGGAAGACTTCGTGGATACGATCACAGACGATCCTTTTACCGAGACCTCGAAGATTCTGTTTCTGCAATACACGTCTGGGTCGACGATGGTGCCCAAGGGCGTGATGGTGTCGCACGAGAACATCCTGGACACGTGCCCGATCGTGATCGACCACCCTGAGCCGGTAGTCGTCTCCTGGCTTCCGCAGTATCACGATATGGGGCTGATCGGGTGCTACCTTTATCCGGCGCTGAAAGGCGGAACGACGTACGGCTTCTCTTCAATGGATTTCATTCAGAGGCCGGCCCTATGGTTTAACACCATCAAGACCTATCGGGCTACCGCGACCGCGGCTCCCAATTTCGCATTCGACTATTGCCTGCACGCGGGAAGAATTTCAAGGGAGAGCCTGGAAGAATGCGATCTGAGTTCGCTCAAGGTGTTGATGGTGGCGGCGGAGCCCATAAAACCGGACACATTCACGCGGTTTCTTGAGACATTTCAGCCTTACGGGCTCAAGTCGGAGAGCTTTTACGCTGCTTACGGTCTGGCCGAAAACACTCTGGCGGTTTCGCTCGGCGGCCGCAGTATTGTTTCCGTTAACAAGCGTGCTCTGGCGCTGGGCAAGGCCCGCATGACGACCGAGGTCTCAGAGATCGACGCGTCGACACAAATTGTGAGTTGCGGAATTCCGCTTCTCGGCATGGATGTGAAGATCGTGGATCCGGAGCGGCACTTCGCTCTCAAAGAAGGCCTCATTGGCGAAATCTGGGTGGCCGGAAGCGGCAAGTGCCAGGGCTACTGGAAGAACGCGGAATTGACGATGAAGCAATTTCGCGCGCGGCTGGTAGACGACAGCCCGTACGACGAGGGCTACCTCAAGACCGGCGACATGGGATTCTTCCACAACGGCGAGCTCTACGTGTGCGGCCGTATCAAGGACATGATTATCCTCCGCGGGCAAAACTATTACCCGCAGGACATCGAAAACGTTGTGGAAAGAGCGTCGGTGCAGGTTCGGGCCAATTGCATCGCCGCGTTCCAGATTAATGAAGACAGCGAGCCGGGACTAGCGATCGTAGCCGAAGTTAAGAATCCCAAAGTGCTTCCCGACGCGCGCAAGATTGCCGCTGCGGTGAGGAATTATCTCAATGTGGAAACGGCGCTGATTTCGTTCATAGCGCCGCGTGCGATTCCCAGAACCAGTTCGGGCAAGATCATGCGCCACAAGGCCAAACACATGTGGCTGGAAGGCGAGTTTAACGTTCTATCGGAGTTTTTGCGCAAGAAAGATGCCGGGGCCGCAGAGCCCTGTTCCGAGATTCAGACTTCCTTCGACGCACTGAAGGCCAGGTACAACCTCACGGGCCAGGAATCCTACAACCTCGTCGAAGCCGGACTCGATTCGCTGGATCTGGTTGTATTTATGCATGAGCTTAAGGAGCATTTAAAGGACAAAGGCGCCGACATGCTGGCGAGGCAGGTTGACATCGGCGTGATTCAGCGCGTGAGCGTAGCCGAGCTGTTTCAGTTGGCCGAACAGTTGGAGCGTGCTCCCGAAGAAGCACTGACTTTGCTGCGTCATTCCCTGGCTGCATTCCGTGAAGAGCAGCGCGCGGCAGAAAAGCTGATGATGAGCAACGATACAAAGCTCATCTTCACGCCGCCGGCGCCTGCGCCCGTTCCGGCGAGACCGATCCTGAATCATGTATTGCTCACAGGGGGCACCGGTTTCATCGGACCGTTTCTGATGAAAAGCCTTCTGGAACAGACGCGGGCCAAGATTTATGTTCTCGTCAGGGCATCGGACGAAGAGCAGGGCCGGCAAAGATTGAGGGCGGCGATGGCATCGATGGGGCCCTGCGGCGCCGGATTGATGTCGATGTTTGAGGCGCGCGTCATTCCCATTTGCGGCGATCTTGGACAGCAAAATCTGGGCTTGGCGCAGGATGTTTGGGATTTTCTCGCCAATGAGATGGACACGGTCTTCCACAACGGCGCGACGGTGAACTATCTGTTCAACTACGACCGGATGCGGGAAGCCAACGTGCTGGGAACCAACGAGGTCTTGCGTCTGTCCTTCGAGGGGCGGCCCAAGAGCCTGAATTACGTCTCGACGACATTCGTGTTTGGCTGGGCGGTTAAAAGCGTCCTTTACGAAACCGACCGGAACCAGGACATGGAGCTTCTCGATTTCGGATACAGCCAGTCGAAGTGGGTAGCGGAACAGGTGGTCGATGACGCGCGCAGCAAGGGGCTTTCGGTCCGGATCTTCCGGCCCGCGCTGGTGAGCCCTTCGGTTACGGGAGGCGGCAACAACTTCGATATCGCGGTTCGCCTGGTAGCCTTCATGGTGAATCACGGCATTGGAGTGGACGCACTGAACCAGGTGAGTTTTGTGCCCGCAGACATTGCGGCAAACAACATCGTTGCCATCTCCACCACTCCCGGAACGGAAAACAAAACGTATCATGTAGTGCGCGACGACTACGCGAACATGTTGGATATTACCGGGCTGATTACCAAGGCAACGGGGCGGCAATTCGAGATTTTCAGCGTCGCCGATTTTGTTCCCGAGTTGATCCGGAGATGCCGCAAGGAAGATCTTCTCTTCCCGCTGCTCGATTTTCTCGTGGGCTCGGTGGACAACATCACCGCGATGGAGTTCAAACGCTACGACAGCTCCACGTATCAAGCGGCACGGAATGCCTCGGAGTGGGGCAAAGCCGATCCGTCGCTCGAAGATACGGTCAACGGAATCCTGAAATTCATGTTCCGCAAGGGGATCATTTCCGTTGAGGCTCGTGAGGCCAAGACGGCTCCGGCGCCAGTGCCCGCGGCAAGCACTCGATTGGCCTGGTCGGATGCATAGAGCGGAAACGCATTCCTCTATTGCTTTTTGAATACCAGCTTCTCGGAGATGCGCTGGCCGGTTTCAAATGTGCCCGAGGTGGTGAGCGTCATCTGCTGCCCATCGGCGGAAACCACCCACCTGTCCTGTTGCGTGACTTGATCGTCTCGCCGGTAAATTGCGTCCACGGTGTGGGAATCGACAAGTTGCAGCGTCACGGTGTCGTTGCGGGAGTTTCTCAGGTCGTACTGCTTGCCGTCGAAGCGGGCCGTGTAGCTGAACTCCCACGAAAATCGCACCCCATCGTTCCCATCCGCCTCGATTTTGAGCGGCACCCCTTGGCGCATACGAGTCTTGCTTAGATCCTCGGTCCACTCGCCGGCGAACAGATCGCGGGCGGCCCTGGCGCCTCCGCTTCGCGTCCACACAGTGATTTGGTCGGCATGGCCAACGCTCACAGTCGTGATCGTCAGTTGGTTGCCATCGGCCGAGAGTTGTTCGCGAACCGTTGCCACCAGCGCCCCGTCCTTCTTTTCCTTCACCTCGGCGTGCCTCTTGTCGATCCTGTCCAGTTCGACTTGATTGAATGCCGGGTTGCCCGGAACGGAGGTTTCGTGCCCCTTCCCGCCAGCCGTGAAATCCAAATGCTTATCGCCGGACATGACGACATGCACTTGGTCATGAAGATCGGTGATGGAGAGTTTATTGGGCGGATCGAGCGTGCACTGTGCAGAGATGAGCTTCCATGAGCCAATGCGAGGGTCCGCCGCCCACAAAGGGAGCGCGAAAAGCAATGCGAGCATGACGAATCTACGCATAGGTCCTTCTCAATTATTACTTAACGATTGGCCATCCGGTCTGAAATCATAGATCTCATGCATCTGCGCCGTTTCTGGCTGGCCGGGATCGTCCTTATCGCCGTCGTTGCGCTGCTTCCATTCTCATTTCACGCCGAGCGCCATCTGGAGACGGCAACCCGCGTGGAAGGGAGTCAGGCGGAGATCGTTCGGCAGGAGCTGCGCACCCGCTTTCACTCCCCATTCGTGGATCGCGTGGTGCTGGTGGTTGAAGGCTTGCCACCCGCGGATTCGGAGGAAGGCGAACAAGCGCTCGCCACCATTGAGGCGGGACTGAAAGACGAGCCGGGGGTGTCGGGAATCGTCTCCTACCTTGACTTGCGCGACCCGGTATTCCTGGGCAAGGGTGGTGGAACGTTTGTTCTGATAGGGCTCGCGTCGACCGATGGGCCGGTTGAGTCGCTCGTTCCCGAGCTTCACCAACGAGCACACTCTCTCGAAGATCAATTGCGGAGCCGCTATCCCGGCATAAAACTCGAATTGACGGGCGAGATTCCGTTGAATTTCGACATCCGGAAAGCCAGCGCCGACGAGGTCGAACGCAGCGAGAGTCTGGCCATTCCCGCTACCCTCGCTCTCTTGCTCTTGGCATTCGGAAGCGTCATCGCCGCCCTGATTCCATTGGCCGTCGGCGAGCTCGCCATCGCTACCACCCTGGCCATTACCGGGCTCCTGGCCTCGCGCCTTCACTTGTCGATCCTGGTGCAGAATCTGGCCACCATGCTGGGGTTGGGCCTGGGGATCGACTATGCGCTTCTCATGGTCAGCCGCTTCAGAGAGTCGCTCTGCACGGGAGAAGACGGGCCCGCGGCCTCGTCGATCGCGGCACGCCAGGCGGGACACACGCTCTTGATTTCAGCCTCGACTGTAGCCATCGGATTTCTGGCTCTCCTCACGGTTCCCATCAGCGAGATTCGTTCCATCGGTGTGGCTGGATTCCTGGTAGCGGGAATGAGCGTGCTTTTGGCAACTACCCTTGTACCGGCGGTGCTGTCGCTGCTCTGTCACCGCATCGATGCTGGCCGGCTGCCGTTTACTCCGAAGCTCGACGCGCAATGGGCCGAGCGCACGGGAAATCGCTGGCGGCGATGGGGAACGGTCATTGTTGCCCATCCCTGGCTTGCCCTTTTTCTGGCCGGCACGCCCTTGCTTCTGCTCGCCTGGCAGGCCACACGGCTCGATACCAGCGTCCCTCGAGGGAATTGGCTTCCCGAGGCAGCGGAATCGGTGCATGCGCTTAACACCCTTGAAATAATGGGCCGGAACGGCGTGGTTGAATCGTTGCGCGTGCTTGTCGAACTGCCGGTGGATTCGATTTCGCAAACCGACGCGGGGTGGAATGCCATTGATCGTCTCTCCCAGCGCATCGCGAGCGACCCTCGTTGCTACCGTGTAATTTCCATCACCACGATTGCAGAGGGCAACCGGTCTGCGCTCAGCGACCTCTCGCGGGAGACTCGGCGAACGTTTTTGAGCAGCGATGGACGGGCCGCTCTGATTGAAGTGTTGCCACGCGATTCGGTTTCATTGCGCCAACAGGTTGATTGGGTCAGGGACCTCAGGAAGACCGGCGCGCCGGCGCTTACCGGAGTGCCCGGCGCCACGCTGCTCGTGGGCGGCATTCCGGCGCTGAACGCCGATTATCAGACCATTGTCGCTGACCGCTTTGTGCCGGCAATGGGCTTGGTCGTTGGGGGAACGCTCCTGGCGCTTCTCTGCGGATTTCGGTCCCTCTTTGCCCCGGTAAAAGCCATCGTACTGAACCTGCTCTCGGTTGCCGCCTCATTCGGAGCCTTGGTCCTGGTGTTCCAGGATGGACATGGAAGCGCGTTGCTGGGAGTTCCCGGTGGAACGGGAAGCGTGTTTCCCCTTGTTCCTATCGTCGCCTTTGCCATCGTCTTCGGGCTCAGCATGGACTACGAAGTGTTCCTCGTAGCGCGCGTTCTCGAAGCGCGGAGGAGCGGACTGAGTGAAGTGGACGCAATCCCGGAAGGGATGGCCCGAACTGCGGGCCTGATTACGAGCGCTGCCGCGATCATGATCGTAGTATTCGCGGCATTTACCTTCGGAGATTTCCTCGTCGTCAAGATGATTGGATTTACTCTCGCGGTCGCCGTCCTGATTGACGCGACACTGGTTCGCATGGTGATCGGCCCCGCGCTCCTTCGCATTGCGGGCGATTGGAACTGGTGGCCTGGCGGGCTCACCGCGGCACGCAAATCGTCAGTGATGGTCCACCACGAATGACGCATGGGCTATCGGCGATTTACCGGTCCCAGCGCGCGATCGTACCGAGCGCAATGAGCTGAACATATCCGCCTGCTGGAATTCCCTTTGGCCGGCAGGGGGGTGGTCCTGGAGCATGAATCACCGGCAAGGCAGACCAAGGGGACCCGCGAGCACGTTACGCGATACGTTTTGAGATACGCCGAAACGGGGCGGTACGTTCTTACAAGGACAAACTGACCCGCTACCTGCTCTGGCCGTCACTTGACTTTCCCTTGGCGAAATCCTACGATTCTCTCAACGTTGAGGTGAGGGAGTTCACCTTTAACCGCTGTCCAATTCAACAGGCCGGACAGATGATGACTCCTGACAGGGAATCCTGTTGCGGAGTCATGTCCCGGCAGCGATCCCTGAACACAATTCAAGGAGCTTTGATCCATGATCAATCCATGGGCCCTCTCAGCTTTGTGGGTGGGATTGGCGTTGATCGCGACACTGCTGCTGCACCGCTGGATGATCGGGTCGAATTCAGAACGCGTGCTCAGGTACGCGCACTGTCCGGTCATGATCGTTGGGATCGAAGGCGCGATACGCGGGAGCGAGCATTTACGGTCGCTGGCATCAATCTGCCTGATGGCTGGGGAGGGACTCATGCAGGACGCAGAGAAGCTTAACGAGGCTCAGCAGCGGCGCTTGTACGCGAGCTGCCATTACATCGATGGGCTTCTCTGCGATCTGGAGCAGGCGTTTCATCAAGAAGATTCGTTGTCGCCGTTCCCGCATTACGTCATCGACCTTACTCCCGCGGAGATGAAGCAGTTTGAAGAGCACATTCGCCAGATTCGCGTACAGTTGCTCCGCGCACTCGCATGGCAGGATCTGGAACCCGAAGCTCCTTCCATTCCGCTTACTCGCGCGGTACGGACGAGTCTGACGTTCATTGACGTGACGATCGAAGAGTTGAGCCCAAGGTACATGCGAGGGTGTGGGACCGTTCCGGAAGGCTCAATCGCGGGCCTGAATGAAGTCATTCACGATCTTCGCTCTGCTGCTCGCGACACGGAGCGCTATCTCCAAAACGGGGCTGTCGTACGAGAAACTGAAAAGAGAGGAGAATAGTTCTTGGAGAAGTATTTGTATATCGCGATCGGAGGTTCGCTTGGCTCGATCGCCCGCTACTGGGTCGGTTCTTCGATCTCCGGCCGCTTCGGCACGAAGTTCCCGTACGGAACGTTCGTGATTAACATGACGGCGTGCGTCATTATCGGATTTGCGATGACCTATTTGGGCAAGCGCGCCGACCTGAATCCGGCGTGGCGTTTCCTGATTCCGATTGGTTTTGTCGGCGCCTACAGCACGTTTTCCACCTACGAGTGGGAGACGATGTCGAATCTTCGCTCAGGAGCTTTCCTGCTCGCGGCTCTTTACGCTGTCGGCAGCCTGCTTCTGGGCCTTCTCGCCGTGTGGGGTGGTTCGGTTCTTGCGGAGGTGCTGGGGTGAGAACGCATCGACAACTTGTCGTCTATGAATCAATCTTGCAGGTTTTGCACGAGCCTGGCTTGGACGTGCCGCTGAGTTCTTGGTTTCGCAACGCGGATTAAGAGTTTGATGGAGGGTAAATGCTGAAAGCGGGGAAGGCTCTCAAAGTTTCGATCTATGTCAGCGAAGGATCGAAGCACCATGGTGTTCCGGTGTATTCGAGCATTCTTGATTTCCTGTTCTATCGCGGCGTGTCCGGCGCCACCGTTTTAAAGGGTGTCGCCGGTTTCGGCGCCGACCACCATATGCATTCCGCCAGCATCGTCGACATCTCCGATCACATGCCGCTCAAAATCGAATTCGTCGAAACATCGGAGAAGGTCAGCGAGATCCTGGGCAAGCTGGAAGAGCTTGCGGGCACCGGGATGATCGACGTGCAGGAAACCACGATTGCGAAACCGGCGCAGGTCTCGAGACCCAAGAAAGCCACGCCTCCAGAGCACGTCAAGATGGAAGGCAAAGCCAAGATGATGCGGATCTACATTGGCGACTCGGATCAATGGAAAGGCAAGCCTCTCTATGAAGCTCTCGTGGAGGCCATGCGCGCCAACGACATCGCCGGAGTCACTGTGTATCGCGGCATCCTCGGCTACGGAGCGCACCGCCGCATGCACAAGGATAAGGCTCTGCACCTGTCTCACGACTGTTCCATCATGCTATCGGCGGTTGACAGCGAGGAGAAGCTCCGCGCCCTTCTTCCCATCGTCGAGCAGATGGTGGAAGAAGGGCTGGTCGTCTTTTCCGACGTGGACATTATCAAATATTCCTATCGCGCTCAGGATGTCGAACTTCCGGAGTCGCAGGCGAACAAGTCCGTTTGAGCGGAGGCTCGGCGATGAAAGACCAATATCAAGCATGTATGTTACGCATTCACTTCGGCGAGGGCGACAGATGGCAGGGCAAACCACTGCACGAAGCCATCGTGGCGAAATGTATGGAACTTGGAATGGCCGGCGCGACAGTATATCGCGGGATTGAAGGGTACGGGGCCAGTACGAGGATTCATCATGCCAGCCATTGGAAATTCTCGAAAGATGCACCCATCATGCTGACCGTTATCGATAGAGAGGAAGAGATTGAAAAGCTGATTCCGTACCTTGACGCGATGGTGGAAGACGGTCTGGTCGCCACGTCCCGCGTTGAGGTCATCCGCTATTCGCGCGCGATCGAAAAGACGCAGGAGACCCCCTCAGGAAAGGCGGAATGAGTACGGATACGACACTTCCGGAAACCGGCGAATCCGTCCGGAATGGCGGAAGCCTGCGAGTTGCGGAATCCCAGTGTGTGGATGGAGCCTCCCGTCTGTTGCGGCTGACCGATCTTGCTCAGGAACTTGGAACGGAGCCTGTTGCGGAGGAAGCACGTGAGCTCGCGGCGCGAGTCTCCGAAGGACGTTTCTATGTCGCTTGCGTCGGCCAGTTCAAGCGAGGCAAATCCACCCTGCTCAACGCTCTCGTTGGCTACGAAGTTGTGCCCACCGGCTTTGTTCCCGTCACGGCGGTGCCAACCGTGATTCGGTTTGGTGCCGAACTTCACGCGCGTGTTCGCATGAGGGATGGCTCATGGCGCGACATTGCGATGGGCAACCTGAAGGAATACGTAACCGAAGAGCGGAACCCCGAGAACAAAAAGGGCGTGGAAGGCGCGGAAGTTTTTGTGCCCAGCACCTTATTGTCCTCCGGCATGTGTTTCGTTGATACACCCGGCCTGGGCTCGGTGTTCACCGGAAACACGGCAACCACACAGGCATTCATTCCCCACATCGATGCAGCATTGGTTGTGATCGGAGCCGATCCGCCCATAGCGGGTGAAGAGTTAAGGTTGGTGGAAGCGGTCGGCAAGCAGGTTCAGGATTTGATCCTGGTGATCAACAAAGCCGACCGCACCAGCAACGCGGAGCGCGCCGCGGCAGCGAAGTTCACGCGCAATATCCTCGAAAAGCGGCTGCATCGCCCGATGAGCGAAGTTTTCGAGGTAAGCGCCTCGGAACGGATGGAAGATTGCGGCTCGTTACGGGATTGGGGCAAGCTGTTGGCGAGCCTGCACGCCCTCGTAGATGACTCAGGCGCCAATCTCGTTCGCGCCGCTTGCGACCGCGGGCTCCAGCGCTTGAGCGAACAACTGTTCGCCGTCATAAGCGAGGACCGCGATGCGCTCCAGCGGCCAATCGAAGAATCCGAACGGCGCATCGAGCTGATGAAACAAACCATCGGCGAGGCTGAGCGCTCCATGCGCGAACTCAGCTTCCTGTTCATGGCCGAGCAGCATCGCATCTCGGATCTCTTCGGCGATCGGCACAAGCAGTTCTTTAAGTCCGCATGGGCGGACTCGGAAGCGGGGTTCAATCGCGAGTTGCCCTCCGTAACCAGGGGCTTCGGCCCGCTCTATCGAAAACGTGTGATGCACCTGGCCCAGCAGATTGCGCGCAGCAGGGTGATGCCTTGGCTCAGACCCGAGCAAGAGCAAGGCGAACGTGAATATCGTGCCGTAGCCAAGCGCTTTGTAGACATGGGGAACGCCTTCCTGAAGAAACTCGCCGATGCCGGGCTGAGCGAACTCGCGCGGATGCCTCATGCGCTCGATCCCGAGAAAGGGCTCCGCGTTCGCTCCCAATTCATCTTCGAGGACTTCATCGGAATTGCAGAGCCAGCGTCGCCGCTGCGCTGGCTCGCCGACGTGCTTCTGCCGGTCGTGGGCGCGCGCAAATTGATCGCGAATGAGGCACGGGAGTTTCTACGGCACCTGCTGGAGACGAATAGCTCCCGCGTGCAGAACGATGTTCTCAATCGGATTCAGGAAAGCCGCGATCGCCTGGAGGTTGAGATTCGCAAGTTGCTGCACGAAATCAGCCGCATTGCGGAGCAGGCGCTTGAGCGGGCTCGCAGAGTTAAAGAAGATGGCGCGCCTGCTGTGCAGCTCGCGATTGAACGGCTCAATCGGATAGAACACGATGTCACGTCACTCGCCGAATTCGGTCTCAATAACGTTCCATCATGGCCGGCCTGACTGTGAACAGCACGATTGATCCTCTCGTGTACGCCGCGGCTGTTGAGCGTACCGAGGAAGTGGCACGATTGCAGGTTCAGGCGCAGAGACGAAAGTCCATGTTGATTTTTGGACCGGAAGCAGTCGGCAAGACCCGTCTGTTGCAAAGCTTTGTCCAGACGCAATCATTGGCCCTCTTCGTTGCCCAGGTCCGGTCTCCACGTGGAATGTTAATGGCTCTCATCGAGGAGTTGGGGCGAGTAGCAAAACCCGGAGTAAACTTGCCCGCAAATTGCGAGTCTTTGAGCACGGGATCTTTGAAGGGGATCGTTCAGCGCGCGCTCGATAAACATCCTTTTCTTCTCGCGCTCGATCACCTCGCAGGCCCGTCGCGCGTGGTGACGGGCCTGATCAAAGATTTGAACTACTTCGATCGGACTCCGTTGCTTCTTGTGGCGCGCACGCCCCACATGGAGGACATCGGGAATCTGCAGTCTATATGCGCCGGCAAATCGGAACGGCTGGAGTTGAAGGAATTTCCGCCGCCGATTGCGCTGGAGTTCGCGCGAAGGGAGGCAAGCCGCACCGGGCTTCGGGCTTCAAACCTCGATCGCCTTCTGGATCAGCTGGTCGAATGGAGCAGCGGCAACCCCGGCTCCATTGTTCACATGCTGAAGATGGCACATTTTCCGCGCTACTATTCCGGCGACCAGATCAAGGCCCATGTTCTCTATCTCGACTATAGGATGGGGCGTCGCGACTAATCTGTCGTTCGCGCAACTTGGCGCTGTCTTAATTTGCTCGTCATGTGCTCGCCAATGGGTTCTGGGAGCATGCTGCCTTTCTAATCCCCGATTGCTGGTCCTTAATCACTGCCTCATTCCTCTCGCAGCACCTGCAAGGGTCGCAGCCCTAGGATGCGAAAGCTCGCGATCCACCCCGTGGCCGTGGCCAGCAGAGCGGTTCCGGCAAGCGCGGCCACCGCAGCGCCCCACTCGAAGTTGAACTCCACTTCGAGCCGGTGCAGGAGGACGCTCGTAAGCAGATTGGCGAAGACAACGCCGACTGCGCCGGCGAGAAGTCCAAGAACGCTGAACTCCACGCTGAAAATGCGCACGATTCTCATACGCGTGGCGCCGAGAGTCTTGAGCACGACTGCCTCCTGCATGCGCCGGAAGCGCGTGCTGGCAATGCTCGATGCCAGAATCATCAGTCCCGCCAGAATTGAGAACCCGGCGAGCAGCCGAACCACCAGCGTGATCTGATCCACGACGCTCTCGATACGCTGCAACACATCCGCAACGTTGATGATCGTGATGGTGGGATAGGCAGCAAAGAACGCGCGCTCCATCGCAGCCACCTGTTTGGGATCGATGTGTAACCCGCCGTACCAGATCGACGGCTGATCGGCGATCTGACCCGAGGGCAAGACGAATTGCACGCGCGCGCCAAGGTGCTGGCCGTCGGAGCTGTAAATGGCGGCGACTTTGAGCGCATGGATCGCGCCGCCGGTTTCAAGTTCTACCGCCGAGCCGACGGCAAGATGCAGCCGCTTGGCCACGCCGTCACTCACAGCCATCTGCGCCGCGCCGCCGCTGGTCCACCATTTCCCCGCAGTCAGCTTGTCGCCTTCGGGCGGCGCGTCGGCCCAAGTCAGTTCGGCATCTTCCAGCATGTGGCGCGGATAGTGCTGGTCCTTCATCTGTTCCACCGGCTGGCCGTTGAGGGAGATGAAACGGCCGTGAACCACGGGAAGCAGGCTGAGCTGTTGACTCACGCCTGGTTGTTTCGCGAAGAATGCCTTCACGCTGGGAACCTCGCTGGTGCGCACATCCCAAAGGAATACGTTAGGCAGCTTCGGCGAAGCAGTCTCGTGCAGGTCGCGCAGCAAGCCTTTCTGCATGAGGTAGACCGCAAGGATGAGCATGACTCCCGTGCCCAGCGCGGCCAGCACCGCAGCCGACTGATTGCCGGGCCGGTAGAGGTTCGCAAGACCGTGGCGAATTGATGACGGCAGACGAAGGCGCGTGCGGTTCAGGAAGAACCGCAACGCGCGCAACGCTGCGGCAGCCAAAGCCAGCAGAACGAGAAGCGCCAGTGTGAAGAGAAACGCAAACCACGCCCCGACTTTCGGCGAATCCGCGAGCGCCCAGGCGATACCGCCGAGCGCGGCGACGACAGCGGCAGCAATCAGGAGTTGCAGGCGGCGCGCCCACCACCGGGCAAACCAGCCGTCCAGGCCCGGGCTGCTCTGTTCCACCAATCTGCGCAGCACCAGCACGGGCCGCACCGCGCGCACATCGAGGAGCGGCGGCAGGCAAAAGAGCAACGTGGTCAACAAGCCGGTTCCCATGCCGGCGAGCGCCGACCGCCAGGGGAACGCGAACCGAAGATGGACGGTGAGCAAAGGGCCGAACGCCGCTGGCAGCGCAACCATCACGCCGATTCCAGCCGCGAGGCCGAGCACTCCGCCGGCGGCACCGAGACCGAGAGTCTGCAAGAGGAAGATGCGCAGCAGATCCCGGGAGTCCGCGCCCAGGGCTTTGAGAATCGCCAGCGTATCCATGTGCTGCTCAAGATGCGCGTGCATGGCCATCGCAACGCCGATGGCGCCGAGCACCATGGCCACAAGGCATATAAGGCTCAGGATCGACGTCGCGTTATCGAGGCCGCGCGTCAAGGCGGGGTTGCCTTCGCGGTAATCGATCACCTGCGCGTCGGGCAACGCCGCTTCCAACTGCTTGCGTACATCGGCGGCTTCCGCGCTTGCGGTCACACCGCGCGGCGGCGTGGCGGGCAGTTTCAGCAGCAGCTTCCGCGTGGCGCGGCTGCCGTAGCCCAGCAGTCCGGTGCTCGCGAGCGAGGCCTGCGAGATCATCACGCGCGGACCCATCCCAACCGTTTCGCTGATGCGGTCCGGCTCCTGCTCCAGAACCGCGGTGATGCGAAAGTCGCGGCCGCCCAGCCGCAGCGTGTCGCCCACGTGCGCATTCATCCGGATGAGAAATTCATTCGACACAACTGCCGAGTCGCCCTGGAGCGCCTCGGTGAGCGGCATCGCCGGCGCAAGAACCGCGGTTCCATAGAATGGATACGCAGCAGGATCGACGGCCTTGAGCGAAACCAGAATCGGCGTGGGCGCCGAGCTCACTGACGCCATGGAGATTGTGTCTGTGACCCACGTGGCGCGGATGCCGGGGTCTTTTCCTTCGATAGCTGCGATCTTGGCCGCTTCTTCATCGCTCGGCGCATGAAAGATGCGAGCGCTGAAATCGCCTGCAATAAGCGAGCGAGCCTCCGTATCCAACGTCGAGCGAAAACTGTCGCTCAACCCGCGCACGCCCACCAATGCAGCCACGCCGACCGCAACCGAAAGAACCACGAAGCCGAATTTACCGGGAGAGGCTTTGAGGTCGCGCCAACCGATGGCCGCGGCGCGATGCCATCCCAATGCTCGTTTTTTATTGGTTTTGGATGAGAGCATCTTCAACAATCAAGCCATCCTTCAAAACGATCTTCCGGTCGGCACGGCTCGCGATTTCAGGATCGTGCGTCACCAGCACCAGCGTGGTTCCCGCTTTGCGATTGCGTTCGAGCAGCAGATCGAGAACAATCTTTCCATTCACTGAATCGAGATTGCCGGTGGGCTCGTCGGCCATCACGACGGGGGGCTCGATGACAAAAGCCCGCGCCAGCGCCACACGCTGCTGCTCGCCGCCCGAAAGCTGCACAGGATAATGATCCATGCGCTCGCCCAAGCCAACCTCGCCGAGCAACCGCCGCGCCTGCTCCAATCCGCTGCCTTCAACATTCAATTCGTAGGGCAGCAGCACATTCTCAAGCGCGGTAAGCGTCTGGATCAGTTGGTAGGACTGAAAAACAAAACCGATCTTGCGTCCGCGCACCTGGGCCAGCTCGGCCTCAGCCAGATTGTGGATAGGCACGCCATCGAGCCAGATTTCGCCCTCGCTGGGCGTGTCGAGACCCGCGAGCAGCCCCAGCAGCGTGCTCTTGCCGCTGCCGCTCGCGCCCATGATCGCCACAAACTGCCCGGCGGGAATGTCGAGTGAAATTCCGCGCAGAATCTCGATGCGGCGCGCGCCATTCTGAATCCATCTCTTTGCGTTCTTCACTTGAATCAATGCGGTATCCTGCCTCAGGCAAGTGTAGATGCTGGCGGTCGAGCTACTTCTTCTCACGGGCTACACTTGATTACGTGGACGTACGCCGACTCGTTCTAGCCGCACTTTTTCTGCCGATTTTTTCCGCGGCAACGCTCATGCCTGCGCAACGGCCGGCTGCGGACCGGGCGGTCATCGTCTGTTACGGTGACAGCATCACCGCAGGACGCGGCCTCGACTACGAACAAGCCTATCCCGAAATCCTCCAGAAGAAGCTGGATGCCGAGGGCTACCGTTACAAGGTGGTCAACAAGGGCACGAGCGGCGCCACCACCGCAGATGCACTGGCCGGCCTGCCCTACGTTCTCAAACTCCATCCGGCGGTGGTCATTGTGGAGTTCGGCGGCAACGACGGGCTGCGCGGCACGCCTGTCGCGAAAACACGCAGCAATCTCGACCAACTCCTTACAGAATTTGAAAAGAACCACGTGAAGATCGTCTTTGCCGGCATCACGCTGCCGCCCGACTACGGGCCCGATTACATTCGCTCATTCCAACAGATGTTTCGCGATGTGGCCGCACAGCACCGCGTCGCCTTTGTGCCCATGCTCTACAAGAACCTGGAGCACGTGCCCGGAACCATTCAGGAAGACGGCGTCCACCCCACAGCGAAGGGCTCAGCAATTATCGCCAATACTGTGCTTGCCGCGCTCAAGCCACTATTGCGCAGAGGACCGTGACCAACCGCCGCCGCAGACAGAAACAGCCGGGCATCGCGCCCGGCTGTTTTTATAGCGCAACTTTGCGCCAAAACTACTTCGCTTTGCTCTTCGCGGCGCCAGCACCTGCGGTCGAGAGCGCCTTGAGCCGTGCGTTCAGGCGGCTCTTGTAGCGCGACGCGGTGTTGGAGTGGAGAACGCCCTTGTTCACGCCCTTATCGAGCGTGGCAACCGTAGCGCGGTACTGTTCCTGGGCCGACTGCGCGTCGCCCTTGGCCAGCGCCTCGCGCAATGCCCGCAGGCTGGTGCGCACCTGGCTGCGGTTGGAGCGATTCACCTCGGTGCGGGTTACGGTCTGGCGTGCGCGCTTGAGCGACGATACGTGATTTGCCATGGTTCTCCTTCAATCTCTAAAAGCCTGAATGTCAGGGGTAGTCCCCAATTTCAGGGAAATGATGCGGGGCGGAAGGCCATCGAGCCGCATCCCTCGCAATCTCTAAGTCTACGGGATTTCGGGGGGTGGGTCAAACGGCGAAGAGGAAGATGACCTGCCACCATCCACTGCGCGACTCACGGCGTGACGGTGAACGTCCCCACAGTCTGTAGCGCAGAGGCAGTGTCGGAGTCGCCGAGATAAACCGTGTAGGTTCCCGGGTTATGTCACCCGAATTTGGAGCAGAGCTACGGCTTCGGCAAAAACGCATCCGCCGGCACGAGCGCGGCAAAATGTTCGCCCTCGAGCGAAACCGTCGCTTTCTCGAAGGCCCTCAAACTCGCCGCATCTGCAGCCATCGCCGTCCAGCAAACCGCGCCTTTCGTCAGGATGGTGCAAGCGGTTTCAAACGTGTAGGAATCTGCCGGATGGGCTTTAGGCGCTCCCTTCGCGCGTTCGATCCAGACGGCGCGCTTGCCCAATATGTAATTGCTCAATACCGGATCGGTGATGTTGAATGCTTCCTTCAGCCCTTCCATTGCGCCGGCGCCGAGATTGGCAAGATCGTCAGCAGTCATGGTCTGTCCATAACAGGAAAACGGCAATGCGGTAACCACAACGGAAGACGCGGGTGTGCCACGTGCGGCCGTCAACACCACTCTCACGCACGCGTCGCCTTTCGGGGGGCCCACCACTTTGGGATAAGGCACGATCACTGTGGGAGCTGAAGCCGGAGGCACGAATTGCCAGTCCGATGAGAGGCTGAAGGCGAACCCAAGGTCGCTGTCCTGAACGCTGGGCGGGTGCGGTGTTTCGTGCGCAGTCGTCGCTGGTTGCGAGGGCTTTGTGGTAGAGGACGGCGAGGTAGCCGGCGCCTGCGCGGCAAGCGGCAAACAGCTAAAAAGAAGAAGGACGAAAGCAGCTCTCATCGATCCACCTTCACTTCGCCGCCAATCCGCTTCGGCTATGTTCAAGCGGCGGTTGCCGTTCGCGAACAGAGTGGCGCTACTTGATCAGGAATGCCGATCCCACCAGCACGACGCCCAGCGCCGAGAAAACCAGCCCCAGATACCAATAGATGCGGCTGCGCGTCAGCAGAGTCACCGACGTGATCACGAGGCCGATTTCGAGCAGCGCTTCGGCCAGATCGAACCGATCGGCGCGTGCTTCGGCCTGCTCGACTCTGCGTTCGTAGTCGCGGACCTTGTCCTCTTCCTCACGAGCACCCTGATCTTCCGACTTAAGGTCGTCCGCCCATTTTTTTTGATGGTCCGCGTAACCTTGAAGCTTCTTCTCAGCCGCTTGCTTGTCGGCTAAAGTCACAACACCCATGACATCCTGGGCCAGCTCGGTATCGCTGGATCGAATCTTCTTCGCCTGATAAAAGTTCCACGCATCAGATACACGATTCTGCTCCACCGCGGCGCGCGTCTGGTCGAGCACAGCCTCAGTGTGCGTGCGATGGCCCAGTACAGTGGTCACAGCTACCAATACCGCGAGCACACTCATGGTGAAAGCCACCGGCCGCAGCGTCGACTCATGCGCTCCATGCTCTGCGTGTTCCTGCAATTCCTGCGCTTCGTTGGCTTCCATGGGTATCGTCTCTCTTGTTTTACAGATCTTCTGGCTTCAAGCCTGTCCGCTTGGCAATCTTCGCCAGCATTTTAGGGCCGATTTCATCGCCGTCGTGAAAGGCCCATGTGTATTCGTAGGGGAAATTGGGATTCTCGAGTTGCTTGTGTGAGCCGCTCTTGCTAATTCGGGGTTTTTCTCGCCAGCCTATTCGCTCTAACGCTCGATAGACCTTCTTTGCGCTGCTGGATGGGAACTTGCTCATGTCTCCAACAACATAACACGCGGTCTGGATTGTTCAAGGGGGTTGGGATAACACTGACACTGCCCTCGAAATTCAATCGATCTTCGGGGCCACAAATGTCTAGGCTGCCGCGAAACGGACCGAGCCTGCTGTCGATTGTTCTTTCTCAATCCGGTCTGCAATCACGCGTAACGCAAGCGCTTCCACTTTGGATTGAGCCTCTTTCCTGGTGGCTCCGTAAGCGAGCACGCCAGGCAGACTCTCGATCTCCGCAATCCAACGGCCATCCTCTTCACGATCAAAACTGATCTCGAATTCCATTGAAACCTCCGTCATCGGCGGGTCTCTTATTAGTCTACGCGATTCCCGCAACAACCTGCTGAAGCACAATCGGCTGAAGGCTGATAGCTAAAAGCTGAAAGCTGCTTTCATTTCCGCTTCCACCGCACGCCGTCCTTAGAATCTTCCAGGATCACGCCCTTTTCCGCCAGCTCCGCCCGAATCGCGTCCGCGCGGGCAAAGTTGCGCGCCTTCTTGGCCGCCGTGCGTTCAGCCACCAGTGCATCAATCGCCTCATCGGTCAGAGACTGCGCGGCAACCAGCTCCGGGGCTACATCGTCCATCCGGCCCGACGCTTTCGCCCACTCGATCGCCCGCCGCGTCGCCTCCCCGTCGCCGTCCTCCAGCACATCGAACACCGCGTCGAAGTCCTTGAGTACCGCCAGAATCGACTCACGATCGGCCGCAAAGAGCTGCTGGCTATCCATCGCCGTGTTGGCCGCGCGCACCAGTTCGAAGATCGCAGCCAGCGCATCAGCCGTGTTCAAATCGTCGGCCAGCCCTTCGAAAAACCCGGCGCGCGCATTCTTCGCCGCTTCCTGCATCGCAGGATTCTCGCCGTCCGCAATCTTCGCAGCCGTCAGCCGCTCCCGGAACGTGCGCAGCCGGTCAATGGCCTTGGTCGCATCTGTCAAGCTGTCGAAGGTAAAGTTCAGCGGATGCCGGTACGGCACCGAAATCAGCGCCAGCCGAATCGCCGACGCCTTGTGTCCCTTCAGCAGCAGGTCGCGCAGCGTGTAGAAATTCCCCTCGCTCTTCGACATCTTTCTGCCGTCAACAAGCAGGAACCGCACATGCATCCAGTGCCGCGCGAATTGCTTGTGCGTTGCGGTCTCGCTCTGCGCAATCTCATTTTCGTGATGCGGGAACATCAGGTCTTCGCCGCCGCAATGCAGGTCGAAGCTCTCGCCCAGAAAGTTCATGGCCATGGCCGAGCACTCGATATGCCAGCCCGGCCGCCCCGGCCCAATCGCCGTCTCCCACGAGGTCTCGCCCGGCTTCGGCGCCTTCCACAGCGCAAAATCGCGCGCCGAGTCTTTCTCGTACTCGTCAACGTCCACGCGCGCGCCATCTTCCATGCCGCTCAGATCTTTTTTGCTCAGCTTGCCGTATGCAGGGAACGCCGCCAGCCGAAAGTACCACGATCCGTCATCGGTCATATACGCCGCGCCCGCCGCAGCCAGTTTTTCGATCAGCGCCACCATCTCCGGAATGTGCTCGGTCGCCCGCGCAATCGTCTCGGGCCGCTCCACGCGCAGCGCTTCCAGATCCTCGAAGAACGCGTCCACATACTGCTTCGTGTAATCTCCGATCGCCACGCCCGCCGCGCCCGCGTTGCGGATGATCTTGTCATCCACGTCGGTAATGTTCATCACGTGGCGCACGGCTGTGCCGCTCAAGCGCAGGAAGCGCCGCAGCACGTCGATATGCAGAAATGTGCGGAAGTTGCCGATGTGGCCGTAGTCGTAGACCGTCGGCCCGCAGGCGTACATGCGCAGCGCCTTGCCGTCGGCAGGCTCGAGCGCATCCAGTTGTCCCGTAAGGGTATTAAACAGGCGGAGGGTCATCGCGAACGCAGTTCGTTCCTAAGCCAATTCATTCACAGCGTTGCTTCCGATTGTAGCAGCGCGGCGCCGCCCGATTAGCCTGCCGATCAGCTGAAAATCGCTGTCACTCCAAGGAAAAACATCAAGGTAATCGCCCACCATCCAAAAGCCGTAATGTAACCCGCACTGCGCTTAGTCCCAGCCACCATTGCCAAACCAATGGCTGTCAAAACCGTGCTCCAGATGGCGAGAGGATCGATGGAGGATGCCAGCAAATAGAGCCACCCCGGCATATCTTGCGGCGAAAAATAATAGCCCAGGTTGGTACCAGCCGGATTGTTGGGGTTGAATGCATCGGGCAGCGCTCCGGCGTAAAGTGCGATCGCGCCGAGCAGGAGTTTGATAGGCCAGATCACGAGCCACGCATACAGCGTAACTGCGAAGACCTCGCTGAACCTCGCCCGTCCTCCGAATCCAAAATTGATCGTCGCAAGATAGAGTGCGCTCCCGATCAAATTCAGGAGCAAAAGGCCGAATGGCGCCAAAGCCCAGGTAACTTTTTGCGCAACGGGCCCCCGTTGCTCCTGCTTCGCCTTTTGATCCGGTGGCATGTTTTCCATCATGCGCTTGGCCATTTCGGGCATATTCCGCTGGTTGTTTTCGAACACCCCGCGCCACGTAACCATTTGTCCGACCGCGATCCAAAGAAGCGTGCCGGTCAGCAATGTAATCAGGAAAGGCAGCCACCAACTCCGGTTCCCGCGCTTAATGTCTTCAAAGGTCTTCGACGGCGCGGTAAAGGCGTAGGCCAGCCGCTGCCATTGCGTGAGCCCACCAGTCGCAATCTGCACCTGAGGTTCGGTCATACTTTTCCGCCTTTCAGTGGGAGGAGAAATGCGTTCGCCCGCGATTGTACTCTGGCCACCGCCGCCCAATCGAATGAATTTTTTACGCGGACAGGCGGGCCGGGAGATAGACCCCGATCGCCCCTCGTCTTGCATCAGGGCTTGGCTTTAGCCATGCCGCAAAACTCTTTAGCAACCGCCGTTTTGAAAGGGCACGAATTCATTCGTGCCGTAAACGCCCCAAATACTCTGCGGGCTTCAGCCCCTGAGGGATGGTTTTCGGCGATTCGCCTCCGTCGGCGACTTTGCCGGCAAGCTTTTTAGCCATGCCGTAAACCACCACCCATCTTTCCAGAAATCAAGTACGCGGCGGAGCCGCGCTTAAACCCCGCTCCATCGCCCGCTTCAGCGGGCGAAATACGTTAGCCCCAGTCGCAAGACTGGGGATAACGAAAGGGCGGCATCCGGCATCCCGCTTTAGCGGACGTAAGAACAATTACCCAACGCCCTGCGCTCCGATTTCGGGTATGGAACCGCAAGCTGGCGCGAAGGCGACTAAGGCTCGAACAATTTTGCAACTTCTTGATTGCGGGACTGCTCAGCAAGTAGCTTGAACGACAGTCCCTGCCCGTCACTCGCAGCTCGGAGAGCGGGGAAGCGGCGAAGGAATCGCGCAACCCACTCTGCGTCGCCTCGTTCGATCGCATAGGCAAAGTCACTCAATTCGATTCCTAAAAATCCGCCCATTTCTCTCAAGTACTCAATTGCCCAACCCGCCGGAGTTGCCCCGAATCGGTCATCGGCAGCATTCACATCCGCCCCCCGTTCAATGAGCTTGATAGCAATGGGCCGGTGACCTTCAAACGCCGCGTAGTGAAGGGCCGTCGCGCCATCCTGGTCTCGTTGGTGAACGAGTTCAGGATGGCCTTCCAGGATGCTTGTAACCTCTGCCAGATCGCCGCGCTTTACGGCCTCAATCAACGTTTCCAACAACCCCATCGGATTGCCCCCTTGGCCTCGCCAATGCGCAGTGTGGAATGTACGACAACGAGCGATTTGAAAACCAGCAAGGTGATGAAGCGCAACGATTCCGCCCTCTGGAACCGTTTCAAGCCGCTCGGCATGAGCCCATGTTAGCCTCATCCCGCCCGCTCATCGCAAAGAACGCGATGAACGGGGCACAACCCGAAAAGGTTCACATGCCGGAATCAATGAGTGGGCCAACTGCCCAGTGCGGCACTTTTATTGCGCATTGATGCGGTCCAGGATCTTCTGGCCGTCGGGTGCACCCGACATCGTCCTCAGAAAAACGACATTCCGATCGAGGATCGTTCGGACTTCCGCGGCGGACAGTGGTTTCTCCAGCACCGTGAAATCCGACAATACCTGATAGTGCATTTCATCGGCGTTGCCCTCGTAGTCGGCCTTAAGCGTTTCACCAGTGCCTTTTCCGTACGCTACGATGCCTCTCCCGTTCTCATAAAGGAATACGACGTCGTTTTTCCGGATACGGTTGATATTAAGTTTCCACTCCCCGTAGAATGCAGCCGCAATTCCCTCTTTTAGCATGGCGGGTGGCCACGATTCCAAACGGGTAAAGCTCTAGAACATGATTGGGGTGCCCCCGGTCCCTCGCACTTGGGGACCGGGGAGACAACCTTTGCCGAGGCGGACAAGCCTAACTCCGCCAGCCCGCCAACTCCGCTACGTCCGCTACACTCATTCCAACGACCTTTTTCCCCGTGAAGGAACACCCGTTTTGAAAAAACTCTCCCTCCTCGCTCCCGCCGCCGCTGCCGCGCTGCTGCTTTTGCTGCCGGTCCTCCGCGCGCAAAAGTTGCCGCTTGCGCCGCAGAATCAGGCCCCCGCTTCGCTCGAAGATCGCCGCAAAGACCTGAACGACCTCATTCACGAGTACTGGGAAGACCATCTCAAGCACGATCCAGAATTCGCGTCGGAGATTGGCGACAAGCGCTACAACGACCAGATCAGCGACTACTCCGTGCAGGCCGTCAACGACGAGTTGGCGCGCGAGCAGAATTACCTGCTGCGCCTGGCGGCCATCGACTCGACCGGCTTCACGGACCAGGAAAAGATCAGCCAGGATCTGCTCATCCGCAGATTCGAGATGGATCAAGAGGGCGCAGAGTTCAAGGAGTGGGAGATGCCCGTCAATCAAATGGGCGGCATCTACTCCGAGTATCCCCAACTGGCCGCCGAGTTGACCTTCACGGCAGTCAAGGACTACGACGACTGGATCGCGCGCCTTCGCTCTCTGCCCACAGCCTTCACGCAGGTCACCGTAAACATGTCCATCGGCATGGAGGACGGCCGCGTCCCGCCCAGATACCTGCTCGAAAAAACTCTCGTCCAGGTGAAGGAGCTGGCCAACCAGAAGCCGGAAGATTCGCCGCTCGCGCTGCCGCTCAAGCATTTTCCCGCGTCCATCTCTGCCGACGACCAGGACCGGATCAAAACCGAGATGCTCGACGTCATCGCGAAGCGCGACCTGACCGCCTACCTGCGCTTCGCGCGTTTTCTGGAAGTAAGCTACATTCCGGCCGGCCGCGCCAAGCCCGGCATCGATTCCCTGCCCGACGGCAAAAAGTACTACCAGTTCCTGATCAAGCGCACCACCACGACAGATCTCACCGCCGATCAGATTCACCAGATCGGCCTGGACGAAGTGAAGAAGGACGAAGCCGCGATGCTGGCCGTTGCGCAGAAGCTCGGCTTCACGGATCTGAAAAGTTTCCGCGCCAGTCTGAAGACGAATCCCAAGCTCCACCCGGCCTCAGCCGACGCTTTGCTCGATGCCTATCGCGGCTATCTCAAGCCCATGCAGGCCCGGCTGCCCGAGTTCTTCGGCACGCTGCCCAAGGCGCCGTTTGAAGTGGTCCCCGTGCCCGATTATCTGGCGAAGAATTCCGCGCCCGCTTACTATGAGCCGGGAACGGCCGACGGCAGCCGCCCCGGACGCCTCTTCATCGACACGTACAACGCCACCGAGCGCAACCTCTATGGCGTCGAGGCCATCGCCTATCACGAGGGCATTCCCGGCCATCACCTGCAGATCTCCATCGCGCAAGAGCTGACAGGCATTCCGGAGTTCCGCAAGTACAGCCACTACACCGCCTACACCGAGGGATGGGGGCTCTACGCCGAGCACCTCGGCAAGGACATCGGCTTCTACCAAGACCCCTACTCCGATTACGGCCGCCTCGAAGCCGACATCTGGCGCGCTATCCGCCTCGTCGTCGATACCGGCGTCCACAGCGAAGGCTGGTCCCGCGACCAGATGGTGCAATACTTCCACGACCACTCGAATGTGGATGAAACCAGCGTCCAGTCCGAAGTCGATCGCTACATTGCATGGCCCAGCCAGGCGCTGGCCTACAAGATCGGCCAGTTGAAGATCCTGGAATTACGCGATCGCGCGCAAAAGGCCCTCGGCCCGAAATTCGACATCCGCGCCTTCCACGACCAGGTGCTCGACGCGGGAGCCTTGCCGCTCGACGTGCTGGAGCAGCGCATCGACGCGTGGATCGCGGCGCAGAAGGCCGCAGCGCAGTGAGCGCCAGCAACGAAAAGACGCGACCCCGCGTGATATTCTTTTCGGTTCTCTTGAACAGCGGTTTTCGCCGTCCTATATTTTGCCCTTTGCCGTTCGAGCAGCGGCTGGAGAGGATTCCAATGAAGAGTTCTTTTGTTCTATTCGGCCTGATTTTGGCCGCCGGTAGCAGTCTGCACGCGCAATCCGCAGTGCCCGTCGATGTGAAAGTCTGCGACGTGGTGAAGAGCCCGGCGCAGTTCAACGGAAAAATGGTGCGCATCACCGGAACGGTTGTAGCGGGATTCGACGAATTCGTAATCAAGGATGTGCCCGATTCCAACTGCGGCTTCCAGGTGAACGCAATCTGGCTCTCTTATCCGCAGGGTTCCAAGGCCAAGTCAGGACCGGTGGCAATGGTGACCGTGCAGCCCGCGCATAACTTCGCCGGATCGTACAAGGCGCCCGAACGCACGCCCGTGACGCTCCAAAAAAATAAGGAGTTCAAGCAGTTCGATTCGCTGCTCGTACAGGAGAACGACAAGGTCGGCGGCATGTGCCTCGGGTGCGCGCGCTACGAGGTGACAGCAACATTGATCGGCAGGCTCGACACCGTGGCCGATGCTACGCTGCAGCGCGATGCTTCAGGAAAGATCGTCGGCTTTGGCGGCTTCGGAAACATGAACGGCTATCCCGCGCGCCTGGTGCTTCAGTCGGTTTCGAATGTGACGTCGAAAGAAGTCGATTATGCCAAGGTCATTGCGCTCACCAAAGGCGTCGCGCCGGTCTCGCCTTTCGGCTCTTACGGTGCTGGCCAGGCTTATGGCTCCGGCTCTGGCCAGCCCTCCGGCACCAGTGACACCGTCGCCGCCACCCCATTAGATATCGCACAAAAAATCGCCCCGCGCATCCAGGCGGGCCAGATGCACGATCGCGCCGAGAGAGCCCTCGCAGCATTTCCCAAGTCCAGGGAGCAGAATGGCGTGAGTATCGTGTACGGAATAAGTAACGAGGTTCCTTCCGAGGAGCCTGGGACCAAGGACTCACCAGACGGCATTCTGTTCAATTGCATTTTCAATCGGGATCGCCTGCAGGTTGACTCAATGGCCGTGGCGCTGTTCCACGTGGGCCAGCACGTGGCCGACCTGCGCAACCCCATCCACGGGAACGAGGCGGCCCCGCTCTTCATTCTGGAGAACGATGGGTGGGTCATGACGTCGCTGTCAGCCGCCTACGACGGCCAAAAGTTTCTCACCCTCCCCGGCGGAGAATTGTTCTGGGATGCTTCCTGGCCTGCAGCCGATCGCAACATGACGATGGACTCGGCCCTCAAAGACTTCCTGGCCAACTATGCTCTGTTGAGCCGGTAGAAACCCAAGAATTCAATCTCCGAAAGAGGCGCTGGCCAATGCAATGGCCAGCGCCTTTTTGCATCGGTTCCGGCCCGCCAGCCTGTGCGAACCGGGCGCGGGCGCGTATCCTTAAATCTGCACCAAAACCACTATGTCAACGGAAGTGAAGAAGATGGCTGAAATCGCTGTTGAAGCGCCGGAGGTCCCGGCACAAATGCCGAATGTACGCCTGGCCGTGCTGGGCGCGGGCAAGATGGGCGGCATTCTGCTGCAGGCATTTTTGAAAGAGAACCTATTCTCCACCGACCTGATTCACGCGACGGTCGGTCACGCCGAGCGCGCCCTTGCGCTCAGCACGCAGTGGGGCGTGGACGTGAGCACCAACAACCTGGAAGCCGCGCGCCAGGCGGACCTGATCCTCATCGGCGTGAAACCCTTCCAGGTTCCGGACCTGATCGCGGAAATAAAGCCCGCGCTCACGCCGGCCAAGATGCTCGTGTCCTTTGCTGCATCGGTCAAGACGCGCGCCATTGAAGAGGCTGCCGGTATCGACATCGCCGTGGTTCGCGCCATGCCCAACACGCCTTCAGCCCTGGGCGCGGGCGCAGCGGCGCTGTGCCGTGGGCGCTTCGTGAAAGACGAGCAAATGGCCCTTGCAGAACGTATGTTTGAGACTGTGGGTCGCACCGTTCTCGTCGACGAAAAACACATGGACGCGGTCACGGGCCTTTCCGGCTCGGGACCGGCGTACCTCTACATCATCATCGAGGCGCTGGCCGAAGCCGGCGTCAAAGTCGGCTTGCCACGCGACATCGCCACGCAACTGGCCGCGCAAACCGCGTACGGCGCGGCAAAGATGGTGCTGGAGACGGGCTACCATCCGGCGCTGCTCAAGGATGCCGTGACCACCCCCGCGGGCTGCACCATCGACGGCATTCTGGAGCTCGAAGAGGGCGGCCTGCGCGTCACGCTGATAAAAGCCGTGATGCGCGCCACGGAGCGCGCGCGGCAATTGGCGGCGGGGTAGAGAAGCAGGGGGATTAGCCACGTCAGAATCGAGGCAACAGAAGCATTTCAGAGGGAGGGAGGAGCGATGAACGTTCATGAAGGCGCAAGAAGAATGAAGCGCGCGGGTAAGTGGCTGGTCATGATGCCCGTCGCGGCGATTCTGATCTTGTCGATCATTGTCGAAATCGGAGCTCTCTTCGCGCCCGGAAAAGGGGATCCTGCAATTCTTTTTCCGCTTTGCCTCCCCCTGCTCGTACCCGGCATCCTTCTTTGGATCGCCGGCTGGATCGTGGAAGGATTCGCGCAAAAGGAGAGACCATGAACGTCCATGAAGGCGCAAAGAGGATGCGACTCCTCGGCATGGCGATGACCGCCGCTCCTCTTCTCGCGTGCGTGCTATTTAACCTGTACGAAATTCAGCCGGTCGCCACGCGCTCCGGCTTCGGCGGCTTCGCATACCACTTCTCCATCAGAGTCCTCGCTGCTGCAATCGTGCTCGCATGCCCCGGCGCAATCCTCTGGGCCGCCGGATGGGTCGTGGATGGGTTTGCCAAGGAACCGAAATAAGCGCCGCTTTCGAAACTATCCCCATGCAACGACCCGCCTGGCTTCCGAATTACCTGCCCGAACTTGACGGACTGCGCGGCCTGGCAATTCTCGCCGTCGTTCTCTATCACTGCCATCCGCGGCTTGTGGGCACTTGGATCTACGGCGCATCGCTCTGGGGCTGGGCCGGCG
This sequence comes from uncultured Acidobacteriota bacterium, assembly GCA_963745965.1. Classification (GTDB taxonomy): domain Bacteria; phylum Acidobacteriota; class Terriglobia; order Terriglobales; family Acidobacteriaceae; genus Telmatobacter. The sequence continues at coordinate 30,590 of CAVUZC010000013.1, forward strand.
TCACTCTCTTCTTCGCTCTCAGCGGATTCCTCATCACATCCATCCTGCTCACCACCCGCGACAAGCCGCGCTACTTTCACAACTTTCACGCGCGCCGCGCGCTGAGGATCTGGCCCGTCTATCTTCTCCTTCTCGCCGTGGTCTACCTGAACGCACCGTGGTTCATCGGGCCGAGTGTGTGGGATGCGATCAAAACCGCACCCTGGCTCGCTTACCTCTTTTGCGTGCAGAACCTGTTTCATCTGGCGTTGCCGCCGGCGATGCAACCCACATGGGCGCTCGCGATCGAGGAGCAGTACTACTTCGTATGGGCGCCGCTGGTGCGCGTGCTGCGCCGCCCCTGGATGCTCGCGGTCCCGCTGGTTTCGGCGCTTATTGCTTCTCCGATGCTGCGCCACACCCACCTGCATTGGATCACGCCGACGCATACGCTCACCCACCTCGACGGGATCGCCTGGGGCAGTCTGCTCGCCATCGGCATGCACACGCTCAGGCTCAGCCGCCGCACATGGCTATGGATGGGAATTTCCGGTTCAATCTTTGGCTTCCTTGCCGCGGGCACCATCGCCGGCGGCACCGCATATCTCGACTCAGGGCTTGCTGTGGGCTTTGCCGGACTGTTGCTCGTGCTGGTCGCATCCTCAGGCGCGCGCACTCCGCTCCACGCATTCTTGCGCCGCGGACCCGCCGCCTTTTATGGCCGCATCAGCTACGGTCTCTATATGATTCACATTTCCGTGTTCATCTTTCTCGGCTCATTCGACGCGGCGATGAATCGCTACGGCATGGCGGGCAACTGGGCCGTCGTTGGAATGCGCCTGGCGGTGAGCACAGCGGCAGCAACCGTCCTCTGGTACGGCTTCGAATCGCAGATTCTCAAGCTCAAGAAATATTTCTGAAACCCGTGCGGTTCATAATGTGGCGGATCCGCCGCTGAATCTTATCGCGGGCCGATCACATCTTTTGAAATAGGTGTGAAAGCGAGTTTCCCCGTGCTTTAAAATGCGGGCGCGCGTTTCCAGCAACCGATTTACTCGCGCACGCAACCTAACCTTCAAAGACCGGCGGCGGATCGTGCGCAGGGGCTCAGGTCTGCAAACCTGGACGGTGCGCGTTTGTTATTGAAATCGTAGAAGTTCTTCCACTTTATGTGACTTGAGTCACCCGTCGGTCAATGCATCGGCTGCTAGGCTTGAAGCAGCATGAAAGTCCTTTCCGAGGTGAGTCATGCCAAAATCCGCAATCGCTGAGCCCGCGATCCACGGCCCGTTGAGTCCGGAACTGCTCGCCACGATGGACGCCTACTGGCGCGCCGCGAATTATCTCTCCGTCGGCCAGATCTATCTCAAAGACAATCCTCTGCTGGAGCGGCCGCTCACGCTCGACGACGTGAAGCCGCGGCTGCTCGGTCACTGGGGCACCACACCCGGCCTCAACTTTCTCTATGTCCACTGGAACCGGCTCATCAAAGAGCGCGGCCTGAACATGATCTTCGTGATTGGCCCGGGGCACGGCGGCCCGGGGATTGTCGCGAACACCTATCTCGAAGGCTCCTACTCCGAAATCTATCCCTACATCGGTCAGGATCGCGACGGCATCAAGCGGCTCTTTCGGCAGTTCAGTTGGCCCTACGGCATTCCCAGTCACGTAGCGCCGGAGACACCGGGTTCCATTCACGAAGGCGGCGAACTGGGCTACTCGCTCGTGCACGCCTACGGCGCGGCGTTCGATAATCCCGATCTGATTGTGGCCTGCGTCGTCGGCGACGGTGAAGCCGAAACCGGACCGCTGGCCACAAGCTGGCACTCGAATAAGTTTCTGAATCCTGCCACCGATGGCGCGGTGCTGCCCATCCTGCACCTGAACGGCTACAAGATCGCCAATCCTACCGTGCTGGCGCGCATTCCGCACGCGGAGCTGGAAGACCTGATGCGCGGTTACGGCTATGAGCCGTTCACGCTCGAAGGCGACGATCCGGTCGTGATGCACCAGCAGGGTGCGGCGATGTTTGACGCGATCTTCGACAAGATTGCCGCGATCCAGCAGAGCGCTCGCAAGGCTGCGGAAAAAGGGGAGAGCGTGGAACGCCCCGCGTGGCCCATGCTCATCCTGCGCACGCCCAAGGGCTGGACGGGGCCGAAGTTCGTCGACGGCAAGCCGGTGGAGAACACGTGGCGAGCGCACCAGGTGCCGCTGAGCGAGTTGCGCGAGAAACCCGAGCACCTGCACCAACTCGAAGAGTGGATGCGCAGCTACAAACCTGAAGAGCTTTTCGATGCCAAAGGCCGGCTGCGCGAGGATCTCGCCGAAATCGCGCCCAAGGGACGCTTGCGCATGGGCATGAACGCGCACGCCAATGGCGGTTTGCTCTTGCAGCCGCTTATCGTACCCAACTTCCGCGACTTTGCTGTCAAAATCGAAGGCCGCGGCGCAAAGGATGTCGAATCGACGCGCGTGCTCGGGCATCTTCTGCACGCCGTCATGCAGGCCAACCTCGAGCAGAAAAACTTCCGCGTCTTCGGCCCTGATGAAACCGCGTCAAACCGCATCGGCGACGTGATTACCGGAACCGGCAAGCGCTGGATGGCGGAGACGCTGCCAGTGGACGAGCAGCTGTCGCCGACCGGCCGCGTGATGGAAGTACTGAGCGAGCATCTCTGTCAGGGATGGCTCGAGGGTTACCTGCTCACCGGCCGCCACGGATTCTTTTCCTGCTACGAAGCCTTCATTCACATCGTCGACTCGATGGTGAACCAGCACGCCAAGTGGCTCAAGACCACGCGCGAGATTTCCTGGCGCAAGCCGATTGCATCGCTCAACTATTTGCTCAGTTCGCTCGTGTGGCGCCAGGATCACAACGGCTTCTCGCACCAGGACCCCGGCTTCATCGATCACCTTTTGAACAAAAAAGCCGACGTCGTGCGCATCTATCTGCCGCCGGACGCTAACACGCTGCTCTCGGTCGCGGATCACTGCCTGCGCAGCCGCAACTACATCAACCTGATCGTGGCCGGAAAGCAGCCTGCGCCGCAATGGCTGCCGATCGACGAGGCGATTGCGCATTGCACTACGGGCCTCGGCACCTGGCAGTGGGCCTCAAACGACGAGGGCAATCCCGACGTTGTGATCGCCTGCTGCGGCGACGTTCCGACCATGGAAGCGCTGGCCGCAGTCGCGATTCTGCGCAAGCGCGTTCCCGATCTGCGCATCCGCGTGGTGAATGTCGTCGATCTGATGGCGCTCGAGCCGCAGTCGGAGCATCCGCATGGGCTGCCCGACGAAGAATACGACCGCATCTTTCCGCCGGCTGTGCCCACCGTCTTTGCCTTCCACGGTTATCCGTGGCTCATTCACCGGCTCACCTATCGCCGGCACAATCACGACAACTTGCACGTGCGCGGATACAAGGAGGAAGGCACCACCACAACACCCTTCGACATGTGCGTGCTCAACAACATCGATCGCTTCCAGCTCGCGCTCGACGCGATCCGCCGCACACCCAGGCTTGCGCATCAGGTGGCCGCGGCCGAACAGTGGTACTCCGAGCAGATTCAGCGTCACAAACTGTACGTCGCGGAAAATGGGGACGATCTGCCGGAGATCAAAAATTGGCGCTGGCCGAAAAGCTAGCCTGGAGCTTGTAGCTTGTAGCATTCGGCCCGCGGCACGGCTACCGGCTACCGGCTACCGGCTACCGGCTAAGAGCTTCTGCCACGGCCCAAATTCCTGAAAGGTATTTTTCTTCATGTCCTCATTGCCTGTTCTGGTTCTTAACAGCGGTTCTTCTTCCATCAAATTCTCGGCCTACGAAGCTGGCAACGGTAATCGCACCAGGCTTTTTGAAGGTGCGGTCGACGGCATCGGCACCGACCTCGGCACATTCTGGATCAAAGATCCCGCAGGAAAAAAGCTGGCCGATCAAACGCCGCCCGTACCCACACGCGCCGCGGCGTTTAAGCTCGTAGCCGACGCGCTGCACTCCGGCGACTTCCCTGCCCCCGCGGCCATTGGCCATCGCATGGTTTCGGGTGGACCCACCGTGCTCGATAACCAGGAAATCACACCGGCTCTCATTGACGAGATGGAACAATATGCGGCCTTTGCGCCGTTGCATACACCCATCGCCGTCTACATCATGCGCGAGGCGCTGCGGCTCTTTCCCGGCGTTCCCAATTTCGTCGTTCTCGACACTTATTTTCACCGCACCATGCCTGAAGTCGCAAAGCACATGCCCATCCCGGAGGAATATTCGGCCATGGGTGTGCGCCGCTATGGGGCGCACGGCATTTCGTACGAATCTATCGTGTATCAGCTCGAGCCCCATGTCCCGGAGAAGCTCATCGTCGCCCACCTCGGGAACGGTTCGTCTATGTCGGCCATTCGCAACGGCCGGTGCATCGATACCTCCATGGGCCTCACCCCCACTGGCGGCCTCATCAGCGGCACGCGCACGGGCGACATCGATCCCGGAGTACTGCTCTTCATCTTGCGCAAAATCGCCGAGACTGCCCAGAGCGCGACCGCCGCGGCAGATCAATTGGAGACGGTTGCCAGCAAGAAGGCAGGCCTGTTGGGCGTGAGCGAACTCTCCAACGACATGCGCGATCTGCGCGAGGCCATCAAGGACGGCAACGCCAAGGCTCGCCTCGCCGTGGATAAATTCTGCTGGACCATCGCGCGCTGGATCGGCAGCTTCGTTGCTGAGTTGAACGGTCTCGACATGCTGGTCTTCACCGGCGGCATTGGCGAAAACGACATTGCTTCGCGAGCCGAAGTTTGTGCCGGCCTCGGCGCGCTTGGCATCGTGCTCGACCCCGAGCGCAATAACGTCCGCGGCGCTGCCACGATTTCCGCTGCAAAATCGCCGGTCACGGTGCGCGTCATCCCGCCCCTCGAAGACCTGATCATCGTGAATCACGTGGTGCGGCTGCTGGGCAAATAACGGCAACGCGGTTTAACGCCGATGGGGAGCCAGCACGGCTCCCCATTGGCGTCTTTGTCTCACTTCTCAGCGATACGCCTCAATGTTTCGCCGCCTTACCCGCACCCGAAGTTAAAATGCACGGCGGTTGATTATTCGGTCCGCTACCCGCAAAGCCCTGCACAAACCACGAAGTATCGGTCGTAGTGGCACAGTCGTAGAAGGCCTGCTGCGCCGCCGGATTCCAAACCGTGTAGTGGTAGATCTGGCCCGAGTTGAAAGCCGGATACCCTGAACCGCTGTTCGGCGAACCCGCTGGAGGAGTCTGCGTGTTCGAATTCGGATTGTTCCCGAACGACGCCACGGTGTGACACGACAAACAAGTGGAGTTGATTCCGTGGACGCTAGGACCAAGTCCCGTCTCCAGGTAAGGGTTGTAGGCCAGCGTATTCGGGCCGTTGGGATGGTCCTGGACGGTCATCGAATATCCTTCGGCCATGGCGTAGTGGTTGAACGGCGCAGGAATATCGGCTGGCGGCGGACCGTACGGGAACGTGCTGCCGTAATTCCACCAGAAAGTCTGCCAGGTCCAATCCTTGTCCTCCTTGGTGCTCATATGCATTGCGGTCAGAATTGCATAGTCCCCCGCCTGCAACGGGCACTGAGCCGGAGAAATCCCGTTCTGCTGGCAAATCGCCGTTGCCTGATCCGCAGTAATCGGGAAATGGTAGAACTGATCGATGCCCACCACGCCAGAAGGCGCGATGCCCGACCCATTGGTGACCGCGCATTGCAGGCCCGAAGGCACTGAACCCGTTCCGGTATTCACCACCACGCACTGCTTCCAGGTGTCCGGCGTGGGGAACTCGGGGTTGGTCGAGTTCTGAGGTCCCGTGCTCAAATCGCCGTTCCAGTAGTTCACCAGCGTGATGCCGTTGTTGTGGTTGGGACCGTTCACAAACTCGAAAGTCGGCTTCAGGCCGATCGCCGTTCTGGGAAATTCCTTGGTGTGGCGATTGACCAGCGGCTGCGTTCCCCAGCTCTCTTGCAGGTTCCACAGCGTGGTAGCGTCGCAGTACTTGTTATCCAGAACAAACTTCCCATAGTCCGCATCGAACTTGACCGTCACTTCTTCGACTACAGTAACCGCGCCCGCGTTCGCCGCCAGCCGCCTGCGGGCAAACGGGCCATGATGAAACTGCTCTGGAATCTGGAAATCGTGCACGGCCTGCCCGGCGGAGCGTTCGGGGCCGGCGAGAAGCTCGGCTGGGCTCGCGGTCGTGCAAGTCCCGCTTCCCTGATTGCCGATCTCTGGGCCCGAGTACCACGTTTCCCATACCGGAACTCCCTGGCTCCCAGGCGTAGTCACGGTGATGCCCTTCCACAGCTTCCAGGCATGCTCCCGCATGGCGGCCGTGTTGTTGGTCGCAATCCAGCGTTGGATCGTCGCCGCCGGCACCGGGAACCCCGGATACTGGATGGGCTGTGGTGCAAGCCCTCCCGCCGCATGAACGGCGTTATTGCGAATGGGCGCAACCCGGAAAGCAATACCAACCATTACCGTTGCAACCGCTGCGAATGCTACCAACGCGCGTCGTTCGAAATGCTTTCTCTTCGTTTCCATTTTTCCTCCGTCATGCTGTCTGTTGAAACACGCAGGACCGCGGACGCATCGTGCTGGTGCGCCGGGGATCAATGGAACAAGCCCCCGCAGGGCGCGAAAGACAGGCTTCGCCCTTCAAGCGGTGAAGTCAACTATGGTCAGTGCTTCTGGGTGATGAGGAATTTGGGAAAGCCATGCGGAAATTGAGATCGATCCGCAAGTCAAAGCAAACGTAATGAATCCCCGCCCCCGCTGTCAAGTGAATCAGCCATTACCAAGGTGCGCCGCGGGTGATCTAGACTGAAGTGTTGGTCACGGGATTAGCCTCGATGTCTTCCGCCACAGCACAAGTATCCACCAGCCACTTGCCCTCCCTCGCCTTGCGGCGTTTCGCCTGGGGCGTGCTTGCGTACTTCATTGCCGTCATTTTATGGGGTGGGTTGGTGCGCGCCACCGGGTCCGGTGCGGGTTGCGGCGACCATTGGCCATTGTGCAACGGCACCGTGATCCAGCACTCAGCGCGCGCGGCCACGATCGTCGAGTTCACGCATCGCGTCACCAGCGGCATTTCATTCTTCGCGGTGGTTGCACTGCTGGCGTGGACCTTCGCCGGCACAGAGCGCAGGCACCTTGCGCGCGCGGCCTCCGTTGCCGCAGTCATCTTGACCTTGATTGAAGCCGCGCTTGGAGCCTTCCTGGTCAAATTGGGCCTGACCGCGCAGAGCCGCTCGCCTTTGCGCGCGCCCTATCTTGCGCTGCACCTCACTAACACGCTGCTCCTGCTGGCGGCGCTGGCGCTCACCGCGCACTTCCTGGGCCGCCACACCGGATTTTTGCGCGGCAAGGTGCGCATCGCGATGCCGTTCCTGGGAAGCGCTTCGACGGCGCTCGTGCTCCTCGTTGGTGTCACCGGTTCCCTTGCTGCGCTGGGTGACACGCTCTTCCCGCCAAGTTCGCTCAGCGCGGCCTTCGCGCAGGACTTCTCTTCCGCGAGCGCGTGGCTGGTGCGGTGGCGCTGGACGCATCCCACCGTTGCGTTTCTGTCCAGCGCTTTTCTCATCTGGCTCCTTGTGCGCGCCGCGCAACGCCGTTCGCACTGGGATAATCGCGCGCTTTCCGCGTTGGTTCTGATCCTGCTTGCCGCACAATACGTGCTGGGCATTCTCGATGTGGCGTTTCTCGCGCCCGTGTGGCTGCAGATCGCGCACCTGCTCGGAGCGGACGTCTTATGGATAGCGATTGTGGTGCTGGCCACGCGGCTCACCATCGAACCTGTTGATTGACGCATCCCTTCCAATCCCTGTCTGCTTCCATTCCAAGAGCTAATCAGGCCCGCCAATCCTGGGCAAGGCTGGAACAATAATCCGGTACAGCTGGGAAATATTCCCTAACGGAAGTCCAATAGAAAAGGCCCCGTGCGGGGCCTTTTTCTTTTGGAGCATCGAACGGTTCCTGTCATCAACCCGGCTTAATCTTCGAGCGCCGGATGATAGTGGCTCTCCCACTTCAGGTACCGCGCGGCTTCGTGAATGGCCTTTGAAACCTCGCTGAAGTTCGCAGCCACGTGGTGCTCGAAGCCTTCGCGGCAAATGTATTTGAGCAGCTTCTGCAGGTGAGGAATCTCCGCCACGCCCGCGCCGCCAAAGGTCTTAAGCGGATCGTCGGTAAAGCGCCCCGCTCCCGTGTAGCCGCGAATAATTCCGCGGCGATCGTCGGTCGAGTAGCGCGCAAAGCACATCTCGCCAGGCTTCACGATGCCCTCGCAGGTTCCATAGGCATTGTCCTTGCCGACGGTGCCGGCGATGATCTGCTGGAAATCCATCTTCACTTCCTTAAAGAAGTGTTTGGGCAGATTCGAGCAGTGGAAGCAGACGCACTTGTTGGGATCGCTGCCGTAGTTGTTGTTCCAATCGAGCAGAGCGCTCGGGGTGCCGCTCGCCAGCGCCAGCATGTACATGCTCAGCACGCCCGGCACGTCCACTTCGCAGGCCGACGGAATCAGATTATTCGACATCATGCTCATCACCGTGCAGGGCACCACGCCAAAGTATTCTTCCATCGACGTCCAGCACTGCACGGCGCTCACCGTACAGTTGGTCTGCTTCATCCATGTGTCGATCACGGCGCCCAGCTTGGCCATCTTCAGCAGTGCCGCCTCTGGAATACCGGCCGTCGAGACGTAGCCCTTGATCGCAGCGAGCTTCGCCTGCGCCGTGTCGTCGTTGTCCTTCATGCGATTGATGCGGCCGAAGATCTCCGACAAATCGATCGGGTCAACCGAAATACCGTAGCCCTCCAGGATGCGCTCCGAATAGCGCACCGTGTTGAACGCGGCTGGGCGCGCGCCGATGGAGCCGATCTTCAGGTTCTTCAAACCCTTCACGATGCGGCAGACCGCCGAGAACCACTCCAGATCGGCCTTGAACTCAGCCGACTGCACCGCCTCGGTGTGCAGCGTGGTCAGCGAGTAGTCAATGCCGTACTGCATCATGTTGTTGCAGCAGCTCATCTTTCCGCAGAAGCTGTCGCGCCGCACGGCGATGGTCATGTTGTCGGAGCGGTCGGGCGTGGCCTGCACCAGAACAGGCACCTTCAGCCCAGAGAGCCGGATCGCGTCCACGATGCCGCGCTCTTCGCCAAAATTAGGCAGCGTCACGATGATGCCGTCGATCTCGGCGGCATGTTTCTTAAACAGCTCGGCGCAGCGCTGCGACTCAGCGTAGGTCTCGACGGCCCCGTACTTCGATTCTTCCGGCCCGAGCACGATGGCCTTCGCGCCCGCGGCCTCAAGTACCGCGATGATCTCTTCGCGGCCGGTCTTGGCCAGGTGATCGGGGAAGAAGCCCCGGTTTCCAACAATAATTCCGAACGTCATTTTGCGATGCGCTGCCATTTCCTTGCTCCTTTGTAGTGCCAGCTTTCACTCCGGCTATTGGGCAGGTGTCCATGCCTGTCCTGTCAATGAGATGTTTCTTCTTAAGGGTACCCCAAGGTCCCGATCTGTTGACCATGAAGCTCAAATCTACAACAGATTCGCTGTTTGTGCGCCAGGCGCCTATCGGCTGCGTCCAGGACGAAACTTGACGATGTATAACACGCCCAGAGCAGCAAGCAAGGCGCCCCACCACACCGGTGTATGCAACTGGGTAAGTTGCACGCCCGCGGCATAGTTGCCCGTACTCCATTCCACCAGGCCGTAGCCCAAAATCAAGACGCCGTAAATGGCAAGCAGTACGCCAATGAAAAACCAGATTGGAATTCCCGAACCATGCATGATTTCGATCCCTTCTCTCACTCGATTCGCGCACCGTTCCCGCGTGCAAGCGAAAGTTCTCTTCTTACCAAAACGCAATGTTGAGAGCGGCAAAAATCACCACCGCGACCGTCGCCCACATCCACTCTCGCTTGTACCACGGCGCCGGTTCCTCACTCGGCAGCTTCGTCGCGCCGTAGACCAAACCGTCCAGTTCAGCCACCGGTCGCGGCTTGGTCACGAGGCTCACCAGCACGATGACAAGGGCGGCAAACAGAAACGCCCACGCCGCGCGGAAGACGTTCTCGGCCATCGGCTTGGCAGCGTCGGAGAGCGCCACGTATTTGAGGTTTGCGGGATTGAGCTTCACCCACACGAACAAGCCGGCTGAAAAGACGATACCCATCAACAATCCCAGGAAACCGGCCATCCGTGTAGCGCGCTTCCAGAACATCCCAAAGAGAATCGCCGCCAGAAGCGGCGCAACAAAAATGCTGAACAGCGCCTGAACGTAATCCATAATGCCGTGGAATTGCTGCACGATGTATGCGGCGACGATGGAGACGATGACGCCGATAACAATAGAGAGCCGCCCCACAAGCACATAATGGCTATCTGTGCCGTTCTTGTGGATGAGCGGCCTGTAGATGTCATAGGTCCACACGGTGGAAAACGCGCTCACGTTACCGGCCATACCGCTCATAAAGCCGGCAATCAGCGCCGTGATTCCCAGTCCGAGCAAACCGGGCCCCATGTAGCGCACCATCATCAGCGGCAGAGCTTGATTGTAGTCGTGTAGCTCGGCATCGGGTGCGCCGCTCAGAACCTTCTGCTGGTAACCAGGCGAAAGATTGGTTTTGGCCATCGCGGCCGAGCATGCTGCTGGATCCTGAAGGCCGCCGCTCGAAGCCCGCGAGCAGGCCGCAACTACATCCGCGCCAACAAGCTGACGCCGGCTGCCGTCGGGATTCTGCAACAGCACCAGTCCAAGCAGACCCGGCAAAATCACGATGAACGGCACGGCCATCTTGAAAAACGATCCGATGATCGGAGCCATGCGCGCGGCGCGCAGATTATGCGCGGCCAGCACGCGCTGCACGACGAGAAAGTCCGTGGTCCAGTAGCCGAAGCTGATCACGAAACCCAGGCCGAAGACAATGCCCGTCCAGTGCACGCCCATAGGATTCGCGGAAAAGCTGCCAGTGTCGCGCCACAGGTGGAAATAGCTGTCGCTATGCAGATTGCCGATGATCTTGTGCTGCAGACCGGTCCATCCGCCCGCTTGTACAAGCCCTAAGATCGGCACCAGCAGCGCTCCGCCCCAGATGAGCACGAATTGCAGCACTTCATTGAAGATCGCCGAGCGTAACCCGCCCAATCCGACATAGACGGCCACGGCCACTGACGAGACGATGATCGAGAAGTTCAGGTCCCATCCCAACACCACCTTCATCACCACGGCCATGGCGAACATGTTCACGCCGCTCATCAGGATCATTTCCAGGGCGAAGGCGATGGCCGCGACGCTCCGCGCGTGTTCGCCGTAGCGCAAATTCAGGTAGCCAGGCACCGAGTGCGTCTTCGATACGTAATAGAAGGGCATCATCATCAGGCCCAGGAAGAGCATGGCGGGGATCGCGCCGATCCAATACCAGTGCGTGGCCAGAATGCCGTATTGATACGCCGACCCGGCCCAGCCCATCAGTTCGAGCGAGCCGAGGTTGGCGCTTACGAAACTCAAGCCGGCGATCCACGCCGTCATTTCGCGGCCAGCCATAAAGAACTCTTCGCCGGTGTTGGAGCGGCCCTTCAGATAGAAGCCAATCCAGAGGACCATGGCGAAATAGAGGCAGATCACCGCTACATCGAGCGCGCGCAGATGCGCCAGAGGCTCTGAGCTGAAAACCAGCATCGCAGACATGGAGGCGGGCAAACCGGGGCCGAGAAGACTTGCAGGCAAACCGAACATGAGCGTCACCAGAATGGCGAGAATGCGTCCGCGGAGGCTTCAGACGTTTGCACTAAGTAAATTGGTTTACTCAAGCGTTTGTCAAGCCGAAGCGAAACCTCGCGCGGGAGAGAATTTTTCCGTAACCGCGATCCCGCGTCCGGTGCTGCAAAGCCGAAATTCCGGCCGCGAAAAGCGTGGAAATCGTTTACCAAGCGAAGTGTACCATGTCGGCCAAAAGCCGCTGTGTGACCGGCGGCCAACCCAGCAACCTAGGACGACACGACTGCATGTTGGTGCGCGGCGGCATGATTGTGGTGATGCGGCTGGTCGCGCATCAATCCTTCACCTTTGGTCAGCCACGCAACGCCGAAAGCGCAGAGCGCCAGCGATTCGCACCAGAAAAGGAATGGGCTCGGATGCCGCCGCTCGATGATCGACCGAAGAGTCAGGCCGACCACGACGGTCATGCACGCAACCAAAATAAAGCCGCAGGTCGCGTAGATCCGGTTCCTGTGCCGCTTGCGTTGAGTCACGGGCTTTCCCGGAGCCGACTTGCGGAACCGAAAGATGCAGATGTAGGCGAGGACAAGAAACATGAGCGCGGCGAATGCGGTGTGGACGAAGCCGAAAACGAGATCCTGCTCGGTGTAGTAGCTGCCGCGCGGATTAAATGTGGGACACAGCGCCACGCCAAGGGCGCAGCCTCCGGCCACGTAGCCAGTCACCTCGTCATGCAGGTCGTACCCGCGCGATCCGGCAAGAAAGCCTGCAATGGCGCACAGGCTGCCTACATAGTAGTCGCGCATGGAAGTGTAGTAGTAGTCGCTGATCGAGCGCTGCAGGAGCGGATGCGGCAAGTGGTGCCCCGGCCCGATCAGCCCCGCAAGGAGGTAACCCGCTGCAAGAGCGAGCGGCAGAACGATTGCGATCAGACCCACCATCCGGCGCATCGTGTAGTACGACAGAAAAGCCGGATTCGTCGATGCGCTGCGCGGCAACATAGCGCCCTCCGCGGAGAAGTTTCCCGGAAAGAAGAAGCATAGCGCAACTGGGCGCGGAGCGCGCGTGATCCTGATCGCCAACGTTCGCGCCGGCGATCCTAACGGGAATGCGATTCCCCGATGGGAAAACCACGTTCAATTCTCAAATCATTCGTTCGCCGCCACTTCGTGCAGCCAGCCGGGAGCCTTCAGCAGCTCGCGGGGACGCGGGCCGTCGGCAGCGCCCACCAGCCCGTCGCGTTCCATCAGATCGATCAAATGCGCGGCGCGTCCGTAGCCGATCCGCAGCCGTCGCTGCAAGAGCGACGTGGAAGCCTTGCCGAACTCAAAGACCAGGCGCACGGCATCGTCGAACATCGGATCTTCGTCGCTGGCCTCGCCACTTTCGCCTTCCATCGCCGTGCGCTCGTCTTTGGGAGCTTCCAGGAAAGTCTTCGACGTATTCGGCAGCGCCCTGGCTCTTCCAGAACTCGACCACGGCCGCGGTTTCCCTCTCGCTGACATAGGGCGCATGCAGGCGCATCAGGCGGCTGGTGCCCGGCGGCAAAAACAGCATGTCGCCGCGGCCCAGCAGTGCTTCGGCCCCATTCGTGTCGAGAATCGTGCGCGAATCGACCTTCGTCGCCAATCGGAAGCTGATGCGCGTAGGAATGTTGGCCTTGATCAGTCCGGTGATTACATCCACGCTCGGCCGCTGCGTGGCCAGTACGAGATGAATGCCTACGGCGCGCGCCATCTGCGCCAGGCGCGTCACCGATTCTTCCACGTTGGAGCGGTCGAGCATCATCAAGTCCGCCAGTTCATCGATGATGATGATGATGTATGGTAGCGGGCTCTCTTCGTTCTCCCCCGTCTCCGGTCCAAAAAGCGAAAGAGTGGAACTCTCAAATAATTTGTTGTATTGGTCGATGTTGCGCACGCTGCGGCTGGCCAGCAGCTTCAGCCGCCGTTCCATTTCTCGTACAGCGTTGCGCAGCGCATTCGCCGCAAGTTTCGGCTCAGTGATGATGGGCGTGAAGAGATGCGGAATCCCCTCGTACATGCCCAATTCCACGCGCTTGGGATCGACCAGAATGAGCCGCACCTGCTGCGGAGTGGTGCGATAGAGCAGGCTCATGATCATGGCATTGATGGCCACGGATTTGCCCGATCCCGTCGATCCCGCGATGAGCACGTGCGGCATCGACGCGAGATCGGCCGTCACGATGCGCCCATTGATGTCCTTGCCCATGGAGAGCGTGAGCCGCGAGCGCGCCTTGGCGAAAGTCTCGCTCTCAATCACGTCGCGCAGGTGAATGGTTTCCTTCTCGTGGTTCGGCACCTGGATGCCGACCGTGCTCTTGCCCGGCATGCGCTCGATCAGGATGCTTTCTGCGCGCATCGCCAGGCACAGGTCGTCGGCAAGGCCGGTGACGCGCGAATATTTCACGCCGGCTTCGGGCTTGAACTCGAAGGTCGTCACCATCGGCCCCGGATTGATCTGCACAACCTGCCCGCGCACGTCGAACTCGGCGCATTTTTCAATGAGGATCTTGGCTTCCTCGCGCAACTCATCCTCGCGCACGGACTGCGGGCCCTCGCCCTCGCTCAGCAACGTGCTCGACGGCAGCTTGTAGCCGCTCACGTGTTTCGGCGCAACGGTCGCGGACGGCGTCTCGGCATCGGCGCGGCTGTGAATTGCAATCTCGCCGGAGTGTTCTGCGGCCGCGGGCACGGAACCCGGGCGCCCATTCGCCGCTCGCTCGTTCGCCCACGGGTCAACGGGCGCTTTCGGTTCCGCTCGCATAGCGACCGGCGCAACCGGCGCCGGTGCTGTCGTTATTGCTGAGGCCGCATTCGTTGCAGCAGGTCCACGTTCCGCTTCGCTCCGCTCCCAAATACTCGCCCGGCGCGGAGGCGCTGCCCCATTCGCAGCCCCGGCCCGCTCGACAGGCACTGGCTCTTCCCTCTGCGATTGCAGTTCGGCGCGCTGGTAGGCGGGAATATCGTCGATCGGGTCCTGTTTTGGCGTCCTTTTGCGTAGGAAAAACGCGAGAAAACGGTTCGGCTTTTGCGCCGGAATCTCGGATTCAATCTCCGGATTCTTAGCCGCATCGAACTGCGCAAACGGAACCGGCGCTTTCTGTTCCGCGCGCAAAGCGTTGCTCCGCGCCTTAAGCTCTTCCTCTTCGTCGCGCAAATCGCGCCGCCGCTCGCGCCACTCGTTATAGCGCATCCAATGTTCCGCAACTTTATCGCGAATCTCCGAGAAGCTCACGTCCGAGGCAAGGTAGAGTCCGCCGGCGGCCAGCACCAGCGCCACCACCCATGCGCCCTGCAGATTCAGATACGCCACGAGCAGGCCCGCCGTCAGTCTGCCCACGATGCCTTCGATCGGGACTACATGCATCCAGCGCCAGTGCCACGGCAACAATCCCAGCAGCGCGGGCCAAAAAGCGAGCGCCAGCAACGCGCCAATCCCCCGCAGAACTGCCGAGCCGCTTGGGCGCGAACGCATCCAGGTCCAGCCCACGTCGCCCATCCATAACGGCAGCAGAAAGGCTGTAATTCCCATGGCCTGTAGCAGCAGATCGCTCGTGTATGCGCCGAAGAGACCGATCCAGTTGCGCGGCGTAGCCGTTGCCGTCGCCGTATTCAGCGAGGGGTCGGAGGCGTGATAAGTGGCCAGTGCGAGGAAAAGAAGCAGCGCGCACAGCAGCAGCACCATCCCGAGAAAGATGTTCAAGGGGCGGCTGCGCGTAGGCGCAAGAACAATCCGGATCGGCTTCATGACAAGGGCGGTCCCCGCCTCCGGCAGCACACGCAACCGGTGGACCGGGAAAACGTCCCAGAGCATCTTCTATTATCCGCGTTGGCGAGGAAGTTTCAGAACCGGGCGGCAGGCGGGGGAATCACACTAACCACTCCCTCGGCGGACACAAACCGCCTGGAGTGAAAGCCCCTCAAATCGCAGGGTCTCGATGCAGCGCATGAGCCCCTGATCATTCGTCAGAATTGACCATTTCTTCGCGATTGCAAGGGCGCAGATCAAAAAATCTGTTGCTCCGCACTCAACGCCCCGGCTTCGGCAAAGATTAAAGAGGCGCGCCGCCTCCTCGTATATTGAAGTCGTAAGCTCCGCATCCGGAAAGGCGCCGAGTGCAGCGCGCAACTTCTCAAATTGATCTTGGTGTTTAATACCCGAGAGGATCTCCTGCCGAACAGGGCCGATCATCACTACACGGCCATCCTGAATGGCTTCCGTGAGCCGCTCGTGGATAAACCGTTCCTCGCTGTTCAGAACAGCCGTCTTCCGTCGCCGCAACATGAGCGACCACACGCACGAATCGGCCAGAACTTTCACTCGTCGATCTTGATCCGATCCAGTTGACGCATTCTCTTGTAATCGAAGGTGGGATCGTAATCGATTGTGCCGAAGAATTTGATTATCTCGAGCTGCTTTCTCCGGTCAATATATTCCTGCAGAGCAGCGCTCACGGCCTCTTTCTTCGTCTTATGGCTGCCGATGCGCCGCGCCTCATCGATCAGTTTGTCGTCAATGGCAAGATTAGTGGCCACGAAACTGCCTCCACTCATGTGTAGTTTATCACACATTACTATGTGTGAAAGGAAACTCCCTCGCAACTGGCATGGGGTGGGCGTCGGCCTACCTACCGATGTACTTTGTTCCCCAGATCAGCAGCGCGATCCCGAGCAGAATGCGGTAGATCGCAAACATTGTAAACCCGTGCTTGCGCACCCAGGCCAGGAACCACTCCACCACGCCAAACGCCACAATAAACGAAACTACGGTGCCGATCAGTAGGACGATCCATCGCTCCGAATTCATGACCACGTGCGCGGCTGCCGCTTGGCCAACGCCGACGGTTTTCTTGCCGTGAATCTCGTGGATCAGATCCCAGCCGGTGGCGGCGATCATGGTCGGAATCGAAAGCAGAAAACTGAACTCGAGCGCCGCAGGACGGTCAAGCCCGGCAAGCTGGCCCGCGGCGATCGTCGACATGGAGCGCGAAGTGCCCGGAAAAACCGCCGAAAGCATCTGGCAGAAACCGATCCAGATGGCCTGCGGAAGTGTCATCTCTTCCACATGAGTCGTATTCGGCTCAACGCGGTCGCTCCATGCATCCACCGCCCACATCACAACGCCGCCAATAAGCAGCGCAAATGCCATCGCTTTCAGGCTGCCCAGGTTCTTCTCGCTCCACTTCCGCAGCGCCAGGGCAAACACAGAAGTCACGCCAAACGCGATCAGCGTGAAAGAGATGGGATGCGTGAGCCAGTTGCGATCGCCCTTTTCGCCCTGCGGAAACGTGCGCATGAAGTTCACAATGCGCTCGGTAAACAGCAGGCAAAGCGCGAAGATCGCACCCACCTGGATCACGATCGTGTACATGTCCCAATAGGCGACGTCCTGCAAACAACCCGCGTTCCCGCCGCAAACGCTGTTGTCGAGCGGGATTCTCATCAGTGCTTCAGTAATGCGCAGGTGCGCCGTCGAGCTGACCGGCAAAAACTCCGTCAGGCCTTCCACAATTCCCAAAAGAATGGACAGAATATAGGGGCTCAAGCGAACTCCAGGGTGAGGATGCGTATGGGATGGCGCACCGCTGCGCACCCCGGAAGCCGATACGACTCACTCCCTGTCGATGCCGTAGACGGGAACGCCCTCATCCAATTTGTACACCAGCGAACCAGCCCTGAACGTATAGTCGGAATCGGGAAAATGCGCCTTCAACTGCGCGGCGACGGCGCTTGCCTCCTTGTGGGCGTCATTGCTCTTGTGGTCGTTGCCATCGGCGGCATACATGTCCGTAAGCACGGCGAACCGGTAAACGGCCTCGTACAACGCGCGCGCTGTGCGCGGGCCATCGGGATACTCGTCCGCATATTTGATATAGAGATCCGATTCCTTCTCCGGACACTTTTCCGAGCCCTGCCAGTCGCCGCACAGCTTGTTGTCAATCAGATCAAAGGCCGCAAGCGCCGCCCATTTCGTTCTCGGATAGTACTTGATCACCTTACGCAGCGCGTCTTCATCCATCAACTGGCGGTAATCGGGGCTCCTCTCATGCGCCGAAGGCAGATTCGCAGCATCGGCGCGCTCGATCTGCCACTGAATGTCCGCCGCGCGCCATGCGGCTTCCCGTGCCAGAGGCGAGCTGGGAAACATCTCCGCCACCCGGCGATAAAGCAGCCGCGCGCTCTTGGCGGCGTTAGCCGGACCGCGCGGATCGGAGGCCAACGCTTCCTGGTTGGCCGCCGCGCCCATCACGATCGCGTCGCCATTGGGCGTCGTCTCTTCCACCACGCCCTTGGCTTCGATCCAGCCTGAAATAGGCGGCGTAGTTTCATCGCTGCCCACCATCGGCTCGTCCTTGTCGCTGTGCTGCTCTTCGATGTCGGTATTGGCATAGACGCGCATCCATGCGCCGCTCTTCTCCGCCACCACCATTTCGCGCCCAATCTGCACCCTGTCCACTTTTTGCGCATTCGTCGAGGGCGAGATGTAGAGCGGCGTAATGCGCAGTGCGGTGGCGCGCGGCCCGGCCATCGGTTTCACCTGCTGTTCCGGCTTTTTGTCGGCGCTCGCCGGGATCGCGCAGCAAGCCAGCGCCGAACCAAGTGCAAACATGCGAATCGTGGAGATATATCGCTTCATCACAAGCAAAATCCTAATTCAACCGACGTTACATTTCCGATTCCGTAAGCACTTCCGCCAGCATTGCCGGCTCCACGTTGCCGCCGCTGACCACGGCCACGGCCTTGCGATACGCCGGCAACTCGTTCCGCGTGGAAGAGCAGCGCCGCCGTTGCCACCGCCCCGCTCGGCTCGGGAACCAGGCGCGTGGCGGCGACGATGGCGCGCATCGCAGCGCGAATCTCGTCTTCTGTCACGGTCACAATCCCGTCGACAAATGCCTGCAGGTGGGCAAAGTTGCGCATCCCGACGCTTTGCGTGCGCAAACCATCCGCAATTGTCCGGCTCACAAGCTCCGCCGGCCAGGTCACGATCTTGCCCGTGCGAAAACTCTCCGCCGTGTCGCCGGCCAACTCCGGTTCCACTCCAAAGACTTTGGCTTTCGGACTCAGTTGCTTCACCGCCGCGGCCACTCCGCCCAGCAACCCGCCTCCCGAAACCGGCGCAACCACCAGGTCCACATCCGGCAGATCTTCCGCAATTTCCAGCCCGCACGTCGCCTGCCCCGCAATAATCTGTTCGTCGTCGTACGGCGGAATCACGATATATCCGTGCTCGCGCACCAATTCTTCGGCCACGGCCAGCCGTTCGCTCGAAGCCCCGCCCACGTCCACAACTTCCGCGCCTAGCCTGATCGTGGCTGCCCGCTTAATCGCGGGAGCATTCGACGGCATCACGATCACCGCCTTTGCGCCCACCTCACGCGCCGCATAAGCTACGCCCTGCGCATGATTGCCGCTGGAATAGGTGATCACGCCGCGCGCAATCTCTTCAGGTTTCAGTTGCAGAATTTTATTCGCAGCCCCGCGAATTTTGAACGCGCCAATAGGCTGCAGGCTTTCGGCTTTGAGCCAGATCTCCCTGCCCGTTCCATGTCCGGAAACGCCGGGAAACGCCGCCCGCACCAGCGGTGTCTTCACCGCAACCGAAGCAATCCGCGCCGCCGCCGCGCGAATCGCATCAAGCGAAACAAGTTGGGTGGTTTGCGTGTTCACCGTTAGCTCGATGTTTCAGGCGTCAGGTTTACCGACACCTGAACCCTGATACCTGACACCTGCGTTATTCGTACGCCAGCGCGTCGATCGGATCCTTGCGTGCAGCAGCCCACGCCGGATAAAGCGCTCCGCAAATTGCTCCTACGAACGCGATCAAAGCCCCGTAGCCGATCCACGCACCGGTAATTTCAAAGGCAAACGTCGGGAACTTGATCGCCAAAATCGCCTGCACGCC
This sequence comes from uncultured Acidobacteriota bacterium, assembly GCA_963745965.1. Taxonomy (GTDB): domain Bacteria; phylum Acidobacteriota; class Terriglobia; order Terriglobales; family Acidobacteriaceae; genus Telmatobacter. Next base: position 50,247 of record CAVUZC010000013.1, read on the forward strand.
GAAGGTGCCCGCGATGCCGACCACCACACCGGCCACGGCCAGCAGTCCCGTCTCGCGCAGCACCATTGCAACGATCGCCGGTTTCGATGCCCCCATCGATTTAAGGATGCCGATCTCGCGCGTGCGCTCCAGCACGGCCGTGTACATTGATTGCAGAATCACCAGGAATCCGATAATCACCGCAATCGTGGTAACCACCGTAAGCGCCAGGTTGAATCCCGGCAGCTTGTCCGGTGTCATCTGGTTCAGCCAGCTATCGACCGTTGTCATCGTGTTATTGCCAAAGCCTCGCGTGGAGCGAATCTCCTCCATCACCAGGTCGGCGTTTGCCGGGCTGTCGCACTTGATGTAAAAAATCGATGCATGACCCTCGGCTCCCACCAGCTCTCCCATCGTGTCGATGGGAATCAGTTTGCGGCCGCCTTTACCTTCCTCCACAATGCCGCTGATCCGGAACGGATGATCGAGAATCTGCACCGTGTCGCCAACCGCATAAGGCTTTCCCGTAGCTGGATTCCGCTGCCCGGCAAATACATTGTCGACGAGCGCGTCGTTCGGTCCCTCAAACCTGCCGCCGGAGACAAAAACAAAGGGCTTCAATGCGTTGAAGGTATCGTAGTCGATCCCGTAAACCACTTCGACGTTGTGACTGGTCGAGAGATGCTGAATCACTGGAGCTACAACAGCTACATGGGGCAGCCGGCTCAACGCAACAGCATCCTTCACCGGCATGGAAGCGCCGCCGACCCCGCCGAACAAGCTGGCGTTCGACGGCAGCAACATAATGTCCGCGCCAATGCCGTTGGTGCGCTGGGTGCTGCTATGCAACATGCCCATAAACACGGCCACGATCGAGAGGATCATCACCACCTCGATGGCCACCGCAAAAATGCTGATGATGGACCGCAACGGCCGATGCGCAAGGTTGGCAAGGATGAGCTTATTCATGTTCGAGCTGGGCTCCGTCCGCGAAACGCCGGAGTTTACGGTTTCAGGGTATCAGTTTGGCCCATGTTTCCCATTTCTGTTCCCCATTTCGTCCTTAGTCATCTCTGCCTTTGACCTCATCCTTCACCCGGTTTATCGTGTTAGGTGATTTGTTTCGTGGGTTTTGGCCCACGTTCGGTCGCCGATGGGGAATTTCGGAGAAGACCTGCGTAAGGAGCGCTTAACGCGCGGCGTTGCGCTGGAAGACATCACGGCCGTCACCAAAATCAGCCAGCGTCACCTGATCGCGCTGGAGCAGGAGAGATTTCGCCTGCTTCCCGGCGGCATCCTCAGCAAAGGCATTGTGCGCGGCTATGCCAGCGCCCTTGGGCTCGACCCCAACGACTGGACGCAGCGCTTCCTCAAGGCCTCGGATGCATCGGGTCAGGGCGTTGAAGAAGACTGGACGGCCTTTGCCTCCAATGTCGGCAAAGCGCGCATCCTGCGCCGCGAAGCCGCCGAGGTTCGTCTGCGCTGGATTGGCGCCGGGCTGCTTCTATTGGCTGTCTTAATCGGTGCGTTCCTCGTCGTGCGCTACTACGGAGTCCTCCACGGCTGGTGGCCTACGCTTTTGCCCTTGCATGAAGGTGCCTCGGCGTTCCGCTCTGCCTGGCATCATCTCGCGCACTCCTCCGCCCCGCCGAATCCCCCGCCGAATCATTGACCCTCTCCGAGCCGCCGTTCAGCGCGTTGACTGCAGCCAATCTTCCAGAAATCCGCGCAACTCAGCGGGAGGCTTCAGCCACGCCTGCGCTTCCGTTGACCGGTGCTCGGCCCGCACCAGAACCGTGAGGCCGCGTCCGCGCAGCGCCCGGAAGGCATCTTCGTCCGTAAAATCGTCGCCCAGATAGGCGACTTGCGCTCGCGGATCCATCTCGCGAACAATCGTCGCCACAGCATCGCCCTTGTCGGGATGCGCCACGCGCAACTCCACGCCTTGTTCGAAATCAAGCAGCCGGAGCAACGGCGATTCCCCGAATGGCTTGCAAACCCTGCGAATCATCATCGCCGCATAGTCCGCATCCTGGCTTGGGAGCCCGCGCCAGTGCAAAGCGATGCCTCCCGGCTTGATCTCGGCCAGCGCGATCAGGCCAGCCTGTGCGATGCGCCTTTTGGCCTCCGCCAGCAGTTCCACGCATTCCTCATCGATCGGCAGTTCGCTGTAGCTTCCGTTCGGCAACAATCGTTCCATTCCGTGAACGCCCCACATCTCTACGTTCTCGAATGGTTCGAGCAGCGCCTTCAATTCCGTGAGAGGCCGCCCGCTGATGACCGCGACACGCGTCTTGCCCGAGTCGGCGATCTTGTCCAGCAGCGACAGCACACCGGCGTAAGGGCGCGCCTGGAATCGATCCACGTTGAACGGCGCGATCGTGCCATCGTAGTCAACGAGCAGCGCGGCGGAAGGCGCTTCCTTCAGCTCTTCAAAGAATTGCGAAACCACCAGGGAAACGGGCATTGCCAAGGTCATGCTATACCTCTACAGGGGTGCGGTCTGAAACGCTCGCGTTCTCCGCAGGATTCACCCGCAAATCGCAAAGCGAGCCGATCAGATTGCTGGCCCACCAATAGATATTGTGTTCTTTCACGATGGCCCGCATGCGCCGCATCCGTTCCATCCTCTCGCCGGCGTCCATCTTCAGGGCCTGAACGATGGCTTCACCGGTGGCATTCACGTCGTAAGGATTCACGATGATGGCATCGCGCAGTTCGCGCGCTGCTCCGGTAAACCGGCTCAGGATCAGTACACCCTGTTCATCCTTCTGCGCTGCTACGTATTCTTTGGCGACCAGGTTCATTCCGTCGTGCAACGAAGTCACGATCAGGAGATGAGCCACGCGATAGATGCGCTGCACCTCGTCCTTATTGTGCTGGCGAAGCAGCAGCACGATCGGTCTCCACCGGCCGCGGGCAAAGCGGGCGTTAATGCGGGCAGCCTCGGATTCAATCTCGGCCTGAAACTCCGCGTAGCGCTTGATGTGCGTGCGCGACGGCGCCGCCAGCTCAATGAAACTGAACTTCCCCTGCTGCTCGGGGTACCTGTCGAGGAACGATTCGACGGCCTGAAATCGCTCCACAATTCCTTTCGTGTAATCTGCGCGATCCACGCCGGCCGCGATCCAGTACGTCTCCAGATCCAGCTCATCGAGAACCGCCTCGCGTTCCTCCTCCACGCTTCGCTCCTCCGCGCGCCAGGTCTCGCCGTTCATCTCCACGCTGATCGGGAACGGCAGCACATGCGATTGGTGCTCATTCCGCGTGACGGAAAAATGCTCCCAATCGATACGCGCTTCGAGCGCGTGATCGATGGTGTTCAAAAAATTGTTGCAGTGCGCGCGCACGTGAAAGCCGATCAGGTCCGCTCCCAGCAGCCCGTCCAGAAGCTGGGCCTGCCAAGGGCATATCTCGAACGATTCTGGATTGGGCCACGGTATGTGCCAGAAGATCGCGACGCGCGCATGAGGCAGCCGCTCTTTCACCATGCGCGGCAGCAGCGCAAAGTGGTAGTCCTGAATCAGCACGACGGGCTGTTCTTCGCCGCCGACCTCGTCAATCAGTGCGTCGGCGAATCTCCTGTTCACTCGCACATACTGTTCCCAATCGGCCCCGCGAAACATCGGGCGCGTGTGCGCATTATGGCAGAGCGGCCAAATGCCCTCGTTCGCGAAGCCGTAATAGTATCCGTCTTCCTCTTCCTGGCTGAGCCACACGCGGCGCAGCGTGTACCGCATCTCGCCCGGCGGAACACGCAACCTGTCGTGAGCGTCCACGGTATCCGCATCCGCGTCGCCGCTGCCATGGGCGATCCAGGTGCCGTCGCACGCGCAGAGCACCGGTTCGAGAGCCGCAACCAAGCCGCTCGCCGGCGCCGAAACATCAACGCGGACGCCGTGCCGCATGTGCACATAAGGCTCGCGATTGGAAATCACATAAAGTTTTCCATCACCCAGCTTGTCTCGCACATAAGCGCCCAGCCGTTGTGCAGTCCATTCCGAGTCCTTCGCGTTGCGCAGACGCGCCTCGGACTCCGCGGCTTCGCGCGCCCTTTCGATGCTCCTGGCCAGTGGTGCAACCTCGCGGGTCACGGGAAGTAGAAATTCGATCCCATTCGTCGAGGGCGGAGGGGGATGCTGTCCGGCGCGGATCGCTTTCACCCATTCCGCCACCCGCGCGATGGGTCTGGTCAGGCTCCATCGCACGATCAAAACCGTCAGTGCAACAATCACCAGGACCTGGAGAACAACCCGGATGAACGCGCTGCCCCAGATGCGAAAAATCTGTGCCCGAATGTAGGAGCTGTCCTGGACAACGACAATACCCCCCGTGACGCGGTTGCCGAACCCGCGCAGCGGAATGGCGACAACATAGTCTTGCTTGAACACGGTCCGCGTGTAGGCGCTCTCCATCCGATCATGTGCCAGCGCGTCGGTGAGAATCTTTCGGGCGCCGTGCTGTGACGTGAGTGCCGGCGCAACAGCCAGCGGCGAACCGTCCGGCCCATACACGCCCACTCCCACCAGATGATCGCGGTTGCTGAAACGTGCCACAAACTGTTCGAGTCCGGCGCGATCTCCCGTTTCCAGATAAAGCTCCGCCATGCCGGCAAGACTCTCGCTCAGAGTGCCGGCCTTCCTTTCCAGATCGCTGCGCAGCGCGTCCTTCTCGGCCCTCGTCTCATACCAGGACGACGCCAGAGAGACAAGCGTCACTCCGAACACCAACGCAACGATCAGTCGCCAGCTCAAAATTCGCATATCGTGCGCCTGCGGCAGCTCCTCACAAGTTTTTCATCAACTGTTCGTCTGCTAAGTACGTTCCAAATCGCCTCGGAGCTTGGCGTTCTGCAAGTGCGCGTCCGCGAATTGCGAGCGGCTTGGTATCTCTGAAGCAACCGTTGAACGACTGAGAAAGCAATAGTCAGATGGTCTCTAAGCTAATCCGCGTCTTCTGTTTTAGATGCAGACCGCGCGTAAATGTCCCATGCAACTAATTAAGTCGTGCATCCACAACAAGTTCCCATCAGGGCTGCATAGCTCAAATCGGTCCTCGCCATCCGGCAAAAGCAACTTCCTCCCAGCAAACCGCGTCAAAGATTCATACAATCCGGCAACGAGGCCGTAGTGTGAAGAAAGCAGGAAGCTCTCCCGATCCCCTGTGGTACAAAGACGCTGTTATTTATGAGTTGCATGTACGCGCCTTCGCCGACGGCAATAACGACGGCATTGGCGACTTCGCCGGACTTCTTACCAGGCTCGACTATCTGCAGAACCTCGGCGTTACCTGCATCTGGCTCCTGCCGTTCTTCCCGTCCCCGTTGCGCGACGACGGCTACGATATCTCCGACTACACCGCCGTCCATCCCAACTACGGCACGCTTGACGACTTTCGCCAATTCCTCGATGCAGCCCACGCCCGCGGTATGCAAGTGCTCATCGAGTTCGTCATTAATCACACCTCGGATCAGCACCCGTGGTTTCAGCGCGCGCGCCTCGCGCCGCCCGGGTCCCCAGAACGTGATTTCTATGTGTGGAGCGATTCCTCAGCACAGTTCCCTGGCGTGCGCATCATTTTTTCCGACACCGAAACTTCCAATTGGACCTGGGATCCGCTCGCCAACGCCTACTACTGGCATCGCTTCTTCTCGCACCAGCCCGATCTGAACTTCGACAATCCCCTGGTTTTCGATGAAATGCTCGCCGCCATGCGCTTCTGGCTCGATATGGGAGTCGACGCGCTGCGTCTCGACGCCATTCCGTATCTCGTCGAGCGCCAGGGCACAAACTGCGAAAACCTCGCCGAAACGCACGCCATCGTAAAAAAACTTCGCGCCGCGGTCGATGCCGGATATGCCAACCGCTTTCTGCTCGCCGAAGCCAATCAGTGGCCGAGCGATGTCCGCCCCTACTTCGGCGACGGCGACGAATGCCAGATGGCCTTCCACTTCCCGCTCATGCCGCGCATCTACGTCGCCCTTCGCCAGGAAGATTCCCTGCCCATTAGCGAAATCATGGCGCAAACCCCAGAAATTCCGCCGAACTGCCAGTGGGGCCTGTTCCTGCGCAATCACGACGAGCTGACCCTCGAAATGGTCACTCAGGACGAGCGCGACTACATGTACCTGGCCTACAGCGCCGATCCCCGCATGAGGTTGAACCTCGGCATCCGCCGCCGCCTCGCACCACTGCTTGAAAACAATCGCCTCCGCATCGAGCTGCTCAACAGCCTGCTGTTTTCCTTTCCCGGCACGCCCATCCTCTACTACGGCGACGAGATCGGCATGGGCGACAACCTTCAGCTCGGCGACCGGAACGGCGTGCGCACGCCCATGCAGTGGAACAGCACACTGAACGCCGGCTTCTCGAAGGCAGCCCCCGAGCGCCTCTACAGCCCTGTCATCGACGACCCCGTCTATGGCTACCAGGCCGTCAACGTCAAAGAGCAGATTGAAAACCCTGCTTCCCTTCTGCAATGGACGCGCAAGATGATCGGCCTGCGCAAACTCTTCCGTGTCTTCGGCCGTGGCACGTTTCGCATTCTGCCCACCACCAACCGCAAGGTGCTCGCCTATCTTCGCCAGTATCAGGATCAGACCGTTCTTTGCGTCGCCAACATCTCCCGTTCAGCCCAGCCCGTGCTGCTCGACCTCAACGAATACGAGGGCCGCACACCGGTCGAGATTCTCGGCTATGTCCCGTTCCCGAAGGTCGCGCGCGATCCCTACGTCCTCACGCTCTCGCCCTACGCGTTTCTCTGGTTTGAGCTCCAGGTTGCTCCCGCGGCCTCCGATCTGCCTCAGGACCTCGACGCCAATCTCGCGGACGACTGGGTGCTCACAAATCTCGAGCAGCCACAAACCACCGCAGCCGCGGAGTTATGGCTTCACGAGAATCATGCGGAGCACGTCGAGCAGTCCGTCGCGGAATCAGAACCGTCCTCCGTGCAGACGCAAGCTGCCGTCGCGGTCCAGACCGCCGCGCAGGTCGAAGATCGCCCGTTGGATCTTCTCGTGCTCGCGGCGCCCGCCAATCGCGAAGAGCTCGACAAAACCATTGCCGGAATCATGGGCCGCTTCGGCGCAATCGCCTCGCCGCCGCGCACCATGCTCGCATTTCCCGCGCAGGAGAATGGCGCGCCGAACGGTGCGCAAACCAGCCATCCGCAGTCCATCGGCGGCGCGCCCTGGCTCCAGTTGTCGCCGTTCTCGCCTTCACCAGTCGTGTTTGCCCGCCAATGGCCTCACACCACCCATACCTATCTCGATGTGTCGCGCCTCATGGAAGAGCATCGCGCCCGCGCGGCCATCCTGCTCAGCCATGCCGTTGGCGCGCTCGATCCGCAGGCTCTGCCATGGCTGGCGCGCCTCATCCTGAACGAGCCCATCGACCTGGTCATGCCGCATTACCTTCTCGAACCGCACGAGGGCCTGCTGAACAGCGCGATTCTCTATCCCCTCACCCGCGCGCTCGATCGCACATCCGTCCGCTTCCCTCTCGGCGGCGACTTGAGCTTTTCCGCCAAATTCGTCAACGCTCTCGATCTCCATCCCAGAGGCGCCGCGTTGTCCGAGGAAGACCCTATCGTCTGGCCGGTCCCGCTAGCGCAACGTATGAGCTTCGCGGTTGCCGAGGCACCCATGCGGCGCGAGCAGCCCGCTGAGTTTGAAACCGGCGACATCGGCTCGCTCTTCACGCGCGTGGTCGGCTCTCTCTTCTCCGACATCGAGCTTCGCGCTCTCGAGTGGCAAACCTCCCGCAGTTTCCTGCAACCCCGGCGCATCAGAGGCATGGCCCAGGCACAGCCCAATACAAATGGCCACCCTGCCTCTGCCGACGTCACGCCCATGATCGAGTCCTTCCGCCTGGCCGCTAAAAATCTCCAGGACATCTGGGCCCAGGCCATGACGCCACGGACGCTGTTTGCAGTCATGCGCCTGACGGCCGTGGCGAACGATAAATTCTCGATGCCTGACGCTTTATGGGCGAGAATTGTCTATGACTTCCTGGTGGCCTATCGCGAGCAGGCAGTCAACAGAAACCATCTGGTGGGCGCGCTGATGCCCCTTTACTTCGGCTGGACGGCATCGTATCTATTAGCATTAAGCGCGGAAGAACCATCAGCCGAGAGGAGAATCGAAGCCCTCGCCGCGGCCTTTGAGATCGACAGACCCTATCTCCTTGCCCGTTGGCGCTGGCCGGACAACTTCAATCCCTAGGTCGAAGGAGAATCTCCATGTGGCAACAAATCGAGAACGCTTTGCGGGCCTCGCTGGTCCGCGTGCTCACCGAGGTCGCGACTCTGCTGCCTGCGCTCCTGTCGTTCTTGCTGGCCATTGCAATCTGCGGGCTGTTCGGGCTTTTGTGCGCATGGCTCCTGCGCAGGCTGCTCACCGCCATTCACTTTGAAGAGCGCATGAAAGCCAACCGCTCGGCGCTTTTGCTGGAGTGGTGGTCGCCGGCGCAAAACCTCACGCTCGCGGTTTCGCGCGCCGTCTTCTGGATCTGCATCTTTCTCGGGCTCGTGTTGGGCATCGCTTCCTTCGACGCCGCATACAGTCCTTCGTCGCACTTTGCATCCGTGCTCTATCCGTACCTCACCCACGCCGTGAGTGCCATCCTCATCCTGGTTGTTGGCACCTTCGTATCGCGCTTCCTCGCCCGTTCCGTTCTTATTGGCGCCGTGAACATGAATCTGCAATACGCCCGGCTTTTGAGCCAGGGGATCAAATGGCTGGTGCAGGTTCTCGCCCTCGCCATGGCTCTCGACCATCTCGGAATCGGCGGCCACATCGTCGATCTTGCCTTTGGCATTCTCTTTGGCGGAATCGTCCTCGCCCTCTCGCTGGCCATCGGACTCGGCTCCAAGGAGATCGTCAGCCGCTCTCTCGATCAGGAAAGCCGCCGCCCCGAAGAGCCCGTGACCCAGCATGTCAGGCATTTCTAGGGGACTTTGCAGGAGAAGAGAACGATCGCCCTGAGCGCGTTTTGGTGCGAACTTCACACCAAATCCAGTGGACGGACCTGCATTTGTGACTTTGGCTTCTGCGAAGGACTCCGGAGTCAATAAACTCTAACTGGCTCGAACCGCTCTCTACTCAAAAATCAGATGAATCGGCATAATGTCTTTATTGCTTCGCACATGCTGCTTATAAACAACGATGTATCCGTAGAGCATTCCCTTAAAGCTGCTAAGAGTCATATCGCGAGCTTCCACGAAATACAATTGATTAACCTGGTACGCAAACCGGAAGCCCTTCATCGGAGTAGCCTTCATGGAGGTCGTGTCTGAGAGTTCTGTGTTTCCGTCGCTCCATTTGTGTCCGCCGTAGACCAGCAGAGCATCGCTATTTGGCTCTCGAGCACCGGAGAATGGTCCCGATAAACAAGAGGCCTTGTATCCCTTCGGATCGGTCTTTACCTCTGGAAACGGCGATTGGGCAAGACATATGTTCATCTGCTCACCGTTATAGCCAATCTGAAAACTGCCGGGACGGAGATGAATCTCGATGGTTCCGTCGACGACCGACGCCGGCGCAAATTTGCCGTCCTGCGCGACATAGAAATCTGCGCCTTCACTGTTGAAAGTCAGTGGTCCGTAGATCGGGCCTTGTTGATCCGCGGTTGCTCCCTCTCCGCTGGTGGAAGGTAAAGAGGAACTCATGGGCGTAGCGGCTGGATGGGAAGTCTCTTGCGGTTGACCTGCGGACGCAGCCTGGCCTTTGCCAACGGCGCGAATCGGCAAACCGACAGCAATAAACAACACAACGACTGGCAACACTCGTTGCATAAAGAGCCTTTCTCAATGGGTTTGCAAAGCACTCGCTGAGCTAAGACATTCTCATGTGGGGTATGAGAAATCCTCTCGAAAATTGTAGCGCAGGCACCACGCTGACATTGGGCCACTCGTCGATTGGTGAGCCAACGCACAGTGGCCTTGGACAGCCGCGCCCTCGCCGCACTGGCTCAGAATCTGTACCCCGGCTTGAGTTCGCACTGGTAAACGTTGTTGATCGCGGTTGCTCCCTTGCGCACCTGACAGCTCGCCCAGCTCAAATCGAGATCGGGGCCGAGCGGAAATACAATCTCGGTGCCGCTGAGCTCCGCCACCAGGCTTGTGCCTTCCGCGCTCGGCGGAACGGTAAAGTTGAACCCACGGCCAAACACCACGGGGTACGTTACCCGCACTTGGGGGACAATGCTGGTGTGAAACACCTCGGCCTGGAACAGAAATGTCGTGGTCTCCGACCAGTCGAATACTGTCGCGGTAATGATGCGGCCGCCCTGCGCGAACCCGCTTGTATCCACCCGCGTGAACGGGCACGGCCCCGCAATGCAGGAAGCGCGCGCGTCGCGGAATTCGTTTCCCTGGCCGGCATCGAGCCGGATCGAATCCATAGCGGCCTTCCAGCGCCCGTCGGGCGAACACGGACTTTGCCCGTGGCAGGGAACATTCCCCTTATTCACCACCTCAAAAGTCTTTGCCTCGCTCCCAACATTCTCCGCCGTCTCGGTATTCACCGTGTACCGTACCCTGACGTTCGATACCACCATCCCCGCTGTTGACACTTCCTCTTCTGTATCTGCCGCGATTGGCGTCATGTCGGCGACGAGAAGCTGCCGCAGCGAATCCCGGAACGGGATTGTCACTGGCATCGCCAGCGGCTTGTAGCCGGCAAGTTCGAAATTCAAGTTCACGGTCTGCCCCGGCAGAATCCTCCTGGGAATTGCGATACGGAAATAGCCCGAGGGATCGGATTGCGTTTTTACAATGGAAGTTCCATCGTTAGCTGTGATGAGAACTCCACCGATCGGCTGCTGCTTGCGCACGTCGGGGCTGTGCCGCACCACCGCGCCCTGTAAAATCGACCACTGCGGTCTCCAGTGAAGCCGGCTATAGATGAGCAGCAAACTTAAAGCCGCTGCTGCTCCAACGGCAACGGCGATCCAGACAGCAGTCTTTCCGCGGCCCATCACTCTTCACCTCCTCCCTTTGGACGCAGATTCTAGCGGTTTTGTCGCCCTTTCTGCTAACCTGCTGCAGGGTTCCCGCATCTAATTACCCGCGAGAGCATGGGTCAACCGATCTTACGCCACGTTGGACCAATCACTTCGCGGCGCAGCCTGCTGCGCCAACTCTCATCTCTCTCCCTCGGCCTGCCGCTGGCGCGCGCACACGCCCTCATCGACTCCGGCACGCCCGATCTTCTGCACGAAAGCCCTCAGGAACTAGCCCAGTCGCCATACGCACCGGTTGCAATCTCTCCCGAAGACGAAAAGCTCCTCGACGACTTGGAGCGCGCATCGTTCCTCTTCTTCTGGGAGCAGGGGAATCCACAGACAGGTCTCATCAAGGACCGCTGCAATGTTCGCACAAAGGACGAGACCCTGGGAGCCAGCATCGCCTCCACCGGCTTCGGACTCACGGCCATCTGCATCGCCGACCAGCGCGGATTCATCGGCCACGCGGACGCCCGGCTGCGCGTCGTTCGCACTCTCTCCTTTTTGTGGCATAAGCTCCCCACGCATCGCGGCTTCTTCTTTCACTTTGCCAACATCAACACCGGCGAAAGAATGTGGGACTCCGAGGTCTCCTCCGTCGACACGGCGATTCTGCTCTGCGGCGTGCTCACCTGCAAACAGCACTTTAAAGACAGGGACATCGAGCAGTTGGCGCATGCCATCTTCGATCGTGTGGACTGGACCTGGCTCGCCGAGGACACCAGCCTGCTCTCTCACGGCTGGACCCCTGAGTTCGGCTTTATCCCCTCGCGCTGGGAGTATTACAGCGAGCTGATGATGATGTATCTGCTCGGCATGGGCTCTCCTTCTCATCCGCTCCCGAAAGACGCGTGGCTCGCGTGGAAGCGCACCATCTTCGAGTACGAAGGCCTGCGCTACATCGGATCGTTTGCTCCGCTCTTCGTGCACCAATACTCCCAGGCATGGTTCGATTTCCGCCTCAAGCGCGACCAATTCGCGGACTATTTTCTCAACTCGGCCATCGCCACCGAGGTGCACCGCCGTTTTTGCGTCGAGCTGCACCCCCAGTTTTCCGACTACAGCGACGACCTGTGGGGCATCACCGCATCGGATTCCGCCCGCGGCTATATCGTCTGGGGAGGCCCGCCGGCCACGGGCCCCATCGACGGCACCGTAGTCCCCTGCGCGGCGGGCGGCTCGCTTCCCTTCCAGTCGGTCTCCACCTTGCGCGTTCTCCGCACCATGCACGACCGCTATCCGAATGCATGGTCGCGTTACGGCTTTGTCGATGCCTTCAATCCGCTCACAGGGTGGTACGACACCGACGTGATTGGCATCGATACCGGTATCATTATGCTGATGGCCGAAAACCTGCGCTCCGGCTTTGTCTGGAGCACGTTCATGAAGAACCCCGAGGCCCAGCGCGGCATGGCCAGCGCAGGCTTCGAGGCCTACACTCCGACAACTACTTCGGCAGCCACCTGACTCTTTCAGGCCCTCTGCCCCCATCTAACCTCACGGGCGCAGCTCGCATCCTATAAAGAGCGAATTGTTTACCATCGCAGGGACAACTAATTAACGCCGAACTCCGAAGCACTTGTTCTTCGTTGCATCTTGATTCATGCCTTGGTTCCGAAAATGATCACAGAACCGCCCTCGGAATAAATTGTTCGTGGGCGCCGAATCGCAGGCAAGAGGCGCGATGCAATCACAACCGTCATCCCAGGTTCCCGGAGCGCAATCCGCATCCGGCGAATCCCAGGCGCGATCGAGCGCTTGGGGCGAGCGCCTGCGTGCGCTCAAAAACATCCCTCCGGTTCTTCACTTCGTATGGGAATCCGGGCCGTCGGTCGTCTTCTGGAATATTGCGTTGCGCGTCGTCGCCGCCTTCCTGCCTGTCGGAATCGGCATCATCGCCGGCCCCTACATCGTCAATGGCATAAACCAGATCCGGTTTCATCACCCCCTGCCCGGATACTTCTGGTGGCTTGTGGCATTAGAAGCCGTGCTCGCGGTTCTCATCGGCTTGCTGTCGCGTGCCGTGGACTACTTCGACAACCTGCTCGCCGATCGTTATACCCATCATGTGAGCGTCGAAGTCATGCGAAAGGCTGCGGCTCTCGACGTCACAGTCTATGAGGATCCCGTTTTCTACGATCGCCTGGAGCGGGCGCGCGTGCAGGCCACCGATCGCCTGGCCATGATCCAGCAGATGGGCCGCCTGATCCAGCAGACTGTTACCGCAGCCGCGTTTTCCGCCGTGCTCCTCTTCTACTCGCCCTTGCTTCTCATCCTGCTCGTTGCCGGTATCGTTCCCGCCTTTCTCGGCGAGAGCCACTTTGCATTTCTTACCTACGCCAAGAATTTCCGCCAGACCCCGGTTCGCCGGCAGATGGACTATCTGCGCCAGGTGGGCGGCAGCAAGGAAGCGGCGAAGGAACTGAAACTTTTCCATTTGAGCGACCATCTGACGCAGCGATTCACGTCGCTCTCGCAGCAAATCTACGAAGAGAATGTCGCGCTCAATCGCCGCAGGCTTTTCTGGGGCGCGCTGCTCGCCGTGCTCGGCCAGCTCGGTTACTACGCGGCTTACGTGCTCAGCATTTTTCGCACCATTCACGGCGTCTACACGATCGGAGCCTTTACGCTCATCACCGCCGCCATCATGCAGGCCATGGGCAACATCCAGCAGGCGTTCTCAACGGCTTCGGGAGTCGCCGACCAGGCTCTGTTCCTCACCGATCTTCTCGCGTTCTTCTCCATGGAGCCGGCGGTCAAGTCAAAGCCCTTGGGGCTGCCCGCGCCGCGGCGGATCGCGCGCGGCTTCGAATTTCGCAATGTTTCTTTCGTCTATCCTGGCACGGACCGGCGTGTTCTCGATCGTTTCAATTTCATCCTTCAGCCCGGCGAACGCGTCGCGTTGATCGGCGAAAACGGCCAGGGCAAAACCACCATCGTCAAACTGATCACGCGCCTTTACGATCCCACCGAAGGCCAGATCCTGCTCGATGGCATCGATCTGCGCGAATACGATCTCAACGACCTGCATTCCATCATCGGCGTCATCTTTCAGGACTTCATGCGCTACGAGATGACGGCGCGCGAAAACATCGAGGTCGGCCGCATCGACGTCGAACACACTCCCCTGGAAATCGAGTACGCCGCGGCAAAAAGCCTGGCCAGCGACGTGATCGCGCGGCTGCCACGCGGCTATAACCAGATGCTTGGCCGGCGTTTTGAAAACGGCGTCGATCTTTCGGGCGGCGAATGGCAAAAGCTCGCCCTCGCGCGCGCTTACCTGCGCGACGCCGAACTGCTCATCCTCGATGAGCCCACGGCATCGCTCGACGCGCGGAGCGAATTTGAAGTCTTCGAGCGCTTCGCCGAGCTCACCTCCGGCAAGATGGCGCTGCTGATCTCGCACCGCTTTTCTACGGTTCGCATGGCCGACCGCATCGTCGTCCTCGAATCGGGACGATTAGTAGAGGAAGGCAATCACCAGCAATTAGTCGCCCTCGGCGGACGCTATGCAGCCATGTTCGAAATGCAAGCCGCAAGTTATCGATGAGGTTTTTATAATGAATGATACTTCTACCATTCCTGCAGCAGAAAAAACAACAGCCGAGGAAACAACCGTTGATGCGGCATTGCTCAAGCAGCTAAGTGCGGCTGCGGACGTAGCCGCAGCCTGGGCGTTCATTCCGCGCCCGGCCGCTCCCAGCAGCTTCCCCAAGCGGGTTGAAGCGGCGCGTCAGGCGCTCCGTGAGCTGGAATCGTGTCTGGCTCGCGAACCGCTTCCGCCACCCGTCAGCGATCAGGCGATCGCGGCACGCCGTTCTGCGCTGCTTGAACTGGGCGCGAGTCATCGCATGTTCAGGTCGGCAATTGCCGCTGTCTCCGATAAGCCCCGCGCGATTGCGCGGCTTCCGCGCCTGCTGCTTGCGCCTGCGAAGGATGAACCGCGCATCGCCGCCGTGGCCCGCCTATACCTCGATGCTGTCGAGGGCGCGTTTTCGGCCATCACGCTACAGGCATTCGTTCAGGACATTCAGGCACATGAGCCTCTCAACGTCGATGAGCTTTGGAGTTTAGGAGCATTTCTCCGGTTCGTCATGCTGGAGCTGCTCCTCGAACAATCGCGCGCTCTGTTCCAGGACTCGGGCGCGGGGGCTGCGCCGTTGCTGGTCGACCACATCAAGTGCATGAGAGCCATTACGCACGCAGACTGGGTCTTCCTCATCGAGCCGTTGATCGCCTTCGACAGGATTCTTGCGCAGGATCCGGCCGGCGTCTACCCTGCGATGGATTTCGAAAGCCGCGAACTTTACCGCCGGAGGATTGCCGAGATCGCGAGCCGATCCAATTTGACTGAAGTACAAGTAGCGCAGGCTGCGCTCGATCTCGCACGAGAAGGCCCTTAAATCCGGAATCGCGAATCCGCGACTGCAGCTCAAGATGCGAGCATGTCGGCTTTTACCTGATCGATCGTGGATTCCGCCAGCTCGCGGATCGCGTCCGATTCCATCCTTCGCCCGCATGGCGCGCGCGCCAGTTTGTTCGAGCCCGTGCGCAGGATTTTTTCCTCAACGGCGTCGTGCTCTTCACCTTCCTCTTCATCGCTGCCGCGCTGTTTCCTCTTCTTCCGCGAATTGACGGGCTCTCCGGTCTCTTAGCCATCCTTGTCCTTCTGTGCCTTCCCGCGTCGCAGGATGCGGTCGACCTGATCAACAACGCGATCACCGCGTATTTCGATCCCGAACCGCTGCCCAAGTTGGATTTCAGCGAAGGTATTCCGGTTGAGTGCTCCACCCTGCTCGCTGTCCCCACACTGCTGCTCAATGAAAATCAGGTGCGGCGCCTGGTGAACGATCTCGAAGTCCGTTTCCTAGCCAACCGCGATCCCAATCTGCAGTTCGCGCTCTTGACCGATCTCGCCGACTCGGCAAGCAAGCCGCGCGAAAAGGACTTCCATCCGCTGGTTGAGCTCGCTGTCCACCTGATCGACGACCTGAACGCAAAGTACGCGCCGCAAGGCCGTGGCTCTTTTCTTCTTCTCCATCGGCATCGCATCTTTAACACGCGTCAGGGTGTCTGGATGGGATGGGAGCGCAAGCGCGGCAAGCTGCTCGACCTGAATAAGCTGCTCACGCACAAATTCGACGCCTTTCCCATCAAGGCCGGCCCCGTCGAGGTTCTCGATAGAACGCGCTACGTCATCACGCTCGATGCCGACTCCCAGCTTCCGTATGGCACGGCAGCCCGGCTCGTCGGAGCCATTGCGCATCCGCTAAATCGCGCCATCATCGACCCCAGGCGCCGCATCGTGACGGAGGGCTTCGGAATCCTGCAGCCGCGCATCGGGGTCGCCGTGCGCTCCACGGCAAGCTCGCGGCTCGCAGCCATCTACACCGGCCAGGGCGGACTCGATCTTTATACCCGCGCGATTTCCGACTCCTATCAGGACCTTTTCGGCGAAGGCATCTTCACCGGCAAGGGCATTTACGAGGTTGCCGCAGTACATGCTGTTCTCGATCGCAGGTTTCCTCGCGATTCTCTGCTCAGCCACGACCTCATCGAGGGCGCTTATGCGCGCGCCGGATTGCTCGCCGATGTCGAGCTTGTCGACGACTATCCGTCCCATTCCAGCGCGTATCTCCGCCGCAAGCACCGCTGGCTGCGCGGGGACTGGCAGATTGCGCAATGGATTTTTTCTCGCGTGCCCGACGAGTCGGGCAGCACCGTAGTCAATCCCATCTCCAGCATCTCGCGCTGGAAGATCTTCGACAACCTGCGCCGCTCGCTCGTCGATCCTGCCTTCTTCCTGCTTTTTCTCGCGGGATGGTGCTTCCTGCCCGGTGGCCCGCTCTATTGGACCATCGTGCCGGTGCTGTTGCTGTTCTTCCCCGCAATCGCTCAATTTCTGTTTGCCGTGGGCCGCGCGTTTGCCACAGGGAACCGAGGGCACATTGGCGAAGCCATCTGCGGATTACAGCAGGCCTCGATGATTGCTCTTCTTCGTCTTGCCTTTCTGCCCCACGAAACCTTGCTCGCACTCGATGCCATCGTGCGCGCACTGGCGCGGCGCTTCATCACCGGAGAGCGCTTACTGGAATGGGAAACCGCCGCTCAGAGCGAAATGCGCATCTGCCACACCGCGCCCGCCGAGCGTTATCTGGCCGCAACACCCATGATTGCTGCGGCCTCCGCAGTTCTGATTCTGTTGCTGGCGCACCACGCATGGGCCGTCCTTTGCGCGTTGCCCGTGTTGGCGCTGTGGGCCTTTGCTCCGCCGATCACGAACTGGCTCAACCAGCCGCCGCGCGAAAAACATCGCGTCGCGGACCGGGATCGCGAATTCCTGCGTGCGCACGCGTTGCGCATCTGGCGCTACTTTTTTGAGTTCAGCAACGAGCACCATCATTACCTCATCCCCGATAACGTGATCGAAGGCGGTTTGCGTGAAGCGGCGCGCGTCTCGCCCACCAACATTGGGTTGCTGCTCAATGCGCGCCAGGCCGCGTGTGAAATGGGATTCATCACCACACCCGAGCTCGTCGCCCTCAGCGGCCTCACTCTTGGAACCATCGCGGGCATGGAGAAGTACCGCGGTCACCTCTACAACTGGTACGACACAACCACTCTGAGGCCGCTGGACGCCTCGCCCTTCGTCTCCTCCGTGGACAGCGGTAATCTTGTTGCGTCGCTCTTCACGCTGCATGGGGGCGCTCTCTCTTTGGCCGCCAAGCCCTTGCTCAACCCCGAACTCTTCGACGGTGTGGCCACGCATTTGCGCACCTTCTGTTCGGAAATGGGCCATCCCCATGCTGTCTCACGCTTGCCGATGCCAAGGAGTGGTGATGATCTGCCCTCCCGGATCGACTGGCTTCCTCGCGCAAAAACATTTCTAGAAGAAATCGGTTCCATGCCGTCCACCGATTCCCAGGTCGCATGGTGGATGCAAGAAACCGGCCACCGCATCGAGGCCATCGACGGTTTGCTTCAGGATTATCTTCCCTGGCTCAAGCCGCAATTCGCCGCATTGTGCGGGGTGGATCAGTTTGGCATCAATCGTCGAGCCTTCGATCTCAATTGCTCTGAGGCTATTGAATTCGCCGAAGAGTTGCGCTTCGCCATGACCAATGCGCACCGCATACTCACGGCGGAGCAGGACATCGCCCAAGCCCGGGAGCAGTTGCTCGATCTGCTTCCGCAGGCGATTCATAATTTGAAGACTCTGCTCCACGATCTGGAACAGGTTGCGCAGCATGCTGAGCATCTCGCCCAGGAGATGGACTTCAGTTTCCTTGTCGATCCCTCGCGCCGCATTCTTTCCATCGGCTTCGAAATGGGTCCGCGCCGGCGGCACGGCTCCTGCTACGATCTCATCGCGTCGGAAGCACGCATCGCCACCTTCCTGGCGATCGCTCGCGGCGACATTCCTCCGCAAAGCTGGCTCAAGCTGGGACGCGAGCATACCTTCGCCTATGGGCGCTTCCTTCTTCTCTCCTGGTCCGGAACCATGTTCGAGTACCTCATGCCCGCGCTCTGGATGCGCGCCTATTCCGGAACCACGATCGCACGCACGCAGGAGGCCTGCGTCAAAGTGCAGCAGGAGTTCGGCCGCGAGCGCGGAATTCCGTGGGGCATATCGGAGTCCGGCGCTTCCCGCATCAACGACCGCGGCGATTACCACTACTTCGCTTACGGCATCCCGCGGCTTTCTTTCTGGTTCGAGGCCACGGCAGGGCCCGTCATCTCGCCCTACTCCACTTTCCTGGCCTTGTCCGTCGATCCGCCCGAAGCGCTGCGCAATCTTCGGCGCATGCACGCAGAAAGTTGGACGGGGGCGTACGGATTCTACGAAGCTGCAGACTTCTCCACCGGCTCGCGCGGCCCCGTGCTCGTCAAAGAGTGGATGACCCATCACATGGGAATGTCATTGCTGGCCATCGTGAATCTTCTCCGCGACAACGTCGTCCAGGAATGGTTCCACATGCACCCACAAATCCAGGCCGCTGAAATGCTGCTTCAGGAGATGCCGGTCAGCAAGTCCATGCTGAAAGCCCAGTTGAAAGAGATCGCGCCGATTCAGAGCAACGTCAAAGGGTTTTCCCTTAGCGGCTTCAGGCTGCCAAGGCCAGTGAACCGCAGGCGTGCGGTCAAGGCAGCACTTTGACCAGCACAAGCGAGTTAGGCGAAAGGTGAAGGAAAAGTTTCCCGTTCGACAAGTGCGCCTCTGCAGGCGCCGCTAACGCAGTAGAGTGATTCAACTGCTCCACCTGCTTGGGAGTCGGATCAAGCGGGCGACCCACTGCCGCATACTGCTTCAACACATTGCCATGATCCTCGTCCAGGCTCTCGATCGTGACGCTCGCGTTGGCGGCCGTGTGCCTGAAATCAAGCTCGATCGTCTTTTCCCGTCCGCTCTGGCCGGGATCAACCAGGTTCCACGCCGCGACTTCAATCGCTCCGTCGTTGCTCTCCGTCGCAATTACGTCCTCGGACGAATTCGTCAGGCGTTCATTGCCCAGTTCATGCAGCAGGGCATATGCATAATAACTGGGCTTGTTGATTCCGCCTTTCGCGCGCAGCCCGAACATGTCCACAAACGGCTTCGCGATCAGCCCCTGTTCCTCAAACACATCGGAGAAGGTCCAGAACGACATCAGGCTCGCCAGCCCGTCGCACTGGCGCACCGTGTTCGCGATCGCGGGGCCCATGAAGATCGTGTCCCGCGCGTCCATCGTGCCTTGCGTATTCCATTCGGTTATTAAAAGTGGTAGCCGCGGCGTTGCCGAGGCCGCGATCTCGTTGTGCACCTTCGCCACCGCAAGGCACACCCGCTCATCCATGGGAATCTCTTCGTTCGTACCGAATAGATTCTCCACCGTATCGTCGGCATAGGCATGCGTTGAGACAAAATCTACGGGTACGCGGTTTTCGGCCGTAAACTTCAGAAAATCGCTGACCCATGCAGCGGCTGCCGTGGCCGGCCCGCCCACGCGCAGCTCAGGGCTCACGCTCTTCAGCGCGCGCGCCGTATGCGCGTAGAGATCGAAGTACGATCTCTCGCGGGGAATGCCGTTCCAGAAATCGATATTTGGCTCGTTCCACACTTCGAAATACCACTGCGAAACTTCCCCAATGCCGTAACGGTCCACCAGATGCTGCGCAAAGTGCCGGATAAGATCGTCCCACCGGTCCATGCTCTTGGGCGGCGAGACATTCGGCTTGTACCAGAACGGGTGCAGCGCGTCGGGATTGAACGCGAGTTTGCGCGGCATAAAACTGATCTCGACAAAGGGCCGCACGCCATTTGCAAGCAGCCCATCGTAAATCTGGTCTACGTAGGAGAAGTTGTAAACGGGGTTTCCGTGCTCGTCTTCGTTATAAACGCCGACTTCATCGTCAAGAATGGCGTGAAATCGAACGTAGCGAAAGTCGGTTACGCGCTTGACCGCGCGCAGATCGTCGCGGTAGCTCTCGCGCAGCGAAAGAATAGCGCGCCCCGAACCGAACATCTGTTCCCAGAAATGCGGAAACGGCGTCCGCGGCCCCTGCGCATCAATCGACACGGCCTCTCGGCTTGCGGTATCGGCGGACGCCGCCTGCGGCAAGCAGAGCTGTACGGTGCTTGCGGCAAAGATACAGAAGAGAAGAACAGAACGGATCGTCACCATGAGCTCGCCAAAGGATGGGTCAACGCAAAGCGGAAGACAGCCAGTAACAGCAGCGGACGAGATCCGGTTTAGAAACTCACCATCCGCCGCTTCGCCGCGTAGATCACCAGCGACGTTCTGTCGCTCACCTCCAGCTTACTGTAGATCGAGGTAAGGTGGTGAGACACCGTTGCCAGGCTGATGTGCAGCCGGTCTGAAACTTCCTTATTCCTCAGACCCTGACAGATCAGATCGATCACCTCGCGCTCGCGAGGGGTGAGCGATGCAATGCGTTGTTCATCGGCGTCGGGAACACGACGCTTCGCTAAAATCTGCTCCAGTACGCGCTCGGCTGCGCTCTGCTCCAGCCACATGCCGCCATTGGTTACTTTTCTGATCGCCATGGGAATTTGTTGGACCGGCCACTCCCTTTGAAATATGCCCTTCGCCCCGCTGCGCAAGGCGCTTTCAAGGAATCCCGGATCTTTTCGGCTTGTCACTACAATGACTCGGGTGTCGTCAATTTCTGTAACCAGGCGTTCTAGTGCATCGAACTCTTCGCTCAGAATTTCCGCGCTCACCAGCACAACATCCGGTGAGTGCTGCCGGATCGCATCGCGAAGCAGATCGGGAGTTTCGCATTCGGCAAGGATTCGAATGTCGGCCTGATCGGCGACCGCGCTCCTCATGCCATGAAGAGAAAGGGGTTGATTGTCCGCTATGACAACGTCAATACCAGCCATACACCTCACCTGTCCGCGTGGTGGGCAAGCCTGAATCCCAGAGTCAGGAGTTCCGGCAAGAGTCTATGCCAAGGCGAGGTGCGGTGATCGGTTCAACCTGCCGGGGTGTGAACACGCACGCGCCATTTTATGCGCATCTAAGAGAATTTATAGGGGCGTTGTATCTCTATCGTTTTCGCTGCCTATGGGACCCGTCGCGGCTGAACGGGCTCTCTCTTTCGGTTTAGACGCCGGCATTTTTCATTTGGTTGGGTGCTTCTTTGATGCGTTTGCATGGTTCGCTCACGATTCCTCGCAACTTCACTCTGATCTTTACCCTCGTCGCTGCTTTGATCGTCGGTATGCGGGGATGGTTTCTCTTCCTTGATCCGTCCCCGGTGAGTGGGACTCATAACCACGCTCCGATTCCCGAGCAGGCACAAAGCGCCGCGGCATTCATCGACAGCGTTGGTGTGAACGCGCATTTGAGCTATTTAGACACGAGCTATGGAAACTTCCCGCGCGTCGAAGATGATTTGCGCGCGCTCGGCGTTCGCCATGTGCGCGAAGGCGTGCACCTTGGCAGCAACGATTCCAACCATCTCCTCTTCGGCCGCTGGATTGAGCTGGGAAAAATGGGAGCCCGTTTCGACGCTGTTCTCGATCCCCGGGAGAAACTCGGGGCCCTTGACTACAGCGTTGATTCAGCGCATCGAGCAACTGTCAGGCAACACGATCGACTCCTTCGAAGGCCCCAACGAGCTCGACATCAACACGCCAAACTGGATTGACGTGGACCGCGACTTCCAGAAGAGCATCTTCTCCTCGGTACAATCTGCCTCTTCGCCGCATCGCCCCCAGGTCATCGCGCCCTCGCTCGCATTCGTGGCCAAAGGCAAGGAATTCCGCGGCACCCTGGCGGGATTCGATGAAGGGAATCTTCATTCGTATCCCGCAGGCAAAATGCCATCAGCAGTTTTTCCGGAACAGCTCGACTTAGCCAAGGCCGTCTTCGGCGACAAGCCAATCGTGATGACTGAGACCGGCTATCATAATGCCCTGAACGACCACAGCGATCAGCCCGGAGTCCCGGAGCAGACGGCCGCCAAATATATCCCGCGCCTATTCCTCGAAAATTTCTGCGAGCACATTCCGAGAACTTATCTTTATGAACTATTCGATGAGAAGCCCGATCCATCGCTCAGCAACAATCAACTGCATTGGGGGCTCGTGAGGGCCGATGGAACAGAAAAGCCCGCATACCTTGCGCTCAAGAACCTGCTCCACGAATTAAACGACAACGCCAAGCCAGGCCCTCCGCTCGCACTATCCTGGACACTCAGCGATTCGGGTCCGGCAATCCACCATCTTCTCTTGAAGAAATCGAATGGAGAATTCGATCTGATTCTCTGGCAGGAAGTCTCAAGCTACAACACCTGGACTCATCGCGAGGTCCACAACGATCCCGCGAACACTACGTTGCTCCTGGGGAAGGAAGCTCGGCAGGTGGTTCTCTTCGAGCCCGTTCTGCAGGCTGCGCCGATCCAAACCTATAAGAACGTGTCCAGCGTGCCTGTTTCCATTCCCGATCATCCGCTGGTCATAGAGATCGAACCATAGTAGCGCGAGCAAGCGCTCAAATCAGCATCCTTCTCGTCTTAGCATTCTTGTCGTCGGTCCGTTACGCAGCAACGCCGGGGCTTTCGCGCCACCGTTTCTCGCCAATGATTTCGTCGTACACGTCCCCGATCTCGTGAGCCATCCGGTCAACGGTGTACTCTTCGATGCCCAGTCTTGCGCGCCGGCGCCATTCCATACGTTCTTCGTCATTGCCCAGCATCTGGCATAGCGCGCCGGCCAGCGCGGAAGGGTTGCGCGACGGAATGAGCATGCCGCTGCGTCCACCATCGAGCGCTTCGGCGATCCCATCTGCGTTTGTCGCCACAATGGCGCATCCGGCGGCGCGCGCCTCCAACAGCACCAGTCCAAACGACTCGCGCCGCGCAGCAAGCACAAATACATCGGCGCTCATCATGTAAGCCTGCGGCACTGCGCGATAACCTTCAAAGTGAATCCTGCTGAAATTTGGGGAGCGGCGCGCCAGCAGCTCGAACCAACTGCGCTCGGGTCCGTCGCCCACCAAATAAAGCTGCGCGTCAGGAAACTCAGGCGCAACCTGATCGAATGCGGTCAGGAGCTCTTCGATCCCCTTGCGAGGATTCATTCCGCAAACCGTCACAATCGCGGGCCTCGCAAGCGCCATCGGCTCGATCTCTTTGAGCCTCGGCTGACGCGCGCCATTCAGCGTCCGGTTTAGGACCACGCGAACCTTGCGCCGCGGAATTCCCCAGGCCGCAATCGTCTTCCCCACCGATTCGCTCACCGCGATCACGCGATCTGCAAGCCCCATAAGCACCGATTCAAAATCATGTACGTTGTGTACATGCCCCACCAGCGCGTATCTCTCGAAATGCCGCCACCACCACGCCAGCAGCAGTCCGGTGCGCATGTGGGCATGTACGACATCGGGCTGGAATATCTGCAAATGCTTGTGAAAGAGCTGCGCCGCTCGCAGAATTCCGATGGGGGCTTTCGATTGATTGAGCGCCAGGTGGTAGACGCCAGAACGCAACAGCAGCGGCTGGTAGCCGCCGCCCGCTGAAACCACTGCGACAGCGTAGCCCTGACGCGCCTGCTCCACCGCCAGATCAACGGCGGCATTCACAATGCCGTTGCCGCGATCGGTCACGTCGTTGAGGATGTGCAGAACTCGCATCGGCGTCTCCTATGGCCCTCCACTCAAATTTCGCGTTGCGCCTGCCAGCGCAGCATTTCGTTCACGCCGCCCCACAGCAGTTTCATGTCATCGCGATTGGGAATCAGGCTGGGCGAATCGATCTTCAGAAAGAAACGGTATGCCGCAATCACAAAAATCAGGCGCGCGATGGTGGAGGCGAGAAGCGAGACCGCAGCTCCATAAATTCCCCACCGCGGAATGAGGATCAACATCAAAGGAACGCTGAGGGAAAGCCCGGTCGCCTGCAACACAGTAACGACTCCTGGCCTGCCCAGGGCCATAAAAGCCTGCGCTAATACGTAAGTCGCCCCCGAGAGCACGACCTCGATGACCAAAATGCGCAGAGCGCCCGCAGCCGCCACGTACTCGCTGCCATAGAAGATCCGCAACAGCGTAGGCCCGGCGGCGCAAACCAGAATTCCGCAAAGCGCCGTAGCCAGCGTGCTGATGCGCACGGCGTTGCCGGTCATGGAAACCACTTCTCGCGCGGGCCGTCCCGCCGATTTCGGGAACAGCACCATGACGACCGAAGTCTGAAAGAGATTCAGCATGCGTGACAGGCTCAGAACCACCACATACGATCCCATCGCGCTCGGCTCCAGCATACCGATCACCAAAACCTGATCGACATACAGCGCCAGAGTCCCCAGTACATCGATTCCGTAGGAACGAATTCCATAACCCAGAATCTGTTTCATGACTGAAGTCTCCGGCGCGCAGATCCGCCAGGCGCTAACTCGGCGTACGCGGCGGGCCATCAGCCAAAATGCCGGAATCGAGGCGGCGATATAGGAAATGGCTGCCGTGTGCGGATTGAAGTTTTGCAGGCCAAGAAATGCAACCAGCCCTGCCAGCGTCGCTGCCGGAGTCAGGATTTGAATTGCGTTGGACGCAGAAAAGTCGTGCGACGCTTCGAGCACCGCCCGCCCCGTCAGCGTGAGGGAGCAGATGGGCACGGTAATAAGAAACCATTCCGCGGCGCGGACGATCGAAGGCGCGTACTCGTGCAGGCCCAGCGGCAGGATCGCCGTCGTGACCAGTGCCGCCACCGACCCGAGGATCAGCGACATAACAAACCCATTTACGATCAGCTGATCGCGCTGATGCGGTCGATGGCGAAGGAAGTAGATCAACGAGCTGGGCACGCCCAGCGTGGTTACGCTGGCCACCAGAAGCGGCCACAGAATCATTGCGGCCAGTTCGCCGCGGCCCCACGGCCGCAATTCGCGCGCCGTCAGGATGCCGGTTCCGGCCTGCAACGCCAGGATCACCGCCTTGCATGCGATTGACTGGGTCACGGCGTGGAAGCCTTTCGGCGATTTTGCCGGTGGGACGCACTCCCGCACGATCGGTTTTACCTGCGCCGCGCTCATCCGGCCCTCCGCCGCAGCATTTGCAGGCCGCGGACAGCCGGCGACACCTGATACAGATAATCGAGCAAACGATCCCTGAAGACTTCGATGTCATAACGTTGTGCATGTCTCCTGATGGCTGCCGAATCCCAGCTCTGTGCCTCCAGCCGCTCCAGGCCTTCGATCAGCGAGTCGACAGTCTGCGCGCCAAAGAGCACGCCGTTCATGCCTTCGATCACAGTTTCCGTTGCGCCGCCCGCGGCAAAAGCAACCACGGGCCGTCCCGCCGCATTCACTTCCAGCGGAGTCATTCCAAAGTCCTCTTCGCCGGGAAAGATCAATGCCCGGCAGCGCGCGGCATAGTGGTTCACCGCCGCATCGGGCAAGCGCCCAAGAAAGCTCACGGTGGGGCCTGCCATTTTTCGCAGCCGTTCGCGATCCGGCCCGTTGCCAATTACCACCAGCTTGCGGCCGGTCCGCGTGCATGCCTCCACCGCCAGATCGATTCGCTTGTAGGCATTCAGGCGGGAAAGAATAAGGTAATAGTCCTCCGGCTGCCGACTGACCCAGAAACGCGAAGTGACGATCGGCGGCTCGATCACCGTTGCCTCCACGCCGAATGCCGCTTTCAATCGCTTTGCAACAATGTGCGAGTTCGCGATGTAGTAATCCGGCCGCCTGGCCGCGCGCAACTCCCATTGCCGCAGCGCCTCCACCATCAGGCGCAGCCCCGTCTTCAGCGGCCAGCTGAAATTCTCCCGCTGCATGTACTGCGGAAAGCGCCATACCCAGCGCATCGGATTGTGACAGTAGCAAACATGAACCCCATGTTTGCCGCGTCGCACTCCTTTTGCATATCCGCAACAACTGCTCACAATCAGGTCGTAGCCCGTCAGGTTCACTGACTCCACGGCCAGTGGATAGAAAAGAAAATAGTGCCGGTACAATTTGGCCTTCGCGGGAAACGCCTGCATCCACGTGGTTGCAATGTCGATTTCGCGAAGGTACGGTGACATTCGCTCCGGCGCAACCATGGTCGTATGCAGTTCGGCTTCCGGCAGCGTCTGGTGGATAGCTTCCGTGACGCGTTCCGCACCGCCGTACTGCGCCAGATAGTCCTGGAAAAGGGCAATTCTGGGCATTGAGGGAGAAACTCCTTCGCGGTTCTCTCGCAGCGTTCATACAAAGCTCATTCATTCGCAGGTCGTGCCCATTGCGGGCGTCCAACAATGGCACGCTGCTCGGTTGCAAGCAGCCCCGCGTAACATTCGTGAATCTGGGCCTGAAATGTTTCCAGGGAGAACTGCGGGCAAGTCGCATCGTGCGCCTGCCGCGCGGCTCTCTCCAGGAGATTCCTGTGCCCGGCGAGTTCCAGCAGCTTCTGCGCCAGACCCGCCGTATCGCCCTTGTCCACTAACCATCCGTTCTCTGTATCCCTGACAATCTCCGGAATTCCTCCGGTACGCGTCGCCAGCACCGCAGTGCCGCTTGACATCGCCTCAATCAACACCAGCCCGAATGGCTCCTCATGGCTGTTCAGAACCAGAAGGTCCGCCGCCCGCAGAAGCGCGGAAATATCTTCTAATTGGCCAGTAAATCGGACACTTCCCGCTGCCGAGGGTTTTGTCGCCGCCCGAAGCAGCCGGTCCAGATAGGGCCTCTCGTGCTCGAAAACCACGCTCCCTGCAATCATCAGATGCATCTTTGGCGCCTCCGCGTGGGCCATCGCGAATGCTTCGATAAGTTCCAGCAATCCTTTGCGTTCGCAAATCTGGCCGACAGAGCACACCAGAAAAGCGTCCTCAGGCACTCCCAGTACCGCGCGAACGCCTTCGCGCTCTTCGCCTTTCAGTGGGAACCGGCGCAGGTCCACCCCGTTGTGAATGGTGACCACCGATCCCTCAAACGAAAACGGGCCGCGAAACGCCTTCGCAGTGGCCTGCGAAACGGCGATCACGCGATCCGGCCGCAGCACGAGAGCCGCGATACGAATGAGCGTACTGAGTGGATGTCGCGGCAGGTTGTCATGAACATGCCACACCACCTTGCGCCCGCTGGAAATCGCTGCCAATGACACAACCACGCCGGCTCGTACGCTGTTGGCGTGGACAATCTCCGGCTCGATCTTCCAAAGCGTACGCCGCAGAGCATGAATGGCGCGCGCCAGCGACGTGACCGCCTCCCACAGCCTGTCCGGCCGCCAGGTGAAGCGCGCCTGCACTGCCGGAAGCGCCATGCAAGGGACGCCTTCAGCTTCAAGCTGGCGCGCCAGCTCGCCTTCCGCAGGACAGATCAGGACCGGTTCATAAGCCGAGCGGTCGAGCCCACGCACCATGTTCATCAGCACCACCTCGGCGCCGCTCACTGCGCCGGTGTGATTCACGTACGCCACGCATGCCCGGCCCCGCTCGTTCATGCAGCCCCCGTGCCTTTGAGAACCACGGGAATTGTTCTGGCCAGAATCTTCAGGTCCATCTCGAGTGACCAATGGTCGATGTATTCAAGATCGAGCTCGATCCAGCGGTCGAAACTCACTTGACTGCGTCCGCTGATCTGCCACAGGCATGTGAGGCCCGGCTTCACGCTGAAGCGCCGCATGAGCCAGGCTTCGGAGAACCTTCCCACGTCGCGCAGATTCAGCGGCCGCGGCCCCACCAGCGACATCTCCCCCTTCAGCACGTTCAGCAGTTGCGGCAATTCGTCGATCGATGTGCGCCGCAAAAATGCCCCCACTTTCGTAACGCGCGGATCTTTGAAGATCTTGAAGACCGGGCCGCTGTTTTCGTTCATGTGCTCGAGTGCGGCCTGCGCTGCCTCGGCATTCTCCACCATCGTGCGGAATTTATAGATCCAGAAGGTACGCTTGCCCAGACCGTAGCGCTCCTGCTTGAAGAGCACGGGCCCTTTGCTCGTGCATTTGATGACGATCGCCACAACCAGAAAAAGCGGGGCGCAAAGGATGAGCCCAAACAGCGCGCCGAGCGCATCGATGCTGCGCTTGATGCGATGACGGTAATCGTCCGGAACCATCTTCAGGATCACTCTTTGCGCATCGAATGACTCGCGGTGGCAATGCCCTGAACGCGCCGCTTCAAACAGGTCCTCCCAGTATTGGACCTGCACGCCCGCGCGCTTGCAGATGGCGATCGTGCGCTCGATCGTGGCAAATTGCGTCCTGACGGGAAGGGCAACCACAACTTCGTCCACCACCCGTCTCATCAGAATGTCCTCGAGATCGCCGATCCTTCCCAGCAGCGGCCAGTGCTGTCCGGGAATCTCCGCCGCCGCGCCATCGACATATCCCACGCACTTGTAGTCCCATTCCGGGTGCAGCCTCAGCTCTTCGAAGAGCCGCGCCGCACGCTCCCCGCCCCCGACAATCAGTGCGTAGCGCCTGCGCCTGAAATGAGGCCGCACATAAACCTGGAAAAGACAGATAGTGGCACGCGAAAGCAGCAATCCGCCCGTTGCTGCGACCCAGAAGTAAATCCCCGCCCGCAGCGAATGGCCGTGGTGCCACATGGATCCCACCACACCGCCAGCGACGCAAGCGGAGACGGCCGTTGCCAGCGCGACGCGCCCCGCCACTGCCTTTGGCCGCTGCACGTGCAGCCATGTGTACAGCCCGCAGTAGTAAAAGATGGTCCGCCATACCATCCAGCAAAGCGCCAGCTCCACAAAGTGGCCCACCGTCAGCCGCATGGAAAGCAGTTCCAGCACATTTCCCTGAACCATTGCGCCACTGGCCCACAGCGCCAGGCAGATGATCGTCGCGCTCAGCAGGGCAAGGTCGAGTGTTGCAGAGAATCCGCCGGCCAGCGCCTGCGCCACCGCCGGACGAATCAACACTCCCGGTCTGCGCGGCGCTGTGACCGCAACCGGAAATCGCGCGGTATCGAGTCGCGCCGTCGAACTTGTATCGATCCGCAACGATTCCTGCATGGGGACAACTCCGCGATATAAATATGCGAGCGCACTCTTCCTGCACAGCCCTCCGCGTGGGGCCGCGAGCGCGCGGTGTTATAGATATTGGCCGCCTACGGGACGGGAGCCGTGTACGGGTTAAGAAAGACCCCCAGATTGCTAGCCTTCATAATGCGCGAAAAATGTTCCATCCTGTTTCGGGTTACGAGCAACATGTCGCCTGGTTCCAGTTCCGCGTCCCGTTCCAGGTCGGCTTGGTTCTTTATGTTATGCAAGTCGAGCTTGCGCACCTCGGCATCGTCGGCGTTGATGCGCCGGAAAAGATACACCTTCGTATCGCGCGCCGAATCCTTGAAGCCCCCCGCCAGCATGATCGCCTGCAGCGCGGTTGTGCTTTCGTTCAGATCGTACTTCCCCGGCCGGTCCACTTCCCCCGCCACCACAATGAACGGCGCTTGAAAGTGTACGAGCGTAATCGCCAGCTCCGGATGATTCAACCTCGCGGAAGCCAGTGCAACGATGCGCTTTCGTACCTGATCCACCGACTTTCCTTCCACCTGGACGTCGCCAACAATGTTCAGGCTTACGCTGCCATCCGGCTGCACCGTCACCGTCTGATTGAACTCGGGTGTGTACCGGTAATTCAGCGCGATCACGTCGCCCGTGTGCAGCGTGTACACGGGCCGCTGATGAAGTTGATCGTCGGCTCGAGCCAGACCCACGGCCAGCATCGCCCCTGCCAGTGCCACTATGAATCGTTGCATGTTCACCCTCCCCCTGCACTGCGCACAACGCTGCCGTCATGCATCGGGAAACATCCATCTCGGAACTTGGCACACATGCTTATTCAGCACGTAACCCAGCACCGTCCCTCCCGCAGCAGCGATGCACTGCTCTGCCTGGCGTGGCTGGTCGCGGCGTGTCCGGTTCGCCTCCACGATAAGAATGATGCCGTCTACGAACGGACTGATGCTCAGCACGTCTCCTGATTCCTTGAGCGACGGACAATCGATGATCGTGTAGTCGAACTCCGAGCGCAGCAGCTCGATGCAATCGCGCCGGTACTGCCAGTTCGCGTCCCAGGGGCTCGAGCGTTGCGCAATCGGCAATGGCCTGACAGCTCTGTCCGCATTTCCGTCCTCCCCGTCCATCCGGCGAGCCTGCTCCATCACCGAGTTCCGGATCGCCTCCACCGTCGGCTCATGCAGTTTCTTGAGGAAGCTCACGTTGATTCCGGCCACTGAAGTCAATTCGCTCCGCGCCAGTTCATGCACCAGCGCTCTGCCCACATAAGTCACGCCTTCGCCCGGGTTGCTTGAGCTGAGAGCGATGACTATGCCGCCCCGATTCTTCTCTCGCGGCTTTTGCAGCACCGTATAAAGCAGAGTGTGATAGATCGACGTCCGTCGTTCTTCGGCTGCTTCGTCGGGAATCCCGTCAAGATCCAGATAATGGATAGAGCTGTTCACAGCGCATGCCTCTCTTGTTGAGATTTCGCCGCCGGTGCCAGGCGGCGTTCGCTTAAAAGTTGCCGGCTCGGTCTCATGCCGGTAAAAATGGGCCCCGGCTCGATCAGTGCGCCTCCCTCGTCGGCGCGCGTAAGGTCAAGCGGTACGGTGGCAAAGATCGGAAACATCGATACGCTCTCCAGTTCGCCGGCATTGGCAATCGTCTCTCGCCCTACCTCTGCGAAGAAGACCATGAAGCAGGCCAGAAACAGCGCCGTAAACCCGCCCAGCAGCACGTCCATTGCAGGCTTGGGCCGGAATGGAATCACGGAATAGGTCGGGCTCTCCTGGACGGCTACGTTCAAAAGCCGGTTCTCGTTCATGGCGTCGGCAATTGCCGCCTGATTGTATTTCTGCGTGTAGAGCTGATAATTGCTCTCCAGGTCGGCAACCTTCTGACGCAGCGTAGTGAACGCCACCGTGGAAGCCTCAACACCCGAAAGGTTCGACTGCAGCCCGGCAATCTGGCTCTTCAGAGCCGCCTCTTTGGCGCGCATCGCCCTCCGCTCAGACACGTTCTGAATAATCGATGCCGTCACCGTCTGCCACACCGGGTTCACATCCGATGCGGTTTCCTTCGAGGTCATCAACTTCGCATCGCTCAGAGCTTTCTTCGTGTTGGCGATCTTCTGGTTGACCTCCTGGACCAGCCGGTCGTTCGGCATGAACTTCGTCAACAGGCCGGTCCGCTCGTTCTCGAGTTCGGCAAGCATTGTATTCAGCCGCTCAACCGAGTAGTCATTGGGAATCGTCCGCTGTTGCGTCGCCTGCCGCGGGGGAATGCTCTTCAGTTGTTGTGTCCCCGTAGCAATGCGCTCCTCGGTCGCGCTGATCTCCGCATCCGTGTTGCGCAGTTCGGCTTGCGCCTGGTCGATCTCGCGATTCGTGTCTTGTTCCGAGTCGGCGAGCGAGACGATCTGGTGTTGTTGCTGGTAACTGGCTAACTGCTGCTGTGCCTGGTCAAGTTGGGTCTTGTACCGCGCGGCCTCATCGCCAAAGAACTTCGCGGTTCCCGCCGGCAGCGCAAGCGCGCGCTGTTTGGCCAGGAACGCCGTCAGCAGCCGGTTCAACATTTCCGTGGAAGTCTTGGGATCGTGCGCCACATACGTCACATGAATGACATTCGATTTCCGGACCATCTCCACGGAGAGATGCTTCTCGAAACTGTCGATTGCCTTGTCGTGCGCCCTGTACTGCGCCTCGGTCAAGTTTGCGGGCGGGCGGTTGTTCCATTGCGGATCAACCACTCCGCTGGCCAGACCGCGGCTCTGGAGCAGCTCAATCTCCGAGTTGATCTGCTCTTCGGTCACACCGTTGTCGGCAATGGATTGGCTCATCGGGCCGGGCGTGATCTGGTCGTCCGCGCGCGTGTTCTCGACGAGGATATCCATCTCTGACCGGTACTCCCGCGGCCGCAGCACCGTATAGGCAAGCGCCCCTATAAACGCGAGGAATGAGGCCAGAAACCACAATCTGCGGTGACGGAACGCCGCCTCGACAATCGTGCGTAACGAGCCGTTGCCTTGGACCGCACCCGCGTTGCCTGGAAGGCTATGCATAAGCCCTGGATCGCTCCGTAGCGCTGGAATTGTCCTCGCCGAAACCCACTCGTTGGCTGTCATTTTTCCCCCGCCGCGGCACAAACAGTCGCGCCAATCATATGGATGCCCCCTTCCGGGTTCCGGGACACCCGTCATGCTTGCCTATTTAGGTAGCAAGAACCTCTGACCTGCTCTGGCATGTTCTTGCCATGGCCGTTTGTCAGACGCGGATAATGCTTTGCGCGATATGTGAACGGTATTCGTTTCCCAACAGAGGTCCGACATCCTGCCCAAATGGCTGAGTTCCGCCGGTTGATTTCAGCTCGCCAGGGCATAACACTTTCTGGTTACTTCGCTTTGCGGGGGAAGGGCCTATCATTAGGCCACTCTAGAAGCTGCTTCTGTCAGGCGATCCGGCGCCGCTCCCGGCCCGGGCACTGCGAAGCAATATGGCTTCCGCCGAGCTAATCGATGCCTCTCATTGCCGGATTTCGTCTCCACCGAGGCGGCATATTAGTCTGTGCCGACAAGGAGCAATTGACCGGAGCAGGTAAGCACTCGCTCGACAAGATCGATCGCTTCAGTCTGTCGGAGTCGAGCTACGTAATCGCCGGAACCGGCTCGACCCCGGTTTTGGCCAATGCCACGGCCAGAATTCGCCAGCACCTCCAGGACGCGGAGAGACACGGCAGAGACCTGCGCGCCGAGCATCAAGCCGTAATCGGAGCCGCCCTGCGCCCTATTCACGAAGAGATGGTCTGGGGCAGGCCCGATCAGAATGAGCGAAGCATCAACCTCATCGTCGCCGCCTCCTTCGGACACCAAAAAGGCGAAATTACAACCGCCCTCTACGGAAACTACGGTGACACCCTCTATCCGGCCAATGCCTATCTCTGCGAAGGCGCTGGGCGTGACCTGGCCTACTATCTTGCCGACAGTCTCTACTCAGGGGTCTATTTCAGCCTGCCGAATCGGACCAAGGCCCTCGTGCAAGCCGCCTTCATCTTCCACGGGGTCCGCGAAGCTGTTTCCGGCATCGGACTGGAGACCGAAATGATTCTCCTCTCCGGCATGGAACGCGGCATTCGGGTGATTCCTCACGGCATTGTCGACAGGCTCGAGCAGGAAATGACGGATATTCAATCCGGAATCCAGCGGGCATGGAATCAGGGCCTGAAGCTTCCCGAATGGATCAAGCAGGAAACCACCGACTCCGATCTCGACAATCTCCCCGAACTCTACGTCTGATTTCCCGTTGTGACGCTAAAGGCCATGACCCTTTGGTCCGATACGTCACATAGGGGAATTCATGTCGCTCTTCGAGTTCAATTCGGAAGACCCGAAGCCCGCCCGCTTTGCCGCCAGGCTGCCGATCCTGACCAGAGACGAAAGAGTCTTCGGCTACAAGCTGCTGTTCCGCACCGGCATCACCAACTACCTCAATCAGGTGGATGGAGACGCCGCCAGCCGGGGCGTGATCGATATGTCGAGCCTCATCGGCCTGCCAACTCTTTCCAACAACCTTCCGGCCTTCATCGTAACCACACGCGACATTCTGCTCGGAGACTACCTATCTCTGTTGCCGCCCGACAAAGTCATCGCGGAGATCCCGGATTCCGTTGCCATGGACGACCAGGTGCTCCAGGCCTGCAAAAAGCTGAAAGAGGCCGGCTGCGGCATTGCGCTCAATGGCTTCCGCGTGAACGATTCCCGGGAACCTCTGGAACCCCTCGCGGACTTCGTAAAAATCGACATGAAGGGCCCGTCGGTGGCGGAAATCTCCGCGCTCACGCAGCGCTTTCATACCCGCGGCCCACGCCTCATCGCCGAAAAAGTCGAGACACGCGACGATTTCGAGTTCGCCAAAACCGAAGGCTTCAGCTACTTCGAAGGCTATTTCTTCCGCAAGCCGGAGATGATGCGCGCGCGTGGCGCGCAATCCTATCGCACCGTCTACCTCCGGCTGCTTTCCGCCATCTCCAAGCCGGCTCTCGACTGGAGAGAAATCGAGGACATCGTCAAGTCCGATCCCATGCTCTACTATCGCCTCCTGCGTTACATCAATTCGGCGCTCTTTGGCCTGCGCGGCGAAGTGAAGAATATCGGCCAGGCCCTCACCATCCTGGGCGAAGACGAAATCCGCCGCTGGTGCCGGCTAAGCGGCATGTTGGAGCTGTCGCGCAACAGGCCCTCCGATCTCGCGCTGGCCTCGCTTGTCCGCGCCAAATTCGCTGAGGCCGTCGCCGATCGCATTGACTGCAGCGACTCGGATCTCTTCCAGGTCGGCTTGCTTTCGCTGATGGATGCCATCCTTGAAATCCACATGCGCGAGGTGATCGAGGGACTGCCCCTCGATGAAGACGCAAAAGTCGTTCTGCTCGAAAACAAAGGCCCGCTGGCGCCCATTTACGAGTTGATGCTCGCCATGGAGGCGGGCATCTGGCCCAAAATCGAAGCCCTCGCCTCCGCTCTCGGCATCGACCAGGACTTCATCGCCAAGGCCTACTGGAACGCCATGGACTGGGCGCAATCGATCGTCACCGTGGCTGCTGCCTGACCGAGAAGATTCCGCATTCCTTTGTGATTCTCGCCTGGGAAACCGGCCCAGAAATCCCGTTGTCTACTCCCTATTCAGTTCGTGCTCATGCCGGTACTGTTCCTCCGGCATTTTGCCGTCCCACCAAGCCCAATTCATGGGGTACACGTCGGGATCGAAGAACACCTGATAGAAATGCCACACCAGAATCGCCAGGGTGGCCAGAATCGCCTCGTAGAAGTGCACAGCCGTGGCCACGTCGACCCACCACCGCGCCAGCAGATCGCCCACCCACACCTTGGCCCAGATCATGATGCCCGTAAGCCCCATCAGCGCCGTGCCCCACACCAACGCCCAGTATTCGGCCTTCTCCGCGTAGTTAAAGCGGCCGAACTTCGGCTTCTCCTTGGAGAAACCGAGATAGTAGCGCATCGCGGCCCACGCGTCGAAGACATCGCCGGGCCGCGGAGCCACATCGCGCAGCAGCCGCCGGCCCTCGCGCGCCATGGCCAGATAAAACACGTGATAGATCCCCGCGCCGATCAGCACGCAACCCGCAATGCGATGAATAATGCCGCGCAGGTGCTCTCCCATGCCCAGCGTGTGCGCAAACCACGTGTCGGGAAACTTAAGCGCAAAGCCAGTGATAACCAGAACCATGAAGCTTGTGAGCAACGCCAGATGCTGCCAGCGCTGGTTCACTGTCATGCGCGTCATGAATGGATTCATCATGCGCCGCCGCGCCACGGCCTTGAATCGCCAGATGATCGCGTTGTGCAGGAACATCGCTCCAATCACAACCAGAATCAAAACCAGGTAAATCGTGCGCACCCAGCGCACGGCATGGAACTCGATGTCGCCAGACTGCGCGCCGTCCACCAGATGCACCGGCGTACGCGTGAACTTCTGGGTCACGCCTTGGTGGCACTTGCCGCAAGTGGCGTCGAGATGGGCGGCATTGATCGTTGAGCGCGGATCGCTCGAGGGCAGAATGTCGTGCACGCCATGGCAACTGGAGCAGTTCGCCGCCACCATCGACCCACCCTTCGCGGCCAGCCCATGATAGCTGTCGAAGTACGTTGTCACGCGGTTGGCGGGCACGCCAAACTCCTGCGAAAGCCGCACGCCTGCATGGCAGCGGGCGCACACATCGCGCGAAACATTCTGCTCCGCCACCGCCGCATTGGGATCGGTGTGTTGCTTGATGGAGTGGATGCCGTGGCAATCCGTGCACGTGGGCGCTAGCAGATTGCCGCGCGTGAGCGCCTGCCCGTGAATGCTCACGTTGAAGGTGTCGGACACTTCCTCGTGACACGCGCCGCAGGTCTTGGCAACGGCGACCTTCGAAATCGGCGATTTAGGATCGCTGGCCGGCAGAATCTCGTGCGTGCCATGACAGTCGGTGCACACCGCGGCGCTGTGCGATCCGTTCGCCACCGCGCGACCATGCACACTCGATTGATAGGAGACGAAAGGCTGCGTGTTCTCGCCGTTCGATTCCATCAGGAACGTCTGCCCATGGCATCGCCCGCAGGTAGCTGGAATGTTCGAGTGGTTCACGGGCGATTTGGGATCGCCGCCGCCTTCGATCTGGTGCGCATCGCCGTGACAATCCACGCACGTCGCGGCTGGACTCTTACCCGCCTTGCTTGCTTTGGCGTGCGCGGAGTGCGCGTAAGCCGTCGCGGCATCGGCATGGCACTGCGCGCAACTCACTTTTTGCGGCGGCTTCTCGTGCACCAGGCCTTTTACGTCCGTATGGCAGTCCACGCACGCAAACAGGCGCCCGTGCACCGAATGTTTGAACTTGTTGCCGTCAACGGTGAGACTCACCGTCGCGCCACTGGCGTCTGTCGTCGTCAGAGTTGGGTCTGCGTGGCACGTGAGACAGTCCGCGTCCTTGAGCCTTTGCGCCGAGACTGTGTTCGAGGCCCAGAGAAGAAAAGCAAGAATGAGAATACCTGCGAAAAACCTGCGAAAAAAGTTCACACCTTGAGCAAATGCCGGTTAGAAAAATCCTGCCGTGACTGGTGTCACAAAGGCACATAGGAGTGGTTTACTTCGTGTCGATCCGGCACAGTGCTTCCACGTTTCTGCGCGGCGCAACCTCTTGACTCATCAAGGTCAACCTGCCAATCGGGGCCTGCATCCTAACCCGGAGAGCCGAACGTCGGCGCCAGGCGTTTGATCCGAACGTACGAGGTCGCCGATGGGCTCGCGGCCGAGCGCAGTTCCGCAGCTTCGCCGTCGAGCAGCGGCAATAGATTAGGGCTATTTAAAAAGGAGAACTCCTTATGAAGTGGAACATCACATGTGCCGCGCTCGCGGTGTGTTTCATGCTGCCGCCGGCTCTTGCTGCGCAGGTCGCCAGTTCGGCTTTCGGAGGCGGAGGCCAGGCAAATCCTACCGGCGTAAATTCGAGCAGCAAGTGGAACCACGTGGAAATCGGCGCCTACGCCGATTACTTCCGGTTTGGGATCAACGGCTCGTATTCCAACTTTCTCGGCGTCGGCGCACGTCTTGGGGTCAATGTGCAGCCGCACGTTGCGCTCGAAGCCGAAGGAAACTACGACTTCGCGCGTAACTATACCTCCACCGTCACAACGACCACCGGAACCACCACTGTCACCACCACCGTGAAATCAAACATTCGCCCGATCACAGCGCTCTTCGGGCCTAAATTCCAGCTCGGAACCTCGGGACCGGTGCGCGCTTTCATTACCGGAAAAGTGGGATTGATCGACTTCAGCACCACCAATTCGGCGGGAGCGCTCTCCAGCATCGGTAATACCGGAACCTACTTCGCGGCGTATCCCGGCGGCGGCCTGGAGTTCTTCGGCGGTCCTATCGGAATCCGGATCGAAGCCGGCGACGAAATCTTTCTGAACAACGGGGTCTATAACAACCTGCGCGCAACCATCGGCCCAACATTCCGCTTCTGAGGGCAGCTTGTAGCCGGTAGCCTGTAACCCGTAGCCAATAGCAGCTACAAAAGCTACCGGCTACTGGCTACTGGCTACTGGCTACTGGCTACTGGCTACTGGCTAACTGAAGTACGCCGTCAGCGTCAACACCAGCAGCGTCAATCCGATAAAGATCGCCGTAAATCCCACGACTTTAGAAAAGTTCACCAGCCACAGCGGCGGTGCGAGGCCGACCTTCTTGTCGAGCTCGCCGCGTTCCGCATTCCGCTTGTATTCGAGCGGTCGCTTTTCCTTGAACTCGTGATCGCTCTCGACACCCGTAAAGATCACCATGTCCATGGGAAAGCTGTCCGGCCGCAGGTGCGTGTTGACGAAGTGAATAGAGAAGATGAACAGGATCGCGAGCAGGCCCTCTTCACTGTGGATCACAAGTACCGCATTCAGCGCCCATCCGGGCAAAAAGTGCGCGAAGAACGGCGCAAACCACATCGCGTAGCCCGAGAAACCAATCACGATCATGCCCCAGAACACCGCCCAATAATCGAACTTTTCCCAGTACGCGTAGCGATCGAACTTCGGCTTGGGGCCCAGCCCCAGGAACCAGCGCATGTGGCCAAAAACGTCCTTCACGTCTTTCCAGTTGGCGACCATCGAGGTGGGGCCCCAGAAGATGCCCTTCTCGCGATGAATGACGCCGCGCTGGAAGACTTCTTTGACGTGTAACAGAAAAGCAACGGTCAGCACCAGGGCGAAGAACTTGTGCAGGAAGAGAATGGATCCGAATCCGCCCACCCCGGCAGCAAACCTGCGCGCCCAGAAGCTCTCGCTGAAGCGCATGGGAAGGCCCGTCGCCGCCAACCCCAGAAACGTGGTGAACAGCACCGCGTGCATGTAGCGCTGCTCGCGCGTAAAGCGCACGTAGTATTTTTCCCCGGCGGTGGCATTCACCGGATTTGCTGTCTGCATTTCGGTCTCAAGCTCAGGCATGATCGCCTCCGTTGCCGTTCCTGGTTTTGATCTGCTGGTAGCGCGAGCGGATGAGCCACAGAATGGTGTGCAGCAGGAAGAAGGTGAGCACACTGGCGAGCAGCAGATTCATGAACAGCCGCACAAAATAGAGCCCGGGATTCAGCTTGCGGTCGCGCGCGTTAGCGTGCGGCTGGTACTTCACAAAGCTCGCGTTCGCGCCGGCGTGGCAACGGCCGCAGGTCGCGATCAGGTTCGCCGGGTTGATCGGCGAGCTCGGATCGCGCGCCGGCCGCACGTCGTGCGCCTGATGGCAGTCCCAGCAGCGCGCCGTCTCCACATATCCGCCCAGCGAACCAAGCTGCGAGTGAAACGTGTCGCGATAGGTTGAGAACTTGTCCTTGTGACAGTTGCCGCAGATCGGCGTGGACTGCATGCGGAATTCGGATTCCGTCGGCTGCAGAATCGCGTGCGCCGTGTGGCAGTCCGAGCAGACTGGCGCTCTCAGGTTGCCCTTGGCGATGGCCTGCCCGTGCACGCCCGCCTGATAGTCGGCATTGATCTTCGCGTGGCAGTTGCCGCAGGTTTGCGGAACGTTTGACTTGAAGGTGGAACTCGCCGGATTGGTGTGGCTCAGAATCTTGTGCGAGCCGTGGCAGCTTTGGCAGTTGGCCGCCACCAGCAATCCTTCTTTGCTCAGCGCAAACCCGTGAATCGAGTCGATGTAATTCGGATATACGCTCGCCAATCCGTGCTTGCCCGCCATGCCGTTGTTGCCGTGGCATTGACCGCAGGTCCTGGGCACGTTCAGCGGATACACGTTGGACCGCGCGTCGCTTTTGGGAAAGATTTCGTGCGCGTTGCCATGGCAGCTCGTGCACGGATGCTCCTTGCTGTCGGAGTGCACGCTGCCTCTCAGCTGCGCCGCTTCGTCTGCGTGGCAGGTCTTGCAGTCCACCGGCGCAATCTTGTCCGGATGCGGATAACCCTTGATATCCGCATGGCAGTTCGTGCATTGCAGGCTGCCGTGAATGCTCGTGCTGAATTTCGTGCCGTCGACAAAGATGCTGTGGCCGCTGGCGTCCGTCATGCTCGAGTCGCCGTGGCAGCTCAGGCAGTCCTGCGCCCGCAGTCCTGGGGCCGCAATCGCGAGAGCAGCCAGGCTCAGGACAATAACCGCGATTCCGCCTCTGATCCCGGATCTCTGCTGCCTCATCACGATCTTTCTGACCACTGACCACCGATCACTGTCCACTGCCTTTACCGCGGCTTCGTTCATTCCGCCGCCTTCCTTCCCTTGGGCAAGGCGGACGCATCCGCTCATCGGCAGCTCCCTTCCGGAGCCGCCCTCACAGCCCATCAATCTTGCCGGGGATCGCACTTTCAAGGTGATTCCTTTCAAGCCTTCGCGGCAGTGACAGGTATCACAAGCAGAGCGATTCAGATCACATAGCAGGCTGGAAGTGGGCCGCGGGCGTTTCGCCAGGCTAGTTCGATCCGCGGCGCATTTCCTTATAAAAGGCCGCGCTTGCCCCTCGATTCCGCAGCAAAGTCTGCCCTCTAAGCCCGCTGAAGCAGCACTTTCGGGAAATTCTGAGTGAACCTTTGCGCGAAAAGGTTCAATTTCGCGGTTCCATTTGCCATCGAAAGGTTAAATTTCCGGGTATTTGTCTCGAAGAATCGCAACCTTTCAGGCAAACATTTGCGGGGCAAATGACACCACTTGAGCGAACATTCGACGGGGTAAATGCACCCGTAAAGCGAACATTCCACTTGATTTAATGAGGTTTACCGCCCGGCGTCAAAAACCCAGCCCTTTGCGATCGAATTCCTGTCCCACCGATTCACAAGAAGCCGGTTTTCGCTGTGTTAGGTTGGAGATTTGGAGCCAATCGAACGCTATGAAACCCATTACCGACTTCATCAAGCACCATTACCGTCACTTCAACGCCGCAGCCTTGGTCGATGCGGCCGAGGGCTATAACAAGCTGCTCGCCAGCGGCGGCAAGATGTTTGTCACCATCGCCGGAGCCATGAGCACCGCCGAGTTGGGCCTGTCGCTGGCCGAAATGATCCGGCAGGACAAGATTCACGGCATCTGCTGCACAGGCGCCAACTTAGAAGAGGATGTCTTCAACCTCGTGGCGCACGACTACTACGAGCGCGTCCCGCACTACCGCGACCTGACGCCCGCCGACGAGAAGGCTCTGCTCGACCGGCACATGAATCGCGTCACGGATACGTGCATTCCCGAGATGGAGGCCATGCGCCGCATCGAAAACGAGGTGCTGGCTGAATGGGTGAAGGCCGACAAGACCGGCGAGCGCTTCTTCCCGCATCAATATATGTACAAGATTCTGCTCTCAGGCGTGCTTGAAAAAAGTTACCAGATCGATCCCAAGAACAGCTGGCTGCTGGCTGCGGCAAAAAAGAATCTCCCCATGTTCGTGCCCGGTTGGGAGGACGCAACCCTCGGCAACATGTACGCGGGCCACTGCATCTCCGGCGACGTAAAAAAAGTGCACACGGTGCGCACGGGCATTGAATACATGATGGAGCTGGCCGAGTGGTACACGGAGACAACAAAGAAAACGCCGCTCGGGTTCTTCCAGATTGGCGGCGGCATTGCGGGCGATTTCCCCATCTGCGTGGTGCCGATGCTGCACCAGGATTTGCAGCGCGAGCATGTGCCGCTGTGGGCGTACTTCTGCCAGATTTCCGATTCGACAACTAGCTACGGATCGTACTCGGGCGCGGTGCCAAACGAGAAAATCACGTGGGGCAAACTGGGCGAGAAAACGCCGAAGTTCATTATCGAGAGCGACGCAAGCATCGTGGCTCCGCTGGTATTTGCGTATGTGCTGGGCTGGTAGCTTTAAGCTCATCGTGGGGAGTTGGCGAGTGTGGGCTCGCTGCAAAGGATAACCCGCGTGGAGAAACGGTTTTTAGCTGGCGATAGAGTTCAAGTGTCTGATGAGTTTTTTGGGGCAAAGGGCGCGACCGGGCGGATCGCAATACCGCCGAGTGCCGTGACAGCGCTGAGCGGC
This sequence comes from uncultured Acidobacteriota bacterium, assembly GCA_963745965.1. GTDB lineage: Bacteria > Acidobacteriota > Terriglobia > Terriglobales > Acidobacteriaceae > Telmatobacter. Next base: position 92,187 of record CAVUZC010000013.1, read on the forward strand.
CCTTGGGATAGCGACCTCACCAGAGAAGAGAAGAGTGCGCTGGGTACCAACACTGTCTACTGGGTTTGGTTCGATGAACCACAGTACGATGCTGATGGAGATGGACCATTTAGAGGCGGCCAAATCTGGGAAAGCGCGCTTACGATCATTACGGAACGCTTGAACTAGTTTTCGGTGCGGACGAATACATTTCCCAGGTCTCAAAAGCGAGACCTGGGGCACCCATTGATTCCTACAGAAATTGACAGGGGCCTGGGATGAAGAGTTGGATGTTGCGCGGCGTGGCGATGAGCGTGGTGGTGGTAGTCTTGTGCGCAGCGCGCTCCGGCGCGCAGGAGGACCACGGCTATTGGAGAATGGCGAGCACGAACGCCAAGGCTGTGACGGGCGACATCGATATCGGCGAGCTGAAGGTGACGATCGACTTCATGACCTTTCCCATCGCGCAGATTCGGCGGCTCAAGCCTGTGGAGGTGAGCGCGGTCTTCGATGCCGATGTGAACGCAGGAATCCAAGGCACTCTTTACCGTCTCAACATCGCCCCGGCCCAGCGCTTCCTGCACAAGAACACGCTGTGCGGCGGCGAAGCCACGCAGTGGATGGCGACGTACGCGACTGGCAAGACGCTGAATGTGGCGTTCTTCTCCGGCGACGATGTGCCCGTGTTCACTTTTGACGCCATGCAGAATACGAGCACGGCGTGCGGGACCTATGTGTACAGCCGGTAGTCGTTACCCTTGAGGTCCAATCTGTCGTCTCTCAACTTTCCCATTGCGAAAAAAGCAGGTTAGCCGCTCCTGGAAGATCGAAGCGAGACAGTTCTGCGTCAATTACTCGAGCTATCCCCCTACGCATTTGCTCGTGGACTGCGAAGCCAATGCGACACGGAGAACCCGCTTGCCACGAAGCACAAAACGATAAAGGCCAACATCGACCACTCGAAGGGAGCCGATTTAGCGATCCCTAGAATACTCGGTCCAAAGTTTAATGCGAGCGCCGCGAGAATGGCGAACCGCGCGCCACGCGCCACAAAGTTGATAAGGAGAATCCGCCATAGGGAGTAGTCCAGCGCGCTCACGGCGGCAATCACCGTGGTGTACGGGAATGGCGGAGGAGCGAGTGCGGCGAATGCGACGGCGATGCAGGATCGGCGACCGATCCGATTCTTCAGTTTTTCGTACCGGTCCTTCCCTGCAAACTTGCGAATGCCCTCTTCGCCCAGCTTGCTGGATACCAGCGAAAGGGAGACACGCTCCGGCGGTGGACCCGCATGATGCCATCAGCACGTACCAAAACGCTCCTTCATGGTGCCGGGCAACCATTCCAATCACCAAAAGATCGTTGCCGAAGGGCAGGACCAGGAAGGAAGAGTCCAGGATTCCCATCAGCAGCGGGCCGAAGTATCCGATGTGGAAGAGAAAGTGCGCGAGGGCGGAGAAAAACTTCATGTAAGGTGAGATGACGATTCGACGATATTCCATTCAACCGGCAGCCGTACATCTCCTCCGGGGGGAGGCAAATGTCAGCCGCGCGACACGAAAGGCGCGCATTTCGATAGGTGAGGGTCTGTTCCTCAGCTCAGAAGAATGGGGACGGCGGGACCTTCGACGAGCGGTTTGGTCACTTCCGCTTCGTTGTTCTTGACGTAGGCAATCTTGCCGGCGTCAATCTCTTCCTGGGCAATGCGGCAAGCCTTGTTCGAGTGCGAGCGAACAAGCGCCTGAGAACCGTTCTGCAACTGCCGCGCCCGGCGGGCAGCGACCAGGACTTTGCGGTAGTTCGAATCGAAATTGGTCTCAATCGTCATCGGAGTCTCCTCCAAAAAGAAATCCCTGCTGGTCGGGGTCTTTGCCAATACCGAAAGCCTCCAGCACGGGTTTGATGCGCTCCTGCGAGTTCACTTGCAGGCAGGCCGCAGCGACCTCCAACACCCGCCGGGAGCGAAACGCAATCGGTTCGCCATTACGATAAAACCGCTCCGCAAGAACAATGGCCTCCAGTTGCGCGACGGCCCGGTCGAGAACGTCATTGATGAGAATATAGCCGTACTGGCGATAATTCTCAATCTCGCGACGAGCGGCACTGAGACGGCGACGAAGTTCCTCTTCGTCCCTCACGCCTTCGGCCCGACTGCGGTTACGCAGACGGGTGCGTAGAACGTCGGGATTGGGCGGCATGACAAAAATAGAGACGGCTTCAGGCATTTTGGTGCGCACCTGTGCGGCGCCCTGCACGTCAATATCGAGAATTAGGTCGTGGCCAGCCGCCAGGGCATCGTCGTGCGAGAGGCGCGCAGTGCCGTAATAGCTGCCAAAGACCTCCGCGTACTCCAGAAACATCCCGGCCTCGGCCATGGCCTCAAATTCTTCGCGCGAGGTGAAGTGATATTCTCTCCCGTCTCGCTCGGAGCCGCGCGGAGCGCGCGTTGTCCAGGAGATCGCAAAATCAACTCCGCTCACCTGCTTGCGCAGTTCGCTCACCAGCGTGCTCTTGCCCGAACCAGACGGCGCCGAGATGATGAATAAAATGCCTGCCAAAGTTGATCGTGCCTTCCTTTAGGGTTCAGGGGTCAGGTTTCAGGGGTCAGATTCAACTCTGGGCCTCTGCAGTTGTTCGCGGGTGAGAGCCGTATCGCCGAAAGCTGATGTCCCAGTCCCTTAGTCCCTGTTCGCTGCCTTATTCAACATTTTGCACCTGTTCGCGCGCTTTTTCGATCTCGGCCTTCATGGCCAGACCCAACTCGGTAATGCGCATTCCCTTTCCGCTTACGCCACCCGTCTTCGAAAGCAGGGTATTGGCTTCGCGGTTCATCTCCTGCAGCAGGAAATCCAGTTTCTTGCCGGCTTCGCCGCTGGCGTGCAGCAGTTCGCGGAAGTGCTCGATGTGCGCTCCCAGGCGCGCCAGCTCTTCGCTGATATCGCTACGCTCGACCAGAACGGCAACCTCTTCGAGCACCCGCTGCTGGTTGAACTCCGGGCCGGCAGCCGAGGCAAGCCGTTGCGCCAGCCGCTCCTGGTAGCGCTGCTCAATCTCCGGGCGAAGCTCCGCAACGCTTGCGGTCGCAGAGGCAAGCCGGTCGAGAGTGCCGTTCAGAATGGCTGCAAGCGCTTCTCCTTCGCGGGCGCGCATAGTTTTCAACTGTTCTACGAGAGGAACAGCCTGCTCCAGGACGCTTGCAGCCAGCGCGGCAATCTCATCCTCCTTGCGGTCGTCCAACTGGAGAGCGCCGGGCAGGCGCAGAGCCGCATTCAAGTCCGGCTCGCCCTTGAGACCGTGTTCGCTACGCGCCGCGTTGAACGCCGCAAGATAGCCGGCAATCAATTCACGATTGTATCCAGCCCTCGCCTGCGTGTTGCGATCGACCGCGAGGACCAGATCCACATGGCCGCGGATGAGATTGTCTTTCAGCACGCGGCGCAGCTCCACTTCCAGAGCATCGAGGCCCGACGGAAGCCGGAACTGCAGATCGAGAAAACGATGATTCACGCTCTTGAGGGTGAGCGTGTACGCGAGCTGCTCCTCATTGCCCACGGGCACGCGCGCCTGTACTCGTGCAAACCCGGTCATGGAAGAGATTGCCATGCTACTTACTCCTGCGACCCATGCACGGGCATGGGCGCGAGCGCCGGCGTGGGCTCGTGCGCCCAGCCGTTGCCGTTCTGCGTGTCGGGCGTTTCAATGAACTGCAATTGATAGAGCCTTTGATACGTCGGCGAGGCGGTCAGCAGCTCTTCGTGGGAACCGACCGCCGTGATGCGTCCGCATTCCACCACCGCGATGCGGCTGGCGCGGCGGATGGTCGAGAGCCGGTGAGCGATCACAAGCACCGTGCGGTTCTGCATCAGATTGGCTAGCGCCTCCTGCACAAGCGCTTCGCTTTCCGCGTCGAGAGCCGATGTAGCTTCGTCGAGGATGAGAATGGGCGAATCCTTGAGGATGGCGCGCGCGATGGCGATGCGCTGGCGTTCGCCGCCCGAGAGCCGGAAGCCTTTCTCGCCGATGACCGTGTCGTAGCCCTGCGGCAGCTTCAGAATGAAATCGTGGGCCAAGGCATTACGCGCCGCCTCTTCCACCAGTGATCGCTTCGCGTCGGGCTGGCCGTAGGCGATGTTGTTGTGTACCGTGTCGTTGAAGAGGATGGTTTCTTGCGTGACCTGCGCCACCTGGCGGCGCAGCGACGCCAGCGTCAGCTCGCGTAGGTCGTGGCCGTCGATAAGGATGCGGCCCGAAGTCACATCGAAGAAGCGCGGAATCAAATTCACCAGCGTCGACTTGCCTGCGCCGCTGGGCCCTACGACGGCAAGCACTTCGCCGGCGTTCACTTCCAAGTCGACGTTGTGCAGAATCTCCTCTTCGCCTTCTTCGCTCGAATAAGCGAATCCTACATCTTCAAATTTGATGGACTGGCGAAAACGAGTGAGTGTGGTGGCGTGCGGCCGTTCCACCACGTCGTCCTTCACGTCGAAGTACGCAAAGATCGACGCCGAAGCACCCATTGCCTGCTGAAAACTGTTGTAATAGACAGCGAAGCGGCGTACCGGATCATAGAGCTTGAAGAGCGCGATAATAAATGTGATGAAAACCTCGAACTTCATGCGCCCGTGCAGGATCTCATTGCGGCCGATCCACAGTAGCATCGCGATCGCAACGGAGCCGATCGTGTCCATGAGCGGCGAGCTGATGGATTGAATGCGCACGCTGCGCAGGTTGGCGCGAAACAAGCGCCGTGCCGCATTTTTGAAGCGCAGGATCTCCCATAATTCTGTGTTGAAGGACTTGACGATGCGGTTACCCGTTACGGTTTCGTGAAGGATATTCTGAATTTCGGCAAGTTTGTCCTGGCCAGTACGCGTGCGCTTGCGCACCGATCGGCCGATACGGCGCGAAGACGTGACGACCACGGGCACAAACAGCAACAAAGCCCAACTAAGCCGCCCGCCATAGGCAATGACCAATGCCATGGTCGCCAGAAACGTAAAGAACTGCTGCAGAAAGTCGCCCAGCACCTGGCTCAACGCAATCTGCACGCGGTCCACGTCGTTGATGAGCGTGGAAAGAATGGTTCCGGTGGGGTTTTGATTGAAAAAACGAAGGGAGCGGCGAATGAGGGTTTCGTAGAGATGATTGCGAAGGTCTGTAACGGTGCCGAAACCTGCGTAATTGACGAAATACGTGCCGCAGTAATCGCAAATTCCTTTGAGAACCGTGGATCCCACCAGCGCCAGCGCAACCACGTTGAGCACATTGTGAATGTGCAACCACGCGGGCACCATCTGGTGAATATCAAACTGCCATTTTGGGGATGCGTTGGGAAAGAGCGGCAGAGCATTCGATGAAGAGTCTGGCTTGAGGACCACGCCGAGAATGGGTACGAAGAGCGCAACGCGCAAGGTGTCGAGAAGGCCCACAATAGCCAGCATCACGACCCCGGGCAGCCATACAAAGGTGTAGGGCAGCCCGTAGCGCAAAAGGCGTAACAGGTTCTTCATGCCGGCAGGCCCGCCCCGCGCATGGCCCTGCGCCCAGGCGACCCGAGGTTACACACGGAAAGGACGCGAAAGTCCATCTCAGTATTGTAGCCGGGACGGCCCTGCGCACGGGCAACAGGGTTGTCGGCCACGCATCATTGACGAGGGCGCGTTGCTATGATGTCGTTGTGTCCCAGCCAACCAATCGGCCCATTTTGCGTACCGTGTTTCTGGACCGCGACGGCATCCTGAACGAAAAAATGCCGGAAGGCCAATACGTCACGCGGTGGGAGGAGTTTCGCATTCTGCCGGGCGTGATGCAAGCGTTACGCCGGCTGAATGAAGCGGGATTGCACGCGATTGTGGTTTCAAACCAGCGCGGCATTGCGCGGGGGCTGTACACGGCTGCCGAGGTTGCGGCGATCCACGCGAAGTTTCAGCAACTGCTCAACAGCGCGGGCGCGCACATCGATGCGTTTCTTATCTGCCCGCACGACAAAGGCCAATGCAACTGCCGCAAACCGCTGCCGGGACTCTTCGAGCAGGCTGTTGCACGGTTTCCCGAGATTACGGCGGAAACGAGCGCCATGATCGGCGACTCGCTCTCCGATATTGAGTTCGGCCGCAGGCTAGGGATGAGGACGGTCTTCGTTGAGGGCGATCGGGAGCGGCAGAAGCCGGGCGCGGAAGCTGCGGCAAAGCTGGCGGACTTGCGTTGCGCTTCGCTGACTGAGGCTGTGGATGCGATGCGGGCCGGTGAATGAACTCGTTCAGTGCACTCAATAGCGCTTCAGATCCACAATCGCTCTCAGAATCGTATCCGGCTGGGGCAGGATCGCGTCTTCGAGCTTGGGCTGGTAGGCAACGAAGGTGTCCATCGCGCCGATGCGCCGCACCGGCGCGTCGAGGTCGTCGAAGAGCTCATCGGCGATGCGGGCGGCGATTTCCGCGCCGTAGCCCCAGCTCAACATGTCCTCGTGCGCCACGATCACACGGTTGGTCTTGCGCACTGAAGTTGCAATCGCCTCCCAGTCGTACGGATTGAGCGTGCGCAGATCGAGAATCTCGACGTCGATGCCGTGCAGCCGCTCGGCCTGCTGCGCGGCCTGGAGAGCACGAGGCACCAAGGCCCCATAAGTAATGAGTGTGAGGTGCGCGCCCTCGCGGACAATCTTCGCTTTGCCAAACGGAATGGCAAACTCCGGACCGGGATAAGCCGCGCGGCCGTATGTCTCGCGATAGAGGCGCTTGTGCTCGAGAAAGAGCACAGGATCGTCGCAGCGAATGGCCGTGCGCAGAAGGCCGTTGGCGTCGAGCGCGTTCGATGGGAAGACGACACGCAAGCCCGGCGTGTGGGTGAAGATGCTCTCGCCCGACTGCGAGTGGTAAATGGAGCCGCCTGTGAGATACCCACCGATTGGCACGCGCATAACCACAGGCGCGGCCCAGGTTCCGTTCGAGCGCCAGCGCAGCAAGGCCAGCTCATTGCGAATCTGGTGCATGGCCGGCCAGATGTAGTCGAAGAACTGGATTTCTACGACCGGCTTCATGCCGCGCAAAGCGTAGCCTATGGCGCGGCCCACGATGTTCGCTTCAGCGAGTGGCGAGTTGAATACGCGTTCGGAGCCGAACTCGGTTTGCAGGCCAGCTGTGAGCTTGAAGACGCCGCCCTTGCCTTTGATCTCTTTAAGCGATTCCTCGCGGCTGGCGTCGGCCACGTCCTCGCCGTAGATGACGATGCGCTCGTCGCGGCGCATCTCGTCGCGCAGGCAACTGTTGATGAGGTCGGCCATGGTGTGCGCGGCTTTGCCCGTCTCTTCCGGCGCGAAGTGTGGCTGCTCGGTGGCGAATGCGGCGCGCGTGGGATCGAGATCCTCGGAGTAAACGTGCGTCGTGATGCTCTCGATGGATGGCAACGCGGCGTGCACCGCGCGCTCGGCGGCCTCGGCGGCTTGATGCTGCAGGCTGTGCTCTAGTTCGTCCAGTTCCGCGGCGGTCTGGATGCCGTCCGCGATGAGGCGGGCGCGCATGCGGGCAATGGGATCGAGAAGCGCGTCGGCTTCGCGTTCAGCAGCGGAACGGTACACCTTATCGTCGTCAGAAAACGAATGGGAATGGAGACGCACGCAGTGGCCGTGCACCAATGCCGGACCGCGGCCGGCGCGGCAGTGCGCCGCAGCAGCTTCGAAGGCGCGCAGGCAGACGACGGGGTCGTTGCCATCGATCTCGGCTAAATGGAAGTTGGGGAAATTAGCCACAAGGCACGAGATACTTCCGCCCGGTGTATTCACCTCGACAGGAGTGCTAATGGCATAGCCATTGTCTTCGACCATGAAGATGACAGGCAGCTTCTGGTTCGACGCGGTATTCAGCGCCTCCCAAAACTCGCCCTGCGAGGTTGAGCCTTCGCCGACACAGGTCAACGTGACTTCGTCGCCGCGAAATTCAACATTGCGAAACTCGCGGTAGTCGCCGGGGTCTTTGACGGCCGCTTCGGGATGATGGCTGAAATAACGGCCGGCTTCGGCACAACCGACCGCGTGGAGTAACTGCGTCGCCGTGGCCGAGGATCCGTTGATGATGTGCAGTGCGGGGCTGCTCCAGTGTGTGGGCATCTGTCGTCCACCGCTGGCGGGGTCATCGGCCGCGCCCACGGCCTGCAACAGCATTTCATAGGGTGTGACGCCCAAAGCCAGTGCAAGAGCGCGATCGCGGTAATACGGGAAGAACCAATCGTAGCCGGGACGCAGAGCCAGCGCCGCACCGACCTGCAAAGCTTCATGGCCTGCCGCAGAGAGCTGGAAGAATATCTTTTGTTGGCGTTTGAGCAGAACCTCGCGATCATCCACCGCGCGGGAAAGGAACATCAGACGGTAGATTTCGACCAACCGTAGCGCGCTTGGCTCGTCGGAGGCGGAAGGCGCGCCCACGCGACGAGCTCTGGAGATTGCCACTTCCATTCCGGTCGCCCCCTGGAACCGCTTTCCAGACAGTTCCAGTCTAAATTGTACCAATGGGCTTGGGCACGCGCCCACTCAAAATGACCGACGGCCCGGAAGGGAAAAGAGGCTGGCGCGCTCACTGAAACTCAGATCGGCGGTCCCGATACAGAGGGCGCTGGACTGTCTGCCCTGTCGAGCATTCCCTCTTTCACGCTGCGTGCGAGCTTCTCAATTTCGTTCAACTTTTCAAGCTGGTCGGCGGTTAAAGATCGCGAGCCGGTTGCGGCGACTTCGTCATTCAGCTCTCGGACGAGCTTGAGGAGCCTATCGCTATTGGCGACGAGTTGCTTCTGGCGCTGGACATTGACGGCAATCCGCCGCTGCTCTGTAATGACGTGATCCTTCTCTGCCTCGTTCGAAACAGCCGCGTGTGGGAAGTCATGCTGAGTCCGCTCGGGCTTGCCAAAGGGGTTGCCTGCACCGAATTGCGAACGGACCGCCGATCCGCACATCAAGGCCAGCACTCCCAAGCCCAAGATGGCCGTAGGATGGACGCGTGCGCGCCAATTTCTACGGTTCCGGATTCCTTTCTCGGCTTTCAGCATGGTGAACCATCCCGCCCGCGCTGCACGGGCCTTAATCCTTAGTGCCTACCGATTTGACCTTTCGAGCCAGTTTCTCGATTTGGCTCGCGTCGCGAACCACCTTCACAGAAAGCTGATCTTTGGTGCTCTTGTCGACTTGCTCCTTCAAATCGGTCGCGAGTTTGAGCAGGTCGGCGCACTCGCTCACAATTTGCTGCCTGTGCGGATCCACTTCGGCATTCGCCATTTGAGGATCGTGTCGCTGATTGGCTGCGGGTGTAGTCGTGCTGGAATCTGTCGCGGTCGGCGCAGCGCTTGCCACCGGCGCGGACTGCGCGTTGCAGTGCAATGACCCGGGCGCCAAGGCGATAAGGGCCGCAGAGCAGGCGAACGCGCAGAATCGACCGGCGCGGCAGTCACACCAACCTCTGGACCACGTAGCCGTAACGCAATGCGCGGGTTGTGCCGGAGTTGCCATGAGAACTATGATGCGCCGGAGGAGAAGGGGTCGGCGTTCCGGGAACTCGTGGGCTCATTCTAGTCTAGAAAGAGGAGCTTTGGCATGAATATTTCTCCAATCCCTGCAAACCTTTTGCTGGCAATGCGCTGGAGCCTGTTCCGGGAAGACCGCTTCCTGGGCAAAGTGCTCGACGAATGGATTGCCGATAGCCAGGAGTTTGTCCACACTAAGCTGCCCAAGCTGATTGTGATTGCGATCATCGCGTTCATCCTGAGCCGCGTGCTGCGCCTGGTCACGTTCCATATGGCGCGGCTGGCAGAGCAACGGACGGGCCATGCGGCGCGGCTGGCAGAGGTGAGGACGATGTCAGGCGTTATCCGCGCCACGGGTCTGGCTGTGATCGGCCTCATCGCCGGCTTCATGTCTCTCGACGTGATCGGCTTCAATCTGGCGCCCCTGCTGGCTTCGGCAGGGATCGCCGGCATTGCCATCGGCCTTGCCGCGCAGACCATCGTCAAGGACATGCTCAACGGATTCCTCATCCTGGTTGAAGGCCAGTACAGCGTCGGGGACACAGTGCGGTTGGCCGGAGTCACCGGAGTGGTGGAGGCGCTTACGCTGCGGCGCACCACAGTGCGCGACGGCGACGGAACGCTCTACATCGTTCCCAATTCGCAGATTACGACGGTGGCGAATCTGAGCGCAGGCTACAGTGTAGCCACCGTGAACGTGAGCGTGGATTTCTCGGCGAATCCCGACACGGTGACGAAACTTCTAATGCAGATCGCCATGGAGATGCGGCTGAGCGCCGAATTCCGCGATGTATTCGTCGACGACCCTCAGGTTCCAGGATTGGACTCGGTGAAAGGCTCGCAGATGATCTTTCCTGTGCTGTTCAAGACGCGCGCCAATCAACAGTACGCGGCAGTGCGCGAATTCCAGCGGCGCGTACGGCTCGCGCTCGAGGAGCATCATCTGCTCCCGGGCGATCCCAACCGGGTCTTCCAACGGCACGGCGACGGGCAAACGGCAGGCGCAGCTAGTCGGCAGGAGGAAACACCAGCGCCGGCGCACGATCCTACCACCTTGAAGCCGGTTGAGACCAACCCTTTCGCCGGGGATTGAAGCACACGGCCAAAAGATACTCTTTGACGAGACGCGCCTCAGCGACTTAGGATGCGGTTGTACACGCACGCACATTGAAATCTCCCCGGTTACAATGAGCGAACACAAACAGGGTCCGGACGCCTACGCGTTTATCCACGAGAACATCGACAGCGTTCCCCATCTGGAATCGTTGATCCTGCTGTGGAATAGTCGGCCCGTGGGATGGACCGAAGGGGAGCTTGCTTCGCGCCTTTACATCTCCCGGGAACAGGTCGGGGGGGTGCTGCGCGACCTTGTGCGTCTCCAGATTGTGCAGGAGACGTCGGGAGAGCCAGCTCGTTTCTTCTATTTTCCCCGTTCTGCAGAACAAGATGAGTTGATGCACCGGATTGACCATGCCTACAGGCGCGATCTGGTCAGAATCTCGACCATGATACATTCAAAGGCATCTTCCTCTGTTCGTGAATTTGCGAAGGCATTCCGCTTTAAAAAGGACCGGGAAAAGTGACCGCGGCTCTGTACATCGCTTCCATTTTCATGACGCTGGTTTGCGCCGCGCTGCTGTTGCGCGCATGGTGGCATGTGCGCCGCAAGCTGCTGCTGTGGTCGGGCCTGTGTTTCATGGGACTGGCAGTGTCGTACGCGCTTAAGTTCGCCGACCTGATCGTATTTCCTAACACCGACCTCTATACGTGGCGGTTGGGAACTGCCGCACTGGCATTGGCCCTTTTGCTCTACGGCCTGATCTGGGAGAGCCAATGATTCCGCTCAGCCAGCTCGCTCCCATGAGCCATCCGGTGCTCGACACTTTCCTGCTCGGCTTTGTTTGCGCCGCATCGCTTATCGCCGCAATTTACTTTCTGCGCTTCTGGCGGCAGACGCGCGATTTTCTGTTCCTCGCATTCACGATCTTTTTCGCGATTGAAGGCGCGAACGAAGCCTACATAGCATCTCTCCCTCATCCGAACCTGGGCAGCCTGGCAGTGACACTGATCCGGCTGCTCTCGGTGCTGGGTGTCATCTTCGCGATTGTCTGGAAGAACCTGGCGTAGGGCGGATCATTCTTTGGGCGCGATCGCCTTCAGCAAGTCCTCACTATGAGTGATCGGCGGAAGACAGGTACGGCCGCGGCAAACCATCGCCCAAGCTTCGGCGTCGGCCGGGCGTGGCGCCTGCAACAGAGTTTCCGCCAGCGCTTCTGGAAGTTGGCTGGCGGCGAGGTTTGCGGCATCGATGCGCAGGATGGTCTTGTTGACGGCGAAGCGGGCGACGGCCAATGCCTCAAGCTGCGCGGCGACTGCGCCTGAGCCTACGATTACTACCTGCACGGGATCGAGCAGGAGGCGCTCGGCGGCGAGGCCGTAACTGGCGGCGTAGAGACCAAAGTGCTCAACGATTCCGGCGAAGCAGGCGAGCGCGTCTTCGGCGATCTCGCGATACTCCTTGCGGCCATTTAGCGCTTCGAGGCGTAGCAGCGTCGCGGCGGCTGTGGGATTGCCCGCGGGAGTCGGCGAGTCCTGCAACGGCTTGCGGCGCGCGGACAATGCACCGAGCGGTGTTTCGCGAGGCGATGCCGCGTCGAAGAATCCGCCGTTCGACGCGTCATGGAAGCGGGCGATCATGGCGTCGGCGAGCTTTACCGCGGCTTGGTAGTAGCGCATTTCGCCGCTCGCCGTCCACGCGTCGATGCAGGCGTGGATCGTGAAGGCGTAGTCATCGAGCGTGCCGGGGAGTTTCTCCTGGGTTGCGGCCTGCTCTGCGTAGGCGATTACGTGGTTCAGTTCGGAGTCGCCGTTCCAGGCCTCCTTGAGCAGGCGGTTGAGCGTGAGCAGGGCGAAGTCTCTCACAGAGTCGATGCGGAGAACACGCGCGGCTTCGAGATAGGCCGTGACGGCCATGGCGTTCCAGCCGGTGTAGAGCGTGCGGTCGATGAAGGGCGTGGGACGCTGAGCGCGAGCGGTTAGGAGCTTCGTTCGGGCGCTGTCGTGGAGCGCTTTAAGGGACTCGAGTGTCGCGCCGGATTCCTTGGCCATCTCGGCGAGTGTGTACTTCACGTGCAGGACGTTCTTCGCCGGGTTGTGGTGCATGTCGCCGAGTTCACCGATGTCCCAATACTTCGCGGCGAAGGCGAACTCTTCCGGGTTGAGAACTGCACGCGCTTCGTCAACGGTCCAGGTGAAGTAGTCGCCGTCATCATCGAGGCCGACGTCTGCGTCCTGCGAGGCGTAGAAGCCGCCGCGCTCGCGGTCAGTCATCGTCGTGTCGAGCCAGTGGACGATCTCGAGCGCAGTCTCCCGGAAGTCGTCGCGGACGTAAGTCTGGAAGCCATGGACGTAATTGCGCAGCAGTTCCGTGTTGTCGTAGAGCATCTTCTCGAAGTGGGGAACGATCCAGCGCTCATCGACACTGTAGCGATGAAAACCGCCGGCGAGCTGATCGTAGACACCGCCGCGCGCCATCTTCTCGAGCGTGGTTGAGAAGGCTTCGCGGGCGCGGTCGTTGCCGCGCGTTGTGGCGATTTGCAGGAGGAGATCAAGCGCGGTGGGATGCGGGAATTTGGGCTGCGAGCCGAAGCCTCCGTTGCGCGGATCGAACTGGCCGATGATGGATTCCACGATTTTTTCGACGAGTGCGAGGGAAACACCGGAGCGGGCGGAAAAACTTTCGTTGTGCTCGATGGCGGCCATTACGCTGGCGGCGGTTTCAAGAGCTTCATCGCGGCGGTCGCGCCAGACCTGCGCCATCGCCCGCAGGACGTGCAGGATACCGGGGCGGCCGTAGCGGTCGTCGCGCGGAATGTAGGTACCGCCGAAGTAGGGGCGCCCGTCGGGCGTGAGGAAGGCGGTGAGGGGCCATCCGCCCTGGCCGCTGATGGCGGAGACGGCTGCCTGATAGCGCGCGTCCACGTCGGGGCGCTCGTCGCGATCGACTTTGACGGCGACGAAGAACCGGTTGATCAGCTCGGCGACTTCCGCGTCCTCGTAGGACTCGCCGTCCATGACGTGGCACCAGTGGCACCAGACCGCTCCAATGTCGAGGAGGATGGGCTTGTCCTCGGCCTTGGCGCGGGCAAAGGCGGCCTCGCCCCAGGGGTGCCAGTACACGGGCTGATGGCGCGCCGAGCGCAGATAGGCAGAAGCGGAGTGTTCAAGTTGATTGCCGGCGGTGGAAGCAGCCTCGGTCATGGGCTGAGGATAGCAGGGTGAGCGGTTACTACCCGATCTCCTCCCGCCGACGGCACTACGGGACTACGGTTTTGCCGGTTTCAGGCCGGAGATACCCCCCTCCCCCCTTTTGCCGGTCTCTGCAAATAAATTCCTTTTTTTCATGAGCTTAGCCGGTCGGCTTCGCTGTAAATTCGTCTACCAAAAGGACTTATTTGCAGATTCGTCCAGTGAAAGGACTTAGCTGCCGGCCTTTTGCCAAAACCCTTGATTTTCGAGGGCCTCGATGTCCAAATTCCTCTGCTGAAAAGGCTTAGAGGCTGAGCGATCTTACAAATCTGCGATTTGGACCAGCTCTTTTCGAGCCTGCATCTCCATTGTGCGCGTTGCGGTGGAAATATTCGGCAAAAGTGTGGGGAGATTTATGGCAATAAAACGGCTGACGCACATTTATCGAAACCGCGAGAAATCTTGGATTGGGTTCCGGAAAGAGGTCTAGCGATATGAGAGCTATAGAGTTAAACTCTTCACATGCCAGACAATCAGGAGAAAACGCAGGATACGAAGCACGAAGAGACCGAAAACGCTTCCGACATTTCCAAGGCCAAACCGGCGGTGTTTGTGGACTCGTTCTTCGTAGAACTAAATTCAGCCGACCGACTGATACGTTTGACCTTCGGGGAAGGAACAACGGACAGGTTGGATCGCATCAGATTAGCTCTCATGATGACACTGGGAGACGCGCGCGAACTTGCAACGAGAGTGACCAAACTTCTCGACAACTTCGACGCGAAGAACAGCCCGCCGGAAGCCGGACAATAAAGTTATGCCCCGCGCATCCGCGACCTCCGAAAAAGGCGAGATTCAATCCGCGGTCTCTGAGTATGTTCCCGCCAAGGGGAAGACACAGAAGGTTGTCAAAACTGCAGAACGTCCAAAAATCTCGGATTCCTTTAGCCATAGCGATACGTTTGGTGCGCGCGTCACGCCCTCATACGCGCAAAGAACTCCGCAAATGTGGCCGGTAAGCGAAGTGGATATTAGAGCCATAGGCGATGATGCTTTGGTCGCAAATGTCTCGTTTGCAATCGGCAGTTTTTGTCTTGGGTCCGCTGTCAACATTTTCGTTGACTACGGAGGCGCGGAGAAGCTGACCGATCTAGGGAGTTTTATGCTGCACAAAGGAACGGTGATTCTCCTAGCATTCTCGGCGGTATTCTATTTAGTAGGAATTGCGATGAACCGTCGAAAGAATGCAATTTGGGATCAAATAAAGAGGGAGTCAAAAGTGGTAAATCAATGAAACATGAATACCGCGAAGGGCCGCAGGCTGGCGAGAACTTTCGGAAACTGGCAACGGCCGTCTTTCAGACTCCCAAGAAGGCCGGGAACCCGAAGTGACAGCCGAAGGCGAAGCCTGGACACCGCAGAGCTACCGGGCATAAACAGGATTAGAACGGTTCCTCTGGGAGCTTGTTATCTTTTTTGTCGCCTCCTAGCCGTAATTCCCGCTCATCGCGATAAGGCCGCGATGAACGGGGCACAGACTCATCTGACTCAGTGCGCGGCTCTTTGCGGTCTTTGATCGAGCCACCTGCCCAAGAAACGCGGGCAACAGCAAAAGCAACCGCAGATCCCTCGACTGCGCTCGGGATGACAGACGCATTCGCGGTTGAATCTATTGATCGGCCGGACGGAAGCGGACTGGGTTCATCCCGCAGGGGCTAAAGCCCAGACCATCTCTTGAAGCATCTCTGGCCCGGCTGAAGCCTGCCCTTGTTACAAAGCTTCCTTGATTGAGCTCTTCGGCTGCCTGCAAAGCGCCGTTGATCGTGCGGGTCTTACGGCGGGATTGGTGCCGAGAAGCGCAATTGGCGCCGGCCCTACGGGCGGCGACATTGTTTTGGTTGGTCTAACCCAGGGTACCCCCCTTCGTC
The DNA here is from genome assembly GCA_963745965.1 of uncultured Acidobacteriota bacterium. GTDB lineage: Bacteria > Acidobacteriota > Terriglobia > Terriglobales > Acidobacteriaceae > Telmatobacter. The sequence continues at coordinate 107,849 of CAVUZC010000013.1, forward strand.
CGCGCTGCGGACTCAGGTTCGACCCTGGGCTATTTTCGATCGGCCCCTCCGGGGCCATTTGTACCGCCCGCTCATCGCGATGAACGGGGCACAGCGCTACATTTTTGGGCTACGTCTTTGCTGCTGCGGTTAGTTTTTGGCCAGCTCGGATTCTATGGCGGAGATTAGTTCGGGGTTGTCGGGGGCGGTGTTGGGCGAGAAGCGGGCGGCGATTTCGCCATTGCGGGTGACGAGGAACTTTTCAAAGTTCCACTGGATTTCGGGCGCGGGGTTGGCGTCGATGTTGTGCTGTTTGAGGACGGCGGCCCATGCGGCGGGGTCGCCCTTGGCCTTGGGCTGGGCGGAGATGAGCGTCTTGTAGAGCGGATGCTTGTCGGGGCCCGTGACGGGGATCTTCGAGAACATGGGGAACTTGACGCCGAAATTGGCGGTGCAGAAGGACTGAATCTCCTGATTCGTGCCCGGCTCCTGCTCCTTGAAGTCGTTGGCGGGGAAGCCGGCGACGACCAGGCCCTTGTCGCGGAACTGCTCGTAAAGCTTTTCGAGGCCTTCGTACTGCGGAGTGAGGCCGCACTTTGAGGCGACGTTGACGACGAGCAGGACCTTACCCTTGAACTCGGCGAGCGACGCGGGATCGCCGGAAATTTTTGCGACGGGGATGTCGTAGATAGATGACATGGAAAAACCTCCTCTTGGTTTTTATCGTAAATCAGTGGTTAGTGATTAGTGATCAGTGATCAGGGCAAAGCCCGGTGCGGGGCCGGGCTTTGGGGATGATTCGGAGCTTACGCAAAGCTGGTGTGGTTTTGCCGAGGTTTGTTGAAAAGCAACCGCAGCTCCTTCGACTTCGGTCGCCGCGGCGACCTTCGCTCAGGATGACAATGCGTTTTTGGCGCGAATCTGCGGGACGTCGGACTAGAGCTTTTCGTAGAAGTCACATGCGGAACACGAGATGTAGATTCCGCCGGGGATGCCGCGCTCGCGGTCTTTGACGCGCTTGACGATGCGCGTGGGTTTGGAGCACTTGGGACAATCGGTGGACTTGGTGGTGTCCATCACTTTCTTGCGGTCGCCGGTCTTGGCAATTTTGGCCATGGGTGGGGTGGTTCTCCTTGATTGAGTGTCTCTGCTCGCATCCGCAGCGCGGACGGCTTCAACGGCGCGGTGCTGGTTCGTTCCGGCGCCCGGAGCGAACGGGACTCGCTGGTTCCAGTTTATATGAATGGGCGCGGGCGTCAGGCGGCACAGATTTGTACGCGCGGCTAACGCGTGCGGGCCGGGAGGCCCGCACGACAGCCGGTCAGGAGACCGGCGGTACTAATTAGGCTGCGAGGAGGATCTGCGGGCAACCAACTGGCTGGTGCTCGGAGGCTGCTGACTACTCGAGGGCGCGGGAGAGGCTTTGGCTGGGGCGGATTGCGGCTGAGAGCCGCTGGCGGAGGGCTGCGTATTGTTTGTGGTGGGCGGCTGCGAGCCGTTGGCCGGAGCTGATCCTGCGGTTCCCTGCCCTTGCGGGTAGGAGGCTTGCGTGGACTGGCTGGCGGGCGCTGGGGTGGCGGGCTGCTCGTCCGGGTCGGCGCCGGGCTGGTCGTCTGGGTGCGGCTTAGGGAACTGCACGGGGCGCATCTCGCCCTGGCTGTTGCCGTTGCTGTTGTCGGGCAGCTTTTCGCCGGGATTGCGAAGGGTGGGGGGCGCGGTGGGGGCCTGCCGATTGGGATCGGTTTCGACGTCGCCCTCGCGCACGGTGCGGGTGGTGGCCTGGGCCAGGACCTCCCGATTCTCATCGGTCGTCATCATCGCGGAGACTACGTCCTTGGTGAAGATCTGGAGGGGTTCGGCGTCGCGCGCGATCTCGAGACGGATGACGCGGTTGCCGTTGATGCGCACGAAGTCAACTTCCGCGGGGGGCGTGCCGTAGATCCACTCTTCGAAGGGCATCTGGCCGTCCATCTCGCGGGTTTTGCGGTTGGGCAGGCCCTTGGCGAAGATCACCATATCGGTGGTCATGCCGACGAGCACCTTGTGGTCGAGGATGGCGCTCTTCAGCGGGGTGGGCAGCGTATCGGTGAAGGCCTGGATGGGGGACTTCACATCGAAGGAGATGAGCGGGGCGATGAGCGCCTTGAGCTGGGCCGGGGTAAGCTCAGGAATGCCGCCGGGAAATGTGAGCGTGATGCGGGCGCCGGCGGGTTCGCCGTTGGGGTTCGCGAGAGTGGGGTCGAGACCTGTATCCTCCAGACCCGGGTCGCCGAGGTTGACCTGCAGGTGGCTCAGGAAACGATGCTTGGCGTCTGGGCCTCCGTCGAGATCGAAGATGATCCTGGAATGGTCGAATCTAACGTTGCTGACGACGACGCGCGAGCCGGGCTTGGCGGAGAGGCCTTCGCTGATGACCATGTTCAGGTAGGCCGCGCCAGCGGGCTGAAGCTTGCCGTTGGCCTGGAGAGTAAGCCCTTTGTGGCCGCGGGGAAACGGACGGTTGGCGAAACCCTGCTCGGATTGGAGCGCGCGCTCAAGTTCGAAGCGGGTCTTGGGATCAAGGGGAGTTTTGCTGAGCTGGACGTGCGTGGGCTCGATTTGCGCATAGCGGCGGTCGACTGGGCCAGTGGTAGCGACCGGGCCATTGCCGCTGGTATCGACGGTGAGCACCTGAGCAACGCTGGGCGCGGCGGCGAGCGTGGCTGCCAGCACACAGGCAGTGGCGAGGTACTGAACGATGCGTCGCTTGGCGATCGTTGACCCAGCTGAGACGATTTGTTGGAAGCGCCGTTTCATGGGGGTACCTCCCATGGGATCGCACGTCATCCGGCAGATAGCGTTACGCAAACGTTAGCCCCATTTGGGGTGAAATGGCAAGATGCTTTCCGCTACCGGAGAGCGAGGGAATAAGGGACCAAGGAAACAAGAAGGCGGCTTGCGCCTCTGGCTCCTGATTTGAGCAGTTAGATGTCCGATGGTTGTTGTTTGCCGCCCGAGGTGGCCGCTTGGTGTCAACTGTTGGCTGTTGGCTGCGTCGGCTGGCCGCTTGGCCCCTCGGTCCCTGTTTTCTTGGCCCCTTGGTCCCTTGTTCCCTCGTTCCCTGCATTTCCAATTTGCACCAGCGTGGGTGCGGCGGGCGCTTGCGTGCCCATCGCGGCTTCGTGCTGGGCGCGGGAGATGGCGTCGAGATCGACGGGCATGCCGCCGGGAATGATGACCGGGGTGTTGTAGCGATAGTTGAGGTCGCGCGTGAGGCGGAAGACGACGGGCAACGCCGCGAGAAGCACGAAGAAGCTGAGCCAACTGCCGTCGAGGCCGAAGGCTCCGCCGCTCAACCAGAGCCGGCCCATGGGATCGCCTTCGACCACGGGCGAATGATTGGTGAGGCCGTTGACGGAGAGACCGAAGAGCAGGGCGCGGGTGGCCTTCCAGCCGAAGTTGAGCCCCCAACTGACCCACAGGGCACGGGTGCGCAGATAGCACGCGGAGAGGACGAGGCCGAGCACGAAGGAGACGGCGAGGCTGGCATGGCTGGCTCCCGGGATGAGGGCCTGCAGGATGGCGTAGATGGCGGCAAAGCCGAGGGCCGCTCCCACGGGGCCAACGGCGCCGACGAAGCGCTGGAAGGCGTAACCCCGGAAGGCAATCTCCTCGGCCAGAGTTAGCAGCGCGAAGAATGCGGCGTCTGCAATGAACCAGCCCCAGGCCGAGGCCGGCAGCGTGATGGAGATAGCGATGCCGCCGAATATCGCGAGAGGAAGAACGCAGACGAGGGCGATGGCCCAACCGGTTGCGAGGCCCAGCCCGGTTTCTTGCGCGAATCCGGGGCGAAGCGGCAGGCCCTGTTCGCGGACGGGATGAACTTGACCGTCGGCCCAGAAACCCAGGGCGGAGTAGCCGATGACGAGCAGAAAGACCAGCATGGCCTGCTCGACCAGGGGAATCCATGCGTCGCTTACGAGGCCGCGGGCGCCGTGGAACGCGAGGGCGCGCGCGAAAAAGTAATAAATGAACGCAGCAAGGAATTCGAGGTAGGCACGCAGCCGGCCGCCGGTGTAGGTGGGATCGGTCATTCGCACCTCGGATTGGATGCGCGGATTGAAGTGGGGGCGAGGGAGGGAGCGGGCCGTGGGAAGCGCAGGTTTTTGGGGGTTCCAGTCATGACGATTGTCTGCACTTTCAGAAAATTCTCGGTACAAAAGGTTCAGCTCTTCGGGCCAAAGAAAATGCCGAATCGGCGCAAACACTCAACCATTTCTTGCAGGAGATTTCAGCAGGGGCTAAAGCCCGCACTCGTTTTGCAACACTTTCGGCCCGGCTAAAGCCGTGCCCTTGTTACAAAACCTCCTCCCGTAAAGTTTCCATTGAAACTAAGGCATTCACGCCGTTCGCACTCGGCAATCAGCCTTCCGTGTAGAACTGCGCGATGTTGCGGAACTTTTGCTGGCGCGAGGCGACCAGAATGTCGATTGGGACGGATTTGAGCCCGTTGAGGTTTTTCGGAGCGCTGCGCCAAGCAATCCGCAGCCGTCTTCGCGATTTCCGTGCATGCCATCAGGCGGTTCGGAGACGATCTCATCGACGCAGCCGATCTCGGCAACCTCGGGCGCGGAGATGCGCAGGGCTTCGGCCGCGAGAGTCTTCTTGCTCGAATCGTTCCACATGATCGAGGCGCAGCCTTCCGGCGAGATGACGAAATAGAGCGCGTTCTCGAGGATCAGCACCCGGTCGGAGACGGCGAGAGCCAGCGCGCCGCCCGATCCGCCTTCGCCGCTGATGACCGAGATGGTGGGCACGCGCAGGCGCGACATCTCGCGCAGGTTGCGGGCGATGGCCTCGGCCTGGCCGCGCTCCTCGGCGCCCATGCCGGGATACGCGCCGGGAAGATCGATGAAGCTGATGACGGGACGGCCAAATTTCTCGGCGAGCTTCATACAGCGGAGAGCCTTGCGATAGCCCTCGGGATGCGGCATGCCGAAGTTGCGGCGCACGCGCTCTTTAGTGGTGCCGCCTTTGCGGTTGCCGACGACCATGACTTCGTCGGGGCCCAGGCGTGCCATACCGCAGGCTACGGCTTCGTCGTCGCCAAAGGCGCGATCCCCGTGAATCTCGCTGAAATCCGTGAAGATTCGCTCGATCAGTTCCATGGGGTAGGGACGCTGAGGATGCCGTGCCCTTTCGATTCGTTCCCATGCCGGCGAGCTGGCCTGAGCCTGGGGACTGACTGTTTCAAGTTCGCTCATCGATAGTATGGCGCCGGTAAGCCGAGCACGGCGACCCTGAAGTGATTGTACAGGGAGGTAGGGACAGGTAGCAGGGAGTAGCCAATAGCCAATAGAGGAGGCAGATTAACGCCATCTCCAAGGCTGGATCGATGCTACCGATCCCCAACCGAAGGACTGCCTGTGGGTTCGACAGGCTGAGGTTCGGGTGCGGGAAGTTCGGCGTTTTTCTCAGGCGCGGACGATTTAATCTTTTCAGTCGCGGCAAGCGGGCCGAGCAGCGTATCGACGCGGTAGCCGGCGGCCTCGGCGGCGTTCAGAGCGCTGGTCAGGGACTTGCTCAACTCTTCGGCTGCGGTGCAGCTGCGCGTGCTTTCGCCGGCAAGGCAGAGCAGGCTCGGCAGGAGCAGCCACCACAGCAACTCTTCGTAGAGTTCGCGAATCAGGTAGGAGTGGCCTTCGGCTTCATGGACGCCGCAGAGCCAGCGCACGTCGGGATCGAGCCAGAGGCCGGGAGCCAGCGCGGGCTGGCTGGGGACAGATCCCTCAGGGGCTAAAGCCCCAGATCGAATGAGAAGCGATTGCGGCACGACTGAAGTCGTGCCCTTTCGCGTTTCGCCGCTCTCGATGATTGTTTCCACGATCGGTTCTGCCGCCGGCCCCGTCTGCTGCGGCTTCCCGACACCTGCGCGCGTGAGCAGCAGCACCTTGATGCGGGCGGCAATGATCCATGCTTCCTCGCCTTCGAAACCGAGGGCGGTGAAGGCGTGGCCCAAGGGCTCGCGCAGGCGGAGGCGATCGAAGAGCTCGAGGGCGGTGCGCTGCGGTTGGGCTGAATCGATCGATTCGGCGAGCCAATCGAGTAGGCACCAGGCAAGCACCGGGCCCCACATTTCCGTTGCGGTGAGTTGCGGGCTGGGGCTGGGCAGCACGCGGCGGGCAGCGGCGGGCCACGGCGATGGGAAGAGCGCTTCCACGGCAGGCAACTGCATGGCTGCGCGCATCCGCGCGTTGAATGCCCGCACCAGCGCGACGGTTTCGTTGGAGTCGTTCACCGGTGCAGGCTCAGGCACTTGACGGATGCGCGAGACTTCTGGAGTTTTGCTCTGACCGAGGAGCGCCCCGGCGCTTACCCACGCGTCTTTCAGAAACTCAGTGCGCTGGCGCTCGATTTTCTTTGGCCTGTCGTCGCCTGTCGGACGCGGTGCATTCATTGCGGGTGCTCCGCGATCCGCGACGTCGGCAAAGCGCCGCACGAATGCGGGATCGAGGAACCAGCGCAGCGCATCGTGCACGGACTTGAGTTCCAGGTTCACCAACTCTTCTTCGAGCGCATGCACGCCACGGCCATTGAGCACGTCGGCGAGGCGGTCCCAGGGCTTTTCGGCGGTGGGATATAGTTCGTGCCAATCGGAAAAGACGTGGCACTGGTAGGCGCCGAGAGACAGCGTCACGCCGCTGTCATACAGATGCGCAGCGCGGCGCAGATATTCAAGGCTGCTCAATGAGTCACGCCAGGCGATGACGGCGTTGCGATCGCCGCTCAGACCAAGGCCTTCTGCAAGGCGGCGCTGGCGAAGCTGGCCCGATCCCTTGTCAGCGTAGGCCGCCGAGAAGTCAATCGTCCCGTGCGCGTCGGCATAGCGGTTGTGATAGACGACCAGGGCGCGCTCGCCGCCGTTGCGGTTGGAGTAGGCGAAGACGTCTTCGTTGACTGAGCCGTTGGGCTGGAAGAAATCGTAGAGCAGAAAATGTGTGCTCTCGGCGAATAGCCAGCGGCGCTTGAGCAGCGGCGCGACTTCGCGCTGGTGGCGTTCGACGAGCCAGGGATCGGTATCTTCCTGGTAGCGCGGCCAGCGATATTCCATACCGTACTTTTCCGTGAAGCCCTCGATCTGGCCGTGGCCGAACATGGGCAGGCCGGGGAGGGTGGACATCATGACGGCGACGCCGAAGTATTTGTCGCCTTTGCCGAACTGATCGATTGCGGTGCGCTCGTCGGGGTTCGACATGAAGTTAACGTAGCGCTTCATGATGTCGGGATCGAACTCGCAGGTATTTTTAATGACAGACCGGTACTTGGCGTTGTCTTCGTCGCGCAGCATTATCATGAACGCGGAGTTGTAGACGCGGTGCATGCCAAGGGTGCGAACGAAGTAGCCCTCCATGAGCCAGAAGGCTTCTGCCAGGAGCAGCGTGCCGGGAACCTCCTGCGCGACGCGATCGACCACCTCGCGCCAGAACTCGTGCGGCATGGCGCGATCGAAGTCGGCCTGATTCATGCCGTACTCCGCGCGCGAAGGAATTGCGCCGCTCGAGCCGGAGCCGGGAAACCAGAGGCGATGGAAGTGGCGCTTGGCGAGGGTCATGGCGGCGTCGAAGCGAATGACAGGAAACAAGCGCGCGACATGAAGAATGGTCTGGATGACCTGCTCGCGCACCGCGGGATTGAGATAGTCAAGTTGCGCGGTGTCGTTCCAGGGGAAACTGGTGCCGTCGTTGCCGTGATAGATATAGCGGGTTTCGCCAGAGCTTTTGTCGCGGCGGCGGAAGACGACAGCGGCGTCGGACTGCTGGTAGTAGTGGTCCTCGATTTTAATTTCGACGCGCGCGTCGGAGGAAACATCGGGGCCTTCAAAACTGTAGGATGGGTACGGCGATTCCCAGCGGGAAATGAACCACTCGGGGTGTTCGACGACCCAGGGCGAATCGATGCCCATATGGTTGGGAACCATGTCGCTGGCGAGGCGAATGCCGTGGTGGTAGGCGCGGTCGCGGAGAGTGATGTAGGCCGGCTCGCCGCCGAGATCGTCGGCAATGCTGTAGTCGAAGAGCGAGTAGGCCGAAGCGACAGCTTCGCGGTTGCCGCAAAGTTGCTTGATTGTCTTCGAGGCGCGGCTGCGTTCCCAGACGCCGATGAGCCAGAGAGAATTGATGCCGCGGTCGGCAAGCTCCTGGAGATCTTCGTCGGGAATCTCGTCGAGACGGCCGATGTGGCGCGAATATTTGCGGCTCAATTGCGCGAGCCACACGTAGCTGCTCTTGGCGATAAGCACTGCGCCGGGCATCCAGGCCTGATCGGGTGAGAAGCGCTCGTACTCGTGCTGGGCTTCGGCGAAATTCGGCACTTCGGATTGGCTCGCGAGTGAGGGCCACTGCTGCGGGCCGCGGCGCGTGCCGGGCGGGTTGAACTGCGCCCAGATGGCCAGCTCTTCTTCCCGCAGGATTTCGGCGGCCATGATGAGGAAGCGATCGAGGCTGTCGCCGAGAAGCGGCCGCCAGAGCTCGCGGATGATCTCAATTTGGTCGCTCAGGGAGCGGGGAGAGCGCAGCGCGGGCGCGCGCAACAGATCGAGGAGGCTGATGGATTTTGCGCCGGGAATTGGGATGAGCGGGCGCGACGCAAAATATTCGGGCAGACGCGCCGTGACTTTGGGGTAGACGGTTTTTTCGGCGAGAGCGCTGTCGTCGAAAAGCTCGCCAAACGGCTTGAACGCTTCGTTGCGATTGGCCGCCCAGAGCAGCATCAGTTCTTCAAGCGCGGCGGCGCGATGCGGAAAGCCGTTGGACTCGCCGGCGAGCCACATGACGGGCGTTTCCAGGCCGCTTATTACGCTCTGGCCGGGAAACTGCCGGACGAAGGCGAGCAGCATTTTGTCGAGATGGTCCTCACCCACCTGAGCGCCGAACCAGTCGAGGGCGGCGGTCATCACGTGGGGATCGAACTGCTGGCGATAGCGGGCGATGAGCGCGTGGCTGGCTTCGTCGATGAGGCCCATGGCGAAGAGCTGGCCTGCGTGGACGGCGAGCTCGGGATGCTTCTCGACGTCGCGCACCATATTCATGCGCTGCGCGAATCTGCGGCAGGCGGGGAGATCGGTCAGGATCACATTGCCGTTGTAGGAGAACAGCGCATCGGCGAAACCGTAGCGTTCCCGCGCATTGCGCGCAATGTGAAATTCCATCGTCAAGGTTGCCGCACTCCGTCTTACGTCCGCCGCACCGCGCCAAGAGCGGCCCCGGCCAAGGCCCAAGGCGCAACACTGGCCCTAAAACCACCGGAAATGTGATTGTAAACGGGCGATGCCCGGTGCCGCTCTACGGTTGAGATGCGGCGTGAGACCGATTCAGCTTGTTGCGAGGCCGCGCGGTTGCGCGCTGCGAGCGTCGATCTAGTGCGCGCTTCGCTGATAGGTGCCGACTAGTTGTCCCTGCGCCAGGACGTGGCCGTTCATCGCCGCTTCAAGCTGCTGCCTGGTTGCGCCGGGCGGCAGATCGAGCCGAAGGTCGAGCGCGTATAGCCTGAAGAAGTAATGATGGGGCTTGCCGGGCGGAGGGCAAGGGCCGCCGTATTCCGAATGGCCGAAGCTGGTGGCTCCCTCTTGAGAGCCCGCGGGAAGCGAGCCATGCGGCGAAGCGCCTTCGGGCAGTTGATGCGCACCGGGCGCGATGTTGTAGACAATCCAGTGAACGAAGTCGCTGGGAGCATCGGGATCGTCCATCACGAAGGCGAAGCTTTTTGCGCCGACTGGCGGGGTTTGCCATTCGAGCTGCGGCGAAAGGTTGGCGCCGTCGCAGGTATAGCGGCGAGGGATCGAACTGCCATTCACGAAATCCGCGCTGCGGACTTCAATCGTGACGCGCGTCTGGCCTGCGACCGGTTCGCACGCTCGCCAAAGAAGGATTGCGGCCCCCGTGCAACACAAAAGCACGGTGAGAAGAAGCGGCTGCTTGAGGACGAAGTGGAATCGGCTGCTTTTCGTTTGTGGAATCATTCCTTCCTCCCGAACTGCCGTCAGCGGATCGTGGAGTGAGCCACATTCATCCGCCGGAAGTACTGCACGGAACGATCAGCGGCATCAATTTGACGTTGCGCGCTTCGCCTGCCGGGGCCCATGATCCGCCTTTCATCATAGTCGGTTTCCGGTTAACGCATGACGTATGTGCGCGTTGCCACGAACCGAGGTTTGCAACTAGCTCCAGTTTACGAAATAGCCTCTAAAGTTTTTCAGTGATCTGATCCGATCGGCCGCGATGTAGGCCTGGCGATCGGGAAAGCCCGCTCCCAGCGCGAGTTTTCTCATGTTCGGCCGAACTGGGGGAGACACGGCGAAGGCGTCGCGGCGGGCCAGTAAAATGTATACACTAAATCATTAGGGGGCAGATTCGCGAGGGACAGGTGAGGCCAAGGGTGCCTGCTGCGTCGAATGCCGATGCTTTGACCGTTTTTCCGAGGTTTATAACTCTGGTTCCACATGCAGTGGTATCCGGGTTGACGTCTACTAAGTATGGTATACACTAAACTCCGTGGCCAGTATCCAGCGCAAGATTATCCACGGACACCCCTATTACTACCTCGTCGAGTCGCGCCGCGTAAACGGCCGCCCGCGCCCCGTTGTCCTCCAGTATCTGGGCACAGCAGATAGCTTGCTTCGGCGCTTCCAGCAACCACACGCAGAACCAATCCGCGCCCGCCTGACCCAGTTCGGCGGCGTTGCCGCCCTCTATGATCTGGCCCAGCAGATCCGTCTGGTCGAGCTCATCGACGAACACGCCCCCAAGCGTCACCAGGGACCCTCTCTCGGCCAGTACATGCTGGTGGCAGCCATAAACCGCTGCCTGGCCCCAACCAGCAAGCGGCAGATGCCCGCCTGGCTGGGCGCGACGCCACTGCCACGGTGGTTGGGTGTTTCGGCCGAACAGTTCTCTGCGCAACGCTTCTGGGACAACATGGAGTTGCTGGGAGAGAACCAGATCTCGGCCATCAGCGAAGCGTTGACACGGCGGTTGCTGGAAAGGTTCCAACTCGACCTGAACAGCCTCATCTTCGACTGCACGAACTTTGATACCTTCATCGACACCGAGAACACCAGCAAACTACCGCAGCGGGGTCATGCCAAGAGCAAACGGGAGGACCTGCGCATCGTGGGCCTGGCGCTGCTGGTGAGCGTCGACTTTCACGTCCCCCTTTTGTGGAAGGTCTATCCGGGCAATCAGCATGACAGCGTGAGCTTTCGCGATGCACTGGAAGAGCTGACGCAGCGCTACAAGGTGCTGGCACAGCAGTGCCAGTCGATTACCCTTGTCTTCGACAAAGGCAACAACTCGGCAAGCAACCAGGAGATCCTGGATGCCAGCGGCTTCCATTTTGTGGGTTCGCTGGTCCCGACACACTACTCCGATCTGCTGGCGATTCCGTTGAAGAAGTTCGAGCCCCTCAAGGACACGCGTCTGGAGCCGGTACTGGCGCTGCGGCTAAACCGTGTGGTCTGGGAACAGGAACGTACCCTGGTGGTCACCTTCAGCCCGGAATTGCAGCGCAAGCAGATCCGGGGGATCGAACAGCACTTGGGGAAAAAGCGGCGGGCGCTGGAAGAACTGCAGGCAAAGCTGCGGCGCTCGCTAAGACCGGGCGCCAAGGGAAAAGGCTATACCCGCGAGAGTCTTGAAAAGCAGGTGAAGGAAATCTGTTCCGGCCAACACATCCACAAGATTCTTCCGGTAGCGGTGACAGGAGAGGGAAGGAATCTAAAAATCACCTACCACACGGATGCTGCCGCCTGGGCCCGCATCAAGCTGCAGTTAGGGAAACGGATACTGTTCACCGACCAGAAGGACTGGAGCAATGAACAGATTGTTCTGGGCTATCGCAGTCAGTCGCACGTCGAGGATGCCTTCCGGAGCATGAAGGATCCGTGCTTCCTGGGTTGGGAGCCCATGTTCCATTGGACTGATTCCAAGATACGGGTCCACGCCTTGTACTGTGTGCTGGCGCTGGTCCTGGGAAGCCTGTTGCAGCGCCGGGCGGCGAACAGCGGTTTGTCGCTGAGCATGCATGCGCTGCTCAAGACCCTCGGCGGAATCCAGGAAGTGACTAATCTGTTTCCAGCCGCAGGCAAGTCCGGCTCCCCCGGGCGACCACAGCTGAAGACGACCCTCACAGAGATGGACCCCACGCAGCAAGCGCTGTACCGCCTATTTGCGCTCGATGGCTACCGGCAAGCCTGATTGGGTCGATTTAGGCTATACAAGCTGATCCGTTCCAAAGCGCATCCTGGAGCGGGTTCTTCGCTTTTTCGCCACCGTATTTCGTAAACTGGAGCTAGACTAGAAGAAGTAGCCCGTGTGCCCCAGTCTCGTGAAAAATGGCGAGCCTAACGGAGAGGTGGCAGAGCCCGGTTGAATGCACCTGACTCGAAATCAGGCATAGTCGTAAGGCTATCGGGGGTTCGAATCCCTCC